>CAVTVX010000019.1:0-33529 GCA_963738285.1 uncultured Gammaproteobacteria bacterium | reverse complement strand
CCTCAGATCACGCCGCGCCGCTCCTGGTCGAGCTCGATCGACTCGAACAGTGCGCGGAAGTTGCCCTCGCCGAAGCCCTCATTGCCCTTGCGCTGGATGATCTCGAAGAAGATCGGGCCGATGACGTTTTTCGTGAAGATCTGCAGCAGGATGCCGTCCTTCGCGCTGCCGTCGATCAGGATGCGCCGTTCCTGCATCCGTGCCAGCGACTCGCGGTGGCCGGCCACGCGCGCGGTGACGCCCTCATAGTAGGTGTCCGGGGTGTCCTGGAACTCGACGCCATTCGCGCGCAGCGCGTCGACACTTGCATAGATGTCGTCCGTGAAGAGCGCAATATGCTGGATGCCCTCCCCGTGGTATTCGCGGATGTACTCCTCGATCTGGCTCTTGTCGTCCTGGCTCTCGTTGATCGGAATTCGGATCTTGCCGCAGGGGCTGGTCATGGCGCGGCTGAACAGACCCGTCTTCCTGCCCTCGATGTCGAAGTAGCGGATCTCGCGGAAATTGAACAGGCGCTCGTAGAAGCCCGCCCACTTGTCCATGTTGCCGCGGCTCACGTTGTGGGTCAGGTGATCAATCAGGGTGAGCCCCGCCCCGCTCACCGGCGCCGCGTCGGCGACGGGCACGAAATCCACGTCGTAGATCGTGCGGTCGCCATAGCGGTCCACGAGGTAGATGTGGCTGCCCCCGATGCCCTCGATGGCCGGGATCCTGAGCTCCATCGGCCCGACGCGGGTCTCGGCCGGCCGGGCACCGAGGTCGACCGCGCGCCGGAATGCGGCGGCCGCGTCCCGCACGCGAAACGCCATCGCGCAGGCCGAGGGCCCGTGCTCGCGTGCGAAACGCTGCCCGAAACCGTCCGGCTCGGCGTTGATGACGAAGTTGATGTCGCCCTGCCGGTGCAGCGTCACGTCCTTGCTGCGGTGGCGCGCGACGACGGGGAATCCCATCCGGGAGAACAGGTTCCGCAGCAGGCCCGGGTCGGGCGCGGTGTATTCGACGAACTCGAAGCCATCCGTCCCCATCGGGTTGTCGGGCTGCCCGTCCATCATGCGCTCCCGCATTAGTTGCAGTTGCAACTATAATCCAGCAATGCCTGCGCCAGCGAACGCCCCGGGACTGTCCCTGGACCGCTTCCTACCCTACCGCCTTTCCGTGCTGGCGAACACCGTCTCGTCGTCGCTGGCGGGCGCCTACGCCGGTCGATTCGGGATGACCATCCCCCAGTGGCGCGTGATCGCCGTCCTGGCTCGGACGCCCGGGATGTCGGCGGCCGACGTCGCCGAGCGCACCGCCATGGACAAGGTCGCCGTGAGCCGCGCGGTCGCCGGGCTCGCCCGCGATCGACGGGTCCGGCGCGCGACGGCAACGCGCGACCGGCGGCGCTCGGAGCTCAGCCTCACGGCGCGCGGATGGTCGGTCTACCGGCGTATCGTGCCGCTCGCCCTCGCCTACGAACGTCGGCTGCTCGCGGAACTGTCGCCGGACGAACAGGCACAGTTCGAAGCGCTGCTGTTGCGCCTGCTCCGGCGCTCCGGGAAGCTCGGACCGGCCGGCGACGCGCGTGTATAATTCGCGCCGCCACGCCACCGCCCAGGCCGGTTGAATCCCGCATGCTAGGCAGAATTCCCGCCGCACGTCAGGTCATCATCGACCGCATTGCAGCCAGCGCGAGCCGTAAGGGCCGGCGGCGCCTCCCGGTCGCGCCAGATCGCTTCGTGCGTTGCTTTTTTCACGGTGTCTCCGAACTCGACCTCGTGCAGCGCGCGCCGGACGATCTCGCGGGCGCGGCGCTGGCCGAGCTCGGTCTCGGTCGGGCCCGGCGTCCCGGGCGCTCGCTCGTGCGCGTGTTCAATCCGGATCCCGCGCGGGACGGCTTCGCGTCCTCGCACACGGTCATCATGGTTGTGACCGACGACATGCCTTTCCTGGTCGACTCGCTCGGCATGGTCTGCACGCACAACGGGCTTGCGGTCCACCTGCTTTCGCATCCCGTGTTCTCGGTGGTGCGCGACGGCCACGGCCGGCTGAAGGGCCTTTATCTCGACGACCCGCCGGCCGGAGCGAAGCAGGAGTCCTGGCAGCTGATCGAAATCGACCGTGAGCCGGACCCGCGGCGCCTGGCGTCCATCGAACGGGGCATCCGTGGCGTGCTCGACGACATTCGGGCGGCAACCGGCGACTGGCGCCGCATGCGTGAGAAGGCACTCGAGGTGGCGGCCGAGCTGGGAACCGCCCGGGTGCGCGGCCACAAGAGCGAGGTGCGCGAGGCGCAGGCCCTGCTGGAGTGGATGGAAGACAACCACTTCACCTTCCTCGGCTACCGCGAGTACCGGCTGCGCCGCGGGGCCCGGCGGGACCTGCTGGTCCCCGATCCGCGCTCGGGCCTCGGCATCATGCGCCGCGCCGCGCGGCGCAGGCCGAAGACGGTCACGCTGACCGGCGGCGTGCGCGAATTTGCGCGCGCGGCCGAGCCGCTCATCATCACCAAGGCGAACACCGTCGCCACCGTCCATCGATCGACTTACCTCGACTACGTCGGGGTAAAGACATTCGACGCGGCCGGCAGGGTCACGGGCGAGCAGCGCTTCATCGGCCTGTGGACGTCGTCGGCCTACAGCCGGAGCCCGTGGGAAATTCCCGTGCTCCGCCACAAGATCCAGCGCGTCATCGACCATTTCGGGTTGAAAGCTTCGAGCCATGACAACAAGGCGCTCGTCCACGCCCTCGAAACCTTTCCGCGCGACGAGCTGTTCCAGGCGACCATCCCCGACCTGGTCCGGATCGTGCGCGGCATCGTCAACCTATACGAACGCGCACAAGTGCGCCTGTTCGTTCGCCGCGACATTTTCCGCCGCTTCTACTCCTGCCTCGTCTACGTGCCGCGCGACCGCTACAACACCCAGGCGCGCGAGCGCATCGAGCGTCTCGCGCTGAATGCCTTCGGCGGTACCACGATCGAGTCCCAGGTCACGCTGTCCGAGTCCGTGCTCGCGCGGCTGCACATGCTGGTGCGCACGCCGACCGAATCCAATGCGGGCGTCGACGCGATCGAGCTCGAGCAGCAGATCACGGAGACGGTGCGGACCTGGCAGGACAGGCTGAAGGACTCGCTGCTCGACGCCCATGGCGAGGCCGAGGCGCTGCGGCGCTATCGAGCCTGGGGCGAAGCCTTCCCGGCCGCCTATCAGGATGACACGTCACTCGAGGTCGCGGTGGACGACATCGCGTCGCTCGAACGTCTGCTTGCCGAGCCCGCCGGGCTGCACATGAGCCTGTATCGCCGCAATGACCAGCCGCCCCACAAGGTCCAGTTCAAGCTGCTTCGCACCAGCCGCCCGATTCCGATCTCGGACGTCCTGCCGACGATCGAGAATCTCGGGCTCACGCTGATCAGCGAACGCCCCTACGAGCTCGGGAGCGTCGCCGGGGGCGTGTGGATCCAGGACTTCGAGCTCGAGCATCCACGGGGTGTCCGCATCGATCTCGACAGCGACGGACCGCGCCTCAAGACCACGTTTGCAAAGGTCTGGACCGGCCACGCGGACAACGACGGATTCAACCGGCTGGTGCTTGCGGCCGACCTGGACTGGCGCGAGGCGGTCGTGCTCCGCACCTATGCGCGATGGTTCGGCCAGCTCGGGATGCCGCTTTCGCAGGCGTACATCGAGGAGGCGCTTGCGAGCAACGCCGCCGCCGCGGGACACCTGCTGCGGCTCTTCCTCGCGCGCTTCGACCCGGGCCTGCAGGCCACCGAGCGCCGGCGCGCGGAGGCGGCGCAGCGCCGGGCGCTGGATCGCCTGCTCGCGAAGGTCACCCGGATCGACGACGACCGGATCCTGCGCGCATTCCTCTCCGCGATCGACGCGACGCTGCGCACGAACTACTTCCAGACGGACGCGAACGGGGCGCACCGTCCTTACCTCGCGATCAAGATCGACCCGCGTCGGCTCGCGGAAGTCCCGCTGCCGAGGCCGATGTTCGAGATCTTCATGCATTCGCCGCGTGTCGAGGGCGTGCACCTGCGCATGGGCTGGGTTGCGCGCGGCGGCCTGCGCTGGTCGGACCGCCGCGAGGATTTCCGTACCGAGATCCTCGGCCTGATGAAGGCGCAGAACGTGAAGAACACGGTCATCGTGCCGGTCGGCGCCAAGGGCGGGTTCGTCCCGCGGCGGCTGCCTGCCGGCCGCGACCAGGCGCAGGCGGAAGGCACCGATTGCTACCGCTGGTTCATCCGCGCGCTGCTCGACGTCACCGACAACGTCCGTTCGGGCAGGGTCGTGCCGCCGGCCGCCGTCGTCCGGCATGACGGCAACGACGCCTACCTCGTGGTCGCCGCGGACAAGGGGACGGCAAAGTTCTCGGATGTGGCCAATGCGATTTCCGAGGAATACGGCTTCTGGCTCGGCGACGCCTTCGCCTCAGGCGGATCCGCGGGCTATGACCACAAGGTGATGGGAATCACCGCCCGTGGCGGCTGGGAATCCGTCCGGCGGCACTTCCGCGAATTCGGCCGGGACACCCAGTCGCAGCATTTTACGGTCGCCGGCATCGGCGACATGTCGGGCGACGTTTTCGGAAACGCCATGCTGCTCACCCCGCACATCCGGCTGGTGGCTGCCTTCGACCATCGCCACATCTTCCTCGACCCGTCGCCGGATGGCGCGCGGAGCTTTGCCGAGCGCAGGCGAATGTTCGAACTGCCGCAGTCGAGCTGGGACGACTACGACAAGCGTCTGCTGTCCAAGGGCGGCGGCGTGCACTCGCGACTGAACAAGACGATTGCGCTTTCGCCGGAGGCACGGGCGACGCTCGGCATCGCGGCGCCGTCGCCGTCGCCGGTAGACGTGATCCGCGCGATCCTGAAGCTTCCCGTCGATCTGCTCTGGAACGGCGGGATAGGCACTTACGTGAAGGCCAAGGACGAGACCCACGCCGAGATCGGCGACCGGGCCAATGACGCGGTGCGCGTCAATGGTGCGGACCTGCGCTGCCGCGTGGTCGGCGAGGGCGGCAACCTCGGATTTTCCCAGCGCGGGCGCATCGAATACGCCGCCGCGGGCGGGCACATCAATACGGACTTCATCGACAATTCGGCCGGCGTCAACTGCTCCGACGTCGAGGTCAACCTGAAGATCCTGTTCAACCCGTTGATGGCGACGGGCCGGCTGAGACGCGCGGCAAGGAACAGCCTCCTGGCCAGCATGACCGAGGAGGTCAGCCGTCTCGTATTGCGCAACAATTACCTGCAGAGCCTCGCGATCTCGACTTTCCAGGCTCGCGCCGCGGAGCGGATTGCCGAACTCGGCCACGTGATCCATGCGCTCGAACGCGCGGGCACGCTCGATCGCGCTCTGGAGGCACTGCCGACGGCCGACGAGATCGTGGAGCGTCGCACCAAGGGCCTCGGACTCACGCGCCCGGAGCTCGCGATGCTGCTGTCATACTCGAAGATCTGGTTGTCGGACCGGCTCGGCGATTCGGACATTGCCGGCGACCCTTTTCTGGGCGCCGAACTGACCCGCTATTTCCCGGAACCGGTGCAGCGCCGCTACCCGAAGGAGATCCTGCGGCATCAGCTGCGCCGCGAAATCATCGTGATGGCGATCACCAACAGCCTCGTAAATCGCATGGGGCCGGTGTTCGCCATCCGCATGCAGGAAGACACGGGCGCAGACGTCGGCAGCATTGCGCGCGCCTATTCGATCGCGCGCGAAATCACCGGCATGCGGGAACTCTGGGCGGACATCGAGGCGCTCGACGACAAGGCGCCGACGGCGCTCCAGTACGACATGATGTACGAGACGACGCGGCTGTTGCGCCATCTCAGTTACTGGGTGCTGAAGAACCAGGTCGACGACCTCGACATCGAGCGCGCCGTTTCACACCTGCGGCCCGGCATCCGCGAACTGATGCGCGACCTGCCCGAGCTGATCCGCGGCACCGAGGTCGAACAGTACGATCGGGCGCTCAGGCGATTCTCCCACGAGGGTGTCGCGCCGTCGGTCGCACGGCGTGTCGCCAGCCTCGGCGCACTCAATTCAGGCGTCGACATCGTCGAGGCCGCGCATGCGCGAAAGGCGGCGATCGGTCACGCGGCACGCGTTTATTTCGGTCTCGGTGCGGCACTCGGCCTCGACTGGCTGCGCATGCAGATCGAGCGGCTCACCGTCGAGGGTCACTGGCAGGCGGTCGCGCGTGGCTCATTGCGCGAGGAAGCGTATTCGCTCCAGCGCAAGCTCTGCGACAAGGTCCTATCGGATAGACCCGGTGGCGACGCGGAAGCGCGCGTCGCAGCATGGCTCAGGTCGGGTGGATCCGCTGTCGAGAATCTCGACCGCATGATGCGCGAGATTCGCACCACGAGCGCCGCGGACTTCCCGACGCTCTCGGTCGCGTTGCAGGCAGTGAAGCGCCTGCTCAAGCGCTGAGGGCCGCGCTGTGCCGCGGAAACTCGTGCTCGTGCGCCACGGACAGAGCGCCTGGAACCTCGAGAATCTCTTCACTGGATGGACTGACGTCGACCTGACCGCGCGGGGTTGCGACGAGGCGCGCGCCGCAGGGCGGCTGCTGCGCGAACAGGGCTTCGAATTCAGCCGGGCCTGGACTTCCGTGCTGAAGCGCGCAATCCGCACGCTCTGGATCATGCTCGACGAGATCGACCGCATGTGGATGCCCGTCGAGCGCGACTGGCGCCTGAATGAACGCCACTATGGAGCGCTCCAGGGCCTCGACAAGGCGGAGACGGCCGCGAAGTACGGCGCGGAGCAGGTGAAGATCTGGCGCCGCAGTTACGATGTCGCCCCCTCGCCGCTCGATGCCGACGACCCGCGTCACCCGCGCTTCGACGCGCGTTATGGCGGCATCGACGCCGGTTTGTTGCCGGCGACCGAGTCGCTCAAGGACACGCTCAGGCGTGTCGAGCACTGCTGGAAGGAGCGGCTGGCCCCTGCGCTCGTCGCGGGCGGCGACCTGCTCCTGGTCGCTCATGGCAACAGCCTGCGCGCGCTCGTCAAGATGCTGGACGGCATGAGCGACGCCGAGATCGTGGAATTCAACATTCCGACCGGCGTGCCGATCCTCTACGAACTGGACGCAAGCCTGCGCCCCGCGGCGCCGCGCCGGTTCCTGGGGGACGCGGCTGCGATCGAGACCGCCGCCCGGGCCGTCGCCGCACAGGCCGAGCGGCGCTAGCGCGGCGGCTACTCCTCGGGCGCGATCTCGACTTCGATGCCGCCGAGCGCCGGCTCGAACGGAATCTGGCAGGAAAGCCGGGAACCCTGGGGCCGGTAGCTCTCGAGCTCCTGCAGGATCTCCTTTTCGTCGCCCTGCATCGGCGGCAACCGGTCGAGCCAGGGCGCGGCGACGTACACGTGGCAGGTCGCACAGGAGCACATGCCGCCGCAGATGGCGGCGACTCCGTAGTCGAACTCGCGCAGAGTCTCCATGAGGCTCACGCCCTCGCGCGCGTTCACGCGATGCACGCCGCCGTCGCGGTCGGTTACGGTGATCTCGGCCACTGGGGAAACCCTGACTGATCCTGGCGTGAGGCGTCGGGCATCTTGCGCGAACCGCCTGTCGCCGCGCAACCGATCACCCCATGAGCCGGGCCGCGAGCCGCGACTGCTCGCCCGGATCGACTTCGAGCCCCGCCAATTGCGCGGTCGCGTTCCAGCCGAACCAGAGGCAATCGAAGATCCAGCCGAGCGCCGCGATCCGCTCGCGCAGCGAGCCGGAATCCGGGCCGTAGCCGGCGAGCAGCGAGTCGACCTGCGTGGCGTCGAGATCATGATAGCCAATGCAGGACGCCAGGTCCGCGGCCGGATCGCCGGGTCCCGCGTATTCCCAGTCGACGGCGAACAGCCGGCGGCCATCGTCCAGGAGATTCCGGTGATGCAGGTCGTGGTGGCAGGCGGTGAATCGAACCGGCGGTGGCAGCGCCGCGCGCCGCCGTTCCAGTGCTGCCGCAAGACGCTGGAGGACCCGATCCGGCCGTCGCGACATCGCGCGTGCCAGGCAACCCGCGGCACGCTCGCCGAAGTCGATGACGGGCAGGCCGGACGGGGGATCCAGGGCGTGCAGGCGCTCGATCCAGCCGCCAAGCCGCCGCAGGAATTGCGGGTTGCGCGTGTCCATCCTGCCCGGAGTCCTGCCCGCCGCATGCCGGGAGACGATGATTCCCCGCGTCGTGTCTGCGAGCACAATCGGTGGCGCGAGCCCGGCACCTGCCGCGAGCGCGTTCATCGCGAGTTCTGAGCTGGCATTCGCGCCGAGCCCTGTCACCGCGTCTCCGGCCAGCCGGAGGACGTAGTCCTGGTCGCCGTCGCGAATTCGGAAGCTTCGGTTGACGACGCCGCCCGCGAGTTCCGTGATCTCCGGCCGTCGGAGGCCGAGCGCGCTGACCGCTGCGGCGACCGCGGCCTCGGTCTCGGCGGGGCCCCGGGTGTTCATGTGCCGGCCCTCCTCTTGCGCCAGTTCGAGAGGCCGGCGACCGCGAGCAACGCAAATGCAAGATACAGCGCCGCTGTCGGCCTGAGCCCCTGCGCGGCAAACAGGGCGGCCAGACCCGCATCAATCACGATCCACCAGTACCAGGTGTCGATGATCCGCCGCGCGAGCAACCACGTCGCCACGACACTCGCCCAGGTGCCGACCGAATCCGCGACCGGTGCCGTGGCGAGCGCGTAGCGCGCGGCGAGCGGGGCGCTGGCGGCCGTCGCGACCGCGACACCGGCCAGTGCCATGAGATGGCGCGACAGGCGCCACGAATGCACCGGCGCCGTGCTCCCGGGTTCGTTCCGCCATGCGAACCAGCCGTAGAACGACATCGCGACGTACATCAGCTGGAGCGCCGCCTGCATCGGGAGGCCCGCGCGGAAGAAGACGACGGCATAGATCGCCGTGCTGATCCCGCCTGCGATCCAGCAGGCGCGGTGTTCGCGGATTGCCAGCAGGATGTAGGCGACGCCAAAGGCGACCGCGGCGAACTCAGTTGGCGCCACCCAGCACCTTCATGACGAAGACGGCCCGGCTCGGGCCCGCGAGGCTCCACCCGATCTCGGCCCGCAACGCGTCGAAAACGGCATCGTAGTCGCCGCTCACCTGAGTGCTCATCGAGTTCGTCACGACCGCGAGGCCTCGATGCGCCTTGAGGCGTTCGATGAAATCGAGGATGGGCGGGATGAACTCGCTCGTGAGCGGATACAGACTCAATTCGACGGCAACATGCATGGCGGCACCTCAGAAGGAAAAGCGCGCGGTCACGCCCGCCTGGCGCGGGTCCCCCCAGCGCAAGTAGAGCCGGGTCGGGAAATCCGGCGGCTCGTTTTCGAAATAGAAGCCGCGGACGGGGTAGCGTTCGTCGAACAGGTTGTGCACCCAGGCCTCGACCGACCAGCGCCCGGCATCGAAGCCCGCGCGCAGATTCGCGAGGAAGCGCGAATCGGCGCGCTGGTCATGGCTGGTGTCGAAATAGAAACCCGCCTCGCCCGCAAGGTCGGCCCGTGCCATCCAGCCCGACGGGTGGCGCCAGGTGACCGCGAGCGACGTTTTCCATTCCGGCGCGTGGGCGAAGGCGCGGCCTTCGAGGTCGCGGTCGCCGAAACGGTAGCCGTGATACCGCGACCCCATCCAGGAAAGTGTCGCTTCGAGCTCGAGCCGTTCGCCGGCGAGCCATGCCGCCGACGATTCGAGTCCCCAGGCCTCGCCGCTATCGGCATTGTCGGTCAGGAAGACGAAAGTCAGCGGGTCCTCAGGATCGAGCTGCAGCGACGTCGAGACCTGGGGATGCTCGCGACGCATGTAGTAGACGTTGGCGTCCGCGCGCCGGTTTCCGCCGGTATTCGCGCCCTTCCAGCCCGCCTCTGCGGACCACAGGTATTCGCTCCCGAACTGTTGGCGATCGACGGGCACCGAGGTCCCGATGTTGAACCCGCCCGCGCGGTATCCACGCGCGAGCGTCGCCCACAGGCTCTGGTTCTCGAGAAGGCGATGCGTCACGGAGAGTTCGCCGCCCCACATCCGGTCGCGCGGCTCGAACTCGACGCCGTCGCTGTCGGCGTAGCGGGCATCGCGCTGCTCGAGCCGGAGCCCCGCCGCGACCGTCGTCGACGGCGTGACGGCCCAGTTCGCCTGCCCGTACAGCGCCTCGCTGGTGGCGCGGTACTCGCTGCCGAGCTTGCGTACGAAGGCATCTGTGAGGTACAGGCCGTCATCGGCGACCTGGTTGCCTTCCTCGAGGCGCAGGAGCCAGAGGCCGCCGATCCACGACACGGCGCCGCCCTGCTCGCCTGCGAGGCGCAGGTCCTCCGAGAGCGTGCGGCGCGTCCGTTGCGTTTCCGAAAAGAAATCGTAGGGACCCGCATCGCCCCAGTCGCGCTCGTTGCCCCAGTCGCCGTCGAAGCTCGACACGATGTCGGACTCCGCCCAGGCGGTGATCGATCGCATTTCGCGCTGGCTGGTGACCGGCACGTGCAGGTCCAGCGAGGCTCCGTCGGATCGCTGCGAATCGCGGCCCGGCCGGTCCGAAAGGGTACGGAAGCTGTTGTCGATCGCAAAGGCGTCGTAGCCGTTGTCGAAATCCGCATGCAGGAGCGCGAGATCCGCGCGCCAGCCGGTTGGTCCCCCAAGACGGAACTTCAGCCGAGCCGTCGTCTCGTCGCGTCCGTTCGTGTCGTCGCGGCCGAGGAAGAGGTTGCGGCGAAAACCGTTACTCACCGCGCGCTCCAGGACGGCCCTCCAGGCGCCGTCCACGGCGCCGTGGGTGCCGAGGCTCCCGCCGGCGGCCGCGCCCGCGGACCAGAGGCCGTCGTCACCGACCGACAGCTCGGTATCGAGCTCGCGCCGCCGCACCGGATCGCGCGTCTTGACCTTGATGAGACCCCCGAGCGCATTCGCGCCGTAGCGGGTTCCCTGCGGTCCGCGCAGCAATTCGACCTGTTCGACGTCGAACAGCGACGCGATCATGCCGATGCCGCTGAAATCGATCTCGTCGACCAGGAATCCGATCGAGGGGTTCGGCGCGCCCTGGTACTGCTCGAGCTCGCCGATTCCGCGGAGCTGGAAGTAGCGCGGGCGGGAACTGGCGCCGGCCCAGGACAGCGAGGGCAGCTGGGGCAGCAATTCCTCCAGGTGCACGACGCCGGCCTCGCGCACGTCATCGCCCGCGAGCACGCTCACCCCGCCCGGGCGCCCGCTCGCGGGCACCGGGCGCAATGTCGCCGTGACCAGGACTTCATCCAGCCGGACCGGCAGATCCGGCGGCACGGATGCAGCGGCAGGACCGGCCAGCCACGCGAGCAACGTCAGAGAACCGATCGGCACGCCTGCTCCCTACGCCGGTCCTAACCGGATCAGGTTCAACGGGTTCGCCGGTGAGCCGCATGGGCAACCGGCGTCTCAGGTCTCGTCAGACCACCCCAAGGCCGTGGGAATGTTAACGGCGCCGGCCGCGCGCCGCAATGTCAGCGCTGGAATCTCGGCGGCCGCCGGTTGCGGACCGCGTCGAGACCCTCGCGAGCGTCGCCCAGCCGAAACCCAAGGAATTCGAGCGCGAGCGACGCATCGAAGGACGGGCCCGCGAGCCGCAGCCAGTTGTTGAGCGCAAGCTTCGTAAAGGCGAGGGCGCTCCGGCTTCCGGCCGCGAGCTTGACCGCGACTTCGAGCGCCCGCTCGCGCACCCGATGATCGTCGACGCAGAGCGAGACGAGTCCGATGCGCTCGGCCTCCTCGCCGTTCAGCGGCTCGTTCGTCAACAGGTAATAGCGCGCCTTTGCGAGTCCGCAGAGCAGCGGCCAGATGATCACCGCATGGTCGCCGGCCGCCACGCCGAGGCGCGTGTGACCGTCCAGGATCTTCGCGTTGCGGCCCGCCACCGACACGTCTGCGAGCAATGCGACGGCGAGACCTGCACCGACGGCCGTGCCGCGGATCGCGGACACGACCGGCTTGGCGCAGTCGACCAGGTTGTAGACGAGGTCCCTCGCTTCGCCCCAGACCCGCAGCAGGGTCGCTTCGTCCTCGATCATGCGGTCGATCATCTCGAAGTCGCCGCCCGAGGAAAAATGATCTCCCGCGCCGCGAACGAGCACCGCCCGCACGCCGGCATCGGCGCCAACGGCGCGCCACACGCCCGCGAGGTCGCGGTGCATCGCCTCCGTCGCCGAATTCTGGCGGCCCTCGTTCGCGATCACGAGCTCGAGCACGCCGTCGGCGGGTTCATCAAACCCAAGGCTCGGGAATCCGGCACGCAGCTTCTCGAGGCCGATCGCCATGGCTTCAGTCCTTCGCCGAGTCCGGCACCGCATGAATGCTCACCATCGTCAGCACGTGATAGGCGGCGACTGTCTCGCCATCCTGGTTCCGGATCTCGGTGTCCCAGGTCACCTCGCCCCATCCCTTGTCGGCGCGGAGCGATTTCTCCCGGCAGGTGAGACGTACGCGGATGCGGTCTCCCGGCTTCACCGGCTTCACGAACCGGAGGCTGTCGAGCCCGTAGTTGCCGAGCACGGGACCGTAGTCGGGATCCACGAACAGGCCCGCGGCCGCCGAGACCAGGAAATAGCCGTGCGCGACGCGCCCGCCGAACAGCGGGTTCCGCGCCGCCTCGGATTCACTCATGTGGGCGTAGAAGCGGTCGCCCGAGAGTTCGGCGAAACGCTCGATGTCGGCCACCGTGACCACACGCTCGGCGGAATGAAAGGTATCGCCGATGGCGAGCGCGTGGAATGGCTTGCGGAACGGATGGACCCCGGGATCACGCTCCGTGCTCCCGCGCGCCCAGCGTCCGCCGACGGCGGTGATCACGTCCGGCGATCCCTGCACGGCCGTGCGCTGCATGTAGTGCAGCACGCCGCGGATGCCGCCGAGTTCTTCGCCCCCGCCCGCGCGACCGGGGCCGCCGTGTACGAGGGGCGCGAGCGGCGAACCGTGCCCCGTCGATTCCTTCGCGCAATGCCGGTTCACGACCAGCACTCGCCCATGCCAGGGCGCAAGGCCCAGCACCAGCTCGGCCGCGATCCGTTCGTCCGCCGTGAAGACGGATCCTGCCAGGCTGCCCTCCCCGCGGCGCGCGAGCGCGATGGCATCCGCGGTGCCTTCATAGGCGATCACGGTGGACACTGGGCCGAATGCCTCGACCGCATGCACGGCGCGGGATCGTCCGGGATCGCGGCAAACGAGCAGGATGGGGGGCAGGAAGGCGCCAAGCCTGCGGTCGCCACCGCTCACCTCGAATCGCTCCGGGTCGCCCACGACCCGCTCGGATTCGCGCTCGAGCGCCGCGACGCGCGAGAGGACTTCGTCCCGCTGGCCGAGGCTGGCCAACGGCCCCATCCTCACGCCCTCGGCTCGCGGATCGCCGACGACGGTCTCGGCAAGCTTCGCCTGCAGTGCCGAGACGACTTCTCCGAGCATCGTTTCAGGCACCAGCGCCTTGCGGATCGCGGTGCATTTCTGCCCGGCCTTCACCGTCATCTCTCGCGCGACTTCCTGGACGAACAGCGCGAATTCCGGCGTGCCCGGTCCCGCATCCGGGCCAAGGATCGACGAATTGAGCGAATCGGTCTCCGCGACGAATCGCACGGAGTGTCGCACGACGGCCGGGTGCGTGCGGAGCCTGGCGGCGGTCGCCGCCGAACCGGTGAATGAGACCACATCCTGGCAGCCGAGATGATCGAACAGGTCACCGACGCTCCCGCAGATCAACTGGAGTGTCCCGGCAGGCAGGAGGCCCGATTCGATGATCCGCCGGACGACGCGCTCGGCCAGGTAGCTGGTCATGGTTGCGGGCTTGACGATCGCCGGGACGCCCGCGAGCAGCGCGGGTGCAAGCTTCTCGAGCATGCCCCACACCGGGAAGTTGAAGGCGTTGATGTGGATCGCCGCGCCCTCGAGAGGCACGCAAACGTGCTGACCGACGAAGGTCCCGCCCTTGGACAGGCCCTCGAGCCCGCCGTCGAGGTAGACCCGGCTGTTCGGTAGTTCCCTGACGCCTTTGCTCGCGAATACGAGCATCGTGCCGATGCCGCCGTCGATGTCGATCCAGGAATCGCCTGTCGTGGCGCCGGTGCGGTGCGAAAGCTCGTAGAACTCGGGCTTGAACTCGAGGAGCCGCTTGCCGAGCGCGCGGAGCATTGCCGCACGCTCGTGAAAGGTCATTGCGCGCAGTGCCGGCCCGCCGACCTCGCGCGCGTGCCGAAGCGCGACCCCGAAATCAATGCCTTCGGTCGCCGCTTCCGCGACGAGCGCGCCCGTGCTCGCATCGCGAAGTTCGCTGGCCCGGCCCAGGCCGCTCTGCCAGTGACCGGACACGTAGCTCTCAAGGCGCATCGGCAATCTCTCCCGGTGGTTGCCCTCAGTCCGCCGCGCTGCGCTCCGCCTGCCAGGCCGCGAACGTCCCGCCGCTTTCGGCCAGCGTGACGAGCAGACCGGCCGGCGTCCAGTACCGCTCACCGTGCTCCCGCGCAAGTGTGCGGATCGATTCGAGTACGGCCAGCGGACCGAGGGTATCGGCATAGAACATCGGCCCGCCCCGGTGACGCGGGAAACCATAGCCGTTGCACCAGATGACGTCGATGTCGGCGGGGCTCGCCGCGATCCCTTCCTCGAGCACCCGCGCACCCTCGTTGATGAGGGCGAGAATGCAGCGGCTTACGATCTCGCCCGGCTGAATGCCGCGCTGCGGGATCCCGAGGCGTTCGGCTTCGGCACGGATCAGATCGACGACCTCGGGATCGGGCGTCCGCTCGCCATCCGGCCCGTCGTAGCGGTAAAAGCCGCGTCCCGTCTTCTGGCCGAATCGGCCGAGCTCCGCCAGCACGTCCGACACGCGGTAAAATCTCGGGTCGTCCGGCCGGCCGGCCCATTCCCTGCGCGCCTGAAAACCAATGTCGAGTCCGGCCAGGTCGCCGACCGCATTCGGGCCCATCGCCATGCCGAAATCCTGCAAGGCCCGGTCGATGATTTCCGGCTTCGCTCCTTCGAGAAGCATCAATTCCTTCTCGCGCCCATAGGCGTAGAGCATCCGGTTGCCGACGAAACCAAAGGCATTGCCGACCGGGATCGGGATCTTGCCGATCCGCCGGGTCACGGCGGATGCGGTCGCCAGCGCCGCGCGCGAGGAATCCCGCCCGCGCACGATCTCGACGAGGCGCATGACGTTGGCCGGACTGAAGAAATGCATGCCGACGACATCGGCCGGCCGCCCCGAGGCCTGCGCGATCGCATTCACGTCGAGCGTCGACGTATTGGTCGCGAGGACGGCGCCCGCGCGGCATAACTCACCGAGCCGGCCGAAAACCTCGCGCTTGACGCCGAGATTTTCGAACACGGCTTCGATCACGAGGTCGGCGTCGCTCGCAGCCGCCAGCGTCAGCGAGCCCTTGACGCGGTGACGCGCCGCCGCGGCCTCGCCTGCATCGAGCCGGCCCTTGCGCTCCGCGGAATCAATCGCCGACTGCACGCGAGCCAGGCCTGCGTCGAGCGCCTCCTGCCTGGCGTCGATCAGAATGACCGAAATGCCCCGGGTTGCGAGGCTGACGGCGATTCCGGAGCCCATCGTGCCCGCGCCCAGCACCGCCGACTGGTTCACCGCGCGCGCGAGTTGGGGCTGGCCCGCTGCCGGCCGCTCCGCAAAGAACAGATACCTCAATGCGCGTGATTCGTTCGAATCCAGGCACTCGAAGAACAGGGTGCGCGCGCGGGCGAGCGCGGCTTCAGCGGGCAGCATCGCGGCGGCAGCCAGCGCCTCGACGATCCGCGGCGGCGCGGGCAGCCGCCGCGCGGTCGCCGGCAATGCGCGAAGGTATTCCTCGAACTGGGCCGGGCGCGATGCCGGCACCGGAAGGTCGCAGACGCGGCGCGGCGGCGCCTTCGCTCGCACGAGTTCCCGCGCCCAGGCGATCGCGCCCGCTCGCAGGTCGCCGTCCATGCGTCGATCCACGATGCCGAGTTCGATGCTCGCGTCGACGCCGATCGGCTTGCCCGATGTCATGAGTTCCAATGCCGCCCGCCAGCCCGCGACTCGCGGCAACCTGACCGTGCCCCCCGCCCCCGGCAGGAGGCCGAGGTTCACTTCCGGGAATCCGAACTGGAGGTCTCCGGCCGCGCAGCGGTAGTGGCAGGCCAGCGCGGTCTCGGCGCCGCCGCCAAGCGTCGCGCCGTGCAGCGCCGCGACGACGGGCTTGCCGCAGGACTCCAGGCGCGAAAGGACCGCCGGCAGCAGCGGCTCGAGCGGCGGCCGGTCGAATTCGCGCAGGTCGGCGCCGGCGGCGAACTGGCGGCCGGCTCCCGCGAGCACGATTGCGTCCACGCCCGGGTCGGCGTCCAGCGCCTCGATCGCCGCGAGGAACGCGGCGCGAACCGCGTGCGAAAGCGCATTGACCGGCGGATTGTCGAAGTTGAACACCGCGATGCCGCCCTCCCGCTGCACGGCGTCGTCGGAGGTCACGCAATACGCTCGATGGCTAGCGCAATGCCCTGTCCCACGCCGATACACATGGTGACAAGCGCCAGCTTTCCGCCCCTGCGCTCGAGCTCGAGGGTCGCCGTCGCCGCGAGGCGCGCACCGCTCATGCCAAGCGGGTGGCCGAGCGCTATTGCGCCGCCATTCGGATTGACGTGCTCGCCGTCGTCCGGCAGGCCCAGCCGGCGCAACACGGCGAGCGCCTGCGAGGCGAAAGCTTCATTGAGCTCGATTACGTCGAAGTCGCGAATCTCGAGGCCAAGGCGGGCCATCAACTTCTCTGAAGCCGGCGCCGGTCCCATGCCCATGATGCGGGGCGGCACGCCCGCCACGGCGGCGCCGAGGATGCGGGCACGGGGCTTCAGGCCGTGCCGCTTCGCTGCGCCTTCGCTGGCGACCAGGACCGCGCAGGCACCGTCGTTGACACCGCTGGCGTTGCCCGCGGTCACCGTCCCCCCCGTGCGGAACGGCGTGCCGAGCCTCGCGAGCGCCTCCAGGCTCGTCTGGCGCGGATGCTCGTCGCAATCGACGATCACGGGGTCCCCTTTGCGGACGGCCAGCGTGACCGGGACGATCTCGGCCGCCAGGCGGCCGCTCGCCTGCGCGGCCAGTGCGCGCCGCTGGCTGCGCAGCGCAAACGCATCCTGGTCGTCGCGGGATATGCCGAACTCGGCCGCGACGTTTTCGGCGGTTTCCGGCATCGAATCGATGCCGTACTGCTGCTTCATCAGCGGATTCACGAAACGCCAGCCGATGGTGGTGTCGAACAGCTGCTGGCCGCGCGTATAGGCCGCGTCGGGCTTCGAGATCACGTAAGGCGCACGGCTCATGCTCTCCGCGCCTCCGGCAATGACGAATTCGGCCTCGCCCGAGCGAACCTGGCGGGCCGCAATTGCGATCGCGTCGAGGCCCGAACCGCAGAGGCGGTTCACCGTGACGCCGGGGACGTCGACCGGCAGCCCGGCAAGGAGCGCCGCCATGCGCGCGAGATTGCGGTTGTCCTCGCCCGCCTGGTTCGCGCAGCCAAGCACGACGTCGTCGACCGCCTGCCAGTCCGTTCCGCCATTGCGGTTCATCAGCGCCGCGATCGGCAGGGCCGCGAGGTCATCCGTCCTTACGCCGGACAGCGCGCCGCCGTAGCGCCCGATGGGCGTGCGGATGGCGTCGCAAATCAGTGCCTCAGTCATCGATGAGCCTCCCCGCGATCTGGTGGCTGCGCCCGCGGAACAGCGCGACGGTCTCGTCGCGCTGGTTGCGGACCTCGATCTCGTAGATGCCGACCCGGCCCGCGCGCCAGCGTTCCGCGGCGGTCGCGCGAAGCACGTCGTCCTCGCGGGCGGGCTGCAGGAATTCGATGGCAGCTCCGGCCGCAACCGTGCTGTCTCCATGGGAATTGCACGCGAAAGCGAAGGCGCTGTCCGCGAGCGCAAAGATCAGGCCCCCGTGGCAGATTCGGTGCCCGTTTACCATGTCGCGGCGGACACGCATCGACACCGTCGCCCGGCCCGGGCCGCAGGACTCAATTTGCATGCCGAGTTGCCGCGAGGCCGAATCCCCGCGCCAGAGCGCTTCCACCGCGCGTTCAGCGGTCCGCTGCCTGCGGGATGCGTCGGTCTCGGGCGCCTGTTCGCTCATTTCGCCCCTAGCGTCCCGCAAAGCGTGGCGAGCGCTTTTCCGCGAATGCCGCGACGCCTTCGGCATAGTCGGCGGTGGAACCGAGCTCGCGCTGCAGGTCGCGCTCGACATCGAGTTGTTGCTCCAGGGTCCGCGTGAAACCGCCCTGCATCGCCTCGCGCGTTCGCACCAGTCCGCGGGTCGCCGCCGCGGCCAGTTCGCCCGCGAGCCGGTCCACGAAATCCGGGAATTCCGCGTCGTCGACGCAGCGCCAGATCATCCCCCAGGCCGCTGCGTCGGCAGCCGCCAGACGTTCGCCCAGCATCGCCAGGCCCAGTGCGCGCGCGCTGCCGACCAGCCGCGGCAGGACCCAGGTCGCGCCCGAATCCGGCACCAGCCCGAGCCTGCTGAATGCCTGGATGAACGAGGCAGAGCGCGCGGCCACGACGATATCGCAGGCGAGCGCGATGCTCGCGCCTGCGCCGGCGGCAACGCCGTTGACCGCCGCGAGCGTCGGGAGCGGCAGGTTCCTGAGCGCGAGCACGAGCGGCTTGTAGTTGCGCTCGATCGACTCGCCGAGATCCGGCCGCCCGCCGCCGGCCGGCGGCTGCCGTTCACCCAGGTCCTGTCCCGCGCAGAACCCGCGACCGGCACCGCTGAGGACGAGCACGCGTGCGCCGTCCGCGTCCACGCGGCCCAGCGCGTCGCGAATCTCGGCATGCATCGCGGCGTTCAGGCTGTTGAGCCGATCGGGGCGATTGAGGGTCAGCCGGGCGACGGCGCCGCTGACGGAGTAAAGAATCGCCTGGTAGTTCATCGGGAAGGGCGGGTCATTCGTCGTAGCTGATCTCGAGCGCTGCGGAGGTCGGGCGGGCCTGGCAGCAGAGAATATAGCCTGCCTGGACCTCCCAATCCTCGAGCGCGACGTTGTGCTCCATCTCCGCGGTGCCACTCACAAGTTTCGCGCGGCAGGTCGAGCAGACGCCGGCGCGGCAGGAAAATGGCAGGTCGAGCCCGGCACGTCCAGCCGCGTCGAGGATCGCTTCGCCGGTGAGCGGCATCGTGAATCGCCGCCGCCGGCCGTCCATGACGACCGTGACCTGCGCTTGAGGGCCGCCGGCTGCGGTCGGGGCCGCGGCCGCCGCCCTCGCGGGCGCCGCCGCGACCGTCCCGGCCGCAACGGGCGCGAAGTGCTCGACGTGCATGCGGCCCCTCGCGCCGAGCGCCGCCAGCACCGGCTGGATTTCGTCGGCCATCGTCCCCGGCCCGCAGATGAAGAATTCGTCGATCCCGGCCACGTCGAGGTCGTGGCGCGCGAAATCCCGGATCTTCGCGGCGTCGATGCGGCCGTTGAAACACTCGACGTCCTGGGGTTCTCGACTCATCACGAAGGCCACCGACAAACGCGTCAGGAAATTGTCCTTGAGGGCCAGCACTTCTTCGAGGAACATGGTCCGGGTGCTGCTCGTGTTGCCGTAGTAGAGCTGGAAGCGGCTGCCCGGATCGCGCGCGAGCGCCGTCGCGGCGATCGACAGCACGGGCGTGATTCCGCTGCCGGCCGCGAACGCGGCATAGAATCGCGCCCCGCAGTCATTCGCCTCCTCATGGAAACTCCCGTTCGGCGTCATGACCTCGATCGTCTCGCCCGGCCTTGCGTGGCGGTCGAGATGTCCGGACATGCGGCCCTGCCCCTGCACCCGGACCCCGATCGTGATGGCCGCCGCTCCCTCGGGATTCACGATGGAGTAGGTCCGCCGCTCTTCCCGGCCTTCGATCAGCCGGCGCAGCGCGACGTGCTGGCCGGCGCGGAAGCGGAATTCCTCGCGGAGTGCGGGCGGTACGTCGAAGGTCAGCGAAATCGCGTCATCGGCGATTGCCGCACGATTCGCGATGACGAGGGGATGAAACCTCAGCATGCGAGGGCCCTAGGGAAGCCCTACAGGCACTTGAAATAGTCGAAAGGTTCGAGGCAGGCGTCGCAGCGGTACAGCGCCTTGCAGGGCGTCGAGCCGAATTCGCTCTGCCGAGTCGTTTGCTTCGATCCGCAGCGCGGGCAGGAGGCGGGCACGTCGCCCTGAATCAAACCGCGCGCACTGCGCACGCCGATCGCCGGCGGCGCGATACCGAAAGCCTCGAGCTTGCGGCGACCCTCATCGCTCAGCCATTCGCTGGTCCAGGGCGGCGCGAGCACGTCGAGCGCCACCGCATCGAATCCCGCACCGGCCAGGGCGCGAAGCACGTCCGACTTGATGACCGCGTTCGCCGGGCAGCCGGAATACGTAGGCGCGATGCCGACTTCCAGGCGGCCGTCCGGCCGCGTACGCAGGTGACGGATCACGCCGAGATCGAGGACCGAGAGCACCGGTATCTCGGGATCGGCGACCTGTGACAGGATCCCGTGCAGTCGCGCCAGGAGTTCCGGCCGGAGCGCCGACGACCGAGCCGCTGGCGGGCCCATCGGTTTACCAGGTCGCGCCGGGATGGGCACGATGCAGAGACTGCATTTCAGCGAGCAGATAGCCGAGATGTTCGCTGTGCCGCCCCTGCTTGCCATACCAGGGGAATTTCGAGCGTGGTGGCCGCACGAGTGTCGCGCGCTCGAGCGTCCGGTCGACGCGACCCGACCAGGCGGGTTCCAGCGAGGACGGCAGCGGTCCGATGCCATCCACCGCCGCGGCGCGGTCGACTTCGTCGTCGTCGAACAGTTCGTTCGTCAGCGGCCACAGCGAGGCCAGCGAACGCTCAATGCGGTCGTGGCTCTCGGGCGTGCCGTCGCCGAGCCGGATGAGCCAGCCGCCGCTGTAGCGCAAATGGTAGGCGGTCTCGCGGATTCCTTTCCCGGCGATCGCGGCGAGTGCCGCGTCGCTTGACTTCGACAGGGCCTCGTAGAGACCGATCTGCCAGGCGTCGAACAGGAACTGGCGCGCCACGGTATCGCCGAAGTCGCCATTCGGCTGCTCGACCAGCGTCAGGTTCAGGAACTCCGACTCTGCGCGCAGGTAGGCGAGATCGTCCTCGCTGCGGCCGCGCCCCTCGAGACGGCCGGCATGCGCGAGCAGCAGCCGCGCCTGCCCCAGGAGGTCGAGCGAGACGTTTGCGAGCCCGAGATCTTCCTCCAGCGCGGGTGCATGCCCGACCCATTCGCCGAGCCGCTGGGCAAGCACGAGGTTCGTGTCCGCAAGCCGCAGCAGGTAGCGGCAGTGGGGCGTCACAGCGTTTTCACCTCGTCCGGGATGTCGTAGAAAGTCGGGTGTCGATAGACCTTGTCCCGGGCCGGCTCAAAGAACGCGTCGGCCTCGGCCGGGTCCGAGGCGACGATATCGCTCGACCGAACCGCCCAGATGCTGACGCCTTCCTGGCGGCGCGTGTAGAGGTCGCGCGCGTGCTCCAGCGCCATGCCGGCGTCGGTCGCATGCAGGCTGCCGACGTGCTTGTGGTCGAGGCCGGATTTCGCGCGGATGAAAATCTCGTACAGCGGCCAGTCCTGTTTGCTATTCACCCGGCTTCCTCCGTGCTGTGTCAGGCCGCCTGCACCGCAGCGGCATCGCTCTTCGCGGCCCAGGCTGCAGCCGCTTCACGCACCCAGCGGCCTTCCTCATGGGCGCGCCGGCGCGCCTCGAGCCGTTCGCGATTGCAGGGCCCATGTCCTTTCAACACACGCTCGAATTCGTCCCAGTCGACCGGACCGAAGCGGTAGTGCTGCGCGGCGTCGTCCCACTGCAGCTCGGGATCCGGCACGGCGAGACCGAGGTAGACCGCTTGCGGCACGGTGGTGTCCACGAACTTCTGGCGCAACTCGTCATTCGAGAAGCGCTTGATCTTCCAGCGCATGGACTGCGCGCCGTGCTTCGAGTCGTTGTCCGACGGGCCGAACATCATGAGCGACGGCCACCACCAGCGGTCCAGGGCGGCCTGGGCCATGCGCTGCTGCGCCGGGGAGCCGCGCGCGAGCCGCATCATGATTTCGTAACCCTGGCGCTGGTGGAAACTCTCCTCCTTGCAGATCCTCACCATGGCACGCGCATAGGGGCCGTAGGAGCATCGGCAGAGCGGAATCTGGTTCATGATCGCGGCTCCGTCGACCAGCCAGCCGATCGCGCCGACGTCGGCCCAGGTCGGCGTGGGGTAGTTGAAGATGCTCGAGTACTTGGCCTTGCCCTCGAGCAGCTGGTCGACGAGCTCGGCGCGCGACACGCCGAGCGTCTCGGCCGCGCTGTAGAGGTAGGCCCCGTGGCCGCCTTCGTCCTGCACCTTGGCGATCAGGATGGTCTTGCGCAGGAGCGACGGTGCCCGGGTGATCCAGTTGCCTTCGGGCAGCATCCCGACGATCTCCGAATGGGCATGCTGGGAGATCTGGCGGATCAGCGTCCGGCGATAGGCCTCGGGCATCCAGTCCTTGGCTTCAATCTTCTCTTCGGCATCCACCCGTGACTGGAAACGTGACTGCAGTGAGGCGTCGTCCGGCGACTCCTCCCGCAGGCAGTCTTTGCCAAGCGAATCAAGGCCTTGTGTGTACACTCAGACGCCCTCCACGGCGGCGTTCCGACAGTATCCACTTTGACACACCCGGACCGCATTTGGCATGGCGGCCCGGCCCCCGCCAAGACGCCGCATCGAGCCTAACTCCAGCCCTCGAGCCGCCCCACGAGAGTCCGCATGAAGCGGTTCGCCTGGTGGCCATCCAGGACCCGGTGGTCGATCGTCAGCGTCACGTAGCAACAGGGCCGGATCACGATCGAGTCCTCGCCCCCGGCCTCTGCGACGACCGCGCGTTTCTCGAGCTTGCCGACACCCAGGATTGCAGACTGCGGCTGGTTGATGACGATCGGCGCGGCCACCAGGCTGCCGCTCACGCCGTGGTTCGAGATCGTGAAGGTCCCGCCGCGCAGGTCCGCCGGAGTCAGCTGATCGTCCCTTGCCTTGCGGACGAGGTCGCCGAGTGCGCCCGCGATGCCCGCGAGATCGAGCGCCCCGGCGTCCCGGATCACGGGCACGACCAGGCCGCGGCCCTCGAGCGCGGTGCCGACGCCGACGTCGATGCGTTCGCTGACCAGGATCGCGTCGTCGCTCCAGCGCGCGTTGGCCTCGGGCACGGCTCGGATCGCGTCGACACAGGCAGCTACGAAATACGCGGTCAGCGTCAGCGACAGGCCGCGCCTTTCGAATTCAGCCTTGCGCCCTGCCCGGTCGGCGATCACGGCGCTCATGTCGGCCTGAAACACGGTCGTCACATGGGGCGCGGTGCGAAGCAGGCTTTCCACCATGTGCGCGGCGATACGCCTGCGCATGGGCGAGTGCGGCACGCGCCGCAGCCCCGCCTCAGCCGGCGCTGCCTCCGCTGCGGCGGAGTCGGCCGTGGTGTTCCGCGGCGGTGCCGCCAGCACGTCATCGACCGTGATGCGCCCGTCCTCGCCGCTGCCCCGGATCATTTCCGCGCTCAAGCCGCGCTCGGTGAGCAGCCGGCGCACCGCCGGGCTGATGCGGCCCGGCGCGCCCGGGACCGCTCGCCGTGCCGCGGGCCGATTCGCGGCAGGCGCCGCAGCTTTCGGCCCGGCAGCCACGACGGGAGCGGCCGCCGCGCCGGCCCGCAGCCGCCCGAGCAACGCTCCGGGCGCGACGTCGGCGCCTTGCGCCGCGATGATCTCTGCGAGCACGCCGTCAGCCGGTGACGGTACCTCGACCGTCACCTTGTCGGTTTCGATCTCGACCAGCGGCTCGTGGCGCCGGGCCGCCTGCCCCACCGACTTGAGCCATCGCTGCACCTGCGAACGCGTGCCCTCCACCTGCTCAGCCGGCAATACGACGTCGATCATCTCGTTCATCGTTCAGGCACTCGCAACGCGGCGCATCGCCGTCACGATATCACCAACGCCCGGCACGACTGCATCCAGGAGCCGCGGACTGTGAGGACTCGGGACGTCCGGCATGGCCAGCCTTTCCACAGGCGCATCGAGATCGAAGAATGCGCGCTCGGCGAGCGTCGCCGCGATCTCCGCCCCGAACCCGCCCGTCATGGTGTCCTCGTGCACGACCAGGCAGCGACGCGTCCTTGCGACCGAGGCGAACACGGCATCGCGGTCCCAGGGCGAGAGTGTCCGCAGGTCGAGGAGCTCCACGTCGACGGCCGATTCGGCGGCCGCCTGCTCGCAGCGTTCGACCATCGCGCCCCAGGTCACGACCGTGAGTTCGGAACCGGCCCGCAATCGACTCGCCTGGCCGAATGGGAGCATGAAGTCATCTCCCGGCCAGGGCCTGCGGCCCGCCGCGCCATCCAGAAGAAAGCGGTGCTCGAAGAATATGACGGGCTCATTGCCGCGCAATGCCGTGCGCAGGAGTCCCACCGCATCCTCCGCATTCGAGGGCATCGCGAGCTGCCACCCGACGGCGTGCAGGAACTGCACCTCGTTGCACTGGCTGTGCCAGGGATCACCGCACTTGAAGAAACCGCCCGGCATGCGGACGACCATCGGCGCCGCGAAACGATTCACCGTTCGCCAGCGGATCGTCCCGCAGTCATGCAGCTGTTCGGCCGCCGGCTCGGCATACTTGCGGAACTGGATCTCCGGCACGGGCACGAGCCCCGCGAGCGCCATGCCCACGGCGCGCCCGATGATGCCCTCCTCCGAAAGGCTCGTATCGAAAACCCGGTCTACTCCGAATCGCTCCTGGAGGCCGAGGGTGGCGGCATGGACGCCGCCCTTGCGGCCGACGTCCTCGCCGAATACGAGGACGCGCGGATTGATCGCGAGTTCGTGTTCGAGCGTGCGGCGGATGGCCGTCAGCATGTTGATGCGCGGTCCCGCGGGTCGCGCGGACGAATTACCCGCGTGGTGGCTCACGCCGTCCACCCATTGCCCGCCCTGGATTTGCAGCTCGGGCGTGCCATCGGCCCGGCGCTCGGTAAAAACGAAGCGCGTGACCGTGGCGGTCGAGATCGGCGGCCGCGCCTCGATTCGCTCGAGCGCTGACCGGACGACGGCCTCCGCCGCGGCCTCGAGCGCCTGCCATCCATCCTCGGTGAACATTCCGGGCACGAGGGAATTCCGGAGGGCCAGCAGCGGATCGCGCGCCCTTTCCGCCTCGATTTCCGCGGCGCTCTTGTAGGTCTGCGTGTCCTGGGCCGAGTGTCCGGAAAGCCTGGGAACGCGCAGCCGCAGGAGCACGGGACCGCCGCCGTCGCGAACGGTCGCCACGGCCGATTCGATCAACGCGGCTGCTCCGACCGGATCCGACCCTTCGCCCGTCAGGATGGCAAGATTCCGGAACGCCGCGAGATTCGCCGCGATGTCGCCGCCGGGCGTCTGGCGCGCGGCCGGGACCGAGATGCCGTAGCCATTGTCTTCGATGAAATAAAGGAGCGGGAGGCGTTCGGTCGCCGCGATGTTGAGCGAGGCCCAGAATCCGTTGGTCGCGGTGGAGGCCTCGCCGCCATGCGCGACCGCGATGCTGCCCTTGACGGTCGCGTCGCCGAGCACGCGATCCCGATACACGAGCGCCTGGGCCCAGCCGGTCGCCGGCGTGTACTGCGTGCCGACACCGCCGCAGGCCGGCAGGAGGCAGGGACCGTCGCGATTCGGCCGGTTGATCACGACGCCGACGTCGCGGCCGCCCGACATGCCTTCGGCGCGCATCATCGTGGAAGCAAGCGCTTCCTCCGCGGAAACGCCGAGCGTCAGCGCGAGCGGCCGCGAACGATAGTAAGGAGCGACCGCATCCCGCCGGCCCACGAGCTGCATGCCCAGCAGGGCCTGGGTCACGTCGTGTCCACGGGCGCAGAACTGGTACAGGACCTTTCTGTCCGGGACCAGTCGCGTCTCCTCGAGCGCATCGAGTGCGCGCGAAACGAAGACCGTGCGCAATACGGATGTCCAGTCCGGCATGTCCCAGTATCCCGAAGTCCGGCGGACCGACGTCCCCGCAGGGGTCGGCGGGCGATTTTTGGCCAGTTTAACCCCCCACGACCCGACGTGGCGTCTCGTCGATGCCACCCCCGAAGACGGGGCCTGCGCTAGAATCCGAAGGCCTGCGAACCCGGGCAGCGTGGCGCTGTCCCAGGGTGACCAGTCCGCAGGGGGAGACCACCGCGATGACCCGACTGACGCTTGCCTTGCTCGCGCTCGCCGCCTCTGGTGCGGCCCAGGCGACCTGCATTTACCCGCGCGCTCCGGACAAATTGCCGGATGGCAGCACTGCGACCTATGAAGAAATGGTCGCTGCGCAAAAGGCGGTTCAGCAGTTCAACGAAGACATCAACTCATATAACGCCTGCCTCGATCTCGAAATTTCGACGCTCGAGAAGAGCGGGGACCTCGACGAAAACGAGCTGGCCGAGCGGCGCGCGATGCAGGCAAAAAAGAACAACGCGGCCGTGGACGCGGTCCAGGAGGTCGCCGATCGCTTCAACGAGCAATTGCGGATCTTCAAGACCCGCGACAAACAGGACTGACGCCGCGTTCCGATGCTCACGCCCGCCGAGGCCGATGCGGCCATCGCCGCGGTCCTCGAGCCGATTCCGCACGAAGACTTGCCGATCTCGGCTGCGGCCGGCCGGATCCTCCGTACTGAAATCCGGGCGGAGCGGGATGCGCCGCCTTTCGACCGCGTGACGATGGACGGCATCGCGCTCGATTATCGCGATGGCCGGCGCCGCTCGTACCGCGTCGCAGGCATCCAGCCGGCCGGCACCCCGCCCCGGAGCCTGGACTCGTCCGCGGACTGCTTCGAGGTCATGACCGGCGCGGTCCTGCCGCGGGGCTGCGACACGGTCGCTCCCGTGGAGCGGGTCCGGATCGCGGACGGCCAGGCCCGGATCGACGAGAGCTACGAGCCGAGGCCATGGCAGCACGTTCACCGGCGCGGCGCGGACGCGCGAGCGGGGGCAACACTGCTCGAACGCGGCACGCGGCTCGGCGCCCCCGAGCTCGCGATCGCGGCCTCGGCGGGATGCGACCGGATCGCCGTGTCGCGCCTGCCGCGAATCGCCGTGATATCGACCGGCGACGAGCTCGTCGAGCCCGGCGCGCCCATTCTTGAGCACCAGGTGCGGCGCTCGAATGCCTACGCCCTCGCCGGGTCGCTCCGTCTCGCCGGATACGCGCCCGCGAGCGACCAGCACCTGCCGGACCGCAGAGACCTGATCGAACGGGCGCTCGGGCACGCGCTCGCCCATCATGACGTGATCGTTCTCTCGGGTGGCGTCTCGGCCGGGCGCTTCGACCACGTTCCCTCGGTCCTCGAATCGCTCGGTGTGCGGATGGTCTTCCACGGCATTGCGCAGCGACCGGGCCGGCCCATGTGGTTCGGCATCCATGAGCCGGGCAGGACGGTCTTCGCCCTGCCCGGCAATCCCGTGTCCGTGCTGGTCTGCCTCACACGCTATGTCATTCCCGCACTCGACCGGCTCTGCGCGGCCTCGGCGCGGCAACCTGCGACGGCCGTCCTCGGCCGCGAGGTGGCCTTCGAGGCACCGCTCAGCTGTTTCCTGCCTGTTGCGCTGGGCTACGATCGCGAAGGGCACGCCATTGCACAGCCACGACCCACGGGCGGTTCCGGAGACTACATCGCGCTCGGCGGCACGGGCGGCTTCGTCGAACTGCCGCGCGGGCCGGCGGTCCACCCTGAAGGGCTCGCCGTGCCGTACTACCGCTGGACACCATGACAGGGAACACTGACCGAAATCCCGTCGCACTGGCCGCACCGGGCGCGGCCACCGACCTGCGCGGCCGGCCGCTCGCGGACTTGCGAATCTCCGTCATGGATCGCTGCAATTTCCGCTGCCCGTACTGCATGCCGAAGGAAACCTACGGCGACCGTTACCAGTTTCTCGCTGCCGCGGAGCGCCTGTCCTTCGAGGAGATTGCGCGGATCGCGCGCCTGTTCGCGGCCGAGGGCGTGCAGAAGATTCGCCTGACAGGCGGCGAGCCGCTGCTGCGATCCGGCCTCGCCGACCTCGTCGGCGAGCTTTCGGCGATCGGCGGAATCGCCGACCTTGCGCTCACGACGAACGGCGTGCTGCTTGCGCAGCAGGCGGCCGGGCTGCGGGCCAATGGCCTCTCGCGCGTGACGGTGAGCCTCGACTCGATCGACGCCGCTACCTTCAGGCGGCTGAGCGGCGGCTTCGATGGGCTCGAGCGCGTGCTCGACGGGATACGCGCGGCAACCGAGGCGGGCCTCGCGCCGGTCAAGGTCAACGCCGTCATCCAGCGCGGCGTGAACGACGCAGAGGTGGTCGGGATCGCGCGTCATTTCCGGGGGACGGGCGTCATCGTCCGGTTCATCGAGTACATGGACGTCGGCAACCGGAACGACTGGCGGGGGGAGCTCGTCGTTCCGTCGCGGGAGCTCCGGGACGCGATCCACGCGGCCTGGCCCCTGCGGCCGCTCGCGCCCGCGCATCGCGGCGAGGTCGCGCGGCGCTACGCGTACGAGGACGGTGGCGGCGAGATCGGGTTCATTTCGTCGGTGAGCCAGCCTTTCTGCGGCGACTGCACGCGTGCCCGGCTCTCATCCGACGGCCAGTTCTACACCTGCCTTTTCGCGACGCAGGGGACCGATCTGCGCGCAAGGATCCGCGCCGGGGCCGGCGATGAGGAACTGCGCGGAATCATTTGCGGCGTATGGCACCGGCGCGAGGATCGCTACAGCGAGATTCGCGTGCAATCACGGGCTGAGACGAAGCCGCGGAAGATCGAGATGTATTACATTGGCGGATAGTCCGGGGAAAATGACCCACGTCGGTGCGGAGGGGGCTCCCGCCATGGTCGACGTGACGGCGAAGCAGCCAGCCTTGCGGGTCGCGAGCGCAGCGGCCACGCTGCGCTTTCCCGCGGAAACCTTCCGTACCCTGCTGTCGTCCGGGTTCCAGACGGCCAAGGGATCCGTGATCCACACCGCGATCGTCGCCGGCACGATGGCCGCCAAGCGCACGCATGAACTGATTCCGTTCTGTCACCCGCTCGGCCTGGAACGCTGCGACATCGCCATCGTGCCGGAAGGCGCGGATTCGCTCGCCGTCCGTTGCACGGCCGCCGTCCACCACCGGACGGGTGTCGAGATGGAGGCGCTCACGGGCGCGGCGGTCGCGGCGCTGACGGTTTACGACATGTGCAAGTCCCTTTCCCACGGCATCGTCATCGAGTCGCTGCGCCTTGTCGCGAAGAGCGGCGGCAAGAGCGACTACCCGGCCGGCGGGGAATCATGACGCCGCTCTACGGGCTGGTGCTCGCGGGTGGCCGGTCCAACCGGATGGCGATGGACAAGGCTTCGATTGCCTACCGCGCGCGTCCGCAGCTCGCGGTGGCCTTTGAACTCGTTTCCCGGCACGCGGAGCGGACATTCGTCTCCGTTCGCGCCGACCAGTCCCGGGAGCCGCTCCGGGCCGCCTATCCCCAGGTCGTCGACGGCGGACAGGGCAGCGGCCCGATCGCCGGCATCCTCGCCGCCCAGGCCCTGAATCCGGATGTGGCCTGGCTGGTCGTCGCCTGCGACTTGCCGCGGCTCGATGACGCGACGCTCAGCGACCTGACGAGGCATCGCAACGCCGACCGGCTCGCGACTGCCTTCCTTGGCCGCAGCGACTGCCTGCCGGAACCGCTCTGCGCGATTTATGAGCCCGCGAGCCGCGCCGCCATCCTGTCGTACGTCGGCGCGGGACACCGATGCCCGCGCAAGTTCCTGGTTGCCCACGACGTCGCCCTGCTTGAACCACCGGATCCCGCGGCGCTCGACAACGTCAACACGCCGCACGAGGCCCTCGCGATCCGCGCCGTGCTCGCGCGGGGAGAAGCCGGCTGATGCCGCGGCTGCGCCTCCGGTACTACGCACTCCTGCGCGAGCAGGCGGCCGGCAGTCCGAGACGATCGACACGCGAGCCCGCACGCCGGCCGAACTCTACGCGGAACTCGCGACCCGGCACCGTTTCGGGCCGCCCGCCTCCCGGCTCCGTGTCGCCGTGAATTCGGCATTCAGCGCATGGGACCGGACACTGGCGGACGGCGACGAAGTAGTCTTCATTCCGCCGTGGCCGGCGGATGAGCGCTTCGAATTCACGCAGGCGCCGATCGACGCGACGCCGCTCGCAGCGCCGCTGGCCCAGCCCGCCGCCGGCGGATTCGCGTCCTTTGAGGGGCGCGTGCGGGAAACCACGAAGGCCGCAGGGTGACCGGCCTCGAATACGAAGCTTTCGGAGCACTCGCGATTTCCGAAGGCGAGCAGATCGTCGCCGATGCCATACGCCAGCACGGCGCATTGCGGGCGCGCTGCGCGACCGCCTCGGCCGCCTCGAGGTCGGAGACGTCGCCGTGTGGGTGGGCGTCTCCGCGCCGCACCGCGCCGAGGATCTGCGGTCCGCGCGTCATCGACGCCGTCAAGCACCGCCTTCCCATCTGGAAGAAAGAGCACTATGCCGACGGCGACAGCGGATGGGTCAATTGCGGCCATGCGAATGCGTCCGAGTCGCGGCACCCGTCATTCGATTACTCGCGGCAGCAGGCCCTGCCCGAAATCGGCGTTGCGGGCCAGGCGCGGCTGGCAGAGGCGCATGTGCTCGTGATTGGAGCCGGCGGGCTCGGCTGCGCCGTGCTCACGGGGCTCGCGGGCAGCGGCATCGGCATGCTCACAGTCGTTGATCACGACGCCGTCCAGCCGGCCAACCCGACCGCCAGCGGCTCTACCCGGCGGCCGACATCGGCCGACCCAAGGTCGAGGCGGCCATGGATCGGCTGGCGGCTACAACCCGACGGTGCGCATGCGTGCCGTGCGGGGCCGATTCGATGCCGGCAATGCCGCCGAGCTCGTGGCCGCCGCCGATGTGGTGGTCGACTGCACGGACAACTTCGCGTCGAAGTTCCTGGTCAACGATGCCGCGATGCGCGCCGGCGTGCCCGCCGTGCTGCGAGTGTCTATCAATATGAAGGACAGCTGCAGGTCGTGCGCGCCGACCGCGGCGGTTCCTGCCTGCGCTGTCAATGGCCGGACGCGACACCCGACGGCCTCGTCGGCAATTGCGCACAGGCGGGAGTGCTCGGCCCGGCCCCGGCGATCCTCGGCCAGCTGCAGGCAATGGAGGTGCTGAAGCTCCTGCTGGGCCTTCCGGGCCAGCTCCTGAACGAGGTGCTGCTCGTCGAGCTGCTCGAGCATGGGCAACGGCGCCTCGCGGCGCCCGCAGTCCTGACTGCGCCGGCGTTGCAGCCGCCTGGACGCCGCGCCACGCCGCGCGGCGACGAAGACTCGACCTCATGTTGCCGCTCGCCGCCGCCGCCGCTGCCGGCTACCGGATCGTCGACATCCGCGAACCCCTGGAATGCGAATTCGAACCCTTGCCGGTGGCAGCCAGCAGTCGCTGCCGCTCGGCCGCCTGCTCGACGGCGAGCTCGACCTGGAGCCCGGCCGGCGCGACCTGCTCGTGTGCGCCCACGGCGTCCGCAGCCACGCCGCGGCGGAATTCCTGCGCGCGCGCGGCCATGCCAATGTGTGGTCGTTGCGGGGCGGGCTCGCCGCGCAGGGCGGCTAAGGGCTCAGAAGGAAAACCGGTCGGATGGCAGGTCCATGACCGCGCGCGCGCCGGCGCCCAGGGCATCGAGATGGGCCTCGGCCCGCGGCAGGATGCGCTGGAAATAGAAACGCGCCGTGGCGAGCTTCGCCTTGTGAAAGGCCGCCTCGGACGTGCCGGCCCTCAGCGCCGCGGCCGAGACCGAGGCCATCCACGCCCAGCACCAGGCCAGGCAGAGGTAGCCGGTGAGCTGCAGGTAGTCCATCGACGCGGCGCCGGTTTCATCGGGATTGCGCCCGGCGCGGCGCGCAATCTCCTCGGTCGCGACGCTCCATTCCTAGGACGCCGGCCAGACGCGTGACGAATTCCGCGTGTTCGCCCCCGCCCGCGTGGCGCTCGCAGAACCCGCCGATCAGGCCGCCGAGCTGCCTCGCGAGCGCGCCGCCCGAGCCGAGGACTTCGCGGCGAGCAGGTCCATCGCCTGCACGCTGTTCGCGCCCTCGTAGATCTGCGCGATGCGCGTGTCGCGGAGACTGTTCGACACGGTCTCGCGGACGTAGCCATGCCCACCGTGGATCTGAATGGCGTCGCTGGTGCACTCAAGTGACATGCCCGTGACGAAACCCTTGACGACGGGCGTCAGCAGCGAGAGCAGTGCTCCGGCCTCTTCGCGCACCGCAGCTTGCGGGTGGTGGAGCGAGCGGTCCATTTGCTGGCCGCAAACCAGATCAGGACGCGCGCGCCCTCGATCAGCGACTTCTGCGTCAGGAGCATCCGCCGCATGTCTGGGTGGCCGATGATGGATCGGCGGGCGCCTTGCCGCCTTCCGACGTACGTCCTGCCGCCGCTCGCGCGCATAGGCGAGCGACGCCTGCCAGCCCCGCTCGCATTGCGCGATGCATGCCGTCCGACCCACAGCCGCGCTATTCATCATCCTGAACGTGTACTTGAGGCCGCCGTTCACGTCGCCGATCAGCCAACCCCTGCGAACGTTGAATTGATCACCAGGTCGCGGAGCCGTGGATGCCGAACTTGTGTTCGACTCGCGTGCAGCCGACGTCGTTGGCCAACCGGGCGCCCCGTCCGCGCCCGGCAGGAACTTGGTGACCAGGAACATGCGGTCCGCGGGAAGCCGCGGTCATCGGGCAGTTCCCAGCACGAGATGAACGATGTCCCGGTCAGGTAATGCTCGCCGCTCGTAATGAGTCTGGCCGCTGACACGATAGCCGCCGTCCCGTCCGGTTCCGCACGCGTGCGCATCAGGCCAAGGTCGGTCCCGGCATGCGGCTCCGTCAGCACCATCGTGCCGCTCCACGCACGCTTACGAGTTTCGGCAGGTAGACGCGCGCATGGCCCCCGTGCCGTGTTCTCGAGCGAGAGCGCCGCGCTGTGGGTGAGCCCGCCGCCTTCCAGGACATGTTCGCCGACACGAGCATCTCGCCGACCACACCGCCGAGACTTTCCGGAGGCCTTGTCCGCCACTCAGTGCCCGCACAGCGCCGCCCAGCCGTCGTCCACGTACTGCCGGAGGCCTCGACGAAGCCCGGCGGCATGACGAGTTTCCATCCTCGTTGGCGCACGCGGATGCGATCGCCGGCCTCGTTGGTCAGCGCCACGACCTCTTGGCGGAAGCGCCGCACCCTCGAGCACGCCCTCAATCGGCTTCGCATTGACGTATCGCGACCGAGATCGCGATAATGGGCTTCGACGCCCAGCACTTCATTCAAGACGTATGGTATTCGTGCTGTGGAACCTTGTATGCGGGCAGGAAACGGCAGCGAGGTCAGCCCGCTTCTTGGGCGGAGGTGATGAGCGATCCGGATAAGGCAGCGCCTGCAGACGGCGTTCGTCGATCGGCCGTCCGCAGTTGCTGCAGAGGCCGTAGGTGCCCTGGTCGGCTGGGCGAGCGCGCGATTGATCTGCGCGAGCTCCGCGGCGGTGGCCTCGCCGATGCCCGCAAGCAC
>CAVTVX010000018.1:0-28619 GCA_963738285.1 uncultured Gammaproteobacteria bacterium | reverse complement strand
CACGTCATTTACGTCTGCCTGCCGATCACAGGGCACCCGAGGATCCGGGCGCTGCTCGACGTGCTCGGTGACACCACGGCGTCGATCTACTTCGTGCCCGACCTGTCGGCATTCGACCTCATGCAGGCCCGATTCGGACAGGTCCGGGGCATGCCTCTCGTCGCGATCCGGGAAACACCGTTCTGCGGCATGGCCGGCGTCCTGAAGCGCGTCAGCGACGTCGTGCTTGCGACGGCTGCGATACTGCTTGCCGCGCCCTTCCTCGGCGCGATCGCAATCCTCGTCAAACGGTCCTCGCCCGGGCCGGTACTCTTCCGGCAGCGGCGATACGGGCTCGATGGCCGCGAATTTCTCGTCTGCAAGTTCCGCACGATGACGGTGTGCGAAGACGACCCGCTCATGCAGGCGACCTGCTTCACTGTGGTGTCACGCGGGTGGGCGCCTTCCTGCGCCACACCTCGCTGGATGAGCTGCCAGAACCTTCAACGTGCTCGAGGGCAGCATGAGCCTTGTCGGTCCACGGCCGCATGCCGTCGCACACAACGGACACCACCGCAAGCTGGTGAGCGGCTGCCTGCCGCGTCATAAAGTGCGGCCCGGCATCACCGGACTCGCGCAGGTCAACGGGCTGCGAGGCGAGACGGTCGACATCGAGAAGATGCGCCAGCGCGTGGCCTACGACCTCGAGTACCTCAAGCACTGGTCGCTCGGCCTCGACATCCGGATCCTCCTGAAGACCGTGCGCCTCGTGTGGGGCGACCAGAGCGCCTACTGAAGGCGGGCCTGTCCTACCAGTCCCCATTGGCGGCGTAACCGAGCTCGACGAGAAGCCGGCCGGCGATGCGCTTGAAGACGCGCTTGTCGCGCTCGTCGAGGTCGCGCTGCCAGCGCCCCAGCGAGGCGGCGCTGACCGCGGCGAGCGCTTCCGGGTTCTGGGCGAATCGCGTGGCATCGCGAAACGGGGACGCAGCGCCCGCGTGCGCGAGCATGGCCTCGTCCCATTCCTCCCCGAGAAAGGCCATCAGCCGCTCGAGGGCCGGACGCGGTCCGCGACCAGCTCTTCGTAGCGGACCGTGTGAAAGCGGGTGTCGTTCCACCAGCGGCGCGAGGCCTCGATGTCGCGGACCCAGCGCCGCGCGCAGCCAGCGATCGGCTTCCGCGTGTCGAGCGGGACCAGCCTGCCGTCCTCGACGCGATGACGCGGATGGGTCCGCAGCGAACAGACGACGTCGCGGCCATCGCGCAGCACGTGCACGAACCGCGCCTCGGGAAAACAGCGGAAGATCGTGGCGATATGCCCGATGTTGCGGGGTGTCTTCTCGCCCAGCGCGTCTTGCCCGACCTTCGCATGCAGAGCGCGGCGAAGCCCTCGATGAACCCGGGGCGAGAACGGGCCCGATGGTAGATCCCGCGCAACTCTTCGCGGCGAAAGCCGAACTTGTCGGCGAGCCCGTCGGGGTCGAGCGCCCGCCGCCTGAATACGCTCGACTCGGGCCCGCAGCAAATCCGGTGGTGCGAGTCGAGCATCATCCGGAGCAGCGTCGTCCCCGAACGACCGCAGCCGCCGAGCACGATGGGCGCAAAGCCGGATGGGTACCCGGTCGCGAACGAATCGGCCGGATGGCCGAGACCGATCGCGGCGCCGATCGCCCTGAATAAACCCGGTGCGCCCATGCCGGACGCACTGTAAGTCATCCGCCCGCCGCGCGTCCGGATGACAGGGCCGCGCTTCAATGCGACCATGCGGTCATGTCCGTCACGCGCGCCCGCGGCGCCGCAATCCTACTGTGCCTGGCGCTGCCCGGGGCCGCCGGCGCCGCGGACGATCCGGTCGTGCTGCCGCCCGGCATTGCGACCCACGCTGACGGGCGCGCGCCCATCGAGTCGCTCTACCGCCGTGCTCTCGGCCTCGTCGAGCGGGGCTGGGCTGTTGAAGTGATCACGGAGTCCTCGCCCGCGGGCACGGCGTCGAGCCTGCCGATCATCGCGCTGCGCTCGCCGCGGGCCGGGCCGGCGGTCTGGATATTGGCGGGGATCCACGGCGAGGAACCCGCCGGGCCGAATGCGGTCGCAGCGACCATCGAGGAAATCGCAAGGCTCGGCGCTGTCCGGCCCGTGGTGCTCCTGCCCCTGCTGAACCCGCAGGGCTATGCCCGCAACTGGCGCTACCTCAATGTTCCCGTCTATTCGGAGAACATCGACGGGCAGAGCGTCGGCGACTCATCACACCTGCTTCCTTCCCCCAGGGACCCGGCACGACCGCGGGCAGCGGCGGCCTCCAGTCCCGAGGCGGATGCGATCACCGCCTATGTCCTTGCCCGCCTCGCGGACTACCCGCCGGTCTGCAGCATTGACCTGCACGAGGACAACCTGATCGACGAAGGATACGTCTACTCGCAGGGTGCAGAAGGCGCCGGGGATCCGCTCGCCATCGCCGCCGTCGGGGTGCTGAGGGAGAACGGCGTGCCGATCAAGACGGAGGGCCTGACGCGCTTCGGTGAATCCGTCGCTCACGGCATCGTCGGGCCGGTAACCGACGGCTCGATCGACGAGCTGATGAGCGCGCGCCGTATCGTCTCAGGCGGCGTGCCGCGGCCCGGACCGGCCGCGCACACCGTGCTCGTGTTCGAGACGCCGGCGGCGGCCCTCTCGCTGGAGCAGCGCATCGCCGCCCACGCCGCCCTGTTGCGCCGGCTCGCGGCGGACCTGGCTTCGGCGGCTGACAGGAACTGATTCGGCGCCGATGCATCCGCGGACCGCGCCCAAGGCCGTATTCAACGAGGCCATCGGCCTCATCCATGCCGGCGACCTGGGAGCCGCCGAGGCGCGCTGCCGCGCCGCGCTCACGAAATACCCGGGCGACATCAACGTGCAGGCCCTGCTCGGCGCCTTGCTCGTCAAGCTGGATCGCCGCGAGGAGGCGGAACGGCTGCTGCGCGAGGTGATCGCCGCCGCCCCTTCCTTTGCCAAGCCCGCGGAGGACCTGGGATTTCTCCTGTTGCAGGCCGGCCGGGCCGCCGACGCCCTGCCCTTCCTCGAACGCGCAACCCGCCTCGACCCGACACTCGAGCATGCCTGGTTCACGCTCGGCAAGGCGCTCGCGCTCCTCGGCCGCGGCACGGAGGCGGATGCCGCCTTCGAGAAATGCTTCGAGCGCTCGCCCGAACGGCGGCTCATGGCGCTCGCGGCCGAGCACCAGAAGGAGGGCCGTGTCGACGAGGCCGAGCGGCTGTATCGCCGCGTGCTGCGCCAGAACCCGCGCAACGTCGATGCCCTGCGCCTGCTGGCCCTGATCGCGGTGCGGGCCGATCGTGGCGACGATGCCGAGCTCCTGCTGCGACAGGCGATCGGGATCGCGCCGGACTTCATCCTGGCGATCCTCGACCTCGGGCGGCTGCTCAAGGACCAGGACCGCTACGGAGAGGCGCTCGAATGCTTCGATCGCGCAATCGCGCTCGATCCGTCGCATCCCCCGGCCCACTACCTGCGTGCCTCGACCCTCGCGCGGGCGTCGTTCACGGACGACGCCATCGTGGGGTACCAACGGTGCCTGGGCCTGAAACGCGATCACATCGGAGCGCTGCTCGGCCTCGGCCACATGCTGAAGGCCGTGGGCCGCTACGACGAATGCGTCGCCTCGTACCAGGCTTGCATCGATCATGCGCCCGATTTCGGCGAAACCTACTGGAGCCTCGCCAATCTCAAGACTTACCGATTCGACGACGCGTCAGTCGCAGAAATGGAGAAGCGCGCCGCGGCGGAGGGCGAGAACGCGCAGTCGCAGGTGAATTTCCTGTTCGCCCTCGGCAAGGCCTACGAGGATCGCGGCGATCATGAGCGTGCCTGGAATTTTTACCGCAGCGGCAACGCGGCCCAGCGCTCCCAGGTCGCCTACGACCCGGTGCAGACTGAAGTCATGAACGACCGGCTCGTGGAGGTGTACACCGCCGGGTTCCTGGAGTCGCTCCGCGGCGCCGGGAATCCCGATCCTGCGCCGATCTTCATCCTGGGCCTGCCGCGTTCGGGCTCGACCCTGCTCGAGCAGATCCTCGCGAGCCATCGCCGGGTCGAGGGTACGAGCGAGCTGCCGTACATCGGACGGGTCGCGACTTCTCTGAATCGCAACCGCGCGGACGGCGTCAACTACCCGGAAGCCATGCGCGAGCTCTCGGCGCCGAACGTGACGGCGCTCGGCGCCGATTACCTCGCCCAGGCGCGCATGCACCGCCGGACCGGCGCGCCGAGATTCATCGACAAGATGCCGAACAACTTCCCGAACATCGGCCTGATCGCGACCATACTGCCGAACGCGAAAATCATCGATGCGCGGCGGCATCCGCTCGACGCCTGCCTGTCCTGCTACCGGCAACTGTTCGCCAAGGGCCAGAACTTCACCTACGACCTGACGGAGATCGGGGAGTACTACCTCCAGTACCAGCGGATGATGGACCACTGGGCACGCGTGCTGCCCGGCCGCGTGCTCACCGTGCAATACGAGGAAGTCGTCGGCGACTTCGAGGCGCAGGTGCGGCGGCTGCTCGAATTCTGCGGATTGCCGTGGGACCCGGCCTGCCTGAGGTTCCACGAAAGCAATCGCCCGGTCAGGACACCGTCGGCCGAGCAGGTTCGTCAGCCGATATACGACCGCTCGGTCGGTCACTGGCGGCACTACGAGCGGCACCTCGACGAGCTGGTCGAGGTGATCGCGCCGATCAGGGACCGTTATCGCCGCTACGAGCCCGCCGGGCGCGACTCCGCCCGCGCCGGGGGCGAGACCCGTCCGGGAATGGCGCCCGGCGGAACGTAGTCGAAGATGAAGTTGATGCGGTCCGCGGCGCCCTTGTTCATGACGCTGTGGACCTTCTGGTTGTTGATCTCGTAGGCCTCGCCGACCTCCAGCTGGTACGGCCGCCCGTCGATCATGAACCGGACCCGCGGGTTCGTGACGATCGGCACGTGGATGCGATGGCCGGCGCCGAACGACGGGTGCGAGTCGCGATGCGGGATGATGCGGCCGCCGGCGAGGAGCCTGGCGGCCATCGCGCGGATGATGGTCCCGCCCGGCGGATACCACTTGCCGATGATCTCGTGCATCACCGGCACCGCGACCGCCGCGAGCCGGTCCCAGCCCGGCTGTTTCATCACCTCGACCGCCGGCCAGCCGCCGATTTCGGCGAACAGCAGCACGATCGAGCGCGTCTGCTCGTGGACCTCGTAGTCGTTCTGGCGCTGGACGTTCTCGTTCCAGGCCGCCTCGTCCTGCCCGAGGATGGCCTCGGCCAGCGCCGTCATGTCGACCTTGCCGAAGCTGCGGAGCGGGACCCCGATATCCATCAGAACTTGTAGCGGAACTGCAACCCCAACGTGCGCGGCCGGTTGATCGACTGGCGCTGCGGTGTGGCCCAGCGGTTGCTCAGGAACAGGTTGGCCCGTTCGTCCGTGAAGTTTTCGACGAAGAGCGAGGTCGTCCAATGCTCGCCTTCGAGGCCGGCGCGGAAGTCCCCCGTCTGGTAGGCGTCCTGCACCTGCACGCCGGCCCCGCCGACGACCGACTCGATGCCTTCGAGGTTGTTGACCGACTCGCCGACATAGGCGAGGTCGATCCGCGCAAAGGGCTGTGCGTTGAACAGCCGCCCGCGCGCGCGGTACTCGAGGCCGAGCGTTGCGCTCCAGTCCGGCGTCAGCGGGAGGCGTGCCCCCTTAGTCACCGGGATTTCGTACGTCACGTTGCTGGAATCCACGAGCGACAGCACGGTGGCCTGGGACACTTTCCCGTCGTTCCAGCCCAGTGTCGCATCGACCTGCCAGGCATCGCTGACGACAAACGAAAACTCGGTTTCAACGCCGTTGATCTCGGCAGACGGCAGGTTGACGTAGCCGAGCTGGAACACGAGGGCCTGCGGGTCCTCGATCTGGACCGCGAAATCATCCCACTTCATGGTGTAGGCCGCGATGTTGAATCGCAGCCGGTTTCCCATCCATTCCGTCTTGGCGCCAACCTCGATGTTCGTGAGCTTGTCGGACTTGTACACGTGCGGCAGGATGGAAATGGGCCGCACGGGATTGGCGCCACCGACCCGGAAACCCTCCGAATAGGTCGCATACACCATCCGATCACGATTGAAGCGGTAGGTCAGGTTGAGCTTGCCGACCGACCCGCTCTCGTTCGAATGCGTATTGGCGTCAGTCAACGTAAAGCCGCTGAATCCCTCCGGCGACTCCTGGTGAAGCCTGAATTGTCGGTCGTACTCGAACCAGCGCCCGCCCGCGGTGATCGTGAAGTTGTCGGTCAGATCGAAGCCAAGCTCCCCGAAAACAGCTTTCTGTTCGAGTTCCGTGTCGTAGAGCCCGATGAACCAGGCCTCGGTCGGCGCCAGCGTGTTGTTGTAGACGTTGTATTCCAGGTAGCTGAAGTAGGCGAAAGCCGGCGTATTTTCATAGCCGTGGACGTAACTGTCGAACTCGGTGTGACCCGTCTCCTTGCTGTAGAAGACCCCCGCCAGCCAGGACCAGCGGCTCTCGGCATCGTGGGACGACTGCAGCCGCGCCTCGAAGGTCGTGATATCGGTGTGTTCGTGGTTGGTCGCGAAACCGCGCGGATCGCCGCCGAAATCGTAGGCGAGCGTGTTGTAGTAGATCGCGAGCTGGTTGAAGCTGAACTCGTAGTCGGTCGCATCCGCCTCGTAGGCGAACTTGCGGTCGAAATACGAGCCGGACACGACGAGGTCGCCGAACGGCAGCGAGGCGTTGAGGGTCAGCCCGATCTGGTACCAGCGGTCGTCGAGGCTCTCGCTCTCGAAACGCGCCTGCTTGAGGTCGCCCGCGCCGACCGTCAAGTCGCCATGGCCGCCGGCGTGGGTATCCTGGTAGATCGCGCCGATGGTGGCGTTGACGCTGTCGCTGAAGTCGAAGCGCAGCGCCGCGCGCCCGCCCGTCGTCCGGATGTCGTTGACGTCCTTTTCGACATCGTCCGAGTTGTCGAACGTGCCGCCCTGGCTTTCGGCGAGCACGTTGTCGATGTAGCCGGCATCTTCGGCCGAGAAGCCGACGAGGCGCAGGGCCACGCGGTCGCCCGCCAGCGGCAGGTTGACCATCGCGCTGACGTCGTAGCCTTCCGCCCCGCCGGAGGTGCTGGAGACCTGGGCTTCAGTCCAGGCGTCGAAGCCGGTCGGGTCCGGCTTCGCGGTGATCACGCGCAAGGTGCCGGACTGCGAGCTGGCGCCGTAGAGCGTGCCCTGCGGCCCCCGCAACGCCTCGACACGCTCGATGTCGATGAAGCGTGGATCCGGGTTCCGGCCGCTCTGCGTGATCGGCTGCTCGTCGAGATAGAGCGCCGAAGAGGACACGGCGCCGAATTGCAGGCCTGAGCTGGCGACGCCGCGGAACACCAGGGTGGTTCCGCCGGGCTCGCGCTGCGCGAGCGACATGCCTGGGATGTACTTCACGATGTCGTCCATCTGCTGGAGACCGCGCATCGCAATCGCATTCGTGTCGAACGCGCTGATCGATTCGGAGACGTCCTGGAGCCGCTCCGCGCGCTTGGTCGCGGTGACGATGACCTCCTCGAGCCCGGTGACCTCCTGCGCCCCGGCGCTGCCCGCCGCCACCGACAGTACGGCAGAAACGGCGGCCGTGAGCGCAGGCGAACCCTGCCCTGTGTGCATGCGAGTCGGGTCAGTCATGTCCTTCCCTCCGCGGTCTTACGGATAGTAGCGACAGGCCGGCGACCCGGCAAACCGCCGCCCGTTATTCGCCGCATGGCGGCAACGTACCAGCTCAGGAATTGCTGCGTGAACGGCTCCATCGTCGGCGAGAGCGGACCGGGCACGTAATAGCGCGAGTCGACGCCCGCCTGGTTGCGCTCGATGATCTGCTTGTCCGCGATCGTCGTGACGTCCCACAGCCAGATCAGGTCGTCAAGCCGGTAATCCCTGCCCTCGACGGCGCTGCCGTTGACGAGCCAGGTAATCTCGCAGTCCGTGAGCCGCCGGCCGCGCGGCGTGAAACGGTACAGCACGACGTGGTCGCAGTACGCAAGGCCAAAGGTCATCGGGCCGAGGTGCAGGTCCGTGGTGCCGCCGTCGTAGCCCGTGATCGTCCCGAGCAGCGGCGCGACGGGCCGGCCGTCGCGGCTGCCCGTCAGGTGGCCGCGAAACAGCGGGTATCGGTCAAAGCTGTATTCGAGGCCGAATTGTTCCGCGCGCAGCCAGGAACGGTTCACGAAATGCTGCGTCAGCCCCACCGACGGCGCCTTTGCCATCACCTCGCCGAGCTGCGCTTCGCATTCGGCGCGCGGCACCGCGCGGCCGTGCGCGACCGAGTATTCCGGATGCGCCGGCTGGCAGTGGTAGCACTCGCAATAGTTCTCGACCGCGAGTTTCCAGTCACTGGCGATCGGATAATTGCGGCGCAGGGCCACCTTCGCCTGGTCCAGCGCGTAGGGACGGAGCGGCGGGCCCATCTCGCGCTCGAACGCCTCGAAGTCCGGCGGGCTCTCGTCGAAGTTGACGAAGATCAGGCCGTCGAATACCCGCGTGTGCAGCCGCCGCAGGCCGAACTTCGACTTGTCGAACCCCTCCGGAACGCGCGCGGCGGCCTTGAGCGAACCGTCGAGCCCGTAGGTCCAGCCGTGGTAGCGGCAGGTCAGGCGCGATTCGCGACCGGCAGGCAGGTCGCAAATACGCGAGCCGCGGTGGCGGCACACGTTCAGCAGCGCGTTGACCGCGCCCTGCCCGTCCCGGACGACGATGACGGACTCGCCCGCGACCTCGAACAGGAAGTAATCGCCGCGCGCGGGAACCAGGCTCTGGTGACCCACAAAGAGCCAGGACTTCAGAACGATGTTCTGCACTTCCAACTCGTAGATCTCCGGATCCTTGTAGACGGCGCCCGGCAGCGCATGGCCCTCCCGGTAATCGTCGAAAATCCTCTTCACGGAATCGTCCACGTGCTTTCCTCCGGTTCAGGTCAATCCGCCGCGGCCGGACGGCGACGGTTCGATACGACGGATGCGGTCGCAACCGCGATTGCGACCAGCGCAATGATGATCGTCGTGATCGCGTTGATGTCCGGCGTCACGCCCAGGCGCACCTTGGCGAAAATCAGCATGGGCAGCGTGGTCGCGCCGGGGCCCGAGACGAAACTCGAGATTACGAGGTCGTCGAGCGACAGCGTGAATGAAAGCAGCCAGCCGGAGACCAGCGCCGGCAGCAGCATCGGCACGGTCACGTCAAAGAAAACCGCGAGCGGGCGCCCGCCGAGGTCCATCGCCGCCTCCTCGAGCGACCCGTCCATGGCGGAGAGCCGCGAGCGGACGACGACGACGACGTAGGCCATCGAGAAGGTGACATGGGCGATCGTGATCGTCGCCGCACCGCGGTTCATGGGCCAGCCGACCATGTTCGCCATCGATATGAAGAGAAACAGCAGCGAAAGGCCGGTGATGATCTCGGGCATCACGAGCGGCGCCGTGATCATGCCGGAGAGCAGGAGCCGCCCGCGCAGGCGTGCGACGCGATGCAGCGCGAGCGCGACGATCGCCCCGAGCGCCGTCGCGAAAGTCGCGCTGACGAAGGCGATACGCAGCGACAGCAGCGCCGCCGACAGCAGCTTGTCGTCCTGCAGCAGGCCCGCGTACCAGCGCAGCGAAAACCCGCCCCAGAGCGTCACCAGGCGCGAGTCGTTGAACGAATAGATCACGACCGAAATGATCGGCAGGTAAAGCAGCGCGTAGCCGAATGCCACGATCGAGGCGAGCGGAAGCGAGCGTCCCTTCATGGCGCCGCCTCGTGTTCGCGGCTCTGCAGCCGCTGGAACCACATGATCGGCGCAATCAGCAGCAGCAGCAGCACGACCGACACCGCCGACGCGACCGGCCAGTCGCGGTTGATGAAGAACTCGTCCCAGAGCACGCGCCCGATCATGAGCGTGTCCGCTCCTCCGAGCAGCGCCGGGATCGTGAACTCGCCGACCGCGGGGATGAAAACCAGCAGGCATCCGCCGATGATGCCCGGCACCGAGAGCGGCAGCGTGACGTCCACGAAGGCCCGCCAGCGCCGCGCGCCGAGGTCCGCGGCGGCGTCGAGCAGGTCGAGGTTCATCCGTTCGAGGTTCGAATAGAGCGGAAGGATCATGAACGGCAGGTAGGAATACACGATGCCGAGGTAGACCGCGAAGTCGTTGTAGAGCATCGGGAGCGGCTTGTCGATCACGCCGGTCCAGAGCAGGAACTGGTTGATCACGCCGCGGTTGTTGAGGAGCCCGATCCAGGCGTAGACGCGCAGCAGGAACGAGATCCAGAACGGCAGGATCACCGCGAGCAGCAGGAGCTGCCGCCGCTGCGGCGGCTGGCGCGCGATGTAATAGGCCATCGGGTAGCCGAGCAGCAGGCACAGCAGGGTGCCGATCGCGGCCATCTTGAGCGAGGCCAGGTAGATGATCCCGTAGTAGCCGTCCTGGAACAGGAAGGCAAAGTTCGTGAAGGTGACGCGGATGCCCTCGAGCCCACCGTCGCCCCATTGCAGCAACGGCGTGAAGGGCGGCTGTGCGACGATCGGGTCTGCCACGCTGATCTTCAGGATGATCAGGAACGGCGCCAGGAAAAAGAGGAGCAGCCAGAAGTACGGAAAAGTCACCGCCCGGCGCAGCCAGCGCAGCGACTTGTCTCCGCCGGTGTTGCCCTGTTCGCTCATGAGCGCAGCAGGATCGTGCTGCCGACTTCCCACGAAAGGAATACCTCGTCGTCCCATTCCACGGTCAGCTTCGCGGAGCGGCGCAGGTTCTGCGCGCTGACCTGCAGCACGGCCCCGCTCCGGGTCAGCACGCGGTACAGCGACTGGTCGCCGAAATAACCGAGATCCCGGACGATGCCCTTCGCCACGTTGCGCTCGGATCCGTCCGGCGCCTCGCGGCTGATCGTGATTTTTTCCGGCCGCACGGCAACGCTGACCCCGCCTTCCAGGCCGCGCGGATCGTCGCAGACGACCGCAAAGTCGGCATCGAGCGCATCCGAATGCAGCGTCAGCCGGCCGTTCGCCGCCCCGGTCACGCGGCCCTCGATCAGGTTGATGTTGCCGACGAATCCGGCGACGTATCGGTTGGCCGGATATTCGTAGACCTCGCCCGGCGAGCCCACCTGCGCGATTCGCCCCTCGTGCATCACGGCGATGCGGCTCGCGAGCGTCATGGCCTCGTCCTGGTCATGCGTCACGACGACGAATGTCGTGCCGAGCTGGTACTGCAGGTTCGCGAGTTCGAACTGCGTGTGCTCGCGCAGCTTCTTGTCGAGGGCCGCGAGCGGCTCGTCCAGCAGCAGGAGCTTCGGGCGCTTGACCAGGGCGCGTGCGAGCGCGACGCGCTGCTTCTCGCCGCCGGAGAGCTTGTCGGGCTTGCGACCCGAGAGGGGCCCCAGCTTCACGAGCGCGAGCATCTCGGCGACCCGCTCGCGGATCTGCGCGACGGGAAGCCGTTCCTTCTTGAGGCCGTAGGCGACGTTCTGCTCGACCGTCATGTGCGGGAACAGCGCGTAGGACTGGAACATCAGGTTGACCGGGCGCTCGTAGGGCGGCACACCGGTCATGTCCGCGCCGTCGATCAGGATCCGGCCCGAGGTCGGCTCCTCGAAGCCCGCGAGCATGCGGAGCAGGGTCGTCTTGCCGCAGCCGGAGCTGCCGAGAATCGCGAACAGCTCCCCGCGCAGGATGTCCAGGGAGACATTGTCGACCGCGGTCACGCCGCTGAAGTTCTTGGTGACATCGCGGACCTCGACGAGCGGCAATGACTTCGGATCTTTCACAGGCCGGTCTTCACGCGGGACCACAGCCGCGAGCGGCGCCGCTCGTCGAGCGGGTCATGGATGATGCCCTTGTACAGCGCCCGCTTGACGGATTCGGGCGGGTACACCGCAGGGTCGTTTCGCACCGCGGGCGGGAGCATCTCCTTCGCTTTCACGTTTGGCGTCGCGTAACGGGTCTCCATGCTGATCGCGGCCGCGACCTCGGGCCGCAACAGGTAATTCAGGAACAGGTGGGCGTTGCCGGGGTGCGGGGCATCGGCGGGGATGAACCAGAGATCGAACCAGGCGAGCGAACCCTCCTTCAAAATCGTGTAGGCGAGCGGAACCGGCTTGCCGACCTGCCTGCCCCGCAGCATCGCCTGCGCATAGTCTCCCGACCAGCTCATTGCGATGCAGACCTCCTCGTTCGGCAGGTCGATCAGCATCTTCGCCGAACTGAAGTAGCGGATATAGGGCCGGACGCCCTTGAGCAAGCGCTCCACGTCGGCGAGGTCGCGCGGATCGAGGCTGTTCGGGTCGCGGCCAAGATAGATCAGCGCCATCGGGATCACGTCCGTCGGCTCGTCGAGGAAGGAGACGCCGCAGTCGGCAAAACGCTTCACGACCTCCGGCTTGAACAGCATGTCGCCGCTGTTCACGGGCGCATCCGGCATCCGTTCACGGATCATGCGCGTGTTGTAGGCAAAGCCCGTCGTGCCCCAGAGGTACGGCACGCCGTAGCGATTGCCCGGATCCGTGGAATCCAGCATCTCGAGCACCCACGGATCGAGGTACTTGAGGTTCGGCAGCTTCGACTTGTCGAGCGGCTGGTACACGCCGATCGGGATCAGGCGCGCGGAATAGCGCTCCGCGTGCACCACGACGTCGTAACCCGTCCGCCCGGCCAGCAGCCGCGCCTCTGCCATCTCGGTGGAGTCGTAGGTGTCGTAGTTCACCCTGATGCCGTACTCCTTCTCGAAGTTCGCGACCGTATCGGGCGCGATGTAGTCCGGCCAGGTGAAGACGTTCAGGATTTTTTCCTCGGCGGCGGAAGCCGCCCCCGCCGCGACGAGCGCCCACAAGGCAAACGGCGCCAGCGCGGGTTTCACGGGCTACATGCCCCCGAGGCCGCGCTTCAGGAGCGCGCGCGCGATGATCAGCCGCTGCACTTCGCTCGCGCCCTCCCAGATGCGGTCGACACGCAGCTCCCGATAGAAGCGCTCGGCCGCGTTCTCCCGCATGTAGCCGCGTCCCCCCAGGATCTGGAGCGCCCGGTCCGCGATGCGGTTGGCGGCCTCCGAAGCGTAGAGTTTCGCGATCGAGCAGCGTGCGTGCAGCGTGCGCAGGTCGTCTCCGCGGTCGTGGGCCGCGGCCGCCTCGAAGGTGATGAGCCGCGCGGCCCATAGTTCGGTCACGCTGTCGGCGAGCATCGCCTGCACCATCTGCTTCTCGGAAAGCGGCTCGCCGCCGATCATCCGGGTACCGGCGAATGCGGTCGCCTCCTCGATCAGCCGCGCTGACGCGCCGCAGCAACGCGCGGCGATCATGAGCCGTTCTCTCCGGAACCAGGCATGGGAAAAGCGCATGCCGTCGCCCTCGGCCCCCAGCCGATGGTCCGCAGGCACGAAGACCTCACTGAAACGGAAGGTCGGATGATGGGCGCTGAATGTATGGCTGAAAAGCGGCGTGCGCAGCAGCTCGATGCCGGCCGTGTCCTTGTCGATGAAGAAGAGCGAATCGGAACCCGCGTGCGGCCCGTCCGCGAGGCGCGCCTGCAGGATGAAGTAATCCGCGTGGTTCGCGCTCGTGACGTACCACTTCTCGCCGGAGATGGCATAGCCGCCTTTTGCGCGCCGCGCCGTCGTCTCGACCGAGACGTCCGAGCCGGAGCCGCTCTCGGTGATCGCGTAGCACTCCTTGCGCGCCCCGCTCATGAGCGGCAGGACGTAGTTCTGGATCTGCGCCTCGGTGCAGGCCTCGAACATCCAGCGGTGGGCTTCGGAGAAGCACCAGCAGAGCGCGTTCGTGACCCGGCCGAGCTGCTCCCAGACCGCGACCTGGTCGACGTTTCGCGCCTCGCGACCGCCGCGCGATTTCGGGACATCCATGCTGCTGAAACCGAGCTCGATGGCGAGCTTCTTGTGCCGCTGCTCGACCTCGGGCGGCAACCGGCCCTCATGCAGCTCAGCCTCGACCTCCCAGGGAATCAGCTCTTCGGAAGCGAACCGGAACGCGCGGTCGCGCCAGTCCCTCGCAGTTGCATCGAGTGCGATGTCCACGGCCTAGGATCGCGCGTCCGCGGCCGGCTGGCTGAAATGCCGCGGGAACACGTCCGCCAGATACGACAGGGAGATTCGCCTGGCCCGCTCGCGGCTCATCGAATCGGGCCGGACGAGGAGGTCGAGCCAGAGCCCGTCTGTCAGGGCGGAAAGGCCGTCGGCGACCAGGGCCGGCTCGATGTCCGCGTAACCGCCCTCCTCGCAGAGCTTCGAACAGATGAGCCGCACCATGTCATCGTAAGAACGGTCCCGTTCGGCGCAGATGCGCCGGTAAGTCGGCCGGAAGCGCCGCTCGCCCCAGAACGCGAACCACACCGCGAGCTTGTCGCGGGAACAGATGGTGCGTCTGAAGTCGAGTTCCACCATGGCGAGGAGCCCCGCGACCGGGGAAGCCTCGCCGGCGGCGGCCGCCTCCTTGCAGGCGATGCGGTATTCGTCGGCGATGTAACGGAGCGTCTCCGTCAGCAGCCCTTCCTTGCTCCGGAAATGCAGGTTGACGATGCCCTGGCTGAGTCCCGCTTCCTGCGCCACGGTGGCAATCGTGGTATCCGCCAGGCCGCGGTCGGCGACGCAGCGGATCGTGGCCTGGATCAGCTGTTCGCGGCGCTCCGCCGGGGGCGCCGTCCGGCGCTTCGGGACCACCGCGAGCTGGCGTTTCGCGCTCATGAAAAACCTTTTGGAATCATGAAGTTATGCGGAAACGGGCGCGCATGGAGGCACCATCTTACCCGCATCGCAGCGCCGATCCAATGAATGAACACATATTCACTCAAAATGGACGACGCGGCCCATTCTGGGCGAAAATACCGCTCCCCGATCGACCCCCGGGACCGACAGGGAGCCCGCAGAAATGACCCGAAGCCTCGCGAAGTCCAATGCCCATTTCCGCAAGGCGCTGCGCCGCCTCCCCCTCGGGGTTTCCTCCAATTTCCGCTATTGGGGCGAGGACAAGACCATCTACGTCAAGTCGGCCAAGGGCGCCCGGCTGACAGACGTCGACGGCAATGAGTACATCGACTATCGGCTTGCCTACGGCCCCTGCATCCTGGGTTATGCCGACCCGCGCGTGGACGCCGCGGCCCGCGCCGGAATCGAGGTGGGCGGCGTCTTCGCCCTTTCCACCGAACGCGAAGTCGCCGTCGCCGAGCGGATCGCGAAGATGGTGCCTGCCGTCGAGCTGGTCCGCTTTTCGAATTCCGGCACCGAGGCGGTCATGGCGGCCCTTCGCGTCGCCCGCGCCCATACCGGCAAGGATTCCTACGTCGTCATCGAAGGGGGCTACCACGGCGTCTTCGACGCGGCGCTGTGGAACACGGACATCGAGGAATGGCATCCGGGCCACGGGGATCCGCAGCTCGTGCCTTACAGCGCGGGCGTCCCGCGCGTGCTGCGCGCACTCGTCCACGCCGTGTCCATGAACGACGCCGACCGCCTCGAGAGCGTGTTCAAGGCCTATGGCGATGACATCGCGGCTTTCCTGATCGAGCCGATCATGGGCAATTGCTGCTCGATTTCGGCGACGAGGGAATTCATGCGCGATGCCAGGTCGCTCTGCGACCGTTACGGCATCCTCCTGATCATCGACGAGGTAAAGACGGGCTTTCGCGTCGCGCGCGGCGGCGTGCAGGAACTCTTCGGCGTCAAGGCCGACCTGTGTACCTTTGCCAAGGCCATGGGCAACGGCTATCCGATCTCGGTCCTCGGCGGGCGCGAGGACATCATGCGCAGGTTCGGCGACGGCGTCGTCCATGGCGGCACGTTCACCTGTCATTCGGTCGCGCTCGCCGCCGCCGAAAAGACGCTCGAGATCCTGGACGAGACGCCGGCGCTCGCGACCATCGCGGACTACGGCGCGAAGCTCCGCGCGGGCATGAGCCAGGTCCTCTCGCAACGCGGCATCAAGCACTCCTTCAGCGGCCATCCGTCGATGAGCGGCCTGTTCTTCAGCGAAAAGCCGCCGCGCGACTACCGGGACTGGGCCTCGAGCGACTACACTTTCTACGAAGCCCTGGCCCCGCACCTGCACGATCTCGGCGTCCTCTGCGAGCCGGATTCGCGCGAGCCCTGGTTCATCTGCGAGGCGCACGACGAGCGCTGCCTGGCGGAGACGCTCGAGCGCTTCGAAACGGCAGTGGGCCGCGTGGTGCGGGACGCGCGGGGTGCGGCGCAGGCGCAAGGCGCGCAATAAACACAACGAACGACGACACAGACGGACTCGACCTTGGCGAAATATGATGCGATCGTCGTCGGCGCGGGCCACAACGGCCTGACGAACGCCGCCTATCTCGCGCGTTCGGGACTCAAGGTGCTGGTCGTCGAACGCAATCCCTGGATCGGCGGTGCGGCGGTCAGCCGCGAGATCGAGAAGGGCTGGATCTACTCGAACTGCTCCTACGTCTGCAGCCTGCTGCGGCCGGAACTGTTCCGCGACCTCGAGCTCGCGAAGCACGGCCTGCAGGTGGTCCCCTACGGCGGCGGCGTGTCGATCACCTCGGACGGCGACATACTCGGCAATTACACGGACGAGCAGGTGCAGCGGCGCGAGTTCGCGCGCCACAACCCGCGCGATGCCGATGCATACCACCGGTACTCGACCGACGTCATGCGCCAGTGCAAGTTCATCCGGCCCCTGCTGCTGCGCACCCCTCCCGATCCGGCCTCGCTGAAGCCCCGCGATCTCAGGGAAATGATCTTCCTCGGCCGCGAACTCAACAAGTTCGGCGAACAGTTCATCTATGACACGCTGCGCTTCTACTCGATGAGCATCGCCGATTTCCTGAACGAGTACTTCGAATCGGATCTCGTCAAGTGCCATCTCTCGGGCAGCGGAATCATCGGTTCGGCGATGGGCGTCTACTCGCCCGGCACGGCCTACGTGCTGCTGCACCACTACATGGGCGACGTGGACGGCTCGATCGGCGCCTGGGGCTTTGCGCGCGGCGGCATGGGCGCGGTCTCGAAGGCGATCGCGAGCGCCTTCAGGTCCTACGGCGGCGATATCGTCACCGACGCGCCGGTCCGGCAGGTCATTGTCCGGGGCGGCCGCGTCACCGGCGTCGCCATCGAGAACGGCAACGAGTACGAGGCCGACATCGTGGTCTCGAACCTCGACCCGCGGCGCACGTACACGAAGATCTTCGATCCGAAGGACCTGCCGTCCGCCATCGTCGAGAAGGCGAAGAACTGGAAGATCCGCGGCTCGTCCGGGAAGCTCAACATCGCGCTCGACGGCCTGCCGGAGTTCCCGGCGCTCGGCAAGGACAATCCCCTGGCCTACGGCGACATGCACTTTCTGGACTCGCTCGAGAAGATGGAACGCGCCTACGACGACTGGAAGAACGGGACCTGGTCGAAGGAACCCTACCTCGACCTGCTGATCCCGTCGATGACGGATCCGACCATGGCGCCTGCCGGCAAGCACTTCATGTCGGTGTTCGTGCAGTACGTGCCGCCGTTCATCCACGGTCGCGAGTGGTCCGATGCCGACCGCGAGGGATTCAAGAACACCGTGCTCGACCAGATCGGCCGCTACAGCCCGAACTTCAGGTCGCTCGTGCGCCACGTCGAGTGCCGCACGCCCCGCGAACTCGAGGCCGAGGTCGGTCTCACCGAGGGCAACATCTTCCAGGGCGAGCTGACGATGGACCAGCTCCTTTTCAATCGCCCGTTCCCGGGCTACGCGCAGTACCGCGGGCCGGTCCGGGGGCTTTACATGTGCGGCTCGGGCACGCATCCGGGCGGCGGCGTGATGGCCGCGCCCGGCGCCAATGCCGCGCGCGAGATCCTGATGGACCTCGGGCGCCCGGGCATCGTGCCGGAAGGCTGGCGCGATGACTGACCGCGATCGCATCGCCGTCATTGGCGGTGGCCACAATGGCCTCGTTTGCGCCGCCTACCTCGCGCGCGCGGGGCGTGAAGTCACCGTACTCGAGGCTGCGCCCCAGGTCGGCGGCGCATCGATCACACGCGAGTTCGAGAAGGGCTTCAGGGTCTCGGGCTGCGCCCATATTTGCTATCAACTGGATCGTGGAATCGCCGACGAGCTGAAGCTCGGCTCGCACGGGCTGAAGTTCGCGCGGAAAGACCTGAAGACCGTCGCGCTCGCGCAGGCGAGCGACCCTCTCGTGCTGGACGGCGGCAAGCTCGAATCGGGCACGCTGTCCGAGGGCGACCGCCGGGGGCTCGCGGCCTACCACGCGCGGATGCTGAAGTTCGCCCGCGTCCTCGCGAAGCAGCACAATCGCCGGCCACCGCGGCTCGGCGGCGGCAGCCGGTCGGATCTCATGGGCGCTGCGATGCTCGGCCTCGACATCCGGCGGCTCGGCCGTGAGGACATGCGCGAGTTCCTGCGCATCGCCGGCATCAACGTCTACGATGTGCTCGAGGAGATCTTCGAGTCGCCGCTGCTCAAGGGTGCGCTCGGGCTCGATGCCGTGCTCGGCATGAACCTCGGTCCCCGGTCCAACAACTCCGTGCTCGCCCTGCTGCACCGGCTGAGCGGGCAGGCCGCCGGGAATGCCGGTCCCTCGATTCCGGAAGGCGGCATGGGCGCAGTCAGCGACGCGATGGCCGGCGCCGCGCGCGCCGCCGGCGCCACGATCCGCACTGGAAGTCCTGTCAGGCGCATCCTGCTCGAGGGCGACCGGGTCGCGGGCGTCGAGCTCGAAAACGACGAGAAGATCATGGCGGGCACGGTCGTCTCGAACGCCGATCCGGCGACGACGCTGCTCAGGCTCCTGGGTGCGCGTCACCTTGAAACCGGTTTCGTGCACCGCGTCCGGCATTTCCGCAACAAGGGAATGACCGCGAAGCTGCACCTCGCGCTGGACGCCCTGCCCGCCTTCGCGCGGCTGCCCTCCGAACTCGCCGGTGAACGTCTCGTGATCTCGCCGGACCTCGTGTACCTCGAGCACGCCTTCGACCACGCGAAATACGGTCATTGCTCGCCGGAGCCGGCACTGGAGATCACCGTCCCCTCGGTGCACGACCGCACGCTCGCGCCCGCGGGCAAGCACGTGCTCTCGGCCAACGTGCTGTATGCGCCAAATGACCCGCAGGCGAGCGGCGATGGCCCGCGGCGCGGGCTCCTCGAACGCGTGCTCGGCGTGCTCGAGCGCTACGCGCCCGGCCTTGGCCGGCAGGTCGTCGCCTCGGAACTCCTGCTCCCCGCGGATATCGAGCGCGAATTCCGCATCGCCGGCGGCCACTGGCACCACGGCGAGCTGGCGCTCGACCAGCTCATGATGATGCGGCCGGTGCCCGGCGCCGCGCAGTACGCGATGCCGGTCGAAGGGCTCTTCCTCTGCGGCGCGGGCTGCCATCCGGGCGGCGGGGTCATGGGCTCGGCCGGCCGCAATGCCGCGAATGCGGTACTTGCCACGGAGGCTGCGGCATGAACATCAAGGACGCCATGAACCGGAAGGAGCATTTCCGCAGGGCCGTGTGGGAGACCCCGTTCCACGCACGCACGGCGGCGCTCAACACGCTCAACGAATGGCACCGCTGGAAGGATTACACGACGGCCGACGCCTTCTTCGACCAGCAGCTCGAATACGCCGCGATCCGCAACGCCTGCGCGGTGTTCGACCTGACGCCGATGACCAAGCATTTGATCAGCGGCCCCGACGCGCTCGCATTCCTCAACCGGCTCATCACGCGCGACGTCGCCAAGATCAAGCCGGGCAGGGTGGGCTACTGTGTCTGGTGCGACGACAACGGCCAGGTGATCGACGACGGCACCTTATTTCACCTGCGCGAGGGCGTCTATCGCCTCTGCTCGCAGGAGCGGCAGCTCGACTGGCTGACGCGCTCGGCCTTCGGTTTCGACGTCGAGATCGGCGAGGACACGCACGACGTCGCCGCGGTGGCGCTCCAGGGCCCGACGAGCTGCGCCGTACTGAAGGCGATCGGCTGCGAAGGCGCACAGAACATGAAGCCCTTCGACATCCGCTACTACCCGTTTGCGGGCGGGGAACTGATGGTCTCCCGCACCGGCTTCACGGGCGACCTCGGTTACGAGCTGTGGATCGATCCCGAGCGCGCGCTGGCGCTGTGGGACGCGCTTTTCGACAAGGGCAGGATCCACGGCATCCGGCCGATGGGCACGCATGCGCTCGAGGTCGCACGTATCGAGGCGGGATTCATCCAGGCGGGCGTCGACTTTCACCCGGCGGACCAGGCGATCATGCAGGACCGCTCGCGCTCGCCTTTCGAGCTCGATCTCGGGCGCCTCGTGGATTTCGGCAAGCCCTGCTTCAACGGACGCCGGGCGCTGCTCGAGGAACAGAAGAACGGCTCGCGCTTCCGCTTCGTGAGGCTCGACGTCGAGGGCAACAAGCCGGCCCGCTCGGCCTACGTCTACGACAAGGACAAGAATGTGGTCGGCACGGTGACTTCGGCGGAATGGTCGCCGTCGGCCAAGGCCAACATCGCCTACGCGTCCATGCACATGCCCTGGGGCCGGCCGGGCGACGAGCTGTGGGCGGAGATCTACTATCAGCGCGAGCTCAAATGGTCCCGCGTGATGGCCCGCTGCAGGGTGGTGGAAGGCGCGTTCTGGGACCCGCCCCGCAAGCGCGCGACGCCCGCCGCGGATTTCTGAGCGACCGGCGCGCGGGGCCGCCATGGCTCACCGGCTCGATCCCCTGCTCCGTCCCCGGTCGATCGCCGTCCTCGGCGCGACCGAGCGCGAGGGAACGGTCGGGCGCCATACCGTCGAGAACCTGCTGAAGGGGGGCTACGAGGGTGGCCTCTACGCGGTGAATCCGGGCCGCCGGTCCGTCCTCGGCGTGCCCTGCTATTCCGCGCTCGCGGAACTTCCGGAACCGGTCGAGCACGTGATCTTCGCGATTGCGGACACGCGCATCGAAGCCGCGCTCGAGGACGTGATCGCGCACGGCGCCGCGGCCGCAACCATCATGTCGTCACTGGTGCTTGCAGGCGATTCAGAGCCGCCACTCCGCGAACGCGTGCTCGCCAGGATCCGCAAGTCGGGCCTGCTGGTCTGCGGCGCGAACGGCATGGGTTTCTACAACTTCGCGGAGGGTACCTGGGCCTGCGGCTTCCGGACCCGGGAGCACCGGCGCGGCGGCAACGTCGCCTACATCAGCCATTCCGGTTCCGGCATGTGCGGGATCGTGGACAGCGAGGAGCGTATCGATTTCAACCTGGTCGTCTCGACCGGGCAGGAGCTCGCGGTCACAATGGACGAATACCTCGATTACGCGCTCGAGATGCCCGGCACGCGCGCGGTTGCGCTGTTCATGGAGACGGCGCGCAACCCCGAAGGCCTCGTCGCCGCCTTTGCCAAGGCCCAGGAACGCCGCATTCCGGTCGTGGCGCTGAAAGTCGGGCGCACCGAGCTGTCCGCGCAGCTCACGGTGTCGCACTCGGGCGCGATCGCGGGCCAGGACGGCGTCTACGACGCAGTATTCGACCGCCATGGCGTGCACCGCGTGCGCGACATGGACGAGCTTGCAACGACGCTGATCCTGTTTGCCCAGCCGCATCCGCTGGGCGCCGGCGGCCTGGTGTCGATTCACGATTCCGGCGGCGAAAGACAGCTGCTGATCGACCTGGCCCATGACGCCGGCGTGCCGTTCACCCAGCTCTCGCCCGCCTCGACGGAGAAGCTCGAGTCGCTCCTCGATCCGGGCCTGCCGGCCGTCAACCCACTGGACGCCTGGAGCACGGGCGGTCCTGACTTCGACGACACGATGGAAGAATGCTTCGCGACGCTCATGAGCGATCCGCAGGCGGCGCTCGGGGCGGTCGTACACGACCGGGCGGCGGGCGGCGGCATTTTCGCGGGCTACATCGACTACCTGCGGGCGGGTCACCGGGCCTCCGGCAAGCCCGCGGTCCTCGTTTCCAACCGGCAGGGAACCGGCGCGGATCCATTGATCGTGGAGGCGACGCGCGAGGGTTTCCCCGTGCTTGACGGACTCGAATCCTTCCTGCGCGGTACGCGCCACCTGCTCGAGCACCGCGACGCGGCGGAGCGCGGGCGACGCGGCCTGCCGCCGCGCATCCCCGACGCCGTGCTCGCCCGCTGGCGCACCCGGTTCGCCGACGGGCAGTGCTGCGACGAAAACGACGCGCTGACCCTCCTCAAGGAGACCGGGCTCCCGGCCAACGCGGGCCGCATCGCCGAGAGCGAAGCGGGCGCGATTGACGCGGCGCGCCACTGTGGCTACCCGGTCGTACTGAAGACGGCGCAGCGCGGCATTCACCACAAGAGCGAGCTGCGGGGGATCCATCTCGGACTCGCCGACGAGGGCGCGGTGGCCGCGGCCTGGCGCGACGTGGCCGAACGCATCGGCCCCCGGGTGCTGGTGGCCCCGATGGTCGCCGCCGGCGGCGTCGAAATGCTGCTCGGCATGATCCATGACGGGCAGTTCGGCCCGGTCGTGCTCATCGGGGCCGGCGGCGTGCACGTGGAAGCGCTCGCCGACGCGGTCCACGCGGTGCCGCCATTCGATGCGGACGAGGCCATGCGCCTGGTCCAGCGGCTCCGGATCGCGCCGCTGCTCGCGAGCCGGCGCCATCCCCGCCCGCTGGCCGTCCACGAATTCTGCCGCGTGGCCGCGCGCTTCTCGGCGCTTGCGGCGGCGCTCGGCGGTGAACTGTCCGAGATCGACCTGAACCCCGTGATCGTCCGCGCGGACGGCTGCGCCATCGTGGATGCGCTGTTCGTGCCGCGCCGGGCGCACAATCAAGAACCCGAAAGACTGAGGCAAGCGCGATGAGCATCCAGACCGTAGCCAATCACGACCGCGGCCGCTGGCAGGCCGCCGCGTCAAAGGCCCGGAAGAAACTTGAGACCCGGCTGTTCATCGACGGCAAGTTCGTCGATGCAAGGAAGGGCGGCCGCATCGAAAGCGTCAATCCGGCGAACGGCGAGGTGATCGCCGAGGTCTCCGCGGGCACGGCGGAAGACATCGACCGCGCCGTGCAAGCCGCCCGCAGGGCATTCAAGGCGGGCGTGTGGTCGAAGATGGCGCCTCGCGCACGCATGGAAGTCATGTACCGCTTCGCCGCGCTCGTCGACGAGAATGCCGAGGCGCTCGCCGTGCTCGAGACGCTCGACATGGGCAAGCCCATCGCGGACGTCGTGAGCATCGACTTGCCGGCCGTCGTCGAGACGATCCGATTCATGGCCGAATGCATCGACAAAGTGGATGGCTCCGTCACGAACACGGAGTCCGGCGTCGTACACCTGGTGCTGCGGGAGCCTTATGGCGTCGTCGGCGCGATCTCGCCCTGGAACTATCCGCTCCTCATGGCGACCTGGAAAATTGCCCCTGCCCTCGCGGCCGGCAACACTGTCGTGCTGAAGCCGGCCGAACAGGCGCCGCTCAGTTGCCTGCGCCTTGCCGGGCTCTTCGTCGAAGCCGGCGGCCCGCCGGGCGTGTTCAACGTGGTGAACGGCCTCGGCGAGGAGGCGGGCCGCGCACTCGCGCTGCACGACGAGGTCCGCAAGATCACGTTCACGGGATCGACCGCGGTCGGCAAGCTGATCCTGCAGTACGCCGGCCAGTCGAACATGAAGCAGGTCGCTCTCGAATGCGGCGGCAAGACCCCGCAGGTGTTCATGGCAGACATTGAGGACCTCGACCGCGCCGTGACCGCGGCCTACCGCGGCATCTACTCGAACATGGGCGAAGTCTGCAATGCCGGCTCGCGCCTGCTCGTCGACCGTCCGATCCGTAAGAAATTCGTCGAGCGCTTCGTCGAGCTCGGCCAGGGCGCCTTCAAGCCGGGCGATCCGCTCGATCCGGCCACCAATATGGGCCCGCTGGTGACGCACGACGACCAGAAGCGCGTGCTGGGCATGATCGACAAGGGCCGCAAGGAGGGCGCGAAGCTCGAGTTTGGCGGCGACACGCCGAAGAAGCTCGGGAAAGGCGCCTACGTCAATCCGACGCTCTTCACGGGCGTCAAGAACGAGATGACGATCGCGCGCCAGGAGATCTTCGGGCCGGTCGCCTCGGTCATCGAGTTCGATGGCGTGGACGAGGCGATCAGGATCGCGAACGACACGGTCTACGGACTCGCGGCAGGCATCTGGACGCGAGACCTCGACACGGCCTTCCAGCTCGTCCGCGGCATCGAGGCCGGCATCATCTGGATCAACTCCTTCGACGAGGGCGACATGACCCAGCCCTTCGGCGGCTACAAGCAGTCCGGCAATGCGCGCGACAAGTGCCTCGACAGCTTCAAGAGCTACACGCAGTCGAAGTCGGCCTGGTTCCGGCTGAAGGAAGGCTGATCGTGACTGAACCGCTCATCCGCACCGAGCGACTCGGAGCGATCGCGCTCCTGACGCTCAACCGGCCCGACAAGCTGAATGCCGTCAACGCGCCGATGATCGAGGCTCTCGATGCCGCGCTCGATGCGGCCGAGGCCGACGCGGCGGTGCGCGTGATCGTGGTAGCGGGCGCGGGGCGCGCCTTTTCAGCCGGCTTCGACCTCGACATGGGCATCGGCGACGGCAGGCCCGATCCGGCCGAGGTGCGCCGCGCGCTCGAAAGCGATTTCCGGATCATCGTCCGCTTCTGGGATTGCCCGAAGCCGACGATCGCCGCGGTTCACGGCTATTGCCTCGGCAGCGCCATGGAGCTCGCCCTCGCCTGCGACCTCACGATTGCCGCGGAGGATTGCCGCTTCGGCGAACCCGAGGTCAAGTTCGGCAGCGGAATCGTCGCCCTGCTCCTGCCCTGGCTCACCGGGCCGAAGGCCGCGAAATTCCTGCTGCTCACGGGCGAGGATCGCGTGAGCGCGGCCGAAGTCCAGGCCATGGGACTCGTCAACCGCGTCGTGCCGGCGGCCGGGCTGCTCGACGAGGCGCTCGGCCTCGCACAGCGCATCGCCGCCAATGACGCCCGCGCCGTCCGGATGACGAAGCAGGCCATCAACCGCAGCCTCGACATCGCGGGCATGCGCCAGGCGATGCTGAACGCGCTCGAGCTCGACATCGTCGTCGAGACCACGGAGACCGCGGAATCGCGGGAATTCAACGAGAGACTGAGACGGGACGGCGCCAGAGCGGCCATTGCCTGGCGCAGCGCCCGCGCGGCACAGCCAACGGCGGGGAATGCTTCGTGAGCAAGGCGTCCAAGAGCGTACCGGACGAACTTCAGAAGTTCCTCGAACGGTACCCGGGCACGCAACAGCTCGAGTTGCTCCAGCCGGACATGCTTGGAATCCTGCGCGGCAAGCGCATTCCGCGCGGCGAGTTCGCCAAGCCCTTCGCCGACGGGCTCAATTTCTGCGGTGCGACGGTGCTGCTCGACGCGAAGGGCCTCACCTTCGATCGCATCGACAACGGCGGCCGCGATGGCGACCCGGACGCAATTTCAACGGCCGTGCCGGGCAGTCTCGTGCCCGTGCCCTGGGCGCGGGTGCCGACGGCGCAGGTGCTGCTGGCGATGAACGATTCCAGGGGCGGCCCCTTCTTCGCCGATCCGCGCCAGGTGCTGCGCCAGGCGATGAGGCCGCTTCAGGACATGGATCTCACGGCAGTCGCCGCGACCGAGCTCGAATTCTACCTGCTCGAGCCCGACATGGCGCGGCCGACGCCGAAAGTCGGATTCATACCCGGTACGCGCCAGGTCCAGACCGGGCCGCAGTACGGCAGCATGGAAGACGTCGAGGACGTCGATCCTTTCCTGGCGGAATTGTTTGCCGTCTGCCGGGCGCAGGGCATTCCCGCCGGGGCGACGCTCAAGGAGTTCTCGCCCGGCCAGTTCGAGATCAACCTGCACCACGTCGCGAGCGCCGAGCTCGCGGCTGACCATGGCGTCCTGCTGAAGCGCGCGGTCAAGGCCATCGCGCGCAAGCACGGCATGGCCGCGAGCTTCATGGCGAAGCCGTTCGCCGAGTGGGCCGGCTGCAGCCTGCACGTGCACATCAGTCTGGTGGACGCCGCCGGCAACAACGTGTTCAGCGGCACGAGCGGCGACGGGCCGTTCTCGGACACGCTGCGCCACGCCATCGGCGGGCTCGCGGCGGCGATGCCGGAGTCCATGGCGATTTTCGCGCCGACCGCGAATTCCTACCGGCGCTACCGGCCCGGCGTGTTCGTGCCGCTGGCGCCGAACTGGGGACGCAACCATCGCGGCGTCGCGCTCCGCATCCCCGTATCCGGGGCGGAGGATACGCGCGTCGAGCACCGGCCCGGCGGCGCGGACGGCAATCCCTATCTCGTCCTCGCCGCGATTCTCGCAGGCGTCCACCATGGCATCGCGAACAGGATCGACCCGGGCCCGATGGTGGCCCAGGGCTCCGTGATCGACGAGACGAAGGTGGGGCTGCCGTTGCGCTGGGATGCGGCGCTCGATGCCTTTGATGGCGGAAAAATCCTGCCGAAATACCTCGGCGAGCGGTATCACCAGCTCTACGGCACCTGCCGACGCGAGGAATGCGAACGGTTTCACTCGGAGATCAGCGACCGCGACTACGAGTGGTATCTGCGGGCCGTTTAGCCGGCCCGCCGAGGAATCGATGGCGCACGGCGATCCCGATTCGTAGTATCCGTCACGGACGGCAGGGCGAGCCCCCTGGAGGCCAGCCGATTGGACACGGGCGACGAAAAGGCGCCGACCGCTGCCTTTGAGGTGAGGTTGAGCCGCGAAATGCGGCTCTTCGACATCGTGATGATCGGCGTCGGCGCCATGATCGGCGCCGGCATCTTCGTCCTGACCGGCATTGCGGCCGGCGTCGCCGGCCCCGGCCTGCTGCTGGCTTTCCTGCTGAATGCCGTGGTGACCCTGTTCGCCGCCGCCGCCTACGCGGAGCTCGGTTCCGCGTTTCACGACGCCGGCGGCAGCTACCTGTGGGTCAAGCTCGGACTGAAAGATCCGCAGGGTTTCATGAGCGGCTGGATGGACTGGTTTGCCCATTCCGTCGCCTGCTCGCTGTACGCCCTGGGCTTCGGCGCCTATTTCAAGCTGGTGCTGCCGCTCATTGGCCTGGACGGTTTCGACACGCCGATCCTGGACGTCGAGCAATGGCTCGCGGTGAGCATCGTCGCGCTGTTCGCCTGGATCAATTATCGCGGGGCGTCCGAGGCCGGCGGCGCCGGAAACGTCGTGACCATCGGCAAGATCGCCATTCTCGCAGTCTTCGTGGGATTCGGAATCTGGATCACGATCCAGCGGCCGGACTGGCAGCCGGTCTTCACCGAAGACTTCCTGCCCAACGGCTACGGCGGCGTCTTCGTCGCGATGGGCCTGACATTCATCGCGTTCGAAGGCTACGAAATCATCGCGCAGTGCAGCGAAGAAGTGCACCGGCCCGAACGCAACGTGCCACGCGCCATCTTTCTCTCGCTGTTGATCGTGGTCCCGATCTATCTGCTGGTCGCGTTCGCGGCCCTGGGCGCGGTCCAGGCCGACGGCATGCCGAGCTGGCAATACCTCGGCGAGCACAAGGAAACGGCCCTGGTCAATGTCGCGCGGACCTTCTTCCCCGGCGGCGGGCTGATGATCCTGATCGGCGGCCTGCTGTCGACGGTCAGCGCGCTCAACGCCACCATTTTCTCGTCTTCCCGCGTCTCGCTCGCGATGGGCCGCGACCGGAACCTGCCGGCCTTCTTCGGCAAGGTCCACCCGTTGCGCAAGACTCCCCATGGAGCGATCGCCGGGTCGGCGGTGCTGATCGCCTTCATGGCGGTGGCCCTGCCGATCGAGGCGGTGGCGAGTGCCGCCAACATCATGTTCCTGCTGCTGTTCATCCAGGTGCAGCTGGTGCTCGTCGTGATGCGCCGGAAGATGCCGGAGCTGCCCCGGGGCTTCCGCGTGCCGCTGGTCCCGTTCGTGCCCGCGATCGGCATCCTGCTCCAGCTGTTCCTGGCCGGATACCTGTTCTTCTACAGCCCGATGGCCTGGTTGAGCGCGGCGGCCTGGATCGCGCTTGGCCTGGCCGTCTATTACACCTATGCGCGCAAGCGCGACCACGCCTATGGACAGGTGGTCGAGATGCGGGAGGCCGCGCGGCGCAAGGACTATCGCATCCTGGCCTGCCTCGGGGATTCGGACGATGCCGAACCGATCCTGGGCGCCGCCGGGCTGCTGGCCCACGATCGCGACGCGGAGCTGATCGGCCTTTCGGTGATCGAAGTAGCGGACGGGGAACTGCTGGCCAGGGGGCTGGACCGCGTCAATCCGGTCAAGCGCAGCCTCGATCGGGCCCTCGCAGCCTCGGCGCCTGAAAACGTCGAACTCCGGTCCCTGGTCAAGATCTCGCATCGCGTGTCCTTCGGCATTGCCGAAACGGTCCTCGAGGAGCAATGCAATGTCGTGATCTTCGGGCAGGTACGGCAAGCCGGATTCTTCCGAAGGCTCGCCGCGGCCGTCATCCACCGTGTGATGCGCGAAGTGCCGGCCCATACCCTCGCGGTCAGCGTGAAGCGCTGGCCTGACCGGATTCGCGAGGTGAACATCGGCCTATGACCCCGGACCGCACACGAAGCTCGCTGCGGAAATCGCGGCTTCCGCCGCCCGCGCCACCGGCGCACGCCTGGTCGCGGTTCACGTCGTATCGCCGGATACGACCCGTTCCGATCG
>CAVTVX010000017.1:0-17248 GCA_963738285.1 uncultured Gammaproteobacteria bacterium | reverse complement strand
TCGAGCTGATCGAAGGCTGTCGCTCTTGCAGGTCGCGGGCTCTCGAGCTCGTGCTGGACCTCGGCAGCACGCCCCTGGCCGACCGGATCCTGACGGAAGAAACCGCGGCGGTTCCCGAGCCGATTTGCCCGTTGACGGTGGCACTGTGCCGGGACTGCAGCCTGATGCAGATCCGGGAGACGGTGGCGCCCGAGGTCCTGTTCGGCCGTGACTATCCGTACTACTCGTCGGTCTCCGATGCGCTTCTGGAGCACTTCAGGAGCAACGTCGACACGGTCGTGGGCAGGAAGAAACTCGATGCGAACAGTCTTGTCATAGAACTCGCGAGCAATGACGGCTACCTGCTCCAGAACTATCTCAAGCTCGGTATTCCGGTGCTCGGCATCGATCCCGCGACGGGGCCCGTCATGGAGGCGCGCAGGAAAGGCGTTGAAACCCTGAATACCTTTTTCACGAACGGACTTGCGGGGCAGCTGGCGGCCCAGGGCAGGCTGGCTGACGTCGTGCACGCCAACAACGTGCTCGCTCACGTCGCCGACACGAACGGGTTCGTCGAAGGCATGTCGACGATTCTCAAGGACGAAGGGGTCGCGGTCATCGAGTGTCCTTACGTGCGCGAACTCGTGGATCACTGCGAGTTCGACACGATCTACCACCAGCATCTTTGCTATTTCTCCGTCCACTCGCTCGACCGGCTGTTCCGCCGGCACGGCCTGTACCTGAACGACATTCAGCGCCTGCCGATTCACGGCGGCTCTTTGCGGCTCTTCGTCGGGAAGCGGGACCGGCCCGGCGCCGGCGTCGCGAAGCTGCTCGAGGACGAACGGGAAATCGGCCTGGACCGCATCGACTACTACAGGAATTTTGCGGATCGCGTCGCCGCGGTCAGGGAGAAATTGAGGGGACTGCTCGATCGCCTGAGGAGCGAGGGTCGCAGCATCGCCGGTTACGGCGCGGCCGCGAAGGCCTGTACGCTCATGGCCTACGTCGGCATCGACGCCAGGGACCTGTCGTGCATCGTGGACCGCAGCGAGTTCAAGCAGGGAAAGCTGTATCCCGGCAACCGGCTTCCGATCCGCCATCCGGACTGGCTGCTCGAGCATCAGCCTGATTTTGCGCTGCTGCTCTCGTGGAACTTCGCGGAGGAGATCATGCGTCAGCAGGCGGAATACCGAAGGCGCGGCGGGAAGTTCATCATCCCCATTCCGGACCCGAGAATACAGTGACTACGGCGCATGCCGATCGAAGCGTCTGCGGCGGATGCGGTCATCCCATGGACGTCTTCTTCGAGCTCCCCAAGGTGCCGGTCAACAGCTGCATCCTGGTCGATTCACGTGAAGCCGCGCTCGACTTTCCCCGCGGCGACATCGCACTCGCCTTTTGCGGCCACTGCGGATTCGTGGCAAACGTCGCTTTCAGGACGGAGCTGACCGAGTACTCAGGCCGCTACGAGGAAACGCAGGGATTCTCGGAAACCTTCAACCGGTTTCACCGCGCCCTCGCTCACGAACTGGTGGAGCGACTGGCCCTGAAGGACAAGAAGGTCGTCGAGATCGGCTGCGGCAAGGGCGAATTCCTGGCGCTGGTCTGCAAGCTGGGCGGCAATCACGGGCTGGGATTCGATCCGTCATACGACGATCAGCGCGGCGTGTTGAGCGACGTGGACGCGCGCGTCGTCAAGGAATTCTTCGGAACGAGTCATGGCGCCGCGGATGCGGACTTCGTGTGCTGCAAGATGACTCTCGAGCATATTCCGTCCACGGCTTCGTTCGTGCGTGCGGCACGTTCGGCGCTTCGGCCGGCCAGGGGGTCGACCGCCTTCTTCCAGGTGCCGGAGTCACTGCGCATCCTGCGCGACTGCGCCTTCGAAGACGTGTATTACGAACATTGCTCGTATTTCACCGCCGGTTCGCTTGCGCGCCTGTTCCGTGCGCAGGGATTCGACGTCAATCGGCTCGAGATCGCCTACGGCGGCCAGTACCTGACGATCGAAGGATCGCCGGCCGAATCGGCTTCGGCTGCGACGCTGGCCGGGGAGGACACGGTCGAGGAGATTCGCCGTCACGTCTCGAATTTCGAGGCGCGTTTCGCGGCCAAGGTCGGCGACTGGGACCGACTCGTGGAATCGCGGGCCGGCGAAGGGCCGGTGGTCCTCTGGGGCTCCGGGTCCAAGGCAGTCTCGTTTCTGCGGGCCGTCGAGGAATCCGCCGCGATCGGGCAGGTGGTGGACATCAACCCCTATCGCCAGGGTCACTTCATGCCGGGCACGGGCCAGCGGATCGTGGCGCCGGCCGAGCTGGCGCGCATCAGGCCGCGCGCGGTCATCGCGATGAACCCCGTTTACCGCGCCGAGATTGCCGAGGAGCTCGCCCGTATCGGCGTCAGCACGGAACTGATGGCGCTCTGAACATGGGCGCGCCAGGCAGACCGGACCCCGCGGCCGAACCGCTCGTCGGCATCGGAATGCCCGTCTACAACGGGATGCGTTACGTGGCGGAGGCGATCGGGTCGATCTGCGCGCAATCCTGTCCGGCGCTGGAACTCGTGATCTGCGACAACGCGTCGACCGACGGAACCGCGGACGTATGCCGCGAATTCGCGGCTGCGGATCCGCGGATCCGCTACTACCGCAATGACAGCAACATCGGCGCCCACCCGAACTACAACCGGACATTCGAGCTGGCGCGCGGAAAATACTTCAAGTGGGCGCCCCACGACGACGTGCTTCACCGCGATTTTCTCGCAGCCTGCGTGGAGGCCCTCGAGGCCGATCCCGGGGCCGTGATCTGCCAGTCGCAGCTCGACTACATCGATGACCGCGGAAACAAGCTCGGCGTGGTGTCCACCGCGCTCGCCGGCACGGATTCGGAATCCGCGGCAAGGAGATTCGCGGCGGCCGTGCTCCTGCCGCACAACTGCTACGCGGTCATGGGGCTGTTCCGGCGCGAGGCATTGCTGGGCTCGATGCTGCTCGAGAGTTTTCACGGCGCCGACCGGGCGCTGATCGCGCAGCTGGCGTTGCGCGGACGCTTCATTGAAATTCCCCGGGCGTTGCTGATGGTCCGCGACCACGCCGATCGCTATTCTCGTGCGCGCGTTCGACCCGGGGATCGCGCAGTCTGGCACGACACCCGCCTCAAGGACCGGCGCACGTTTCCGGTGTGGCGACTGTATCGGGAGTACTGGTCGATGGCGCTGCATGCGCGCGTGAAGTCCGGAGAGCGCATTCGCATGCTCGTGCGGCTGTTGCAGTGGTGGTTCGTGAACTGGAATGCGGCTCGCGTCGCGATCGACACGATCGCGGCCCTGTTTCCCGCGACGACGGGATGGGCCGAGCGCTTCAAGCAAAACGTGTTTTCCCCGGCGCCGGGCATCGACCGGGTCCGAAAGAGGCGCTAGGGGTCCGCGTTCAGCGGATTCCGGGACGCGCCCGCGGCGATTCCATCGCGGCGACGCGTTCCGCGATGGCCAGTGCCGCGGTGATTCCCGGCGACTCGATGCCGAGCAATGCGAAGAGACCGGGAATGCCGTGCGTTTCCGGGCCGTCGACGCGAAAATCGGCGGCCGGGGCGCCGGGACCGACGAGCTTCGGGCGCACACCCGCGAAATCCGGCGCAAGCGAGCCCTCCGGCAGCGCCGGCCAGTATTCCCGCACGGCTGCGTAGAAATCGGGGACGCGGGACTCGTCGACCCCATAGTCCGGCGTATCGACCCACTGGACGTCCGGGCCGAATCGGACCCTCCCGTCGAGACCGAGCGTCATGTGAATTCCGAGCCCGGCCTCGCTGGGCAATGGATACACGAGGTGCCCGAAGGGATTCTTCCCGCGGTACGTGCAGTAATTTCCCTTGGCATAGCGGATTCGCGGAATGGCGCCCTTCGGGTATCCGGCGATCCGATGCAGGAAATCCATGGACGACAGCCCGCAGGCAGTGACCAGCGTGCGGCATTGAATGGAACCGGTTTCGCCGGCCGAGACGGCGGTGACGAGAAATCCCGCCGCATTCGGGCGCACGTCAATCACGTCGGTGCGAAGGCTGACGTGGCCGCCGCTGTTCTCGACGTCGCCGTGAAGGGCGACGGCCAACTCGTGCGGATCGAGAATGCCGGTGCTCGGGCTGAACAGCGCCGCTTCGCAGCGCACGGCCGGCTCGAGTCGCTCCGCTTGCCGCCGGTCGAGCAGTTCCAGGTCGCCGACGCCGTTCTGCCGCCCCTGTTCCAGCAAGCGGTCGAGCGAACCGGTCTGCGCGGCCTGGGCGACGATCAGCTTGCCGACGCGCCGGTGAGCCACTTCGCGCTCGGCGCAGTATTCGTACAGCAGCCGCCGGCCGCGTACGCAAAGCGTCGCCTTGAGACTGTCGGCGGGATAATAGATGCCGGAGTGAATCACGCCGGAATTGCGCGCGGAGATCTCATCCGCAATCCGGGCATTGCGCTCGAGAACCAGCACCTCGCGGCCTTGCCGCGCGAGACCGCGCGCAATGGCGAGGCCCACGATGCCCGCGCCCACGACGAGCGCGTCGCAGGATTCGGCATGGTTCTCGATCATGGCGAGGTCGGCTCAGCGCTCATGCGCTCTCCGCATCGATCGGCTAGCGGATCTTGAACTCCTCCGACTGCAGCCCGTGGCGGGCCAGCAGCTTGTAGAAATCCGTGCGGTTCCTGCCGGCGAGCTTGGCCGCCTGCGTCACGTTGCCGCGCGTGATCTGCAGGAGCTGCACCAGGTAGTTGCGCATGAACTCGTCGCGGGCCTCGTCGAAGGTCGAGACCTGCGGCGCGGTGCCGGTCCCGAGCGCGCGCTGCACCAGTTCCGCGCTGATGACGGGGCTGGTCGCCAGCGAGGCGGCGTGCTGGAGGAGGGTGGCGAGCTGGCGCACGTTGCCCGGCCATTCACCGACCATGAGGAGCTCCACCGCCTCGGGCGCGAGCACGTGGCGCTTGCCGGTGTTCCGGGCCAGCTCGTCCATGAAGTGGGCGGCGAGGATCGGCACGTCGTCGCGCCGTTGCGAGAGCGGCGGCAGTTCGATGCGGTTCACGCTCAGCCGGTAGAAGAGGTCCTCGCGGAAACGGCCGCGCTGGATCAGGTCCGGGAGGTTTCGCGATGTACTCGAGATGATGCGGGTCGGCTCGTTGTCCTGGAGCGTATTCAGCGCGATCTGAAGGTCCGGCGGCAGGTCGCCGACTTCGTCGAGCAGGACGGTGCCGGCCGGCGCATCGGCCGGTCGCGGCGGGTCGCCCGGCTCGCCGCGGCCCTCGAGGGCGGCCTGCAGCGATTCCTGGGTCGCCGTCACGCAGCCGACCGTCTGGAAGCGCCCGCCGCGGCGCGCGCTCGCCTGGTGGATCGCGCGGGCGAGCTGCGCCTTGCCGGTGCCCGGCTGGCCGGTGATGAGCAGCGGAGCGTCGGAGCCGGCGGCCATCAGGGCCTGCGACAGCCGCTCCTCCATGACCGGATTGCGGGTGATGATTCCGGCGCGCCAGTCTTCGGTGACGCTCGCGAATCCCGAGACCTTGAGCGCGGCGCCAATCTGCTCGAGCAGCTGTTCCTTCTCGACCGGTTTCGTCAGGAAGGCGAATGCGCCGCTCTTGGTCGCGGTCACGGCGTCCGGAATCGTGCCGTGCGCGGTCAGCAGGATCACGGGCAGCGCGGGATAGCGTCCCTGCAGCTCCTTGAGCAGCATGATGCCGTCCTTGTCCTTCATCCTGAGGTCGGTCACCAGCACATCCGGCACGAAGCGCGGCACGGTCGTCAGCGCCTGGGAGGCGTTCTCGCAGGCGGCCACTTCGAAGCCCTCGGAGCGCAGGCGGATCGTGATCAGGCGCAGGAGCCCCGGGTCGTCGTCCACGAGCACGACGCGCGGGCGCCGGCCGAGCGGCGTCTTCATGGCCGCGGTTGCGGCGCGCCGCCCTCGAGCGTCGCGATCGCCTCGAGCTTGGCCTCGGCGCGCTCCAGTTCGCGGCGCAAGCGGTCCTTTTCCGCGGTCTCGGTCTGCAGCCGGCGATTCAGGTCGGCGATGCGGTTGTCCTCCTGCAGGTCGCTGCCGTTGCGCAGCGTCGCATTCTCGTGCGAGAGCGCGAGCCGCGCGTCGAGGTCGCGGACCATGAGGTCGGCGAGCGCGCGCTCGGAGGGCAGCATCGTCTCGGGCGTTGCGAGCGCCTCGCCGAGCAGCGCCCGCGCGCCGGCCGGGTCGCTGGCGGCATGGCCCGGGACCGAAAGCACGAAGGCGTAGCGCAGGCGCTTGCGGGTCGAGGGATCGGCGAGGTAGGCGCTGCGGGTCGATTCGAGGATCTCGGCCTGCTCGGCGGCGCCCCCGCGCCCGAGCCGGTCGAGCGTCGAGAGATAGTCGGCGACGATCTGACCGTCGTCCGTCAGGGCGACGGGCGTCGTGTCCTTGCGGCGCTTGAGGCCCGACCAGTCGTCCACGCTCTTGCAGCCCGCGAGCAGGCTCAGGGCGACCAGCAGGGCGATGAGGCGGTCAGGCCGCATGGGCGGCCGTCCGCCGGGCCGCGCCCGGCAGCCGGATGCGCAGGTGCGCGCCCGGGTATTCGCCCGTCACGATCTCGACCGTGCCGCCATGGGCCTCGACGAATTCGCGCACGACCGAGAGCCCGATGCCCGTGCCCTTGAGCGGGCCGCCCTGCGGCGCGAGGCCGGAGTAAAACGCGTCGAACACCTTGTCGCGCTCGTCCGCGCCGATTCCGGGGCCGGTGTCGGCGAAGTCGATCACGGTCGTCGAGCCGTCGGAATAGGCGTGCAGGTGGATGGTGCCGCCGCGCGGCGTGAACTTGAGCGCATTCGAGAGCAGGTTCTCCAGCACGAGCTTCAGCTTCGCGCGGTCCGCGACCAGGTGCAGTTCGGCGACGTGCATGTCGAGCGTGAGGTTGCGGGCCGCCATCGCAAGGCGCTGGCTGTCGATCACCGTGCCGACCAGGGAGCTCAGGCGGAACGAGGTCAGCTCGACGCTGGTCGCGCGCGCTTTCCAGGCGCTGTAGGAGAGCAGGTTCTCGATCAGCTGCTGTAGCCGGAGCGCATTCTCGCGCAGGATCGCGGCCACCTCGCGCTGGTTGTCGTCGATCGGGCCCACCGCGCCGTCGAGCAGGAGGTCGGTGCCCTCGCGGATGTTCGCAAGCGGCGTCTTCAGCTCGTGCGACATGTGCCTCAGGAATCGATTGCGTTCGAGCGCGATGTCGAGCAGCCGCGTGCGCAGCCACTCGAGCTGGCGCCCGAGGGCGGCCAGGTCCGCGGGCCCGCTGATGGCGATCGCGTGGGAGAAAGCGCCCCGGCCGAGGTCGCTGATCGCGCGGTCGATCGCGCGCAACGGCCGCAGCACGTAGAACCAGAAGATGCCCGCGACCGCGAGCGCGGCCGGCACCAGCCCCATGATGGTCCACAGGAGCCCCTGCTGCGTGGCGCTGGCCTTGAGTTCGACCTGCTTGAGCCGGCCGTCGATGCCGAGACGCGCCTGCTGGGCGAGCCGGTTTGCCTCCGCGTTGACGGCCTCGAACCGGGTCACGACCGAATTGGACTGCAGGCTCTGCGATCCACGGTGCACCAGCGCGGCGGTTGCGGCGCCGGCCGTGCGCACGCCGTCGATGTCCGTCTCCGGGACGTAGTCCGCGAGCCTTTCGAGCGTGCGGTTGAACGCCGCGTAGTTGGCATCGAAGGACTTGGCCACGCGCGGGTCGTTCAGGACCGTGTAGAGGTTGGCCGAGCGTTCCATGGCCGTGATGTCCTGGAACATCACCTGGGTGTGCTGGGTGAGCGTGATGCTGTCGCGCACGAGGACGTCGCTGGTCCGGGAGAGCTGGCGCAGCTGCAAGCCCCCGTAGACCAGCGCGACCGTCAGCGGCAGGACGATCAGGAGCAGTGCCGCCGACAGCAATCCGCTGAGTGATTGTGGGCGAATCCGGGTCATGCGCCTATGGTAACCGTCAGGCCATCGGTTGGCTCAGGAGCCGCTTTTCCCAGGCGAGGGCCGTGGCGACGATTCCCTGCAGGTCCTGGTACCGCGGCGTCCAGCGCAGCGTCTCCCGGATCCGGTCCGCCACGGCCACCAGCTGGGGCGGATCGCCGGCGCGTCGTGGCGCCTCGGCGATCGAGAGCCGGGCGCCCGAGGCCCGGGCCACCGCGTCGAGGACTTCGCGCACGCTGAAGCCCCGGCCGTATCCGCAGTTCAGCGTGGCCGAGGCGCCGCCGTGACGGAGATAGTCGAGCGCCTGCAGATGGGCGGCGGCGAGGTCTTCGACGTGGATGTAATCGCGCACGCAGGTGCCGTCGGGCGTGCCGTAATCGGTGCCGAAGATGGAGACCTGCCCGCGCTTGCCGGTCGCGTGCTCGCAGGCGACCTTGATGAGATGGGTCGCCTCGGGCGTCGACTGCCCGATGCGCCCGCCCGGGTCGGCGCCGGCGACGTTGAAGTAGCGCAGCGCCACGTAGCGCAGGGGATTGACCGCCGCGACGTCGCGCAGCATCTGCTCGCTCATGAGCTTGGACCAGCCGTAGGGATTGATCGGCACGGTCGGCGAGTCCTCGGACGCCGTGCCGGAAGCGGGCATGCCATAGACGGCCGCCGTCGAGGAAAACACGAAATGCTTCACGCCGGCGGCGAGGCAGCACTCCAGGAGCGTGCGCGTGTTGGCGGTGTTGTTGCGGTAGTACTTGAGCGGTTTTGCGACCGACTCGGGCACCTGGATGTGCGCGGCGAAGTGCATGACGGTGTCGACCTTGTGCTCGGCGAGCACGCGCGCAACCAAAGCCTCATCGCCGGTATCTCCCCGGACGAATTCCCCGTGCAGGACCGCGCCGCGAAAACCGGTCGAGAGGCTGTCGAGCGTGACCAGTTTTTCGCCGCGCTCGCCGAGCTGGCGCGCCACGTGGCTGCCGATGTAGCCGGCGCCGCCGGTGACGAGGATGGTAGTCATCGAAGCTCCACGATATCGTGCGCGCATGATATCAGCGGCCGACTCGGCCCCGTTTGCGAACCTGTCTCCAGATTTGATCGTGGACGCCGTCGAAGCTGCGGGATTTCCGAGCGACGGACGGATTCTCGCGCTCGGCAGTTACGAGAATCGCGTGTTCCAGGTGGGTCGCGAGGATGCCGATCCGGTGGTCGTGAAGTTCTATCGCCCGGGGCGGTGGAGCGACCTGGCGATCGCCGAGGAACATGCGTTCGCGCGCGAGCTTGCGGCGGCGGAGATTCCCGTGGTGGCGCCGCTCGAGCTGCCCTCGGGCGATGCGATCGGCGACGGTCTGGTGCCGGTTTTCGGTGGATTCCGTTTCGCAATCTATCCTCGCCGCGGCGGGCAATGGCCCGAGCTCGGCACCGAGGAGGACCGGCAGTGGATCGGCCGTTTCCTGGGCCGTATCCACGCGGTCGGCGCCGCACGCCGCTTCGAGCATCGCCCGCGGCTGTCGCCGCAGTCGATGGGGCGGGAATCGGCCGGGTATCTGCTGGCCGGCGATCGCATCCCCGAGTACATCCGGCATCGCTATGAGCGGGTCACCGCAGAACTGCTCGAACTCGTCGAGTCTCGCTTCGAGCGCGTGGGCACGTTGCGGTACTTGAGGATTCACGGCGACTGCCATCGGAACAACGTGCTGTGGACTGAAGCCGGGCCGCACTTCGTGGATCTCGACGACTGCATGAGCGGGCCTGCGATCCAGGACCTGTGGATGCTGCTCGCGGGACGGCCGGAGGAAATGCGGGTTCAGCTTGCGGAGATTCTCGAGGGCTACGCTCAGTTTGCCGAATTCGACGCGATCGAGGCGACGCTGATCGAGGCGCTGCGCGCCCTGCGCATGGTGCATTACGCGGCCTGGCTCGCGCGCCGGTGGCATGACCCGGCCTTCCCGAAAGCGTTTCCGTGGTTCGGCGAAGCGCGCTACTGGGAACACCATGTCGCCGAGCTGGAGGAGCAATTGACCGCAGTCGCCCTAGAAGACTATTAAATCAACCCCTTATCTCGCTTTTCTAATGTAGCTTACAACCCGCCTCCGGGTTACAATCCGCGGCCTTTTTTTGCTGGAGGGGACGCACCCCTTCATATTCGCGAAGGGGACGCACCCCTTCACGAATATGAAGGGGCGCGTCCCCTTCGATAAGTACATGATTCAGAACCTGCGCAATATCGCGATCATCGCGCACGTGGACCACGGCAAGACGACGCTCGTGGACAAGCTGTTGCGCCAGTCCGGCACGCTCGACATGCGCAAGCCGATGACCGAACGCGTCATGGACTCGAATGCGCTCGAGCGCGAGCGCGGAATCACGATCCTCGCCAAGAACACCGCGATCCAGTGGCGCGACTATCGCATCAACATCGTGGACACTCCCGGCCACGCCGACTTCGGCGGCGAAGTCGAGCGCGTGCTGTCGATGGTGGATTGCGTGCTGCTGCTCGTCGACGCGGTCGACGGGCCGATGCCGCAGACGCGGTTCGTGACGCAGAAAGCCTTTGCGCATGGCCTCGCGCCCATCATCGTCGTGAACAAGATCGACCGGCCGGAGGCTCGCCCGGACTGGGTCGTGAACCAGACCTTCGACCTGTTCGACCGCCTCGGCGCGAGCGAACACCAGCTCGATTTCCCGATCGTCTATACCTCGGCATTGCAGGGCGTCGCCGGCTACGCGCCGAATGCGATGACGGCGGACATGACGCCGCTCTTCGAGACCATCGTCGCGCGCTGCCCGGCGCCGGACGTGGATGTCGATGGCCCGCTGCAGCTGCAAGTGAGCCAGCTCGACTACTCGAGCTACGTCGGCTCGATCGGCATCGGCCGAATTCGCCGCGGCACGCTTCGCCGCGCGATGCAGGTCGCCGTCATTGACCGCCATGGCGAGGTCCGCAGTGAGCGCATCGGCCAGGTCTTCGGCTTCATGGGCCTCGAGCGGGTGGAGGTCGAGGAGGCCAGGGCCGGCGACATCGTGGCGTTTTCCGGCCTCGAGCTGCCCGCGATCTCGGACACGCTCTGCGATCCGAATACCGTGGAAGCGCTCCCGGCGCTTGTCGTGGACGAGCCGACGATCAGCATGACGTTCGAGACCAATACCTCGCCGCTCTTCGGCCAGGAAGGCAAGTTCGTCACCAGCCGGCAGCTCCGCGAACGGCTGCTGCGCGAGACATTATCGAACGTCGCCTTGCGGGTCGAGGAAACGGACGATCCCGACCGCTTCGTCGTGTACGGCCGCGGCGAGCTGCATCTCGGGATCCTGATCGAGAACATGCGGCGCGAGGGCTATGAACTTGCCGTGTCGCGGCCGCGGGTGGTCGTCAAGGAGGAGGGCGGGGAACGCGTCGAGCCCTGGGAGCAGCTGACCGTCGATGTCGAATCGACCGCCCAGGGCTCCGTCATGGAGGCGCTCGGCGCGCGCGGCGCCGAACTCGTCGACATGATCCCGGACGGCAAGGGCCGCGTGCGGCTCGACTACAAGATCCCGTCGCGGGGCATGATCGGATTCCAGACCGAGTTCCGCACGATGACGAGCGGCACCGGGCTCATGTACCACGTGTTCGATCATTTCGGGCCGGTGGTCGATCGTGCGCTCGCCGGGCGCTCGGCGGGCGTGATGATCTCGAATGGCCGCGGGCCGGTGCTCGCCTACGCGCTTTTCAACCTGCAGGAGCGGGGCACGCTCTTTGTCGGCCCCGGCGACCTCGTCTACGAGGGCCAGATCGTCGGCGAGACGAGCCGGGAGGGCGACATGGTCGTCAACCCGCTGAAAGGGAAGAAGCTCACGAACATCCGCACCCAGAGCAAGGACGAGAACGTCCTGCTGACGCCGCCGATCCGCATGTCGCTCGAACAGGCGATGGAGTACATTGGCGACGACGAGCTCGTCGAAGTCACGCCGAAGAACATCCGGCTGCGCAAGCGCCACCTGCGCGAGGGCGACCGCAAACGGGCCGAGCGTCTCGCCTGATCGAAGGGGCGCGCGAAGGGGACGCACCCCTTCACGAATATGAAGGGGCGCGTCCCCTTCAATGCGTCGCCTGGAATGTGTGACGCAAAAGGGCGGTTTCGGACGTTCAAAGGGGACGGTCCCCTCCAGAGGGGACCGTCCCCTTTTGAGGGTCACAATACCGCGTCCTGCATCACGGGTCGGGCGCCGTCGAACCGCGAACGGGGTCACGTTCGCCCCCCGGGCCATCCCCTAGCATCCCTGCATTACGTCGCATTCCCCGGGGTGCGGCCGACTTGCGTTTGGGGCAGGTGTGACGACGAAAACTCCGAGCAATGTCGTAAGGCTCAAGCCGCCCTCCCAGGCGGACACGGCGACGCACGCCCCGCCGCCGGCGCCGCCCCCGCAGCGGCGCCGGAGCAGCATCCATCCGGCGCTCGAACAGCAGCTGCTGGAGGCGGCCGACACCTCGGGCAAGATGCAGCTGCGCAAGCTCATCGAGATCGTCAGCGGGCAGTACGACGCCTACGAGAATGACCGGACCAGCCTCGAGACGGTGATGCGCCTCGCCTCGGACGAGGCGACCGCGATGACCGAGCGCCTCGAGCGCGAAAGCGTGGTCCGGCTCCAGGCCATCCTCGATCACGTCAAGGACGGCATCATCTCGGTGGACCACCTGGGCCGCATCGAGAGCATGAACCGCACGGCCGAGCGCTTCTTCGGCGTACGGCAAAGCGACGTCATGTCGGACCTGATCGACACCCTGATCCCGGACCTCGCGCCGCAGGGCGATGTCGCCGGCGCGCTCGAAAGCCTCGCCACCGCCCAGGAAACCACCCACTACGACCTGGCCGCCCGCGAGGTGGTTGCACGCCACCGCCGCGGCGAACTGATGCCGGCCGAGATCCTCGTCAGCATGATGCAGTTCAAGCACCGGCCGACCTACATCATCTGCATACGCGACACCGCCGAGCGCTCGAAGGCGGAGGACGCGCTGAAGGACAGCGAGGCGCGCTACCGCGTGCTCGTCGAGAATGCGCCGGAGGCCGTCGTGGTGCTCGACACCGAGTCGGGCCGCTTCATCGACTGCAACGAGAACGCCGCCGAATTCTTCAAGATGTCGCGGGAGGAACTGCTGCGCGTCGGGCCCGAGAAAGTGAGCCCGCCCGAACAGGCGGACGGCACGCCTTCGTTCGGGGTCGCGCGCGGCTACATCCAGAAAGCGCTGAACGGCGATGCGCCGGTCTTCGAGTGGCTTCACCAGGACGCCGAGGGCAACCGGATTCCCTGCGAAGTGCGACTGGTCCGTCTGCCGAGCTCCGGTGGCGGGCTGATTCGCGGGAGCATTATCGACATCGCCGACCGCAAGCAGGCCGAGCTCATCTCGGCCGGCGAGCGCCGGGCACTCGAGAAGATCGCCTCGAGCGAGCCGCTCGAAGGCGCGCTGTCCTCGATCACCGAGGTGGTCGAGCGCGTGCTTCCCGCCTCGATCTGCTGCATCCGGCTCTACGATCCGATGCGGCGCACCCTGACCCACCTCACCGGCAGGAGCCTGCCGCGCGAGTACGTGGCGCTGATGGACAACTACCCGGCCGAGATCCGGTTCGGGTCCTGCGCCGCGGCGATCGCGCTGCAGCGCCAGATCATCGTGCCGGACATCTCCAAGGACGCCCTCTGGGAACATCGCCGCGACGCCGCCCTGCGCGCCGGCCTGCACGCCTGCTGGTCGACGCCGATCACCGGCGCGGACGGGCGCATGCTCGGCACCTTCGCGACCTACCTGAAGCGCACCGGCATGCCGTCGCGTCGCGACCTGGAGCTGGTCGGCCGCATGGCCCAGCTCGCGCGCATCGCGATCGAGCGGCGCCGTTCGGAGGACGCGCTGCGCGAGAGCGAGGGACGCTTCCGGGGCCTGTTCGAGAACGTCGTCGAGGGCGTCTACCAGGTGACGCTCGACGGTTACCTGCTCTCGGCGAACCCGGCGCTGATCGCAATGCTGGGTTACGCCTCGCTCGAGGAATTGCGCTCGATCGGGTCGACAGAAGCGCTCTACGTCAAGCCGGAGACGCGTCGCGCGCTGCTCGACCGTCTGAAACGCGACGGCAAGCTGGTCGAGGCCGAGTACGAGCTGAAGCGGCGCGACGGCAGCGTCATCACGATCACCGAGAATGCCCGGCTCAATCGAGATGAACGCGGCGAGCCCGTCGGGTTCGAGGGCACGGTCACCGACATCACCGAGCGCAAGCGCGCCGAGCAGCAGTTCTACGACGAAAAGGAGCGGGCGGAAGTCACCCTGCAGTCGATCGCGGACGCCGTTATCACGACCGACCATTCGGGCACGGTGGACTACATCAACCCGATCGCCGAAAAGATGACCGGCTGGCCCTCCGACGAGGCCTGCGGCCGGAACGTCACCGAGATCGTCAAGCTGGTCAAGGACGGCAGCCAGGATGTCGTCGAAGACCCGGTCAACCTTGCACTCGCGAGCGGCGATCCCGTTCATCTCGCCGACCAGACGGCACTCGTGAGCCGCCGCGGCCTCGAAGTGCCGATCCAGGCGACGGTCGCGCCGATTCGTGACCGCGCGGGCCGGACGGCCGGCGCCGTGATCGTGTTCAGCGACGTGAGCCGCGAGCGGCGCATGAAGCGGCTGCTGTCGTACCAGGCGGCCCATGACGCGCTGACCGGCCTGATCAACCGGCGCGAGTTCGAAAGCCGCCTCACGAGCGCGATCGAGTCGGCGCGGGTCACCCCGTCGATTCGTCACGCCATGATTTATGTCGACCTCGACCAGTTCAAGGTCGTCAACGATACCTGCGGGCACCCTGCGGGCGACCAGCTGCTGCGCCACGTCACGGGTCTCCTGCAGACGCGGGTGCGTGCGCACGACGTGCTGGCGCGCCTGGGCGGCGACGAGTTCGGCGTGCTGCTCGAGCACTGCACGCCGGACCAGGCGCTGCGCATCGCCGACATGCTGCGCCAGGCGATCCACGATCTGCGTTTCCAGTGGGGCACGAACACGATGCAGATCGGGGCCAGCATCGGCATCGTGGAGATCGATCACAGGACCGAGTCGGTGGCGACGCTGCTTTCGGCCGCCGACATCGCCTGCTATTCGGCCAAGGACGGCGGCCGCAACCGGGTGCAGGTCTACGATCCCGCGAGCGCGTCGGCGCGCCACCGCGAGATGCGCTGGATGGCGCGGCTCACGAACGCCCGCGACGAGGGGCGGCTCGACATCATGTTCCAGCCGATCGTGCGGATTGCGGAATCGTCCAAGGAGCGGCCGCACTACGAGCTGCTGCTGCGGCTTCACGACGAGAACGGCTCGATCGTGCTGCCGGACGAGTTCATCCCGGCGGCGGAGCGCTTCAACCTGATGCCGTCGCTGGACCGCTGGGTGATCGAAAAGGTGCTCCGCGACTACGTGCCCTCGACGCGGGACGGTGTCGAGGAGGCGGCCTACACGGTCGCCGTCAACCTGTCCGGCACGACGCTGTCCGATCCGGGGTTCCTCGAGTTCCTGATCGATACGCTCGAGGCGCACGAGCCGACGCCGGGCGTGCTGTGCTTCGAGGTCACGGAAACCGCCGCGATCACGAACCTCGGCCACGCGAGCTACCTGATGCGCGAGATGGCGAGCCGCGGCTGCCTGATCGCGCTCGATGATTTCGGCAGCGGACTGTCGTCCTTCAACTACCTGCGGACGCTGCCGGTCAACTACCTCAAGATCGACGGCAATTTCGTCCAGAACGTCGCCAACGACCCGGTCGACCGCAGCATGGTCGAGGCGATCGTCCAGATCGGCCGCGCGATCGGCATCGAGACGGTCGCGGAGCGCGTCGAGACGCCCGCCGTGCTCGACACGCTGCGACAAATCGGCGTCGGCTATGCCCAGGGCTTCCTCTGCGGGCGACCGGCGCCGATGTCCGTCTTCCCGCACCGCAAATCCTGACTGGAACCTCGAAGGGGACGCACCCCTTCATATTCGTGAAGGGGTGCGTCCCCTTCACGAATATGAAGGGGTGCGTCCCCTTCGAGGGAGGGGCGCTAGACTTGGCCACCGATGCTCTCATTCGCGCTCTTGCCGTTGGCCGTTTTTCTCTCGTCGAATGGTGTTCCGGCGGCGGACGGGCACGAGACGCACACCGGGCATGCCATGGGGAGCGGCATGCTGGGCGTGTATCCCATGTCGCGCGATGCCTCCGGAACGTCCTGGCAGCCGGATGCGACGCGTCATGTCATGGGCCACGCGATGCATGGCGACTGGATGCTATCCGGCCACCTGATGCTGAACGGCGTCTACGACAGGCAGCAGGGCCCGAGAGGCGATGAAAAGTCGTTTGTCTCCGGCATGGTCATGGGCACGGCCAGAAGGAACGCGGCCAACGGCGGCGCGCTGACGTTGCGTGCGATGCTGAGTCCGGATCCCCTCATGGGCCCGAGCGGCTATCCGCTCCTGCTGGCGGCCGGGGAAACCGCCGACGGCCGGACGCAGCTCGTCGATCGACAACATCCGCATGACCTGTTCATGGAACTGTCCGCAACCTTTGCGCATCCCGTCGGCCGTTCGGGCAGTGCATTCCTGTACGCGGGTCTGCCGGGTGAGCCGGCCTTCGGTCCGCCGGCCTTCATGCATCGCCCGGCGGCCCTGACGAGCCCGGAAGCGCCGATCACGCACCACTGGCTCGACTCGACGCACATTTCCTTTGGCGTCGTCACGGCCGGTTGGGTCCAGGATGACTGGAAGTTCGAAATTTCGCAGTTCACGGGGCGCGAGCCGGACGAGGATCGCGATGACATCGAACGGCCGCGAATGGACAGCACGGCGTTCCGCGCGAGCTGGAATCCGGGCGAGCACTGGTCGTTGCAGGCTTCCTGGGCGAATGTGGAGAGTCCGGAGCAGCTCGAACCGGCGCTCGGCGAGGCGCGGCTGTCGGCGAGCGTGCTGTACGGCACGGAATCCTGGTCCGCGACGCTGGCCTGGGGTCTCAAGAACCCGAGCGACGGTGAATCCACCGAAGCCGTCGCGTTCGAAGCGGCCTATGCGCCGGCCCGCGACTGGCAATTCTTTGCCCGCGCGGAGTGGCTCGAGACCCCGGAGCTCGGCGCGGACCCTCATGACATCCACGAAGTCGCCAAGGTCTCGGTCGGCGTGCGGCGCGAGTTCGCCGTCAGCGCCAGGGTCCGCCTTGCCCTCGGCGCGCTCTACAGCCTCGATGACGTCGATCGCGGGCTCGGGCCGTCGTACGGCAAAAACCCGGGCGGCGCCATGTTCTTCACCCAGTTCATCGCCGGCACCTGATACCGGAGCGTGAATCGGATGCCGGATATTGACCGCCGTCTCTCCG
>CAVTVX010000016.1:0-298098 GCA_963738285.1 uncultured Gammaproteobacteria bacterium | reverse complement strand
ATCGACTTCTGGACCGCACACCGGGACGCGCTGGCGGCGATTGAAAAATCGACCGGCGTGGCGCCGCACGTGATCGTCGGGATCATCGGCGCAGAAACCTACTTTGGCCGCATCACCGGCCGCGACCGCGTCGTCGACGCGCTCGCCACGCTCGGTTTCGACTATCCGCCGCGCGGCAGCTTTTTCCGTTCCGAGCTCGAGCAGTTCCTGTTGCTGGCGCGGGAAGAGGGATTCGACGTCAGCGCCGTGCAGGGCTCATACGCCGGCGCGATGGGCCGCGCTCAATTCATGCCGAGCAGCTACCGCAGCTACGCGGTGGACGGGGACGGAGACGGCAGGCGTGACCTCTGGGAAAGCTGGCCGGACGTCATCGCCAGCGTAGCGAACTACCTGGCCGACCATGGCTGGCGCGCGGGTGAGCCCGTTGTCGTGCCCGCAAGCCTCTGGTTCCCGAATGCCGGGGCGCTCGTCGCCGGAAAGCTATCGCCGGACACGACCGTGAAGGCGCTGCGCGACCGCGGCCTAGCCTTTGAAACGACGCAGGGCGCCAAGGCGCCGGCCCTGTTCATCCGCGTGGAAGGCGACGCGGGGCCCGAGCTTCGCGCGGGCTTTCACAACTTCGGCGTCATCACGCGTTATAACCGCAGCATCCTCTACGCCCTCGCCGTGAACGACCTCGGCCGGCGCATCGAGGCGTCGCTGCCGCCGGTCGCCGGGCCCGCGGCCGCTCCCGTGCTATGAGGCGGTTCCGGCCAGCGACCGCGGTCCTCGCCCTGCTCGCGGCCGCGGGCTGCGTTCGCGAGCCCCTGCGTCCGGCGCCGCCGACCACGCCGGCGCCGAAGAGCGCCTCGGTGCCGCGCGACGAGCCGCGCGCCCGCTACGGCAACCCGCCCTTCTATGAAGTGGGCGGCCAACGCTACGTGGTGCTGTCGACGGCGGCGGGGTATGTCGAGCAGGGTATCGCGTCCTGGTATGGGCCCGATTTTCACGGCGGACGCACGGCAACCGGCGAGACCTATGACATGAACGCAATGACGGGTGCGCACCCGACCCTTCCGCTGCCGGCATGGGTTCGCGTGACGAATCTGGAGAACGGGCGCAGCGTCGTTGTGCGACTGAACGACCGCGGCCCGTTTGCCAAGGGGCGCATCCTCGACCTGTCGCGCGCTGCGGCGGAACAGCTCGACATGATCCGCAAGGGCACTGCGCTCGTCGAGGTGCGAAGCCTCGCCGTCGGCGACGCAACGCCGCCTCCGCCGGTGATGCCCGCCTACTACGCCCAGGCCGGCGCCTTCGGCAGCCGCGACAACGCCGAAGCGCTCGCCGCCAGACTGCGCGCCGCGGGGATCGCAGACGTCACGGTCATGGAAGCGACGGTCGACGGCCGCCCGATGTTCCGGGTGCGCGCCGGCCCCGCCTCGAGTTTCGCCGAGTTCGACGCCCTGGCCGATCGAATGCGCATCGCCGGTGCTGACGCCGTCCGACTTGCCCTGTAACAACGAACCGCATCCATCCATGAGGTCCGCCTTGAGAATCCTCCCCGCATTCCTGCTCATTGCCGCTTCCGTCACCGCTCACGCCGCCGCCCAGCCCGTGCCTCCGCCGCCGACGCTCGAGGCCCGCGCCTGGATCCTGGTGGACCAGCGGAGCGGCCAGGTCCTGGCCGGCCACCGCGCCACCGAGCCGGTGGAGCCCGCGAGCATCACGAAGCTGATGACGGCCTATGCGGTCTTCAAGGCGCTCAAGGAAGGCAAACTCAGGCTCGACACTGAGGTCGCGATCAGCGAGCACGCCTGGCGATCGGAAGGCTCGCGCACCTACCTTGAGCTGAATTCGCACGTGCCAGTCGAGGTGCTGATCCAGGGCATGATCGTGCAGAGCGGAAACGACGCGACGATCGCGCTCGCGGAAGCGATCGCCGGCACCGAAGACACCTTTGCGGCGCTGATGAACCAGTACGCCGAGCGCCTCGGCATGACCCACAGCCACTTCCAGAATGCGACCGGCCTGCCGGGCGACAACCACAAGATGTCCCCCGGCGACATCGCGAAGCTCACGCGGGCGATCATTCGCGAATTCCCGGAGTACTACCGCTGGTACTCTCAGCGCGAGTTCACGTGGAACAACATCCGGCAGTCGAACCGCAATGGACTGCTGGCGCGCGACCCCAGCGTTGACGGCGTAAAGACGGGCATGACGGACGCGGCCGGATACTGCCTAGTCTCTTCCGCCAAGCGGGACGGCATGCGCCTTATCGCCGTCGTGACGGGCACGAAGAGCATGAAAGCGCGCGAGGACGCAAGCCTGGCCCTGCTCAACTACGGATTCAGTTTCTACGAGACTCGCATGCTGAAGAAGGGGCGGACCGAGCTCGCCGTTCAGCGCATCTACAAGGCGAGCGGCGGGCATGCCCCCGTGGGGCTCGCCGAAGACCTGGTCGTCACACTGCCCCGCGGGCTGGCGGATCGCATCGAATACCGGATCGAGCTTGCGCCGCGCGTCTTCGCGCCGCTCACGAAATCCGACCGCGTCGGCGTCCTGCGCGCGCTCGCCGACGGCAAGGTGATCGCCGAGGCGCCGCTGCAGCCGGTCGAGGACGTGCCGCGCGGAAATATCTTCCGCCGCATCTGGGACACGATCCTGGCCTGGTTCGCCTGAGGACTCCGGCGTGCCGCTGCCCCTCGTCTGGCTCGACGGCCGCCTGCTGCCGCTCGACGAAGCGCGAATCTCGCCGCTCGACCGCGGCTTCCTGTTCGGCGACGGCGCCTACGAGGTGCTCCCCGTGTACGCCGGCCGCGCGTACCGGTTCGACGAGCATGTCGCGCGTCTCGACCGGAGCCTCGGGGAGATGCGGATGAAGCCGCCGCTGGATCGCGCGGGCTGGCTCGCGGCATTCGGCGCGCTCGTGCACGGCAATGGCGGGGGCGACCTGCTGCTTTACGTTCAGGTCACGCGCGGTGTCGAGCCCGAGCGCAATCACGTGCCGCAACCGGGCACCCGGCCGACGATTTTCGCCTGCGTGCAGGCGCTTCCGGTCGTGCCCGCCGATGTCATCTCGAAAGGCGTCGCATCGGTCACGGCCGAAGACATCCGCTGGTCGCGCTGCGACATCAAGTCGACTTCGCTCCTGGGCAATGTCTTGCTCCGTTGGCTTGCCTCGGACGCCGGCGCCACGGAAGCGCTGCTGCTGCGCGGCGGATGGCTCACGGAGGGAAGCGCGAGCAGCGCGCACGTGGTCTTGGACGGCCGGATCGTCACGCCGCCGCAGACCCATTTGATCCTCCCGGGCACCACGCGCGGCGTCATCTTCGAGCTGGCCGCGCGCGAGGGAATCGCCTCGGAACGCAGACCGGTCAGCGAGGCGGAAGTCAGGGCCGCGGACGAGGTGATCATCGCCTCCGCCGGCGGCGGGATCCGCGCGGTCACCGCGCTCGATGGCGGTCCCGTGGGCGGCGGCGTGCCCGGGCGGGTGTACCGCCGGATCTACGCCGGCTTCAAGGCAACGCAGCGCGAATTCTCGACCGCCCTGCCCGCATGACCGCGACCGACGACTTGTTCGGGTTTCCATGCGACTTTCCGGTCAAGGTGATGGGCCGCGACTCGGAATCGTTCCGCACACTGACGCTCGCGATCGTCGAGCGTCACGCCGGGGCGCTCGACGCGTCGCGCATCAGCGAGCGCACGAGCAGCCAGGGTCGCTTCCTCGCGCTCACCTACACGATTCGCGCCGAGAGCCGCGCGCAGCTCGACCGGATCTATCAGGATCTGACGGACAGCGGCGTCGTGCTGGTCGCACTCTGATGCCGTGACGCTGCCGGCGCGCGGGCTCCGTGCCAGAGTCCGTCCCAGTCGAGCCCGAGCGCCTCGCAGGCAAGCCAAGCGAGTTCTTCGGCCGCCCCGGCGACGTCCAGGGTCGCGCCCTCATCCACGAGCTGCGTCATCGCGAGGCCCGCCATGCCGCAGGGATTGATTCGGAGAAACGGCTCGAGATCCATGTCGACATTGAGCGCAAGGCCGTGATAGCTGCAGCCGCGACGGACCCGGAGCCCGATGCTCGCCATCTTTCTGCCACGTACGTAGACGCCGGGCGCCTCGCGCCGGCCCGCAGCCGCAATGCCGTGGCTCGCTGCGAGCACGATGACTGAATTCTCGAGCGCCAGGACGAGCTCGCGCACCCCGATGCCGCGGCGGCGCAGGTCGACGAGGGCATACATCACGAGCTGTCCCGGCCCGTGATAGGTCACCTGGCCGCCGCGGTCGATGCCGACCACCGGGATTTCGCCGGTCGCCAGCAGGTGCTCGGGCTTGCCGTTCAGTCCCTGCGTGAACACGGGCGCATGCTCGAGGAACCAGAGCTCGTCCGGCGTGCCGGCGTCCCGTCCATCGGTGAACGCCTGCATCGCGCGCCAGGCCGGCGCATAGTCCACGCGGCCGAGCCGACGGACGATCGCGTTCACGCGGCCTCCACGATTTCACAGGTCAGGTGCCTTGCGGCGGTCAGCGAATTGGAGACGGGACAGCCCTGCTCCGCCTTTTCGAGCAGACGCTGCGCGCGCACGGCATCCGCGCCCCTGGGCACGACGAGGCGCACCTGAATCGTGACCTGCGTAAATCGGCTGATGCCGTCGATGCGTTCGAGGATGCCCTCGACATCGGCCGACACCTCGCGCCATTCGAAGCGCGAGGCCTTCGCGATCGCGCGGAACGTCAGCAGCGTACAGTCGCCCGCCGCCGCGAGCAGCAGCGTTTCCGGCGACCAGAAACCGCCGGGGCCGCCGAATTCCGGCGGCGGCAGGGAGCGGATTTCGTGGAGTCCCTCGCCGCTGAGGCTGAACTCGCCTTCAGGCGCCGCGCCGATCCGAACCCGGTAGCGGTGCGGGAACGGGTGCATTAAGCCGCCGGAATGCCGCAGTTGTTGCCGGCGAGCGCACGCTCTGCACGGTAGCTCGAACGCACCATCGGGCCGGACACGCATTCGAGGAAGCCGCGTTCCAGGGCCGCATTTCGCAGCTGGAGGAATTCCTCCGGCGTCACGTAGCGTTCGACCGGCAGGTGATTCGCCGTCGGACGCAGGTACTGGCCGAGGGTCAGGACGTCGCACGCGATGGCCCGCAGGTCGTCCATCGTCCGCAGCAGTTCGTCCGTGGACTCGCCGAGTCCCAGCATCAGGCTCGTCTTCGTGAGAACGCCGGGGCGATGACGCTTGGCGTACGCGAGCACGTCGAGCGTCTGCCGGTAGCCCGCCCGCGGGTCGCGCACGGGATGAGTCAGCCGCTCGACCGTCTCGACGTTTTGCGCGAAGACTTCCAGCCCGGAGTCGACCACGGTCGCGATGTCGGCCGGCACGCCCTGGAAGTCGGGCGTCAAGGCCTCGACCGCCGTCCGCGGGTTTTCGCGCTTGATGGCGCGCACGCAGGCCGCGAAATGCGCCGCGCCGCCGTCGGGCAGGTCGTCGCGGTCCACGGAGGTGAGGACGACATAGCCAAGTTTCATCAATGCGACGGTGCGCGCCGCGTTGGCCGGTTCATCGGCGTCCAGCCAGCCCCGCGGATTGCCGGTGTCCACCGCGCAGAAGCGGCAGGCGCGCGTGCACACCGACCCCATGAGCAGGAGCGTCGCCGTGCCCGCATTCCAGCATTCACCGATATTCGGGCAATGCGCCTCCTCGCAGACCGTGCTGAGCCGATGCTCGCGCACCGTGCGACGGAGCGCCTCGTAGCGCGCACCGGTCGCGAGCGGCGCGCGCAGCCATCGCGGCTTGACGCCCGGTGCAAACGGCAAGGACGCGGCACCTCTCTTGATGCCGTCGCGGATCGCGGTGAATCCCTGCGGCGTGACGAACTTTTCGCCGCTCCTCGCGGGCCGCCGCTCGACGTGCACAGGAACTCCTTTCAGATCAGCCACTTGTCAGACGTCCCGGGCCGGCGAAGGGGCCATTTTAGCCGACCGGCGACGAGAGCGCGGGGTGCCTGGCTTTTCCGATGCGCAATTCCGCGTCGAGCGCCGAGAGCCTCGTTGGCGTGCCGACGTCGTGCCAGGCACCGTCATGGCGTTGGGCCGTGAGCCGGCCCGTGGCCAGCGCCCGGTCGAGCAGCGGTTTCAGTGCAAAGACACCGGACTCGCAGCCGTCGAAGAGCCCCGGGTCCAGAACCGAAATGCCCGAGTACGTGAGCCGGTCGGGCCCATCGGTCGCGCGGCCGCCGGCCCCGAGACCGTAGTCGCCTTCGGGATGATGTTCCGGGTTGTCGACCAGGACGAGGTGCGCGAGCGATTCGGGCATCGGCCGGAGCATCCGCAGCGCGAAGTCCGACCAGACATCGCCATTGAGGACCAGGAATGGCGCGTCGCCGAGCAGCGGCAGCGCGGCAAGCAATCCGCCGCCGGTGCCGAGCGGCTCGGGTCCCTCCTCGCTGTAGCGGATCGCAAGCCCGCGGGAATCGCCGTCGCCGAGCGCCTCGCGGATGCGCTCGCCGTGCCAGGAGAGATTGATGATCACGTCGCGGATTCCGGACTCCGCCAGGGCCGCGAGGTGATACTCGATCAACCGGTGGCCGCCCACCACGAGCAACGGCTTCGGCAGCTTCTCGGTCAGCGGGCGCATGCGTTCACCGCGTCCCGCGGCCAGGATCATGGCCCTCAACGCGAATGGCCCGCGCGTCGGGATACCGCGGTGAATGCAGGCACGACCTGACGGCGAAGGAATGCGTCGAAGTCGGCGAGTTCCGGCAGCGTCGACGTCGCTTCCAGCGCATAGTCGAGAACCCGTGGCAAGTCGCCCAGATAACCCGGCTTGCCGTCGCGATGCCAGAGCCGGGCAAAGATCCCGAGCACCTTGAGGTGCCGCTGCAATCCCATGCGGTCAAACCACCGCCGGAATTCCTCGCGGTCGCCGGCCACGTCGAGCCCAGCAGCGGCCGCCTGCCCGCGGTAACGGTCCAGCCACGCCAGCAACTGCTTGCGCGGCCAGACGACATAGCAATCCTTGAGCAGCGATACGAGGTCATAGCTGATGGGCCCGCGCACGGCGTCCTGGAAATCGACGATGCCCGGGTTGTCGTCGGGACACACGAGGAGATTGCGCGAATGATAGTCGCGATGCACGAACACCACGGGCTGCGCGAGCGCCTGGTCGCAGAGCCATTCGAACGCCCCGGCGATCGCCGCGCGCTCGAAGTCGTCCGGAGCCAGCGACAGGTGGCGCGAGACGAACCAGTCGGTGAAGAGCCCGAGCTCCCGCATCAGGAGTTCGCGATCGTAGGACGGCAGCTCCGCAATTGCGGCAGGGTCTGTGGCCTGCATCCGGACGAGCGCATCCACGGCATCCGAGTACAGCGGCCCGGGATCCGCGCCCTGGCCGAGCGCCTCGAGGTAATGATGCCGTCCCAGGTCCCCGATCAGCACAAAGCCCTGTTCGGCATCGACGGCAAGCACCGGCGGGACGTGCACGCCCGCGGCGGCGAGGATCCGCGCGACTCGCAGCCAGGCATCGAGGCGCTCGCGCTCCGGCGGCGCGTCCATGGCGATCTGCGTGGTACCGCCGCGGTGGACGCGGAAGTAGCGCCGGAAGCTCGCATCGGCAGACGCGGGCACAACGCGATCGACGGGCGGGCCCGGCAGGCCTGCGATCCATCGTTCGAGTCTTTGCAGCCGCGGATCGGCGTTGTCGTTCGTTGTCATGCGGAGGCGACGGCCGGGGTGCCCGCATTATAGACTTCCCGGCTCCAGTGATTTCCCGAACCGTCATCGCCTTGCTCGCAATGACCGGCGTGCTGCCGCCGGCCACCGCCGAGGAATGCGACTGGCCGGCCGCCGCCGAGCCGGCCGCGACCGTCGCGCCGGCCGCGGACGACGCCAAGGCCGGGCAGAACCGGCAACTGCCGGTACAGGTCAAGAGCGGCGGCGCCGAGATGACGCGCGAGGGTGATGCGAAGCTCTCGGGCGGCGTCACGATCGTCCAGGGCGATCGCGAGCTGTCCGCCGAATCCGCGACCTACGACGCCTCCGAACGCCGGTTCGAGGTCGAAGGCGACGTGGAGTATCGCTCGCCCGACATCCGCCTGAAAGGCGGATCCGGCAGCTGGAACGCGCTCGGCACGAGCCGGTTCACCGGCGCGGAATTCGAGCTGCCCCGGAGGCCTGCCCGCGGTTCGGCGGCAACGCTCCAGATGACTCCCGAAGGCGAGCTCAAGCTCCGCGACGTCCACTTCACGACCTGCCCGGCCGGCCACACCGACTGGGAGCTGCGGGCCTCCGCCATCGATATCGACCAGAGATCGCAACAGGGCAAGGGCAGGAACGTCCGCATCGACCTCAAGGGCATCCCGATCCTGTACGCGCCGGTGATCACGTTCCCGGTGGGCGAGGCGCGCAAGTCCGGCTTCCTGTTTCCGTCATTTGGCAACTCCGACAAGAGCGGCTTCGAGATCGGCGTGCCCTATTACCTGAATCTCGCCCCGAACTACGACCTGACACTGACGCCCTTCGTGTTCTCCCGCCGCGGCTTTGGGCTCGGCGCCGCCTATCGCTACCTGACCGACCGCAGCCGCGGCAAGTTCGACACCGATTTCCTGCCCGGCGACGACCTCGCGGGCGGCGACCGCCGGCTGTCGACACTCTGGCATCGCACGGACCTGACCGATCGCCTGCGCATCGAGGCGGACCTGTCGGATGCGAGCGACAGCCGCTATTTCGAGGACTTCGGGCTCGGGCCCGACGGCACGAGCATCACGTTCCTCGACCGTTACGTCCACCTCGCCTGGCTCGGCCAGGGCTGGAGGCTTGACGGACGCGTGCAGGATTTCCAGACGATCGACTTCGGCGTGGATCCGCTCGATCGCCCGTATTCGCGGCTGCCGCAGGTTGCATTCGCCGGGCTCTGGCCATTGCCTGGCGGAATCGAGGCATCGTTCGACGCCGAGACCGTCTGGTTTGAGCGCGACGAGGGCGTCACGGGGCTGCGTGCCGACGCCACGCCGCGCATTGCCTGGCCGCTTCGGGGCCCCGGCTATCATTTCGAGCCGAGCGCGGCATGGCGCGCGACCGCATACCAGCTGTCGGGTACGGCGCCCGCGACGGACGATTCGCCCGACCGTACGGCGCCGATCCTGTCGCTCGACGCTGGACTCGTGTTCGAGCGCGAGGCCGGCTCGCCCGGCCGGTTTGTTCAGACGCTCGAACCGAGGTTCCGCTACACGTGGATCCCGTTCCGCGACCAGGATGACCTGCCGGTGTTCGACACGGCGCTGCCGGACCTCAACCTCGTCCAGCTCTTCCGCACCAACCGCTACGTCGGCGCCGACAGGCTGGGCGATGCGAACGAGCTGGCCGCCGGCCTCACGACGCGGTTGCTGCGTGCGGACAGCGGCCAGCAATACCTCACGGCGACGATCGGCCAGCGCTTCTATTTCGAGAGCCCGCGAGTCGTCCTGCCGGGCGAAGTGGCGGAAACACGCAATGCCTCGAACCTCGTCGGCGAGATCGAGCTGACCGCCTGGCGCGACTGGAGCGCGCGCGTCGCAATGGAATACGACGGCGAGCAGTCGAACACGCTGCGTGGAGAGGCGAGCGTCCAGTACCGGGCCGGCCCCGATACCGTCGTCAACCTCGGCTACCGCTACCGCGAGAGCCTGCTCGAGCAATGGGATGCGGCTTTTGCCTGGCGCCTGTCGCCGAGCTGGCAGCTGTACGCGCGCCAGGTGTATTCCACCAGGGAAGACAAGTCGATCGATCGTTTCGCGGGTTTCGAGTACGGTGGCTGTTGCTGGCGCGTCCGCCTGCTCGCCCGCAACTACGTGTCAAACCGCACGGGAGAGAGCGACAACTCGGTGCTGCTGCAGGTGGAACTCAACGGACTCTCGTCGGTCGGAACCCGCAACGATGCTTTCCTGGAACAAGGCATTCGGGGATACTCCCCCGTTTCCGCAGCCACCCCACCCTGACCCGGGCGAAACATGAGCCGAATTCTCGCTGTTTTCCTGTGCGCGTTCATGCTGGCGGGCGCCGCCCTTGCGCAGACCCGCGACCTGTCCTCGACCGGGGTGGCACTCGATCGCGTCGTGGCGATCGTCAACGAGGGTGTCGTGCTGCAGAGCCAGCTCGACACGCAGACCGCGCTCATCGGCGAGCGCCTGCGCGGCCAGGGCACTCAGTTGCCTTCCCCGGACGTCATCCGGCAGCAGGTGCTCGAGCGACTGGTGCTTCAGGAGATCCAGGTGCAGCGCGCGACGCGGCTCGGCGTGCAGGTGTCGGACGAAATGCTGAACGAGGCGCTGCGCGACGTCGCCAAGCGCAACAACATTCCCTTCGAGCAGATGCCGCTCGCGCTCGAGCGACAGGGTCTCGACTATGCAAGCTACCGAGAGGAGATGCGCCAGGAGATCATGCTCACGCTGCTGCGGCAGCGCGACGTCTACCCGCGCATCTACGTATCGCCTCACGAGCTCGACCAGGCGCTCGAGCGCGATTCCGGCCAGGCGGATACGAATACCGAGTACGACGTGTCGCACATCCTGCTGTCGCTGCCGGAGACCGCGACGGTCGAGGAAATGGCGAAAGTGGAAGGGCTCGCGCGCGACATACGCCGCCGCGCGCTGGCCGGCGAGGATTTCGGCCAGCTCGCGATCGCCTATTCCAAGGCGCAATCGGCGCTCGAGCGCGGGAAGCTCGGCTGGAGGCACATGAACCAGCTGCCGCAATTCATCGGGGACCTCGTCGCCAACATGGAGCCTGGCGACGTCAGCGAGCCGGTCCGCACCCCGACCGGGTTTCACGTCGTGCGGCTCGACGACACCCGCGGCGGCGATAGCGGCCCGGTCATGGTCGAGCAGATCCATTCGCGCCATATCCTCATGCGCCCGAACGAGGTGCAGGACGATGCGACGACGCGCCAGCGGCTATCGGCGCTGCGCGACCGCATCCTCGCGGGCGAGGATTTCGGCGCGCTTGCCAGCGTGACCTCGGAGGATCCCGGTTCCGCGAGCCGCGGAGGCGACCTTGGCTGGAATTCGCCCGGCACATTCGACCCTGAGTTCGAGAACGTGCTTGCGGGGCTGAAAGATAACGAGATCAGCGAGCCATTTCGCAGCCAGTTCGGATGGCATATCGTCCAGCTCCTGGGCCGTCGCACCCACGACCAGAGCGACGAGCTGCGCCGGCAGCGGGTGCTGACGGCGCTGCGGGAAAGCAAGGTCGACGAGGAGACCGAGTTGTGGCTGCGGCGTCTGCGCGACGAGGCCTACGTCGAGATCAGGAACCCCTGAGCGCCGGTCGCCTCGTCGTCACGACCGGCGAGCCTGCCGGAATCGGCCCCGACCTCGCGCTGGCCGCTGCGCTCGCCGACTGGCCCTGTGAGCTCGTTTTCGCCGGCGACCCGGACCTGCTCGCCGCGCGCGCCGAGCTGCTCGGCCTGCGCCTGAAGCCGGTCGCCTGGAGCGAGGGCGCACCGCCCGCACCGCACCGCGCGGGTACCCTGCCCGTGATGCCGGCCGGTCTCGTCCGCGAGGCGCAGCCCGGCCGCCCCGACCCTGCGAATGCCCGCTACGTCCTCGCGACGATCGACGCCGCCGCTGAGGGCTGCCTCGCCGGGCGCTTCACCGCGATGGTGACGTGCCCGGTCCAGAAATCCTCGATCAATGAGGGCGGGATCGCATTCCAGGGGCATACGGAGTACCTGGCCGCGAAGTCCGGCGTCGGGCAGGCGGTGATGCTGCTGGTCGCCGGTGCGCTGCGCGTAGCGCTTGCTACCACGCATTTGCCGATTTCCGAGGTGCCGCGGCACGTTACGCGCGAATCGCTCGAGCGCATACTCGCGGTGCTGGATCTCGGTCTGCGAAATTCCTTCCGCCTCGCCGCGCCGCGAATCCTCGTCTGTGGACTCAACCCGCACGCCGGCGAGGGCGGCCACCTCGGTCGCGAGGAAATCGAGGTGATTGCGCCAGTCATCGCCTCGCTGCGCGAGCGCGGCCTTGCGGTCACGGGCCCGGTGCCCGCCGACACGGCATTCACGCCTGCATCGCTTGCGGATACGGACGCCGTGCTCGCGATGTTCCACGACCAGGGGCTGCCCGTCATCAAGCATTCGGGCTTCGGCCGCACGGTCAACGTGACGCTCGGCCTGCCGTTCCATCGCGTTTCGGTCGACCATGGCACGGCCCTCGATCTTGCCGCGACGGGGCGCGCGGATCCCGGCAGCCTGTTCGAGGCCATCCGGCTCGCTCAGCAGCTCGGATCGCCCTGAAGTGATCCGCGCGCGCAAGCGCCTAGGGCAGCATTTCCTTCATGACCCCGGCGTGCTCGCGCGCATCGTCGCGGCGATCGGTCCGCGGCCGGGCGAGTGCATCGTCGAGATCGGGCCCGGCCGCGGGGCGCTCACGCGGCCGCTGCTGGAGCAATGCGGCCGCGTTGAAGTCATCGAGATCGACCGCAGCCTGATTCCACTGCTGCGCGAGAACACGGCCGGAGCCGGCGAGCTGATCGTGCACGAGGCGGACGTGCTCGAGGTGGATTTCGGCCGGCTGAAAGGCGCGGGCCCCCGCCTTCGCGTCTGCGGCAACCTGCCCTACAACATTTCGACACCGCTCCTTTTCCGCTTGCTCGAATCGCGGACCGTCATACAGGACATGCATTTCATGCTCCAGAAGGAAGTCGTCGATCGGATGGTCGCGGCGCCGGGCGGCAAGACCTACGGCCGCCTGACCGTGATGCTCGCCGCGGCGTGCCGCGCGGAAGCGCTGTTCCGCGTCGGCCGCGGCGCCTTCCAGCCGCCGCCCGCGGTCGATTCCGCGTTTATCCGCCTCGTGCCGCACCGGGTTTCCCCGTTTCCGCTCCCGGATCCGGCGCGCTTCGCGCGCGTCGTCGCCGCCGCATTCTCGATGCGCCGCAAGACGCTCAGGAACTCGCTGCGCGGCCTCGTCGACTCTCGGAAATTCGCCGCGGCCGGCATCGATGCCAGCCGTCGCCCGGAAACACTCGCCCCGGCCGAATTCGCCCGCCTGGCGGCGTTATAATGCCTTCCGGATGAGCGTATACCGAAGGATCCTGCTGGTCGTGGACCTCGGCGAGAAGTCCGAGCAGATCGGCGCTCGCGCCCGCGACCTCGCCGCGCTGATGGGCGCCGAGCTCTCGGTCCTGCACGTGGTCGAATACGTGCCAGTCGAGCCGATGGGAGAGACGCTCCTGCCCGCGGTCCAGATCGAGGAGGAGCTCGTGCAGCGTGCGACGCAGCGGCTCGAGGAATTCACCTCGAAGCTCGGCATCGGCACGGCGCGGCGCCAGGTCGCCGCGGGCAACATCAAGGCCGAGATCGTGCGCGCGGCGCAGGAGCAGCAGTCGGATCTCATCGTGATCGGCTGCCGCGAGCGGCGCGGTCCCTCGATCCTCGTCAATCTCACGGAGGACACGGTGCTGCACGCCGCCCCCTGCGACGTTCTGGGCATCCGTCTTCGCTAGGCCGGGAATGGATGAGCCGGGCGAAAACCTGATCACGGTCAATGTCGATGCCCGTTACCTCGAGGACCAGTCGGACCCCGAGGAGCGCCGTTACGTGTTCGCCTACACCATCACGATTCGCAACCGCGGCACCGTGCCGGCCAAGCTGCTCACGCGCCATTGGGTCATCACGGACGCCAACGGACGGGTGCAGGAGGTCCGGGGCGAAGGAGTCGTCGGCGAGCAGCCGCACCTGATGCCGGGGCAGGGTTTCCGCTACACGAGCGGCGCCGTGCTCGAAACCCCGGTCGGTTCCATGCAGGGCTCCTACCAGATGCTCGCGGACAACGGCGTGCGCTTCGACGCGCCGATCCCGGCGTTTACGCTCGCGATTCCCGGCACAATTCACTAGGTCGATCATGGCCCACTATGCCATCGGCGACCTGCAGGGCTGCCACGCGGAATTCATGGCGCTGCTCGAGCGCCTCCGCTTCGACGCCGGACGGGACCGGCTCTGGCTCACAGGCGACCTGGTGAACCGCGGCCCCGCCTCGCTCGCGGTATTGCGTGACGTCAGGTCGTTGGGCCGCTCGGTGACCGTCGTACTCGGCAACCACGACCTTCACTTGCTCGCGATGGCCTTTGCGCCGAGGACCGTCAGGCGGAGAGAACCGGAACTCGAGGCGATTCTCGATGCATCCGATGCGGACGAGCTGCTTGCGTGGCTCGCGTCGCGGCCGCTGCTGCATCGCGACGCCAGGCTCGGCTGGACGCTGATCCATGCCGGGCTGCCGCCGCAGTGGACCCTGGCGCAGGCGCAAGCCTGCGCGCGGGAAGTGGAGCGCGCCTTGCGCCAGGACGCCCGGGGACTGCTCGAGTCGATGTACGGCGATCAACCCGACTGCTGGTCACCCGCCCTCGAGGGCGCCGGCCGACTTCGATTCATCGTCAACTGCCTGACGCGGCTGCGCCTTGTGGACCGGAAGGGACGGCTCATGCTCTCCCACAAGGGAACGGTCGCGGACGCCCCGGCAGGCAGCATGCCCTGGTTCCGCCATCCGGAGCGGGCTACCCGCCAGGACGCGCTCGTGTTCGGCCACTGGTCTGCGCTCGGCTATTTCGCGGAGCCCGGGTTGCGCTGCCTGGACACGGGCTGCGTCTGGGGAGGCGCGCTGACCGCGATACGCCTGGACCGGGAGGGGGAACCTGTCAGCTTGCCCTGCGCGGCGAGAGGGCGCGCAGCCGGCTGATCAGCGATTCTGGGCCTGGGTGGTATCCACGGGCTGCACGCCGGTCAGGACTTCGAACCGCAGGTCGATGCGATTCCCGACCAGCTGGTGGGGAATGCAGTTGATGTCGCCTTCCATCGAGCGCGTCAGGAACCTGGGAATGATGCGGTCGCGGAACAGTTCCACGAGTTCGCAGTCCCCCATCTCGAGGCCTTTCGGCGAATTGCGCTTGATCACGACCGGCTTCCAGACGCCGAGCACGGGCTCCCCGACATCCTTGTCGCCCTCCTCGGGAATCGTCGGGGCATAGAACGTGATCTTGAGCTTCGGGAAGTCGGCCACTTTCTGATAGCCGTACTCGCAGCCCCGCTCGAGGATCTTTACGTCGTCGCGCACGCCCATGTGCTTGAGCAGCAGCCGCACCTTGCTCTTCAGGCCGCCGCAGGTGTAGCGGGTGGTGAAGCCCATGTAGAGAAAGTCAACTTCGTGCCGGGTCCAGGCCGCGGCCTCTTCAGTCGGCAGGCTGTCATCCGCGATGGCGGGCATCGCGGCGGCAAGTGCGCAGGTCAGGAATGCGGCGCGCAGCGCCATGAAGCTTTCCTCTTCCGGTCCCGTACTTCAGACCGGCATGCGGCCTGCCGGGTTCCGTCGGGCGACTATAATGGCACGATGACGGTGATGCGATTCGAGGCCCAGGGCCGGCGGCTCCGGGTCGACTTTTCAAGGCCCCTTTCGATCGCGATTCCGCTGGATTTTACAGGCTCCCAGCCCACCTGTTTCGGCGCGCCCAGGGCGGAATCCCGACCCCTTTGCGCCGACGGCTTTGTAGGCGACACCCGCAGGGGCGGAAGCTGCAACTGCGAGCTGTTGACATTGGCGCCGCATTGCAACGGCACGCACACGGAATGCGTCGGCCACTTGACCGACGAGCGGGTCGCAGTCAGTGAACGCCTGCCGGGCGGTGTGCAGCTGGCCCTGCTCGTGACTGTCGCTCCGGCCAAGGCGGCCGATGCGACCGAAGACAGTGACCCGCATCCGGAGCCGGACGATCGCCTGGTCACGGCGGCCGCGCTGGGCGAGGCATCGGGGCGGCACGCGGGTCCCCGGCCCGATGCGCTGGTCATCCGCACGCTGGCCGGCGGCGATGGCCCGCTGCGCGCTTACCGGGGGCCGTCGCCCGCGCCGTATCTTTCACGACAGGCGGCGGCCTGGCTCGTCGAGCAGCGGATCGAGACGCTGGTGCTCGATCTCCCTTCGGCGGATCGCGCCGAAGACAGCGGGCGGCTGACGGCGCACCGGCTTTTCTTCGGCCTGCCGCCAGGATCGCGCGACGCGCGCGAATGCCGGCGGCCGCACGCCAGCATCACCGAGCTCGCCTGGATCGATCCCGCGATCGAGGACGGCTTCTACCTGCTCGATCTCCAGATACCGCCTTTCCTGGCCGACGCCGCACCGTCCAGGCCGCTGCTCTATCCGGTACTGACCGAGTGACGGCAGACACGACGCTCGAGGCTGCGAAAGCACGCGACGCCGCGGATCCGGGGACGGCGCGCCGGGCCGGGTTTCATTTCCCGCGCCGGCCCGATGGCGGAGAAGTCGTCTATCTCTGCGGCAATTCCCTCGGACTGCAGCCCCGCCGCGCGGTCGATGACGTGACCGCCTTCATGGCGCAATGGCAGCGGCTCGGCGTCCTGGGCTACCACGACCCCGAGGCTGACTGGCTCAACCTGCACGAGCGCCTGGCGCCGACGGCGGCAGCGCTCGTTGGCGCGAAGCAGACAGAGGTCATCGTGATGAACTCGCTCACGATCAACCTGCACCTGCTCATGGCGAGCTTCTACCGGCCGACGCGCGAACGGCACGTCGTCCTGATTGAACGCGGCGCCTTTCCATCGGACCGCTACGCGGTCGTCTCGCAGCTGCGGTGGCATGGACTCGATCCCGCGTCGTCCTGCGTCCAGGCTGCGCCGCGCGCGGGCGAGCATCTCCTGCGGCAGGAGGAGCTTGTCGCCGAGATCGAGCGGATCGGACCGCGGCTTGCGCTCGTCCTGTTGCCCGGCGTCCAGTACCTGACCGGCCAGCGGCTCGACATGCGGGCACTGGCGGATGCGGCCCATCGCGTGGGTGCGATCGTGGGTTTCGACCTTGCGCATGCGGTCGGCAACCTGCCGCTGGCGCTTCATGACTGGGACGTGGATTTCGCGGTCTGGTGCTCCTACAAGTACCTGAACGGCGGCCCGGGCGCGACCGCCGGCGCTTTCGTTCACGAGCGGCACTTCGACCCGAAAACGCCCAGGCTCTCGGGCTGGTGGGGCAACGAGCTCGAGACGCGCTTCGAGATGGCGGCGGAATTCCGGCCGTATCGCGGCGCCGCCGGCTGGCAGGTCAGCAACCATCCGCTCCTTGGCATGGTGCCCTTGCAGGCTTCGTTTGCGCAGTTTGCCGCCGCGGGTCTCGCGGCCCTGCGCGCGCGATCGATTTCCCTGACCGGGTGGCTCGAGCGGCTGCTCGATACGCGCCTCGGGGACCGCGTCGAGATACTGACCCCGCGCGATCCTGAGCAGCGGGGCGCGCAACTCTCGGTACGGCTCTGCAGCACGCGCGGCGACGGCCGCGCCCTGTTCGACGGCCTGCTGGCCCGTGGGCTCACCTGCGACTGGCGCGAGCCCGATGCCATCCGGCTCGCGCCCGCGCCGCTCTACAATTCATACGAGGACTGCTGGCGCGCGGTCGAGCTGATCGCCGGCGCACTCAAGCCCTGAGCAGCGTCACGAAACTGAACCGGAAGGCATGCCTCGCATCCGCGGCATGCGTTTCACGGGAGACCTCGCGCCACTGACCCCGGTCGAATCCGTTCAGCCGCGTGTCTCCGTCGATTGTCGCATGGACTTCCGTCAGCTCGAGGCGCCCGACCAGCGGCCAGCAGGCCGCAAAGACTTCCGCGCCGCCGATCACGAAGAGCATCGGGACGTCCGCCGCCGCAAGCGCGGCTTCGGGCGAGGCGACCGTTTCACACCCTGACGCGCGCCAGGACGCATTGCGCGTCAGCACGAAATTGCGCCGGCCGGGGAGCGCCTTGCCGATCGATGCAAAGGTCCGCCGCCCCATGAGGACCGCATGGCCGAGGGTGAGCGACTTGAACCGCTTCAGGTCGTCGGGCAGATGCCACGGCAGCCCGTTGGCGCGTCCGATCACGCCATTGTCGGCCATCGCCACGATCGCGACCGGATCGCCGCTCATGCCGCGGGCTCAGACCGCGACGGGCGCGCGGATCGCCGCATGCGGCTCGTAGCCGAGGACCTGGAAATCCTCGTAGCGGTAGTCGGCGACGTCCGCAGGCCGGCGCAGCAGCGCCAGCGTCGGCAACGGCTGCGGCGCGCGCGCAAGCTGCATGTCAGCCTGGTCGAGGTGATTCAGGTACAGATGGCAGTCGCCGCCGGTCCAGACCAGGTCGCCGACCGAAAAGTCGGCCTGCTGCGCGAGGATGTGCGTCAGGAACGCGTACGAAGCGATGTTGAACGGCACTCCGAGGAAAAGATCGGCGCTACGCTGGTAGACCTGGCAGGAGAGCCGGCTGTCCGCGACATGAAACTGCACGAGGCAGTGGCAGGGCGCAAGCGCCATGCGTTCGAGCTCGCCCACGTTCCAGGCGCTCACGATAATGCGGCGGGAATCCGGATCACTGCGCAGTTGGTCGATCACGCGGGCAATCTGGTCGATGTGCCGGCCGTCCGCAGACTGCCAGGCGCGCCACTGGCGGCCGTAAACCGGGCCGAGATCGCCCTGCTCGTCCGCCCACTCGTTCCAGATCGAGACGCCCCTTTCCTGCAGGGAGCGCACGTTCGTCTCGCCGCGCAGGAACCACAGGAGTTCCTCGATCACGGACCTCAGGTGCACGCGCTTCGTGGTGACCAGAGGCAAGCCGGCCGCAAGATCGAAGCGCAGCTGTTGACCGAACAGCGACAGCGTGCCGGTGCCTGTGCGATCCGTTTTGCGGGCTCCATGCTCGCGCACCAGGCGCATCAGGTCGAGGTATGCGCGCATTTCAGGCGTAGTTCCCGGACCGCACCCGGCGCGAATAAGCGTACGCGAGCATCGACAGGCCCGCGACAAGCACGGGCAGCGAGAGCAGCTGGCCCATCGTCAGCCAGCCGAAAGCGAGATAGCCGATGTCCTGGTCCGGCACGCGCACGAATTCCACCGCGATCCGGAATATCGCATAGAGCGTGAGGAAGAGTCCCGCGGGCGCGAGTCGCGGCCTCGGCTTCGCGGTGAACCACCACAGGATCGCGAACATGACGATGCCCTCCAGTGCGGCTTCATAGAGCTGCGACGGATGGAGGACCCTGCCGTTCACCAGCATGCCCCAGGGCAGGTCGGTCGGCTTGCCCCAGAGCTCGCCATTGATGAAATTCCCGATCCGGCCCGCAAACAGGCCGACCGCGGGCAACGGCGCCGTGAAGTCGAAAACGTCCGCAACGCGCCGGTTGCGCCGCCAGGCGAAAAGCGCGACCGCGCACATGACGCCGGTCAGGCCGCCGTGGAAGGACATGCCGCCCTGCCAGATACGGAGTATCGCGAGCGGATCCGCGCGCAGCGAATCGAATCCGTACACGAGGATCCAGCCGAGCCGCCCGCCGGCGATCACGCCGACCGCGGCAAAGAAGATGAGGTCGTCGACGTCCACCGGTTTCCAGCTGGAACCCGGCAGGGCGGCCCGTCGTCGCGCGAGCCACCATCCGGCGATGAAACCGACCACGTACATCAGCCCGTACCAATGCACCTTGACCGGGCCGATCGCCAGGGCCACCGGGTCGATTTCGGGGTAAACGAGCATCAGTCGGTCACCCGGAACAGGAAAGCGCGCAGGTACCGCGTCTCGTCGATCGCCGGGTGGACGGGATGATCCGGCGACTGTGCGCCCACGCCGATGAGCTGCGCGAACCGGCCGAGGTGCCGTGCGGCACGCTGGACCGCGTTCGTCAGTTCTCCCGGCTCGAGGTGATAGGAGCAGGAGCAGGACATCAGGAGTCCGTCGCGGTCGAGGAGTCGCATGGCGAGCAGGTTGATCCGCCGGTAGGCGGCAAGCCCCTTGGGATGGTCCTTGCGGCGCTTGATGAAGGCCGGCGGATCGACGACGACGACATCGAATTTCCTCCGGTCCGCGATCAGCGCCTGCAGCGTCTCGAAGGCGTCCCCTCCCAGCAACTCGGCCTGGAGTCCGTTGGCCTCCGCCGTGGTCCTGGCCGCCGCGAGCGCGATCGCGGAGGAGTCGATGCAGGTCACGGACGCGGCGCCGGCACGCCCGGCCTGCAGTCCGAATCCGCCGGCATGACTGAAGACATCGAGCACGCGCGCAGCTTTCGCGTGGCGCGCGAGCATCGCCCGGTTGGCGGTCTGGTCGAAATACCAGCCCGTCTTCTGGCCCGCGGCGAGCGGCACGCGGAATTTTACGCCCCCCTCGGGTACGTCGACGACGTCCGGCACCTCGCCAAACGCCGCCTCGACACGGCGCTCGAGGCCTTCCAGCCCCCGGACGGGTGAATCGTTCTTCCAGAGCAGCGCCTTCGGGGCGACGACTTTCACCAGAGCGTCCTGAATGTCCGCCATCTGGGCTTCCATGCCGGCAGTGCCGATTTGCGCCACCAGGACGTCGCCGTAGCGGTCCACCACGAGACCCGGCAGCCGGTCGGCCTCGCCGAACGCGAGCCGGTAGAACGGCGCATTGAAAAGCCGTTCCCTGAGTGCGAGCGCAACCTTCAGGCGGTGCACGAGCAGCGACTTGCCGGGCGGAAAGCCGGGATCGCTGCCGAGCAGGCGGGCGCTGATGAGCGTGCGCGGATTGACGTAAGCGTAACCGAGAAAGCGGCCGCCGCTCGACATGACCTGGACCTGCGCGCCCGGCTCGAACGCCGTGAGCGGCGTGGCCGCGACGTCGACCTCGTTCGAGAAGATCCACAGGTGCCCGGCCTGAAGGCGGCGCTCTTCGCGCGGCTTCAGTACGAGCGGCGGCAGTTCGCTCCCGGCCTCTGCGGCGGATTTCATGATGCTCGACATGCGGGAGCGCGGCGCGGTGGCTATAGTGGAAGCAATTCTACCCGACCGCGGGCATCGCGATGAATCGTCTCGCGGACGAAACGAGCCCCTACCTGCGGCAGCATGCCGCGAATCCGGTGGACTGGCATCCCTGGGGCGCGGAAGCGATTGCACTGGCGCGGACGCTCGATCGCCCGATCCTGCTGTCGATCGGCTATTCCGCCTGCCACTGGTGCCACGTGATGGCGCATGAGTCCTTCGAGGACGAGGCGACGGCCGCGCTGATGAACCGGCTGTTCGTGAACGTCAAGGTGGACCGCGAGGAGCGGCCGGACCTCGACAGGGTCTACCAGCTCGCGCAGCAGTTGCTGACGCAGCGTGGCGGCGGCTGGCCACTGACCGTGTTCCTTGCGCCGGACGACCTGACGCCGTTCTTCGCGGGCACCTATTTCCCGAACCGGCCGCGCTACGGCATGCCGGCATTCTCCGGCCTGCTCGAGAGGGTGGCCGCCTACTATCGTGACGAGCGTGAAGGGGTTCTTGCCCAGAATGCGGCGTTGCGTGGTGCATTCGACGACCTGCAGGCGCCGGCCGCGGAGGCCAGCGAGACCATCTCGGCCGAGCCGCTGGCGCTTGCCCGCCAGCGCCTCGAGGCCGGTTTCGACGATCGCTTCGGAGGATTCGGGCCGGCGCCGAAATTCCCGCACGCCACTTCGATCGAGTTCCTCCTGCGCACCTGGCGAGCGACGGCATCCGGTCCCGCGCCGGACGTGAAGGCGCTCGCCATGGCCACATCCAGCTTGCGCCGCATGGCGGAAGGCGGCCTGTTCGACCAGCTCGGCGGCGGATTCTGCCGGTACTCCGTCGATCCGTACTGGATGATCCCGCATTTCGAGAAGATGCTTTACGACAACGGGCCGCTGCTGGCGCTTTGCGCCGAGGCCGCCGTCGCGACGGGCGATACCCTGCTGCGTGACGCGGCGACGGCGACCGCGAACTGGGCCCTCGGCGAGATGCGTGCGCCCGGCGGCGGATTCTTCTCCGCGCTCGACGCGGATTCCGAGGGACAAGAAGGCCGTTTCTATGTCTGGCGGCGTGACGACGTCGAGTCGCTCCTCGAGTCCACCGAGTACCGCGTGTTCGCGAGGCGCTACGGGCTTGACCGCGAGCCGAATTTCGAGGGCGCCTGGCACCTGCATGCATACGTCCCGATGGATCGCGTCGCCGGGGAATTGTCCCTGACCCGGTCACAGGCCGGCGCTCTCCTGGACTCCGCCCGGGCAAAGCTGCTCGCGGCGCGCGCCGGCCGGGTGCGGCCTGGACTCGACGACAAGATCCTGACGTCCTGGAACGCCTTGATGATCCGGGGCCTCGCGATCGCAGGGCGGCTGCTGGACGCGCCGCAGCCTGTGGAGGCTGCGCTGGGGGCCCTCGATTTCCTCCATGCGCACAGCTGGCGGGACCGCCAGCTTTTTGCGTCCTGGAAAGAGGGCGCTGCGCGCTTCCCGGCCTACCTGGACGACCACGCCTTCCTGCTCGACGCGTTGTTCGAGGTCATGCAGTCGCGTTTCCGCGCGAATGATCTGCGATTCGCCTGCGAGATCGCCGACATCCTGCTCGAGCGATTCGCCGACCGCGAGCGCGGAGGATTCTGGTTCACCGCAGAGGGCGAGGACCCGCCGCTGCACCGGCCCAAGAGCTTCGCGGACGATGCAATGGCGTCCGGCAACGGCGTCGCGGCGAAGGCGCTGGCGCGGCTTGGATGGCTCACCGGCGAGACGCGATATCTGGACGCCTCGGAAGCCACGATACGCGCCGGCTTCTCTGCGATTTCCCGCGCGCCGGAGGCGCATGGCGCCATGCTGGTCGCCCTCGAGGAGTGTCTCGACCCGGTCGAGATTGTCGTCATCCGGGGGGCGGCGCCGGATATGGAGCCCTGGCAGTCGGCTCTCGCGCGCGACTACGCGCCGCGGCGCATGGTGATGGCAATCCCTTCCGAAACGTCCGGCTTGCCGGAGGCGCTCGCGAGCAAGCAACCGCGCGATCGCACCGTCGCCTACGTCTGCCGCGGGCCCGTCTGCTCGGAACCGGTATCGAGCCTGACGGCGCTCGGGGTCAGCGCCGCACGGCCTTGAACTTCGCCAGGCCAGGCTCCTCGCTCGTATAGCGAGGCAATGAATCGCCCAGCTCGATCCAGTCGGCATGCTGGTCGTAGAAGACGTGGCACTGCGGGTCGCGGTCGATCGAACCCGCAATGGCGGGACGCGCGATGTGTATCTCGCCGGGGCAGATCGTCGAGGCAAAGAAAAGGGTCGTGCCGCAGGTCGGGCAGAAGCCGCGGCGGCTCTGTTTCGAGGAGCCGTACCATTTCGGCTCCGCAGATCCCGGCAGCAGCCGGAAACGCTCCTCGGCCGCGCCGACCCAGCTCACGAAAGCGGCGCCGTGGGCGTCGCGGCAATAGCGGCAGTGGCAATGAGCGAAAAATAGCGTCGGCGGCGCCACCGCGAACCGCACTGCACCGCATAGGCAGTGACCCTCGAACTCGTTCAAGCGGCGACCCTCGCGATAAATGCGATCCACATGCCGAATAGAAGCAGCGTGCTCGCGGCGTATGCCAGGAAGCGGTGCGTGACGCGGTTGTAGGTCACGTGGATGAAGCTGTGGAGCGTGCGTAGGCCGACATAGCACCAGGCAGCCACGACAAAACCCGGCCTCGAACCGCCGTTCAAGGCCATTGCGACGCAAAGCAGGTAGAAAAGCACCGGCACTTCGAACAGGTTGCGGAAATTCTCCGCGGCCTGGGTACGTTCGAGCCGGCCGGCCAGCTCGCGCGCGGTCGCGACCGCCTGGGGGTCGATGTTCTCGGAGCGCATCTCGCCGAAGCGATCCGCGTAGAGCTTGAACCACACGAGCGCCGTGAGGCCCACTAGCGCGGCACAGGGCGCCCAGATCGGATCGGTCATGGGATCGCCCTGCCGCAATCACCGCGAAAGCTGACGAGCGCGTACAGCAGCACCCCGCCGAAAAGCGCAAAGAGCCCAAGGCCGCTCGTCCGGCCGGGCCACCGGCCGGCCATGGGCTCGGCAAAGAAGGCGAAGAAAAGCATCGCGGCGCTCGCCAGCGACAACAGCGAACCGATGATTGCGGCGCTGCGCCTGACTGCCCGGTCCGGAAGCAGGTAGTGCGCACCGAGAGCGAGATTCACGAGTCCCGCGCAAAGCAGATAGATGTGCCGCGAACGAAACAGCAGGCGCTCGTCCCAGTCCATCGACATGACGGGCGGATCGTGCGCAGTCATGAGCAGGCCGGTGATCAGGAATGCGACGACCGTGACCGCCCCGACGACCCGATGCGCCATGCGCAACGTGGACTGCATGCGGCGTAACATAGCATCCGATGATCGCCCGGCACGAATCCCTGACCCTGCCCGGCTTCGCCGCGGTGCGGGCCGCGGCCGGCCGGCTCGCGGGCGTCGTCCGGCGCACGCCGCTGCTCGACACGACACCGCTCGACGGGTTGCTGGGCGGCCGGCTTCTGTTCAAGGTGGAGTCGCTGCAGCGGACGGGTTCGTTCAAGATCCGCGGTGCCTACAACCGCCTGGTTCAGCTCGATGCCGCGGCCCGCCGCGCGGGCGTCGTCGCCTTCTCCTCCGGCAACCACGCCCAGGGCGTCGCCGCCGCGGCCAGGATGCTCGGCATCCCCGCGATCATCGTGATGCCCTCCGATGCCCCACGGACCAAGCTCGAGAACACGCGCGCACTTGGCGCGGAAGTTATTCTTTATGACCGCGTCCGGGAAAGCCGCGAGCAGATCGCCGGAAAGCTCGCCGGCGAGAGCGGCGCGACCCTCGTCCCGGCATTCGACGACCCCGAAGTCATCGCCGGCCAGGGAACCGTCGGGCTCGAGTTGATGCAGCAGTCGGCGGAGCTCGGGCTGACACCGGACCAGGTCCTGGTGCCCTGCAGCGGGGGCGGCCTGGTCAGCGGCTCGGCAATCGCGATACGGGAGTTCGCCCCGGCTGCCAGCGTCTACGGCGTGGAGCCCGAGGCCTTCGACGATACGCGCCGGTCGCTCGCAGCGGGGATGCTTCTCAGGAATCCGCCGGAGGCGCGATCGATCTGCGACGCCCTGCAGTCCTCGCCGCCCGGGCAGCTGACGTTTGCAATCAATCGCGAGTTGCTCGCCGGCATCCTCACGGTCAGCGACGGCCAGGTGGAAGCCGCGATGGCCAGCGCTTTCCGTCATCTGCGGCTGGTCGTCGAGCCCGGCGGAGCCGTTGCGCTCGCCGCCGCCCTCGCAGGCAAGCTGACGCTCGCCGGCCGGATCACCGCAATCGTCTTGAGCGGCGGCAATGTCGATGCCGAGACCTTCTCGGCGGCGCTAGGCCGGTGAGGCTTCCTCGAGGAACTCGACCCGCCCGGTCTCGAGCGAATACCAGGCTCCGGTGACGACGAGCCCGTCGGACGCGATCAGGCCTTCGATGATCGCCGAGCCGTGACGGAGCTGGTCCACCGAAGCGCGCACGTTGGCTGTCATCGCGGCGTGCTCGACCGCGGGCGCGCCTTGCGCTTCGTGGCGTGCCACGAGTTCCTCCACGCCCGGCCGGATGCGGTCGACGATGGCCCGCAGGTTCGGAGACTGGTTCTGTGTCGGGCGGTGCAGTTCCTCGATCGTCGCCGCGATCGCTCCGCAGGAAGAATGCCCGAGCACGACGACGAGCCGCGTGCCGAACCGGTCCGCCGCGAATTCGACGCTGCCGATCAGGGACGGCGCCACGATGTTGCCGGCGACCCGGATCACGAACAGGTCGCCTGGTCCCTGGTTGAAGACGAGCTCCACCGGCACCCGTGAATCGGAACAGCCGAGCACGATCGCAAACGGCTCCTGTGCGGCCGTCGGCTTTGCGCGGCGTGCGGCCGTGATCAGCGTGCCTGCCCCGCGTGCGTTTACCGCGAATCGCGCATTGCCCTCCCGGAGTTTCTGAAGCGCCGCCGCGGCGCTCACGCCCCGGCTCACGGCGCGATCTCCGACTCGAGCTGCACGATGAATTCCTCGAGGAACTCGGTGCGGCGCACGGCTTCGCGGCGGCCGCCGCCGGTCTGCATGCCGTCGGCGAGTCTCAGGAGCTTCGAGTAGAAATGATCGACCGAGGCGCCCCGGTCATCCGGCGGGCGCGACCTGCAGAAGGGGTCGCCAGGCTGGTACAGGGGGCGGCCCAGCGCCGCGCCGACCGCGATGCAGCGCGCGATGCCGATGGCGCCGAGCGCATCGAGCCGATCCGCGTCCTGCACGACCTTTGCCTCGATGGTCCGCGGCGCGATGCCGGCCGAGTAGCTGTGCGCCTCGATCGCGTGCCGGATCCCCTGAAGCCAGACGCCGGGATAGCCGGCGCCCTCGAGGAAACGGACCGCATGATCGGCTGCGAGCCGCGAGGCCTGCGCCCTGTCTTGGGAATCCTTGGCGACGTGAACGCAATCGTGGAGCCACGCGGCCGGCAGGACGACCTCGACTTGTGCTCTCTCTTCGGCGGCGAGGCGCAGCGCGGATGCGACGACCCGCTCGAGATGCGCGGTTCCGTGGCCGGGATCCGCCCCGGACTGGTTCGCGACGAATCCCCGGAACCGGGCTTCCCATTCGCGGCGCAGCGTCTCAAATGCGCCATCGGCATTGGCGCTCAATGGCGGTCTCGTCTGCGGCGCGGAGCCTGCGCGCGGCGGCGGGCCGGGCGCCTGACTCGCGCGGCGATTGCGACGTTCATCGCCTCCCGCGCCCATTGGGCAAGTTCAGCGGAATCCTCGAGCACTTCGGCGGGAACCTGCCAGTAGCCCAGCGCCTGCCCGGGCCGGTCCGGGAACGGGCAAAAGGGGACCGAGCCTGCGCGCTCGAAGCGGGTCCGGTTCGAATCGTCGGTCTTGAAATAAAGGGTGTCGTCGTCGATCAGCGCGAAGAAGAGCCCGTCGAGGTAGAGGCCGACGCCGCCGAACATGCGCCGCGACGCAATCCGCCCCGAGGGCCGCAGCTGCTCGAGCACGAATTCCCGGAAGTCGTCGCTGACCGCCATCTTCCTAGTCTAAGCCGCGCGACGAGCGAAAGCGCCGAGCACGCCGGCGACGTTGGCGCCGATTTCTGACACCGCATACCCGCCTTCCTGCACCAGAACGGTCGGCAAGTCGAGCGAGGCGATGCGCGATCCCATCAGCGGATAGTGCTCGCGGGAAAGCCTGAAAGTGCTGATCGGGTCGCGTTCGTAGGTGTCCACGCCCAGCGACACGACGAGTGCGTCGGGTGCGTAGCGGCGGATGGCGGTGAGCGCCGCGTCGAGCGCCGCGTCGTACGCGCTCCAGCCGGTGCCGCGCGGGAGCGGTAGGTTCAGCGTAAAGCCGTCGCCGCGGCCGGCCCCACGCTCGTCGGCATATCCGAGGAAGTAGGGGTATTCCGTGTCCGGGGTGCCGTGCAGCGATACGAACAGCACGTCGTCGCGCTCCCAGAAGATCTCCTGCGTGCCGTTGCCGTGATGGTAATCGACGTCGAGCATCGCGACGCGCGCGCGGCCGGCGTCGAGGAGATACTGGGCCGCCAGCGCCGCGTTATTCAGGTAGCAGTAGCCGCCATAGAGACTGCGGCCCGCGTGGTGTCCCGGCGGGCGGCACAGTGCGTAAGCCTCGCCTGCACCCTCGTCCACGATCGCCGCGGCGGTCATGGCGCATTGCGCGGCGGCGAGCGCGGCGTCCCAGGTGCCCTCCACGATCGGCGTACTGGCGTCGAACGCGTAGTAGCCCATCGAGCCATTGATTCCGAGCGGCCTGCGATCGCGCCTCAGGCCGCGGGCAGGAAAGCTGCCCGGCAGCATGCAGTCGCCCTGGCCCTCGGCCTTCCAGCGCGCGAATGCCGTGCGCAGGAATTCGACGAACCCGGCGTCGTGGACGCGCTGCAGCCTGGATTCCGGCAAGTCCAGCGGCGATGCCAGCTCGAATTCCGCTGCCCCAAGGGCCGCGAGTATGTGGTGCACGCGTGCCGGTGTCTCGAATGTCGGCACGAACTGGCCCCGGTGCAGCTCCATGCCGCCATCGTGACGGGCATGCAGGGGTGAGTGCACGACGATCATGCGCGCTCCGCGCTCAAGCGGTCCGGCCGAGCGCCGCGTGTATGCGGTCGCGCAGGTCGCGGTGAAGGTCCGGGTCGAAGGCCGGCGCGGCATCCCAGTCGTAGGCCCAGGGCTGCGCGGTGCGCCGGTCCTCGGCCTCGTCGTGATAGCGCGGGATCACGTGCGCGTGCAGCGCGGGGTCCAGGTTGCCGTAGATCGCATAGTTGATGCGCACGGCGTGCGTGACCGCGAGCACTGCATCACCGAGTGAGACCATGTCGGCGAGGAAGGCGGCGCGCTCCGGACCGGCCAGCACGTTCAGCGCCGGCACCACCGGGTCCGGCAACAGCAGGCAATAGCCCGGCAGGAACTGCCTTTCACCGAGCACGGCCCAGCCGGAGGCGAGACGTGCGACGAATGCCGGATCCCTCCCCGCCCGCAGCGATTCGACCCGGCGATGGATGGAAGTCGTCACGCCCTATCCCGACCAGCTCCGCACGCGGCCGACATCGAGATGCACGAAATCCGAGGCCGGATAATAGCCGACACCGCCGGCCTGCCTGGCGAGCGCGAGGTCGCGCAGGCGCTCCAGCGCGATTCCCTCGAGACGCACGTCGATTGCCCTGCCTTCCATGTGCAGGCTGTGTGATGAAACGCCGTCGGTCGTCGCGACGAGCATCGCGTTCGATGCGGGCGAGCGGTATCCCGAGATGATCCGGTACCGCGGCAAGACGCCGGCCGAATGTGCGAGCTCGTCGAGCAGGTCGAACAGTCGCGCGTCGAGCGGCAGCACGCCTCCCGTGCGGAAGTCGCGCAGCAGCCAGTCAAGCCGCCCAAGCTCGCCGGGAAGGTAGCCCGCATCGGTCCGGTAGACGGTATCAAGGACCTCGCCGGTGTGCGTATTGGTCAGGATCAGCCGGTGGCCGCCGCGCTCCGCCGCGCCGGCCGGCCACGCGGCCACGGCCGCGGCGGAGAGGACTCCCAGCAGGAGGCGCCGCCTCCGGAGGCAGCCGCAGGGCGCTTCAGTCGGGTGCGCGTTCGACATTGACGGCAATGACCGTGGCTCGCGGAAAAAAGTTGAAATCGGTCGAGGTGGCCATCGTGTAGGCGCCAATCTGGCGCGCGAGCAGGCGCTCGCCGATCTCGAGCACGGGCATGGGCAGGTCCTCGGCCACGACGTCCAGGCTGTCGCAGGTCGGGCCCGAGATCACGCAGGACTCGCGCGGGCGGTCCGGGGCGCGCAGCGGCTCGACGGGAAAACGCATCTTGTCGTACTGCTGCCCGCTGAACGTGCCGTAGATGCCGTCGTCGAGGTAATACCACCAGCGTCCCTCCCGCATCGCGCGACCCATGACCGTTGACAGGCTCACGACCGCAGGGCCGCAGATGAAACGGCCCGGTTCCGCAATGACGCGCACGCCCGAGGGCAATCGAGCGAGCGCAGCGCGGATCGGCGCGCAGAATCGGTCGATCGCGGGGGCCGGCTCGAGGTAGTCGATCGGGAACCCGCCGCCGATGTCGAGCATCTCGAGCGGCCCGAGACCGCGCGCGCGCGTCTCGGCGACCAGCCGGCCACAGGTGTCGATCGCCTCGACGTACTTGTCCGGGCTTCCGACCTGGGAGCCCACGTGGAAAGAGAGGCCCGCGATGCGGATTCCGCCTTTTTCCGCGTATTCGACCAGGTCAAACACCGCTTCGGCGTCGCAGCCGAATTTTCGCGACAGGTCGATGATCGCCTGCGGGTTGCGGAACGACACCCGGAGCAGGAGCGCGGCGCGCTCGCGGTAGACAACGAATTTCGCGATTTCCTCGGGATTGTCGACTACGAAGGTCGAGATCCCGTATTCGAGGGCGTGGCGGATGTCCGAATCCCGTTTGATCGGGTGCGTGTGGATGCAGCGCGACGCCGGGACGCCCGCCTCGCGCACGAGGTCCACCTCGCCGCTCGTCGCGAGATCGAACCAGGATCCGGCACGAGCGAGCACCTCCACGACCGTCGTGTCCGGCAGCGGCTTCAGGGCATAGTGCAGGTCGACGCGCGGCAGCGCGGCGCCGAGCGCGTGGTACTGGCGGCGAAGCACCCCGCAGTCGATCACGAACAGCGGCGAACCATAACGCACAACCAGAGCTTCGAGCGCATCGGGCGAGTATGGAGAGGCGAGGCGTATGTCGGTCTTCAATCCGGTTGCTCCCTCACTCCAGCAGAGGATCCACCAGCGTGAGCAGGCGATCAAGCGCGCCCCGGTTCGCGTCCAGCACGGACCTGCCGGCCTCCCCCATGACCGCCCGCAGCTTGCCGTCGTCGAGCAGTTCGATGATCGCATGCGCGAGCTGTGCGGTATCCGAGACGACGAATGCGGCGCCGGCGTCCATCAGGAGCCGCGCGATTTCCTCGCCGTTGAAGTTGTGCGGGCCAGTCAGCACCGGGCGGCCGATCGAGGCGGGCTCGAGGACGTTGTGGCCTCCGACCGGCACGAGGCTTCCCGCGACGAACGCAAGGTCCGCGGCCGCGTAGAACATCATGAGCTCGCCCATCGTGTCCCCGAGAACAACGCTCGTTGACGGGGAAATCGCCGCACCGGACGAGCGACTCGCCGCGCAGTCATGGCGCCTGGCGAGCAGGTCGCGCACCGCGTCGAACCGCTGCGGATGGCGCGGCACGAGTACGAGCAGCGCGTCCGGAAACCGCTCACGCACGCGGCGGTGCGCATCGAGCACGATGGTCTCCTCGCCCTCATGCGTACTGCCTGCCACCCAGACCGGGCGGCCGGGTGCGTTCCGCTCGCGCCACTGCCGCCCCTGTTCCTCGATACCGGCGGGCGGCTGGAAGTCGAACTTGATGTTTCCCGTGACGTGCGTGCGCTCGGGTGTCGCGCCGATCGAGCGGAAACGCCCGGCATCGGACTCGCTCTGGGCCGCGATGACGATCCCATGAGACAGCGTCTCGCGGAACAATGGAACGAGCCTGCGGTACCTGCCTACCGAGCGCGGCGAAATGCGGGCGCTCGCGAGCACGAGAGGCACTCCGCGCCTGCCGCACTCGCGATAGAGGTTCGGCCAGAGCTCGGTCTCCAGGATCATGGCGAGTTCCGGCCTCACGCGGTCGAAGAATCGCTTGACGGAGCCCGGCAGGTCGAACGGCACGTAACGAAGCATGACTTGCCCGCCGAACAGTAGCCGCGCGCGGGCGGCACCGGTCGGCGTGACCGTGGTCAGCAGCACACGGTACTTCGGATGGCGCTGCCGCAATTGCGAGATCAGTGGCAGCGCAGCCTGTACTTCGCCGACCGACACGGCGTGGACCCAGAGCGTAGGGCCCTGGACGACGGTGCCGAACCCGAACCGCTCGCCGAGACGGTCACGGTAACTCGGATCGCGCAGCCCGCGCCAGAGCTGAACGAGGATCGCCGCCGGCGCCGCGAGGTAGATCAGGACATTGTAGAGGTAGTACATCGCGCCTCACGCATCGTGCGCAAGACGCAGGATCGCAAATCCGGTCCGCCAGTCGCTCGCCCCCCCGAAGTTCTTCGCGAGACTGCGCGCCAGCCGGTCCAGCACGCGCTCCCGCCAGGAGCCCGGCCGCCGCAGGCGCCCACGGTCGAAGTCGAGCACCCAGACTTCGCGATGTTCGCCCAGCATGATGTTGTTCGCATTGAGATCGGCGTGCTGCACGCCGGCATCGTGGAAATGGCGCAGGCAGCGCCCGATTCCAGCCCAGCGCGCATCGTCCATGAGTCCGGCCGCCAGCATTTCGGACAGCGGGTGAGCGCCGGGCAGCCGCTCCGTGATGAGTTCCGCGCCGTAAGTCATGAATGCCCGCATATAGCGGGCCGCGACCGGCGCCGGTACCGGCAGCCCGCGTTCCCGGAGCGCCGCGAGCAGCCTGAGCTCCCGAAAGGACCGGGTATGCTCCTCGCCCAGGTAAAGGTAGCGGTCGCGCGCGATGCGCGCGGCGATGCCGCCGCGCAGGTAGCGGCGCATGACCCAGCGACCCCCTCCATGATCGATGAAGTGGATCGTGCCGCGGCCGCCAGGCCGCTCATGGAGCGCACCCTGCGCACGCCAGTGCGTCAGCTCGAAGAGCAGCGGCCCGGGCGACGGGACGCGCCGTACGTCGAACAGGATCGCGCCGCGGTCGATGGCGAGGCGCTCAAGCATCGCGGGTCAGCGGGAGAGAACGTACTCGGCGCTGCAATAGGGGCACTTTGCGAAGCCCGTCGCCGCGATCGCAAGGTAGACGCGGGGATGGCTGTTCCACAGCGACATTGACGGCATCGGGCAGGATAGCGGCAAGTCCGCTGCCGTGACTTCATAACGCTCGCGCGCATTGGGCGTCTGCAGCTTGTTCGCGGCATGCATGCGGCGATTATAGCGGCGCGGGGTCGGCGCCCGCGACCATGACCCGGTCCCATACCGAAGCAACGTCCGCCCGCATCGGCCCGTACTCGGCCGCGTCCACGACCGGCGGACGCTGTTCGAGCGACAGGTGATGCGCGTCCTTGCGGTAGGCGCGGTAGGCATCCACCAGCCGGTCGATGACCCGATGGTCAACGAGAGCCGCCGAGCCGACAGACTCGAGGTGGCGGATGGTGTCTGAGAATTCGGCCAGCGGCGGACGATCCCGCACGTGCCTGAGCACCCAGTACTGGGCAAGGAATTCGATGTCGGCGATTCCGCCGCGGTCATGCTTCAGGTCGAAGCGGCCATCCCCGGGCCTGCCGTGCTCGGCTCGCATGCGCTCCCGCATGGCGACGATTTCCTCTCTCAGGGTCCCACGCTTCACGGATTCGACGAGTACTTCTCGCCGGATTCGCGAAAAGACAGCGCCGAGGCTCGCGTCACCGGCCACCCAGCGCGAGTGCAGCAGCGCCTGATGCTCCCAGGTCCAGGCCTCGCGTCGCTGGTAGTCCTCGAACGCCTGGATCTGCGTGAACGCCAGGCCCCCCTTGCCGGAAGGCCGCAACCGGACGTCCACTTCGTAGAGCCTTCCTGCCGCGGTGTGCACCGTCAGCAGGTGCACGAGGCGCTGCGCCAGGCGCAGGAAGAAGACCTCGTTATCGACGACTCTCGGCCCGGATGTCTGCTGTCGCCCTCCCGCGGAATCATGGAGGAACACGAGGTCGAGATCCGAGGCGTAGCCGAGCTCCATGCCGCCGAGCTTGCCGTAACCCGCGATGCCGACCCGCGCGGTGCGCGGGCCTCCCTCGTCTTCGCAGCGGGGATCGCCGTACTGCGCTGCGGTGTTCGCCCAGGCGAGCGCAAGGGCCTGCTGCAGTATCAGTTCGGCCACCTCGGTCAGGCGGTCGCTCACCTGCATCAGCGGCAACCGGCCCCGAAGGTCCAGCATCGCGATGCGAAACGTCGCCGCACGGCGGAACTGGCGGAGCGAGTCCACGCGCAGCTCCTCGTCCTCGCCGGCGTGCCCCAGGCGAGCCTCGAGCTCGGACGCGAATTGCGCGCGGTCCGGCAGCATCTCGAACACCCGCGCGTCGAGGAGCTCGTCGAGGAGGAGCGGATGCGCGGCGACCTGCCGTGCGAGGTAGTCACCCATGCCGCAGATCTCAACGAGGCGCTCGAGCGCCTGGGCATTCTCGTTGAGGAGCGCGAGATAGGCCGTGCGCCCGGCGATCGCCTCGACGATGCGCAGGAGCCGCGTCAGCACCAGCTGCCCTTCTCCGGGAGCGCGCGCATCCACCCGGGCAACGGAATCGAGGAGCCGCGGCAGCAACGTCCCGAGCCTCCTGCGGCCGAACGTGTCGAGCCGCCGGTAGTACGCGGACTGGCGGAGCTCGAACAGGACGCGCGCGGCGGCTGCCGGGTCCGCGAGGCCCGATTCTGCGAGATCCTCCGTCATGCGCTCGAGGCGGGGCACCTCCGCCAGGAGCGCCTCAAAGCACGCGGCCGGCGGCCGCTCTGCGGGGCCGCTGCGGCCGAGCACGACGTTGCCGAAGTGCGTCGTGACCGCCTGCCGGTGCGCATCGAGCACCCTCGCGAACGCAGGCCAGTCGCCGAATCCCATGGCAGCGGCGAGACGGGCGCGGCCTGCGTCGTCCCCCGGCAAGGCATGCGTCTGCGCGTCGTCCGCCATCTGCAGACGGTTCTCGACGCGGCGCAGGAAGCCGTAGGCATCTGCCAGCGAGGCAACCGTCTCCGCGGGCAGGCGCTTCGCCCCGGCAAGCCGCGGCAGCGCCACCTGCAGCGAGGGTGTCTGCAGCGCGGGTTCGGAGCCGCCGCGGATGAGCTGCTGCGATTGCACGATGAACTCGATTTCGCGGATGCCGCCCGGGCCGAGCTTCACGTCGTCCTGCAGTTCGCGTCGCTCGACCTCGCGCGCGATCATCGTCTTCATGTCGCGGAGGCTCTCGTAGACGCCGAAGTCGAGGTAGCGCCGGTACACGAAGGGCCGTACGACGTTGTCGTATAGCCTCTGGTAGCGGTCGGCGCCCGTGATCGCCCGCGCCTTGACCCAGGCATAGCGCTCCCAGTCGCGTCCGTGCTGCTGCAGGTAGTCCTCGAAGGCGCCGAAATTCATCGCGAGCGGCCCCGACTCGCCGAGCGGACGCAGCCGCATGTCCACGCGGAACACGATGCCTCCGGCGGTGCGCTCATCGAGCAGCCGGATGAGGGACCGGCCGAGCCGCGTGAAGAACTCCTCGTTCGCGACGCGGCGCGGACCGTCGGTTTCGCCGCCCTCGGGATAGAGGAAGACCAGGTCAATGTCCGAGGAGAAATTGAGCTCGCCGCCCCCGAGCTTGCCCATGCCGATGACGAGGAGCTCCTGCGCCTCGCCCTTCGCCGATCGCGGCGTGCCGTAGCGCGCCTCGAGTGCGCGCCGCGCGAATCCGAGCGCCGCATGGATCGCGGCATCCGCGAACGCCGAGAGCTCCGCGAGGGTCTCGCCGAGCGGCGCAAGGCCCGCGAGGTCGCGCCAGGCGATGCGCAGGAGTTCGCGCCGCCGAAGGCGGCGCAGCGCATCCATGTACGCGGCTTCCTCCTCTCCCGCTTCCCAGAGAGCCGACGCGAGCGCGGCAAACTCACCCGCGCGTCGCGCCCGGCCGAGCTCGCCCGCCTGTGCGAGCCCCGCGAGCAGCGCGGGATCCCGCTCCGCAGCTTCCGCCACGAAACGGCTCGCCGCGAATACCGCCGGCCGAGCCGCCGCGGCACCTGGCGGCAGCGCTGCGGCGTCGCCGCTCAATCGGCGTTCACCGTCCCGGAGGCCGCGGCACCGGGCGTCGCGGGCCGCGCCGTCTTCAGCGCCTCGTCCAGCATGCCGACGAGCGCCTCGCGGCTGTAGGTGTACGGTTGACCCTCATTGAGCTGCACGAGCTCCTGAATCGCCTTGCGAATCGTGATCTCCGCTTCGTACCGGTCAGGAACGACCATGTAACGCCGCCTGGGCGACGGCTCGAACAACGCCAGCTCCACGGCCTCCGCGACCTCGTCAGGCTCCTTGTAACGCGAGCGGTCCGCCACACGGGGGTCGACGCTGCCCGTCCGCCGCTCGGCCGAGACCGCAATCCGTGAATTGTAGTTGCCGGGCTCGACGAGGCTCACCGAGACGCCTTGGGCCTCCACCTGCGCGGCAAGCGAATCGCCAAAGGCCTCGACCGCGTGCTTGCTCATGCTGTAGACCCCGAGGCTCGCGCTGGACAGGATCCCGGAAATCGAGCTGATCGTCACGACACGTCCCTTCGAGGCGGTAATGAGCGGAAGGAAGGCTTTCGTCATGCGAAACGGCCCGTAGGCATTCACGTCCATCACGAAATCGAAATCCTCTTCTTTCAGGTCGGCGAACGGACCCGTGACCGCGACACCGGCGTTGTTGACGAGCCCCCACAGGCCGCGGCCCGCCTGCGTCACGGTCGAGACTGCCGCCGCGATCTCTTCGGGCCGTGTGACGTCGAGACGGATGGCCTGCACGTTCCTGATTGCATTGAGCGCCTCGATGTCAGCGTCCTTGCGCGCCCCGGCGTAGACAAAGTGCCCGTCGGCCGCCAGGCGTTCGGCGATCTTGCGGCCGATTCCGGTGCTCGCCCCGGTGACCAGCACGGCCTTCTGACTCCCCGCGGCGGGCGGGTCCCCAAGCACCGGTGGGACGGCGAACGAAAGCCCGATCAGGGCGAAAGCCGCGATTCTCATGCGTGTTCTCCGGCGTGAAGGGCCTTGAGTCGGTCCAGGGACGGCAGGGCGAAGGCATCGATCGCCTGCCGCAGCGCGTCGCTCGCAGCGGCCTGTTTGATCCCGCCATCGTCCGCAAACCTTTCGGGACGCCCAATCGGCGCCTTCGAGTTCATGCGCGCGGCTGCCTGCATGCGCTTACGGACCGGCCCATCGACGGCGAGCCCGAAGTGCGGCGCCACGGCCGTCCAGGCGGCGTCCGGCAGCGAGCCATACTCGACGAGCGCACCGCGCGCGGGATCGAGGCGGCCGGCCGCCGCGCACAAGGCGCCGTAGAGCCGCGCGACGTATTCCTCGCGGGAGCGCGATCTGCCCTGCGGGTCGATCGACTTCACGAAGGGCCCCGTCGGCCCCTCGCCGTCCCAGAGCCAGCCAGCCGGCTCCCGCAGCAGGGACACCGACACCTCGACGGGATTGCGCAGGCACAGGATCCAGGGCGTCGCGGGAAACGCCTCGGCAACCAGGTCGCAGAAAAGAGTGTTCCAGCTCGTGAGCTTCCACACCCAGGGCTTGCGCGCGTGGCGCGCAAACGCGGCGCCGAGCGAGCGGAGCGCCGCAACCAGCTCGGCGCGCGGCCACTTGTGCGGCGGCAGCAGGATTTCGTTGACCGGCAGCGGCTCTGCGTATATCACGGCGCCGACATGCTGCTTGAGCAGCTGCGAGACGAGCGTCGAGCCGCAGCGTGCGACGTGGAAGATGATGCCCGCGGGCGCCGTTCCTGTCGCGCCCCTTCCGACGTCCTCGCGCGCGACCTGCACGATCGTCTCGCGCGCCGGGATGCGCGAGATCGTCTCCTGCATGAAGGGATCCTGCAGCTCGGACGGCCGGATCTCGCGGAGCGCGAGGTAGAGACCCGCCGGATGCAGGGCCGCGCGCGCCGGCAGCCAGTCACCTTGCGTCGCCTGCATGGTCGGTTCTTCCTCGACAGGAACGGACGGCCAATGGTAACGTCCGGGCGCCATGCGATTCGCGGAATTTCTCGCGCCGTTCGATGCGGGCACGTTCCGCTCCCAGGTCTTCGGCCATCGCCCGCTGCACGTCCAGGGCGGCCCTGCAGGCGCCAGTCTCCTGCCTTGGAAGCGCTTCAACGAGGTGCTCGCCCTCACGCCGTACTGGAACGAGGACACGCTCAAGGTCTATTTCAGGAGCCGCTCCGCGCTCCGGGAGAACTACTGCGACATTTCCGACCTGAAGCCCGGCGCGAGCGCGCCGGTCAACCCCGCGAAAGTGCAGGCACTCGTTGCCCTCGGCGCGAGCGTGGTCGCCAACGGCATCCACCGCGTGTGCCCCGAGGTCGGTGCCGTCGCGTCAATGCTGGAGCGCGAGTTCACCGCGCGCGTCGTCGCGAATGTCTATTGCTCATTCCAGGGCGTGCAGGCCTTCCAGACGCACTTTGACCTGCACGACGTCTTCGCCGTCCAGGTCGAGGGCGAGAAAACCTGGCGCGTGTACGAGTCGCGAGCGGACGCGCCGGTGAATCCCGTGCCTCCGGGCGACGAGTGGGAGAAGTGGCTCACCGCGACCCGCGGGAAGCTCCTCTTCGAGGCTCACATGAAGCCGGGTGATGTCCTGTACCTGCCGCGCGGGCAGTACCACGACGCGCTGACGGGCGACCGCGCCTCGCTGCACGTGACATTCGGCGTTTCGCCGGCGCTCGGGCTCGCGCTGTTCAGGCTGCTCGAAGGCGCGCTCTCCCGCGAGCGCGAGTTCCGCGAGTACCTGCCGGATGCGCGCGACGAGGCGGCGCTTGGCGAACGGCTCGCGGGACTCGCCGAACGCGTGCGCGCCGTCATGATTTCCCCGGCCTTCGCCGTGGACGTGCTGAATCACCAGCGCGGCCTTGCGCTTCCGCCGGCGGAATACGGGCTGCCCGTACGCCGCGCTCCCGTCTGGTATTCCGTCGCGCGCAAAGCCCAGGTGCTGCGCCGTGACAGTGGCTTCGCCGTCGCCTTCGAGGGTGGAGAGTTGCCCGTTGGCGCGACCTACCCGATCGTGGAGTGGATGCTCAAGCAGCGGTTGTTCTCAGTGGACGACGCGCTCTCGCGCCAGGGCGGCGTCGACCGCGCCGCGCTCGCGGCGGATCTCGAGCGGCTCGAGCAGGCTGGCGTGATCGTCGCGACCGAGATGCGTTGAGTGGCGCGCGCCCGATCGATGCCATTGCGCGTTCGATTCCGGGCCCCGGTCGTGCTGGCAGCCGCACTGCTGCCGGCCGTCGTCACGCTCGCAGCGGACGCGCCAGACAGGCTGCCGCACACCTCCGCCGTGCCGGGCGGCGTCGTTGCGCTTCCCATCGAGGGGCCTGCAGACGCGCCGCCCGTCGCCACGCTCGACGGCGCCCGCGTCATGGTGCTGCGCGAGGACGGACGCTGGCTCGCAGTCGTCGGCATCCCGCTGGATACGAAGCCCGGGCGCCAGGAACTCGTCGTCGGCCGGGGCGGCAGGTCGCTGCGACTTGGATTCGACGTCGCCGCAAAGGCTTATGACGCCCAGAAGCTGACCGTCGCGCCGGGCCAGGTCGATCTTTCGAAACGAGACCTCGAGCGCGTCGCAGGCGAGAGGCTGAGGATCCGCGGGGCGCTCAAGACGTTCTCGGATAGCCCGCCCGCGACGCTTCGGCTGCTTGCGCCGGTGCCGGGAGCGCGGTCGAGCTCGTATGGCCTTCGCCGCTTCTTCAACGGCCAGCCGCGGAGCCCGCATACGGGCATGGACATCGCAGCCGCGGCCGGCACGCCCGTGCTGGCCGCGGCCGACGCCAAGGTCGCCGCCGTCGGCGACTACTTCTTCAACGGCAACACCGTCATCCTCGACCACGGCTGGGGGCTCGTCACGATGTACTGCCACCTGAGCCGCACTGACGTGAAGCCGGGCGAAACCGTGGCCGCGGGCAGTCGGATCGGGGCCGTCGGCGCCACGGGCCGGGTCACGGGCCCGCACCTGCACTTCGGCGTCGCACTGAACGGCACGATGGTGGACCCGGCGCTCTTTCTGCCATCCGAGTCCGCTTCAGTCGCCGCGGACCCATAAAAGGAAACCCCGCCTTTCAGCGGGGTTTCGATTCGACAGCAAAGCCTTCCGGACTTACATGTCCATGCCGCCCATTCCGCCCATGCCGCCACCGCCCATCGGCGGGTGGTCGTGCTCCTCCTTGGGAGCCTCGGCCACCATGACTTCGGTCGTCAGCAGGAGGCCGGCAACGGATGCCGCATTCTGCAACGCGAGGCGCGTGACCTTGGTCGGGTCCAGGATGCCCATTTCGATGAGGTCGCCGTACTCGCTGGTCGCCGCGTTGTAGCCGAAGCTGCCCTTGCCCTCGCGGACCTTGGCCAGCACCACCGAGCCGTCTTCACCGGCATTCTGCACGATCTGGCGCAGCGGCTCTTCGATGGAGCGCGACAGGATCCGAATGCCGACGTTCTGATCCTCATTGGCGCCAGTGAGCTTGTCGAGCGACTTCTGCACCCGCACCAGCGCAACGCCGCCACCCGGCACCACGCCCTCCTCGACCGCGGCGCGGGTTGCGTGCAACGCGTCCTCGAGGCGGGCTTTCTTTTCCTTCATCTCGATCTCGGTCGCCGCGCCGACTTTGATCACGGCCACGCCGCCGGAGAGCTTTGCGACGCGCTCCTGCAGCTTTTCCTTGTCGTAATCGGAAGTGGCTTCCTCGATCTGGCGGCGGATCTGCTCGATCCGGCCCTTGATGTCGCTCGACTTGCCCGCTCCGTCGATGATCGTCGTGTTCTCTTTCTCGGCGATGATCTTCTTGGCCTTGCCGAGGTCGTTGAGCGTCGCCTTCTCGAGCGAGAGTCCCACTTCCTCGGCGATCACGGTGCCGCCCGTCAGGATCGCGATGTCCTTCAGCATTTCCTTCCGGCGGTCGCCGAAGCCCGGCGCCTTGACCGCGCAGACCTTGACGATGCCGCGGATCGTGTTGACCACGAGTGTTGCGAGCGCCTCGCCCTCGACGTCCTCGGCGATCACGAGCAGGGGCTTGCCGGCCTTCGCGATGCCCTCGAGCAGCGGCAGCATCTCGCGGATGTTCGAGATCTTCTTGTCGTAGAGGAGGACATAGGGGCCCTCGAGCTCGCTAGTCTGGTTCTGTGCGCTGTTGATGAAGTACGGCGACAGGTAGCCGCGGTCGAACTGCATGCCTTCGACGACTTCGAGCTCGTTCTCGAGGCCCGAGCCCTCCTCGACCGTGATCACGCCTTCCTTGCCGACTTTCTCCATTGCCTCGGCAATTTTCTTGCCGATGGCCTCGTCGCTGTTCGCCGAGATCGTGCCGACCTGGGCGATCGCCTTCGAGTCCTTGCAGGGCTTGGAGAGTTTCTTCAACTCATCGACTGCCGCGGTCACGGCCAGGTCGACGCCGCGCTTGACGTCCATCGGGTTGATGCCCGAGGCGACGGCTTTCATGCCCTCACGGATGATCGCCTGCGCGAGCAGGGTCGCCGTGGTCGTTCCGTCACCGGCCTCGTCGGAAGTCGATGATGCGACTTCCTTGACCATCTGCGCGCCCATGTTCTCGAACTTGTCCTTGAGCTCGATCTCCTTCGCGACCGAGACCCCGTCCTTGGTGATGGTCGGCGCGCCGAAGCTCTTCTCGAGCACGGCGTTGCGTCCTTTCGGGCCCAGCGTCGCCTTGACGGCGTTCGCGAGCAGGTTGACACCGCGGACCAAACGGGTGCGCGCGTCGTCTGAGAATCTGACTTCCTTGGCTGCCATGTTTGCGATGTCCTCTGGATTACTTTTCGATGACGGCCATGACGTCTTCCTCGCGCATCACGAGGAGCTCGTCGCCGTCGACCTTGACTTCGGTTCCGCCGTATTTGCCGAACAGGATCTTGTCGCCGACCTTGAGGTCGAGCGGACGCACGCTCCCGTTCTCGAGAATCTTGCCCTTGCCGACGGCGACGATCTTGCCGCGGACGGGCTTCTCTGCAGCGGTATCGGGAATCACGATGCCGCCGGGTGATTTGCGCTCTTCATCTTCGCGCTTGACGATCACACGATCATGAAGCGGACGGATCTTCATGGTTCAACACTCCTTGCAAATTTCACTGAAACGGCGCGGGACAGCGCAGACTCGAGCCTTAGCACTCTCCCCATTAGAGTGCCAATATTAGGGATCGCCGCCCCAATTGCAAGCACTGTCGAGCCTCGAGTGATAATTTCATGTAACTTATTGAAATAATTGGAGAAATTAAGTTTTTCTGAGAGGCGCGAAGCAGCCCGGGGCACCGAAAACGAGCAAGGCGTCGCGACAAGCCGGCGGCAGGCCGCTAACCTCTCGGCCGCGATGAAGAAATTCAAGACCGCGCTTGGCCTGCTTGCGCTTTTCTTTTCGGGCGCCACGGCCGCCCAGGGCCTCCTCGGCCCCGTGTCCAATGAAGACCAGTTCCTGCCTGTAGACCAGGCCTTTGATTTTTCCGCGATCGCGGATGGCGGCGACGCGGTACGGCTCGACTGGCGGATTGCGCCCGGTTACTACCTCTATCGCCACCGCATTTCCGCGAAGAGCGCGGACCCCGGGTACGCCCTGGGCGAGATTTCGATGCCTGCCGGCAAGAAGAAGACCGACGAATTCTTCGGCGACGTCGAGGTGTATTACGACGCCCTGAGAGCGACCGTCCCGGTCTCGCGCGCCGCGGGCGGATCTTCCTTTGAGCTCTCGGTCAGCTACCAGGGCTGCGCCGACGCCGGCCTCTGCTACCCGCCGGTCACAAAAACCATTGCGATCGAGCTGCCCCCGCCGGGCAGCCGGACGAAGGACGCATCGGCGCCGATGGTTTCGGAACAGGACCGTCTCTCGAACCTGATTGCCGAGGGAAGTCTCCTTGCCATCATGGCGAGCTTCTTCGGATTCGGCCTGCTCCTCGCATTCACGCCATGCGTCCTGCCGATGATCCCGATTCTTTCAGGCATCATCGCAGGACAGGGTGAGTCCGCGACCCCGCGTCGATCCCTCATGCTGTCCGTCGTCTATGTGCTCGGCATGGCGTTCACCTACACGATCGCAGGCGCTGGGTTTGCGGCGGCGGGACAGCAGGCCCAGGCATTTTTCCAGCAGCCCTGGATCATCATTGGCTTCGCGGCGCTGTTTGTCGTCCTCGCGCTCGCCATGTTCGGGCTCTTCGACATCAAGATTCCGTCTGCTCTCGAGACGCGGCTCGCAAGCCTGTCAGTGCGGCAGAAATCCGGGAGCTTCATCGGCACGGCCGTCATGGGCGCACTCTCGGCGCTGGTCGTGACCGCCTGCGTCGCTCCACCAATGGTGGCGGCGCTTGCCGTCATCGGACAGACGGGCGATATCCTCCGAGGCGCCCTGGCCCTCTTTGCCATGGCGATCGGGATGGGCTCGCCGCTCCTGCTGGTCGGCGTCGCGGGGGGCCGTTTCCTGCCGCATGCCGGCGCCTGGATGAACTCAGTCAAGACACTTTTCGGCGTGTTGTTCCTCGGCGTCGCGGTATGGATGTTGGAGCGGGTGCTGCCCGGCTCGCTCACGCTGGCCTTGTGGGCGCTTCTCGTCATCGTCGGTGGCTATTACTTCGGCGGCTTCGGGCGGGCAAGCCCGGGCATCGTTGCCAGGCAGCTGGTGGCACGGGGTCTCGGACTCGCCGCCATCGTATGGGGCATCATCATGCTGGTGGGCGCGGCGGCGGGCGGCCACGACCCGCTGCAGCCGCTTCGCGATGCTTCACTGCCGATCCTGGGCGGAAAGACCGCGAATGCGCAAGAGCTTCCGTTCCGCAAGGTTGCTTCGACCGAGGAGCTGGACCGCGAACTCGCGGCGGCGCAGGCGGCGGGCAGACCCGTGATGCTCGACTTCTATGCCGACTGGTGCGTGTCCTGCAAGGAAATGGAGAAGTACACCTTCTCGGTCCCGGAAGTCCAGAAGGACCTATCCGGCTTCGTGCTGCTCAAGGCAGACGTAACCGCCAATAGCGAGGCCGACCAGGCCCTGTTCCGCCGTTTCGGCGTCTACGGGCCGCCGACCACGGCCTTTTTCGGGCCGCAGGGCCGCGAGTGCCGCGCTTTTCGCCTGGTCGGCTACGTCAACGCCGATGAATTCCGCTCGCATCTCGCGCGCTTCGCGCGAGAATGCTGAGCATGGGTCGCACCGGGCGCTGGTTCCTAGTCCTCCTGATCGCGCTGGCAGCCGGCTTCGCCGCGTTTTTCGGCAGCCGTGCGCTTCTTCTGGTCCATGAAGAGACGCCAGCGCCTCCCGCCATCCATCCGGCCGTCGTTCCCGAGCGGCGCCCGGACGTCCGGCTTGCGGACCGCAATGGCCGGATGCGCGCGTTGTCGGAATGGAGCGGCAAGCCCGCGGTGATCAACTTCTGGGCGACCTGGTGCGCGCCCTGTCGGCGCGAGATTCCGATGCTGAATGCGCTCACGCAGGACCCGTCATTTTCCGGGTTCGCGATGATCGGCGTCGCGATCGATTTTCGCGAGGACGTGTTGCGATTCCTCGGCGAGACGCCGGTCGATTACACGGTCCTGATCGGCGAGCAGGACGGGCTGGACGCGGCCCGTGCTTTTGGGATGGAGTCCCTCGGATTGCCCTTTACGGTTTTTACCGACCGCCGCGATCGCATCGTGACGATCCACGTCGGCGAACTGCATCGCCCGCAGGCCGACCTCATCCTTTCGGCCGTTCGCGCGATCGATGCCGGCAGGATCGATCTGAAGGCTGCCCAGGCCGAGATCCGGGATCAGTTGCCGAAAATCGGTTAGTTAGGCGCGAGTTCGGCGCTGATCGGCACCTGATCGCCCCAAGTTCTGGACAAATTGCCTGACGTCCGGTTGAATGGCACGGCCTCTGACGGGGAAACAGGGTATCGAGGCGGCCGATGCGTCGGATTCTGCTCATCAATGGGCCCAATCTCAATCTGCTCGGACGTCGGGAACCGGGGTGGTATGGCGACGTCACGCTGTCGGTCATTGAACTTCGCCTTTGCACGATCGCGAAGAAACGCGCAGCGGCCGTCGAGAGCTTCCAGAGCAATGCCGAGCATGAGCTCGTCGACCGGGTTCAGGCGCTGGCGGCCACGCCGGTCGATTTCCTGATCCTCAATCCGGGCGCCTTTACCCATACGAGCATTGCGCTGCGCGATGCGCTGCTCGCGGTCGCCGTTCCTTTCATCGAGGTGCATCTGTCCAATGTGCACGCGCGGGAACCGTTCCGCCGGCACTCCTATTTTTCGGACATTGCGGCGGGCAGCATCGTCGGACTGGGCGCGCAAGGCTACGAACTCGCGCTCACGGCGGCGCTGGACCGCCTCGACAGCCCATCCGGGGGAGCATGATGGATATTCGCAAGATCAAGAAACTCATCGAACTGCTCGAGGAATCGGGTCTGGCCGAAATCGAGATTACCGAGGGCGAGGAATCGGTCCGCATCGCGCGAGCGACTCATGGCCCGCCAGCCGATACCCGGGCCGCGCCTTCGCCGTTGCCGGCACCCGCCGCCCCTGCCGCCCAACCGGCTGCGGCGCCGGTCGCGACGCCGGCGGCCCGCGACGAGAACCTCGTGACGGCACCGATGGTCGGCACGTTCTATGCCTCACCGGCGCCCGGCGCGAGGCCCTTTGTCGAAGTCGGGAAGGAAGTCCACGTCGGGCAGGTGCTCTGCATCATCGAAGCAATGAAAATGATGAACCAGATCGAGAGTGAGCGCGCCGGCAAGGTGGTCGCCGTGCTGGCCAAGAACGGCGAACCGGTCGAATTCGGACAGCCGCTCTTCGCGATCGAGTAGCGCGTGTTAGACAAGATTGTCATCGCCAACCGGGGCGAGATCGCTCTCCGTATCCTGCGCGCCTGCCGTGAGCTCGGCATCAAGACGGTGGCCGTACATTCGACGGCCGACCAGAACCTGAAGCACGTGCTGTTGGCGGATGAAACCGTCTGCATCGGACCGCCGGCGTCGCGCGAAAGCTACCTCAACATGCCGGCCATCATCAGCGCCGCCGAGGTGACCGACGCCGTCGGCATCCACCCCGGTTACGGCTTCCTGTCGGAGAACGCGGACTTTGCCGAGCGGGTCGAGAACAGCGGCTTCGTGTTCATCGGGCCCAAAAGCGAGACCATCCGCCAGATGGGCGACAAGGTCTCGGCGATTCGCGTCATGAAGGAGCACGGCGTGCCCTGCGTCGCCGGATCCGACGGCCCGCTGCCCGAGGACCAGGACGAGTGCTTCAGGATCGCACGCGGCATCGGATATCCCGTGATCATCAAGGCTTCCGGTGGCGGCGGCGGCCGCGGCATGCGCGTCGTTCACAGCGACGCGACTCTCGTCAACGCGATCAACGTCGCGAAGACCGAAGCGCTGGCGGCCTTCGGCAATGATACCGTTTACATGGAGAAATTCCTGGAGAAGCCGCGGCACATCGAGTTCCAGGTGCTCGGCGACAACTACGGCAGCGTCGTCTCGCTAGGCGAGCGCGACTGTTCCCTGCAGCGGCGCCGCCAGAAGATCATCGAGGAATCCCCGGCACCCGGGATCACTGCCAGGCAGCGAGCCGAGATGGGGGGGAAGCTCGTCGCGGCCTGCTCAGCGGTGGGCTATCGCAGTGCGGGCACGCTCGAGTTCCTGTACGAGGACGGCCATTTCCACTTCATCGAGATGAACACCCGGGTGCAGGTCGAACACCCGGTAACCGAGCTCGTGACCGGCATCGACATCGTCAAGATGCAACTTCGAATTGCAGCCGGGGAACCGCTGCCCTTCAAGCAGGAGGACATCATTCTGCGCGGCTGGGCGATGGAGTGCCGTATCAATGCCGAGGACCCCAAGACCTTTGCGCCCTCGCCCGGTCCGGTGCGGCTCTGGCACGCCCCGGGTGGCCCCGGCGTGCGCGTGGACAGCCACCTGTACTCGGGCTACTCCGTGCCGCCCTTCTACGATTCACTGGTCGCCAAGCTCATCTCCTACGGCGACACCCGCGACACCGCAATCGCCAGGATGCGGAATGCGCTCTCCGAGATGGTCGTGGAAGGCATCAAGACCAATGCGCCGCTTCATCAGGAGATCTTCGGGCACTCGGCTTTCAGGCAGGGCGGGCTCGACATTCACTATCTCGAGCGCCGCCTCGGCCTGAAGTAGCCGCCACGACGAGCGGTCGATGCCTTTCCACCAGCTCGTCATCGAACTTCCTGGCGTCGAGTGCGAGCGCGCCGAAGACGCCTGTCGACACCTGGGCGCCCTTGCGATCTCTCTCGCCGATGCCGGCGACGAACCCCTGCTCGAGCCGCCACCCGGCAAGACGCCGCTGTGGCAGTCCCTGCGGCTGCGCGCCCTGTTCGATTTCTCGGCTGACCCCCGTCTGCTCGCAGCCACGCTCGCGACCGTCCTCGGTCTTCCGCCCGGGGCGATCGGAATCGAGCACGTGGAAGACCGCGCCTGGGAGCGCGAATGGCTCAAGGACTTCCGGCCGATGCGCTTCGGAAGTCGGCTCTGGGTCTGTCCGGCAGGTCAGCGGCCCGATGGGCCGGCGGAAGTCGTCCTGGAACTCGATCCCGGCCTTGCCTTCGGCACCGGCGCCCATCCGACGACGGCTTTTTGCCTCGAATGGCTCGATGGCGCAGTCCGGGGCGCTGAGCGCGTCCTCGACTACGGCTGCGGCTCCGGCATTCTCGCGCTCGCGGCGCTCAGACTGGGCTCCGCAGAGGCTACGGCGTTCGACATCGATCCGCAGGCGCGACGGGCGACACGGGAAAACGCCATCCGCTGCGGGCTGGCCGGACGGATCACGATTCCCCGCCTTGCCGAGGACATTGGCGGCCTCTTCGGGATTGTGCTGGCCAATATCCTGGCCGGGCCGCTGATCGAGCTCGCGCCCCGTCTCGCCCACATGGCCCGGCCCGGCGGCATGGTCGTTCTCGCGGGCATGCTCTCCGGACAGGCCGCCGAAGTAGCGCGGGCCTATCGAGCGTGGTTTGATATCGGCCCGGCGGCGGAGCGCGAGCACTGGGCCCTGCTCGTGGGCCGTCGCCGCCCGGAGTGAGCGTGTACACCCAATGCCCTGATTGTGCAACGGTATTCCGCGTCACCGCGGAGGCGCTGCGCGCGGCGCAAGGCGACGTGCGCTGCGGCGTCTGCTCGACGAGCTTCAATGCGCTCGAAAACCTGAGCGAGCAGGCCTTCAAGTCCGCGCTGTCCGGTCAAGGGTCGTCGCCGGACGATTCGATGACGGTCGAGGAACTGCCGGGCAGCGAGAATATCGAGTTGTCCTCGCCGGTCGAGCTTGCCGCCGTGCCTGACGTCCCGCGGCCGGCCGACACCGCCGAAACGCCGGAAGATGAAGAGCGGGCGATGGAATTCCATGGCGATGCGGCGATGCTCGATCGCCTGTTCGTGATGGAAAATCCGGAGCCGGTCCGTTTCGATCCGGCGGCCGTGGCAGCGAACCTGAGCGTCGTCGAGCCGCAATTCGACCTCGACAGCACGGACGAGCATCCCATCCTCGTCCTTGACGAATCTGACGAAACCATCGAGGGACCCGAGCCCGAAGTACCGGAGGCAACGGTCGATGGGCCGGCGGAGGACGAGGAGGATGAGACGGACGCCGTCGAGTCGATCGTGCTGGAGACTCCCGCGCCGGCGCCTGCATCGCGGCCGATGCCGGCGACCGGCGCCCCTGCCGCATCACGCATCCTGATCCCGGACGAAATGCGAAGGCGCCTTGCGGAAGAGGCGGCGGCGCGCGCCGTGGCCGAGCGCGAATTCGAGGTGGACGAATCGCCGGGCTTCCTCTCCCGGCGCTGGCCCTGGGTCGCGGGAGTCACGGCCCTCGCCCTGCTCCTGTTTCTGCAGGTGATCCACAGCGAACGAGACAATCTCGTCCGGAATCCGATTTTCGGGCCCCTGATCGCCGGCGCCTACGCTTTCTTCGGCGCCTCGGTGCTCGCTCCGACCGATCTTTCGGCCTACGAGCTCCGGCAATGGGGCGCTTCCACCGACCCCAACGAGGCAAATCGCCTGTTGCTGCGAGCGAGCATCATCAATCGGGCGACGTACGCGCAGCCGCTACCCCTGCTGCGTCTCGTGCTCCAGGACCGGTTCGGAGCCACCCTCCGAATGCGTGACATCGGCCCTGACGATTACCTGCCCGGCGCAGGCGGGGCGGGGCTCCTGGAGCCGGGCGAACGCGCGGATGCGCTGATCCGCATCGTCGACCCCGGGACCGAGGCCGTCGGCTTCGAACTCGATGTGTGTCTCCCCGCCAAGGGCGGTGTCCGCTGCGCGAACCAGATCAAGACGGCGCGCCAGTGAAAATCGGGTCTTACACGCTCGCGACGCCGCTCGCGCTCGCGCCGATGGCCGGCGTGACCGACCTGCCCTTCCGGCGGCTCTGCCGACACCTGGGCGCGGGGATAGCGGCGTCCGAAATGGTCACCTCCGACCTGCGCCTCTGGCATACGTCCAAGTCGCGCCTGCGACTCGACCACCGCGGCGAGCCCGAGCCGCGGGTCGTGCAGATCGCGGGCTATGACCCGGACATGATGGCCGGGGCTGCGCGCATGAATGTCGCGCTCGGCGCCCAGGTCATCGACATCAACCTCGGCTGCCCCGCCAAGAAAGTCTGCAATCGCGCGGCCGGCTCGGCACTGATGCGCGATGAGCCGCTCGTCGCCCGGATCCTCCGTGCTGTCGTCGCGGCCTCGGCCGTCCCCGTCACGCTCAAGATGCGCACCGGCTGGGATCGCGAGAGCCGCAATGCCGTGTCGATCGCCCGCATCGCAGAACAGGAAGGCATCGCCGGCCTGGCGGTACACGGCCGTACGCGCGCCGATTTTTTCCAGGGCAAGGCCGAATTGGAAACCGTCGCCGCCGTCAAGCAGGCCGTGCGCCTGCCTGTGTTCGTCAATGGCGACATCGATTGTGTCGCCAAGGCCTTGAAGGCGCTGGAACAAAGCGGCGCCGACGGCATCATGATCGGGCGCGCTGCACAGGGGCGTCCGTGGATCTTCCGAGAATTGCGCGCAGGCCTTTCCGGAAACGTCGCCGCTCCGGCTTCGCTTTGCGAGGTCCGTGCTATCATGCTGGCGCACCTCGAGGCCCTTTACTCGTTTTATGGCGAAGCAAAAGGCGTCCGCGTGGCGCGCAAACATCTCGGTTGGTATTGCCGTCTCCATCCGGACGTCGGACACTTGCCAGCGGGGCTGTTGACGACGGAATCCGCGAGGGAGCAGCAGGCGCTCACCGGCGAATTCCTGTCAGGACTGATCGGCCGCTTGGCGCAGGCAGCCTGACCGAGAACGGAACGGAAATCGGGGACTCACAGGCAATGACCGCGAAGACAAGGGCGCAGACGCCGCGCCGCCCGCACCTCATTCGTGCCGTCAACGGGCACTCCCGCGAAATACCGCTGCGCGATCACACCGAACAGGCGCTCTGCAACTACTTTGACAGCCTGAACGGATACCGGCCGGGCCGCCTCTATGATCTCGTGATGCGCGAGGTCGAGCTGCCGCTGTTCCAGGCCGTGATGGACTACGCGGACGGCAACCAGAGCCGCGCGGCGACGATCCTCGGCATCAATCGCGGCACCCTGCGCAAGAAATTGCGCGAATACGGGCTCGCTTCCTGAGCAGATGACGCCGCCGAACGCCCGGCGGGCGTTACTTTCCGTTTCCGACAGGACCGGCCTCGTCGAACTCGCCCGCGAGCTCTGCCATCTCGGATTCGGATTGATATCGACGGGTGGCACGGCGCGCGAGATCGCGGCAGCGGGACTGCCGGTCACCGAGGTGGCGCAACTCACCGGATTCCCGGAAATCATGGGCGGGCGCGTCAAGACCCTGCACCCGAAAGTGCACGGGGGCCTGCTCGGACGGGACGGCCTCGACGACGCCGTGATGCGCGAGCATGGCATCGCGCCGATCGACCTGGTCGTCGTCAACCTCTATCCCTTCGCCGCGACGATCGCGGCGCCTGGATGCCGATATGACGATGCGATCGAGAATATCGATGTGGGCGGCCCTGCGATGCTCCGCGCCGCCGCCAAGAATCACTCGCGGGTGACCGTGCTCGTCGATCCGGCGGATTACGCCGGGGTGGTCGCGGAACTTCGCGCCGGCAGCGTGACCGAGGCGACGCGGCGTCGCCTCGCCGCGAAGACTTTCGGGCTTACGGCGCAGTACGACTCCATCGTTTCCGGCTGGCTGCGCAGGCAGCAGGGGGACGCGGCATTTCCGGATGCGTTCGCGGCAGGGTTCAGCAAGAAGCAGGACCTGCGCTACGGGGAGAATCCGCACCAGACCGCGGCGTTCTACGCGGATCCGCTCGCGAAAGGGGCCTCGGTCACGACGGCCAGACAGCTGCAGGGCAAGGAACTTTCCTACAACAACATCGTGGATGCAGACACGGCGATCGAGTGCGTCCGGCAATTCGACGCTCCCGCCTGCGTGATCGTGAAGCACGCGAATCCCTGCGGCGTTGCCGTCGCGCCCGACTTGCACGAGGCCTACCTGCGGGCGTACGAGCCCGACGTGACGTCCGCCTTTGGCGGCATCATGGCCTTCAACCGCCCGCTCGATGCACGGACGGCAGCCGCGGTCGTCGAGCGGCAATTCGTCGAGGTGATCGCCGCCCCGGCTTGCGCGCCCGACGCGCTCACGTTGCTCTCCGGCAAGAAGAACGTCCGTCTGCTCGAAACCGGGCCCCTTCAAGACGCGCCGCCGCTTTCGGCCGAGCTCAAGTCCGTGGCCGGCGGCCTGCTCGCACAGTCGCGGGATGACGGTCTCGTCGATGCGCCCTCGCTCAGGCAGGTCACGCGGCGCGCGCCGGAACCGGCGGAGCTCGCGGACCTGCGGTTCGCCTGGCGTGTCTGCAAGTTCGTCAAGTCGAATGCCATCGTGTTCGCCCGGGACGGCCGGACCGTCGGTATCGGCGCCGGCCAGACCAGCCGTGTGGTGTCCACGCGCATCGCGGCGATCAAGGCCGCGGACGCGAAGCTCGAGGTTTCCGGCTGCGTGATGGCCTCTGACGCTTTCTTCCCGTTCCGGGACGGCCTCGATGCCGCCGCCGGCCTCGGGATCCGGGCCGTGATCCAGCCGGGCGGGTCACTGCGCGACGCCGAGGTCATCGCAGCGGCGGACGAATGCGGTATTGCGATGGTTTTCACCGGCGTTCGGCATTTCCGCCATTGAGCGCGCGGTGAAGGCTCTCGTGATCGGCGGCGGCGGACGCGAGCACGCGCTGGCCTGGAAGCTGGCGCAGTCGCCGCGCGTCGCCGAGGTCCTCGTCGCACCCGGCAATGCGGGCACTGCGAGCGAACCGAAATGCAGGAACGCCGAAGTCGCCGCGATGGATATCGCGGGCCTTGTCGGACTCGCGCGCGCCGAGCGCGTCGCGCTCACCGTCGTCGGGCCCGAGGGTCCGCTGGTTGCAGGCGTAGTCGACGCCTTCGAAGCGGCAGGCCTCGCCTGCCTCGGCCCGCGGCGCCTCGCTGCCCGCCTCGAGGGCAGCAAGCAGTTCAGCAAGGAGTTCCTCACGCGCCATGGCATCCCGACGGCGCGCTATGCGGCATTCACGCGGGCGAACTTCGATCCCGCGGCCATTCGCGCGCAGCGTCCTCCGATCGTCGTCAAGGCGGACGGGCTGGCCGCGGGCAAAGGCGTGATCATCGCCGCGAGCGCCGACGAGGCGATACGCGCAGCCGAGGACATGTTCGCGGGCCGCTTCGGCGAGGCGGGCCGCGCGGTCGTCATCGAGGAATTCCTCACCGGCGAGGAGGCGAGCTTCATCGTCATGGCGGACGGCGAGCACCTGCTGCCGCTCGCGACTTCGCAGGATCACAAGCGCCTCCTCGACGGTGACGAGGGACCCAACACGGGCGGCATGGGCGCTTACTCGCCCGCACCCGTCATCACGCCCCCGCTCCACGCGCGCATCATCCGCGAGGTGATCGAACCGACGTTGCGCGGCCTCGCGGCCGAAGGCATGCCTTACCGGGGATTTCTCTACGCAGGGCTGATGATCGCCGACGACGGCACGCCGAACGTGCTCGAGTTCAACTGCCGCTTCGGCGATCCGGAGACGCAGCCGGTGCTGTCGCGCCTCGAGAGCGATTTCGCAACGCTTTGCGAAGCCGCGCTCGCGGGCCGCCTGCATCGAGCCCGTGCCGAATGGGACCCGCGCTCCGCGCTCGGCGTCGTGCTCGCGGCCGGCGGCTATCCGGGCAATCCGCGCACGGGCGACATCATTGCCGGCCTCGAACGGGCGGCGGCGCTCCCCGGCAAGGTTTTCCATGCCGCAACGCGCCGGGAGGGCGGCGGCACGGTGACCGCGGGAGGCCGGGTGCTCTGCGCAGTCGGGCTCGGCGATGGCGTTGCCGCCGCGCAGCGGGCGGCTTATGACCTGGCGGCCTGCATCACGTGGAATGGCATGCAGTACCGCCGCGATATTGGCTGGCGCGCGCTGTGAGCAGGATTTTCCTGCGCCGCGAGCACGACCTCACGCCCAAGGCGGCCCGCAGGAAGGTCGAGCGGGTGGCCGACGCGCTTGCAAGACGCTTCGACGCGGAATGCGAATGGAAAGGCGATGTCCTGTCGATCTCGCACCCGAGCGTCAACGGCAAGGTCGTCGTCGGCAAGGACGAGGTCGTCGTCGAGGCGAAGCTCGGCTTCATGCTGGCGATGTTCCGCGACCGCATCGACGAGGAGCTGGTGCGGATACTCGACAAGGAATTTCCCGACGCGAAATCCTAGCCGGGCGGCCGCACCAGGATCGGCCAGTTCAGCGTCGATTCGACATTGACGCCGTTTCGCCGAGCCGGCACGAACACCAGTCTGCGCAGGATGCAGACGCCCGCACGGTCGAGGTCGTCGTCGCCGCTCGTGGAAACGACCTCGGCCTTTCGCACCCGCCCGCCTTCGGTCACTGTGATGCGGTAGTTGACCCTAGTCTCGTCGGTCCGCCCGGCCGGATAGCAGGCGCGATAGGCCTCGAGGATCCGGGCGTCGCCCGAACGCAGAACGGGCGATTCGAGGCGAACGCGCTCGTGCGCATTGCGGGACAGGTTGAAGTCGATCGGTACCATCGTCCAGGACTCGACGGCCTCGAGGTTCAGCCGCGCGGGATAGAAATCGAGGCGTTCCCCCAGGCAGCGCGCCGCTTCTTCCATCCACGGTAGCACGCCGTCCGGCAGCACCGTCTCGAGCACTTTCCCGTCCTTGCCGACCTTGACCAGCAGGTCGAGCTTGCCCTCGTAGGCGGAGTTCAGGGTCACGAGCGGCTGAATCGCGGGCTGGCAGTACTGGATCGCCCGCATCAGGTCCTGGCGCAATTGCGGCGGCGACGGGAAACCGATCCTGACCGTGGCCTTTCCGGAAACCGGCTCTCCGTTCTCCAGCGCGGGCTCGAAGCGCATCGTCACTGCGGTGCACTGCGCAGCGGATGCGAGCGGCTCGGGCGTGCCCGGCGCGCTGGCAGCGCCCGTGACCCGACCCTCGGCGCTGACAGAAACGGTCACCACGGATTCCCCGGTCACCTCGCCGTCGCGACTGTGCAGGCGGTAACAGTTGTCGGTCGCATTGGCTGGGCTGCCGAGCGCGTGGGGCGGGCTCGAGCCTTGGGTAAATGCGGCGCCGGCTGACAGACAGAGCCCGATGCCGGCAAGAAAACTGTGCGCGACCATGCGCACGCATTTTAAGGCCTCGGTCGTGTGGACCGCTGCCCTCGCGCTGAGCGGCTGCGGCGGCGAAGCGAAGCTGCAGATCGAGAACGGAATCGGGCCGGCTCCGGAGTTGCCACCCCCCGAGAAATCGCTCATTCCCACAGTCAATATCGCGCCCGCCGTCGGTTGGCCGGAAGGCGCCCGGCCGATCGCGGCCGAGGGCACCCGCGTCGCCGCTTTCGCCGGCGGGCTCGACCATCCGCGCTGGCTCTACGTGCTGCCGAATGGCGACGTGCTGGTCGCCGAAACCGCGGCGCCCGAGCGCCCCGAGGGCGGCAAGGGCATCCGGGCATTTTTCATGAAAAAGGCAATGAAGCGCGCGGGCTCAGCGGTGACGAGCGCAAATCGCATCACCCTGCTGCGCGACAGCGACGGAGACGGCGTCGCCGACCGGCGAACGGCGCTTCTCACGAAGCTCCATTCGCCATTCGGCATGGCTCTCGTCGGCAACCAGCTCTACGTGGCCGACACCGACGCCCTGCTTCGATTTCCCTACCATGAAGGGGACATGACGATTGCCGCCGCCGGTGTCAAAGTCGCCGACCTGCCGGACGGAGCGCTCAATCACCACTGGACCAAGAACGTGATCGCGAGCGAGGACGGGTCGCGCCTCTACGTGACGGTCGGCTCCAACAGCAACGTCGCCGAGAACGGAATGGCGCAGGAGGCCGGACGTGCCGCCATCCTGGAAATCGACGCTCGAACCGGCGCGCAGGCAGTCTACGCGTCGGGCCTGCGCAATCCGAACGGGCTGGCGTGGGAACCGGTGACCGGCCAGTTATGGACCGTCGTGAACGAACGCGACGAGCTCGGCAGCGACCTTGTTCCGGATTACCTCACCTCCGTACGCGCGGGCGGGTTCTATGGCTGGCCCTACAGCTACTACGGACCGATTGTCGACGAGCGCGTCAGGCCGCAGCGGCCGGATCTCGTCGCGCGGGCGATCAAGCCCGACTATGCGCTGGGGCCACACACCGCCTCGCTCGGGCTCGCGCTTGCGGATGGTGCGAAACTCCCGGACCGGTTCCGCAGCGGCATGTTCATCGGTCAGCACGGCTCCTGGAACCGAAAGCCGCTTTCCGGCTACCGGGTGATCTTCGTGCCGTTCAGCAATGGCAGGCCGTCGGGCCCGCCGATCGACCTGCTGACCGGTTTCGTCGACGACGACGGCAACGCGAGAGGCCGTCCCGTTGGCGTCGCCGTCGATCGGCAAGGCGGCCTGCTCGTCGCCGACGACGTCGGCAATGTGATCTGGCGAGTGACCGCGAACCCGGCTTCATAGCCGACTCCCATCCTCCCGGCCTCGGTTATAGTTCCGCCTGGGGAGGGGCCATGAGGAAGCCAATCAGGATCCTCGGCGGGTCACTGCTTGCCATCGCCGGACTCGCCGTCGTTGCCTGGGGCGTTGCCTGGGGCGTCGCCAAGTCCCGCTACGACAGGCAGTGGTTCACCCACGAGGCAAGTTTCCCGATTCCATTCCCGCTCAGCGAATCCGACTTCGCGGTCATCCGCGAGGAGCGGATCACGGGCGGCGCATCCGCGAAGGATCCGCTCGCGGGCGTCGACCTCGAGTCGCTCGCGCTGGTGCGTGCGCAGGAGCGCGGCAAGCACCTGATCGACAGCCGTGTGGCCTGCTCGGCCTGTCATGGCGCGGATTTCGGCGGCCACGTGATCATTGACGTACCGATCGTCGGCCGCTGGGTCGCGCCCAACATCACGGGCGGCGCAGGCAGCGTCACCCGGGGTTACGCCGCATCCGACTGGGACCATGCCGTGCGGCACGGCTTGCGCCGCGGAGGACTTTCATCCTCCATGCCCTCGGTCGATTTCGTCAATCTCTCGGATCACGAGCTGTCGGACATCGTGGCCTATATCCAGAGCCGGCCAAAAGTCGACCGCGATCCCGGCCGGGTCCGGTTCGGCCCCGTGTTCTCGTTCTTGATCGCGATGGATTCGATTCCGTTTTCCGCAAGCCAAATCGACCAGAGGAAGGTGCATCCCGTCGAGCCCCCGGACACGGCGCCCACCGCTGAATTCGGTGAGCATCTCGTGCAGGTCTGCCGCGGCTGTCACGGCGAACACCTTTCGGGCGGCAAGCTGAAAGGCGACCCGAACATGCCGATCGTCGCAAACCTCACGCCGCACGAATCCGGACTCAAGGACTGGACCGAGGCCGACTTCATCCGCGCCTTGCGCGAAGGCACGCGCAGGGACGGAAGCGCGATCAACGAGGCCATGCCGTGGAAGGCCTATGGCCAGATGGGCGATGCCGAGCTGGAGGCGATCTATGCGTACCTGCGGACGGTAGCCCCATTGCCGAAGGGAAACCGATGAATCGCGCATCACCGGCCGGCGGCTGACAGCCGCCGTGCGTCTCGATCCAGGTCCACCGCCCGCCATAGGTACCACGAGGCCGTCGTACGGTACGGCGCCCAGCGCTCGCCGAATCTCGCGAGCATTTTCGGCTTCGGCAGCGTCCGCTTGCCATAGGCGATCCTGTAGCCGAGGCGGATGCCGTAGTCGTCCACCGGAAGCACATCCGGCCGGCCCAGCGTGAACATCAGGAACATCTCGACCGTCCAGCGTCCCACGCCGCGCGCCTCGACCAGCCGCTCGATGATGACCTCATTCTTCATCCGCGCCAGCGCCCGCCGCGGCGGGATGGTGCCGTCGAGTGCCTTCGCCGCGATGTCCTTGAGCGACGCCGCCTTGGCGCGCGAGAAGCCGCATCCCCGAAGGGCGTCATCCGGGGTTTCGGCAAGGCGGGCGGGCTCCGGACATCCGCCGGCGCCATAAAGGGCGTAGAACCGCCCGAGGATGGTCCTCGCTGCCTTGCCCGTGAGCTGCTGGTGCGCAACCGCCTGGACCAGCGCCTGGTAGGCGCCGGTCCCGCGTTCGGGCTTTACCAGGTACGGGCCTGCGCGGCGGATGAGCTGCGCCATCACCGGATCTGACCGGCGAAGGAAGCGCAGCGCCTCCGTCATCCGCGCTTCATGGAGTCGAAGAACTCGGCGTTGGTCTTCGTGTCCTTCATCTTGTCGAGCAGGAACTCGACCGCGGCGAGCTCGTCCATCGGGTGCAGGAGCTTCCTGAGAATCCAGATCTTCGCGAGTTCGTCCTGGGTCGTGATCAGCTCCTCGCGGCGCGTTCCCGAGCGGTTGATGTTGAATGCCGGGAAGACGCGCTTCTCGGAGATGCGCCGGTCCAGGTGGATTTCGCTGTTGCCGGTGCCCTTGAATTCCTCGTAGATCACGTCGTCCATGCGCGAGCCGGTATCGATCAGCGCGGTCGCAATGATCGTCAGCGAGCCGCCCTCTTCCACGTTTCGCGCCGCGCCGAAGAAGCGCTTGGGGCGCTGGAGCGCGTTCGCATCCACGCCGCCCGTCAGCACCTTGCCGGAGCTCGGCACCACGGTGTTGTAGGCGCGCGCGAGGCGCGTGATCGAATCGAGCAGCACGACCACGTCCCGCTTGTGTTCGACCAGGCGCTTCGCCTTCTCGATCACCATCTCCGCGACCTGCACATGCCGGCTCGCCGGCTCGTCGAAGGTCGAGGCCACGACCTCGCCCTTCACCGTGCGCGACATCTCGGTCACTTCCTCGGGCCGCTCGTCGATGAGCAGCACGATCAGGTAGACGTCCGGATGGTTCCAGGTGATCGAGGTCGCAATGTTCTGCAGCAGCATCGTCTTGCCGGCTTTTGGCGGCGAGATGATGAGGCCGCGCTGCCCTTTCCCGAGCGGCGCCATCAGGTCGATCATTCGAGCCGTCAGGTCCTCGGTCGAGCCGTTGCCGCGCTCGAGCTTGAGCCGTTTGGTCGGGTGCAGCGGCGTCAGGTTCTCGAACAGCAGCTTGTGGCGCGCGGACTCTGGCGTGTCGAAGTTGATCTCGCCGACCTTCAGCAGCGCGAAATAGCGCTCGCCATCCTTGGGCGGGCGGATCAGCCCCGAGATCGAATCGCCGGTGCGGAGGTTGAATCTGCGGATCTGGCTCGGGCTGACGTAGATGTCGTCGGGCCCGGCGAGATAGGAACTGTCTGCGGAACGGAGGAAACCGAAGCCATCCTGGAGGATTTCGAGGACGCCGTCGCCGTAGATGTCCTCCCCGCCCCTCGCATGCGCTTTCAGGATCGAGAAGATGACGTCCTGCTTGCGCTGCCTCGCCATGTTCTCGAGGCCCATGGACTCGGCCATGGTGACGAGCTCGTGGACGGGTTTCGTCTTGAGCACCGTCAGGCTCATGGCGCTGCGGGATGCGGCGAGCTCTTCCGGCGAGATGATGTCGGCTTCGCCGCCCTCCATCATGTGGTCGTCGACCGGCAGTCCCTCCTGTCCGTGGCGTGGACCGCCGCCGCGATTGCGGTGACCCTTTTGGCGGTTGCGCGCCTGGTTGCCGAGGTAGCCCCTCACAGGTGCTGGTCCAGCAGGGCCACCAGCTTCGACTTCCCGACCAGGCCGACCTGCTGCGCCTCGGGGGCGCCGTTCTTGAACAGGATCAGTGTCGGGATGCCGCGCACGCCGTACTTGACGGGCGTATGGCGGTTGTCATCGATATTGAGCTTGGCCACCTTGACCCGGCCTGCATAGTCCTTCGCGATGTCGTCGAGGATCGGGGCGATGGCCTTGCAGGGGCCGCACCATTCGGCCCAGAAATCGAGCAGAACGGGTGTTTCTGACTTGAGGACGTCGGAATCGAACGTCGCGTCGGTCGTATGGACGATATTGCCGCTCACGCGGGCATTTCTCCTGGTTTCAAGTTGATCGGTGCGGGCGAGTGCCCGATACGGCACAATATTTGGCGCGGTTGGGAGCAATACGTGCGGGAATCCGCACCGCTAGGTTCCTTTTGTAGCGCGTCGGAGGCCATTTTTCAAGTGATGCCCGTCAAAGCAGCAAACCGGTGACACAACAGCAATTTTCGGACCTTTCCTTCACCGGACTGCACCTGCCCGAATCCGTCGCCCGAGGCATCGCCGATGCCGGCTTCGAACGCTGCACGCCGATCCAGGCGCAGGCGTTGCCGCGGGCACTCGCCGGGTTCGACGTCGCGGGCCAGGCGCAGACCGGTACCGGCAAGACCGCGGCGTTCCTCGTCGCCCTCTTCGCCCACCTGCTGCGGTATCCGGCTTCCCCCCAGCGGTCGGTCACCTCGCCGCGCGCACTGATCCTCGCGCCAACCCGCGAGCTTGCGATCCAGATTCATCGTGACGCCGAGATTCTGGTCCAGTACACGGGCCTCACGCTCGGCCTCGCCTTTGGCGGCGTGGACTACGACAAGCAGCGCCGCACGCTCGCGGCGGGCGTCGATGTCCTTATGGGTACGCCGGGCCGCATCATCGACTTCTTCCGCCAGCACGTCTTTGACCTGCGCCATGTGCAGGTCTTGGTGCTCGACGAGGCCGACCGCATGTTCGACCTCGGCTTCATCAAGGACATTCGCTTCCTGCTGCGCCGCCTGCCGGCGCCCGAACGCCGGCTCAACATGCTGTTCTCCGCAACCCTTTCTCACCGCGTGCTCGAGCTCGCCTACGAGCACATGAACGACCCGGAATTGATCCGCATCGCGCCCGAGCGCATCACGGCCGAGCGCGTGAGGCAGGTGATCTACTACCCGGCCATGGAGGAGAAGGCCGCGCTGCTCGTGCACCTGCTGCGCAATGACGCGGCCATCCGCACGCTCGTGTTCGTGAACACCAAGCGGCTGGCGGAACGGCTCGAGCGCCTGCTGCGCGCAAACGGCATCGTCGCTTCCGCCATGTCGGGCGACGTGCCACAGCGCAAGCGCATGCGGATGCTGCGCGAGTTCCACGACGGCAAGCTCGCCGCTCTCGTCGCGACGGACGTCGCCGCGCGCGGGCTGCACATTCCCGACGTGAGCCATGTCTTCAATTACGACCTGCCGCAGGACCCGGAGGACTACGTCCACCGGATCGGCCGCACCGCGCGGGCGGGAGCCGCCGGAGATGCCGTGAGCTTCGGCTGCGAGCAATACGTCGAGTCGTTGCCGGACATCGAGTCATTCATCGGTCACCGGATTCCTGTGGGCAGCTTTGATCCCGCCGAACTCCCGCCGCTCAAGCCCGCGCATTACGCCCCGCGCTCGTTCGGCGACGAGGAGGAAGACGGGCCGCCACCCGGCCAGTTGCACCGGCCGCATGGCCGGCACGACGGCAAGGGTTCGCAGGCGGGAACCGGCCCGGCCGGGAAGAAGCGCCGCCGGCGCCGCCGCCAGGGCGGAACCCCGGGCGGCGCGCCTCAGGGTCCGGCGCGCTGAATGCAAGGGCGCGGAACGAGTCCCTCGGCCGGCTCGAGGACCGATTCGCTGTGATATAACGCGCCACTTTCCGGAGCAGAAATGACCACCGACCCGAACCGCCTGCTGCTCGAGGTCACCGCGCTCGCGCGCGAGGCGGGCCGCGCCATTCTCGAGGTTTACGCGTCGTCTTTCAGCGTCCAGGAAAAGGAAGACCGCTCCCCGCTCACGGAGGCCGACCTGCGCTCCGAGCGGCTGATCCTGACGGGACTCAAGCGCATCGCGCCCGAAATTCCGGTGCTGTCGGAGGAATCCGGGCAGGTGCCCTATGCCACGCGCCGGCGCTGGAGCCGGCTCTGGGTCGTCGACCCGCTCGACGGTACGAAGGAGTTCGTCCAGCGCAACGGCGAATTCACCGTGAACATCGCCCTTGTCGACAATCATCGGCCGGTACTCGGCGTCGTCCATGCGCCGGTGCTGGGGCGCGACTATTTCGCCTGCGACGGCATCGGCGCCTTCCGTTCGGACGCGGAGGCGGCGGGCCGCCCGATCCGCGTCGCGAAGCGCGGCAGCGGGCCCGTGCGCGTCGTCGGCAGCCGCTCGCACCGGGGCAGCTCACTCGACGGCTTCCTGGCGCGCGTCGGGCCGCACGAGTTCGTCGAAGTCGGAAGCTCCCTGAAGCTCTGTCTCGTTGCAGAGGGCCGGGCCGACGTCTATCCGCGGCTCGGGCCCACGAGCGAGTGGGATACCGCCGCCGGGCAATGCGTGCTCGAGCAGGCGGGCGGGCAGGTCCTGAAGCTCGACGGCGAGCCGCTCGCCTACAATGCGCGCGAAGAGATCCTCAACCCGTATTTCGTGGGCATTGCCGACGCCGACATCGACTGGCTCGCGATGATGCGATGACCTGGGAGCTCCTGCTCGCGGTGACCGTGCTCGCGGCGATCGCCGGATTCTGGCACTCGAGCCTGGCCGCGCGGGAGCTTGCCAACCGAGTCGCGGAGGAAACCTGTGCCGGCGCCAATGTCCAGATGCTGGACGGCACCGTCGCGATTCATCGGCTGCGGATCGTGCGTACGGGCAGCTCGCCGCTGACCTGGCATCGCACCTATGTCTTCGAGTACACGGCGGATGGCTACAGCCGGCAGCGCGGATTCGTGGTGCTGACCGGCGACCACATCGACACTGTCGGCCTCGGTCCGCGCGCCGTATGATTCCGCGGTCTCCGGTCGACCTGCACCTGCACTCCACGGCCTCGGACGGCCTGCTCGACCCGTCGTCGCTCGTCGCGCACGTGGCCGCCTGCGGCGTCCGGCTCATGGCCCTGACCGACCACGACACCGTCGCCGGCTGCGAGCTGGCGGCTGCCGCCGCGCACAAGCACTGCATTGGCTTCGTGGCGGGTGTGGAGCTGTCCGCGGCCTGGCGGGGAAGGGCCATTCACGTGCTCGGCCTGGCCATCGATCCGCGGTCCCCGGCGCTCGTGCAAGCGCTCGAATCACAGCGTGCAATCCGCGATGCGCGCGCTCAGGCAATCGCAGCAAAGCTCGATGCGTCCGGCGCGCCGGGGACCGCGGTACTCGAAGCCATCCGCGCGCAGGGCAGCCTGCCGACCCGTACGCACTTCGCGCGCGAGCTGGTCGCCCGGAGCTTCGCAAGCGATTGCGGCGCCGCATTCGATCGCTGGCTCGGGCGCGGCAAGCCGGGGCATGTGCGCTGCGACTGGCCGGAACTGGCTGAAGCCGTGGCCTGGATCGTCGCGGCCGGCGGCAAGGCCGTAATCGCGCACCCGATGCGCTACCCGATGTCGGCGGGCGCGCGGCGCGAGCTCTGTGTCGAGTTCGCGGCCGCCGGGGGGCGTGGCGTCGAAGTCGTCACCGGCGGCGGCGGCCCGCGCGACCGCGAAGGGGCGCTCTCGCTCGCCGTGCGCTGCCGGCTTGAAGGGTCGGTGGGCTCCGACTTCCACGACCCCGCCGTGCCGTGGAATCCGCCCGGTCGTTTGGCTAAGCTTCCCGGGTCGGTCCGCCCGGTGTGGTCGGACCCGCCGTTCCCCGTGTTCGAGACCGACGCCGAGCCGGCATGACGGACGAAGACAAGGTCAATACCGAGTTGTTCGAACGAATGCAGCGCCTGCGCGAACTGCGCATCGAGCATCGCGATCTTGACGACGTCATCTGCCGGCTCTCGCTCGATATTTACGTCGACGAGCTGCAGCTTCGGCGCCTGAAGAAGCGAAAGCTCCTGCTCAAGGATCAGATCCTGCGGCTCGAGAGCGAATTGATCCCGGATCTCAACGCGTGACCGACCGCCTCGACGCGCTCTTCGCCGCGGTCCGGGCCGTGCTCGGCAATCCACAGTTTCCGGTCATCGCTTTTGCCGCCATCGTCGTCGTCTCGGGCGTTCTCTGGGGCCGTCCGGCCTACGTCAACCGCCCGAACGGCGGGAATGCGCGCGGCATCCTGACGGACGCGCTGGCGGTGGTGGCGCCCTATCTGGCAGGCCTCGCGATCATCGGCTTCGCCCATCTCGCGGCGGGCGGCGGGTCGCGGCCCTGGTATGAGACGGCGTGGACGCTTCTGGCCCTGCTTGCGCTGATCCGCCTGCTGATGTTCCTGCTGCGTCTCTCGCTCGGCAGGAGCAGCAGCATCAAGGCCTGGGAGCTCCGCGTCACGCTGATCGTCTGGGCCCTGATCGCCGCGCAGGTGCTCGGCTGGCTCGACCCGGTGGTTGGCGAGCTCGACTCGATCGGACTCACGAAAGGCGCGACGCGCATCACGATCTGGTCCGTGCTGAAGGCGATTGCGACGGTCACCGTGTTCGTCGTCGTGAGCGTCTGGATTGCACGCTGGATCGACCGGCGCATCAACGCATTTCATCAGCTCGCGCCTGCGACCCGGATCGGCATCGGAAAGTTCGCCTACGCCATCCTGATCGCCTTCGGCGTGCTGCTCGGGTTGCAGGCCTCGGGCGTGGACCTCACGGCGCTCACCGTCTTCTCGGGCGCGATCGGGCTCGGGCTCGGCTTTGGCCTGCAGGCGATCGCCGCAAACTTCGTGAGCGGCTTCGTGCTGCTGATCGACCGCTCCATCAAGCCCGGCGACGTCATCAGTTTCACGGGCACGACCGGAACGAGCACGACCGGGTTCGGCTGGGTGGAGGAGTTGCGCGGCCGTCACATCGTGATCCGCGACCGCGACGGCGTCGCGACCCTGGTGCCCAACCAGAACGTCATCACCAACCCGCTCATCAACTGGAGTTACGGGCACCCGCGCGTGCGGCTCCGCCTTCCGGTCCGGATCGCCTACCATGACGACGTGGAACTCGCGCTCCTGCTGCTGCTGAAAGCCGCGGAACATCCGCGCATCCTGCGCGACCCGCCCGCCGTGACGCGGCTCCTGGAGTTCGCCGACTACGGCATGGAGATCGAGCTGCGTTTCTGGATCGGCGATCCGGCCGAGGGCGTCAACAACGTGCGCTCCGACGTCAACAGGCGCATCTGGGCGCTGTTTCGCGAGCACGGCCTGACGATTCCCCCCGCGCAACGCGAGATACGCATCCTCGGGGGCGGGAAGTCGGCTTCCGAGCTCGCGCCCCGGGGTCCCGGCGAAATCGCGCCGTCGAACGACGGCCAGGATTGAACGTGATCCCCGGGAGCGAATACACGCTCTCCTTCGTGCGCAGTCCCGGACCCGGCGGCCAGAACGTCAACAAGGTCGCCAGCGCCTGCGAGCTGCGCTTTTACGTCGCCACGACGTCCCGGCTCGACGAACCCGGAAAGCAGCGATTGCGCCGGCTCGCGGGCCGCCGGCTCACGCAAAACGACGAGATCGTGATCGCGGCGCACCGCCATCGCGGCCAGGAGGCGAATCGCCGCGACGCGATCGCGCGGCTCGAGGCGCTCATCGAGCAGGCGCGACACGTGCCCAAGCCCAGGAAGAAGACGCGGCCCGGCCGCGCGGCGAAGGCCAGGCGCCTCGAGCGCAAGCGGCTGCGCAAGGAAACGAAGCGGCTGCGCGGCCGGCCGTCCTTCGACTGATCCGTTTCAGGCTGCGGACTGCCTGCGCGGCAGCAGCCACGCCCCCAGCGCCGGCAGCAGCAGCATCGCGCCCAGCATGTTCACGAGGAACATGAAGGTGAGCATGAGGCCCACGTCTGCCTGGAACTTGAGCGGCGAAAACACCCAGGTCGCGACGCCGATCGCGAGGGTGACGCCCGTGAAGAAGATCGCTGCGCCAGTCACGCGCAGCGCGGCCAGGTAGGCGTCGTGCACGTCGTGGCCGCGGTCCAGGAATTCCTGCATGCGGCTGAACAGGTAGATGCCGTAGTCGACACCGATGCCGGCGCCGAGAGCGACCATGGGCAGCGTGTTGACTTTGAGGCCGATGCCGACGAAGGCCATGACGGCGTAAACGAGGGTTGAAACCAGCGCGAGCGGGACGATCACCATGATCGTGCCGATCACGGAGCGGAAATTCACGAGGCACATGACCGTGACCGCCGCGAATACCCAGCCGAGGATCACGAATTCCTTTGCTTTCACCTCCTCGTTCTGGGCCGCCATTACGCCGACATTGCCCGTCGCGAGCCGGTAGGCGACGCCCTCGGTGGGCTGCTTTTCCCGGTAGTCCTTGACGGCGGCGACGACGCGCTCGATCGTCTCGGCGCGGTGATCCGAGAGGAAGAGCATCACCGGCATCACGCTGCAGTCGCGGTTGAGGAGCCCGGTGCTGGTCTCGATGTAGTTCTGCGCCTGCACGAGCTGGCGCTCGTCGCGCGGGAGGTTTCGCCACTTGAGGCTCCCCTCGCTCCAGCCCGCGCTCACGACCTTCGAAACGCCTGCGAGCGACATGACGTCGCGGACGCCCTCGACATTCGCCATGTGCCACGCGAATCGGTCGATCGCGTCGATGATGCGAAAATCGATGCAGCCGTCCGGCTTGGTCTCGACGATCACGTTGATGATGTCCGTGCCGATCGAGAAGCGGCGGCTGATCAGGTTGCTGTCGCGGTTGTAGCGGGAGTCGGCGCGCAGTTCCGGTACGCCGGCCTGGGTGTCCCCGATCGGCGTCTTGCGCCCCTCGATGGCGCCGAACACGCCGAGCAGCAGCGCGATCGCAATGACCGCGGCCGCCGGGCCGCGGTGCGTGATGCGCGCAAGGCCCGTCCAGACGCGCTGCAGCGCCTCCTGCCGCCGGGCCACACGATCGCGAAAGCGCCCGGTGATGCTCACGTAGGACACGAGCACCGGAAGCAGGATCAGGTCCGTCAGGATGATCACGCCGATGCCGAGGCTCGCCGTCACGGCCATTTCGCGAATCACCTGCACCGGGATGAGCAGGATCGTGATGAACCCGACCAGGTTCGCGAGCAGCGCGACGATTGCCGGCACGAACAGCAGCCGGAACGTGCGCCGCGCGGCCTCGTTGCTGTCGGCCCCGCTCATCGCGGCGTCGCTCACGGCGCTTATCTTCTGCACGCCATGGCTGGTTCCGATGGCGAAGATGATGAACGGCACGAGGATGCCGAGCGGATCGACGCCATAGCCGAGGATGACGAGCAACCCGAGCATCCAGACCATTGCGACGAGCGAGGAGATCACCGGAACCAGCGCGATCCGGAGCGACTGGATGTAGGTCCAGACGAAGAGCAGCGTGAGCGCAATGGTGACGATCGCGAAAGTGACGACCGAAAGGGCGCCCTCGGCGACGTCTCCCACGACCATTGCGAAGCCGATCATGTGCACCGACACCGGCGCCTCGACCGACACGTCGACCTTGTCTCGTTCGATCCGCGAGCGGACCTTCCTCTCGAGTTCCCTGGAGATCGAGATGTAGTCGATGGGCGCCCCTGTTTCCGGGTCTGCGTCGAGGAGCTGGGCGCTGACCATCGCGCCGGAGAAGTCATTGGCAACCAGGCGGCCGACGATGCCCGCCTTCAGGATGTTCTCGCGCACGCGCGCCAGCCCCTCGGCGTCCGGCTGGAAATCCGAGGGGATCACGTCGCCCGCCTCGATGCCGCCCTCGACGACCTCTGTATAACGGGTATTCGGAGTCCACAGCGACTGGACGCGCGAACGGTCGACACCCTTGATGAAGAAGACCTCGTCGGTCGCGACCTTGAGCGCCTGGAAGAATTCCGGCGTGAACATGTTGCCGTCGCGGGCGATCACCGCGATCAGGAGCCGGTTTGCGCCGCCGAACTCGGCCTTGTGGTCGAGGTAGGTGCGGATGTACTCGTGCTGCAGCGGCAGCTGCTTGTTGAAGTTGGTGTCGAGCCTCAGGCCCGTCGCCGCGATCCAGCCCAGCGCGGCGGTGACGAGCGCGAACACCGCGAGAATCAGCTTGCGGTGGCCGAATACGTGCGGCTCGAGCCAGGCCGCGATCCGGGCGTCGCCGGATTCCTTCATGGGATTGCGCCGACCGGCAGCGGCAGCCGGCGCACGCCGCCCTCCCCGGCCACGATCAGGGCGCCATCACCCGAAGGCACCACGGCCGAAATGGCCTTGCGGTCGTCCTGCTGCGTGAGCTCGAAACTCCGGCCCCCATCGCGGCTGACAAGGAGCACGCCGGCCATGCCGGCGACGACGACGGTCCTGTCGTCGATTCGGGCTCCGGAATTGAGGAGGACCGTCGTTCCGGTCGGAACCGCGGTCCAGTGCATCCCGCCGTCCTCCGATCGGAACAGGTTTCCCCGCAGGCCGAATGCGAGGACGGCGTCGCCATCGAGCGGCAGGATGCCATGGAACGAACCGTCGTAAGGGGAAGGCAGTTCGCGCCAATGCACGCCGTCGTCGTCCGACCGGAACAGGCGCCCCGCCTCCGCGCCCAGGTACATGCGTCCGGCGGGTCCGTGCGAGACGGCATTGAGGTGGAACTCGAAGCCGAGGTCGACGTCGGCCTCCATGTCGTCGGCCGACGGCTCGACCCTCGCGGCGCCGGGCAGCGGCGCAGGCTCGAACGGCACCTGGCTCCAGACGGCGCCGCCGTCGGCGGTCACGTAGATCGTGCCGTAGGCGCCGACCGCGACGCCCCGGGATGCGCCCGCGAAGCAGACGTCCAGGAGCGGTTGCGCATTATCCGGCTCGAAGTGCACGAGCTCCCAGGAATTGCCGCCGTCCTGGGTTCGGAGAATCGTCTCGACATGGCCGACGGCCCAGCCGTTATTCGCGTCGGCGAAGTACACCGCGGTGAGGTTGGCGCTGACCGGCACGGGGACCTGGGTCCAGGTCCCGCCGGAGTCTTCGGAATGGAGGATATGGCCGCGCTCGCCGACTGCGAAGACGCGTTTGCCGGCCCAGGCGAGGTCGAGGAGCAGCGATCGAGGCGCGAGCGGGGCAATTACCGCCGGCCGCGCCGCCGGGTCTTCGCTGGCGGCGTCCTGGGGGAGCGCCTGCGGCGCCACCGCGAGGGCGAACGCCGCGAGCGCGAGCCTGCTCACTTTAGCGCGTGCCGCGCCTTGCGATCGCGGCGGGCGTGAAATCGGCTGCCGTCCGCTTCACGTTGAAGTTGACGGTCTGCGGCTCCTCGTTGTCGAGGCCGAGCGCCAGGTAACGGCCCGCCTGCAGGTCGTAAGTCAACTCTAGCGTGGTCCAGAAAGTCGGCACATCGTAGTACTCGATCGAGTGGCCTTCCTGGATGCGCCAGAGCTGGTCACGGTCGTCATAGCAGTCCACCACCAGGATCTGCCACGAGTCCTCGTCCACGTAGAAGGTGCGACGCTTGTAGAGGTGGCGCTGGCCTGCCTTCAGCGTCGCGTCCACGACCCAGACGCGATGCAGTTCGTAGCGCGCGAGGTCCTGGTTGATGTGGAGCGGCTTGATGATGTCGTCGTTCTTGATCTTGTTGCTGTGAAGCATGTAGGCGTTGTAGGGGACGATGATTTCCCGCTTGCCCACCAGTTTCCAGTCGTAGCGCTCGGGGCTGCCATTGTACAGGTCGAACTGGTCGGAGGTGCGCAGCCCGTCCGACCCGGTCCCCGGGTTGTCGAACGCGACATTCGGCGCGCGGCGGACGCGGCGCTGTCCCGGGTTGTAAAGCCAGGCCCGGCGTTGCTCCTTGCTCTGGTCGAGCGTCTCGTGCACGAGAAGGATCTCCCCCGCGAGGCGCGCCGGCGCGATCGTCTCCTGGATGAACAGCACGATCACGTTGTCAAGCGCGGCCTCGGTCGCGCCCGGGAGCGCATAGGTGACCATCGTCTCGTCGTGGAACTTGACGAGGTTGTAGCTGCCCGTGCGTGTCACCGCCGCCTGGCCGATGTAGCGCTCGGCCACGTCGGCGCGATAGCGCAGGATGTGGTTCCAGATCACTTCGAGGCCGGACTGCGGGATCGGAAACGGCGGCCCGCCGATCGCGCCTGTCACGCCCGTGCCGCTGCCTGTCAGCTTGGCGGTCGTCGCGTTTCCCTCGACCGCATCGTAGATGCGCTCCGGGAAGGCCGCGCTGCGGTGCGAAGGATAGACATTCATGAAATAGCTGCCCTTGTAGGCAGTCAACAGCGCCTTGTTTCCCGCCGCGAGATTGTCGGCGTACTTCGCCATATTCGTGGCGTCGATCCTGAACAGGGGCTTGTCGTTCGCGTACGGATCCGGATGATGGCCGCCGCTCTTGAATCCCGGCACGCCGGCGTCCGCCGGGGACTTGATTCCGCCCGTCCAGGCCGGGATCGTGCCGGCGGCATTGCCCGCCTTCTCGGCGCCCATCGGGGTCAGATCGGCGCCGAGCCGCGCCGCCTGCTGGGCACTGACACCCGCGGCGGCGATTCCGGCCATACCCGCCGTGGCCAGGAGTCCCAGGCTGAGGATCAGCTTCAGCTTCGTCATGTCTTGTCTCCGCCCCGATTCAGAACGAGTACTTGATCGTCGCCGCCAGGAAGTCGCGATCGGTCAGTTCGTTGTAGCGACCGGCGCCATCGAACGTCGTATAGCTGAGATCGACCTCCAGTCTTGACTGGTAGCTGGCCAGCACACCGAACGTCGCGCCCTTTCGTCCCTCGACGAAATTGCCGCCCGGCCCAGGCGTCGTTCCATCGACGTCCTGCGACCAGACGAAGCGCGGGGAGACGTTCCATGCGCCGATCAGGCCGAGGTAGTCGAGCCGGAGGGCGGCGCGATAGCCCCAGGAATTCGCGTCGGCGAAGCGGTTCAGCGGCTCGACCTCCCCGAAATGGCGGGCGGCGAGCGCTTCATTCCCGGACACGGAAGTGCCCGGTCCGTTCATGCGCAGTCCCTGCCCATTCGGTCCGCCGGTCGTCTTGCTCGGCAGGCCGTCGACTTTGGTCATGCCTGCCTCGACGACGGCCACGAGCTGCGAAGCGCCCAGCATCGGCGGGAACGCCTTGGTCGCCGTGAGCTGGCCCTGCCAGACATCGAAGCGGTCCCAGCCCGGGACCACCTGGTCGACGCCGTAGGCGCCGAGCTGGCCGCAGCGCGCGAGCGTGGGCAGAGCGGGCGTGCAGGTCGCCGGCAGCGCGATTCCCTGCGCGCCGAGCGCCACGGCCTCGAAGGGCGTAAGCGCGGCGAACAGGAGCTCGACGTCGTCAAACTGCAGCGGCACGTCCTGGCGGTACGAAACCTCGCCCTGCAGCGCGATGCCCGTGGTGCCGAGCTGCGAGTTGAACGAGACGCCGAAAAGCTGGATGTCCTCCGGATACTCGGTGAAATAGCGCGCCGTCTGCGCGTATTCGTGCGTCGCGAGCGCCGTCGCCTGTGCGGAGACGCTGCCGCCCGCGAGCACCGTGTTGCCCGCGATGGTCGCGTATTCCGTCGCGGTGCCGGCCGACAGGTTGCCGCCATTCGCCGCGGCCGTGCCCACGCCGGCGTTGGCGGCGATCGCGACGGCCGAATCGAATGGCAGGCCGGATGCGAGTCCCTGCGCGGTCGCGACAACTGCGGTCAGCGCGCCAAGCGAGTTGCCGATGCCCGCCTGCGTGCCCGTCCGGCCGCTGATGACCGGCAGCTTGCTGTGATAGTTCACGAAATAGAATCCGATCTCGGTGCCCTGCGCGAAATCGGGCAGGTACCAGCGCAATGCCACGCCGTACTGGCCGGAGTCGGAGGGCCGGATCGTGGGCCCGCGCGGCACGGCCTGGAAGTTCTCGATGAAGGGCCCGCCGAGCGGCCGGAAGTCCGTGCCTTGGTCCGAAAACGCGCCGAATCCCAGGAAGACCTGTTCGCCCCCGCGCGGCACGAAGTCATTGGAAGAGAAATAAGTGCCGACCGGCTCGGGCTGGGTCGGATCCCAGTCAAACAGGCCGATCGCCTCGGCGGTCACGTGATCGGTGAGACCGTAGGAAACCTTCAGCATCTCCTGAGGCAGGTAGGCCTCGCGCAATTCGGCGCCGGGAACACGCAGGGCCGACACGTCGAAATGATTGATGGCGTTGTTGATCCCGCCCTGGATGAACGTGCTTTCCCCCCAATTGACGACCTGGCGTCCCGCGCGGATATCCAGCTCGTGGCCGGCCAGGTCCCAGCGGCCGTAGACGAACGCGTCCAGCAGCCTCACGTAGGAACCGGCGAGTTCCTTGCCGCGCTCGGAAATCGGCGTGCGCTCGGTGGGCGAATCCTCGACGAGGTCGTCGTAGAGCGCGGAGCCGCGCACGAAGAGCCCGAAGTTGTCGTGATCGAGCGAGAGTTCCGAAACGAGCTTGTAGGCGCTCGAGACGCGGCCCTTGCGATAATTGAGGTCGCCGTCGTCAATGTTCGGTGACCGTCCGGTCCCGCCGTCGGCGGTGCCGATCAGCCGCGGGTCGCGCGCCTGCTCGCGCCAGGTCTGGCCGAAGGAGAGGGTCGTATCGAAGCTGCCGTTCCAGCCGCCGGCCGCGAAATCGACCGCATGGGCGACGCCGGGTGCACAGATCGCGGCGATCAGGGCAGGCAACGGACGCAGGAGAGTCTTGGTCATGTGGTTCCCCAGGGCCAGGACCGATCGGAATTTCGCGCAAGGATATATCAGCGGTCCCGCTTTGCACTGCAAAACGCGGATCGGGATCAACTGTGGGTGACCTGCAGGATGCTGTTCCGGATCTGCTCGGACAGGACGATGCGCGCATCCTGGGCCACGGCGAGCAGCGCATCGTCATACGTCAGGCGCCCTTCGCCGTCCAGGCGAATGACGCCGCGCTGCCGCAGCAGGTCAATGAAGTCGCGAAACATCGCCCGATCGAAGAATTCGGGAGCCGCCAGTCCATAGAGCATCGACATGCGCTGCGCCATGGCCACGCAGCGCTGTTCGAGCGCCTCCGGCGTCAGCGTGGCGTGGCCGGCGCGGAGAAGTAGCGCAATGGCGAGGTAGTAGCGCTCGATCGTCTGGATGGTCGCCTGGGCGAGGACGGACAGCCTGACCGCCTCGGCGCTTCCGGTCGTCGAACGGCGCCAGATCGCGCCGTCCGGGTCGCGCTCGAGCATGCCCTGGCGGGCAAGCGCGGCCAGGACGCCGTCAACGACCCCCGGCAGCTCGTCTTCGCGCCAGCGCAGGCAGAGCTCTGCGCGCACGTACGGATAGACCCGCCAGACCAGCCGCTGAATGTCCTCGTGACGCATGGCGGAGTTGTTGAGGAATGCGCAGGCCACGAGCGAGGGCATGGCAAAGAGGTGAAGCACGTTGTTCCGGTAGTACGTCGAGAGGACGGCATTTCGCTCCTCCATCCGCAGTACGTCGCCGAGCGGGTGCGCGCGGCGCTCGAGCAAGCCCATCTGCTCGCCGTGCCGGATGATCGATGCGCCGTCGCCCACCGCAACCGAGACGTCCGGTGAATAGGGAATGCCGCGGAGCAGGTCGATGTAGAGCTGCAGCTGCCGTTCGAGGTCGCTCTCCAGCATCGCCTGGCGCGGAGCCGCAAGCAGCGCGACCGACAACAGGTTGACGGGCGTCACCGCGGCGGCGGCATTGATGCGTCGCATGATCTCTGCGGCGACCTCGTCGACCGCCTCGCCGAACCAGGCGGGCCGCGAATTCTCGTCGTGCGGCCCTTCACGCCAGTCGCGGTAAACCTGGTCCAGGATGGCGTCGAGCAGCAGCGGCTCGCCAAACGCGACGTAGACGCGCCCCAGCTCGCGGCGAAGCTCGGGCAGCACCCGAAACATTCCGCCGACCGATTCCTTCCTCTTCGGCCGACCCATCAGCTCGTCGATGTACGACTCTCCCTCTAGCATCCTGTCGTAGCCGAAATAGACGGGCACGTAGGCGACCGGACGGCGCGTGTCCCGCAGGAAGCTGCGCACGGTCATGCCGAGCATCCCGGTCCGCGGACGAAGCAGCCGGCCCGTGCGGCTCCTGCCGCCTTCGATGAAGAACTCGATCGGGTGGCCGCGGTTCATCATCACGTCCACGTACTTCATGAATACGATCGGATAGAGGCCCGAGCCGCGGAAGCTGCGCCGGATGAAGAAGGCGCCGCCCTTGCGAAGCAGCCGCCCGATCACCGGCAGGTTCAGGTTCACGCCCGCGGCCACGTAGGGAACGGCGTAACCGCGCCGGTAAATCACGTAGGAAAGCAGCAGGTAATCGACGTGGCTCCGGTGGCATGGCACGTAGACGATTTCGCAGGTCGGCGGAAGGCGGTCCAGATACTCGGCGTTCGTCACCTCGATGCCGTCGTACACGCGCGTCAGGAATCGGTTCAGGATGCGCTCCGCGATGCGCACGAAGGTGTGCGAATAGTTGGCTGCGATTTCGAGCGCGTGGCGACGTGCCACCCGCAGCCCGTCGCGCCGGGTCAGCTTCGTGTCGCGAATCTCCTGGCGCACGGCCTGCCGCACGGCCCGTGTGCGCAGCACCTGGGAGATGATCGCGCGCCGGCGCGAGAGATCGGGCCCCAGCGTGTCGGTACGCATGTGCCGGAATTCGGCGCGCATGTCCTTGAGCAGGCGGCGTGCGCCGCGCGCACCATCGGGGCCCGCTGCCGTATAGCCCTTGATCGAGTGCGGCTCGCCAAGGCGGATCAGGGTGCTGCGCCCGTTGAACACGATCGAAAGCAGGCGGCGAAACGGACCGACCAGCGCCCAGTTCTCCGAAAACATCAGGCCGAGCCAGGATTTCTCGCGCTGCGGCGCCCTGCCCCAGTAAACGGCGACCGGTGCGATGTCGAGTTCGAGCGCCTCGTCCGCGCCCGCCGCGGCGACTGCATGCGCGAGTTCCGGTGGCATGCGGCGATCCGCGCGCCGTCGCAGAACTCCCGCGCGCCGCTCGAGCGCGACCGCCGAATGCGGCAAGTCGAGGCTCCGCAGCTTGAGCCGCTTGCCGGGACGCCGCAGCCCCCCCCGCATGCATGCAATCTCGAGCGCGAGCAGGTCGGAAGTGCTGCGCTCCTCGAGCACGTAGAGCAGCGGCCGCGCGCGTCCGTGCAGCCGCTGCAGGGCGTCTTCCGGCACGACGGCCGGGCGCACGAAGACGCGCATGGCTCCGCGCAGCATCCACATCAGGGTGCGGTTCAAGGAGCGGCCCGCTCAGTCCTCGTCGGGGTCTTTTCTCGCCGCGCCCTCGTCCTCTTCCAGACGCCGGTTGAGATTCTCACGGTAGGTCTTCGCAGCCGCATCCGTCCGGTCCTGCACTTTCTTCGGCGTGCCGACCAGCGGCCCGAACGCCGTGTCCTCGACCTTCATCGTCGGCTCTTCCTTTTTCTTTTTCGGCTCGTCACTGCTGCCGCAGCCCGTCACGGTCAGCGTCAAGGCCATCATTCCCCACGCCAGAATATCGCGCATGTCGGCGCCTCCCGTTCGGCAATCCCGCAAGTCTAGCGCGTAATCGCAACACGGCTCTCCAGGGCGCGGACTTCGCGCCGGGCGGGCTGGCTCGCTCGCTCCGCCCGAACTTAGTCGTTCGCTCGCCACCCGCCCGCCGCCTCGGTCCGCGCCCGCCGCGCAGGAACCGTGGCGCTGCGGGTCAGCGGCGCTTGGGCAGGTCCAGCGCGACGAGGAAATATTCGAAGAGGTAGTTGACGAGCGAAAGCTCGCTGTGCAGCCGGTGGTCTGAGTCCAGGATATGCAGCGTCGCCGGATGCTCGCGCGCGAACCGCAAGCTGTTCTCCACCGGCACCACGTCGTCTTTCCATCCATGGACAATCGTCTTCGGGCAGGGTGCCGGCTTCGCCGTGAGCTGCTCGGTCCCCGGCATGTAAAAGGCCGGCGCCAGGAGGAACAGGCCGCGCGCGTGCAGGAGCGCGGAAGCCGAGGTCGCCACGTAACCGCCCATGCTCGAGCCGACCAGCACGAGGTCGCCGCGCAGGTCGCGACAGAACGAGAGAAGCCTCGTCACACGGTCGCGGGCGTCATTCACGCCGCGGTAGTCGACCGAATCGACGTTCCAGCCCTCGCTCTTCGCGACTTCCGCCATCGCGGAAATCTTCGTTCCCCACGGACCGCTCTCGAAGCCGTGCGAGAACACGACATGACGACTCGCCATTCATCGCTCCGGTTACGAACCGCCTGATGGTATCAGTCCCGACGCGGGCGCCACAGCAGCGCGTCCAGATCCGGGCTGCCGCCTTTCATGAGATCGACGCGGCCGTTCCGGAACACGACGCCTTCCTCCTCGAGGAGGCGGCGTTGAGTGCGGTGCGCCCTGGATCCCGCCGGCAGGCTGATCGCGCCTCGTGCATTGACGACTCGATGCCAGGGAAGCTTGAGGCTCGCTGGCGCGACCTTCAGGGCATGTCCCACCAGCCGGGCGCGGCGCGGCAGGCCTGCACGCCGTGCGATGCCGCCGTAACTTGCGACCCGGCCGCGCGGGATCTGGGCCACCGCCTTCCAGATGCGCTCCAGCAGCTTGCGGTCCGTCACAGTCATGAACGCAAATACTAGCGGCCGCGACGCTGCATGCTATGGTCCCGATGCCGTGGACGCAGAGGACGACCGGACCCAGATCGACCCGCGGGCGAATCCCTGGGCGATGCTCGCGGCGCTCCCCCTGTTCTCCGGCCTCCCCAAGACCGTCGTCGATGCCGCCGTCACGGAGCTGGAATGGATGTCGCTCCCGGGCGGGCGCGTCCTTTTCGAGGCGGGAGCGCCCGCTGACGCCGTCTATTTCGTCGTGAGCGGCTGCCTGGGCGTCTACGGCAGCGGCGGCGAGCTGATCCGCCGCATTGCGGCCGGCGAAACCGTCGGCGAAATGGGATTGATCGTCTCGCGTCCACGGACCGCGACCGTACGGGCGTTGCGCGACTCCGAGCTTGCGACCCTGTCTGCGGGTACGTTCGAGCGCGTGCTGCTCGGTCATCCCGAGGCCATCCTGCGCCTCGCGCGCATCACGGTCCGGCGGCTGGAGGACCGGGACGCAAACCGAGAGCAGCAAATGACCCCGCGCACCCTCGCCATGGTCCCGCAGGACGCCGGCATTGACCTGACGCTGCACGCGGAGCGGCTGGTCAAGGCGCTCGCGCACTTCGGTCGCGTGGATCTCGTCGGAAGGCAGCGCGCCGGCAGCCACAGCCCGCAGTGGTTCCACGAGCGAGAGTCCCGCAATGATTTCGTCGTCTATCTCGCCGATGCGGGCGACTCGCCGTGGACCCGTCTCTGCCTGCGCCAGGCCGATGTCGTGCTGCTCGCGGCGCGCGCGGCCGCCGAGAACGGCGGCTGGACCGGATCACACTGGCTCGACGGGACGATGCGCCGTGCCGAGCTCCTGCTGTTGCACGAGGACGGGTTCGTCAACGGAGCAGCGGCCCGCTGGCAGACCGCCCTGCCGGGCGTTCCCCATCACCACCTGCGCGCGCCGGCGGACTATGACCGCCTCGTCCGCCTATTGACGGGGCGCGCAGTCGGTCTTGTGCTCTCGGGCGGCGGCGCCCGCGGTTTCGCACACCTCGGCGTCGTTCGGGCGCTGCGCGAGCACGGCGTGCCGATCGACCTGGTCGGCGGCACGAGCATGGGCGGCATCCTCGCGGCGGGGGTCGCGGCGGACTGGGGCGACGAAGAGCTCGTGGAACGCTTCAAGCGGAGCTTCGTCGATACGAATCCGCTGTCGGATTTCACGTTGCCGCTCGTGTCGCTCGTGTCCGGCCGCAAGGTCGGGATGCTGCTGCGCCGCGAACTGGGCGACATCGACATCGAGGACCTGCCGCTGCCGTTCTTCTGCGTGTCTTCCAACCTGACGACCGGCCGCATCGCCGTCCATCAGCAGGGCCCGCTCTGGCAATGGTTGCGAGCCTCAGTCGCGATCCCGGGCGTCCTGCCCCCCGTCTTCCAGGGCGGCGAGGTCTATGTCGACGGCGGCGCGATGAACAACCTGCCTGTCGATGTCATGCGTGCGAAGGGCCGCGGCCCCGTGATCGGCGTCGACGTCGGTACCGACCGCACCTTCACGACGGATGTCGAGGCGACCGAGATGCCGTCGATCTGGAAGCTGTTTCGCGGCCGCGCCGGAAGCCGGCGCCCGAACATTCTGCAGGTATTGTGGCGGGCCGGCATGGTGAACAGCGCCACCGCGACGCTCGATCGGCGCCAGCAGAGCGACCTGCTGATCACCCCGGCGCTCGAATCGCTCGACCTGCTCGACTGGAAGGGTTTCGGGCGTGCGATCGAAATCGGATACCGTGACGCCTGCGAGCGCCTCGCGGGCGGGGCACTTGCACGGCTCAGGAAGGTGTACGCCGGCGACAAGCTATCCTGAGCCCCATGGTCGGTGGGCGCGGCTGGCAATTCTGGATCGACCGGGGCGGGACCTTCACCGACATCATCGGTCGCTCGCCCGACGGCGTCCTGCGCGTCGAAAAGCGCCTGTCCGAGTCTGGCGCGGCAACCGATCCCGGCGTCGCGGGCGTTCTCGCGCTGCTCGCCCGCGATGGCGGCGCCGACGCGCGTGTCGAGGTCGTGCGAATCGGCACGACCGTCGCGACCAATGCGCTGCTTGAGCGCCGCGGCGTTCCGACCGCGCTGGTGGCTACCGCGGGCTTCCGCGATGCCCTGGCGATCGGCTACCAGAACCGCCCGCGGCTGTTTGACCTCTGCATCGAGTTGCCGGCACCGCTCTATGCCGAGACCGTCGAGGCGGACGAAAGGCATTCGGCCGACGGCGAGGTGCTCCGGCCGCTCGACGAAGCGCGGCTCGGGAAGGAACTCGAAGGACTGCGCGACCGTGGCATCGAGAACATCGCGATCGTCTTCATGCACGGATTCCGCCACCCGGCGCACGAGCAGCGCGCAGCGGCGATCGCCCGCGGTCTCGGCTTCGGTGAGGTGATTGCATCGCACGAGGTCTCGCCGCTGATCCGGTTCGTGAGCCGCGGCGACACGGCGGTCGTGGACGCCTATCTGACGCCGCTGCTCGCCCGCTATGCGCGCGCGTTTCGCGCCGCGCTTGGCCCGCGCCACGCCGGGGCACGGCTGGAATTCATGCAGAGCAACGGCGGTCTGGTCGCAGCCGAAGCGTTTCGCGCCTGCAACGCCGTGCTGTCCGGACCCGCCGGCGGACTCGTTGCCACCGCGCGCATCGCGGAACGCCGGGGTCAGCGACGCCTGATCGCCTTCGACATGGGCGGCACCTCGACGGACGTGGCGCTCTATGACGGCGTCCTGCCTCAGCGATTCGAGACGAGCATCGCGGGGGTAAGGCTCCAGGCACCCATGATGAACATCCATACGGTCGCGGCCGGGGGCGGTTCCCGCCTTGCCTACGAAAGCGGACGACTCTGCGTCGGTCCGCGATCGGCGGGCTCGAATCCCGGCCCGGCCTGCTACCGGAACGGCGGACCGCTCGCGGTCACGGACATCCAGGTTCTGCTCGGTCGCATCCGGCCCGGGAATTTTCCCGCGATATTCGGCCCTGGCGGCGACCAGCCGCTCGATGCGGCCGTCGTGCGGCGGCAATTCGACGCGCTGGCGGCGGCCATTCCGGCCGCCGGCGCGGTGGCGGTTGAAGTCGAGACGCTCGCGGCGGGATTCCTGGACGTCGCCATCGAGTCCATGTCCCGCGCCATCCGGCACGTCTCGATCAGGGAGGGTCACGACCCGGCCGGGTTCGCGCTGCTGTGTTATGGCGGGGCGGCACCCCAGCATGCCTGCCGTGTCGCGGACTCGCTCGGTATCTCGGAAATCCTGATTCACCCGCTCGCCGGCGTCCTCTCGGCCTGGGGTATCGGCCTCGCCGACCACCGCCTGATGCGGCGCCAGAGCCACGAGCGGCCGTTGACCGCAGAGTCCTACGCGGGCCTCGAGGCCGAGTTCGCGGCCATGACGGCGCCGCTCGTCGACGCGATGGCCGCCCAGGGCGCGCGATTCGACGAGGTGCAGCTGCGGCGCGCGCTCGAGCTGCGCGCCCCGGGAACGGAAACGGCCCTGGTAATCGCCTACGCGCCGCTGCCGGACGCCGCTCGGGCCTTTCGCGCGGAATTCACGCGCCGCTTCGGCTTCGCGCCGCCACCCGAACCGCCGCAGATTGCGACGCTTCGCGTCGAGGCGGTCGTTGCGGGTGCCAGGGACGACGGTTCCATCGCCGCCGGTCGGCCCGCAGTTGCAGGATGCCGCGTGAAAGCCTGGTTCGACGGCTGGCGTGAGGTGCCCCTGCTCGACCGGTCGACGCTGGCACCGGGCCAGATCGTGACGGGACCCGCGCTGATCGTCGAGCCGAATTCCACGACGGTGGTCGAGGCCGGGTGGTCCGCCGAGCGACTGCGCGACGGGATTCTTGCGCTCCAGCGGCGGGAACGTCCGGCGGCCGCGTCGCTCGACGCGACGGTCGCCGACCCGGCGCAGCTCGAGTTGTTCAATCACCGGTTCATGCAGGTGGCGGAACAGATGGGTGCCGTCCTCCAGGCGACGGCCGTGTCGGTCAACATCCGTGAGCGCCTCGATTTTTCCTGCGCACTCTTCGATGCCGGCGGCGCCCTGATCGCGAATGCGCCGCACATGCCCGTGCACCTGGGCTCGATGGGCGCGAGCGTGCGGGCCATCATCGCGGCGAACGCAGGCGGGCTGCGCCGTGGCCGCTCCTGGATGCAGAATGCGCCCTATGCCGGCGGCACCCACCTGCCGGACATCACCGTCGTGAGCCCGGTATTCATCGGCGATGATCCTCGGCCGTCGTTCTTCGTCGCCTCGCGGGCGCATCACGCCGACATCGGCGGCACCACGCCGGGCTCGATGCCACCTGGCTCCCGCACGATCGGGGAGGAAGGGGTGCTGATCGACAATTTCCTGCTGGTCGACGAAGGCGAAATCCGGGAAGAGGAGCTGCTCGGGCTGCTCGCGTCGGGACCCTGGCCCGCACGGAATCCCGGGCAGAACGTGGCGGACCTCAAGGCCCAGCTCGCGGCCAACGCGCGCGGCATCGCCGAGCTCGAAGACTTGATCGCGCGCTCGGGCCTCGAAACCGTCGTGCGTTACATGGGCCACGTCCAGGACAATGCCGAGGCCTGCGTCCGCGAGGCCATCGGGCGACTCGGCGACGGTCACCTGCGCTACGAAATGGACGACGGCAGCGCGATCGAGGTGTCCGTGCGCGTCGACCACAGGAGCCGCAGTGCGGTGGTCGACTTCTCGGGGACGTCGCCGCAGCATCCCGGCAACTTCAACGCGCCGCTCGCGGTCTGCACGGCGGCGGTGCTCTACGTGTTCCGGACGCTCGTCGACGCCGACTTTCCGCTGAACGAAGGCTGCCTCAGGCCGCTCAGGATTCGCGTCGATCGCGGCTCGATGCTGAATCCGGTCGCGCCGGCGGCCGTCGTCGCAGGCAATGTCGAGACCTCGCAGTGCATCGTGGACGCGCTCTTCGGCGCGCTCGGCGTGCTCGCCGCCTCGCAGGGAACCATGAACAACCTCACCTTTGGAGACGCCGGCCACCAGTATTACGAAACGATCGCGGGCGGCGCCGGCGCGGGCCCCGGGTTCGACGGCGCTTCCGGGGTGCAGACGCACATGACGAACTCGCGCCTCACGGATCCCGAGGTTCTGGAAAATCGGCACCCCGTGCTGGTCCGCGAGTTCCGCTATCGCCGCGGCTCCGGCGGCCACGGACGACATCGAGGCGGGGATGGCCTGGTACGGGCCATTGAATTCCGCGCGCCCATGACGGTCGCCGTGCTGTCGAATCACCGCCGGATCGCGCCTTTCGGGCTTGCGGGCGGGGGTGCCGGCGCGGCCGGTATCAACCGCCTGCGACGCGCGAGCGGGGAGTCCATCCTGCTGCCAGCCTGCGCTGCCGCGCAGGTCGAGCCTGGCGATGAAATCGTGATCGAGACGCCGGGCGGCGGCGGTTTCGGCTAGAGGCCGTCCGTCGCGGGCAATTCGAGTTCCGCGAGCGCCTGCGTGAGGCCCGTATCCGGCAGGCCCAAGAGGTTCGGGCTCACGGTCCGGACCTGGCTGCCGCCCGCGCGGTGACTCACGATCCAGGCGTGGAATCCTCCGGGACGCAGGGCGGGAATGCCGAACATCGCGTTGAAGATACCCTGTTCGCGATGACGCTCGCGGTTGACGTGCTCGTCGCAGAGCACAAACCACCGGTCGCCGGGCTCGCGGTTCTCGAATGCGCCGCGCGCTTCAAGCGCGGCCAGGAAATCACGGATCTGCTGCGCGGCGCGTCGCCAGGCGGGAGGCTCGTTCGGCTCGAAGACCATCCAGCGCGTGCCGCGCTCGATGCTGTTGACGACCAGCAGTGCGAGCCGCCGCGCGGCGAGCGAGCGCCAGTCGGCCGAGCCCGCCCCGGGGCCCGCGAGGGTGCAGGCTTTCGGCCCCTCGCGTCCCGGGCGGCGCACGGTCTGCACCGTGTTGACGCCGACGGCCGCAAGCCGGTTGCGCTGTTCGTCGTCCACGGCACAGGCGGGACGCAACCCGGGGCGGACCACGGCATCCTCCGCGCAGGCGCTCGTCCATACCGGCCAGTGTTCCGACGCACGCGAAAGCGTGCCGGCGACGGCACCGGACGGGGCGAAGGCTTCGAAGCGACCGCGCAGCTTGTCGTAGCCGAGAAGGCGCGGGAAGAACATGCAGGCCGAATCCGAAGGCAGCGGCCAGTGCCGCATGTCGGCAAGCGCCTTCGCCGCGCTGTCCCAGGCGAGCGGCGGGTCGACGAAGAGGATCGCGCGGCGCTCGCGGCAAAAGCGGTTTGCGACGAGGAGCGTGCTCGCGCCGACGTCGACGTCGCGCGCAAGCGGCGGTATGCACAGCAGGTTGAAATCGTCGGCCGCGTCGAGCGCGAAGAGCCCGGTCCCACGCGCTGCCGAGCCGATGATGTCGTAGTCCGTGAGCGGCGCCCCATCATCGGCGTCCGTACCCGAGAAGACGTAGCCGGCAAGGCCGCGCGGATCGTGCCTCGGCGTCGGGTCCGGGCGTAGCCGCGGCAGCTGGCCGACCACACGCGCCAGCCCGGATTCCGACAGGACGGCCACGACCGAGCGAGGCGAGTCCGGGACGATGGACACGCGGCGAAAGATCTCCTGGTCCTCGATGTGCTCGGAGCCGGGCGTGCGCACGCGCTGGATCACGAGGTTGAAGCGGTCCTCCTCGTTGTCTCCGATACCGTCATAGTCGACGGCGGCGCGCAGGAACTCGCGCGTACCCGGGGCAAGCGCCTGCAGCACCAGCGCCTGGCCGCCGGCCCGAAGCTGCAGCGTGCAGCAGCGCGCGCCGTTGGCGACGCGCACGATGATCGCCGAGCGCCCGCCGTTCTCGAAGAACTGCTCGACTGCATAGGACAGTGTGGAGGGCTGCCACAGGCCGCCGAAGATGCGCTGGAACTCGTTGAAGCCGGAGACGCGGACCGGGGTATTCACGGGCCCGCGCAGGCAGCGACCGACGAATGCCGTGACGGCGGTCGGCGCTTCCGCAATAGATTGCCCCGAACCGGCTTCTTCTTGAACCTCGATGCCGGCCAGTCGTTCCGTCACGGCTGACTCCCCCAGCTCCCGCGCAGACTATCATGATCGGCCATGACGGGCGGTTTCACCAACTGGCGGCTCGGATTCACGCTTTCGCTCACGACCGCCGCGTTATGGGGCGTCCTGCCCATTGCGCTCAAGGTAGTGCTCGCGGCCATGGACGCACAGACGATAGTCTGGTGGCGCTTCACGGTTTCGATGGCCGGCCTCGGTGTCTTTCTCGCGTTGCGCGGCAGCCTTCCGCGGATTGCCGGCGCCGCACGTACCGCGATCGTCCTGCTGCTTGTCGCGACATTGTCGCTGATCGGCAATTACGTCCTCTACCTGGTCGCACTCGACCACACGACGCCTTCCGTCACCCAGGTCGTGATCCAGCTCGCGCCGTTGATGCTCCTGATCGGCGGCGTTTTCGTCTTCCGCGAACGGTTTGCGCGAACGCAATGGCTCGGGTTTGCCGTGCTCGGCGCGGGACTGCTGCTCTTCTTCAACGAACGCCTGCCCGAGCTCGCACACCCGGCGCAGGGTCTCGGGCTCGGCGTGGCGCTCACCGTGGCGGCCGGAGTCTCCTGGGCGCTGTATGGTCTCGCGCAGAAGCTGCTGTTGAGGCACTTCACCGCGCAGCAGGTGCTCTGGATGATCTATGTCGGCGCGACGTTCGTGATGCTGCCGACGAGCGCTCCGGGGCAGATTCGCGGGCTCGACGGGCTGCAGCTGGGCATGCTCGCGTTCTGCTGCGCCAATACGCTGGCGGCCTATGGCGCCTTCGGCGAGGCGCTCTACCACTGGGAGCTGTCGCGCGTCAGCGCGGTCCTCGCGACAGCGCCCCTCTTCACGATCGGTGGAATGTGGGCCGTGGAGCATTCGGGCCTGGCGCTCGTCGCCGCCGAGCACCTCAATGCGCTTTCGGTCGCGGGCGCGCTGATGGTGGTCGCAGGATCGATGACCTGCGCGCTCGCAGCCCGAACCTGAAGGGGACGCACCCCTTCATATTCGCAAAGGAGTACGTCCCCCTGACGAATATGAAGGGGTGCGTCCCCTTCAGGTTCAGGTTCCGGTGCTCGCCTTGGTGCCCGCGGCATCGACGGGCTTCGCGAACTTCGGGTCGCCGGCGTACTGATCTTCGACGCCGTTCCAGGTCGCGCCGGCCGGGATGGCGTCGCGCACGCGCGGCGCCTGTGCGATCGTCGCCGCGAGGTCGCGTCCAGCTCCCGGGCCCACGGATATCGCGATGCCGCGCGGATCGGCCGCGGCCGCCCGCACTGCTTCCCAGTCGATCGCCCTGTCGTGTTCGGCGACTTTCTTCCACAGGGGCGATCTCGACTTCTTCGGCTTCTGCCGCAACGCCCTCGGTACGTCGGACCAGTCGCGCTCGTCGTCGTCGAACGGCTGGTAGGTCTGGACGAACAGGCGGTCGCCACGCCAGCCGAGCAGGTACGGCTGGTTGACGACGGTGACCTTCGTGCCGTCGGGTACAGCGTCAAAAAGCAGCGCGATGTCCTCGGGATAGAGCCGGACGCATCCTGCGCTCGCGCGCATGCCGACGGCGGGCGGCTTGTTCGTGCCATGCATCAGGTAGCTCGGCCAACCAAGGCGCATCATGTGACGTCCCAGGGGATTGTCGGGTCCCGGCGGCACCGTGGGCGGAAGGATGTCTCCATCCTTCGCATGCTCCTTTCGCACGGAACTCGGTGGAGTCCAGATCGGATCCCTGACGTGAGCGACGATCTTGGTCGTGCCCTCGGGTGTCGCCCAGCCGACCTTGCCGATGCCGATCGGGTGCGTGATGACCTCGACCGGTCCTTCCTTCTTCGGCTTCGGATAGTAATAGAGACGCATCTGCGCGAGGTTCAGCACCAGGCCCTCGCGCGGGGCATCCGGCAGGATGAACTCGGTCGGAAGCACGATCTCGGTCCCCTCGCCGGGGAGCCAGGGATCGACGTCCGGATTGGCACGCACGAGCGCCGTGTAGCCCACGTTGAATCGACGCGCGATGTCGGCGAACGTATCCTGGTGCCTGGAACGGGTCACCTGGACATGGCCGACCACGTCCTGGTCGGGTGCGACGAAGAAGCGGTGCGTCGCCTCGCCGAGGGGCAATTCCGGCGTGGGCGCCGCTTGCGCCTCCGCTTGCTGCCCGGTTTTCGGCGGCCTCTTCCACAACGACTCGAAGGGCGTGCAGGCGGCGACGAGCGTCGCCAGCAGAGGGACTGCGATTCGAAGCGCGGGCCGGATCATGACCCGCGCATTATCCCCGGGCGGGCCGCCGATCACCAGATCTTGACGCGCTCGGCCGCAGGCCGCCAGAGCTTGTCGCCCTCTTTGAGATCGAAGGCCGCGTAGAACTCATCCATGTTCGAAACGACGCCGTTCGCGCGGAATTCGCTCGGCGCATGCGGATCCGTCAGGACGACCTCCCGCATGAGCCCCTCGCGCCACTTCGTGCGCCAGGCCTGCGCATAGCCCAGGAAGAAGCGTTGCGGTCCCGTGTAGCCGTCGATCACCGGCGCATCGGCGCCCCCCAGCGAGTGGGTATAGGCGCCGTAGGCGATCGTCGCGCCTGACAGGTCGCCGATGTTCTCGCCGAGTGTGAGCTCGCCGTTGACGTTGAGCCCCGGCAGTGCCTGGAAGGCAGAGTACTGCGCGACGAGCCCCGCGGCCTTCGTCTTGAACTTCTCGTTGTCTTCAGGCGTCCACCAGTCGCGCAGGTTGCCGTCGCCATCGTACTGCCGCCCCCGGTCGTCGAAACCGTGGCTGATCTCATGCCCGATCACGGAGCCGATGGCGCCGTAATTCGCGGCGTCGTCCGCCTGCATGTTGAAGAACGGCGGCTGCAGAAACGCCGCCGGGAACACGATCTCGTTGTTGGTCGGCTGGTAATAGGCGTTGACGGTCTGCGGCGTCATCAACCACTCGGTCGGGTCCTTCGGCTGGCCGGCGCGCGCGGCCTGCCATTCCCACTCGAACTGGTTCGCGCGCATGACGTTGCCGGCGAGGTCGTCGGAGCGAATATCGAGCCCCGAGTAGTCGCGCCACTTGTCCGGGTAGGCGATCTTGACGTTGATCTTCTTGAGCTTGGCGTGCGCCTCGGCCTTGGTGGCGTCGCTCATCCAGTCGAGGCGGTCGATGCCGCGATCCATCTCGGCCAGGAGGTTGTCGACCAGCGCCACCATCCGCGTCTTGGCCTCGGGCGGAAAATGGCGTGCGACGTACTCGCGGCCGATCGCCTCGCCCATCGCGTTGTCGGTCTCCTGCACGGCGCGCTTCCAGCGTGGCCGGAGCGTTTCGGTGCCGCGGAGCGTGCGCGAATTGAAGTCAAAGGAGGCTTCGACGAATGCGGCGGGCAGGACGCGCGCGTAGGCGCCGATCGTGCGCACCCTCAGGTAATCCTTCCAGACTGCGAAGTCGGCCCCGTGCATGTGGGTGCCGAGCGCCGTCGCATAGCTCGGCTGTCGGAGAATGAAGTCACCGGCCGGAAGCCCGCTCATTGCCAGATACGATTTCCATTCGAATTGCGGCGCGACTTCATGGGCGGACTGCAGGCTCTGGCGGTTGTAGGTCTTGATCGGGTCGCGGTTCTCGACGGGCGTCCACTGGTCCGTCGCGAGCTTTGTCTCGAGCTCGAGGATCTTCGCGGCCCGCGCGGCGCCATCCGGCTCGCCGGCAAGCGTCAGGAGCTTTGCAAGGTAGTCGACGTATTTCTTCCGGAATTCCACATAAGTGTCTTCCGTCTTCAGGTAGTAGTCCCGGTTCGGCATGCCGAGGCCGTCCTGGGACATGTATGCGATGTTGTACGCGGAGTTTCTGGCATCCGGAGACACGTACACTCCGATCGGCACGCTGATGCCGCGACCCTGGGCGCGGCCGAAGAACTGCGCGAGCGCCGTCGGCCCGTCGATCGCCGCGATTTCCGCAAAAATCGGCTTCAACGGTTCGATGCCCCGATCTTCCACCTTCTTCTCGTCCATGAAGCTCGAATACATCGCGCCGAGGCGCTGCATCGCAGGCTGCGCCTTGTCGCCGGCCGCCGCGGCTTCCAGCAGGATCGCCTGCACGTCGGCCTGGGCTTTCTCGAACAGCATGATGCCGATTCCCGCGCTCGCGTATTCCGCCGGGAACGGCGTATTTGCGAGCCAGGTGCCGTTGACGTAACGGAACAGGTCGTCCTGCGGCCGGACGCCGCGGTCCATCGCCGAATCATCGATACCGGACAGCATCGGCGCGGCCGTGTTGTCGGCCGCGGCGGCGCCGGCGAACGCAATGCAAAGTACGGCGGACAGCAATTTGCCGAGTGACATTCCGGAACTCCAGTCTGGGAAGTCGCGGAGTATAAGGCAGTGGCGCGCCGGACAGGTTCCGGCGCGCGACCAACCGTGATTCAGGTGCGACCAGCGCGCATCGTCAGGGGCCAGCGAATTCCCCGCGGTCCGTCGCCCCAGGCCGCGGCAAGCGGCGCCGCGAGCACGCGAAGCGGATCCCGCCCGGTCCGCGCCCGGCAACGTCGCACGGCCGACCAGGTGTCGAGGTAGCCCAGCATCGCGGCGACGTCCCATCGCGCATGCATCCCGAAAGCCGGCGCCTCGACCGGTCCAAATGGCAGCACGAGATCGCGGTAGCCCTCTTCGACATGGCGCCGCTCGCGCGGCCACCAGGGACCGACGACATCGCGGAAAAAATCGCCGATGAGCCGGTCGATCGCAGGCAGGACCCTGCAGTGACCGTAGCACCAGATTGCGAGGATGCCGCCGGGGCGCAGGACACGTTCCGCTTCTGCCGTGAACCGCGGCCAGTCGAACCAGTGCGCCGCCTGGGCTGCGACGAGAAGGTCGGCCGAACCGGCCTGGACCGAAATTGCCTCGGCCGGCTCCTGGCGGTATTCGACGCGCGCGTGCGGACGCGATTCGCGCAGCTGCGCGGCGGAGGGTTCGGTTGCGATCACGGCGGTGAAATACCGGGCCAGGCCGTGCGCGGCCTGGCCGTTGCCGCTCGCGACGTCGATCGCGAGGCGCCGGCCCGGCGATACGGCTGCAAGCCAGTCAAAGAGCGCGGGCGGATAATCCGGCCGGTACCTCTGGTACGCGCCGGACTGCCCTGAAAAGTGATCCTTGAACGCGGGCGGCGCCGTCACGCGGCGATTGTAGCGGGGACAAAAAAAGCCCCGGGTTTCTGGCCCGGGGCACAAGTGCGGACTTTCGGTGAAGGGAAGGAAGTCCGCTAGGGGATACTGACGTAAGCAGAAGTCACAGCTGGAAGAGTAGCGCCGCGGGCCCGGTGCCTTGCGTGAACCGGGCCACAGTTTGGGACGCGGGTCGCGGCCGGCCTGGAAAGACTTATGATTCATGGGCTTGAACATGATGCGTAGGACCGGAGTGGGCTCGAAATACGCGACACCCGAGGGGGCACGGCGCCTGCGCCTCGAACTCGACGAACTCTGGCTCGTGGAACGCCCCGGAACGACACGCGCAGTGGCCGAGGCTGCGGCCCAGGGCGACCGCTCGGAAAATGCCGAATACATTTATGGGAAGCGGCGCCTGCGCGAGATCGATCGCCGCGTTCGCTACCTGCGCCAGCGGCTCGACGGGCTGACTATCGTTTCGCAGGCGCCATCCGACCGGAGCCGCGTATATTTCGGCGCCTGGGTGACGATCGAGGAACAGAACGGCGGCATGCGGCGCCACCGTATCGTCGGACCGGATGAATTCGACCGTGAACCCGGTTACATCAGCATGGATTCGCCGCTCGGGCGCGCGCTACTCGGCAAGCGCGTCGGCGACGCATTCGAGCTGCGGCTGCCCGGCGGGATCCTGACCGTCACCGTGACGGCGATCGAGTATGAATAGCGAAGGGGACGCACCCCTTCACATTCGTGAAGGGGTGCGTCCCCTTCGTTATATGACGCGGATGTTCTTGAACTGCCAGGGATCGCTTTCGTCGAGGTCCTCGGGGAACAGCCGGCCGCGGTCGAAGAGCGGCGTCCAGTCGGTGTACTTGCCGACGACCGGACCGAGGTAGGGCCGGCAGATCTCGAGGTTCCGGCGGAAGTCGATTTCGTCCGGCTCGACGACTCCCATGGCCGGATTCTCTATCGCCCAGATCATCCCGGAAAGTGCCGCCACGGTGACCTGCAGCGAAGTCGCGCTGTTAAAGGGCACGAGCCGGCGCGCCTCTTCGATCGACAGTTGCGAGCCGTACCAGTAGGCATTCTTCGGATGTCCCGCGAGCAGCACGCCGAGCTCGTCGATACCCGAAGTGATGTCCCCCATCATGATCCGCTTCTTCTCCTGAAGCTGGTAATTGTGCCCGCAGAATTCGTGCACGGAGAGCACTGCGTTGTCGGACGGATGATAGGAGTAATGGACCGTCGGCCGGTACAGCACGCGGTCGTTCTGCCGGACCGTGAGGAAGTCCGGGATCGAAATGGATTCGCTGTGCGTGATCAGGAAGCCGTGGAAATGCCTTGCCTCCGGCGTCCAGGTGCGCACGCGCGTGGCGCAGCCGGGCTGCATCAGGAAGATCGCACATTTGCGCCCGAAGTCGTGCTGGCGGCCGTCGCGCGGAAAGTGCCTCTCGTGGGTGCCCCAGCCGAGTTCCGCGGGCTGGCTGCCCTCGCTCACGAAGCCGTCCACGGACCATGTGTTGACGAACTCCCCCGGCATCTTGGGCTGGCTGGAGACCTGCGTGTCGCGCTCGGCAATGTGAATGACCCTGACGCCAAGTTCTTTCGCCAGGTTCGCCCAGTCCTCGCGAGTCTTCGGGTCTCCGGCATCGCGCCCGCAGCCCGCCGCGACGTCGAGCAGGGCCTGCTTGACGAAGTGGGAGACGAGACCGGGATTCGCGCCGTGCGTGATGACCGCGGTCGGTCCGTTGGTCCATCCCTTGCGCAGCTCGAGCACCTCCTCGCGCAGCGCATAGTTCGTGCGCCGGCTCGCGGGGATGTTCGGGTCCGTGTAGCCGCCGGGCCAGGGCTCGATGCAGGTGTCGAGGTAGAGCGCGCCTTTCTCGTGGCAGAGCCTGATCAGGGCAATGCTCGAAACGTCGACGGAGAGGTTCAGCACGAAGTCGCCGCGCCCGATCAGCGGGTCGAGCACATGACGGAAATTCTCGCGGGTGAGCGGGTGATTGAGGAACTTGATGCCGTACTTCCCGGCCTCCTCGCGGCCCGCGTCGTCGGCGGTCACGATCGTGATGCGGTCCGCGGTGAGCCCGCCGACATGGCGCAGGATGAGCGGCAGGACGCCCTGGCCGATGCTGCCGAAACCGATGAACACCAGCCGGCCCGGGAAATGCGTATGGATCGCGTGCTCGCTCATGGTTTCGGCAAATCCATTATCTTGGGAAGCAAGGGCGCAGAATGTACCGCAAAACCATGAGAACGTGGCGCTATCCCCTCCTCCTGTTCACGGCCTTCGCCGCGATCTGGCTCGCGCTCGCGATCGAGCCGCTTTTCCGCAAGGACTGGCTGCTCGAGAACGCGATCGTATTCGTCGCGATTCCCCTCCTCGTGCTGACCGCGCGGCGCCTGCGCTTCAGCGACTTCGCCTACACCTGCCTCTTCGTTTTCTTCGCTTTCCACGCCATCGGCGCGCACTTCACCTATTCGCTGGTGCCCTATGCCGACTGGTGGCAGGCCCTCGGCGGCGCCGCGCCGGGAGGCCGCAATCAGTACGACCGCTTCGTGCATTTCATCTACGGCCTGCTCGTGACGCCCGCCGCGGTCGAGATCTTCGCGCGCTACGGCCGCTACCCCCGCGCCTGGGCCGTCCTGCTGCCCTGCATGTTCATGGCAGGTCACTCGGTCGTCTACGAACTGATCGAGTTTGCGGCCGCGCTGCTCTTCGGCGGCGACCTCGGCCAGGCCTACCTCGGGACACAGGGCGACGTGTGGGACAGCCAGAAGGACATGGCGATGGCCCTGCTCGGCACGACGATCATGCTCGCGCTGCTTGCCGCCGCGCGCCGCCTTCCGGTCATGCCGGCTGGAAGGGAAACGGCGCAGGCCGTACCCGGCGCTCCCGCGATCGCTCGGCTTCGACCGCCTGACGCCAGAAGGCGCGCTCCGCCTGAGTGACGTCGGGTCGCGCTGCGAGCCCGCGCGATTCCCCCGATGCCGGCGCCGGAGCGTTCCCCGTCTGCTGCATTTCGTCCATCGCAGGTAAGATGCATCCGGCGGAAAAAAGGTTGCGCACCCCACTCATTTCGACCGCGGAGCTCGCCCCCCGCCTGTCGCACCCGGACTGGCTCGTCGCGGATTGCCGGTTCGAACTCGGCATGCCGGAAGCAGGCGCCGCCGCCTGGCGCGCGGGCCATATCCCGGGCGCCATTCATGTCGACCTCGAGCATGATCTGGCTGCGCCGGTCACCGCGAGTTCCGGACGCCATCCGCTGCCTTCGTCGGCCGATTTTGCAGCCACGCTCTCGCGACTCGGCATCGGTAACGAAACGCACGTGGTCTGCTATGACGCAGGCCCCGGCACCTATGCCGCCCGCCTGTGGTGGATGTTGAAATGGGTGGGCCATGACCATGTCGCCGTGCTCGACGGCGGACTTGCGGCCTGGACCCGGGAGAGCCGGCCGGTCACGACCGGAACCGCGGCGCGCGCGCCGGCCCGCTTCATCCCGCATGTGCGGGCAGAAATGGTCCTCGAAGACGCAGCCGGCGTCGCCCGGGCGCTCGCCCGCGGCGAAACGCTCGTCGACGTACGCGGCGCGGAGCGATTCGCCGGCGTCGTCGAGCCGCTCGATGCGGTCGCCGGCCATGTGCCGGGCGCGCTCAACCTGCCGTATCCGGAGAACCTGGGAGCGGACGGGCGGTTCCGTTCGCCGGCTGTGATCGCAGAAATGTGGCGCGCGCGCACCGGCGCGTCGGCCGGACGCGCCCCGATCTGCATGTGCGGCTCCGGGGTGACCGCCTGCCAGGGGCTGCTCGCGCTCGAGTCGGCCGGCGTCAGCGGCGGCCGGCTCTACTCCGGTTCGTGGAGCGAATGGATCCGCGATCCCGCGCGGCCGGTCGCACGGGGCGCGGCATGATCTGCTATCGTCCGCAGCCCTGCACGGTCGAACAGGACGGCTGAGTTGGACAACGTGACGCGCGGATCGGTGACGCCACGTTCGCCCTGGAGCATCGAGGACTCCGAACAGCTCTACGCTGCAGGCTCCTGGGGCGGCGGCTACTTCGGCATCAACGCCGCAGGCCACGTCGTTTGCAGGCCTGGCCGCTCCGGGGAACGCGAGATCGACCTCTACGAGGTCGTGCGGGAGCTCGGCGCCCGCGACCTCACGGCGCCGGTGGTGCTGCGCTTTTCGGACATCCTGCGCGACCGGCTCCGATCGCTGCATGACGCATTCGCGGCGGCGATCGCCGAGAACGACTACGGCAACCGCTACGCCGCCGTCTTTCCCATCAAGGTGAACCAGCAGCGGCTGGTCGTGGAAGAAGTTTATCGCGGCAGCGCGGACCTGGGCTTCGGGCTCGAATGCGGCAGCAAGCCCGAACTCCTCGCGGTAATGGCGATGACCGGCGATGCCCCGAAGCGCCTCATCATATGCAACGGATTCAAGGACGACAGCTACATCGAGGCCGTCATCCTCGCCACCAAGCTGGGCCGCTCGATCATCCCGGTGGTTGAGAACTTTTCCGAGCTCGGCTACATCCTGCGCCACTCCGGGAAATACCAGGTTCGCCCCAAGATCGGCGTTCGCGTGAAGCTCGCCGCCGAGGGTGCGGGCCGCTGGCGCGAATCGGCAGGCGACCGCTCGAAGTTCGGCCTGTTCACGACCGAGATACTCGAGCTGGTCGAGGTGCTGCGCTCGCACGGCATGCTCGACTGCCTGAAGCTCGTGCACTGCCACCCGGGCTCGCAGCTGCACGACATCCGCCGCGTCAAGGACTCGGTCAACGAGCTGGCCCAGGTCTACGCCGAGCTCGCGCGGCTCGGCGCGGGGCTCGAGTACATCGACGTCGGCGGCGGGCTCGGCATCGACTACGACGGCTCACGCACCAGTTTCGAGTCGTCCACGAACTACTCCCTGCGCGAGTACGCGAGCGACGTCGTCTACCGTGTCGCGAGCGTGTGCAATGCCCGCGGGCTCGCCCACCCCATGATCATCAGCGAATCCGGCCGCGCCATTGCCGCGCATCACAGCGTGCTGGTGTTCAATGTGCTCGGCGCCGCCCGGCTCGACCTCTTCAGCGTACCGGACCGCGGCAGCGATGGCGGCCTGCCGCACCCGGTGGAAGACCTTTACGACGCCTGGTCGACGGTGAGCGAGCGCCGCCTCGTAGAATGCTGGCACGACGCCCAACAGGCCCGCGAGCAGGCACAGCAGATGTTCAGCCTGGGCTACCTCAGCATAGAAATGCGCAGCCTCGCTGAACGCCTGTACTGGGCAACCTGTGCCAGGGTACGCGACCTGACGCGCAAGCTCGGGAGGATTCCCGAGGAGCTGGAGAACCTCGAAACGATCCTTTCCGACATCTATTTCTGCAACATGTCGGTGTTCCAGTCGCTTCCGGACAGCTGGGCGATCGACCAGCTCTTTCCGATCATGCCGATTCACCGCCTGGACGAGCGCCCGATGCGCAGCTGCGTGCTCGCGGACATCACCTGCGACTCCGACGGCAAGATCGACCGTTTCGTTTCGCAACGCGATATCAAGCGCTCGCTCGAAGTGCACGAGCTCGTGCCGGGCGAGGATTACTTCCTGGCCGCCTTCCTCGTCGGCGCCTACCAGGAGACGCTCGGCGACCTTCACAACCTGTTCGGCGACACGCATGTCGTGCACATCCGCCTCGACGATGAACACGGCTGGTGGATCGAGGAGATCGTCAAGGGCGACAGTGCGAGTGCCGTGCTCGGCTACATGCAGTACGACCCGGGCGAGCTCTACCCGCGCTTCGCGCGCGACTGCGAACGCGCGATGCGCGACGGCGGCCTCTCGGTCGCGGAGGGCCAGGCGCTCAAGCGCTTCTACGAGTCGGAACTTGCGGGCTATACATACCTCGAACCGGATGGCGCCGCCTGATGGCGCCGGAAAGGAGCCTTACGATGAGATCGACGCCATTACTCGCCCGTGCCGCGATTTGTGCACTCACCTGCTTCGCCGTCTGCGGGGCTGTCCTGGCCGCGGCCCCGCCTGTCACGGACGCCGCGACGCTCGCGACCCTCGACAAGGTGCTCGCAGGCGACCATCGTTCCGCGGAAAACAGGGCCCGCGATGGCTGGCGCCACCCGAAAGAGACGCTTGCGTTCTTCGGCTTCAGGCAGGACATGACCGTCATGGAAATCTGGCCCGGCGGAGGCGGCTGGTACACGGAAGTGCTCGCCCCGGCCCTGCGAGAACACGGCCGCTACATCGCGGCGGACAGGGACCCGAAATCAGAGAGCAAGTACACGCAGGACAACCTGAAGAAATTCGCCGACAAGCTCGCGTCGCGCCCGGATCTCTACGACCGCGTGAGAGTGACGGCGCTGCAGGCACCGGATGCTTTGCACCCCGTGCCGGACGGCAGCGTCGACATGGTCGTCACGTTCCGCAACATCCACAACTGGATGGGCGGCGACAACGCGGAGGCGATGTTCGAGGCGATGTACGCGGCCCTCAGGCCCGGCGGAATCCTGGGCGTCGTCGAGCACCGCGCCGGTGGCGACGAGCCGCAGGACCCGAAAGCCAAGTCGGGCTACGTGCGCACGGACCATGTGATCGCGTTGGCCTCGAAAGCGGGGTTCAAACTCATCGGCGAGAGCGAGATCAACGCGAATCACAGGGACGACAAGGACCACCCGGATGGGGTCTGGTCCCTGCCGCCGACCCTGCGGGGCGGAGACAAGGATCGCGACAAGTACCTCGCGATCGGGGAAAGCGACCGCCAGACACTGCGATTCCGCAAGCCCGAGTAGAGCCGGCGACCACCTGTATATTCATCCAGTTAGCCGACTGCTCTGCGGGCACCCCCATTATGTGAATGCCTTCGCGGATTGGCCCTGGCCTCTCCGCTAACGTCCTGCAATGGCCGGTGAAGACAAGTCCAGGAAGATATCCGGCGACGCGAAGGAGATGTCTCACTACGCCGAGGAGCAACGCCTCGGTCACGGACGCATCGAATTCGACGAGCTCGGCAATGCCGTCTGGGTGCCCGTCAGCGGCGCGACCAGCGACGACGTGATGCGCCGGCTGCTCGACGACCCGACGCTCGCATTCAGCAACGACTATTCGCCCGGCACCGAAAAACGCATCCAGCAGAATCAGCTGGGCGTGAAGAAAGGCTACGATCCCTACGACAGCGGATTGCTGGTCAAGAAGGATTGGAAAAAGAAAAAGGACCTGCGTCAGCTCTCGGCCTGGATCAAGTCGCGCAAGCCCAAGGACGATTGACCGGTTGACCCTCCGGGCCGGGACGCGCAGTCTCGGCCGGATGAACGCCCTTACGCTGGTCGTCGGCAGCCGCAACTACAGTTCCTGGTCCCTGCGGCCATGGCTGCTCATGCGGCACCTCGGCCTCGAATTCTCCGTCCGGCAGTTCGATTTCGGCACGCCCGAGTTCGAATCAGAGATACCGAAAGTATCGCCCACGCGCCGGGTGCCCGTGCTGGTCCACGGGGCACTGCGCATCTGGGAGTCACTCGCGATATGCGAATACGTGTCCGAGCTCGCCGGTGGGCGCGGCTGGCCCGCGGACCCGGCTACCCGCGCCACGGCGCGTTCAGTCGCAGCCGAAATGCATTCCGGCTTTCAGGCGTTGCTGTCCGCCTGCCCGATGAATGCGCGCGCGACCGGCCGACGCGTGCCGATGACCGCCCCGCTTGAACAGGATCTCCGGCGTATCGATGCGATCTGGTCCGGCTGCCGCCGTGACTATGGGGATCGCGGGCCCTGCCTCTTCGGCAGCTTCAGCGTCGCTGACGCCATGTTCGCTCCGGTCGTGCTGCGCGTGCGCAGCTACGGCTTGCCGCTCTCGGAACTTGCCTCGCGCTATCGCGACACGGCGCTCGCCGACCCGCACCTCGGCAACTGGATCGAGGAGTCACGGCGCGAGACGACCGTGATACCGCACGAGGAAGTCGGTGCCGGCGCCTGAGGCTCGTGCAATGTCCTGGACCAGCGCCATCGGCCTCGGCGCCCAGCTCGAAACGGCAGTCGGCGATGCGGCCGAACAGTTGCGGGTCGAGTCGGGCGCAGGCGGTCAAGACCTCGCGGTCGCGTTCGTATCGGCGGCCTACGGCCCCGCCATCGAACGGCTGCCGCAGATGCTGCGGCCGCATCTCGGTGATTGCCTGCTGCTTGGCTGCAATGCCGGCGGACTGATCGGCGGCGGCAGCGAAGAAGAAGAGGAACCGGGCATCGCCCTGCTCTGCGGCCGGCTCCCCGACGCCGTGCTCACCTGCCTCCATCTCGAGCAGGCGACGCTGCCGCCGCTTTCGGCCTCGCGTGAAAACTGGTGGCGGCTGCTCGACCTGGGCCCCGAGAGCGAGGCCAGCTTTATCCTGCTCGCGGATCCTTCCACTTTCGACACCGAGGCCTGCGCGCGCGGACTCGATCGCGCATTTCCCGGATCCACGGTGGTGGGCGGCCTCGCGAGCGGCATCCTGGAACCGGGGAATGCGCGCCTGCTGACAAGCGACGAGGTCCACGGTTCGGGCGGGATGCTGCTCGCGCTGTCGGGCAACGTCGTCGTCGATGCGGTGCTCGCGCAGGGGTGCCGGCCGATCGGCGACCCCCTGTTCGTGACGGCCTGCGACAACAATCTCATCGGCGAGCTGGACGGCCGCCGGCCGAAGGAATTGCTGACGTCACTCTTTGCGACGCTCGACGAAGCCGACCGCGCCCGCTTCGGTGACGCGCTCTGCATCGGACTTGCGTTGCCGGGCCCGCGCCAGACGGTCGGCGCCGGAGACTTCCTGATGCGCAATGTCCTCGGGCTCGACCCGGACAGCGGTGCGCTCTGGGTCGGCTCCAGGATCACGCCCAATGCGATCGTGCAATTCCACCTGCGCGACGGCAGCGCGGCCTCCGAAGAGCTCGAAGAGCGGCTGGCCGCCTCGCTTTCGGGCCCCCGGCCTCCGTCTGCCGCGCTGCTCTTCGCCTGTGCGGGTCGCGGCCGCAACATGTTCGGCGTGAGCGGACACGATTCCGGCACGCTGCGCCGCATGATCGACATTCCGGTGGCCGGCATGTTCAGCGCCGGGGAGATCGCTCCGGTCCAGGGCGCCACCTTCGTCCACAGTTATTCGAGCGTATTCGGATTCCTGCGGCCGAGGACCGCCGCAGCCGCCTGTTAGAATCGTTTCGTGGCCCGGGGGACGATGATGCGAAGAATGCTGCTGGCCGCTGCCCTGGCGGCCTTCCCGGCGCTCGCTTCGCCGGCGCCGCGCGGCCTCACTGCGGACGATCTCGTGGAACTCGCGCGGTTGAGCGAACCCGCGATTTCGCCGGATGGCGAGCGGGTCGTCTACACGCTGCGCGAGACCGACCTCGCCGCGGATCGCGGCCGCACGGATCTGTGGCTGCTCGACCTGGATAGGGAGGCAACCCCGCGCCGGTTGACCGGCAGCGAGGAAAATGACGGCTCCGCCGACTGGGCGGCCGACGGCAGCGGCGTGTTTTTCCTGTCTTCGCGCTCGGGATCGCCCCAGGTCTGGTACCTGCCGATCAGCGGCGGCGAGGCGATGCAGGTCACCCGGCTGCCGCTCGACGTCGTGAATTTCCGCGCCTCTCCGCGCGCCGACCGCCTCATCGTTGCGATGGAAGTCTTCGCAGACTGCCGGGACCTCGAGTGCACCTGCAGGCGCCTCGGGGAGCGCGGCTCGCTCAGACAGCATGGCCAGGCCTACGACAAGCTGTTCGTTCGCCACTGGGACAAGTGGGCGGACGGCCGGGTCTCGAAGCTGTTCTCGATCGCGCTGGATCCGGAGCGCAGGGCGCGCGGCGAGCCGGTGCCGCTGACCGCCGCGCTCGATGCGGACATTCCGTCAAAACCGTTTGGCGGCCGCGCCGATTACGCGCTCAGCCCGGACGGCTCCCAGGTCGTGTTCGCGGCGCGCGTGCGCGGCCGAATCGAGCCGATTTCCACGAATTTCGACGTCTGGCGCGTGCCGGCCGACGGCAGCCGCCCGCCCGTCAACCTGACGCCGGACAATCCGGCGTGGGACGCGCAACCCGCCTATTCCCCCGACGGCAAGCTGCTCGCGCATCTCGCGACCGAACGGCCGGGTTTCGAGGCTGACCGTTTCCGCCTGGTCGTTCGCGATGCGGCGAGCGGTGCGATCCGCCTGACGACCCGCAACTGGGACCGTTCGATTGCGGGTTTCCGGTTCGCCGCCGACAGCCGCGAAATCTACGCGGTTGCGGACGATCTCGGCCAGCGGCCGCTGTGGGCCATCGACGTGTCGAGTGGAGAGCGCCGCAGGCTCACCGGGCCGGGCAATGTCACCGAGTTCGACGTGGCGGGGGAACGCATCGTCCTCGGGCTGCAGGGCCTCTCGGCGCCCGCGGATCTCTTCCTGATTGAAGGCCGCGCACCGCCGCGGCCGGTCACGCATGTCAATGCCCTGCGGCTGGCGGACGTGAAGTTCGGCACGGCGGAACAGTTTCGTTTCGCGGGCGCCGGCGACGATACCGTGTACGGTTACGTGATCAAGCCGTGGAACTGGGAGGCGGGACGCCGCTATCCGGTTGCCTTCATCGTGCACGGGGGCCCGCAGTCGAGTTTCGCGAATACCTGGAGTTACCGCTGGAACCCGCAGGTCTTCGCGGGCGCCGGCTACGGCGTCGTTTTCATCGATTTCCACGGCTCGACGGGCTACGGGCAGGCATTCACCGATTCGATCAGCCGCGACTGGGGCGGCAAGCCGCTCGAAGATCTGCAAAAGGGCCTGGCGGCCGCCATCGAAAAATATCCGTGGCTCGACGGTAACCGCGCCTGCGCGCTCGGCGGTTCCTACGGCGGCTACATGGTGAACTGGATCGCGGGCAACTGGCCCGACGGCTTCCGCTGCCTCGTGAACCACGCCGGCCTCTTCGACAATCGTTCGATGTACTACACGACCGAGGAACTGTGGTTTCCGGAGTGGGAGCACGGTGGTCCCTATTTCGAGAACCCCGAATCGCACGAGCGAACCAGCCCATCCGGTTTCGTGAAGGCCTGGAAGACTCCGATGCTCGTGATCCACGGAGCGCTCGACTACCGCGTGCCCTATTCCCAGGGCCTCGCGACATTCACGGCCCTGCAACGGCGCGGCATCGAGAGCCGCTTCCTGTTCTTTCCGGACGAGAATCACTGGATCCTCAAGCCCGCGAACAGCCTGCAATGGCACGAAGAAGTGCTCGGCTGGCTGGCGCAACACCTGAAGTGAAGGCGACCGTCCCCCGCCGATCAATCCTCCCGCCACTCCGCCCGGTAGGACCGCCCGAGCGAGATCAGGCGACGCAACAGCGCGGGATACGGGATGCCGTCGTACAGCGCGGCATACGCAAAATCCTCCTCGCGTTCGAGGTTCGGGTTGGCGTTCGCCTCGAGCACGAACGGCGTGCCGTCCTCGCGCACGCGAAAATCGATGCGCGCGTAGCCGGTCATGTGGAGCGCCCGGTAGATGCGGCGTGCCAGGCGACCGAGCCTTTCGGCCAGGCCCGCCGGCAGGTCCTGCGCCTCGTCGCTCGTGATGCCGTGCCGTTTCTGATAGGCGCGATCCCACTTGGCCTTGCGCGTCGCGATTGCCGCTCGCCCCGCCTTCAGCTCCCCGAAGATGAATTCCCAGGGCGTCAGAGTCCGGATCCGGTCGTTCCCGAGAACGCCGACATAGAGTTCGCGCCCATCGATGTATTCCTCGACCAGGGCATCCGACTGCGTGTGCTGGTGAATGAACTCGATGCGCTCGGAGAGCCGCGCCGCGTCCTCCACGACCGAGGCCTGCGAGATGCCGAGCGAGGCGTCCTCCGTGGCCGACTTCACGAACAGGGGATAGCGCAGTGCCCTCGGGATGCGGATCGCGGCGCCGCGGCGGAAGACGGCGAAATGCGGCGTCGGGATCCGATGGTAGGCGAGGATCTGTTTCGACAGCACCTTGTCGCGCGACAGCATCATGCCGCGCGGATTGCAGCCCGTGTACGGCTGGCGAAGCAGCTCGAGATAGGCGACGACGTGCTGGTCGTAGGTGACGATCCCGCCGAATTCCTCGAGCAGGTTGAAGCAGATGTGCGGCTGCCACTCCTGGATCGTCGTACGCAGCTCGGTCAGGCTGTCGCCGATGCCGATCGGTCGCACGTCGTGGCCCGACTTGCGCAGGTAGCTCACGACGTCGAATTCCGTGCGGTATTCGGCGGCCGCCTGCTTGTCGACGCCCCTCAGCGTTTCGGGCGGCACGAGCGTTTCGTGGACCAGCACGAGAATCCGCAGCTTCTTCATAGCGAATGTCGCGGCCCGAAGTCGCGCATCGCGCGCGCGACCTCCGCGGCAACCGCGCGCTCGAGCGGAGCACGCGTGGCGCGGCGCGTGCCGCGCAGCCGGAGGTCGAGAGCGTTGCTGCGCGCGATCATGCGGTTGACGACCTCCTGAACGACATATGCGCTCACGTCGAGCCGACGCGTGAGCCGCCGCCGAAGGCGCGGCAATTCCTCGCGCAGCAGGCGGGCGGCGCGAGCCCGCCGACGGCCGGTTCCGATCGGGGCGAACAGTCGCCGCAGCGCTGCGTCGACGCGCGGCGCAGAGGGTCCGCGTCCGCGCCGATCGACGCGCCGAAAATACTGGCCGAGCGTCAGCCGGGACTCGCGCACAGGGTCAATGACCTGTCGCGAGCGCACGCTCGCGGGCCGGCCCCGCAATTCGGCCATCAGCGCCTCGACGTAGCGCAGCTTGCGAAGCGCCTGGGGCCAGCCCGCGTAGCGCCGCCGCCAGTCCGAGCGAGGCGCCAACCAGACCGCAAAGGTTTCCGCGAAGTCCTCGGCGGGATGGCTCTGGGCGTACCAGCCCGCCAGGTGCTGGACGTAGCGGCGGCTTCCCGGGCGCGGCCGGTAGATCGTCACGTATCGCCGCGAGGCCTGGCCGAATGTTGCGCGCCAGGCCGCACGACGCCGCAGCCGATAGGCGCTGTCGACCGCGTGGCCCGCCTCATGGCGCAGGATGCGCATGAGCTCGCGCTCGCCGCCGCCCTCGGCCTCGCCGGCGAATCGGCGCTGCAGCGCGCGCAATCGCGGGTGCAGCAGGTAGAAAGGCACGGCGATGCCCGGAACGCCGTCGGGCGAGAACCATTCGAGCGCGACCCAGCAGTGCGGCCGGAGCGCGACTCCGCGCGCCTCGAGCTCACGGTGCAGACGCCGGATCGCCCCGGCCAGGTGCGTGCCGCGCAGCGAGAGCCCGAGGCCGGCGATGCGCCGCTCGAGGAGCCTCTCGTCGGGCAACCGCGCCCAGTCCAGGCGGCGCCGCTTCATCGGGTGGCCCCGGCCAATTCCCGGGAGTAGAGCGCATCGGCAAGCGCCTCGATCTCCGCGCTGCGCACGAGGCTGGATCTCATCCCGTCCGGGAGCGCGGATGCGCCATAGTGCGCCCCCGCGAGTTGACCCACCATCGCGGCCACAGTGCGCGCGTCGCCCGGGCGCGAGGCCGCTGCCTCCAGGCACTGCCCGAGATTGCCGCCGGACTCGAAGGCCGTGAGCGCCGATTCGAGCGCGGCGACCGAAGCGAGCTTTCCCCGCAACGTCCGGCGCGGCCGGCGGCCGCGCCAGGCCCCGCCCGCGAGTTCGCGAATCGGGGACCTCAGCGTATCCGGGCGCCAGCCATCCGGCGCCGGACTGAAATCGTCCCCCAGCAACGCCTCCTTGGCGGTGCCCGCAAAGGCGCCGGCGAGGAGCGCGGCGAAAAAGCGCACGGCGTCCAGCGTCAGCGGCGCCTGATGCGTGACGCGCGCGCAATTGACGGCCGCGTCGATACCCGGCAGCGGCGCGTCGCGGAACCAGGCGACGGCCGGGCCGATTCTCGCGAGCGGCTCCGCCTCCGCATGCGCCGGATCGTGCGATCCTGCATAGGGATTTCCGGTCCACTGCGCCGCGGCCAGCGCACGGACGGTTGCCGCGCTGATGCCGACACAGCTGCCCGTGCTCGACCAGCGTCCCTGCAACTGCCACTCACGATAGCGTTCGACCTGGTCCGCAGCGTCCGGGCCTCCACAGGATACGAGGCTGTCGGCAAGGCACAGCGCCATCGCGGTCCGGTCCGACCACGCACCCGCAGGCAGGCCCAGTGCCGCGTGGCAGATCGAGTCGCCGGCCGCAAGTCCAAGCAGCATGCCGCGTACGCGGTCGCGCGTGCCCCGCGTCGCACCGGCCGGTGCCGGCGCCGCAGCCGCCATCCCGCGCGATGGCTGCCAGCCACGCACGAACGCGGCCTGTTCCTCGGTCTCCGGAATCGTCGGCCACGTGCGGGAGCGCGCATTGTCGCGCCACTGGCGATTGAGCCGCAGGAGAGCGGCCTCGCCGCCTTCCCGTTCCGCGATCCAGCATCCGGCAACGAGGTTGGTGCGGCCGATTCCGGCGCGGCAGTGCAGGTAGACACAGCGGCCGCCTGCGAGCGCGGCCTCCAGCGTCTCGATGATGTCGCGCATGTGCGCGTCGGTCTGCGGCACGCCATGATCGCGGATCGGGCGCCGCAGGTGGAGGGTCCCGCGGCCGCGTTGCGGCGCGGAGAAGAGTGGCTCGTACGGGGCAAACTCGTCCGGCTCGGTCAGGTCGAGGAAGCAGTCGATGCCGGCGTCGGCCAGCCTGCGCAGCCGCTTGCGCGTCGACTCGTCGTTCGCGCCGGACGGATGCTCACCGGCGAGTACGCGCCCCGGCTCGATCCAGTAGCTGTTCGGCAGCGGCGATCGCGCCACTTCAGGAGCCGCGTCCCGGCGGCGCGCGCTCGAGTCCGGCGAAGTCGAACGCCCCGGGGTCCGCGAGATGGGAAGTCTCGACATTGCAGAGCGCGCTGAAGATGGATTCGACGCGTCCCGGGCTCGCGCTCTCCCAGTCGGCCAGCATGCGAGCGATGGCTTCGCGCTGCAGGTTGGGCTGCGAGCCGCAGAGGATACAGGGGATGATGGGGAACTCCCGCGCACGCGCATAGCGGGCGATCTCCCGCTCAGGCACATAGCAAAGCGGCCGGATCACGACGTTGCCGCCGTCGTCGGAGCGGAGCTTCGGCGGCATCGCCTTGAGCCGGCCGCCGTGGAAGAGGTTCAGGAACAGGGTTTCGACGAGGTCATCGCGATGATGGCCGAGGGCGATGCGCGTGAAGCCGCGCTCGCGCGCGAAGCGGTAGATCGCACCGCGCCGCAGGCGGCTGCAGAGGCCGCACTGAGTCCGGCCCTCGGGGATCACGCGCCGCACGACCGAATAGGTGTCCTGCTCGATGACATGATATGGCACGCGGAGCGCTTCGAGGTAGTCCGGCAATACGCGTGCCGGAAAGCCCGGCTGCTTCTGGTCGAGGTTCACGGCCGCGAGTTCGAATGCAATCGGCGCCGCCCGTTGCAGCGAGAGCAGCATGTCGAGCAGCGTGTAGGAGTCCTTGCCGCCGGAGACGCAGACCATCACGCGATCGCCTTCGCCGATCATGTCGAAGTCGGATATCGCCCTGCCAACCAGACCGCGGATGCGCGCGGAAAGGCGCCGGAAATTCGCGGAAGTTTCGTGTCGAGCCGGAATCATGCCGCCATTCTAGTTTTCCGCGAGGTACTTGCGCTCCAGGTAACGCAATACCGGCGCCGCGGAAAGAGCGCGGCCGGTGGCGTGCCGGACGAGCTGGGGCACGCCCATGCTCGCGCCCATCGAATGCACGCGCTCCCGCAGCCATGCAAACAGGCTTCCGAACTGGCCAGCCGCGATTTCCGCGTCGATTCCCGGCTGCTGCTCGCGAATCGTCTCCCACAGCTGGCCCGCGATGACGGCGCCGACGCCATACGACGGGAAATGCCCGAAATAACCGATCGCCCAATGGATGTCCTGCAGGCAGCCCTCGACGTCGGTCGCCGGCACCAGTCCAAGGCGGTCGGCGGACAGCCCGTTCCAGGCGTCGCGCAGGTCCCTCGCCGCGAGTTCCCCCGACAGGAGCCGACGCTCGAGTTCGTAGCGCATCCAGATGTGGGTCTGGTAAGTGAGCTCGTCGGCATCCATTCGATTGGTTCCGCGCGCGACCCGATTCAGGTGGCGGTACAGGTTTTCTTCCGTCCACTCGGGCCCGGCGGCCCCGTAGTGCTTCTCGACCAGCGGCCGAAGAAAGCTGACGAAGGCGCGGCTTCGGCCGATCATCATCTCGAGCAGCAGCGACTGGCTCTCCTCGATGGCCATTCCGCGGTCCTGCCCCACCGGCTGGTCGACCCATTCCGAGGGAAGGCCGAGGTCGTACAGCGCCTGCCCGGTCTCATGCAGCGCGCCCAGCAGGCCCTGGAACGGATCCCTGAGCGCGAACCGCGTCGTGACGCGGATGTCGCCGGGCACGCCTTCCGTGAAGGGATGGTCGCTTTCGTCGAAGCGGCCGCGGTCGAATGGAAACCCGAGGGCCTTCATGACATCGGTCGAGAGCCCGCGCTGCCGGCTCGCCGAGAACCGTCCCTCGATCGGAAGCGCGGGCGCTGCGGCCTGGATCTCGATCGCCTCTGTCACGAGTCCCGGCAGCCTTTGCGTGAGCGGGGTGAAGATCGCCTCGATGTCGCGCGACAGGAGGCCCGGCGTGAACTCGTCGGCGAGCGCGTCCCAGGGATCGAGCGAGAAGCGCTGGGCGAGGAGCTCGGCCTTGCTGCGCACGAGCTTGATCGTCTCCTCGAGCTGAGGGACGAGTACGTTGAAATCGTTCTGCTCGCGTGCCTCGCGCCAGCGAGCCTCGGCACTCGCGAAGGCCTTCGCCATGCGCGCGATCAGGGACGGCGGCGTCGCGATGGCGTGGTCATGCAGGCGACGCATCTCCCGGAGGTTCGCGGCCTGCCACGCCGCGAGCGAGCCGGCGCTCGCGTCGGCGCGGTCGAGCAGTCGAGAGATTCGCGGCGACACCAGGAGGGTGTGGCACTCGACCTGCAGCGCGGCGAGCTGGTCGCCGCGCACATCGGCGCTGCCGCGCGGCATCGTTACCGCGGCATCCCAGCGCAGGAGCGCGAGCACGCCCCGGAAAGCATGCAGCCGCCGGAATTCCTGCTCGAGCTGCCGATACGGGGTTGCGGTCGCCAAGCTGCTCCTCAGTCGTCGCCGGGTGGACGGCAGGCCGTGCCGGCGGCGCCGGGCGCCACCGGAGACCGCCTGGCGGGCCCCCGCAGTTGGAACCCCGCAGGAACTGCGAGGCGTGCTGGATGCCGGATGATTCTACCAGCCGGGGTACCCGCGACCCCGGTCATTCAGAAATTGTTTTATATTATTCAGTAACTTGAGTGACGGCCCGTGGCTTGACACCGGCGGGCGGCGGAATCGCGTGTCAGCTGCCCCCGCTCAGCTCCGGCGTTTCGGATTCGAGCTTTTCGAGGCGTTGCGAGAGTGCCTTCGGCGAGCGGGTATAGGGCGCCAGCAAGGCATAGAAGGAAGGCACGACGTAAAGCGAAAGGAACGTCGAGAACGCGACGCCAAAGATCACGACGACACCGATCGCGGAACGGCTCGCGGAACCCGGTCCGCCTGCCAATACCAGCGGAGTCGCCCCCATGATCGTCGCGATGGAGGTCATCAGGATCGGCCGCAGCCGCACGGCTGCCGCCCCGGTGATGGCCTCCCGCACCGGCCGCCCCTCGTCCCTGAGCTTGTTGGCGAAATCCACGATCAGGATCCCGTTCTTGGCCGCCAGCCCGACCAGCATCACGATCCCGATCTGGCTGAAAAGATTGAGCGTGCTGCCCGAGACCCAGAGCCCGATGAGCGCGCCGAGCACCGCGAGCGGGACGGTCAACATGATCACGAACGGGTGAATGAAGCTCTCGAACTGCGCGGCAAGCACGAGATAGACGATGAGCAGGGCCATCGCAAAGGTGAAGAGCGCGGCGCCTCCCGCCTTCTGGAACTCACGCGACTCTCCCTTGTAGTCGATCTGCGCAACCTCCGGAAGCTCCTCCCTGGCGGTCTTCCGCATCCACGTCAATGCTTCGCCGAGCGTGTAGCCGGGGGCCAGGCTCGCGGACAACGTGATGGCGCGCAGCCGGTTGAAGCGCATGAGGCTGCCCGCCTCGGCGACTTCCGTGAGCGTCACGAGGCCCGACAGCGGGATCAGCTCCCCGCTCCGCCCGGACCGGACATAGAGATTTTCCAGGCTGGCGGGCGCGGCGCGATCCTCGCGGTCCGCCTGCAGCACGACGTCATATTCCTCGCCGTCCTCGACGAAGGTGGTGACCCGGCGCGAGCCCATCATGGTCTCGAGCGTCCTCCCGATTTCCGCCGTCGAGACGCCGAGATCGGCGGCGCGTTCGAAATTGATCGAGACGCGCAGTTGCGGGCGGGTTTCCCTGTAGTCTGAATCGGGTTCGCGCAGCCCGGGATTGCCGGCCATCCGGGCCAGCATCCGGTCGCGCCAGACCGCAAGCTCCGCGTAGTCGGGCCCGCCGAGCACGACCTGGAGCGGCTGACTGCCGCTGCGTACGAGCCCGGTCCGCACGCGCGGCAGGGCGCGGATCGTCGGAATCGAGCCCAGCAACTTGCGCAATTGTTCCACGACCTGCGCCGTCGTTTCGTTCCGCTTGTCCCAGTCCTGAAGGAATATGATCGCCTGCCCCGTGTTCATCTCCTCGCTGGCGCCGAAGCCGCCCGGCGCCCGCGTATTGATGCGCTGGATCGGCTTGCCCTCGCCGATCTGGGCGGAAATGAGGTTTTCGACCTTGTGAATCTGCGTCACGGTGTAGTCGAATCCCGCACCCTCCGGACCCTCGATCGTGATGACGAACGCGCCCCGGTCCTCCGCGGGCGCGAGCTCCTTCGGGACGATCGTGAACAGCAGGACGCTGAGCGCGGCGCTGGCGGCAAGCACGCAGCCGAAGAACACCGGCCTTCCGATCGTGAGGCCGACCTGCCGCCGATAACCGTCCGAAAGCCGGTTGAACTGCCGGTGCATCCAAGCGTTCAGGCCGCGCGGCTCGGCATGCGGCCTCACGAGTTTCGAGGACATCATCGGCGTCAGCGTCAGGGCGACGAAACAGGAAATGGTGACGGCGCTCGCGAGCGCGACCGAAAGCTCCCGGAACAGCCGGCCCGTGTTGCCTTCCATGAAGCCGACCGGCAGGAAGACGGCCACCAGCACGACGGTCGTGGCGATGACTGCGAACGCGACCTGCGACGTGCCTCGCCTGGCCGCGACCAGCGCCGGCTCGCCCAGGTCGGCGCGGCGCTGGATGTTCTCGACGACCACGATCGCGTCATCGACGACGAGACCGATGCAGAGGACGAGTGCGAGCAGCGTCAGCAGGTTGATCGTGAATCCGAACAGCCACAAGGCGGCAAACGCGGTCACGAGACATACGGGTATCGTGACGGCGGGGATCAGCGCCGACCGTGCGCTGCCGAGGAACAGGTAGATCACGATGATCACCAGCGCGATCGCCTCGAACAGCGTCAGGAAAACGCGATTGACCGCCGCACCGATGAAAACGGTGCTGTCATAGGCGACGAATATGCGGGTTCCCTGGGGAAGGCTCTCCTGGATCTCGCCGGCGAGCGCCCGCGCCGCCTTCGCGACGTCGAGGCTGTTGGCCGTCGAAGTCTTGACGATGCCGAGGCCGATGTTCGGCTCTCCATTGCTGCGGTAGTAGGCCCGCCGCTCCTGCGATCCGCGCTCGACGCGGGCGACGTCGCCGAGCCGCACCAGGTAGCCATCCCGGCCCTTGGCCAGCGTCATGCGGGCGAAATCGGCCGGGTCGCGGTAGCCGCGTTCCACGCGAAGCGTGAAGTCCCGGTCCGACGATTCGAGCGAGCCGGCGGGCAATTCGACGTTCTCGCGTTCGAGGGCGGACTCGACTTCCGTGACGGTGAGCCCGCGCGCTGCCAGCGCCGAACTGTCGAGCCAGACCCTCATTGCATAGCGCTGCTCCCCGCCGACGCGGATCCGCGACACGCCATCGAGCGCGGAAAGCCGGTCGACGATGTAACGCTCGGCGAAATCGCTGAGTTCGAGCGTGTTCATGCGGGTCGAACTCAGGTTCAGCCACAGGACGACATCGGAATCCGTCTCGGCCTTTTCGATTTCGGGCGGATCCGCCTCGGGCGGCATCCGGTCCTGCACACGGCTGATCGCATCGCGCACATCGTTCGCGGCCGCCTCGATGTCCCGGTCGAGCGAGAACTCGATGCTGATGCTGCCCTCGCCGTTGCGGCTGCGGGAGTCGATCGTTTCGACGCCTTCGATGCCGGAAAGCGAGTCCTCGAGGACCTGGGTGATGCGCGTCTCGACGACGGAGGCAGAGGCCCCGGGATAGGAGACGTCGACGGAAACCACCGGCGGGTCGATCGCGGGCAGCTCCCTGAGCGTGAGGCGCGTGTAGGCGATCATGCCCAGCACGACGAGCAGAAGGCTCAGGACCGTGGCAAAGACCGGTCGCCGGATCGAGATGTCCGACAGGACCACGTTATCCCGCCGTCCCGGTGCGATCGAAACTCACGTTCGCGCCGTCGCGCAGTTTCACGATGCCCTCGGTCACGATGCGGTCCCCCGCGGCGAGGCCCTGCACGACCTCGACCTCGCCCTTGCGGCGTGACCCGAGGCTCACCTTGACGCGCTCGGCCGTGTTGTCGGCCTTCACGCGGAAGAGGAACGATTCCGGGCCGACCTGCATCACGGCGATCTCGGGGACGACGAGCGCGCTGCGCGGCGCCCGGAAGAGCACGACCGACATCAGCATTCCTGGACGCAGGAGCCGGTCCGGATTCGGCACCGCCGCACGCACCGTGACCGACCGCGTGACCGGATCGACGCGCGAGTCCACGCTCGTCACGGTCCCCGCGAAATCCCGCCCGGGGTAGGTCTCGCTGCGCGCGGCGATGTCCTGCCCCCGCGCCAGCATCGAGATGAACCGCTCGGGTACCGAGAAATCGAGCTTGATGACCGAGACGTCATCCAGCGTCGCGATCGCCGTGCCCGGTGTCACGAGCGAGCCCCGGCTCACCTGCCGAAGGCCGAGGACGCCGTCGAACGGCGCCGTGATCACGCGGTCCGCAAGCGCGGCGCGAACGACGTTCATGCGGGCCAGCGCCGCATCCCGCGCGGCGCGCTGAGTGTCGATCTGGCTCGCCGATACGAGTTGCCTGTCGGCCAGTTCCTGCTGGCGCTTCAGCTGGCGCTCAGCCTCATGGTATGCGGCCTGAGCCTCCTCCAGCCCGGCGAGTTGCGCGCCGCTTGAGAGGTCCACGAGCACGTCGCCCGCACGAACGACGTCGCCGCTCTCGAAGGCGACTTTGCGGACGATTTCGCTGACTTTCGCGGTCAGGGTCACCGACTCGTTGGCGCGCGCGGTGCCCAGTGCCTCGATCGTGTCACGCCATTCGACCGGCACGACGGTCGTCGTGATGACGGCGGTTGCAGGCGGGGCCTCGTCGGCCCCGGGGTTGTCTCCGCAGCCGGAGAGGAAACCCAACAGCAGGACCGGGAACGACAGCACGGCGCGGGCCGGCCGCGGCAGATTCGCACTCATTTCGTCGATGCTAACCGATGGAGATCCGGGTCGCGCGTCAGCGCTTTTCGAGCCATTGGGCGATCGTCCGTGGCAGGAGTTCCTGGGCGCTTCGGCTCACGTAGATGCCGATGTGCCCGCCGTCGAATTCGAACGCGCGGTAGTCTCGGCTGCCCGTGAGCGCTGCGAGAGGCCGCGATGCGGAAGGCGGCACCAGGTGGTCCTGCGTTGCATAAACATTGAGGACCGGGCAGCGGATCGCCCCCGGGTCGACCGGCCGCCCCCCGATTTCGAGCCCCCCGCGAACCAGCCGGTTCTCCCGGAAGAACTCGCGGACGAACTCGCGGAACGCCGTGCCGGCCTGGTCGGGGCTGTCGTGGATCCAGCGCTCCATGCGCAGGAAGTTGGACAGCGCGTCGCGATCTTCCGCGATGTCGGCGAGGCCGGCGTATTTCTGCGCCGTCAGCCGCAGCGGCATCAGCGCCATGAATGCCGCGTTCAGCAGTTCGCCCGGGACATTGCCGAGCACTTCGACCATGCGGTCAACGTCCACCCGCCGGATCCACTTCGACAGCAGGTTCTCGTCCGTATGAAAGTCGACCGGCGTCACCATCGTGACGAGGTTCCTGACACGCGCCGGATGCAGCGCCGCGTGGCAAACCGACATCGTGCCTCCCTGGCAGACGCCCAGCAGGTTCACCGACCCGATGTCATGCGCGCGGCGCACATGGTCGATGCAGGCGCCGAGATAGCGGTTGACATAGTCGTCGAGCGACAGGCGGCTGTCGCCGGAGTCGGGGTAACCCCAGTCAACGAGGTAGACGTCGAGGCCGCGAGCCAGTAGACCGCGAATCAGGGAGCGATCCGGCTGCAAGTCCAACATGTCGGGCCGGTTGACGAGTGCGTAGCAGATGACGAGCGGCGGCAGGTTCGCGTCTTCAACAGTTCGGGCGTAACGCCACAGGACTGTCTTGTCCTGCCGGAAGACCTCCGCCCGTGGCGAACCGGCGTGAGTGTGGACGTCGATGGTCGCGAATTGCTGCGACACGCGGGCCATCCGTGCGCTGAAGTCTGCCATCTCTGCCGCGACGCGTGCCGGATCGAGCGCGAGGCGCGTCATTTTGGCGCCGTCCCGGCGTGCAGCTCGACCAGCGCCGCGAGCCACTCGGCCTGCGCAGCGGAGAATTCCTCGCGGTGAGCTGCCGCCAGGTAAGCCGCCTCGCCGCAATGGATCCAGAGCGCATGCAGTTCGCGCAGGCTCGTGATGGGTGGCGCTTCGGGCCCGGATGCCGCGAGCGACGCGCCAAGACGTTCGCAGGCGTCGGTCGCGATGGCCGTCACTTGCCGCGCGTAGCGCTCCCCGGCCTGCTGGCAACGCAGCCAGGCCGGGCCAGCCTTCGCGTCATCCGCGCCGGCCGCCGGGACTTCCACCGGCGTGAAAAGCCTTCGATAGTGTTCCATGAGCGGTGCGCGCAGCGCATCGAAGCCGGGCTGCACCGGCTGTGGCAGGCCGGTGAAGACCGAGGCGATGCCGGCATAGCCCTGGACATATTCCGCGAGCCACTGCTGCGTCTGGCGCATCCAATTCTCCCGGGTGCGTTGCAAAATCTCAGTCGAAGAATCCGATTGTGCAGAGTTATCCTTTTTGTGCATAAACTTTTGTTTTATATATATTTTATGACGATCTGGACGCCGAATCAGAGATCGGACTCAGCGCGTGTTGCACTGCAATATAAAGATCGTTACAATATCGCCCATCGCGGAATGACCCTTCATATTCAAGGATGCCAGAAATGACCAACCCGACCTTCGATTTCAACGCTTTCATGGACGCCGGCAAGAAGGCCTTTGCCCCTGCCGTCAAGTGGAACGAGCTCTCGCTCGCCGGTTTTGAGCGCGTTGCGCGCCAGCAGTACGCCTTTGCGGGCGAAGTGCTCGAGTTCTCGCTGCGGCAGCTTCAGCTCGCGGGCACCGTGCGTGATTTCAACGACCTGACCGCCCGCCAGATCGAACTGTCGACCCAGTTCGCCGAGCGTGCGACTCAGCGCTCGCAGGACCTGATCAAGCTCTCCTCGGAGCACCAGGCCGAAATGACAAAGTGGTTTGACCAGACGGTTTCCGAGTCCGCCAAGGGCGCCAAGAAAGCCGCCTGACCGGATTCCATCCATCCCCTCGGGACGGCGCGCCTCCAGGCCGCCGTCTTTTTTTCGTCCGTAACCGCCGGAATATGTCCATGCCGCAGTGCATCAACGCACTGCAGCATGATCCGGTAGACTTTGGCCATGACCAAGGAACGGCTGATCAAGAAGTACGCCAACCGGCGGCTCTATGACGCCTCCATCAGTAAGCACGTCACGCTCGAAGACATCCGCGATTTGATCGTCAAAGGGGAGAAGATCCGGGTCGTCGAGGACAAGACCGGTGACGACATCACCCGCCTGATCCTGCTCCAGGTCATCGCCGAGCAGGAACAGTTCGGCAAGCCGATCCTGACGACCCAGCTCCTCGAGTCCATCATCCGCTACTACGGCGGACCGATGCAGGACTTCATGGCGGGTTACCTCGAGCAGAGCGTGGCGGCCTTCATGCGACAACAGGAAAACGTGCAGCAGCAGATCTCGCAGATGCTGACCAGTGCCCCGCCGCCCATGAACGCCATGGCCGAGCTCACCCGCCAGAACATGGATATGTGGCAACGGATGCAGGAAGGCATGCTCCAGATGCTCGTTCCTGCCCGTAAGGCGCCGGGCGACTCCGGGCCCGACGAAGCTCCGGGACCCGACGACACCGACACGTGAAGGGGCCGCACCCCTTCATATTCGCGAAGGGGCCGGACCCCTTCGCGAATATGAAGGGGTGCGGCCCCTTCGTCGTCGGCTAGGCCGTTCCTTTCAGTTGCGCTGCGTGCTCCCAGGCGAGCATCGCCCGCTTGCGCTCCACGCCCCAGTGATAACCGCCGAGTGCGCCGTCGCGGCGCAGGACCCGATGGCAGGGAATCAGCCAGGCCACGGGATTGGCGCCGACGGCTTGTCCCACGGCGCGGCTCGCGCCGGGACTTCCGATCGCTTTCGCCAGGGCGCCGTAATTCGTCGGGCCGCGCGCCCCGAGATCGAGCAGCGCCTGCCACACCTTGACCTGGAAATTCGTCCCGGCAGGCGCGAGCACGATGCGACCCTCGCGCACGACGAAAACCTGGCGCGCGATACCTGCCGCCACCGCGTCGTCGCGCGTGTACGTCGCACGCGGCCAGCGCCCTTGGAGCGTAGCGAACGCCTGCGCGTCGCCGCCGTCCACAAACGCCAGGCAGACGATCCCGCGGTCCGACGCCGCCACCTGGATGCGCCCGAATGGCGACGATGCGAATCCATGGCGCAGGCGCAGCCCCGCGCCGCCGGCCTTGTATTCGCCGGGCGTCACGGCCTCGAACTGGACGAACAGGTCGTGCAGCCGGCCGCCGCCCGACATTCCTGCCGCCCAGGCGGCCGCCAGCACGGAGCTCCTGTCGTCGAGCTCCTGCTTGGCTATCGACAACGACAGCGTGCGCAGGTAGCGAGTCGGCGACAAACCGGCCCAGCGTCGGAATTCCCGCGAGAAATGAAAGACGGAAAGGCCGGCGACCCGCGCCAGTTCGTCAAGGTCCGGCTGACGCTCGTGGTGCCGGTCGATATGCGTGATGACCCGTTCGATGCGGCGGTAATTCGTGGTTTCGTTCATGGCGCCAGAGTGAAGCCGCGGTGTGCCCGCGGCAACCCGATTCTTGCTGCTGCTTCAACCGCCCTTTCGCCGCTTGCCGAGCAGTTCCGCGACCGGAAGCGTTCCTTTCTCGTCAAAGGGAATCGTCCGCAGCAAGCCGATCTTCGTGGAGAGCTTGCCTTTCAGCCGGTATCCGACGGACTCGCCCTTGTGGTCGCTGCCTGCGATCTTGAGGAGAGCGGTCGCAGCATTGGCCGTGACATTCATGTCGAACTCGGCCTCGCCGCGCGCCGGAACCACGAACTGGCGTACCGAGACGCCATGCGCGAATGGCTCGTCGGCGAGTTCGATCTCGACATCCAGCCCATTGACCGGCAATTCAATCGAATTCGGGTTGCGGACCTTCATGCGCACTTCGAGCCGCTGCTCGAAGACCGACGCCTCGAGGGTCCGCAAGCCGACGAAGGAAATGGCGGGCGTTTCCAGGTCGCGCGGGATACCCGCACACCCGGCCAGTGAGAGGCAGCCGACGACCGCGGGCAGCAGATTTCGCATGGGTCCTCGAACCTTGCCTGAGATGGCAACTCTTTCGAAAGGATTTGTTGACTAGTATTAACTTACTAGTAACATACACTTCATAACGCTGTGAAACAGGTAATCGTCTGTGGGTGTGGATACTGCTCCGAAAGCCGAACAGGGCCAAGAGGAACAGGAGCGCCTGGCCCAGAAATTCCAGCGCGAGCTCAATGCCGGGCTGGTCGGACTCGTCCTCTTGGCCGTCCTCGAACAGGCCGAAGAAGATCTTTACGGCTACCAGATCGCCAAGCGCCTGCAGGATCTCGCGGCCGGCACCTCGCCGGTGAAACAAGGCGCCCTGTATCCCGTGCTGCGCCAGCTCTCGGCCAACGGCCTGCTGGCCAGCCGCATCGTGCCGTCTTACGCTGGCCCGCCGCGCCGCTATTACCGGATTACCGAGGCCGGGCGCGGAACCCTGGCGGAATGGCGCGGAATCTGGCGCGGCACACGCGATTTCGTGGATGGGTTTATGGATGCGAATGGAGCCTCCTCATGAATGAAAGAATCGCCCCCCGCTCGATCGAGCAGTACCTCGCCGCGCTGCGTGTCGCGCTGGCCGGAGAGGATCCGGCGCTGGTGCAGGACGCGCTTTACGATGCCGAGGAATACCTGCGCGCGGAAGTGACGGCCAATCCGTCACGCAACGAGGCCGACACGCTCGAGCTCATCGCGAGCACCTATGGCGCGCCCGAGGAAGTCGCCGAAGCCTACCGCACGACCGAAAAGCAGGTGCGCACGGCGCTGGCGCCACCGCCACGCAAGCCGCCGCGCACGGCGCTTGGCCGGTTTTTCGGCGTTTACAGCGATTCCCGGACCTGGACCGCGCTGTTCTACATGTTGCTCGCCCTCGTGACGGGCGTCTTTTACTTCACGATGACCGTCACGGGCCTCTCGATGTCCGCAGGACTGGTTTTCCTCATCATCGGCATCCCGTTCTTCCTGCTGTTCGTCGGTTTCACCCGGGTTCTCGCGCTCGCGGAAGGCCGTCTCGTCGAGGGACTCCTCGGCCAGCGCATGCCGCGCCGGCCGCTCTATCCCGCGAAGGGCATCCCGATTCTCGAGCGAATCAAGCAGATGCTGGTCGACCGTCGCACCTGGACGACGATGTTCTACTTCCTGCTGATGCTGCCGCTTGGCATCCTCTACTTCATGATCGCCACGGTCGGAATCAGCGTCAGTATCGGTCTGGTCGGCGGTTCGATCGCGAGCATGCTGCTCGCGGCCGGCATCGGCAGCGGCGGCATCACGCTTGACGACCAGTCGATCTATTTCGGTCCATCCCCCCTCGCCGCGCCTTTCCTGCTGATCGCCGGCATCCTGCTGCTGACGGCTTTCATGCACCTGATCCGGGGCATCGGCCGCGGCCACGGCACGCTCGCAAAGCACCTCCTCGTGGCGCGCGCGGATGCCGGCTGAGCGGGCGCACCGCGCATGACGGCCGCCGCCCTGCTGCTGTTGCTCGGGCAACCCGCCCTGGCGGCGGAGGCGCCGCCCACCCCGCGCTGCCTACCCGGTCATGACGGGTTTCTCACCATGCGGCTGCGCGGCAGTATCGAAGAGGATGTGAATTGGCGGGAACCGGCGCTCGAGTGCACGGGCATGTCGCGGCCGGACGGCCGTGGCCTGCGGCTCCGATTCGCCGGTTCACTGCCCGGGGGAGAGCTCGCGGTCGTCTTCGCCGCGCCCGAGCTCGGCATCGGCGCCTCCGGGCACGGCGTTCCCGTGAACGTGACCTTGCTCGACGGCGCAGGTGAGCGGATCTACGGAACCCAGGGCGACAACCGCTGCGTTTTCGACGACGTCGAGCAGCAGGCGCTTTCGGACCGCTCCCTGCCCGCACGCAGTTTCCGGGTCAGTGCGCGCGGCTTTTGCGTCGCGCCGGCACGGGCCGTGGACGGTGAAGGCGCGGTCCTGCTGACCCGATTCGATTTCGCGGGACTCGTGACATTCCGAGAGGATGACGGGGCGCCGGTGTCCAGCGCGGCGGCGAGCCGATGAGAGGGCTGGCCGGGCTCGCGGCCTGCGCGGTCCTGATCTGCTCCTGCGCGAGCACGCTCGCCCCGTCGTCTCCCCGGTTTCTGGGACTCCGGCAGGCCGAAATCCAGGCCGTGACCGCAAGCGGAACGCATCGCTTCGTCGTCTGGATCGCGGCGGATGACGAGAGCCGGGAACGAGGCCTGATGTTCGTCCGCGAGCTGGCGCCCGATCGGGGCATGCTGTTTCTGTTTGATTTCCCGCAGGAAGTCGCTTTCTGGATGAAAGACACCTACCTGCCGCTCGATCTCGTCTTCATCGACCCGGCGGGCGAGGTCCTGCGCGTCGCGGCCAATGCGAAGCCTCTCTCGCTCGATCCGATCGAATCCGGGGGAAAGGTCGTCGCGGTGCTCGAGGTTTTAGCGGGAACGGCCCGGAGCATCGGACTGGCTCCATCCGACCGGATTTCGCTGCCGAGTTTGCGAACGACATCCGGCCTCCAGCCGGACTCCCCGGATACCGCACACGCCGCACGCGCCCTACGTGTCCGGAATTGATGCGGCAGCCGACAGCGTACTGTCCTTTTCCACCATGAAGTGGGCTGGATAGGGCAGTATTCCGCTATTCTTACCATGGAAGTGGAAGATGGATGCCGCGAGGCTCCGCTTTTCCCGCGCCCTGTCGGACCTTTCGGATCCTGCAATGTGTCTCGTTAAAGCAACAACGGGACGGGCGATCCTGGCACGCGATTCATTTTTCATCTTGAAGGTTGCGTCGTAACAACCAAACCCGGGGAGCGCATTCTCCGCTATTTCACTCCATTGCGTTGCTATTTGGCAACGCTTGTTGCCACCGCGGACAATGTTGTTATGATGCCGCCATCCAAAGTGGCTGGAAGACCGTATCTATTTCGCCACGGTGGCGTTTGGATTTTTGGTTGACATGGCAACTCAACAAACCAGAGAACGGCTTGGCCGTTCGCGGGAGGACGTAAGCAATGGAACGTAAACACCAGGTCGCAACGGCAGTCCGTCGCGCACTCGTCATGGGTGCATTGACGGCCGCCGGGGTGGCACCTGCGCTCGCGCAGGAAAACCTGGGTGAAATCGTCGTCACGGGTTCGCGCATCAGATCCGCGAATCTCGAGTCGACGACACCCGTAACACAGGTCACCGCGGCGGATGTCGTGACGCAGGGCGTCACCCGCATCGAAGACCTCGTCAACCAGTTGCCGCAGGCCTTTGCGGCGCAGAACGTGACGGTGGCGAATGGCGCCAGCGGTACTGCGACCCTGAACCTGCGCGGTCTCGGCTCGCCCCGCACGCTCGTGCTGGTCGACGGCCGGCGCATGCCTTATGGCGGCGTGTCCAACTCGGCGGCGGATATCAACCAGATTCCGACGGCGATGGTCGAGCGGGTCGACGTGCTGACCGGCGGCGCATCGGCCGTTTACGGTTCGGATGCGGTGGCCGGCGTCGTCAACTTCATCATGAAGAAGGACTTCGAGGGCGTGCAAGTGTCCAGCCAGTACAACTTCTACTGGCATGAGAACGACTTCAGCGGACCCGGAGCGACCAAGCTGCGCGACGTGATCGCCGCCAAAGCCGCGGCCAACCCGAGCCAGTTCGCGCTGCCGGACAGCAGCGTGGTCGACGGCGAGGGCAAGGAGCTGTCGCTCATGGTCGGCGTCAACAGCGGCGACGGCCGCGGCAACCTCACCGCCTACGCCACGGTGTTCGACAGCAAGAAAGTGATGCAGGGCGACCGCGACTACTCGGCCTGCACGCTGAGCACGACGCCGCCAACCGTGCAGTTCGGTTGCGGCGGTTCCGGGACGAGCGCCGGTGGACTCTTCACCGATTTCTCGACCTACTACCTGACCGCCGATACCGCAGCCAACATGCGGAACTACAGTTCGGCCACCGATGCGTACAATTACGGCCCGCTCAATCACTACCAGCGTCCGGAGAGCCGCTACAGCCTCGGCGCGACGGGTCACTACGAGTTCGGTGAACATGCGGACGTCTACACGCAGCTGATGTTCACGGACTACGAGTCGATCGCGCAGATCGCCCCGGGCGGCGTGTTCTTCGAAACGGACCACATCAACTGCGACAACCCGCTGCTTCCGGCCGGCATGCTGCCGACGATCGGTTGCGACGCGGGCGCCATCGCAGCCGGTAGCGATGTCCCGCTGTACATCGGCCGGCGCAATGTGGAGGGCGGCCCACGACAGCAGGCGTTTGCCAACTCGACATTCAGCGTCGTGGCCGGTGTGCGCGGTGCCATCAACGAGGGCTGGGGCTATGACGTCTCGGCGCAATTCGCGGAGGGGACCGGCAGTCAGAGGACCCGGAACAACTTCGATCTGAACCGGGTCAAGCACGCGCTCGACGTCGTCGACGTCGGCGGCGTACCGACCTGCCAGTCCGTCATCGACGGCAGCGACACGGACTGCATACCCTACAACCCGTTCGTGCCGGGCGGCATCACCCAGGACCAGATTGACTACATGTCGGTCACGGGCATCCAGATCGGCCGGATCAGCCAGGAAATCTACAATGGCGTGATCAACGGGGACCTCGGGACCTACGGCGTCAAGTCGCCGCTGGCCTCCGACGGCATCCAGGTGGTGTTCGGTACCGAGTACCGGCGCGACAAGCTCACCAACGATGTCGATCCGCTGCAGGAGCTGGGACTGCTCACCGGTTCCGGCGGTCCGACGATCGGCATCAGCGGCGACACCACGGTCAAGGAGCTCTTCTTCGAGGGCCGCGTGCCGATCGCGCAGGACCAGAAGGCCGCCGAAAGCCTGTCGTTCGATACCGCATACCGGTATTCGGACTACGACGCCTTCACGACCGACACCTACAAGTTCGGCCTCGAGTGGGCACCGGTCTCCGATGTCCGCTTCCGTGCCAGCTACCAGCGTGCCGTGCGTGCCGCCAACATCGTCGAGCTGTTCACCGCGCAGGGCTTCAACCTGTTCGACATGACGGGCGATCCCTGCGGCTGGAACGTGAATACGCCCGACCCGGCCACCGACGATCCAAGCGTCGCGGCACCGCTCCCGGCTGCTCTGGCGCAGGCTTGCACGGACAATGGCGTGCCGGCCGGCAACCTGGGCAGGAAGCTGCTCGACAGCCCCGCGGGTCAGTACAACTTCCTGCAGGGTGGAAACACGCACCTGACGCCCGAGGAATCGGATACGTACTCGTACGGGATCATCCTGACGCCGCGCTTCGCACCCGGTCTGGCCGTGACGATCGATTACTTCGACATCAAGATCGACAACACGATCTCAACCTTCGGATCGGAAAATACGCTGCGTGCCTGCCTCAACAACGGTGACGCCGACGCCTGTTCGCGTGTCCACCGCAACCCGCAGGGCCAGCTCTGGGTCGGCTCCGGAAACGTGACTGATACCAACATCAACATCGGCTCCGTGCAGACCAAGGGTTACGACCTCAACGTGACGTACACCGGCGTGGAGATGGGTCGCTTCGGCAGCCTGAACTTCAACCTGACCGGCACCTTGCTCGACGAGCTCATCACCTCACCGGGACCGGGCATCGATCCTTATGACTGCGTGGGCTTCTACTCGTCGTCCTGCAGCGCGAACTCCGTCGGGGTCCCGACCCCGGAATGGCGTCATCGGTTCCGGACAAGTTGGGCCACGCCGTGGAACCTCGATCTGTCGCTGACCTGGCGTCATCTCGATTCCGTCAAGGGCTTTGGCTTTGACCCGACCCGCATTGACTACGTGCTGCCGGCCCAGGAGTACTTCGACCTGGCAGGCAACTGGGCGGTGACGGAAAAGGCCACGGTCACCCTGGGCATCAACAATGTCCTGGATGACGATCCGCCGATCAGCGCCACCGTCGGCACGACCGGCAACGGCAACACCTTCCCGCAGACTTACGACGCCCTCGGTCGTTACGTCTTCCTGCGCGCGACGGTGGATTTCTAAGACCGTTCGAGAACGATTCGTCCGTAAACTCCGGCGGCGGTCCCAAGGGACCGCCGCTTTTTTTAGCTTACGGCGCGGTTTCGCACCCACTGCGACAGCAGCCATTTGATCCCGGACGAGGGCGGCAGCCCCGCGTGCACGGTGCGCCGGTCCGGATTGCCGCCCGCGTCGGCATTGACGAAGAACAGGGCGTCTCCCCGGCCGCCGCGAATGCGCAGGCCCACTTTCGGGAACTCCGTTTCACCGCCCGCGTAATCGTCGTTGAGATACACGAGAAACGTCATGACGCGTTGCCCGCGCTGTTCCAGCTCGCGAGCGAGCGCCGGCGTGGCGGGTTCCTGGAAGTCCCCATGCAGGCTGAACTGCTGCCCCGGTTCGTAGCGCAGCAGTTTGGTCACTTCGAAAAACGCCGTGCCTGCGCCGATGCAGGCGGCAATCCGGTCGCGCACGAGGGCGAGTACGAGGTCGGCTTGCCAGAACGTGAAGTCCGCTTCGGCGTTGGTTCTCGATGCCGATTCGGTGTACCCCGGCGCGTCGCGACGGTAGACGCTCGCGCGGCGCATGTTCCCGCAACCGAGCTCGATCAGCCACCTGCATTCGGCTGCGGTCGCGAATCCAAGGATCCTGCAGATCCTCGGCGATTCCGAAACGACCTCGTACGCCGCCGCCCGGGACCACTCCACGACATCGATTTTGTCACGCAAGACCCGCCAGTCCGCGCCTGAATCGCGCGCCAGGGTCTGGAGTTCGCGTTGCGACGGGACCCAGCCCAGCTCGGCCGCCCGCTGCAGGAGATCGAACGCTTCGACGAGGTTGCGCGGGCGCATCACGCCCCAGCCCGCGAGGCGTGAGATGACCGCCGTGGCCTCGCCGCCGCCCCGGGCCGCGGCTTGCTGCAGGCAGTCAACCGCTTCCTGCGGTGACGCCGCAACGCCATCGCCGGTCAGGAGTCGTTTGGCGAGCGCCGTCAGCGCGGCGACGTCACCCGCGCCCGCGCGAACCCGCAATGATTCGATGTCGCCGTCCGCCACTCGATTCTTCCCGGCGTGCCAGCCACTATAGTGCACGATGCGCGCCAGTCCTCCGATTCCCGCGGCCGCCGAACCGAGAATGCTGCTGCCGGTCTCGCCGGACGCCTACCCGCAGGCTGTGGATCTCGTCCGCGGACTCGTGCTCGTGATCCGCATGAATGCCCGCGCCTACCGTGCGGCGAGCTTCCTCGATGACCGCGTTCTGGGTCCCGCAACCCAGGGCGCCTGGCTGCCGATCCAGGCCGTCACGGAGGCTTCAGAACAGGCCACCAGCGTGCGGCCGGTGCATTTCATCTTTCACACGGGTCACGTCGGCTCGACGCTCCTGAGCCGCCTGCTGGACGAAACCGGCATGGTCCTGGGTCTGCGCGAGCCACTGCCGCTGCGCACGCTTGCGGACGCGCACGATGCGCTCGGAACCGCCGAATCGCTGCTTGGCGAGGAGCAGTTCGAGCGCCTCCTCGGCATGCTGCTCCGGCTGTGGAGCCGTGGATATGACTGGACCCGCGCGGTCGCCGTCAAAGCGACCAGCAGCGCCGGGCGGCTCGCCCCCAGGCTCCTCGAGGCGGCGCCCGCGGCGCGCGCCGTGTATCTGAACCTGCGCGCGGAACCCTATCTTGCAACGCTTCTCGGGGGCGCCCATTCCGCGACCGACCTGCGCGGTCATGGGCCCGGCCGCATGCGGCGCCTGCTCGCGGGTCGCAGCCTGCCGACGGCGCCGCTGCACGCGCTCTCGACTGGCGAGCTGGCGGCGCTTGGCTGGCTGGTCGAGAGCCTTGCCGGCGCGCGGGCGCTGCGCGCCGCCGGCGCGCGCGCGATCGCGCTCGACTTCGACGCATTCCTGGCCGACGTCGCGGGCGGCATGGCCGGCGTCCTTGCACACTTCGGCTTGCCGTGCGACGGCGATTTCCTGGCGAGGATCCCGCGCAGCGACCTGTTGCGGCAATACTCCAAGTCGCCGGACCTGCCGTTTCCGCCCGGAGAGCGCGACGCGCGGCTCGCGAAGTCGCGCCGCGAGCACCGCGCGGAAATCGCGCTTGGCCTCGCCTGGCTCGACCGCATGGCGCGGGCGGACGCTGACGTCGCCGTCATCGTCGGTGCGGGGACGGCATGAATGCGGGCCCCGACGCCCGACTTGAACTGGCCGCGGGCCTCGAGCGGGCCGGCAAGCCGGGCGAGGCCGAATCGAGCTACCGGCGGTTCATCGAGGACCAGCCTCAGCATGCGGTCGCACGGTTCAACTACGCCTGCTTCCTGCGCCGCCGCGGCCGGCTGGACGAGGCGCTGGACGAACACCAGGCCGCGCTCGATCTCGGAATCGAACGACCGGAAGAGGTCCTGTCGAACATGGCAGTCATCCAGGCGGATCTGCGCCACGATGCGGCCTCCCGGCTCCTGCTCGAGCGCGCGCTCGCCGTCAATCCGACCTACATCCCGGCGCTGTTCAATCTCGCCCTGCGGCACGAGGAGTACGGGGACCGCTCCGACGCGATGGAACTCTTCAGGAAAATCCTGGAAATCGATCCAGGGTGGCACGATGCCCTGATCCGCATCGCCCACGCCGAAACGGTCACCGAGCCCGACGGCGATCTGGTGCGGCGCCTGCGACGGGCGTTGCGCCGTTCGAATATCGACACGCTGACGCGCGAGAGCCTGCACTTCGCGCTCGGCAAGGCACTGGACGACTGCGCCCGCTACGACGAAGCCTTCGAGCAATACCGGCTCGGCAATCGCGCGAGCGGCGCGCGCCTGTCGCGCTACGACCCGGCGGTCGTGGCGGACAGCGTGACACGGGTCATCGAGGGGTTCACGCCGGAACGCGTCGCGTCCGCGATGCCGGTATCCCAAGCCCCGCTCGTATTCATCATGGGCATGTACCGCTCCGGGTCGACGCTCTTCGAGCAGGTCCTGGCGGCCCATCCGCGCGTGACGGCCGGCGGCGAAATCGAATACTTCATGCGCCTGCCGCTTTCCTTCGATCCGGCCGACTGGCCGGCGATCGCGCAGGGCTACGTCGACTATCTCCACCGGAGCTTTCCGGGCGCGGAAATGGTCACCAACAAGCGGCCGGACGCGTTCGCGCTCCTCGGGATGCTGAAAGCCGTGTTCCCCAATGCCCGCTTCGTGAACACGGTGCGTGATCCGCGCGACACCTGCCTTTCCATCTGGTTCCAGCAGTTCGACGGGCGGCTCGGCTATGCCGCCGATCTGGGCCACATCGCCGACCACTACCGGCAATACCTCCGGCTGATGAATCACTGGCGGGGCATCTTCGCCACGGACATCTTCGACGCCGACTACGACGCCTACGTGCAGGACCCGCGCGGCGTGACCGGGAAGCTGCTGGCATTCCTCGGCCTCGAGTGGCACGAGGGATGCCTCGAGTTCCAGCGCAATCCCGTCAGGGTCCGCACGGCGAGCGTCACCCAGGTGCGTGAGCCGCTTTATCGCAGGTCATCCGGCCGCTGGCGCAACTACGAGCGGCAACTCGCCGCACTGCCCCTCGACTTCGGAACCGGCTAGCTCGTCGACCACATCCTGAGCAGGTTCTGGCGCACGACGTCGAGCCGCACCCGGCTCTCCGGATTCATCCGCAGGCCCTCGAGCGCCGCGATCTCGTTCAACTCGTAGACCTGCATCCGCTCGTGCAGGTCGGCGACGTGGCTCTCGATGAAGGTGATCGAGACGAGCCGCTGCCCCGAACGCACCGGCACGACCTCGTGCAACAGCGTCGACGGGTAGACGATTGCCTCGCCCGGAGCGCCCTTGAATGCGAGCGTCTGGTTGCCGAGGACCATCGCGAGCTCGCCGCCTTCGTAGGCCGCGGGATCGCCGATGAAGACCGTGCAGGACAGGTCCGATCGGATCTTCGCGTTGGGCAGCTGGATGATCGCCGCGTCGGCGTGCGAGCCGTACTTCATGCCGGGCTCGTAGCGGCACAGGAGCGGCGGCGCGACACGCTTGGGCAGCGCGAAACTGCCGAATTCGCGCGATCGGGCCATCGCATTGCCGACGATCTGCACGGTTTCCGCGTACTTCGGGTCGGCGGCGTCGGCCTGCAGGTTCTGCTTGCTGGTATTGGCGGGGTTCGAGGCTCGGCCGTCGACGAACTTGAGCTCGCCGGCGAGCGCGACGAGGCGCGCGCATTCCTCGGCCGAAAGCAGGTTCCTGATCTTGAGCAGCATGTGACGCGAACTATATCTGAGCGCCGGGGACCGTGCCCCGAAAGGCGTCGGTCGCGGCGATCACGGACCGGATCGCTTCGCGTTCCTCGGGCGAGAGACGCGGGCTCCAGATGTCGCAGATCAGGATGATGCGTGTCTCGTCGCTCTCGTTCCAGGCTTCGTGCTCGATGGTGTCGTCGAAGACCCAGGCCTCGCCCAGGCGCCACTCGCGAGTCTCGCCACCCACGCGGAATCCGCAGGCGGGCGGCAGGATCAGCGGCAGGTGCACGACGAGGCGGAAGTTGGCGATGCCCGTGTGCGGCGGGATGCGCGTCTTCGGCTCCAGCACCGAGAACATGGCGGTCGGTGAACGCTGGTCCACTTCCGCCTGCGGCAGGCGGCGCACGGCCGCCATGGTGGCGGGCGCGCGTGCACAGCGCTCTTCGAGCGTTCGGCCCTTGTCATAGAAGTGAAAGGCGCTCCAGCGAGGCGACTTGTTGAGCTCCCGCCATTGTTCGAGCGGCAGGTGATCGTCGTACTGGATGTAGGGGCTGAACCCCGCCTCGTCCTCGACGAGGATGCGGCCGAGCTCCCGGCGGATGTCGTCCGTCGCCGCCTCGAATTCCGCCAGCCACGGGAATTCCTCGCGCTCGTAGAACTCGATGTCGGGAAGGCCCGGGTACCAGTATTCCACCGGCTCCTGGCGGTAGCGCTTGCGCGTACGCAGCGTCGTGTCGATGAACGACTCGAGCCGACGCCGCTCTGCGGCGCAGAGCGCGTCCCGCGCGCCGGAGATGTGCTCGCGGACGTAGCGCCCGAGTTCGGCGACATGCGTCGAATGCACCTCGCGCGCCCGGGCGAGGGCCTGCCGCGTCGGCGGGTCGAGCTCGCCGTCCGGCGGCGCCTGCGCGAGCGCGATGCCGTATGCGTTCGCGGCCTCCCGGTCGCGCCCGAGCCGGTCGAGCAGTGCCGCCTGCATCAGCAGTGCCGCGAAGTTCCGGTTGTCGAGCGAGAGCGCTTCGCGCAGGGCCTGGAATGCGCCGTCGAAATCCCGGAGTTGCCGCCGCACCACGGCGAGATTGAGCCAGAGGCGGACGTCGCCGCGCTCGCTTGCGAGCGCATCGAGGAGCATCGCGTGTGCAGCCTTCATGTTGCCCGCGGCCATGGCCTGCAGGGCGGCCTTGTTTGCGCGTGCCGCATCGATGCTCATGCGGCCGCTAGACTAAGGTTTTGCGGCGCGTCACGCGAGTCCCCATAATTCCGGCTCGACATGGCCAGTCCCGCCGCATCCACGAACGCCGCCCTGCTGAAACTTGTGCAGGACTGTCGCGCGCGCGGCGACCGGGCCGGACAGGCGGAGGCCCTGGACCGGCTGCTGGCCCTGGAACCGCGAAACATCCCGGCGCTGATTCAGCGGGCCGACCTGTATGCGGCGGCCGGAGACGCCCGCTCGGCGTCCTCCTTCTATCTGCTGGCAATCCGCTCGGCGCCTCCGTCCGGCGTTCCACGCGAGATCGCCCTCGAACTCCTGCGCGCAAAGCAGGTCTGCGAGCGCTACGCGATCGACTACCGGGACTACCTGGTCAGGGGCCTGACTGCCAAGGGCTTCGACGCGGCCCGCTCGAGCCGGCGTTTTGCCGAATCGCTGGACATCGTGCTGGGGCAGAAACAGATCTACCTGCAGCAGCCGAAATACTATTATTTTCCCGGCCTGCCGCAGATCCAGTTCTACGATCGAAGCGGCTTTCCGTGGTTCGACCGCCTGGAAGCGGCCACCGCCGACATCCGGGCCGAACTCGAGCCCATCTTGCACGAAGACGGTGCCTTCGCGCCCTACGTCCAGGGGCACGCGAACCGCCCCAGGAAGGACGAGATGGGCATGCTCAACAATCCTTCGTGGAGCGCTTACTACCTCTGGAAGAACGGCGAAGTGGTTGCGGAAAACGCCGCTCGATTCCCGAAGACGATGCATGCGCTCAGGGACGCGCCGCTGGCTCACGTGCCCAACCGATCTCCGTCCATCCTGTTCTCGTTGCTTCGGCCCGGCGCCCACATTCCGCCGCACCATGGCCTCGTCAACACGCGCCTCGTCTGCCACCTGCCGGTCATCGTGCCGGGAAAGTGCCGGTTCCGCGTCGGCAACGACACTCGCGACTGGGTCGAGGGCAAGGGCTGGGCATTCGACGACACGATCGAACACGAGGCCTGGAACGGCAGCGACAGGACGCGAGTCATCCTGCTGTTCGACGTCTGGCGGCCCGAACTCAATGAGGAAGAGCGCGCGCTCGTCGTGTCTCTCTTTGAAACCATCGATTCGCACAGTGGAACGAAGCCGGACTGGGAGATCTGACATGAAGGCACTTGGCAGGCTATTACCCGTGCTCGGCCTTGCATTCGCTATCGGCCGGGCGGATGCCGGCGAGGACATCGGCGCCGTGCTCAGGGCCTGCCGCGCTGAATCCGACGATGCCCGCCGCCTCGCCTGCTACGACCGCGCCGCCGACGCGGGGCACGCGCAGGTCGTGTCGACCGCTCCCGCCTCAGCGACGGCCGAGGACAGCTTCGGGCGCGAGCGTGCGCTTGAGCACGAAGAGACGAAGCGCGCGGGACAGGAGTCGCGCGAGCTGGGCGAGCTCAAAGCAACCGTGACCGCGATCGAGACCCGCATCGACGGGCTCATGACCATGACGCTCGACAATGGGCAGGTGTGGCGGCAGAACAGCCCCGATGCGCAGTTCCGGCTCAAGGCGGGCGACCTCGTCCGAATCCAGCCCGGCTCCCTGAACTCGTTCATCCTGTCCGGGCCCTCCAAACGATCGACGCGGGTGACGCGGGTCAAGTAGGTGGGCGCACCGGCGCTTGATTGCTGGCGATGCGGCGCGCCATTGGACGACATCAGCCTGCCCGTCGGCCGTACGGACTACTGCCGTGCCTGCCGCGCCGAGGTTCATGTTTGCCGGATGTGCCGGTTTTACGACGTGTCCAAGGCCAGGCAATGCGCAGAGCCCGTTGCCGACCCTGTCCTCGACAAGGGGCGGGCCAATTTCTGCGGCTACTTTGAGCCGGTCGCCGGCCGGTACCGCGCGGGAAATCCCGCCGCGGAAGCCGCCCGTTCGGCCCTTGACGCGCTTTTTGGGCCAAAAAAGTGAATTGGCTCCCGATTCGGGGTAGGCAGGCCGCGCGGCTTCGGCCACAATGTTCCGTCCTTTCCCAGCCGGAAATTTCAGGATGAATGCGACCGATTCTTTGGAGCGCGCGCCCATACTCTGGGCCACCGTCCTCATGTTCGTGCTGACGTTTGCGACAGCCGTGATTGCCGTGCCGTGGTACGGGTTCACGCACGGCTTCAGCGTTGCCGCCTGGGTCTGGTTCGCCATCCTGCTCTACGCCAACGGCCTGGCCATCACGACGGGCTATCACCGGCTCTGGTCGCACCGGACCTACGACGCGCACTGGTCGCTGCGCGTCATCTTCATGATTTTCGGCGCGATGGCCCTGCAGAACAGCGTCCTCATGTGGGCCTCGGGTCATCGCAACCATCACCAGTTCGTGGACAACGACGATCGCGATCCGTATTCCGCCGGCCGTGGGCTCTGGTTTTCCCACATCGGCTGGATGCTTCGCCGTTACCCGAGCGGTGAGACGGATTTCAGCAATGTCCGTGACCTTCAGCGCGACCCCATCGTTGCGTTCCAGCACAAGTATTACTACCCGCTCGCGATCGGCCTCAACGTGCTCGTGCCGCTCGGCCTCGGCTGGCTGCACGGCGATCTCTGGGGCGTGTTCCTGCTGGCGGGTGTCCTGCGCCTGGTCGTCAGCCATCATTTGACATTTCTCATCAACTCGGTCGCGCACGCTTTTGGCCGGCAGCCGTACAGCGACGATCACAGCGCCCGCGACAATGGCTGGCTCGCTTTCCTGACCTACGGCGAGGGCTATCACAACTTTCACCACCAGTTCGCCCACGACTACCGTAACGGCATCCGCTGGTGGCACTGGGATCCGAGCAAGTGGATCATTTGCTCGCTGTCCTGGCTCGGGCTCACGAGAAGGCTGCGCCGCACGCCCGCTGTCGTCATCCAGCGGACGCGCCTTGCCATGCAGTTCCGCCGCGTCGAGGCCAGCCTGAAAGACCGCAGCGCGAACTTGCCGCGCGTGGACTTCGAGCGTCTTCGCACGACGATCGCTCGCGAGTACGAGCAGTTCGTCTCGACCCTCGCCCAGTGGTCGAAGCTGACCGACGTCTGGTACCAGAAGACGCGCGAGCAGCTCGTCCAGCGCTGGGAAGAGGCGAGTTTTCGCTCCGAGACACGTGCGCTCCTCGCCGAGCTGCGGATGCAGCATCGCCGCCTGAAGGTCCTGGGCGCCCAGCTCGCCTGAACGGCACCCCACCCCTGTCGCCAAACGGCGACAGGGGTGGCATCCTCCAAACGGTACTGCGTGCTCGCCCGCGGCTGGCCAACTGGCTACTCTTGCCATTCCCCAACGGAGGAATCCCCATGGCCATCTGGAAGGACATCGTTGCCAAGGACCCGACCCAGCCGGAGGCGGCACCAGGTTCCGCGCCCCCCGTGAATCGACCCAGACCGGAAGCCGTGCCGAGCGCCCCGGCGCCCCAGGCGGCAGCCATGAGCCGCAAGGACCTCAAGGAGTCCATCATCGCGACCGGACTGACTTTCGAGGGAAAAATCGAGGGATCCGGACACGTCCGGATCTCCGGCCGCTTCAAGGGTGACGTGAACGTCGATGGCACGCTGACCGTCGAGGCCGGCGCCCATCTGGCCGGCGCGGTCCGCGCGGGTTCCGTCGTCGTCGGCGGAGAGATCGAGGGCAACATCGAGGGGGCCCAGCGGGTCGAACTGCACCAGAGTGGCGTCGTCAACGGCGATATCAGCGCAGGGTCCCTGACGGTGGCAGACGGCGCGCGCATGCGCGGCCGCGCCGAGTTCGGCTGGAACGAGACCGGCGGCAAGGGTGGCGGACACCGCTGAGTCATGGCGCGAGCAGTCGAACGGCGCGCGGCGGTCGGCAAGACCCGCTCTTGCCCGCACTGCCGCGCAACGATCCTCGAAAGCGCCTCGGTCTGCCCGGCCTGCCGGCATCACCTGCGATTCGAAAATCGTCGCGGCGAGCAGCCCGAGCAGGCGGGCCAGGTCGCACTCAAGGTGTCGGGCCAGTTTGCGCGCGCGACGGCGGCGGGTTCAGGGGAATACCACGTCGTCGTCGTGATCCGGGATGCGCGTGGCGCAGAGCTCGCCCGCAAGGTGATTGGCGTCGGCGGCCTTGCGCCCGGGGAAGAGCGCAAGGTCGAACTCACGGTCGAGATTTTCGATCCTCCTGGTTCATGACACTCAAGATCGCCGAACTGCACCATTTGGCGGTCCGTATCGCGCCGGGCCCGGACGCGGCCGCCGCGGCTCTGCGCTTCTACAACGACATCCTGGGCCTGGAATGCGACCACGTGCCCTGGGACAGCCCGGGTGAGCGTCAGCGCATCAACGCCGGCTCCCACGCGCAGATTCACCTGATCCCGGGCGCGCAGAAGGGCGCGCTCGCAGGGGGCGAAGTCGACGTGACGGCGCCGCATCTTGCCTGCGCGGTGGCCTCGATTGACGACGCACAGGCTGAGCTCGATCGTCTTGTCATCCCCTATCGGGTGGTGCACGGCCGCCTCGGACCGGATTCCCGGCGCCTTTTCCTGGTGGACCCGGCGGGTAACCTGGTCGAGTTGCATCAGCTCGGCACCTGCCGTTGCACGGCCCGTGCGCGCGAAGGCGTCGGCCAGGCGCGTGTCTCCGGCACGGTTCTGTTCGCCGACATGCGTGGCTTCACGGCAGTCGCGGAACGCCTCGCGCCCTCGGATGTCGTGCCGCTCCTCAACGAGTACTTTTCCATGCTCTCGGCGGTCACGCGCGAGCATGGCGGGACGGTCTTCCACATGGCAGGCGACGGGCTGATGGCCGGTTTCGGGCTGCCACTTCCGGCGGACGACGCGAGCGGTCGCGCGGTCTCGGCGGCCCGCGGCATGATCGCCGGCTTCGGAAAGCTCGCCGCCGAATGGAAATCGCGGCTCGGCATCGAGACCGGGATCGGCGTCGGCATCAATGCCGGCGACGTAATCGTCGGTGACGTGGGCGCCCCGGAGCGGCCGAGCTACACCTTGATCGGCGATACGGTCAACGTGGCGGCGCGGCTGGTACAACGCGCGCGGGCGGGGGAGGCGCTCTTCTCGCTCTCCGTCAAGCAGTCGCTCGACCCCATGCCCACGGGGATCGTCGAATTGCCCCCGCTCATCCTGCGCGGCCGCACGCGTCCGGTCGAAATCTACTGCATGGAATCGCCCACCCGGATTGACCTGCGTACGGCTGCCGCCTGAACGGGGCCGGGCCCGCGGCGAGGTATAATGCCGCCGCGGATGCCGGGCAGGATCCGGCGGAACTGTCGCGCGTAACGGCCGTCTATCGGTCGCGAACCATCCACTGAGACGGGGCCTCAATCGAATGGAATTGGCAAGGCGAGCCGCCTTCCGGGCGGTAACCGGGATCTGTGCCTTGACGGTCCTCGCGTGGCTCGCCGGCTGCGAGGGAGTACTCGGCAAGAGCCCGCCGCATGCCGCGCCAGCCAATCCCGCGGCCGAGGGGTCGGACGGCCAGGTCGACTTGTCATGGGATGCGGTCGTGGATGCGGACCACTATGTGATTCTCTGGGACGACAATGACGGCGCTCCCACTTATAATAATGAAATCAAGAACATAGATGAAACCAGCTATGCCCACACGAACCTCACGAACCTGAAGACCTACCACTACAAGATCGCCGCCGAAACGAGTGGCGGACGCGGCCCGGAGAGCCTCCCGGTCAGGGCGACACCGGGGCCGGTTCCGGGACCGGTTGAATGGACTGCCGTCACGGTCCAGAACCCGGGCCACACCGTCTATTTCGCACCGGCAGCCCGCGCGACCAAGTACCGGGTCTATTTCGCAAGTCTCGAGTCGCAACTGGCCGGCCGCCGGCCTAACGCCGAATTCGAGGAAGCGAACGGATCGCCCCACGTCAGGCCGCTGATCAGCGTCACTTCGGCGATTTATTACCGTGTCATCGCCATGAACGACACACGAATCGGAACCGGCGGACCGGTGGCGACTTCGCCCGCAAACGTCATCAGCGAACCCGACCTGCCAATCGCCGGCGTGGCATTCGGCCACGTGAATGACGACGATTGCCTCGACCTGCCGACCGCGATCGGCGGCACGGACTCAGGGTTCTGCACCGCGACCTACACGGCCCGGGTCCTGGCGGATGTCGGCCTTGGCGACCTGATTGCGAGCCCCCGCCATATCAGCGATGTCCGCTTCGCCGACTTCAATGGCGACGGCTTCGACGATCTTTTCAGCAACACGCGATCGCAGTTCAGCAACGACGAGTCGTTCGCCCTCCTGCACATCAACCAGGGCGACGGAAATTTCCAGACTTCCGCGGCCATTTCGGCGCTCGCGATCCGGGGCGTCGGCGGCACGCTTCTCGCGGCCGATTTCGACAATGACGGCGACGTCGATGTGTTCGCGCCCTATGACCAGTCGCGGGGCGATGGCGCACGCAACTGGCTCCTGATGAACGATGGCGCCGGCAACTTCACCGACACGGCTGTCGCGGCGGGCGTCGCCACCAATCCGCCCGGCGTCGCCTACGTCCCGCAAGGCGGACAGGCCGTGGACTTCAACGAGGATGGCTTCGTAGACATCCTGTTTGCCTCGCGCCTGCTGCTCAACAACGGCGACGGCACGTTCAGCGACGGCAGCGCTGCCGCCCATATCCCCGTGCGCGAGGACAATGGCCTCAAGCTGTTCGACGTCGACCTCGACGGTGACCTCGACCTCATCCGCCACACGGGAAACGTCACGCGCCTGTACCGCAACACCGGCGGGGTCTTCGACGACGGCGAAGTCGTCGGCGCCACGACCGGGACCAGCTTCGGATTCGGCCTCAACGCCTGCGACATCAACGGCGATGGTTTCGAGGACGTCGTCATCGCCAGCAACCTCGAATCCACCGGCCGGGGCGTGCCCAAGATCCTGGTCAATGTCACCGGCAGCCTGATGCTGTCGGCGACGCAGGAAGGCACTGCCGCGGATCCGGACAGCCTCGTCGCCCGAAACGAGCGGCTGGCCTGCGCCGACCAGAACAATGACGGCCTGGTCGACGTGCTCGCACGTTGGGGCGGTTCCTATCGCATGCTGCGCAGTGCCGGCTCGCTCTCGCGGAGAATCCGGCTCAGGATCGAGGGCGGCGGCGGCGAACGTAACCAGCAGGGCCGGATCGTCCGGGTCGTGCCGGAGGGCGCGCCGAACCGCGTCATGACGCGCGTCATCGACTCGGGCTCCGGGCTCAGGTCCCAAAACATGTACGACCTGCTGTTCGGCGCGCCCTGGCCGGGCGACTACGACGTGACGGTTCGATTCGCCGCCGGCGACGTCACGACGACGGCCAAAAGCGGCGATGAGCTGGTCATCTTCGAGGACGGGCGCGTCGAGGACATTAACCCCGACTGAGGCGGCGAGGCGCTCAGACGAGCGCCGCCTCCAGGTCCGCGAGCAGGTCCGCAAGGTCCTCGATTCCGATCGAAAGCCGCACCAGGGAATCGCTGATCCCGAGCTTCGCGCGCGCCTCCGGTGGCACCGACGCGTGCGTCATGATGGCCGGGTGATCCACGAGGCTCTCGACCCCCCCGAGGCTCTCGGCAAGCGTGAACACCTCGAGCCGTTCCAGGAACCGCCGCGCCTCCGCCAGCCCGCCTTTCAGGAAGAACGTCACGACCCCGCTGCCCCCGTTCGGCATCTGGCGCTTCGCCAGCGCGTGCTGCGGATGCGACGGCAGCCCCGGGTACAGCACGCGCTCGACGCGCGGATGGCGTTCGAGCATCGTCGCGATCGCGAGCGCGGACTCGCTCGACTGCCGCATCCTGAGCGGCAGTGTCTTGAGGCCGCGCAGCGCCAGGAAGCTGTCGAAAGGCCCGCTGATGGCACCGATGGAATTCTGGAGAAAGGCGACTCGGTCGGCGAGCCCGGCATCGGCGACGACAGCGACCCCGCCGACCATGTCCGAGTGCCCGTTCAGGAACTTGGTCGCCGAGTGCATGACCACGTCGGCCCCCAGTTCCAGTGGCCGCTGGATCCAGGGCGTCGCGAACGTATTGTCGACGACCACCAGGATTCCGCGCCCGCGCGCGGCGTCCGCAACCGACGCGATGTCCACCAGGCGCAGCAGCGGATTCGTGGGCGTCTCGATCCAGATCATTCGGGTGTTCGCGCGTATCGCCGCGGCTGCGGCACCCGGCTGCGACAGGTCGGCAAACGCGAAGCCGAGCGCGGCTGAGCGCTTCCGCACGCGCTCGAACAGACGGAAGCTGCCGCCGTACAGGTCGTCCATCGCGACCACGTGATCGCCGCTGTCGAGCAGCTCGAGGAGCGTCGCGGTCGCCGCCATGCCCGAGGCGAATGCAAATCCGCGTGACCCGCCCTCGAGGTCCGCGATGCAGCGCTCGAAGGCCATGCGCGTCGGGTTTTGCGTACGCGAATATTCGTAGCCCTTGTGCACGCCCGGGCTCTCCTGGGCGTAAGTGGATACGGCATAGATGGGCGGCATCACCGCGCCCGTGGTCGGGTCCGGCGATTGCCCCGCGTGGATCGCGCGGGTCGAGAATCCCGGCTTGTCCTTGCTGTCCTTCATCGACGGCCTCAGTGCGCAGGGGGCGCGGTCATCTGGCGGCGCAGGTAGTTGAGGACGTCGGCGCGGGTGATCAGCCCGTGAAAGACGCCTTCTTCCATGACCGCGGCGTAAGGTCGAGCTTCCAGCATCGCAACCAGGTGCCGCATGGCGAGCGACGGTTCGACCACGGGGAAATTCGTATGCATCGCCTCGCTCACCGGGTCGTTGAACCGCTCCGGTTTCCCGAATGCATGCCGCAGGATGTCATCCTCGTCGATGAACCCGACGAGCCGCTCGTCCTGCATGACGGGGAGCTGGCTGAAGCCCGCGTTCCGCAGCCGGTTGTGCGCCGTGGTCAGCACGTCGCCCGGGCCGACCGTGATGGTGGCCCGCTCGCCGTGCGGCCGGCCGATGAGATCGCGCAGGTCACCATGCTGCTCGCGGCGGATGAAGCCCTGGTCCTCCATCCAGAAATCGTTGAACAGCTTCGACAGGTACTTGTTGCCGGTGTCGCAGGCGAAGGTCACGATGCGCTTCGGCGCCTTTTGCTCGCGGCCATAGCGGAGCGCGGCAGCCACCAGCGTGCCGGTCGAGGAGCCGACGAGGAGCCCTTCCTTCCTCAGGATCTCGCGCGCGATCGCGAAGGATTCGCCGTCCGGAATGCTGTAGGCCCTGCGGCACATCGAGAAATCGCAGATTTCAGGGATAAAATCCTCGCCGATGCCCTCCACGAGCCAGGAGCCCGCCTTGCCGTGGCGGCCCTTGTTGACCTGGTCCGCGAGCACCGAGCCCTCGGGGTCCGCAAGGATGATCTCGATCGAGGGCAGCCGCTCGCGGAAACAGTCCGTGAGCCCGGTGATCGTCCCGCTCGAGCCGATGCCGACTACGACGGCGTCCACCCGGCCCTCCATCTGCTCGAGGATTTCGGGACCGGTGTACGTCGCATGGGCTTTAGGATTGTCCGGGTTGCCGAACTGGTTCACGTGGAAGTAGCCGTGCTCGCGCGCGAGCCGCGCGCCGAGGTCCTGGTAGTACTCCGGATGCCCCTTCTCGACGTCCGAGCGCGTGAGCACGACCTCCGCGCCCATTGCCCGCAGGTTGAAGATCTTCTCCTGGCTCATCTTGTCGGGCAGCACCAGCACCACGCGATAGCCCTTTTGCGCCGCGACCAGCGCAAGGCCGAGGCCCGTGTTGCCCGCGGTCGCCTCGACGATCGTTCCGCCGGGCTTGAGGTCGCCGCGCCGCTCCGCTTCCTCGATCATCGTGAGGCCGATGCGGTCCTTGATCGAGCCCGCCGGGTTCTGCAGCTCGAGCTTCAGGAAGAGCCTGCAGGGACCGGCGTCGAGCCGGCGAAGTTCCAGCATCGGCGTCCTGCCGACCATCTCAAGCACGTTGCCGAAAACCTTCATGGGTGGTTGTCGCTCCGCCCGCGGGACGATAGTGTGACGGAATTGTAGCGGGAGACGCCCGGTGCTTTGGCGAATGATGGCGGCCGCCCTGCCGGGTGCCGGACTTGCCCTCGCGCTTGCGGCGACGACCGCGCAGTGCGGGGATTCACCGCCGCCCGTGCGAGACGATGCCGGCGTGCAGGCCGCCGTCGAGGACGCCCGGGCGCGCTTCCTCGCGGGTCAACGCTTTGACCGGCTCGACGTCACCGTCTTCCTCGCGGCACGGGACGGCTCGTGGTTGCGCGGCAGCGTCGGCGGCGCCAGGCCCTGGTATCCGGCAAGCTGCGTCAAGCTCGGGTTTGCGGTCGCGGCGGTGCACTGGTGCGAATCGCAGGGCCGCGCGGCCGACTGCCTGGACGAGCAGGTGGCGCCGATGCTCCGGGATTCCGACAATGTCGCGACGGGCTTCGTCGTGGACGCGATCACGGGCGCCCCAAACGGCCCGGTCGAGGGCGCCGACTTCGAATCATGGTTCGCGCGCAGGCTCTACACGGAGAACCTGCTCGCGGCGTACGGCTTGCTCGACGGCCAGCGCTTCTTCAACAAGACCTACCCGACGAATTCCGGCGAGGAGCCCGCCGGGCTCGAGGCTCTGGCGCACGGGCGCCACGGGCGAAACGCCATGCACGCGGATGGCGCCGCGCGCCTGATGCTGGCGCTCGTTTCCGGCGAGTTCGGCCAGCCTGCGGCCGACTACATCGGTTCCCGCCTCAGACGGCCTCTCGTATCAAGGAACAGCAGCATGGGCGGCGGATTCCCTGCAGGCACCATTTACGAGAGCAAGATCGGCGACGCTTATGACACGCTGGCCGAGATCGTGCACGCCGAGTTGCCGGACGGCCGGCGTCTGATCGTCGCGGCCTTCTCGAATGGCCGCGATCCCGACGGCCCGGACGAGCAGGACCTGACGGCCCTCGCCGGCTTCGCGAGGCTCCTCCTGGAGCGGCTGCCTGCGTCCGATGACTGAGCGCGCGGACCGCACGCGCGGCATCGTCCTGATGATTGCGGCGGTCGGGACCTTCGCCGTCATGGACGCGCTCATGAAAATCCTGGCCGCGAGCTACCCGCCGCTGCAGGTCGCGTCGCTGCGTGGCGCGAGCTCCCTGCCATTCGTGTTCACGGCCTGTCTCGTGACCGGGCGGCTCGGGCTCCTGAAGCCGCGGCGCTTCGGCCTGCACCTGCTGCGCGCGCTGGTCTCAATCGTCATGCTCGGCTGTTACGTGTGGGCGCTCGCGCGCATGAGCATGGCGAACACCTATGCGATTACCCTGAGCGCGCCGCTTCTCGTCGTGCCCTGCGCCTGGCTGATCCTACGCGAAAAGACCGGCCGGCATGTCTGGGTCGCCCTGCTGGCCGGACTCGTCGGCGTCCTTGTGATGCTGAAGCCGACGGCGTCCGGTTTCGTGAGCCTCGCGGGGCTCGCGGCATTCTGTTCCGCCGTGGCCTGGGCCGTCGTCGTCGTGACGCTGCGCCTGATGGCCGCGACGGAGACGACAGCCTCGATGGTGTTCTGGTTCCTGCTGCTGCTCGCGACCGGCGCCGGCGCGCTCGCCGCACCTCACTGGGTCGCGATCGCTGCCGCCGACTGGCCCTGGATCGCGCTGCTAGGCCTGACCGGGTGGGCCAGTCAGCATCTCGTGACCGAAGCGTTTCGCCTCGCACCGGCCGCAACCATCGCGCCCTTCGAATACATGTCCATCGTCTGGGGCGCGGCAATCGACTGGGTCGTCTGGCAGACGGTCCCCGGCGCCCGCATCGTGGCGGGCGCCGCCATTGTCGTCGCCGCCGGCCTCTACTTGCTGCACCGGCAGCGGCGCTAGCGCGACAGGCCCCGGATCAGGCTTCGCCACTGGATCACTGCGCCGTCGATCGTCGCGACCGGCACGCGCTCGTTGAGCCCGTGCGAGAAATTGTCCTTCGGTTGCATGAAGATGCCGGACACGCCGTAGCACGGCACGCCGAGATTGCGGTAATACAGGCTGTCGGATGCGCCCGCCGACATCGTCGGCACGATCGGCAGCCCGGGCGCGCGCAGGTCGATCGCCCTCCGAAGCGCTTTCATGACGTCCTCGCGTAGGGGCGAAGCGTCGCTCGGCACCGGCTGGTTGACGACCTTCAACTGCGCCTTCGGGTCGTCGATCACGCGCACCAGCGCCGACTGGACGCTCTCGACCGATTCTCCCGGGAATACGCGGCAGTTGATGTTGGCGGTCGCGCTCTGCGGCAGCGCGTTCGGGGCGTGCCCGGCCTTCGCCATCGTCGCGACGCAGGTCGTGCCGAGCTGGCCGACATATTCCGGATACGAGGCCAGGAGGCGATAAGCCTCCGGGTCCTCCGGGTTGTCGGCGTACCGGAGCATGGCGGCGCCGGCCGGACCGGGCGTGATCGGGCCCGCCGCCCTGAAATATGCCTGCGTCAGCTCGCTGATGCGCGCGGGAAAGTGGAACTGCGAGATCCGGGTGACCGCGCGCGCGAGGTCATAGATGGCATTCGTGGGGCCCGGGCGGCTGCTGTGGCCGCCCGGATTGGTGAAAGCGATCTCGAAATCCATGTAGGTCTTCTCGGCCGCCTGCATGGCATAGACGATCGGCTTGCCGTCATCGCCAAGATAGGCGCCGCCCGCATCGCTGTTCAGGAGCAGCTCCGCGTTCTTCAGCTCCTCCGACAGCAGCGCTGTCGAGGCCTGCGTCGTCTCCTCGTCGCCGGTCAGCGCCAGCACGATGTCGCGCTTCGGCTTGAAGCCCTCCTGTTTGAGCCAGAACAGCGCGCCCATCATCGAGACGAGCCCCAGCTTGTTGTCGGCCGTGCCGCGGCCGTAGACGTAGCCGTTTTCCACGACCGCCGTAAACGGGTCGCGCTCCCAGTCCTCGCGCCGCGCCGCGACCACGTCCATGTGCGCAGCCAGCAGGATCGGCTTCGCTTTCGGGTCGGTGCCGTGGTACACCGCGGTCAGCGTTGCGGTCTCGCCGCGCGGCTTGATCTCGATGTCTCCTGCGTCGAATCCGTGAGACTTCAGCTCGCCCGCAAGGTAGTCGGCGTAGGCCGGGACCTGGCCCTCGCCTGCCATCGTCTTGAAACCCACCGAGCGCTCGAGCATCGCAAGCGTGTGCTCCGAGATCTTCGGAGGAATAGCCGTGTCCGCGGCCGCCGAGGCGGCGAGTGGTGCGAGGCACAAAACGATGGCGCACAGGCGGCGTCCTGAGAGTGGGCAATGCATGTGACGGGTTCCGTGGAGCAGGTGCCGCCATTCTGCGGTAGAGTGCGCGGGATGCGCAAACCGCGGCCCTCGTGACAATCGTCGTATTGCTGGCCGCGCTCGGCGCCCTTGCGGTCGTGTTCACGGCGGCCCTGTGCCGGACCGCGGCCAGGCGCGGCGAGTTGCGCCCGAATGCCGAGGCCATCGGCCTCGGTGCAGTGGCGAATTTCTTCGACACGCTCGGAATCGGTTCTTTTGCGACGACAACCGCCTGGATCAAGTTCCGCAGCCTCGTGCCGGACAGCTTCATACCGGCGACCTTGAATGTCGGACATGCGCTTCCGACGATTGCGGAGTCGGCGATCTTCCTCGTCATCCTCGGCGTGCACGTAGACCCGACATTGCTCGCGTCCTGCGTCATCTCGGCGGTGCTCGGTTCCCTGGTCGGCGCTCCGCTCGTCGTGCGCGCGCCGGTGCAGGTCGTCCAGGCAATCGTCGGCATCGCGCTCCTGATCGCGGCAGTCCTGTATGCCATGAGCAACCTGGACCTCATGCCGATCGGAGGCAGCGCGACGGCACTGCCGGCCGCGGCGACAGTCGTGGCCGTGGCGGTCCACTTCGTCCTCGGCGCCCTGATGGCTTTCGGGATCGGCCTCTACGCTCCGTCGCTGATCCTGCTGAGCCTGCTCGGCCTGGATCCGAGGCTCGCGTTCCCGATCATGGCGAGTGCCTGCGCGTTCCTGATGCCGACCACCGGGTTCAGCTTCATGAAGAGCCCGCGCATCGACCTGCGGGTCGTGCTCGGCATGGCCCTGGGCGGGATCCCCGGGGTGCTCGTCGCCGCGTTCCTCGTCAAGGGAATGCCGATCGTCTGGCTTCGCTGGGGCGTCGTCGTCGTGGTTCTCTACGCCGCGTTCCTGCTGCTGCGCTCAGCCTTCAAGGGCCAGCCCGCCGCGCTCGGCGAGGCGGGCTGAACGCAAACGCCCTGCCGGTCTGAGTCAGTCGTCCTCGTCATCGAGGGCGGGGCTGAAGGCCCAGCCCAGCTGCAGGCCCACGTCCGGCGTGTTGTTGAAGTTCTGCAGGTTCTCGGTGATTGCGAACGACATGACGGCGCGCCCGATGCGGCGATAGAAACCGAGGCTGAGCTGGTACTTCTCGGCGAGGAGTTGCCCGAGATCCGTCTCTTCGCGTGAATACACGCTGTCGCTGGCGTACCCCTGCAGGATCAGGTGCGTTTTCGGGCTCAGCTCGCGTTCATAACCGACCACCAGCGTCGGCACGATCCGCGTATGGGTGGGCGTGAGGCTTGTGGTCCCGTCATAGTAGACGCCGGAGGCGCTCACGTACCACGCGTGGTCTTCGCGGAAGCGCTGCAGCGTCATCTGCAGTCCGTAATCGGTGCGGCCCGTCGAAAGGAAATCCTCTCGGCCGCGGAACGCGACCTTCGCCGCCGCCTCGAGCACCACGTTCCAGCCCGCGGCCTGACCGGCACCCGAATAGCGCACGCCGACGGTCGGGTCGAGCATGCCGCCGTGACTCGGCGAACCCAGGATCGAAATGTCGGCGGAATTGAGATCCGCGATCAGGTTCACGTCGTTGCGACGGATCGCAGGCCGCCCGTTGTCGTCGAAGCCGAGAGCGTCGTGAAAGCTTTCGATGGGACCGTCGAGGAAGCCGCCGCCGTAGTTCACGCCGCTGAGGACGAGGTAGCCGCCCCAGTGTTTCGTGAACTTGTGGTGGATCGTCACGTCGAGCTCCGCGAGCTCCATGTCGAACAGGTAGTTCTCGCCCGGCAGTGCCCGGATGTCGGCGAGCTCGGCCGGACCCAGCGGACGGCGTCCGGGCAGCGACTCGAGATAGTCGTGGACGCCCGAACTCAGCGCCCAGGTGTTCTGGAGCGCGAGTTCCGTCTCGATCGCCCAGGTGCCTGCCGGGGCGTCGACTGCGTGCGCCGGGCGCATGTCGAGCCGGAGAAACCCGAAAGTCGTGAGGTCGCGGGCACGCAGGAGGCCCAGGTATTCGCTTTGCTCGGCGGCAAGCGGCGGCCCGTAGGCCGCCGCCAGGAAAAATGCCATGACGCCGATGCGCAGACGCATACAAAGTCATTGTCCCGTCGCCGCCCGCGCGAAACAACGGTGACTGACTTCCATGTAGGCCGGTTCAGAAGTCCCGCGTCAGACGGACACCGAACTCGCTCGCGTCATTCGACAGGATCACCAGGACATAGTCGCCGGTGTTGAGCCGCGCATTGTCGTAGCGCTCGTCCGTGACGTTCCTGCCGTAAAGGGAAACCGACCAGTCGCCGTCGTCCGGTTCGTAGGTGACGTCGAAATTGATCAGGTCGCGGCTGTCGATGCGCGTGAACCGGCCCGGGTCCGAGCTCGGCTCGCCGTACATCTTGTCGCGGAACGACCAGTCGGCCCGCATCGTGACATTGCCGCCGCCGAGCGGGAAATTGAACTCGGGACTGACGGAAGCCGTGAGCTCCGGCGTCAGCGGCGCAACCGCCGCCGGGTTCGGGTCGTGCACGTTGGCGTCGACGTAGCCGACACTGGTATGCAGCCGGAACGCATTGGTCGCCTGCCAGATGCCCTCCCATTCGACCCCCTGCGAGGTCTGGTCCACGATGATGTTGGCGGTGTTGAAACCGCCTCCACCCGCTGTGGTGCTCACCTGGTAGGGCAGGTCCGAATAGTCCGTGTAGAACACCGCGATGCTCATTTGCAGGTTGTTCAGCGGCTGGCCCTTGAGTCCGACCTCGTAGTTCCTGGCCGTCACGTTGCCATTCGCGACGAAGCAGTTCGGACGGCTTACGTTGCCCGGCTGCGTGAAGTCGAGAAAACCGAACAGGCAGTAGGGTCGCGGCGGGAACTGGCCCGACTGGTAGCCGTTCTGTATCGTTGCGTAGGCGCTCAGGCGCTCGTCGACTCTGTAGTTTCCGGAAATATCCCAGCTCGTCTGGGACCAGTCGCGTTGCGCACTCTCGACGATCAGGCCCGAGTTGATGTTGGTGCTCGCGTGCTTGTCGTCCTGCGTGTAGCGCAGGCCGGCCGCCAGCCTGAAGTCGATCCGAGAAATGGTAGCCGACGTTCGCGTAGACGGCTTGGCTGTCCACTTTCTGCGCGAGCCGGAAATCGCCGGGTCCGCCGAGGAAGATGGTCGGGTCCTGGACATTCTTGCCGTCCTCCTTGAACCAGTACAGGCCGGCGACGTAATCCCAGGCATCGTAGTTGCCCGTGAGCTGCAGCTCAGCCGACTGCTGGTCCGCGTCGCCTTTCTCCGGGAAGCTCAGGAAGTCGTCGAAGAAGCCGTCGTCGTCGAGGCCCGCCTTGTACTTCGAGTGACGGTCGCTGAGGATCAGCTTCGCCGACAAGTTGTCGGCAATCGCGTAGTCCACCGTGAGCGAGACGCCCTGCGCCTCGTTCGTCACTTCGGTCTGCGATTCCTGGCCCGTGTTGTTGTTGTACGGATTCGAGGCGGTGTCGGAGTTGCGATAGCCCGCGGCGTACACGCCGCCGGTCGGCACCTCATCGATCAGCGTGTCGTAGGGGCGCAGTCCGCCGTCGCCGTCATTGCCGTCCGCGGTGAGCAGGAACGAGAGCCGGTCCGTCGGCGACCACTTGAGCGCGACGCGCGCGGAGATGTCCTGGGTCTCGCCCACTTCCTTGCGCGGGTTCTCCAACATGAGGAACCGGCCGAGCCCGTCCCGATGCTGGAAAGCTCCGGTTACGGAGACCGCGAATTCGTCGGAAAACACCATGTTCGTGTAGAAGTCGCCGTTGATGCGGCCGCGCGAGCCGGCCGTGAACGAAACCCGGCCACCGTCTTCGTCTCCGGGCTTGCGCGTGATGATGTTGATCGCGCCGCCGATCGAATTTCGCCCGTACAGCGTGCCCTGCGGCCCGCGCAGGACCTCGACGCGCTCGATATTGGCGAGGCTCCAGTTCTGGCCGACCTGGCGGCCCAGGTAGACGCCGTCCACGTACACGCCGACGCCCGGGTCGGTCGTGATCAGGTGGTCCTGCAGACCGATTCCGCGGATGAAGGGGTTCACCGAGGACGTCTGACCGGCCGAAAATCCGGTGACATTGAGGTTGGGCACGAACTTGCCGATGTCGGTCAGGTCCGTAATGCCCTGCTTCTCGATGGTGTCGGCCGAGAAGGCGCTGATCGCGACGGGGACGTCATAGATGCTTTCCTCGCGCTTCTGCGCCGTCACGATCACCGGCTCGAACACCGTGGTCTCCTGAGCGATGGCAGCCTGCCCCGCCGCCAGCCAGCCGATCGGCATGGCGCCTGCGATGAGCGCGAAATTTTTCTTGTGCACGGCTGAATCTCCCTGGTCGGTGTCGAGTTGCAGCGATCATAAACCGGCCGCAGACCGGCCGCCGCAAAAAGCGCTCGGTTCCTGTGCGATCACCCCGGTACGCTTCCGGTCCGGGTCCCGTGTAGGACTAGAAGTTCGCGGTGACCCCGGCCCTCACGGCCAGCGGCGACCCGGGCGTGATGTTGTTGTCGTTGTGGGCATACGGGTAGTAACGCTCATCGAGCAGGTTTTCGACGTTGAGCTGCAGTCGCAGATGCTCGCCGGGCCGGTAGAAGACCGCCGCGTCGACCCTCGTGAACCCCGGCAAGCTGACGAGATTGTCCGCGGCGGCGAACATGTCCGTCTGGTGGATGACGCCGAGCCCGAATCCCCACGCGGACGAAACGTCGTAACGATTCCAGAGCGAAGCGACGTGCTTCGGCAGCTGCGCGAGTCGCGTCCCGCCCAGCCGCTCGGTCAGTTCGCCGTCCTGGTACGCGTAGCCGCCCTGGACGCTCCAGGATCCTGTGATCTGCCCGCTCACGCCGAACTCGAAGCCCTCGGCGCGCTGGCCGTCGACCAGGAGCGAAAGCGCCGGGTCGTTCGGATCGGGGATCACGACATTCTTGCGGTCGAGCCGGTAGAGGGCCGCCGTCAGGGCAAGGCCCGGGCGAACGTCCCACTTGGCGCCGACCTCGATATTTTCGAATTCCTCGGGATCGAGGGCCTCGTTCGTCGCATTGAGCGACGTGAGCTGCGAGCCCGCGCGCGGAACGTAGGTCATGCTGTAGCTCGCATAGAGCGACATCGAGCCTGCCGGCTTGTAGATCAGGCCCGCGCGCGGCGAGAACAGGTCGTCGGAAGTCCGCAGACTTTCGCCCGTGCGCCTGTTCCTGAAGTCCATGTCGAAACGGTCATAGCGCAGGCCGAGGACGGCCAGCAGTTTCGGCGTCAGCCCGAACTGGTCCTGCACATAGGCCGCGGCTATCGAAGCCCTGCCGTGATTGTCCGCATCGGTGGCGCTCTGGCGGAATGACACGGGCACCGAGACAGTCGGATCGCGCGCGGGCGCAAGGTACAGGAGGTCGGAGTCGTTGAAGAAGCCGGTGTTACGGAAATTGTCCGTCAGTTGCTCGCCGAACTCCATGCCCGCCAGGAACTCGTGGCGGACCGGCCCCGTTTCGAAGGAAAACGTCAGGTCGGTCTGGTTGAAGAAATTCTCGCGCAGCTGCTGGTTGTTGTATGCGGCGAGAGGGGCGTCGCCGGTGGTCGCATCGACGGGCCCGCCGGCGTAAACGTTCTGATAGAACTTCTCGTAGTCCGCGTAAAGCGTGCGGTTGCGGATCCGGACGTCGTCGCTGAATGCATGGTCGACCACGACCGATCCCTCGTTCACGGTCGCGAAGGTCAGGCTCTGATCCGGGTCGCCGAAGAACGTGGATTCGTCGGTCGGGAACGGCCGGCCGTCGAGCGAGGGGACGCCGCGGTCGGCGGTGCGGTCGTAGTCGAAGTATTCGTACGAAAGGCGCAGCACCGTGTCGTCGCCGAGCGCGATGGCCAGCGTCGGGTTGACGCCCTTGCGCTCGAGGCTGAACCCGTCGCGATAGCTCCCGGAATCCTCGTAGACACCCGTGACGCGCGCCGCGACCCGGCCGCTGACTCCGCCTCCGAAATCGACGGTCGCGCGCCGATTGTCCCAGGAGCCGCCCTGCAACGAGACCTCGCGCACCGGTTCCCAGCCCGCCTGGCGCGTGACGCGATTGACGACCCCGCCCGCCCCCCCACGCCCGAAGATCATGGCGTTCGGGCCCTTGAGGATCTCGACCCGGTCGAGGTTGTACAAGTCGCGGTAGTACTCGACGTCGTCGCGCACGCCGTCCAGAAAGAAGTCGGACGTCGAGCTGTTGCCGCGCAGGATGATCGTGTCCCGGTTGCCCTCGCCTTGCGCCATGCCCGCTCCGGGCACGTAGCGCGCCACGTCGGCAAGGCCCTGCATCGACTGGTCCCGGACCAGGTCGCGCGTGACCACGGATACCGACTGCGGGACGTCGATCAGGGCTGTGTCGGTCCGGGTGGCCGTGCGGCTGCGTTCGGCCAGGTAGCCCTCCGACACGTATTCGCCGGTGACGGTGACCTTGGGAAGCGGCGTCGGCGTCGCGGAAGCGGCATCGTCCGCCAGCACGGTCGGAGTGAATGCGGTGGCAATGACGATCGCAAGGGTGATTCCGGGTCCGCGGCGACGCAGCATGTCATCGTCCTCCTTGAATACGAATGAGAATGCTTCTCATTAGCATACAGGACGATGATCGCGATTGTCACGGGGACGCGCCCCGGACCCGAATCAGCCGACGGGAATTCCGGCTGGGGCGATCAGCCCGTGGCCCGGGCAACGGTGTGGTATTGCGCCGCGATCCAGTAATCGACGCGTTGATTGCAAGCCTTACGGGCTGCGCCGCCGCTGGTGCGCGAACCTGGGCAATGGAACGTGCCATCGGCCTGGGTTCCGGCGCTGCGCAGGAGCGCCAATGCGACGCCGTTCAGGTCGATGCTGCCGTCGCAGTCTCCGTGCGGGCAGGCAAACTCGAAATAGGCCTGGGCCGACGGGTAAAGCGCATGGGTCTGCGCGGCGGGCACGACGCCCTGCTTCGACACGAAGCGAAGCTGGACCCGAACCTGCTCGACGCGCGGAAACGCGGTGGCCAGTGTGCCCGCGGCCTGGCGCTTGCGCATCGACTTCTCGCGCTTCTGTTCGAGGAGCGAACGGGCGGTGCGGGATACGATGCGCATGGGTCATACCTCTGGATTGCGGAATGGGAACGGCGAACGCCCCTTTCGGGGCGTCGCCGGACGGTTGCCGGAATCAGTAACGATTCCCGCCGCCGCTGCGGTAGCCGCCGCCGCCGCCGCTACGTTCCTTGGCCTGGGCCTCATTCACCTTGAGGGCACGACCTTCGAAGTCCTTGCCGTTCAGGGCCTGCATGGCCTTGGAGGCATCGGCATTCGACATCTCGATGAAGCCGAAACCGCGGGGACGGCCCGTGTCGCGGTCGTTGATCAGCGCGAGCGATTCGATCGTGCCGTGAGGCGCGAACAATGCGCGAACCGATTCTTCAGTCGCGGAGAAAGGAAGGTTTCCGATAAAAAGCTTGGTCACTTGGGATTACTCACATGAGAAAGATGGCAGCAAGCGGATTTCCACCTGCTGGTTCGGCGATGCTTTTCGTGGTGGCTGGACCGGGTCAGTAGGCGCGCCGAAGCGGCGCAACGAGCCAGGCAAGACAGAACTAGGGAATCACCAGACCCCGTTATCGTAGCAAATTCCGCCAAAGCGTGCCTGGCGATATCAATAAGATTGTCTCAAACATTACTTGTGATGTACAGTACATCACGCAGCCGACTCAATCGCTCGCATGATCACTTCCGCCCAGCTTCGCGCCGCCCGTGGACTCCTCGGCATCGATCAGCGCGAGCTCGCTGAACTCGCCGGCCTGTCGGTTCCGACAATCCAGCGCATGGAAGGGAGCGCGGGCGTCATTCGCGGCAATGTCGACTCGCTCATGAAGCTCGTCACTGCGCTCGATCGCGCCGGCATCGAACTGATCGCAGAAGGCGCGACGACCCAGGCCACGGGACGCGGCGTACGGCTCAAGATCTTCGCTCGCACGCACGGAAAGCGATGACGTCGGATGTCATATGGCTGCTCTGCGGCGTCGCCGGTCTGCTGGCGACCTCCGCGCTCGGCGTCGCGCTTGGCCGATGGGCCGCGGGCCGGCGGCTCGTGTACGGAATTGCATTCATCCTTTGCGCTGCCATGTCGGCCATCGCCCTCTCACAGCTCATCAGTCCCGCGTCCACGCCATCCTCCGCGTGGCTGCCGGTCGGCCTGCCATGGCAGGGCGCGTATTTCCGCCTCGACGCCCTCTCCCGGTTCTTCGCATTCATTATCGGCCTCGGCGGCGCAGCCGCGTCCCTCTTCGCCCTGGGTTACGGACGTCACGAGCCGGAGCCGCAACGCGTGCTGCCTTTCTATCCCCTCTTCCTCGCGGGCATGAATCTCGTCGTTCTCGCAGACGACGCATTCAGTTTTCTGCTCTCCTGGGAATTCATGTCGCTCTCATCGTGGGCGCTCGTGATGTCCCATCACCGTGACCAGGACAATGCGTACGCCGGCTATGTCTACCTGATCATGGCGAGCTTCGGTACGCTCGCTCTCCTGCTGGGCTTCGGGCTGCTCGCAGGCACTGCGGGTGACTACACCTTCGACGCGATGCGCGGCGCGCCACACGTGCCGGCCACCGCCCTGCTGGTGCTCCTGCTCGCGCTGCTCGGCGCCGGTTCCAAGGCGGGGGTCGTGCCGCTGCACGCGTGGCTGCCGCTCGCCCATCCCGCCGCCCCGAGCCATGTCTCGGCGCTCATGAGCGGGGTGATGACCAAGGTCGCCGTGTATGGATTCATTCGCATCGTGTTTGACCTCCTCGGCGAGCCTCAGTGGTGGTCCGGCGTCCTGGTGCTGCTCGCGGGCGGGGCGACTGCGGTGGTCGGTGTGCTCTACGCGCTGATGCAGCACGACCTCAAGCGGCTCCTTGCCTACCATACGGTGGAGAACATCGGCATCATTTTCATCGGGCTCGGACTCGCACTCGCATTCGGGGCCAACGGGCTGCCGGCGGCGGCTGCACTCGCGCTGACGGCCGCGCTTTTTCACGTCTTTAACCACTCTGTCTTCAAGAGCCTGTTGTTCTTCGGCGCGGGCGCCGTGCTCGCCGCCACCGGAGAGCGCGACATGGAGCGCCTGGGCGGCCTAATCCACCGTATGCCGAAAACCGCATTCGCGTTCCTTGCAGGCTGTGTCGCGATCTCGGCCCTGCCGCCCCTGAATGGCTTTGCCTCGGAGTGGCTGACCTTCCAGGCCGTGCTCCAGAGCCCGGAGCTGCCCCAGTGGGGGCTCAAGATCATGGTGCCGGCCGTTGGAGGCCTGCTCGCACTGTCCGCAGCGCTTGCCGCGGCATGTTTCGTCAAGGTGTACGGCATCAGCTTCCTCGGCCGGCCGCGCTCGGATGCGGCGCGTGCTGCGCGCGAAACCGATGGCTTCTCGCTGGCGGCTATGTTCGCGCTCGTCGCCCTGTGTTTTGGCGCCGGCATCCTGCCGGGCTTCGCAATCGATGCGCTTGCGCCCGCGATGCAGCAACTCACCGGCACGCGCATGCCGCTGCAGGCGGCCGTGGACTGGCTGTCCATCGTGCCCGTGACGGCGGGGCGCAGTTCGTACAACGGCTGGCTGGTGTTTGCATTCATCGCGCTGTCCACATGGCTCTCCGTGCTGGTCATTCACCGGTTCGCCTCGCACACGCTGCGCCGAGCGCCGGCGTGGGATTGCGGGTTCCCGGATACGGATCCGGCGACGCAATACACGGCGGCCAGCTTCGCGCAGCCGATCCGGCGCGTATTCGGCGCCTGGGTCTTCGCGGCGCGCGAACGGGTCGAGATGCCTCCGCCCGGGAGCGCCTTGCCGGCGCGCTATGTGGCAGTCGTACGCGATCTCCTGTGGGACTGGCTCTACGCCCCGGTTGCCGGGGCCGTCGACTTCGCGTCCGGGCGCTTGAACGTGCTCCAGTTCCTGACCATCCGCCGCTATCTGAGCCTCGTGTTCCTCGCCCTCGTCACCTTGTTGCTGGCGCTCGCGCTATGGTCCTGATACCGGGGCTGCTCGCCCAACTCCTGCAGATGGCGCTCGTGCTGCTGCTGGCGCCGCTACTGACCGGCTTCATACGCAAGGTCAAGGCCCGACTGCTGCGGCGGCGCGGAGCATCAGTCTTCCAGCCGTACCGCGACCTGCTGCGCCTGCTGCGCAAGGAAGTCGTGCTCGCCGAAAACGCCTCGTGGCTTTTCCGCGCGGCACCGTACCTGATCTTCGCGACGACCTGGGTTGCCGCCGCTCTGGTGCCCACCTTCGCGGCCGGCCTGCTCTTCAGCTGGACCGCGGATCTGATCGCGATCATCGCGCTACTCGGCAGCGCGCGCTTCCTGCTGGCGCTGGCCGGAATGGACGTGGGCACCGCTTTCGGCGGCATCGGTTCGAGCCGCGAGGTGATGATCGCTTCGCTGGCCGAGCCGGCGATGCTCCTGATCGCCTTTACCGTCGCACTCGTCGCGGGGTCCACCCAGCTCTCGACGGTTGCGAGTTTCATGAATTCTCCGGAAGTCGGCCTGCGCGTCTCGCTCGGCATGGCGGTGATCGCGCTCGTGATGGTCGCGATCGCCGAGAACGGACGCGTCCCGGTGGACAATCCGGCGACCCACCTCGAGCTCACGATGGTGCACGAGGCAATGGTGCTCGAATATTCCGGGCGCCATCTCGCGATGATCGAGTCCGCCGCCTGCCTGAAGCTCCTGCTTTACGTCTCGCTGATCGCCTGCCTGTTTACGCCGTGGGCACTCGCCCCGCCCGGCGCGGGTCCCGCTGCATTCGCGGTCGGTGCCGCGGCCTGGCTCGGGAAGCTCGCGGTCGGCGGGACGCTGCTCGCACTGTTCGAAACCGCGATTGCGAAGATGCGCGTGTTCCGCGTGCCCGAATTCCTCGGCGCCGCACTGATGCTTGGCCTCCTGGCGACGCTGCTGATGTTCGTGTCGCGGAGTCTGTGATGGACCGGCTCGCATTCGACATCGCCCACTTCCTTGCCGGCAGCCTTGTGCTTGTCAGCTTCATGATGCTGTACCAGGATCGGCTCTACGCGCTCCTCAACATCTTCGCACTCCACGCGATCGTGCTCGCCGCATCGGTCGGATGGCAGGCCCATGTCCAGGACGCGCCTCACCTCTACGTGACCGCCGGCATCGCGTTCCTGTTCAAGGGACTCGCGATTCCCGGCGCGCTGCACCGGATGATCCAGCGCCTCGGAATCCACCGCGAAATCGAGACGGTGATCGGCGTGGGCCCCACCATGCTCGCCGGCATGGGGCTCGTTGCGCTTTCTATCGCCGTGATGCTGAAGGTCACGCAGGGCGCCGACCCGCTCGCGCGCGAGGACCTGGCGTTTGCGCTCGCGGTCGTGCTCCTGGGCCTCCTGATGATGGTCACGCGCCGAAACGCCGTCAGCCAGGTCGTCGGGTTCATGTCGCTCGAGAACGGGCTCGTGCTCGCCGCGACCGGCGCCAAGGGCATGCCGCTCGTGGTGGAGATCAGCGTCGCGTTCTCGATCCTGATCGCGTTCATTGTCATCGGCATCTTCCTGTTCCGGATACGCGAGCGCTTCGATACCGTGGACCTGCAGGCGCTCGACCGCTACCGCGGTGAACTCCAGTGACGGGCCCGGCGGAGCATGCCATCCGCGCGATCCTGCTCATTCCGCTTGGATCCGCCGTGCTGCTTGCACTGCTGCCCGGCTATCGCCTGACCGCGCGCCTCAACGTGCTGGCGGCGCTCGCCACATTCTCGGCTGCCCTTGTGCTCTTCGTCAGCGAGCGGCCGCCGCCCGGGTCGTACCTGCTGGTGGACGACTTGAACATCGTCTTCATCGTGCTGAGCACTCTGGTGGGTTTTACGACAAGCGTCTTCAGCGCGGGCTACATTCAGCACGAGCTCGACACCGGGCGGCTGACGCCCGGATACCTGCGCTTCTACCACGCGATGTATCAGGCGCTGATGTTCGGGATGAACCTCGCGCTCGTCGCCAACAACATCGGGCTGATGTGGGTCGCGATCGAGCTGGCGACGCTCACGACCGTGCTGATGGTCGGTATCTATCGCACGCACGAGGCGCTGGAGGCCGCCTGGAAGTACTTCATCCTCGGCAGCGTCGGCATCGCGCTTGCGCTCTTCGGCACCATCCTCGTGTACATGGCCGCGCACCCGGTGATCGGCCAGGGCCGCGACGCGATGGTGTGGACCATCCTGCTGACGCACGCGGCGGCCTTCGATCCTTCCCTGTTGAACCTCGCATTCATCTTCCTGTTGCTCGGCTACGGCACCAAGGTCGGCCTCGCGCCGCTGCACGCGTGGCTGCCCGATGCGCACGCCGAGGGCCCGACGCCGATCTCGGCGGTGCTGTCGGGACTCCTGCTGAACGTCGCCCTCTACGCGGTGCTGCGCTTCAAGCTGCTGCTCGCCGCGAATCCGGCGGCGCTCGCGCCGGGACCGCTGATGGTGACGATGGGCCTGGTCTCGCTCGTCTTCGCGGCCTTCATGCTCTACCGGCGCCGCGACATCAAGCGCCTGTTCGCTTACTCGTCGATCGAACACATGGGAATCGTCGCCTTTGCGTTCGGCATGGGCGGACCGCTCGCGAATTTCGCGGGTCTGCTGCACATGGTCCTGCACAGCCTGACGAAGTCCGCCATCTTCTTCGCCGTGGGGCACGTGGCGCAGGTCAAGGGCACGCAGAAGATCGCCGACATCGGCGGCCTGACCGTGTCGCACCCCTGGCTGGGCTGGGGGCTCGTCATCGGCGTGATTGCCATTGCGGGACTTCCGCCGTTCGGCATCTTCATGACCGAGTTCCTGATCGTGACCTCCACGTTTGCGAGACAGCCCTGGCTCGCGATTCCGCTGGTCTTCGGCCTGCTGTTGGCGCTCGGCGCCCTGTTCCTGAGGGTCAACAGCCTCGCCTTCGGGCCGGTGCGGGGGAGCGTGGCGCCGGCGCAGGCGTCGTACGTCCCGATGTATTCTCATTTTGCGCTCGTGCTCCTCGCCGGCGTCTACCTGCCGCCGTCGATGGTCGAATGGTTCCGTCACATCGCGGGGATTCTCGGATGAGCGACGCACGCATGCCGATGCCCGTGCCTGACGCGCCGACCCTCGGCGAACTGCTGCAGGGCGGACGGCACGTGGCCGGGCATCGACCATGGCCACGCGCCATCGTGGACGCCGATACCTGGATGCTCGCAGCCGAGTGCCTGACGCAAGGCAACATGACGCTGCTCGATCTCTGGGGCGAGGCCGACGCCGTGCACGTCGCGCTGTTCGAGGAGGCGGAAGGTTCAATCGGCGTTTTGAGCCTGCCCTGCCCGGACGGACAGTTCCCCTCCGTAGCCGAACTGCATGCGCCCGCGATCCGGCTCGAGCGCGCGGCCCAGGACCTGTTCGGGCTCAAAGCCGTCAACCTGCCCGACGTCCGGCCCTGGCTCGATCACGGGCGCTGGGGAGTCCGCCATCCGCTGGGCGAAGCCGGCCGCATGCCGGCCGACGATACGCCCTACGCCTTCCTCCCGGTCGAGGGCGAGCACCTGCACCGGATCCCGGTCGGGCCGGTGCATGCGGGCATCATCGAGCCCGGGCATTTTCGATTCACGGCCGGCGGCGAGACCATCGTGCGGCTCGAAGCGCGCCTCGGTTACGTGCACAAGGGCATCGAGGGACTCCTGGCCGGTTCCGAACTCGCCTGCGCCGCCGAGATTGCGGAACGGGTCTCGGGCGACAGCGCCGCCGCCTATGCGTTCGCATTCGCCCGCGCCGCGGAATCGGCGCTACAGGCGGAAGTGCCGCCGCGTGCGCGGTGGCTGCGCGCGCTGATGGCCGAGCTCGAGCGGCTCGCCAATCACTTCGGCGACATCGGCGCCATCTGCAACGACGCCGCGTTTTCGCTGCTGCACGCGCAATGCGCGGTGCTGCGCGAGCAGGTGCTCCGCACGGCCGATCTCTGCTTCGGGCACCGCCTGATGCGCGACGTCATCGTCCCGGGCGGGATCGCCCGCGACCTCGATGGTGCCGGCGCCGCCGCAATCGCAGCGCTCGTCCTCGAGGTGCGGCGCCGCTTTCCGCACCTGATCAATCTGTACGACAACACGGCTTCGCTGCAGGACCGTACGGTCGGCACGGGCATCCTGAAGCGGGAGCTTGCGCGTCGCTTCGGGGCCGGCGGCTTCGTTGGCCGGGCGTCCGGGCGCGCCTTCGACGCACGCCGCGCACCCGGCTATCCGCCCTACGAAGAACTGGACTTCCAGGTGCCGGTACTCGAGGCCGGCGACGTGGACGCCCGCGTGTGGATCCGGATTCGCGAGGTCGAGCAGAGCCTCGCACTCGTGGAGCAGATTCTCGCGGGGCTTCCGACCGGCCCGGTCCTTGAAATCATCGCGCCGCCGCATGCGTCGCGCGAGGGCGCTGCACTGGTCGAGGGCTTCCGCGGCGATATTTTTGCATGGCTGCGTGTGGACGCGGACGGGCGCATCGAGCGCTGCCGCCTGCGCGACCCGTCATGGTTCCAATGGCCGCTGCTCGAGGCTGCAATCGAGGGCAATATCGTTGCGGACTTCCCGCTCTGCAACAAGTCCTTCAACTGCTCGTACTCCGGTCACGACCTCTGACGACGGCAGGCGATGCGCAAGCTTCTTCTTGAGATCCTGTTCAAGCCCCCGCTCACTGAGAGTGCGCCGGCCGTCAGCCAGGCCGCGATCGCTGAGCTGGCACGCAACGTCGAACGGGCAGCGCGAAAGCGCCTCGGCCGCAGCCTCGCGATCCGCCAGGTGGATGCCGGTTCCTGCAATGGGTGTGAGCTGGAGATTCACGCACTCAGCAACGCGTTTTACGACCTGGAGCGATTCGGGATCCGTTTCGTCGCTTCGCCGCGTCATGCGGACGTTCTTCTGGTGACCGGGCCGGTCACGCACAACATGCGGGAAGCACTCGAACGAACCTACGCGGCGACACCCGCGCCAAAATGGGTCGTTGCGGTAGGCGGATGCGCCAGGGATGGCGGCTGTTTTGCGGGCAGCTATGCCGTGACCGGAGGCGTTTCGAGCGTCGTTCCGGTGGACCTGCACATTCCGGGCTGTCCGCCGCGGCCGATCGAGATCCTGAGGGGATTGCTGGCGCTCCTGGCATGACGGGACGGATTCGACCCTGATGCGAATTGAAGAAACGCTGGTCCTGGACGGCGGCCTCGCGACCGAGCTCGAACGGCGCGGGCACGACATCGGGGGCCCGCTGTGGTCCGCGCGGGTCCTGCGGGCGGCGCCCGAGGCCATCGAACAGCTCCACTACGACTACTACACGGCGGGCGCCCGCGTCGCGATCGCGGCGAGCTACCAGGCGAGCTACGAGGGATTCGCGGCGCTCGGCATCGGCGCGGATGAAACGACGGCCCTGTTGCGCCGTTCGGTCGATCTCGCCCGGTCCGCCCGCGCGCGCTACCGCGACGATCATCCGTCGGGCCGGCGCGAGCTGTTCGTCGCCGCTTCCATCGGGCCTCACGGCGCCATCTCGCACGATGGCGCGGAATACCGGGGCGATTACGGCCTGTCGGTCGAGGAACTCGTCGCGTTTCATCGGCGCCGATTCGGCGTGCTCGCCGCTGCCGGCGCTGATTTTCTCGCCTGCGAGACGATACCCGTGCTGGACGAGGCCCGTGCGCTGGCCGCGCTCCTCGGGCAGCACCCCGGCGTCTCCGCCTGGATGAGTTTCACCTCGCCTGACGGGATCCATACCTCGCACGGCGAACCGCTCGCGGATTGCGCACGCCTTGCGGATGCGGTTTCCGGCATTTTCGCGGTCGGGGTCAATTGCGTCAGGCCCGAAGTCGTCGGAGAGGCCATTCGAGCGCTCCGCTCGGGTACGGACAAGGCGATCGTGATCTACCCGAATTCAGGCGAGCGCTGGGACGCGAAGACGCAGGACTGGGGCGGCTCGCCGGACCGCAGCAGCCTGGCCGCACACGCGCCCGCCTGGATCGCCGACGGAGCCATGCTGGTCGGCGGCTGCTGCCGCATCGGCCCGGCGGAAATCGCCGCGCTCCAGACCGCGCTGGCGCAGTCCGGGCGAGTCAGGTGATTTGAATCTAATTCCTTTTGTTTCAGTGGCTTAGCCCGCTACCAGTTGCGAATGATTCTCAATCACCATTATGCTGGATGTCGCAATTCCAGTGGCCGGGTACATCATGAATATCCTTCGCTCTTCCGCCGTGCTTGCGGCCGTTCTAGTCGGTGGCCTGCTCGCCGCCCCCGGGCGCGCGGAGCCGCCCGAATTCACGCTCGTGATCGAGTCGCATGAGTTCACGCCGGCGGAATTGAAAGTACCGGCAGGCCAGAAACTGCGGCTGATTGTCGAAAACCGCGATGCGACGCCCGAGGAGTTCGAGAGCTACGACTTCAATCGCGAAAAGATCGTCCCGGCGAATGGCCGGATCGCGCTCTTCGTCGGGCCGCTCAAGCCGGGCCGTTACGAGTTCTTCGGCGATTTCAATCCCAAGACGGCGCGCGGCTACCTGGTCGCCGAGTGAACGATGATCGCCTCCTTCATCATCGTGCTGCGCGAAGTGTTCGAGGTGTCGCTGATCGTCGGCATCGCCCTCGCTGCATCGAGGGGGCTCGCGGGCAGCCGGCGCGCCATCCTGATCGGTTGCGTGGCGGGACTGGCCGGTGCGCTGGTGCTCGCCGGCGCGACCGAATGGCTCGGCGAGACGCTGGAAGGCATGGGTCCGGACGTGTTCAACGCCGGGGTCCTGCTGGCCGCGGTCCTGATGCTGGCCTGGCATCACGTCTGGATGCAGCAGCACGGCGCGGCGATTGCACGTGAGCTGAAGTCCGTCGGCGGACAGGTTCGCGCCGGCAGCCGGCCGCTGGGCGCGCTGGCGGCCGTGGTGGCGCTCGCTGCCCTGCGCGAGGGCGCCGAAGTCGTGTTGTTCCTGTATGGAGTCGCCGCGGGCGGCCAGACGGCCGGCCCGATGATCGTGGGCGGCGTGCTGGGCCTGGCGGCCGGTGGGGCGGCCGGCACGCTCCTGTATCTCGGCCTCATGCGCATTCCGCCGCGGCACCTGTTCGCGGTGACCGGCTGGATGCTCGTGATCCTCGCCGCCGGCATGGCGGCGCAGGCCGCCGCGTTCCTGGTGCAGGCGGGCTGGCTGCCGGCCATCGTCGAGCCGCTGTGGGACACGTCGTCGCTGCTGCCGAACCAAAGCCTGGCGGGCCAGGTGCTGCACGCGCTGGCAGGCTATGACGACCGCCCGAGCGCGAGCCAGTTGCTGTTCTTTGGCGTGACGCTGGCCTCCATCCTGGTGCTGGCGCGGTTCGTGAACCACCGCAAATCCTCCGCTTCGCCGGTCGCCGCCGCGGCGGCTCTCATCTTCCTGGTGGGTGCGTTGGCGGCCTCGGCGCCCCGCGCCGAGGCCTCGGACAAGGTCTATACACCCATCGTCGAAGAAGGGGAGAAAGCGCTCGAATTTCGCGGCATTCGCCGCCCGGACGGCGATTCCGCCGTCGACGGCGCCCAGCAATTCAAACTCGACCTGGAGTATTCGCCGGCCTGGTTCTGGAAGACCGAACTCGTGGGCGAGTGGGAAAAGGAGCCCGGCGAAAGTCCCAGGAATACGGAAGTCGCCTGGGAAAACATTTTCCAGTTCTTCGAGCAGGGACTTCACGCGATCGACGCCGGCATGCTGGTCGAATATGCGCATGCTACGGAACCGGGTAGCGCGGACAAGCTGGAAATCGGCGCATTGCTTCAGAAGGATCTCGGATCGAACCAGGTGCGGATGAACCTCCTGGCTGAACGCGAAATCGCTTCCGGTGCGGATACGGAACTCGAATACGCCATGCAGTACCGCTGGCGCCGCAATCCCCTCTTCGAACCGGGCATCGAGTGGTATGGCGAACTCGGCGATCAAGGTCACGAGGCGGGTCCCGCCGCTTTCGGCCGCCTGCCGTTCGGCGCCGGCGCACTCAGGTACGAGTTCGCCTGGCTGTTCGGCCTGACTCATGAGGCCGCGGCGCAGACCGCGCGCTTCCTGCTCGAATACGAATTCTGATGCCGGGATATCGCGCGGGTCAGCTCCGGCTCGAAAGCTTCTTGAGCGCGCTCACCTGGATCAAGGTCGAATTTGCGTCCTCGAGGACCCGGTTGGCTTCACGCACGTAGGCAGTCACCGATCCCGGTGCCAGGGGCTTGCTGATCAGGTAGCCCTGAGCGTAATCGCATTTCAGCCTGCTCAGCATGATCAGCGTGTCTGCTTCCTCAACGCCCTCTGCCACCACTTTGAGCCCCAGGTTGTGGCCAAGTTCGATGGTCGACTTGACGATGCTGGCATCGTCCGGGTCCGCATGGGCGCGCGACACGAACGAACGGTCAATCTTGAGTTCATCGACGGGAAGCTTGCGAAGCTGCGAAAGAGACGAGTATCCGGTGCCAAAATCGTCGATCGCGAAGCGCACGCCCGCGACACGCAGCAAGTCCATGTTGCGCGCGGAAGTGCCGGGATCGAGCATCATCGCGCTTTCGGTGATTTCAAGGACGAGTCGGGTCGCCGCGACCCGATGCTCGGCGAGCAGGCGCAGGATCGCGTCGCCCAGGCCGGCATCCACGATGTCACCCGCGGACAGGTTCACGGCGACGTCGAGGGCGAGATCGCTTCCCTGCCATTCCGCCATCTGCCTGATTGCCGCGCGCAGGACCCAGTCAGTCAGCTGGCGGGTGCCCCCGGACTGTTCGGCCAGTGGCACGAACTCCGCCGGCGCCACCGCGCCGAGCCGCGGGTGGTTCCATCGCACCAGCGCTTCGACGCTCGTCACCCGGCGCGTGCCGATCGCCACCTTGGGCTGGAACACGAGCGAGAGCTCGTTGTTCTCGATGGCCCGTCGAAGGTCGGTCATGATCGCCAGACGCCGGCGATGCTCGTCATCGCTGCCCGCGCGGAAGAGCCCGATGCGTTCGCGCGATTCTTCCGCGTCGTACAATGCGATTTCCGCCCTGCGGATCAGTTCCTCGGCCGCGGCGCCATCCTCGGGGTCCGTGCATAACCCGGCGCGGACCTGGAGTTCGACGCTGAATCCTCCCGCTGTCAGCGGTTGCTTGACTGCATCGATGACCGATGCGGCGAGTCGCGGCGCCTGCTGAGCGGAATGCGGACGTGTCAGGATCATCAGGTAGCGGCTTGCGCCGAGCCGGGCCACGCATTCGCCGGAGTGGCAGGCAATCTCCAGGCGCCTCGCCGTCGAGCGCAGCACTTCGTCGGCGATCGTATGTCCCAAAGACGCATTGAGTTCGGGCAGGTTGCCCAGATGAACAACCATCGTCGTGACCGGTGACCTGCGGTCCTCCCGCTGGATCATGCGGTTCAAGTCGGCTTCGGCCTGGGCGCGATTCGGCAGGCCCGTCAGCTGGTCATGATAGGCCTGATGCCTGATGCGGGCCTCGCGTTCCGCGACCCGTTGTTGCATCGCGTTCAGCGTGCCGGCCAGCCTGCGGAATTCATCGCCGCCGTCGACCTCGATTGGTTCGTCGTAATTTCCGCCCTCGATTCGCTGGGCGGCAATCACGAGCCTTCCGATCGGGCGCGTGGCGCCCTGTCCCAGCAGGACCGCAACAAACGCGGCCAGCAGCAATGCGGTGCCGCTGACCAGCAGCATCGCGTTTCGAATCGCGAAGTACGGCGCCAGAACTTCCCCGGAGGGCTTTTGCAAAACCAGCCGGACGGCATCGTCCCCGGGCTCCAGATCAACGACGTGGGTGAGAAAGTCGCCATCCTCGTGCTTGGGCGCCTGGTCCCGCAGCCCGAAATCGAGCGTCGACGCGACGTTGCGCGCCGACGTTCCGTCAGCCGCGACAAAGCTCACGCCAACGCCGACCAGGTCACCGATCTTGTGCGCCAGCGCGTCATCGACGGCAAAGCCCATCATGAGCCACGCGATGGTGTCGGGCGCCTGCACCGGCGCCACGAAGAACTGGTACAGGGTTCCCGAGAGCAGGGCGAAATGGGGCGAGCCCGGATTCATGAGCGCGTGATCGATGATCTCGTCCAGAGGCGCGATCGAGCTTTGGTCCACTTGCTTGGTCGATGCGACCAGGCCGCCCCGCATGTCGACGACCAGCATCAGGTCCGCGTCGATGCGGCGCGACTGGTTCGAAGCTGCCGACAGAATCGTCGGGACATCGCTCGACGACACGGCCTCGCGGAACCCGAAATCCGCCGCGACCACGGCGACGCCGCTCGCAAGCTGCCGCGCGCGAAATTGCAGGAGCTGTAAAGCGTAAGACCCGCCCGCCGTCAGCTGCTCGGCGGCCCGCGCCTCGACGTTGCGGCGCGTGCTGGCAAGCACTGCGAACAGTGTCACGGTTTGCGTGACCGCGATCAGGCCGATGATCAGCACGAGAAGCCGGTTGCGAAAGCTTTTCATGGGCGCCGGTTTAATGACCTGACTTAATCCTAGTTGTGGAATCTGCCGACGGCGAGGAGCCGGGATCCGTTTTGAGACCTCGCGCATACGTTCCTGGAGGAAAACTCCTGCGGACGGCGCCCTTCGGCGTCGCTGCCATCCTCTTGCTCGCCTGCTGGAACGGCGAGGCCAGTGCTGCCGCCCTGCTGGTGAAGGTGACCCGGCTGGACGGGAACCCGGTCGCAGGCGCGGTCGTGATGCTGCATGGACCGCCCGGGACCAGGACCCAGGCTCCGGCAAACTTCGTCGTCGACCAGGTCGATCAGACATTCAGGCCTGACCTCACGGTAATCCCGGTCGGCTCGACCGTGAGTTTTCCCAATTCGGACAAGGTGAGTCACCAGATCTACTCGTTTTCTCCGGCAAAGCGATTCCAGTTGCCGCTCTATCGTGGAACACCCTATGCACCGACGAAATTCGAGACGAAAGGAATCGTCACGCTGGGCTGCAATATTCACGACGACATGATTGCCTACGTCGTCATCACCGATGCCGCATGGTTCGGTCGCACCGGTCCCGACGGGACGTGGAGCGCCGCCGGCCTCCCGGCCGGTCTTTTTCGCGTCGAGGTCTGGCATCCGCGAATGCGCGAGGAATCGCGGGTCATCGAGGCCCGAGCGAACCTCGAGACAGCCCAATCGCAGACGCTCGAAGTCAAGCTGACGCGCGCTCTCAGGCCCGAGGCCCTCGGGCACAAGCCGCGCTCCTGGAGCGACTACTGATGCGCATGGCGGGCGGCGTGATGCTGGCGCTGCTTTCAGCCGCCTCCCAGGCGGAAGGGACGCTCGATCTTTCGATCGACTCGCGTCTTGTCGCGAGCGACGGCGAGACGTCCTATCTGTACGGCGGGCTCGGCAAGTTGCGGTTCGACGCGGAACACGATGGCCTTCAGGTCGGCAGGATTCGCGGAGCGTGGCACCGGCCTCTGGGTGAGACGCTGGATCTGCACATCGATGCGTCGCTCTGGCGGTCTGGCGATGACAATGCCTTCGACCTGACCGAGGTTTATCTGGAATACCGTCCCTATCCTGCCGGGGGCTGGCGGTCGCGCGCCAGAATAGGCGCATTCCACGCTCCGATTTCACTCGAGCATCGAGGCTCGGGCTGGACCAATCCGTACCTGATCAGCTCTTCCGCGATCAACACCTGGCTGGGCGAGGAATTGCGCACGATCGGAGCTGAATACAGCCTCGAATGGCTCGGCACGCGCTCCGGTCACGATTTCGACGCGGGGCTGGTCGCCGCGGTATACGGTTACAACGATCCGGCCGGGGTGCTGGTCGCGTCGCGCGGCTGGAGCCTGCATGACCGGCAGACCACGCTGTTCGGAAAAGTCGGAGAGCCCGGCCAGGGTGCCGTGCCGGGCCGGGTACTCTTCAAGGAGATCGACGACCGGCCGGGCTACTATGTGGGCGCGCACTTGCGGTACCTGGACCGTGTCGAGTTGCGCGCCACGCATTACGACAATCGTGGCGACCCGGAGGCATTCGATCCCGGAATCAACGACTTCGCCTGGCTGACGGTATTCGACTCCGTCGGCATCCGCGTGGAAACGGCCGCAAACTGGACGTTCATCAGCCAGTGGCTCGACGGAGAAACTTCGATTGAGCCCGAAAGCGGCTATGAAACCTGGGAATTCGGCTCGACTTTCGTGCTCGTCTCGAAGGCAATCGGCCGCCACCGCGTTTCAGTGCGCGGTGACTGGTTCAATACCGACCACGTCGTTACCAGCTGGCCGCCCCCGTGGGACGAGTCAGGAAGTGCCTGGACTGCGGGCTATCAGTTCGAGCAGGGCGATCATTGGTCATTCGGCGTCGAGGCCATGGAAGTCAGGAGCGACGTGTCGAGGCGAGCAGTATTGGGCGGGCCATCCGATGCTGTCGAGCGGCTGCTTCAAGTGCAGGTTCGCTACACGCTCTGATCCCGGATCGGGCGGGCAAAGGATCTTGCCCGCCCCCGCGTCTAACGTCACACGATGCAAGCACATCGCGCATCGCGCGATACTCTGGACAACGGTGAAGGAGAAACTGCCATGCGATCTTATGTCGTGTCGACAGGCCTGTTGCTGGCGCTCGCGGTTGCGGGCGGGCTGAACGTGAGCCGCGCCGACGGCACCAATCCGGGCGCATGCGCCGCCACCACCAAGGCGGCGCAAAGCGCATGCGTCAGTGACGCCCGGGATGAATTCTGGATCGGCTACGGCAAGTGCCGGAACGAATCCAACAGCGGCGATCGCGCGGAATGCTTCACAGACAACCGGCAAGCCTACCGGGAGTTCTTGCAGGAATGCGGCGACCAGACGGACGCTCGGGACGGGCTCTGCGACGCATTGGGTCAGGCGCCCTACGATCCTGAATTCAGGCACGCGCAATTCGTCGATCCCGATGATATCGGCGGCAGTGTCGCCCCGAACCCCTGGCTGCCGCTCATCGCAGGCAGGACGCTTGTGTATCGATCGCCTGAAGAACATGTCGTGGTCGCGATTACACACCAAAAGAAAAAGATCGACGGCGTGTGGTGCCGGGTCGTGCGCGACACCGTGACCTCCGACGGCGAACTGGTCGAAGACACGGTTGACTGGATGGCCCAGGACATCTACGGCAATGTCTGGTACTGCGGCGAAGCGACCGCGGAGTACGAGGACGGATTCCCCGTCAACGTCGACGGATCGTTCCAGGCGGGTGACGAGGGCGCGAAGCCGGGCATCCTGATGAAGGCGGCCCCGGCCGTCGGGGACGTCTATCGCCAGGAATTCGACCTCGGCAACGCCGAGGACGCCGCCAGAGTCATCAATCTCCACGGATCCGCGCAGACGCCGGCCGCGGCCTGCAATGGCGACTGCCTCGTCACCCGCGAGACGACGGCGCTCGAGCCGGGCGCGGCCGAGAAGAAATTCTACAAGCCCGGCGTCGGCGAGATCCTGACCGTCGACCTTGAGAACGGCGAGCGGACCAAGCTGGTCAAGATCATCGACGAACCCTAGCGGTCTGGGCCTGCGAGTCCCCGCCGCCGGCGCCTGAGGGCGCCTCGGCGCGGACTCAGGCATAGTCAGGCCCGTCATGGACGGATTCCACGCCTGGCTGGGCGAGATCAACGGGTTCGTCTGGGGCCCGGTGATGCTCGCGTTGATCCTGGGCACCGGCCTTTTCCTGCAACTGCGCCTCGGCCTGATGCCGATCCGCAGGATCGGCACCGGATTCCGCCTGATGTGGCGCGGCCGCACGGGCGATGCCGGTGCAGCGGGCGAGGTTTCCCCGTTCGCTGCGCTGATGACCTGTCTTGCGGCAACGGTCGGCGTCGGCAACATCGCCGGCGTCGCGACCGCGATCGCCCTCGGCGGCCCGGGCGCCGTGTTCTGGATGTGGATGACCGCGCTCGTCGGGATGGCGACCAAGTACGCCGAGGTCGTGCTCGCCGTCCACTTTCGCGAGCGCGACGAACAGGGTCGCTCGGTCGGCGGCCCGATGTATGCGATCAGGAACGGGCTCGGCCGGCGCTGGGCCTGGCTTGGCGTGGCTTTCGCGATATTCGGCGGACTCGCCGGATTCGGCATCGGCAGCATGGTGCAATCGAACACCATCGTCAGCGCACTCGGCAACACGTTCGGAATCGATGCCACCGTGATCGGCGTCGTACTGCTGGTGCTGACAGCCGCCGTCGTGCTGGGCGGGATCCGGCGCATCGCGGCCGTGGCGAACAAGCTGGTGCCGTTCATGATTGTCGCCTACGTCGCGGCGGCGATGACCGTGCTGGTCGTCAATGCGCCCGCGATTCCATCGGCATTCCTGTTGATTGTCCGCGGCGCCTTTTCGCCCACGGCGGCGACCGGCGGTTTCGCCGGTGCCGCCGTCATGGCCGCCATGCGTTTTGGCATTGCGCGCGGCATCTTTTCGAATGAGGCCGGCCTCGGCAGCGCCGGCATCGCGCAGGCGGCCGGTCAGAGTTCGGATCCCGTCAAAAGCGGCCTGATTGGAATGATGGGAACGTTCATCGACACGATCGTCGTCTGCTCCATGACCGCGCTCGCAATCGTCGTTTCCGGCGCCTGGCAGAGCGGCGAAACCGGCGCGGCCTTGACGCAGCTCGCATTTGAGTCTGCGATCCCGGGCTGGGGCGGTGCGGTCATCGCCGTGTCGATCACCGTGTTCGCGCTGACGACGATCTTCGGCTGGGCTTACTATGGAGAGCGCTGCTGGCAATTCCTCATCGGCGTGCGCGCAATCGTTCCATATCGCATCCTGTGGTGCGGCGCGGTCTTTGCGGGCGCCGTGACGCATCTCGACCTCGCCTGGCAGCTGGCCGACACGCTGAATGCCCTGATGGCGGTGCCGAACCTGATCGCACTGCTCCTGCTCTCGCCGGTCATCGTGAAATTGACGCGCAGCGCAAAGGGAGGCCGGCAGTCCTGACGAAGTCCAGGTCATCCCGCATTTGACGGCTTACCACACCTCACAACGATCCGCCTCGGGTCGCACCATCGCATCGCCGGGCTTGCAGCTGAATGCTTGGCTGAAGGCAGGCAGGTTGGACAGCGGGCCGATGACGCGGAATTTCGCGATCGGATGCGGGTCGCTCTGCACCATCGTGCGCTGCGTTTCCGGACGAATCTCGTCGCCGCGCCATTGGCCCCAGGACAGGAAGAACTGCTGTTCGGGCGTGAAGCCGTCGATGGTGGGCTCCGGGCCCTTGCCTTCGCGCGACTTCCGGTAAGCCAGGTAGGCCAGCTTGGCGCCGCCCAGGTCGCCGATCGATTCGCCCAGCACCAGCTTGCCGTTGTGGTGGATGCCGGGCTCGATGAAGTAATTGTCGAACTGCCTGACCACGCACTGGCCGCGCGCCTCGAATTTCTCGTGGTCCGCGGCGGTCCACCAGTTGTGCAGGCGGCCTTGTGCGTCGAATTTCGAGCCCTGGTCGTCGAAGCCGTGGCTGATCTCGTGGCCGATGACCACGCCGATCGCGCCGTAGTTGACTGCGTCGGTCGCCGTGACGTCGAAGGCCGGCGGCTGCAGGATCCCGGCCGGAAACACGATCTCGTTCTTCAACTGGCTGTAGTAGGCGTTCGAAGTCGGCGGGGTCATGGCCCAGCGGCTTCGATCGACCGGCTTGCCGATCTGCGAGAGGTTGTCATTGACGTTCCAGCGCATGGCCGCCACCACGTCGTCGAAGTAAGAGTCGCGACCGATCGCGACACCGTCGTAGTCCTTCCATTTGTCCGGGTAGCCGATCTTGGCGTTGAAGGCGGCAAGCTTTTCCTGCGCCCTGGCCTTGGTTTCCGGACTCATCCAGTCCAGGTCCTCGATCGTGTCATGCATCGCCAGCAGCAGGTTCCCGACCATGTCCTCCATGCGCGCCTTGGCTTCCGGCGGAAAATACTTCTGGACGTAGGCGCGGCCGAGCGCCTCGCCGAGCTGGTCGTCGGTGGCCTCGGCACAGCGTTTCCAGCGCGGTTTCATCTCGGTCGCGCCGCTGAGGTATTTGCCGTAGAAGGCGAAATCCTGTTCGACGAATGGCGCTGACAGCGAGCCCGCGAATGTATTCAGCACATGCCATGCCAGGTAATTGCGCCACTGCTCGAGAGGCGCCGTGGCGATTTCCCGGTCGAATGCCTGCACGAACCTAGGTTCGGTGACGTTGAGGTCGGCGCGCGGAAGCCTGGCGGCATCCAGGTAGCTTGCCCAGTCGAAATCCGGCGCCATCGCCGCCAAGCCGTCGAATGTGGTCTTGTGATCCAGCTGAAACGGATCGCGGCTTGCGACATTGTCGAGCGTGGCTTGGGCGAAGCGTTTTTCCAACCCGAACACCGAGGCCGCGGCGGCGTCGGCCGCTTCCGGCGTCGAACCGGCAAGGACGAACATCCGGGCCAGGTGTTCGTGGTATTTCGCCCGCGCTTCGACGAAACGATCCTCCGGCTTGAGATAATAATCGCGGTCGGGCAAGCCAAGTCCCGCTGCAAGCACGTGCGCGATCATCCGGGTCGGGTCGTGCAGGTCCTGGTTGGCGCGCACGCCGAAGCCGACGTCGACCCCGATCGAGTGGAGGCGGCTGATGACGTGCTGCACGTCGGCACGGGTCTTGATCGCCTTGATTTCGTCCAGCAGCGGTTGTACCGGCGTAATTCCGCGCGCGTTGACGCGACCTTCATCCATGCAGGCGGCGTAGAAATCGCCCGAAAGCTGCTCGGCGCTGCCGGCCGGCCAGTCGCTGCGAGCCGACGCTTCATCGAGGATGCTGCGTACGTTGTCCTTGTTGATCTCGCCCGACTGCCACCGCCGGCTCCAGCGGTCCATATAATCGGGAATCGCATGCTCCTTGCGCCAGGCTCCATTCGCGTAATCGAAGAAGTCGCCGCAGGCGTTGGCGTCTCGATTGATGTCACCCGGCTCGATGCCGTGGGGAGCCGCGGCGGCGGAGGCGGCCAGGCTGAACCATGCGGCGATTGCGAACAGACGTATTTTCACGGCAACGACTCCTGGTCTCCGTCCGCGTAGAGCTTTACGACTTCATACAGGAACCGGCGGCCTTCCATCAGCGACTTCACCCGCATGCGCTCGTTGAGGCCGTGAATGTGGTTGCCCTCGGCGTCCTCGAACATGCCGGACAGGCCGTACGTCGGCACCCCGGCCGGATTGAGATACTTTCCGTCGGTGTAGCCCGTGCTCATCGTCGGCACGAGGACGACGCCGGGCCAGATCGATTCGGCAACCTTGCGCGCCGGTTCCACGATCGACCCCAGGAGCGGCGGCACCGGGGACTGCACGCCGCCCTCGCCCTTCGGCGTCACCTTGATCGTGTCGTCTGCAAGCACTTTTTCGATCTGCGCCTGGACGTCCGCGACCGCGGCATCCGGCAGGATGCGACAGTTGACGTTCGCCATCACGTGCTGCGGCAGCGCATTCGGCGCATGACCGCCTTCGATCTGGGTGACGATGCAGGTCGTGCGCAGCATTGCGTTCCAGGAGGGATCGATGGCCCAAAGCCGTTGCGCCGCCGCATCGTCCGGCGGCGATTTCAGAACCGCGCGCATGTCGGCGGCGACGCCCGGCTCGACGAGTTTTGCCTCCGCATCGAAGTAGCCGCGCGTCACCGGATTCAGGACGATCGGGAAACTGTAGCCCCCGAGCCTCGTCAGGGCGGCACCGAGGCGCACGATCGCATTGTTCGGAGTGGGACGCGAACTGTGGCCGCCGACATCGCCCGCTTCGAGCGCGAAGTCCTGGTACACCTTCTCGCCCGCCTGGACCTGCAAGGCAATCGGCTTGCCATCCTTGTCGAGCTCGCCGCCCGCGCCTTCGTTGATCGCAAACGCAGCGCTCAGCACTTCGGGCCGGGTTCGTGCCAGCCAGCGCACGCTGTCGAACAGGCCGGCTCCTGCCGTCTCCTCGCCGCAGGTCAGCGCCAGCTTGATGTCGCGCCGCGGCCTGAAGCCCTCCTGCCTGTAGCGGATGAGGCTGTCGGTGAGGACCGCGGCCATGGCCTTGTCGTCACTGGCGCCGCGTGCGTAAAACCAGCCGTCCTCCTCGACCAGTTTGAACGGATCGCGCTGCCAGTCCTCGCGCCTGGCCTCGACGACGTCGATATGCGCGAGCAGCAGGATCGGTCTGGCCGACCGGTCCCTGCCACGCAGAACGGCAATCAGGGCGCCGTCGTTCGGCGCTTCGGGCGGTGCGAGGATCTGCATGTCCGCAGCGGGCAGACCCGCCGCGACCAGGTGCTTCCGCATGGCCTCGGCCGCCTGCGTGCAGCTGCCGACCGAACGCGTCGTGTTGATTTCGACCAGTTCCTTGTACAGCGCGCGAAACGCGGCTTCGCCGGCGCCAGGATCGGCGCCCTCGGCGTTCGCCCCGCCAATCGTGCACATCGCCGTCAGTGCGGCGACGGCGACATTCCACTGCGCGGTTCTACTCATGCATATTCCCCCAGTTGCTCGCTCTCAATCGGAGGACAGCGCGGCGACAAGCGCCAGGTCCCCCGGCCGCACCTTGCCGACATCGAATTTCTTCGCAGCGGCCATCATCCGGGTGAGTGCGGCCGCGACCGGCATCGGCGGTTTCCTGTCGCCCGGCTTGGTGCGATGAAAGCGCACCGGGTTGATGCGCGCCACGACGAACGCGCGCAGGTAAGGCGATTTGAAGCCGCGCGTCTCCAGGGACTTGATGATCTTGCGTACCTGCGAATCGATTTCGCGCAGGCGAGCGGCGTAGCCTTCCCGCTCGCGCAGGCTCGCCGTCAGCGTGCGGTCGGTGAAGCGGTCCACTTTCCTGAGAAACGCACCATACGCGCCGCCGGCGAAGCGCCCGTCTTTCGCATACAGCACGCCGAGCGTCAGGAATTCTGGCGCTTCGAACTGCGCGGCGTAGTCGCATTCCTTCGCGCGCGGTTCGCGGCGCGCCAGGGCGCGTGCCATCCGGATCACCTCGAGACTCCGGTCCCTGAGGTTGTGCGCCTTCTCGGTATTGAGCGCGAGGATGCGAAACGCCAGCCCTTCATCCGGTGACACGAGCGCCGTGATCTGCTTCAGTCCCAGCAGCCTGGCGGCGGCGAGGCGGTGGCGGCCGTTCGGCGTGCAGAATTCGCCGTCCTCGCCGCGCACCACGATGATCGGGTCGAGAAACGATCCCGCCTCGTCGATCTTCTGCGCCAGGCGCCTGGTATGGGTCGGAGAAAGGTCGCGCTGGAAGGGCGTCGGCTGCACGCACGTGAGCGGCAGTGCGGCCATCAGCACGGTACTGCCGGAAAGCGGCTCGCGATAAGCGCCGATCGGCGCGCCGCCACGCGCGCGCACCTGCATGGCGAGCCCCGAGATGCGTTCGTCGTCGATCGGCAGCGCGATGTCCGCGGCGTCCAGGCCGCGCCTGTCTTTGCCCGGGGCGAGGGACTTGCGCCGGGCCGCAGCCTTCCCGGCGCCGGCTTTCGTACCCCGATGCTTGCTGTGTGCGGATCTGCTCATGGGCCGCCTCGGCCGTGAAGCATGTCAGACGGGAATGGCGGTGGCCAGCGCCGATTTCGAACCCGATACGCGGACGAAACTCGCGCCGTCGTTGCGATCCCATAGTCACTGAAGGACACTGACGCGCAAGCCATGCGCAGGAAACGGAAATCGGCAGATGCCGGCGGATTGCCCGTCGCGCAGGATGAAAGTCAAAGGCTGAGCCTCCTCTTGCTCTCCATGATTGCGCTGGCGCTCGGCATCATCACCGGACTCGGCGCCATCGCGTTTCGCGGCCTGATCAGCCTGCTGCACAACCTTTTCTTCGCCGGACAATGGTCCTGGCACTACGACGCCAACGTGTTCACGTCGCCGAGCCACTGGGGTGCGTGGGTCATCCTGGCGCCGGTCATCGGCGGAATCATCGTCACCTTTCTGGTCACCCGCTTTGCACCCGAGGCCAAGGGCCACGGAGTACCCGAGGTGATGGACGCCATCTATCATCGCGAGGGCGTCATCCGACCGATCGTGGCCGTGGTGAAATCCTTCGCCTCCGCCGTGGCCATCGGCAGCGGCTCGTCGGTGGGCCGCGAGGGACCCATCATCCAGATCGGGTCGGCGCTGGGCTCCACGGTCGGGCAGATCATCCGCATGCCGCCGGGCCAGCGGATTGCACTGGTCGCTGCCGGCGCCGGCGCCGGGATCGCCGCGACTTTCAACACGCCGATCGGCGGAGTCATGTTCGCCATCGAGCTGATGATGCCGGAAGTCAGCGTCAGCACGTTCCTGCCGGTGGCGATTGCGACGGGTACCGCCACCTTTATCGGGCGCTGGTTCTTCGGCCCGCAACCGGCGTTCCTCGTCCCGCAGATGGCGCCCTTCCCCGCGGATGCCAGTGCGGCAGTCCTGCTGCTGCTGTATGCGGCGCTGGGCATTGTCACCGGCGTGGCGGCGGCGGGATTCATCCGCGGCCTGCACCTGGCGGAGGACCTGTTCGACCGGATTGCACACCGCTACGTCCGCCACATGCTCGGCATGCTGTTCGTGGGCGTGCTGATGTACGCGCTCTATCGCACGCTCGGCCAGTACTACGTGGACGGCGTCGGATACGCGACCATCGAGAGCATCCTGGGCGGGCAGACCTCCGTCGTCTGGCTGCTGGGGCTGCTGTTCGTCTGCAAGGCGCTGGCCACGACGACCAGCCTGGGATCGGGTTCTTCGGGCGGCATCTTCTCGCCGTCCCTGTTCATGGGTGCGGCGCTGGGCGGAGCATTCGCGGCGTTGCTCACTGCCCTGGGCATGCCGATTCCGTTGAGCATTCCTGCCTTTGCCATGGTGGGCATGGGCGCGATGGTCGGCGGCGGCACCGGCGCGGTGATGACGGCGGTCACCATGACCTTCGAGATGACCCGAAATTACGACATCGTCATGCCGATGATCCTGGCCGTCGCCACCAGCGTCGGCATGCGCCGGGTCCTTTCGCGCGAAAACATCTACACCTTCAAGCTGTTCCGTCGCGGACGCACCATCCCCAAGGCGCTGCATGCCAACATGTTCCTGGTGCGCCATGCGCGCGAAGTGATGGATCCGGACATCTGGGTGCTGCCGGCAGAAGAGAGCTTCGACAAGTTCCTGCGCCAGCATGAGGGAGAACAGCGCCTTCGCCACGTCGTCGTAACCCGTGACGACCGCATCTACGGCGTGATCCGCGTGAACATGGGCCTCCGGCGCGGCCTGGAAAGCGCCCAGACCGGCGCGACGCTGGGCGATGTGGCCAATCGGGCGTTCACCGTCGTGGGCGAACACATGATCGCCTCGGACGTCATCGCCCGTATGTGGCGCAAGGACGCCTTCATGGCGGTCGTCGTGCACGGCACCGGCGTGCCGCACGGCGGGGACGTCGTGGGCGTCATCACCAAGGAACACGTCGCCGATTCGGTGGCGAGCGGCTTGAAGATCTTTCCGCGCTGAAGCGCGGCGGAGGGAGTATAAGACCTCCAGTCGACGACCGGACGAACCTGAAGGAGGCACAATCCATGCGAATTCCGTGGGCGCTGCTGGCTGTCCTGGCGGGCTCCGCCGTCGCCCAGGCTGCGGACGTCGAAGCCGGACGGGATCGCGTCAATTCGGTGTGTGCCGCCTGTCACGGCCGCAATGGCGTGAGCGTCGCCGCCTTCATCCCGAACCTGGCCGGCCAAAAGGCGGAGTACCTGACCAATCAGCTGCAAGCGTTCAGGGGCGGTGACCGGAAGGACGACCTGATGAGCGCGATTGCGAGCCAGCTCAACGACGGTGACATCGACAACGTTGCCGCATTCTTTGCCGGCCTGCCGGGACCCGCAGTGGGTGCATCGCCTTCGGGCTTGCTGCCGAACGTAGCGGAAACCCGAGTGGGTTTTCCGGCAGACTACAAGACGAGCTTCGCGCGGTACATGAAGCTCGATTTTCCAGAGACACGGGAGGTTCGCCATTTTTACGCCAACCCGGCGGCGATCCAGGCGGCGCGCGCGGGCCATGCGCTGCCTGACGGGTCGATGATTCTGGTCGAGGTTTACGATGCCCGGATCGACGAGCAGGGGAATCCGGTCCACGGCAACGACGGATTCTTCGAAGCCGCCCAGCTCAAGGGTTATGCAGCCATGGAGAGACAGGCCGGATGGGGCGCGGCCCTGCCCGACATGCTGCGCAACGAAAACTGGAATTACGCACCCTTCACGGCCGATCGTGTCATCCGCGGCGGATTCAACCAGGCCATCTGCTTCGCCTGCCACAAGCCCAGGCCGGAAGACAGCCACCTGTTCACGATGCAGCAGCTACGCGCTTTCGCCCGGACAAATTGACTCAGTCGCGACTTCCTTGCGAATCAGCGTCCGCGCGAGCACCAGTCCAATCGCTCCGCCCACGATCTGCGCAGCGATAAATCCCGGGACATCGCCCGGCCGGACACCGGCGAACGTGTCCGAAAGCGAACGGCCCAGCGTGGTGGCCGGATTCGCGAACGACGTCGAGGTCGTGAACCAGTAGGCGGCACCGATCCACGCAGGGACGCGCCACGCGGCCTCGCGCACGGTCGGCGATCCCAGCGCGACCAGGACCAGGCCGGCCGTTGCGACGGCTTCCGACAGCCATTGAGCGCTTCCTGTCCGCACTTGAGCGGATGCCTCCACCAGTGGCAGACCGAACATGGCGTTCGCCAGCACCGCACCTGCGCAGCATCCCAGGACCTGGACGGCGAGATAGGCGAAAGCATGCCGGCCGGGCAGTTTTCCGCGGACAGCTTCGACCAAAGAGAGTACCGGGTTGAAATGTGCGCCGCTGACGGGGCCCAGCAGGGCGATCAGTGTGGCGAGCGCGGCAACCGTCGCCAGTGTATTCGCGATCAGGGCGATGGCGAAATTTCCGTCAGCCAGGCGCTCAGCCATGATCCCGGAGCCGATGACCGCCGCGGCAAAGAGCAGCGATCCCAGTGCTTCCGCAATCAGCGGGCGAATTGGAAGTCTAGGCAACTTCGCCGGCGGGCTTGCGATTGCCGATGGCGTCGAGACGCTCCTGCAGCTTGATCTGATCGAGCGATCGAATCGGGAGACTTGTGAAAATCTTGATGCGATTATCCAGTTCGTTGAATGCGGACCTGAACGCAATCCACTGGTCTTTTTCCGGGCCCTTCACCGACGCCGGGTCGGCCATGCCCCAGTGCGCCGTCATGGGCTGGCCCGGCCAGACCGGACAGACCTCGCCAGCCGCATCGTCGCAAACAGTAAATACGAAATCGAGGTGCGGGGCGCCCGGCCCGGCGAATTCGTCCCAACTCTTGCTGCGCAGCTCGCGCGTCGGGATGTTCATGTGCTGCAACAACTGCAGCGCGATCGGATGAACCGAGCCCTTCGGATGGCTGCCCGCGCTGTAACCGACGAACTTGCCGCGCCCCCACTGGTTGACCAGGCCCTCGGCCAGAATACTGCGCGCCGAATTCCCGGTGCATAGGAACAGGACGTTGAATGGGCGTTCGTTCAAGGCGCGGCTACGCTGCCTTGCGCCGCCTGGGCGGCTTGACTGACGTCGCGGGCTTGCAGTCCGTCGCGCATGCATCCGTGCTCGTCGCGCAGCAGTTGTCAGTCAGGTAGTCGACCAACGCGTTCATTGCGCCGAAGTCCGCGCTGTAGATGAGTTGCCTACTGGCGCGTACCGCAGTGATCAACCCTGCGCGTTGCAGGGCCTGGAGATGAAAAGTGAGTGAAGACGGGCCCAGGCCGATCCGGGAGCCGATCGCGCCGGCAGACAGGCCCTCCGGTCCGCGCTCGACCAGAATCCGATAGATCGCAAGACGATACTCGTGCGCCAAGGCTCCCAGTGCATCGATGACTCGCGAGGTCTTCACAGTTTCGATGATGATACGTTATTACTCGTACTGTCAAGCATTATGGCGGTCGCGATGCCGGCGCCGTCGCGCTGCGGGATCGGGCCGCGTACACACGGCGCTTGACCACGCGGCATCTTGTCGTGCAAAAAGCCGCAGTGTCGTAACCACCTCATCCGACCTCCAGGGAATATCGCCCATGAATGAGATCGCCGCTGCGATGTCCGCCGAAGCCAACGCGCTGAGCCGCACGCTGCGCCCGCGACACGTCACGATGATCACGATCGGCGGCATCATCGGCGCGGGCCTGTTCGTCGGCAGCAGCGCCGCGATCGACGCAGCGGGACCCGTCATCGTCCTCACCTATGCGCTCACGGGCTTCCTGGTGCTGCTGATCATGCGGATGCTGGGCGAAATGGCGGTCGGCATGCCCGAGGTCCGCTCATTCACGGAATTCGCGCGCCTGGGTCTCGGGAACTGGGCCGGGTTCTCCGTCGGCTGGCTCTACTGGTATTTCTGGGTCATCGTCATTCCCGTCGAAGCGATCGCGGGTGCCACGATCATCCAGGGCTGGGTCCCCCTGGCCACCTGGCAGATCGGCATTGCGCTGATGGCTCTGATGACCTCGGTCAATCTGTTGTCGGCCCGCGCCTACGGCGAGTTCGAATTCTGGTTCGCGTCGATCAAGGTGACGGCCATCATCGCGTTCATCCTCGTGGCAGGGGCCTATGCCTTCGGCTTCCGCTCGCCGTCGGGGCCGACATTCTCCAACCTGGTCGCGCACGGCGGCTTCGCCCCGCACGGCGCGCTCGCGGCGCTTGCCGCCGTGACCACGGTGATCTTCTCGATGATGGGCGCGGAGATCGTGACGATTGCCGCCGTGGAATCCGCCGAGCCGGCGCGTGCGGTGGCCCGGATGACCTCTTCGGTCATCAGCCGGATACTCATTTTCTATGTCGGCTCGATTTTCATGGTCCTGTGCGTCGTGCCATGGAATCTCGTCGTGCCCGGCCAATCGCCCTTCACGCTGGCGCTCGACACCATGCACATCCCGTTCGCGAGCACGATCATGGCGTGGATTATCCTGACCGCGGTCCTGTCATGCCTCAACTCGGCGTTCTACGTTGCCTCGCGCGTCCTGTTCGTGCTCGCCGCGCATGGCGACGCGCCACGCTGGCTTGTGAAGACGAACACGCGGCACGTTCCGGCGCGGTCGGTCCTGCTGGCGAGCGTGGCCGGCTTCGCGGGCGTGATCGCGGCGATCCTGTCTCCGAGCAGGGTATTCGCCTTCCTGCTCAATGCCTCCGGCGCGCTGGTTGTCTTCATCTATCTCGCCATTGCCGTGGCGCAGGTTCGCGTTCGCTGGCAGGGCGAACGCGAGGGACGACCGCCTTCGCCACTACCGATGTGGCTGTTTCCGTGGCTCAGCTATCTCGCGGTCGCAGGCATGATCGCGGTCCTGATTGCGATGGCGATAACACCGTCGCACGTTGCGGAGTTCTGGACCAGCGTCGTGTCGGTGGCCGTGGCGCTCGCGGCCTACGGTGCCGTCCGCAGGAATCGTCGAGGATGAATTTGAACCACCCCGGCGCGAGCCGGCAATCCTCGCCCGCATCGTGGCCAGGCAACGTCGGCGGTTCCCCTACAGTCGCTTTCCCCAATTTCCCACGTCGCTATGCACTGACATCGCGAATGCGGCCGCAGTCCTTCAGTCGGGTAAATTGGTTACCGTCCGGAGTGAAACGATGTGAAGAAAATCGCTTAGGGACAAGGAAGAACTCAAGCGACGAAGAGCCAGGCGGAGAAAACAATGAACGTGTTCGACAAATTGCTGGGACTTGAAATTACTGAAGACCTGACCGAAACAGCGTGGTGGACCGACACGGTCTTTCGGGGACTCGAGATGGACGACTCTGATGAACAAGGCATTGGTATTGAGGTTGCTGCCGCACCCACCCAACTGCCTTCCGAGCTGGAGTAGCCGAAAAGCCTGTCGAACAGTCGCGTGAGCTGCCGGACCAGAGCGTCGACTGCAGCACCCCATTGCGGCATTACGCCGCCGACACGCCATTTCGACCCGGGTAACCGGCGGCGCCGTGCTCGGCGAACCGTCGGTGCCATCCGGTGCTGGCAATTCGCATGTCCTGGCTCCGCGATTGCTGCCGCGAAGTCATTGACCTCCCGCTACTTGATGGCGAAGTCCTCCTCGCTGAAAATCTGACGGATCTCAATCACGTCGCCTTCGTCGGCGGGGCAGCGGAGCGCCCATTTCACGAGCTCTTCTTTTGAGCCAGCTTCCACGAGCCAATAACCGCCCAGCACTTCCTTCGTTTCGATGAACGGCCCATCAGTCACCGTCGGCTTGCCTTTGCCGAACGAAACACGCGCACCGGCGTTGAGTGGGTGAAGGCCGTTCAGCGACAGGATGGTGACGGCCTTGCCCAACTCCTCGTTGAAGCGCGTCATTTCTTCAATTTTCTTCGGGTCGGGCGCAAAGCCCGCCTCCAATTTCTTGTTGCCTCTGTAGACATCCGGGATCATCAGCATCATGAATTGCATGGGTTTTCTCCTTGGTTCGGCAATCGGTCCTACACGCTTAGTCGATTGGCGGTACCCAAATTCGACACGCACACTTTCGTTAGTTCGCGCTACACGGTCGACTGCGCGTCCGGACCGCCTGGCCTGCGCGAATGACGGTTCGCATCTTCGCGCGCCACAATAGAGACAAAAACGTGCGATCCGGCGTTCACGAGGAACAATACATCGCCACTTAAGGATTCGACTTTCGCCGCCTAGACAAGCGGCGGCGCCGACGGGTCGAAAAATTCCGAAGGGTAGGCTGGCCAGATTACTTTCTATATTTGCCGTCATGCGCCATTCACGCTTTTGAGCTCAGTGCCTCCTCCAGAGTCGGGCTGTCTCCGGATGGACGCTCATGTCATTATCGAAATCGTGCTGGATAACCGCGACGCGCAAACATCAGGACACATCGGAGCTTCAACATGACCCGACTGATTCCATCATCTTGCACCGTCCTCGCGGCTTGTCTGCTTGCCAGTTCCCCCGGTATCCAGGCCGCAGAGATCGCCAGGTTTGACGATGGGCCCTTCGCGGGCAAGGGTTATCCTTTTTCCGAATCTGCACGGGCAGGCGATCTGCTTTTTCTTGCTGGCCAGGTTGGCGAGGATGCGAACGGCAAGCTGGCTCCGGGCGGCATCCAAGCCGAAGCCGAGCAGTTGATGTTGAATATTGACGCCGCGCTGGGCCGTCGTGGTCTCACCATGGATCACGTGGTCAAGTGCACGGTGTTCCTGGCCGACATTGGTGAATGGGGCGCTTTCAACGAAGTCTACAAAAAACATTTCTCACTACCCTACCCGGCGCGCAGTGCCATGGCCGCCAGCGGACTGGTGGGCAACGCGCGGGTGGAGATGGAATGTATCGCCGGTTACCCCGACTAGGCGCCCGCCGCGCCCCGTATTATCCCGGATGGTGGCCAGGGGGATCGAAGCACCGACGGGCACATTTTCTTCAGTCTCAAACCGATGTTCGCAACATCAACCGCATCGAATGGCCAGCCAGGGCGGCTTTTGCGAAGAATGACCCACGATGCAGGGCCGTGCCGGGCCCTGTCACGCCAAACTCCCGCAAGAATCCTGATCGGGCGAGCAATAAGCTAACTCGTCCCTCAGTTCTCCGGTGATTTTGCGTCCGGCCTCAGGCGCGCCACATAGTCGGCCACCCCGGCGATTTCCTGATTCGTCAGGCTCTTGAGCAGCTTCGAGTGGTCCCGGCTCAAGTTGAAGCGCGTGCCCCGAATCATCGTGTCGATTTGCTCGACGAGGTAGCCGTAGTGCTGGCCGGCAAGTCGCGGATAACGCAGTTGCCCATTTCCCTCGGCGTCGGCGCCATGGCAACTCACGCATGCACGACGGTAGGCTTGCGAGCCCAAAGCCGTGAACTGGCCGGTACCGACTTTTCCTGTCCTCTGTACCGGCAGGCTCGAAATGAACGCGGCCACATCGGCGAGATCCTGTGAACTTTCGAGGCGATGGCTGGAAGAAAAAGCGTTCATGCGAAGGTCCACCCGTTCGGTACGGCGGAAGTCCACGAGTTGCGCGACGATAACTTCGTAATGCTGGCCGGCAATGATCGGAATGTCGCCGTCCGCTGCGCCTGCACCGTCCGGCTGATGACAGGCTGCGCAGGCCTCGTACAAGGAGCTGCCGTGATCCAGATTCGGCTTGCGTTCCAGCGCCTCGCGCAGTTCGTTCGATTGGGCCGCGCCTGCCAGAGTGGCGGGAAGCATGCCAGCGAAGGCCAGCGCGATGTTTCCGAGTTGCCAACGCATAGCTTCACCCCTCGTGCGGCGACCTCCTGAAACTATAGTCCCACCAAATTCGGCCGGGTACGATTCTTTTGATTGCCGCTTCGAATCATCCGATGCAGACTTGTCTCATGATTGCCCGCAACCCGTGTCTCACAGTGACTGGATCGGCGGCGATTCTGGGCATGTTTCTTCTGAATACGGCCGTCGCGGCGGAAGTCGAGCCGGATGCGATCGAGGGACGGACGGAAGCGGCCATCGCCGATTTTCGCAGCGCAATGAAGCTCGAGCCCAATCTGCAGCACGGCGCCGAGCTCTTCTCAACATGCGCAGCGTGTCATGGAGCAACCGGGCTCGGCACCGAGGATGGAAGCGTACCCGCGATCGCGGGGCAGCATGTCTCGGTCCTGGTCAAGCAGCTCGTTGACTTCCGTCACGATCGGCGCTGGGGCGAGCGGATGCGGAACTTCGCTTCACAACACCATTTGAGCGGTCCGCAGGACTTACTCGATGTCGCTGCCTATGCCGAGAGCCTTCAGCGCTGGCCACCACTCGAAGGCGGAACCGGCGATGGCTCAGCGTTAAAGGTTGGATACGCCGTCTACTACCGATTCTGCGCGGAGTGCCACGGCCCACTCGGGCTTGGCGAAGAGCGTCGCGTGCGACCGCGGCTCGCGGGTCAGCGCTATCGGTATCTGCTGCGTCAACTCGAGGAAACCGCCGACCGTATGCGTCCTGGGATGGATGTCGAGCACGTCAAGCTGATCGGGGCATTTTCGGCCGAGGAGCGACGAGCCGTCGCAGACTATCTCTCACGTCTCAGCCCCCATCTCTCCTCGACGGAAAAAGGGCCGCTTTAAGGGCGGGCTCTGCACGCGCGAATGAGGACGCTGCAAGCAACGATGCGCGACGCTATCGAAAGGGGAAATGATGGCCACGTGCGAAATCGAACCACCGACACGTGGAATTTCAGTCACAGGCTGCTTTTCGCAACATTGACCGCATCGACCGGTTTGCCGGGGCGCCCGTTGCAATCGTCGCCCCACGATGCACGATCGTGCAGAACTGAATCACGCTAAACTTCCGCAGAAGAAAGTAGCGGCTCATGGCTCCCGCTCGGGAGCCCTAAGGTCGGGACCTATAGATTGAACGAAAACTCGGATGACGACTTCGAAGCCAGGACGGATCTCAATCAGCCGGCCGGTGGCTCGCCGGCGTTAATCGCCAATTGAGCGGCGAAAGCCCGCTTGTAGGCGGGGCGTGCTTCGCCGCGGGCGACGTAGGCAGCCAGGTTCGGAAATTCGTCCAGAATGCCGGATGGTTTTAGCCTGAGCAGTACCGACACCATCATCAGGTCGCCCGCGCTGAAAGCACCATCGAGCCAGTCGGCGTCGCCCAGGCGAGCGGAAAGCGGGTCCATCCGGTTACGGACACGATCTTCTACCAGCGGCAGACGCTCCTTACTCCAGGGCTTGTCGCGCTCCAGAAGCCTGGCGGTTGCGAGCTCGAGGATCGGCGGCTCTACTGTATTGAGGGCGGCGAACATCCACGTGATCGCGCGCGTCCGGGCATTGACTTCCGTTGGCAGCAGGCCCGCATGGTGCTCGGCGATATGGAAGACGATCGCGCCTGTCTCGAATAGGGCGAGATCGCCTTCCTCATAGGTCGGTATCTGGCCGAAAGGATGAAGCGCCAGATGAGCGGGTTCCTTCATCGCACGGAACGAAACAAGGCGAACCTCGTAGGGTTGGCCCACTTCTTCGAGCGCCCAGCGAACGCGCGTATCACGCGCCAGTCCCTTGCCGCCATCGGGCGATCTTTCAAAGGCGGTAATAATGATGGTCATCGGGACGCCACTCCGAGGTTGTTTGGAACCTAGACTGGTGGGCCGAAGTTGTCACCTGGATGTCGGGAATTCACATTGAAGGAAATGGTGGCCAGGGGCGGAATCGAACCACCGACACGCGGATTTTCAGTCCGCTGCTCTACCAACTGAGCTACCTGGCCGTATTCGGGGGCTGCGTATTAGACCGGGCGGCCCGCGGGGGCGTCAAGAAATTGACCGGTTTCGATATCAACGTGCATCGCCTCGAGTGTTCCCACCAGCGGCCCCAGGTGCGCGGCATAGGCCCGGGCGCGGGCAGACGGCTTTTCGGGGGGCCGTCTGACCTGCATGGTGCTGATCGTGCTGATGGGGCGTTCGATCCTCCAAAAGGTCCGGCAACCCTCTTCCCATTCGAGACCGCAGGCAGCGAGCAACGCGGGACCGGCGACCTCGAAATTGCGCACGAAATCCTCGTATTGAATCGTCGTGAACCGGTCGCCCGCGACCCGCTCCCAATGCGCCATTACCCGTGCGTACTCCGCGTAATAATGCCCGATGTCCTCGAGTCGATGCGTGAATCGCACCAGTTTCGAGAATTCGTTGTGGAAAATGGAAAATCCGGTTTCGACCGGGTTGCGCCTGACGTGGACGATGCCGGAATTGGGAAACAGTTTCAGGATCAGATGAAGCGCATCGAAATTCCATGGATTCTTGTCGGTGACGGCATCCGCATCGTCATGCTTCGGCATCTGCTGCCAATAAAATGTGCGCCATCGAGCCCACGCATCATCCGGGATTTTTGAAAGCGATCCATTGCGCGCGTAGGCAAGATATTCCGGCAGGATCCAGCGAATGCCGCCGCTCTCGCCGCCAGCGATGACGCGTGAGTGCGCGCCGATCACGCTCTCGATGAGCGTTGTGCCGGATCTCGGCATCCCCAGTATGAAAATCGGTCTGGGACCCGGAGGACCGGCGGATGACGGCTCAATCGTGCCAAAGAGCGAAATCAGCTCTTCGCTCTGCTGTGCCCTTGCCGCGGGATCATAGACGATGTTTTCGAGCTGCGCCCGTTCGTAGGCGAGCCGGTTGGCGCGATCGTAGGCGTCAAAAGCCTCGTCAATGCGATCCTCCGCATCGAGACAATCGCCCAATGCGAACAGAGTCGTCACGCGATCCTGCAATCGCGTATCACTCCGTTCGGCCAGTGCGCGCATTGCGTTGACCTCTTCCGCCGGTAAGCGGCCATCCATCAGCTGCGTCAGCGACTTGTAGGCGGTCGCGTCATTGGGGTTGACACGAAGCGCCTTGCGGCAATAGGCGCGGGCTTCGTCATACCTCCCGTTCCACATCATCAATACGCTTTTCGCCGACAGGACGACGCTGTTCTCCGGTTCAATAGCCTCCGCCTGGTCGAGGGCCCTGGTGGCCGCTTCGAGTTCATGCGCGGAAAGACAGATTCGGCCGAATGTAGCCAGATGACTTGCGCCGCGTTCGCCCAGGTCGAGCGACTTCTGGAAGTTCTGCATCGCTTTTCGTGGATAGCCGGTTTCCAATTGCGCCTTCGCGAGCGCGCGCCAGGCCGCGGGCTCGAGCGGCTGCATCGGGATCCAGCTGTTTGCCGTCTTTGCCAGTGCGGCCCAGTCCGACCTGGATTCATGCAATTCGGCGTACAGCCGGACCGTGGCCGCATTCGCGGGCGACAGCTTCGCGGACTCCTCCAGAATTTTCGCAGCTTCTTCGCCGCGGCCGTCGTCGAAACAGGCGCGCGCCAGTTTGAACAGCAGCGAGGGGTCCTGCGGTCTGAGTGTTACCGCGCGGCGAAAATGACTGGAGGCCTCTCCAAATCGTTTGACCTGCGCTTCCAGTTCGCCGAGCCGCTCCCACGCCCACCAGTGCTTGGGTTCGTCGGCGACGACGCCGGCAACGACGGCGATGGCCTCGTCGAAGCGCTGCTCATGCGCAAGCCATTGAGCGAGATTCATTCTGAGCGCCGCGTGTGCCGGCGCGATCTCTACCGCCCTTCGCAGTGGTGCCTCCGCCTCGCCGGAGCGCCCGAGCTGAAGCAGCATGAGGCCATAGACGCTGTTGGCTTCCGCACTCTGCGGTTCCTGCTCGACGGCAGACCGGTAATGGTCGAGGGCTTCCGCCGTGCGGCCGGCCTTGCGTGCCGCATGACCGAGCTGCAGTCGCTGCTGTAATGGGCTTGCGTTCATCGGTCTACTGCGCCTTGTCCGGATCGACGTAGCCTAGCGGTGCCTCGGAGCCGCTGCCGAAGAAATATTTCTCCATCTCGGCGACCAGGAATTGCCTCGCTTTCGGCTCGAATGGAACCAGCCGGTACTCGTTGATCAGCATGGTCTGGTGGCCCAGCCACTGCTGCCAGGCATCCTTCGACACATGGTCGAAAATCCGCTGCCCGAGCTCACCCGGATACGGCGGCCGGGCGAGGCCTTCCGCCTCGCGGCCGAGCTTGACGCATTGCACCATTCGGGCCATTCCGGATCTCCTCGAGCAATCTTGCCACGGGCGCGGGCAGTCCGACCGCCGGGGCCGACGCAAGTTCGAGCCAGCGGATGTCCCGGTCGGCGATCCCGCCCCGATTCCCGGACAGTTGAATGACCCAGGGCTCGATGTCGAGGTCGAAATGCGTGAAAACGTGCCGCAGCACCGGCAGGCGCCGGGTGCGGCGAGCCGCCGTTCCGAAGCTCGCCGCGGCCCATGACTTCGCCGCCGCCGCATCCGGGAATTCCGGCGGCGCCCACAACCCGCCCCAGATCCCGCGCGTTGGGCGGCGCTCGAGCAGCACGTTTCCCTGTGCGAGCACGAAGACCATGCGTGTGCGGCGCAGCTGCCGCGTTCCCCGGCGGCGCGCAACGGGCAGTGTCCGCTCGCGACCCGCGGCCAGCGCGCCGCAGCCCGACGCCAGTGGGCAAACATCGCAGGCTGGATTCGATCGCCGGCACAGCGTGGCCCCCAGGTCCATGATGGCCTGCGTGTACTCGCCAACGCGAGCCTGCGGCGTACAGGCATCGGACAGCGCCCATAGCCTTTTCAGTCCCTGTGCCGAGTGCGGCGGTTCCTTGACGAGAAAGACACGCGCGAGCACGCGTTTTACGTTGCCGTCGAGGATGGGATGGCGCTGGCCGCTGGCCAGCGCGAGGATGGCACCGGCCGTCGAGCGTCCGATGCCGGGCAGCGCCATGAGCGCGTCCAGGGAATCGGGCACACAGCCGCCGTGGTGGGCTACGATCACCTGCGCGCACCGATGCAGATGGCGGGCCCGCGCGTAGTAGCCGAGACCGGACCACAAGCGCATGACTTCATCCAGCGGTGCGGCCGCCAGCGCAGCGGCATCCGGAAAGCGCGCGATGAAGCGCTCGTAGAACGGCCGGACCGTTGCGACCTGAGTCTGCTGCAGCATGACTTCCGAGATCCAGACGCGATACGGCGTCCGATCTTTTTGCCAGGGCAGGTTGCGGCGGCCGTCGGCCTCGAACCACGGCAACAGGATCCTTGCGAGCCGGCCGGGCGCAAGGCTCATGGCCGGGGCTGCTCGTTGCGCTCGACACGCACGACCGTGTCGCGAAACTTCGCGCCGGCGATTCGCGCCTCGGCGATGCGGATCTCGGCGTCGAGGTCGAATTCGGCGAGCTCGGCGACGGCCGCCTCGAGCGTCTCTTTCTTCTTGCTCACGGTCCTGGCCGTGGCTGGCAGGTAGCGATTGATGTCGATGCGGTCGAGACTGGCACGGACAAGACGTTGCCCAGGCACCACCCGGCCTTCGAAATTCGTGTCATCGAGCCGGCCCGACACGGGATCGAGTTGCAGCACGCCGTCCTGGATACGCGCCTGCAGCACGAGCTGGAGCGATTCGAAAGCCGCCGGATCGCTGGTGGCCGGCAGCGGGTGGCCGAAAATGAGGGCGGGGGCGCGTGGTGCAAAGGGTTCGGTCGCCACCCGGATCGCCGCCACGAGCGAAGGCTCATCGAGCTCAATGCGCCCTTCGAAGCGGCCCGGGACTCCCGCGAGATTGAAGCGGCCGGCATCGAGCCTTGCGATGCCCGTGCCCGATTCATACGAGGCCCGCCCGAGTGCGCCCGTCAGCTCGACACCAGCGAGCGGCAACGGATCGCCGCCCGCCCAGCCGCGAAATTCGAGCCCGCCGCCTTCATAGCGGCCCGCGTCGAGGTCGAGCCGTCCCCGCCCTTTCACCGCGTAGTGCACCGTGTTCGGTCCGAAGACGCCTCCGAGCCGGAGCTCGATCGGAAATTCGACGGCGGGTCCGACGTCCCGGGCCGTCGCCGTGATCGCCGTCAGTTGCCAGTGGGTGTCTGCTCCTGCATCCCGGTATTCGACCGTGCCACGCTCGAGATCGAACGTACCCAGGTACCAGGCGGGCGCCGCGGCCTGCCCGCCGCCGGCCCCGGGCTTCGCGTACATCGCGGCCCAGTTCGTCACGCCGTCGGCGCCGACGACCAGGCGCGCAATCGCATCCGAGATCGAGATGGCCTGCACGCGGGTCCCGCCGAATACGCTGCGCCAGGGCAGTGACAGCCGCAACCGGCCGATTTCGAACATGGGCTCACCGCCGAAACCGGGCGGCTGCGCGATCGAGAGCCCCCCGATGTCCAGTGCGGGCGAAGGCAGGAACCCGATCCGAAGTTCCGCGACGGTGGCCGGCAGGCCCGTCGCATCCGAGATCCATCCTGCGGCCAGGCCGCGCGCCAGCGGCGTCCGCGCCCCGATCCAAAGGACGGCAAAAGCCACCATCGCAACGACTGCGATGACGGCCGGGATGAACTTGAGCTGGCGGTGGAGCGGCATGAATCCGGTGGCCCGTGATGACCACCGGATTTTAGCCTAGTGGTCGCAGATGCTGACTTCGCCGGAAAGCGTCTGGATCTCGACCCGCGCGCCGCCGCTGCCGTGGGTGAAGTCGAGCTCCCTGCCCGGCGTGTACTTGCTCGTCTTGCGCGGCGTCTGGCCGAAGCAGTTCCTGAGCTGGCCGCTGAACGATTCGAGGCTGAATTCGGCGTTGACCGGCGGTTTCACCACCAGTTCGACGTCGCCGCTGACCGATTCCATGCTGACGCGCGCCGTCGGGTTGAGGTCCGCGTGGACTTCGATGTCGCCCGAGACCGTGCTGATTTCGAGACGTTCCACCGCCGCCACCGAAGCGTTGATGCTGCCACTCACGACTTCGCCCTTGTAGTGGCCCCGAACGCCCGTCACGGTCGTCGATCCGCTGACGTTTTCCGTCGAGACTTCGGCCTTGCCATCGTGCCCGGCCAGGACGACTTCGCCGGACACCGAGGACAGCGAGACCGGCGCGTCGAAGGCCTGGGTCTTGACCGTGCCGCTCACGGACTCGAGGCTCTGTTCGCCCCGCACGCCGTCGACGGTGATGTCCGCGCTCACCGTATCGATGATCAGGCGTGCCCCCTTCGGGACGCGCAGCGTCAGGTTCGCGTCATCCCCGTCTTCGTGGTGGTACCTGCCGCGCGGACGGTTCACCTCAATGTGCACGTGCCGGTCCGTCGCCTCGAATTCGAGCTCGTCCTTGCTGCTCTCGAGTTGGGCGACGAGATCGACCTCGACGCGGTCCCAGGCCGTGACGTCGACGCGGCCCTGCACGTTCGATACCTCGATCGTCGCGTCGGGGGCGACCGTCGCGTGGCGGTTCAGCTGCTGGGCGGCCCACGCCGGACCTGCCATCGCCGCGCAGACGGCGGCCATCAGCCATGCACTCCGGATGTTCATCTCAGGTTCTCCTCGCGAGGCCGTCACCCGCGGTGACGACCGTCGAATACAGCTGCAATTCCTGCTTGTAAGTGCCGACCAGGAAGCCTTTCAGCATCCGGCTGGCCGGGTCTTTGGCCAGCGCCGCGTCGATCTCGTCCGCCGCGGCCTGCATGACCGCGAGATTCTTCAGGATCGCTTCGCGCGTTTCCGGCTTCAGCTGGCCGAGCTTCTCGCGAAACTGGGCCAGGAGCTCGTCGCGCACGACGAGATCTTTCGCGCTGATCCCGGAATTGGGGCCGTAGTTGACCGGAACGATCGCCGTCTCCACCGGCTGGCCGCCGGCCAGCGTGCCCGGCGCGCCGGGTTCGGGTTCCCGAATCAGTCCCCAGGTCAGCAACGCCGAAACCGAGGCGACCAGGATCCCCGCCGCCAGCGCCGCGGGCCAGCGGAAGGTCCGCGGCCGGGACTGCTCCGGCGCATCTGCAATGCGCGCGGCGATCGACGGCCAGAGATCCCGTGGCGGCGCGATCTCTTGCGGCAGCTGTGCCGCCCTGGCGAGAAGCGGATCCCCCGGGGGATTGCGCGGACCGAATGGAATGGTGTTCATGTGACGTGCTCCGAACCCATGCGCGCGCGCATCAAGTGGCGCGCGCGATGCAGCTGCGCTTTGCAGGTGCCGACGGCGACGCCGAGCATTTCGGCCGCCTCGCCATGGCTGTAGCCGTAGATCCCATGCAGCACGACGACGTCGCGGGCCCCCGGCGGGAGTGCAGCAATGGCGCGCTCGATGTCAATCGGCATCGCCACGTCCATCGCCGCTTCCGCCTCGAAATCCATCTGTCCTCCGGCGTCGTCCGTCATGCTGATCTCGTTTCGTCCCTGCGGACTGCGCCTGCGCGCGAGCACCGCGTTCACTGCGATCCGGTGCAGCCAGGTGGAGAAACTGCTCCTGCCCTCATAGCCGGACAGGCTTCTCCAGGCGCTGACGAATGTGTCCTGAGTCAGGTCTTCCGCGGATTCCGGCTGGCCGGTCATCCGCAGGCAGAGCCCGTAAACGCGCCCGGCATGCCGGCGATACAGATCTTCGAAGGCGCCCATGTCGCCCCGGCAAGCCCGTGCCACGAGTTCGGCGCTCGAATCCACTGCACTCGCCAGCTGCGTCACCTGTGGCATCCGATTCGTAGTCCGTTCATGGTCTTGGACGCGATGGCCGCCCCTAAGGTTGGAAGCCTTACAATCCGGCAGTTATGGCGCAGTGTGCGACGATCACCGGCTGGGGCAAGTGCATGCCGCCGGCCACCCTCACCAACGCGGATCTCGCGACTTTTCTCGACACCGACGACGAATGGATCCGCTCGCGGACCGGCATTCACGAACGGCGTATTTCCCACGTTTCGCTCGGCGAGATGGGTTATGTCGCTGCGCGGCGCGCGCTCGCCGGGGCGGGCCTGGCGGCCTCCGACCTGGATCTCATCGTATTCGGAACCTGCAGCATGGACGAGCAGGTTCCCAACATGGCGTCCTGGCTCCAGAACCGCCTCGGCGCCGACGGCGCCGGCGCGATGGACATCAACACGGCCTGCACCAGCTTTCTCTATGGCCTGACGACCGCGAGCTCGATGATCAAGACCGGCGTCGTGGGCACCGCACTCGTGATCGGCGGCGAACTGATTTCCCCCATGATGGACTGGGCCAACCGCAACGTCTCGGTGCTCTTCGGCGATGGCTGCGCCGCCGTCGTGCTGCAGGCAACCGACCGTGAGGAAGGCGTGCTCGCGGACCGGCTGGGCTGCTACGGGAACGTGCGCGGCATCCTCCAGGTTCACGGGATGGGGTTGCGTTACGCCAATCAGGGCTGGGTGCTCGGCGACACCGACTGGGTGTTCGAGGGCCAGGAAATCTTCAAGCGCGCGGTCATCGGCATGAGCCGGGCATGCGAGGCCGTGCTGAAGGCGCGCGGGCTCGAGGCCGGCGACATTCACCTCGTGGTGCCGCACCAGGCCAACCTGCGCATCATCGAAGCGGTGGTGAAGCGTTCGGGAATCCCGATGGAGCGCTGCTTCGTGAATATCCAGCGTTACGGCAACATGTCCTCGGCGACCGTGCCGGTTGCGCTCGTCGAAGCGCTCGAGGCCGGTCGCGTCGCCCCGGGATGCCATCTCCTGCTGACGGGATTCGGCGCGGGCTTGTCCTGGTCCGCGCACGTGCTGCGCTGGGGCGACCGGATCGCGCCCCTCGGTACGAGCGACGCGGAACTGCCGCCCTGTCCGAAAAGCGCACTCGAGATGATCCGCGGCTACATGGCCCTCAAGCACGGCTCGCGCCAAGCCGGCTGACCAGGTCGCGGTAGAGACCGACGAAGCGGTCGGCGGCGCCGGCGACGTTCTCCCGCCAATGTGCCGCGGCATTTTCGTCCGCGCCGTCGCTCACGTATTTCGCGCAGGCGAATCCTGCGCCCTCGATCCGGCAGGTCTTGGCAAGTGCGTAGGCCTCCATGTCCACGACGTCGCAGTCGACGCCGTGCTCGACGGTCGCGAAGGAATCGCCGCTGCCGCAGATTGCCTCGGGCAGGCTTGCGAAACTCGCCGGGAATTCGAGCACGGGCGGCCACGGGTCGAACGGCGTCTCGCCCGGTGCGAACCCGAGTGCCGCGACATTCATGTCGCGATCCACGAAACGGCGGCAGGCGACCAGCGTGCGGGGTGCGATGCGCCGGCTGCCGGCCGTGCCGAAATTGATGACGAAAGGCGTGCCACGATTCTCGAGGCGAAGCCGGGCCAGACGGCGCGTCAGGGCGATCGCCGCGTTGACCTTGCCGACACCGGTGTAGAGGACCTCGACGCCCTCCTTCTCGAGGCGGCCGTCGCTCTCGGCCGGCAGCGCCATCGCGACCAGAATGCCGGTCGCGTCACTCGCCATACTGTATGACGGAGCGCGGGACCTGGCCCAGGCAGCGGAAGTCCCCTGCCATGCCGAGGTCGATCAGCACGCCGGCATGCAGGACACGAAAACCGGCATCCGTGGCGAGCTCGGCGGATGCCGCAAGCGTGCCGCCGGTGGCCAGCACGTCGTCGACGAGGATGAGCCGCCCTTCTCCACGCTGCATCTCGAGCACGCCGGAGTCGTACTCGAGCGCGTAGGGCCGCTCGACGACGGGCGGCGGCAGCTTGCCTTTCTTGCGGATCGGCACGAAGCCCTTGCCGCGCTTTTCCGCGAGGGCTGCAGCCAGGATGAAACCCCGTGATTCGACGCCGGCCACTGCGTCGGCCTCCGACCACTCGCGCGCGGTCCAGAGGGAATCGAGCGCGGCAACCGCTTCGGCGAAATGCGTTCGCAGGAGCGGCGTGATGTCCCGGAACAGGATGCCCGGCTTGGGAAAATCGGGGACGTCGACGATCAGCCGGGCGAACGGATGCATGGATGCCTCGTCAACGCGGGCCGGGTTGGCCCGTTCCTTGTCCTGAACGCCGCGAATCGTGAGCGATTGGAACAGGAGACTCAATATGTTAAGGAAAATCGCATGGACCATCGTCCTGTCGGCCACCGCCCTGCCGGCATTGGCCGGCACGCCGCGGATCGACCTGCGCGAGCACAACCAGCGCGGGCGTATCGCGCAGGGTATCCGCTCCGGCGAGCTGACGCGGCCTGAGACGCGGCGCCTGGTGCGCGGCGAAGTGCGGCTTCACCGCCATGAACGCATCGCCAAAGCCGACGGCGTCGTCACGCGCGCGGAGCGCCGTCGCCTGCACCGCAATGCCGAGCGCATGAGCCGACGCATCTACCGCCAGAAGCACGACCTCCAGTCCCGCTGACATCGAAGGGGACGCACCCCTTCATATTCGTGAAGGGGTGCGTCCCCTTCGATCTAGGCGCCGCGGGTCGCGCCGGCGGTGTGCTCGCGGATGAACTCGGCGATCTCGGCGATGGCGTGGTCGCCCTCGACGAGACCCCGGATCGCGGGGAACACGTGGGGCATGTCGTGCCAGACCGCGGTGCGGGCTCCGGCTGTCTTGGCTCCGTAGCGCAGTGTGTCGTCGAGCATCAGTTCCGAGCTGCCGACGAGCAACATCGTCGGCGGCAGCCCCGAGGTCCGGCCGAACAATGGGGAGATGCGCGGATCGGCGAGGTCGAGCCCCGCCGCGTACCAGTCCTGGATGCGGCGCGCAGTCGCGGCGCGGAACATCGGGTCGATGCCGTCGTTGCGCTCGACCGACGCGCCGCTGAACGTCAGGTCGAGGACGGGCGACAGGAGGACCATGGCGGCGGGCAACGGCAAACCTTCGTCCCGCGCGCGCATGGCGGTGACTACCGCAAGGCTGCCGCCCGCGGAATCGCCGGCAAACACGATTCGTTCCGGGTCGAAACCCGCCGACAGCAGGTAGTTCCAGGCCGCGAAACAGTCCTCGGTCGCCGCGGGAAACGGGTGCTCCGGCGCAAGCCGGTAATCCACCATGAGCCCGCGCGCGCGCGCGGCACGGCCGATCGCCGCAAGCAGCGGATCGTGGACCGCGCGCAGCTGCGTCACGAAACCGCCGCCGTGAAAATAAAGGATGACGCCGCCCTGCGGACGCCCCGCCGGTTCGATCCACCAGGCCCGCGCCTCGCCGATGGCAAATGGCGCGGACGCCTCGAACTGCTCGCGGCGCGCAAGGATCGGGGCCGCCCGCGCCGTCATCGCGCGCAGGCGCTTCGGCGTCTCCGCGCGCGCCAGCGCCGCCCGCGCGACGTGCAGGACACGTTCGATCGCCCAGCGTTGTACAGCCGCGCGCATCCCGGCATCCTACCCGCAATGGGACGCATCTTCGAAGTCAGGAAGCACGCGATGTTCGCCCGCTGGAACCGCATGGCGAAGCAGTTCGCCCGGATCGGCAAGGACATCACCATCGCCGTGAAGTCGGGCGGCGCCGATCCTGCGAACAACCCGTCGCTGCGCCGCGTCATCCAGAACGCCCGCGCGATCAACATGCCGAAGGACAAGATCGAGGCCGCCATCCGCCGGGCTTCCGGACAGGGCGCGGCCGACTTCCAGCAGGTGCTCTACGAAGGCTACGCTCCGCACGGGATCGCGCTTCTCGTCGAAACCGCCACGGACAATCCGACGCGGACCGTCGCAAGCGTACGGAACATCCTCGGCAAGCACGGTGGAAACCTCGCGAGCAACGGCAGCGTCAGCTTCCTGTTCCGCCGCATGGGCGTCTTCCGACTCGACCCTGCCGGCATCGACCAGGACGAGCTCGAGCTCGACCTGATCGATCACGGCCTCGACGAGATGGGCGAGAGCACGGGCGAGAACGGCGAACCTCAGCTCGTCGTGCGCTGTGCCTTCGAGGATTTCGGCCAGCTGCAGAAGCGCCTCGAGGAACGCGGCATCGCTCCCCGGTCAGCCGAGCAGGAATACGTCTGCACGACGCCGATGGAACTGCCGGAACCGCAGGCGAACGAGGCGCTCGAGGTCATCGACAGGCTCGAGCAGGACGACGACATCCAGAAGGTCTATCACACGCTCGCCTGAGCCGGCACCGTTTCCTACAGGACGACGGGCGCGTCCGGCTGCTCGTTTCGATCGCCTCCCTGGCCCGGAAAGTGCGCGGCAAGCAGCCGGCCGACGCCAGCGACCCCGGCCCGCGCGCCCTCCTCGAAGCGCCCGGCGCTGAATTGCCGTTCCATGTCGCGGCACAGGGCGTCCCAGTCCGACTGACGCACGTGCGCGGCGATCGCGCGGTCGGCGACGATTTCCACGGCGTGGTCGGCCATCAGCACGTAGATCAGCACGCCATTGTTACCAGCAGTGTCCCAGACGCCGAGTTGCCCGAACACCGTCATCGCGCGCTGGCGCGGCGTGAGCCCGTACCAGAGTTCCGGCAGGTCGAACGCGGTCTCGATTGCGACGCGAATCTCGCCGGCGTGCTTCCTCTCCAGGCTCGAGATGTCCTGCTCGATCCGGACGAGCACGGCCGGCCCGAACCGGCGGCGCGTGCCCCAGCGCGTCGAGAACAAGTGACGTAACGTGCGGCGAAATGGCATGACTTACCAGCGACCCGAGGCGCCGCCGCCCCCGAAACTGCCGCCCCCTCCGCCGAAACCGCCCCCTCCGCCGAAGCCGCCGCCTCCGCCCGACCGGAATACGCCGCCGCCCCAGCCGCCCGTCGTCCAGCCGCCGTGGCCGGGCCGGCTCGACCAGCGCCCGCCGTTGCCGAACCCGAGCAGCAGCGAAAGGATGAATCCCACGAGGCCGACTCCGAGCGCGAGGCCGAGCGCCTGCGTCACGAACCAGGCGACGCCGCCCGCGATACCGCCCGTCGCGAGCGAGCCGAAGGCCCGCCCGAAGATCGCGCGCAGAATGACGGAGCCGAAGAAGACGAGGCCGAAGAGCAGCGGCAGCATGTTCCCGATCCCGCGCGAACCGCCGCTCCAATGCTCATCTGGCTCGGGCAGCGGCTCCCCGTCGACGACGGCGATCATGCGGTCGACACCGGCGGCGATGCCGCCCGCGAAATCGCCCTGCCGGAAGCGCGGCGTGATCGTCTCGTCGATGATGCGGTTGCTGACCAGGTCCGTGAGCGCGCCCTCGAGGCCGCGCCCGACTTCGATACGCAGCGCCCGGTCCTCCGTCGCGACGAGCAGGAGCGCGCCGTCGTCCGGCTTCTCGCGGCCCAGTTTCCAGGCGTCGACGACTCGGATCGAATACTGTTCGATCTCCTCGGGCCTCGTGGTCGGGACGATCAGCACCGCGATCTGCGCGCCTTTGCGTGCCTCGAACCGGGCGAGCTTCGATTCGAGGCCTGCCTGTTCATCGGCGGTCAGCGTGCCCGTCAGGTCCGTGACCCGCGCCTTGAGCGGCGGAATCGGCTGCACGGACGCCGCCTGCGCCGCGCTCGCCGCCAGGAAAAGCAGCGACGCCGCGGCCATGCGCTGCATGAATTCCCGGGTCATCGGGGCAGCCCGCCCGGTCAGGTCGCGGGCTTCGTCGCGGGCTCCTGTGCGGGTTGCGCCGGGGCCGGGTTGAACTCGACAGTCGGCGGCTTCGCGATGTCCGCCTCGTTCTCGACGGTGAAATTGGGCTTCACGTGGTATCCGAACATCATCGCGGTCAGGTTGACCGGAAAGCGCCGGATCGTGCCGTTATAGGTCTGTACCGATTCGATGTAGCGATTGCGCGCCACCGCAATGCGGTTCTCGGTGCCCTCGAGCTGGGCCTGCAGGTCACGGAAATTCTGGTCCGACTTGAGGTTCGGGTAATTCTCGCTGATGGCGATCAGGCTCTTCAGCGCATTGGTGAGCTCGCCCTGCGCCGCCTGGAATTTCTTGAGGGCCTCGGGGTCGTTCAATGTCTCCGGCGTGACCTGGATCGATGTCGCGCGGGCGCGCGCCTCGGTGACTCCGATCAGCACCGTCTGTTCCTGGGCCGCGTAGCCCTTGACCGTGTTGACGAGGTTCGGGATCAGGTCGGCGCGGCGCTGGTACTGGTTCACGACCTCGGACCAGGCCGCATTGATCGCCTCGTCCTGTGTCTGGATCGTGTTGTAGCCGCAGCCGGACAGTGCCAGGCAGGACGCCACCAACAGACCGGCAATCAGGTATCGCATGGGAATACCCCGTCTCGTTTCCCGTATCGTACGTCGACGAAACCTGCGCCGGGGCCGCGGTTCCTGTATAGTCCGCGCGCCCCTCCTTCCTCGGATCCCATAAATCATCATGAATTTCAACGACCTCGGGCTCGAGCCTGAGCTGCTTTCTGCCATTTCCGCCCACGGTTATTCGACTCCGACGCCGATCCAGGTCGGGGCCATCCCGCCCGTGCTCGCCGGCCGCGACCTGCTGGCGGGCGCCCAGACCGGCACCGGCAAGACTGCAGCATTCGTGCTGCCGCTGCTGCAACTCCTGGGTAGCGCCCAGGGCCGCGCGCCGCGCACGCTCGTGCTCGCACCGACCCGCGAACTCGCGGCCCAGATTCTCGCAAGCATCCAGGTGTACGGCGCCAACAAGAAACTGCGCGCGCGCGTGATTTTCGGCGGTGTCGGCGAGCAGCCGCAGATCAACGGCCTGCGCGCCGGCTGCGACATGCTCGTGGCGACGCCCGGCCGGCTGCTCGACCTCGCCAATCGCGGCCTTGCCGACCTGTCCGGAATCCGCCACCTGGTGCTCGACGAAGCGGACCGAATGCTCGACATGGGCTTCATCCACGATATCCGGCGCATCATCAAGCTGCTGCCTGCGAAACGGCAGAACCTGATGTTCTCCGCGACCTACACGCCCGACATCCGAACGCTGGCCGCGCGCATTCTCGTGAATCCGGCGCAGGTCGAGGTGACGCCGCCGAACAGCACGGTCGATCGCGTCGTGCAACTCGCCTTCCGCGTTGCGAAGGACGACAAGCGTCATCTCCTCGTGCACCTGTTCAAGAACGGCGCCAACGGCGAGGGCAGCTGGCAACAGGCCCTGGTGTTCACGCGCACCAAGCACGGCGCAAATCGCCTGAGCGAACAGCTCAGCCGCGCAGGCATCCGCTCCGCCGCCATCCACGGCAACAAGAGCCAGGCGGCACGCACGCGCGCGCTGGCGGAGTTCAAGGCGGGCAAGCTCACGGCGCTGGTCGCGACTGAAGTCGCCTCACGCGGACTCGACATTCGCGAGCTGCCGCAGGTCGTCAATTTCGACCTGCCGCACGTGCCCGAGGACTACGTGCACCGCATCGGCCGCACGGCACGGGCCGGTAACGACGGCCATGCCGTGTCGCTGGTGTCTTCGGACGAGGCATCCCTGCTGCGGGACATCGAAAGGACGATGCGCCAGGCCGTTCCGTTCTCGCCGACGCCCGAATTCGCGCGTGTCGAACTCGCGCCCCTGCCGGCCCAGCGCTGCGTGCAGGCCGCTCCCCGGCGGCGCGTCGAGACCCACACGCGCCACTTCCGGCCGCGTCGCCGCGGCTAGGTGATTCGCTCGATCAGCGGCGGCGGCTCCGCCGCCCGATCCGCGATCGAAAACGCCTCCGTCAAGGTCACAGCCGCAATTTCCGCAGCGGCAGTACCGGCCGCATGGACGCGTGCCATTGGATCGCCTTTGCGCACGCGCGCCCCGACCGGCAGCATCCGGTCGAACCCGACTGCCGGGTCCACGGACTGCCCGGGCGCCGTCCGCCCGCCCCCGAGCCTGACGACAGCGAACCCGACTGCGCGCGTGTCGATACTGCTGATGATTCCCTCGTGTGCCGCGGCGACGTCGACGACGACTGGTGCACGCGCAAGGCAGGCGTCCGGCCGTTCGAGAACGTCAGCCGGCCCGCCGAGACTCGCGACCATGCGCGCGAAGCGCTCCGCCGCGGCGCCGCTCGTAATCGAGCGGGCAAGCGCCGCGCGCGCCGCCTTCGCGTCCTTCGCGAGCTTGCCGAGTGTCATGACCTCGGCGCCGAGGGCCAGCGTGACCTCGAGCAGCCGGGCATCGCAGGGCTCGCCGCGGAGGATCGCCATCGCCTCGCGCAGTTCCAGCGCATTGCCGGCCGAGCGCGCCAGCGGTTCCGACATGTCGGTCAGGAGCGCCCGCACCGGCAGGCCGGATTCCGCCGCCGTGCGAATCATCGCGCGCGCCAGCTCGCGCCCGCGTTCCGGTTCTGGCAGCACGGCTCCATTGCCGCGCTTGATGTCGAGCACCAGCGCCTCGAGTCCGGCCGCGAGCTTCTTCGAAAGGATCGAGGCGATGATCAGCGGCTGGCAGTCGACTGTGGCCGTGACGTCGCGAATCGCGTAGAGCCGGCGATCCGCCGGCGCGATACGCTCGCCGGCTCCGACGATTGCCACGCCGGCATCACGAAGTGCCCGGCGCACGCGCTCGGGAGGCGGTCGCGACTGATAGCCGGGAATCGATTCGAGCTTGTCGAGCGTGCCGCCCGTGTGCGCCAGGCCGCGACCGACGATCATCGGCACCCAGGCGCCGCAGGCGGCGAGCATCGGGCCGAGCGCGAGCGAGACGAGGTCGCCGACACCGCCGGTGGAGTGCTTGTCGAGCACCGGGCCCGGTGGAGACTCGCTTTTCCAGTCGAACACTTCGCCGGTGTCACGGATCGCACGGGTGAACGCGGCGCATTCCGGGTCTGTCATGCCCCGGTGGTGGACCGCCATCGCGAAGGCGCCGATCTGTGAGTCGCTGAAACTCCCGTCCTTGATGCCATTGGCGATCCGGGCGAGATCCAGGGAATCGAGCGCGCCCCCGTCGCGCTTGATGCGAATCGCCTCCTGCGGCAGCCAGGTCATCATGTGATGCTTGAGATTATCAGTCTAAATGACGGAATGTAAAAAAGAATTCACCGGACTGTCACTGATCGTTAATGCGCCGCGGCCAAGCTCCGGTCCATGAAAGTCCGGAGCCTGTTCATATCGGACATTCACCTCGGGCATCGCGGCAGCCGGGCCAACGAACTCCTGGCCTATCTCGCCGAAGTCGACGCCCGCAATATCTTCGTGATCGGCGACCTGGTCGACTTCTGGGCGCTCGGCCGATCCGTTTGCTGGCCGGAGGCGCACCAGGACGTCCTTCGGGTGCTGGTCGACCGCGCGCGGTCGGGCGTACGCGTCGTGTACGTGCCCGGGAACCACGACGAGGCGGCCAGGGAATTCGCGGGCACGAGCATTTGCGGCATCGAGGTTCGCCGCCAGCACGTCCATGTCACGGCCGACGGGCGGCGGATGCTGCTCCTGCACGGCGACGAATTCGACGCGGCCGTGCGCTGCGGCCGGTGGCGGGTCGCGCTCGGCTCGGCCGTCTATTCGATCGCTCTCAGGATCAATCACCTGATCTACCTCTCGCGGCGCGCCCTCGGCATGCGCGAGTGGTCACTGACTGCCTGGCTCAAGCGGCGCGTCGTGGACGCGCGCGCCTACATTGCGCTGTTCGAGGAAGCGGCCGCGGGCGCCGCGCGCCGCGACGGATGCGACGCTGTCGTCTGCGGGCACATCCACCACGCGGCCATGCGTGAAATTGACGGGATCCTGTACTGCAACGACGGCGACTGGGTCGAAAGCTGCACATCGCTGGTCGAGACCTTGAGCGGCAGGATTCATCTCGTCCGCTGGGCGGAGTTCCGGGTCCGCGTGCGTGCCCCGGTCGATCTTATTCGCGGCGCGGTGCGCTCGGCAGGCTGAACGCCAACGGCAGCAGTTCGCGGATATTTGCGCTGTGCACGGTCCCGCCCTGCCATGGAAAACGGACAATCGCCCCGCCCTCGGCGGAGTGCTCATGTATCCGCTGCCGGCAACCCCCGCACGGCGATGCGGCCAGCGGGTTGCCCGTGCGATCCGCCGCCCAGACCGCAATTTCCGCGATCCGGAACCGCGTGCCTTCGGCCGCGACCCCGGCCGCGATCGCGCTCGTCTCCGCGCAGTTGCCGAGCGGGTAAGCGGCGTTCTCGACGTTGGCTCCGCTGTAGATCGCGCCGTTTGCCGAGCGAATCGCCGCACCGACGTTGATGCGGGAATACGGCGCGTGCGCGCGAGCCGAGGCTTCGCGGGCGATTGCGACCAGCTCGTTCCTGCCCGCCGTCACGGCGCGGAAGTTCCGCCGGCGCCGGGCGCCGGACCGCCCGCCCCGTCGATACGCTCGATGAAACGTTCCGCCGGCGTCCCGGACAGGGCCTGGGCGGCCGCCCAGGAGTTGACGGCTTGCGCCTCGGCCGCACCCAGCCGCGATTCCGCGTCCAGCAAGTCGCGCTGCTGGCGAAGGAATTCCTCGAGCGACGCGAGCCCGACACGCTCGAGCTCAGCCTGGACGCGTACGACCTCCTCACGCGCGGCGATCTCGTCGCGCAACGCCGCGACATCCGCCATGGCGCTGCGGTAGGCGGTTGAGAGGCTGGTCCAAGCGCGCCGCGACTCGCGATCTGCCGCCAGTGCGTTCTGCCCAGCCGCCTTCGCCTGGGCCTTCGCGGCGGACACCCGCCGCCAGCCCGCCGGATCGAACGGCACCACCAGCCGGACCATCACGCCCCAGGCATCCGACTCATTCCCGCCCCCCTCGAACTGCGTATAGTCGGTCCCGATCGACAATGCGGGCCAGAGCGCGCGCTCGGTCGCGCGTGCACGCTCGGCGGCCGTGTTCTCGCGCTCGTGAGCCAGCGCCGCCGGCAACAGGTCCTCCGGGGCGGGCGCGTCCCAGGCGGGAATCGCGATGTCGGCGCTCGTCGGCACGAGCCGGCGGCCGCTGCTTTCCTCAAGCGCCGCCTGTGCGAGCTCGATCGCGCCGGAGAGCCGAATCTCGTCGGAGCGAAGCCTGCTCAGTTCGGCCTCTGCCAGGCGCAACTCCGCAATGGAGGCTTGCTCAGTCTTGACCTCGAGCCTGACGCGCTCAACCGTCTGCGTGACTCGCTCACGCTGGACGGCGAGCACGCGTTGCTGCCGCAGCAGTGCCTGAAGCTGGACGTAGGCGGCGGTTGTGTCCGCCAGTTTGAGCAGCGTCGTCTGGCGCTCGGCAAGGCGAGCCGCGGCCAGTCCATATTCGAGAGCGCTACGTGACGCGCGAATGGCGCCGGCAAGGTCCACCGGAACGCTGTAGCTCAAGCCGTAGCGGCGGACGTCCTGCGCAAACGGCGGATTGGCGAACGCACCCGGTGTCAGGACGCCCAGGAATCTCTCGTCATCGTAGCTCGAGGCATCCGCGAACATGGCGCCGCTGCCGAAATACCGGCCTGTTTCCGCGGACATCTCCTGGCGCAACGCATCGCTTGTAAACTCCGCGGCATTGACGGAAGGATGATCAAGGCTCTCGTGCAGCAGGTCGGCGAGCTCGCCGGCGGCGCAGACGGCTGGGGCGAGACCCGCGACGGCAAGGATCAGCGAGCGCCAGCAGCGGCTGGCCGCGGACCCGGCCTGCCCGTGACAACCGGTTCGGTAAGTGCGGCGCACGGAGTCAGGTGGCTCCCCGCACCAATTGCTCCAGTTGCCGATGCCCCAGCAATCCCGGCTGCTGCCACGTGAGCACGCCGTTCCGGAACAGCGCGAAGTTGGGAATGCTGCGGACCTCGTAGGAGGAAGCCAGCATCGGGTGGTCCTCGGTATTGACCTTGAGCACAATCGCCTCACCGGAAAGGCCGGCCGCCGCCCTGGTGACTTCCGGCGCGGCCATTCGGCAGGGACCACACCACGGCGCCCAGAAATCCACGAGCACTGGCACGCGGGACTCGCGCGTGATCTCGTCGAATTCGGCGGCACCGACCTCGAGCGGCTCGGCCAGCGGCGGGAGCGGCTGCTTGCACCCTCCGCAGCGGCCGGCGTCGGCGAGATGCCTCGCGGGCACGCGATTCTGTACGCCGCAATGCGCGCAGCGCCGGATCACGGCAGCTTTTCCTTGAGCGGCAGGATGCCCAGTGCGCGCAGTACGTATCGCTCGTAGACGGGCACCACGTTGCCGCTCTGCATCTTGCGCATGAAGTACTTCTCGAATGCGACCTTGGCAAGGTGCACCCACTTGCCCTGCTTCGCCCAGGTGAGGTTGCGCGGCGGGATTTGCGGCAATGCGACGAAGGCGATACCTGCATCACCCATGTCCGCGAGGCAGATCGCGTTCCACGTGGCCTTGTGCGTTGGCTCACGGCCCGCGATGGCGTCGGAGATGTTGTGAACGATCGCGGTCACCATCGATTCGATCATGAATCCGGTCTTGGGCGCCCCGGTCGGCACCGGCGTCGCCTCGACCGGCGGGATCGCGACGCAGACGCCAGCCGAGTAGATGTTCGTGAAGCGCGGACTGCGCTGGTATTCATCGATCAGAACGAAGCCTCGTGGATTACACAGGTCCTTGACCGCCGCCACGGCGTCCACGCCCTTGAAGGCGGGAAGGAACATGGTGAAACGGCTCGGCAGTTCGTGCTCCCGCAGTGGCGCACCGCTGTCGTCGTGCTCCGCGACGCGGACCGCGCCGGATTTCGCCTCCAGCAGCCTGGCGTTCGTGATCCACTTGATGTGACGCTGGCGCAGCTCCGACTCGAGAAGTCCCTTGGAGTCCCCGACGCCGCCGAGACCCAGGTGACCGATGTAAGGCTCGCTGGTGACAAGCGTCATCGGCACGCGGTCGCGCAGCTTCCGCCGGCGCAGGTCAGCGTCAACGATCATCGCGAACTCGTAAGCCGGCCCGAAGCAACTCGCGCCCTGCACGGCTCCGATGACGATCGGACCGGGGTTTGCCAGGAACGCCTGGTAGGCGCGACCGGCCTGTTCCGCGTGCGGTGTCGTACAGACGCTATGCGTGCTGGCCTGCGGTCCCAGCCCCGGCACCTCGTCGAAGGCGAGCTTGGGCCCTGTCGTGATCACGAGGTAGTCGTAATCGAGGTGCCGTCCGTCGGCGAGCGTCAGCCGGTTCGCTTCGGGCTCGATCTTCGCCACCGGTTCAGAGACGAAGCGAATGCCTTTCCTTTCGACGTTCGGCCGGATCGGTACGACGACCTGGTCCGGCTTACGCCAGCCCACGGCGACCCAGGGGTTCGACGGCGTGAACTGGAAGTGCTCGGAAGCGCCGACCAGCGTGACTTCGTGCGACCGGCCCAGGCGCCCCTTGAGCTCGTAAGCCGCCGGCATTCCGCCGATGCCCGCGCCCATGACGACTACATGTGCCATTTCGCGTCCTCTACACCACGCGGGTGCTTGCAAAAAACAGTCCAGGATGATTATATTAGCTCTCACTCAATTAGCAATAGTTAATTTATGACCACTGCGATCCAGACCGCCAAGCTGCCCCCTGCCGATGAAATGTCGGCGCACGCCGAGTCGGCCGCCGCCCTGCTTCGGGCGATGGCCAACCCGTACCGCCTGCAGATCCTGTGCGTGCTCGGCGAAGGCGAGATGTCCGTGGGCGCGCTCAACGAACGCATTTCGCTCTCGCAGTCCGCGCTGTCCCAGCACCTCGCCGTGCTTCGGGACGACGGGCTCGTGGCGACGCGGCGCGAATCGCAGACCATTCACTATCGGGTCCGGCCCGGGCCCGCCCTCGACGTGATCCGGGTGCTGCACGGGCACTTCTGCAGCGCCGTGCGGCCCCGGCGCCGCTAAGCCAGTTGAGACCGCAATGAAAGAACTCAGGATTCCGGCCCTGCGCAGGCTTTCCGCGGATGTCTGGACTTCCGGGCAGCCCGACATGCAGCAATTGCGCGCGGCGCGTGACGCGGGGCTCAAGACCGTCATTAGTCTCTGCCCGGCTGGCGAGTGCGGCTGGGACGAAAAGGCAACGGCCGGATCGCTGGGACTGCATTACGAGTCCTTGCCCGTCGGCGCCGCTTGCGACGTGTCGCAGGAGGCATCGCGCAGGCTCCACCAACTCGTGGAGACCTGCGACAAACCGGTGCTCGTCCATTGCGGCAGCGGCAATCGCGTGGGTGCGCTATTCGCCCTCGAGGCTTTCTACATGCATGGCCAGGGCGTCGAGGATGCCCTGGCCCGCGGCCGAGCCGCCGGACTCACCGGTCTCGAGCCTACGGTGCGCTCCACGCTCATTTCATCCGGAGGCAAACCATGACGACTCAAACTCTCGCTTCGCCGCAAGGCCGGACCGCAACGGTCGACCAGTGGGTCTTCCGCATCGGCGGGCTCTTCGTGCTCGCATCGCTGGCCCTTTCACAGCTTCACAGCGTCAACTGGCTGTGGTTCACGGCCTTCGTCGGCGCGAACATGTTCCAGGCCTCCTTCACCGGCTTCTGCCCGCTGGCGATGATTCTCCAGAAGTTCGGCGTCAGGTCCGGGGCTGCGTTCTGCCCGCCCGCGGCGCGCGGCTAGCGGCCGCCGCGGTGAACGCCATGGCGCGCCGGCTGCCGGTGTGGATCGCCGCGGCGGCGCTCGCGGCCGCCTGTTCGGACTCTTCTCAGTCCGCGGCTGGCGCCGACGCGAAGGGCGCGGCAGCCGCCCTGGCAACCGTCGTCGTGCATTCCGCGCGCGTCGCGCGAGAGACGGCATTCGACGGCGCGGTCGAGGCGCTCAACCAGTCCACCGTCGCCGCGCAGACCAGCGGGCGCGTCGTGGAGCTGCCGTACGACGTGGGCGACTACGTCGAGAAGGGCGCTGTCATCGTCCGCTTCACCGCCACCGAGCAGCGCTCGCGGCGGCAGGCGCTGGAGGCGTCCGCGGCGGAGGCGCAGGCGCGAGTTGCGGAGGCGCAGCTTACCTTCGACCGGACGCGGGATGTCTACGAGAAGAAGCTGATTGCGAAGGCGCAGTTCGACAAGGCCCGGGCAGACTTCGACGCTGCGCGTGCACGGGCGGAATCGATGCGCGCCCAGCTTGCCGAGGCGCGCGAAGGGTACGCATACACAACGATCGTCGCGCCCTATGCCGGCATCGTCGTTGCGCGGCACGTCCAGCTGGGAGAGACGGTCGCGCCCGGCAAGCCGATCATGACGGGCCTTTCGCTCGAGCACCTGCGCGTGGTCGTTGACGTGCCGCAGCAGCATATCGGGCCGCTGCGCCGGCACCGCAAGGCGCGCGTGCTGTTGCCTGACGGCAGCTCAGTCGACGCGAGCGCGTTGCGCATTCCACCGAGCGCCGACCCGGTCACGCACAGCTTCCGTGTCCTGGTCGAACTGCCGTCGGACGAGCATCATGGCGTGTACCCGGGCACGCTGGTCAAGGTCGCCTTCGTGAGCGGCGAGGAAGAGCGGCTGCTGGTGCCGGCGAAGGCGGTCGTTCGCCGCGGCGAGCTGACCGGGGCCTACGTCGTCAATCCGGGCGGCCGCATCAGCCTGCGTTATCTCCGCCTCGGGTCCCCCGCCGCCGACGGCGGCGTACCGGTACTCGCGGGACTCGCCTCGGGCGAAAGGGTGGCCACGGATCCCATCGCCGCAGGAATCGCCTACCGGAGCCAGCCGGCCGCCGGGGCTGACTCGTGAGTTCGCCTCCGGAGATGCGTCTCGGCATTTCCGGGCGCATCGCAAAGGCGTTCCTCGCGACCGAGATCACGCCGCTCCTGGCGCTGAGCGGGATACTGCTGGGTCTCTTCGCCGTGGTCGTTACGCCCCGCGAAGAAGAGCCGCAGATCAACGTCACTTTCGCCAATGTCTTCATCCCCTTCCCGGGCGCCTCCGTCAAGGAGGTGGAATCGCTCGTCACGACGCCTGCCGAGCAGATCGTGTCCGAGATCGAAGGGGTTGAGCACGTGTACTCCGCCTCGACTCCGGGGATGTCGATGCTGACCGTGCGCTTCGAGGTTGGCGAACCGCGCACGGATGCCATCGTGCGTCTCTACAACGCGTTCTACTCGAACCAGGACTGGCTGCCGCCGAATGTCGGCGTCGGCATGCCGCTGATCAAACCCAAGGGCATCGACGACGTGCCGATCGTCGCCGGCACGCTGTGGAGCGAGAACCCGGAGATCACGGGGGCGGACCTGCTGCGCATCGCGCACGCCATCGAGGCCGAACTCCAGCGCGTGCCGGGTACCCGTGACATCGAGACGCTGGGCGGGCCGGACCGCGTCGTGCACGTCGTGTTCGACCCCCAGCGCCTGGCCGGATACGGCCTCGCGCTGGACGACCTGCGACATGCGCTGTCGTCCGCGAACGCATCTGCCGACGCCGGCAGCGAAGTGCGGGACGACCGCGAGATCCTGGTGCAGGCCGGCACCTTCCTGATGACGCCCGAGGAAGTAGCGGATCTCGTGGTTGGCGTCAGGGACGATGCGCCCGTGTTCCTGCGCGATGTCGCTGACGTCGGCGAGTCCGCGGACCAGCCCGAGCGCTACGTTAGCATCGGCGCCGGCCCGGCTGGCGGGGTCCGGAAGGCCCGGGCGTCTGGTCGCTACCCTGCCGTCACCATCAGCGTGTCAAAGAAGCCCGGCGCGAATGCGGTCGACGTCGCTGCGGACGTGATCGCCCGCTTCGAGCAGATGCGCGGCATCCACTTCCCCGACGGTGTCCATGCCACGGTCACCCGCAATTACGGGGCGACCGCCGAGGACAAGGCGCAGACCCTGATCAAGAAGCTCGTCTTCGCGACGCTTTCGGTCGTCGCGCTGGTGCTGGTGACGCTGGGCAGGCGCGAGGCGGTCGTCGTCGGCGCGGCCGTGATCGTGACGCTCGCCATCACGCTGTTCGCGTCCTGGGCCTGGGGCTTCACGCTCAATCGCGTGTCCCTGTTCGCGCTGATCTTCTCCATCGGCATCCTGGTGGACGACGCGATCGTGGTGGTCGAGAACATCCATCGTCACATGCACCTGGGCGGCAGGACGCTTTCGGAGGCGATCCCGATAGCCGTGGACGAGGTTGGCGGCCCGACGATCCTGGCGACGTTTACCGTGATTGCCGCCCTGCTCCCGATGGCTTTCGTCACGGGCCTGATGGGCCCCTACATGCGGCCGATTCCGATCAATGCCTCCACCGGGATGCTGATATCGCTGGCGGTCGCCTTCATGTTCACGCCATGGCTTTATCGCCGGCTCTTCCTGCACGCGGAAGCCGCCCACTTGCCAGCCGGATCCGGTGAAAGCTCGATGCAGCGCTTTTTCGCCAGGGCCCTGACGCCGTTCCTGAGGCGGGAAAACGGCCGCGCCAACCGCTGGAAGCTGCTCTATGTCCTGCTAGCGCTGATCGCGCTGTCCATCGCGCTGGTCGGCCTGAGGGCGGTCGTCCTGAAAATGCTGCCGTTCGACAACAAGAGCGAGTTCCAGGTGCTGGTCGACATGCCGGAAGGCACGCCGCTCGAGGATACATACCGCGTCCTTCAGGCGCTCGCCGATCAAGTCGAAACCGTACCCGAGGTCGCCGACTACCAAATCTACGCCGGCACTGCGGCACCGATCAATTTCAACGGGCTCGTGCGCCAGTACTACCTGCGCCGCGCGCCGTACCAGGGCGACCTGCAGGTCAACCTGCTGGACAAGCACCGGCGCGAACGCAAGTCGCACGAGATCGCGACGGCCGTACGCACGCCGCTGGCAGAGATCGGCCGGCGGTTCGGCGCCACGGTCAAGATCGTGGAGGTGCCGCCCGGCCCGCCGGTGCTCGCCCCGCTGGTCGCGGAGATCTACGGGCTGGACTATGCACGGCAGATGGAGGCGGCCCGACAGGTCCGCGCAGTCTTCGAGTCGACGCCGGACGTGGTGGACGTGGACGACAGTCTCGAAGCCCCGCAGCAGAAGCTCGTGGTTGCGGTAGACCGCGCGCGCGCCGCACGGCTTGGCGTCAGCCAGGAATCCGTGACCGCGGCTGTCTCGGCGGCCCTGCGAGGCGAGGACATGTCCTACCTGCACGACGAGAACGCGAAAGTCCCCGTGCCGGTTCGCGTGGAGCTCGCGCCCGGCGACAAGGCCGACGCTGCCGTCCTGGGCGGCCTGCGCGTCCGCGCGCGGACCGGTGCGCTGGTACCGCTTTCGGACATCTCGCGGATCGAGGCGACCACGCGTGAGCCCGCCATCCATCACAAGGACCTGCTGCCGGTTGTCTACGTCACCGGTGACGTCGCCGGCAAGACCGACAGCCCGCTCTACGGCCAGCTCGAGATCGCGGACTCATTGAAAGACAAGCCGATCGAGGGCAGGCCGATCGCGCAGCGCCTGACCAGCCCGCCCGAAGATCCTTACCAGTGGAGCCTGAAGTGGGACGGCGAGTGGCAAGTCACGTTCGATACTTTCCGCGACATGGGCGCGGCTTACGCTGCGGGACTCGTCCTGATCTACCTGCTGGTCGTCGCGCAGTTCAGGTCCTACAAGGTGCCGCTCATTATCATGGCGCCGATTCCACTGACGATCATCGGTATCATGCCGGGCCACGCACTGCTCGGTCAGCAGTTCACCGCGCCCTCGATGATCGGCATGATCGCACTCGCCGGCATCATCGTGCGCAATTCGATCCTGCTGGTGGACTTCCTCCAGCAGGAGGTACGCGCCGGCAAGCCCCTGCAGGAGGCAACGATCGCCGCCGCCGCGGTGCGCGCCAAGCCGATCGCTCTCACGGCGATCGCAGCGATGGCCGGCGGCTTCTTCATCCTGGACGACCCGATCTTCGGCGGCCTTGCGGTGTCGCTGATATTCGGCCTGTTCGTATCGACGGCAATGACGCTGCTGGTGATTCCCATCGTCTACTACCACCACCACTGGCGCAAGGCTTGACGCGACGGGTCGCGGCGGTTCATGGAGCGGGTGATGGGAATCGAACCCACGTTAGCAGCTTGGGAAGCTGCAGTTCTGCCATTGAACTACACCCGCTTGATTCAGCGGATTGTCGGCGCGGCGCTTACTTCGTGACGAGGATCTTCTTGACCCAGCCGCCGCCCTTGCCGGACTCGACTTTAAGGAATCCGTTCTCCTCGGCGCCCATGTAGATGAGCTCCTCGCCCTTGTCGAGGGTCGCGACCGCCTTGCCCGTTTCCGCGGCACTGCCCATGACCTTCACGCCCGCGATCTTCGGGTAGAGCACGTCGCCCTCGTTGAAGACCGCGCCCGCCTTGGTCGAGCCGCCGGCCGCCGCTTCCTGCGCGAGCGTGCCGACGTCCCGCTGGAGGCTGGGATCGTTCCGGATCGCGCGCACGACGTTATTGTAATTGTCGGCAAAGGATGCCGCGATGATCTTGCCCTCGTTCGTGTTGCCATAGCCGCCGATGCCGCCGGCCGCGCCGCCGCCGAACAGACCCGCACCGAGGCTCAGGTCGGCTTTCTTGGAACTGCCCTCGGCCGAGGCGACCTGCACGCCCGAGCGCGCATCGGCGACCAGCATGCTGGTCTGCGCCTCCTTGAACTTGAGCCCGCCCACCACCGCGCCGAGCACGCCGGCCTTGCCGCCGAGCATCCCGCCGAGCGCGCCGCCGAGCCCGCCGGCATTGTTCTCCGAGAACACGACAGCCGGCGTCAGGATGAAATCGGCCGCGACCATCTGGCCCCCGCCGATGTTCGAGCCCTGGCGCATCTCGCCGCCGCCCGCGAGCGCCCGCTCCTGCATCATGTTCTGCATGCCCTGGCCTCGCTCGACGACGATGAAGCAGTTGGACTGCTGGATCATCATGCGGATCAGGCCGACCGGGGACTGCAGGTTGTAGCGCGCGAGTGCGCCCATGACATAGTCCTGCGGTTCGACGACGGCCATCGCGCCCATCGGCTTGTCGCATTTCTCGAGGTCGCCGGCCGCGCCCTGCGCACCCTGTGTGCCCGCCGCCCCCTGGACATCCGAGCCGCCCTTTCCTTTCTTGGTGTCGAGCACGCCCTGGGCCTGGGCGCTCGCCGCCAGGACGAGTCCGATAAGAATCGCCGCAATCGGGCGAAGCGCAAGCGATCTGCAATTCATGTTCCCACCCCCAGGATCATCGTTCGCGCGGAATATACTCCCTCATGCGCACAGGTCGCCATTCCGTCGACGTCGTGATCGCCGGCGCGGGAATCGCGGGCATCGCGGCGGCTCTGGAGGCGCTGGGCCGCGGGCGCCGCGTCCTGTTGCTCGACCGGGACCTCGAGGAGAACCTGGGTGGCCAGGCGAAGGACGCCTTTGGCGGCCTCTGGTTCGCCGGAACGCCCCTGCAGAGACGCCGCGGAATCAGGGACGGCGTCGAGCTTGCCTGGTCCGACTGGCTGGCGTTCGGCGAGCTCGGGCCCGGCGACGCCTGGCCGCGAGCCTGGGCGCGGGCTTATGTCGAACGCTGCGTGCCGGAGATACATGACTGGCTTGTCGCGCTCGGCGTCCGTTTCATGCCGATGCCAATGTGGGTCGAGCGCGGGCTGTACTCCCCCGGCAATTCCGTGCCGCGATTCCACCTTGTCTGGGGCACGGGACGCGCGCTCTCGGACAGCCTCGTCGGCCGGCTGCTCGGCCATCCCCGGCGCAAGCTGCTCGATATGCGATTCTGCCATCGGGTCGATGCATTCCTCACGCGGGCAGGGAGGATCGCGGGATTGCAGGGCACCGTCGAGCCGGGCGGCGCGCCATTCGAGGTCGAGAGCGAATCGGTGGTCATCGCGGCGGGCGGAATCAGCGGCGACATCGAGCGCGTGCGCCGGCACTGGCCCGCGGACTGGGGCGACGCGCCGCCCGTGATCCTGAACGGCTCGCATCGCTTCGCGGACGGCCGGCTGCACGACGCCGCCGAAAGCGCCGGCGCCCGCGTGACGCACCTCGACTGGCAGTGGAACTATGCGGCGGGCATTCGTCACTGGCGTCCGCGCAAGCCCGCGCACGGCCTTTCCCTGATACCGCCGAAGTCCGCGCTCTGGCTCAACGCGCGCGGCGAACGCATCGGGCCCATGCCGCTCGTCTCGGGCTTCGACACGCATGACCTCGTCGCGCGCGTCTGCCACCAGCCCGGCGGCTACAGCTGGCAGCTGCTCAACCGGAAGATTGCGCTGCGCGAGCTCGCCGTGTCGGGCGCGGAATTCAATCCCGCGATCCGCGACCGTAAAAAGCTTCACGTCGCGCGCGACCTCCTGTTCGGCAATCGCTGGCTGTTCGACGAGCTGGCGCGCAACAGCGAGGACGTAGTCCAGGCGGATACGCTGACCGAGCTCGTCGATCGCATGAACGCGCTGAACGGCGACGACGTCGTCGAGCTGGCCGCGGTCGAGTCGGCCGTCGCGGCCTACGACGCCGCCATCCGCCGCGGCAAGCGTTTCCACAACGACGAGCAGCTGCGGCGCATCGCCTGGCTCCGGCGCTGGCCGGCCGACCGGGTCCGGACCTGCGCATTCCAGCCGATCCGTTCCCGCGGCGCGGGGCCGCTGATGGCCATCCGCGAATACATCATCAGCCGCAAGAGCATGGGCGGCATCCAGACGGACCTGAAGGGCCGCGTGCTCGGGAGCAACGGCCAGCCGATCGAGGGTCTCTTGGCCGTGGGCGAAGCCGCGGGATTCGGCGGCGGCGGCATGAACGGCAAGCGCGCACTCGAGGGAACGTTTCTCGGCGGTTGCCTGTTCTCCGGCCGCATCGCCGGGCAGTCGGCATAGGAAACCGGGATGCATCACGGGGACGCAATCAACGTCGAGGACCTGCGCGCGATCGCACGGCGGCGGCTGCCACGATTCGTATTCGCCTACGTGGACGGGGGCGCGGAGGACGGGCTCACGCTCGCCGCCAACCGCGAGGCCTTTGCCCGCCTGAGATTCCGGCCCCGCACGCTGGTCGACGTCGCCAAGCGCGACCTCACGGCGCGCATCCTCGGCGCACCCGCGGCGATGCCGGCCGTTGTTGGCCCGACGGGCCTCAACGGGCTCAGCTGGCGCGACGGCGACATGGAGCTCGCGCGCGCGGCCGCGGTGGCCGGCCTGCCATTCGCAATGTCCACCGTTTCGATGAGCCTCGTGGAGGATATCGCGCGCGAGGCGGGCGGGAGGCTCTGGCTGCAGGCCTACGTGTTCTCCGAGCGGCGCATCACCGACGCGATCATGGCCCGCGCGCAGGACGCGGGCTTCGAATGCGTGATGCTCACGAGCGATTTCCCGGTGGCCGGCAAGCGCGAGGGCGACCTGCGCACCGGGCTGCTGCCGCGGCAGGACTTCACGCTCGCGACGAAGCTCGACATGCTGCGGCACCCGCGCTGGCTAGCGACGGTGGCGACCCGCCGGCCGCGCTTCGTCAACGTCGAGCGCGAGCTCGGCGCCGGACGCGACGTCAATGCCTTCGTAGGCCACGGCATGTTCGATCCCTCCTTCACCTGGGACGACGTCAAGCGCTTTCGCGACCGCTGGCCGCGCAAGCTCCTGCTTAAAGGCGTGATGCGCGCGGACGATGCCGAACGCGCGGTCGCCGCCGGCGTCGACGGCATCGTGCTGTCGAATCACGGCGGCCGCCAGCTCGACGGGGCCATCAGCGGGCTCGACGCCCTGCCGGACGTCGCGCGCGCGATCGGCGGCCGCGCGTCGATCCTGGTCGACGGCGGAGTCCGCCGCGGGAGCGACATTGCAAAGGCCGTGGCCCTCGGCGCCGAGGCCGTGCTTCTTGGCCGCGCGCCGGTCTACGGCCTCGCGGCCGGCGGGGGCGCCGGCGTTGCGCGCGCGATCGAGATTCTCGCCGACGAGCTCGACCGCACGCTCGCATTGACCGGCTGCCCGGATGTCGCCTCGCTGGATCCCGACCTGATCGTGCGCGCGTGAATGCGCCGAGACAGCCCGTCCGGAGCTACGTGCTGCGAGCCGGGCGGATCACGCGCGCGCAGAACCGTGCCCTCGACGAACTGCTGCCGCGCCTTGGCATCCCGTATGCGCCCGCGCCCCTCGAACTCGACCGCGTGTTCGGCAGGCAGGCGCCGCGCGTGATGGAGATCGGTTTCGGCAACGGCGACGCCCTGGTGACGCTGGCGTCGAATGCCCCTGACACCGACTTCATCGGCGTCGAGGTGCACCCGCCCGGCATCGGGCATTGCCTGCTCGCGATCGAGTCGATGGGACTCACGAATGTGCGCGTCATCGCGCACGACGCGGTCGAGGTCCTCGCGAACCAGCTGGCGCCCGCCTCGCTCGACGAACTGCTGCTTCTCTTCCCGGACCCCTGGCCCAAGAAGCGGCACCACAAGCGACGCATCGTGCAGCCCGCTTTCGCCGCGCTCGTCGCCAGCCGGCTGCGGCCGGGCGGGCGGGTGAAGCTTGCGACGGACTGGGAGCCTTACGCCGCCTGGATCCTCGAAGTCCTGGGTGCCTCGCCGGAGTTCACGAACGCTGCGCCGTCAGGCGGCTTTATCGATCGTCCGGAGCGCGACGCGACGCGCTTCGAAAACCGGGGCCGGCGCCTCGGTCACGCGGTCCTCGACCTGGAGTTCGTCCGGCGCTAGCCGAAAGCCGCCGTCGCGCCGTCGATGATGAACTGTACCGCGAGCGCGGCGAGCACGACGCCGGAAAGCCGGTTGACCACGTTGCCGCCGGTCACGCCCATCGCCTTCATCACAAGCGGCGTCAGGCGCATCAGGATGTAGGTGATCGCGAGGACGACGAGGACCACGCCGAACAGGCCCGCCGACAGCGAGAGATCGCCGCGCGATGCACCGAAGGTCAGCAGCACGATCGCCAGCGCGCCGGGCCCCGCGATGAATGGAAACGCGAGCGGAAAGACCGAGATGTCCGCGCGCTGTTTCGCTTCCACCCGCTCCTGCGTCGTCTGGCGCGTGCCGGACTCCCGCGCGAAAACCATCTCGAGCGCGATCAGGAACAGCATGATTCCGCCGGCGATGCGAAACGCCTCGATGCTGATGCCCATGACGCGCAGGAACCACGCGCCGCCCACGGCGAACAGCAGGAACATGCCGCCCGCCAGCGACACCGCCTTCATCGCCATTCGGCGCCGGAACTCCTCGTCCGCGCCTTCGGTCAGCGCCGCGAAGAGCGGCACCAGCGAGACCGGCTCGACGATCACGAAGAAAAGCACGAAAAACTTCAGCAGCTCATCGGCCACCGCGGCCTCCTTCGCTCCCTGCCGCCCTGAGCGTACCCCGCTCGTCAACAAGGCGCCTGCGCGTCAGCCAATAGAGGATCACGAGGCCCGGAATGCTCAGCGCCGCCGTATACGTAAAAAAGGCCGGGTAGCCGACCGCGTCCACCACGAAGCCCGAAGTGCCTTCGAGCAGTTTGCCGGGCAGTGCATAGAAGGAAGAAAAGAGCGCGTATTGCGTTGCCGTGTAGCGCGCGCTCGTCAAACCTGACAGGAAGGCGATCAGGGCGGTGCCATGAATGCCCTGCGCGAGGTTATCGAGGCTGTTCACGACCGCGAGCCCGGCAAGTGTCGCCGTGTCCGTGGTCGCCAGGAGCGCAAAGCCGAGATTCGAGGCGATGATGAGGCCGCTGCCAAGGAAGAGCGCGAGGCGAAGCCCGGACTTCGCCACGATGAAGCCGCCGATCACGACGCCGAGCATCGAAACAGGCAAGCCGAATGCCTTCACGATGGTCGCAATCTCGCCGAGGGTGTAGCCATGGTCGATGTAGAACGGGTTTGCCATCGACCCCATGGTGAACTCGGTCAAGCGGTAGGATCCGACGAGGAGGAGGACGACGACCGCCAGGCGGATTCCGGCGCGCGAGAAAAAATCCGTCAGCGGGCAGACGACAGCGCCGATGAAGTGTCCGCCGAACTCGCGCAGCGATCGGGGCCAGTGCGCTTTTTCCTCGAGCCACGCGACGACCCGCGCTTCGCGCGCCGCCGAGTCCTGCGAAATCGGCACCCGCGGCTCCCGCACCAGCAGCGTCGTCACGATTCCGACGCCCGCGAGCGCCGCCATGACCGAGTAACTCGTCGGCCAGTCGTAACCCTGCGCGATACCGAGTGCGCCCGCGCCCCCCGTGATCAGGGCGGCGCGATAGCCGATCTGGTAGGCAGCCGCCATCGCGCCCTGGAGGTCGACCGAAACGGACTCGATGCGCCAGGCATCGATCGCGACGTCCTGCGTCGCCGAGCAGAAGGCAAGGAACAGGGCGCCACCGGCAATCTGTAGCACGCCGGTCGAAGGATCGCTCGTCGCAAGATTCGCGATGCCGACGGCGATGCCGATCTGTGCGAAAAGTATCCAGCTTCGCCTTCGGCCGAGCCAGCCGAACAGGAACGGAATCCGCAACCGGTCGACGATCGGAGACCACAGGAACTTGATCGAGTAGGTCAGCCCGACCCAGGCCAGCATGCCGATCGTCGCGCGCTCGATACCATCCTGACGAAGCCAGGCCGACAGAGTCTGGAACACGAGATAGAACGGCAGGCCGGCGGAGAAACCGAGAAACAGCATCGAGAGCACGGGTCGCTGCGCATAGACCCGGATCGCCTCGACCCAGCCGCGCCGGTCAGGGATCACAGCTCGTAGTCCATCGTGAGCGGCGCGTGATCTGAGAACCAGGCACCGCGGTAGATGGACGCCCTGCGCGCGCGCCCCGCCAGCCGCGGACTCGCGATCTGGTAGTCGATGCGCCAGCCGACGTTCTTCGCACGCGCCTGGCCGCGGTTCGACCACCAGGTGTACTGCCCGGGCCGCGGGTCCACTTCACGGAACGCGTCCACCCACTTGAGCTCGCCGAAGACCCGATCGAGCCAGGCGCGTTCCTCCGGAAGGAATCCGGAGTTCTTCCGGTTCGATTTCCAGTTCTTCAGGTCGATCTCCCGGTGCGCGATATTGATGTCGCCGCAGAGTATGTAGTCGCGGTCGCGACGACCGAGCTTCTTCAGGTACGGGAGGAATGCGCCGAGGAATCGGTACTTCGATGCCTGGCGCTCGGGCCCCGAGGAGCCCGAGGGCAGGTACAGGGAGACGACCGAAAGCCGCCCGAACCGGAATTCGAGATAGCGGCCCTCGCCATCGAACTCGGATACGCCGAATCCCGCAATGACCCGGTCGGGCTTTTGCCGGGAGTAGACCGCCACGCCGCTGTAACCGGGGCGCTTCGCATCGAAATACCGGCAGTGGTAGCCGGCCGGCCGGAAGCATTCGTCGCCGAGCTGGTGTTCCTGCGCCTTCGTCTCCTGCAGGCAGACGACGTCCGCGCGCTGCGCGGGCAGCCACTGGAACAGCCCCTTGCCGGCCGCCGCGCGGATACCGTTGCAGTTGAGTGTAAGGATGCGCATGCTGAACCCGCGGCCGCCCGGCCATGATACGCATTGGCGCGAGAGACCTGCATGCGATCGCACCAGAAAGAGTTCATCGAGATGATCCTGGCGAAGCAGGTTCTTCGCTTCGGCGACTTCACGCTCAAGTCCGGCCGGACAAGCCCCTATTTCTTCAATGCGGGACTCATCAACGACGGCGGCTCCCTCGCCCGGCTCGGCGCCTGCTACGCGCGGGCGATCGTCGAAGCCGGCACGTCCTTCGACATGCTCTTCGGTCCCGCGTACAAGGGCATCCCGCTCGTGACGGCAACCGCGGTCGCATTCGCGGAGCATCACCGCCGCAACGTGCCGATCTCCTTTAACCGCAAGGAGGCAAAGGCTCACGGCGAGGGCGGGTCCCTCATCGGCGCGCCGCTGGAGGGCCGGGTGCTGGTCGTCGATGACGTCGTAACCGCGGGGACCGCCGTCCGGGAATCGGTCGGGATCATCAGGTCCGCGGGCGCCGTCCTGGCGGGCGTGGTTCTGGCGCTGGACCGGCAGGAACGCGGCCTGGGGCGGCAATCCGCGGTACAGGAGATCCAGTCTTCCTACGGCGTCCCGGTGATCCGGATCATCACCCTCGATCACCTGATCGAGTACCTGGGCGCCGGGGACGACAGTGATGAGCTCGCAGCGCTCAGAAACCATCGCATGAACCACGGTGTCGACACCGAAGCGTGAAGCAGTTACGTTCGACGCCAGGCCGGGAAACGAGAATATGCCGGCAGAGGTGCTCCGGATGAATGCATGGTCGACCAAAGTCCTGCTGCCCGCCTTGATGCTCGCCTTCCTTGCGATCGGGGCGGCCGGGCAGAGTGACAAGGAGAAGAAGCTCTATCGCTGGGTCGACAAGAACGGCCAGGTCCACTACGGCGACAGCGTGCCGGCCGAATACGCCGAGCAGGACCGCGACGTTCTCAACAAGCAGGGCCTCAAGGTCGGCCGGGAAGAAGGCACGATCACGCCGGAGGAAGCCGCGGCCAAGGCGGCCGAAGACAAGGCGGCCCGCGAAGAGCAGAAGCGCCGGCTACGCGACCGCGTGCTGCTGCAGACCTATCAGTCCGTCAAGGAAATCGAGGCCCTGCGCGACAACCGCCTCGAACTCGTCGATGCCCAGCTGACGATCCAGGAACAGTCGCTGTCGAACCTGCGGGCCCAGCGCGCGCAGATCGAGCGCCAGGCCGCGCGTTTTGCGCCGATCAACAAGGATCCGGACGCCCCGTCCCTGCCTGAGGAAGTGGCGACCGACCTCGAGCGGTCGGCGAACGACATCCAGACGCAGGAAGCGAACCTCGTGAGGCGCCGGCAGGAACGAGAAAGCATCCGCCTGACGTTTGAGGCGGATATCAGTCGTTACCAGGAATTGCGCGCCATCCAGCCGCGCTGAGCCGCATCAGCCGCGGCCCGAACTTCCGAACCCGCCCGTTCCGCGGGCGCTCTCCCCGAAATCGGCGACGACCTCGAGCTCCACCTGCACGACGGGCACGACGATCATCTGCGCAATCCGGTCCCCGGGTTCGATCGTGAAGGCATGGTCGCTTCGATTCCACACGGAGACCATCACCTGCCCCTGGTAATCCGAGTCGATCAGGCCGACCAGGTTGCCGAGCACGATGCCGTGCTTGTGGCCGAGTCCGGAGCGCGGCAGGAGCACGGCCGCAAGGCCCGGATCCACGAGGTGGATGGCGATGCCGGTGGGCACGAGGTGCGTTTCCCCGGGATGCAGGACCAGGGTCCCGTCGACGCAGGCGCGCAGGTCAATCCCGGCCGAGCCGCCTGTCGCGTGAGCCGGCAAGGCAAAGTCCCGGCCGACGCGCGGGTCGAGTATCCGGACCTGCAGTTTCCTCATGCGCCGATTATCCCAGTAACGGCGCGATTTGCGACCCGCGCGCACTGGGGCATTCGCCCAGACTCTGCGCATGCACATCCGGGACTGGCCACCTGCCGAAAGGCCCCGCGAGAAGCTGCTCGCACTCGGTTCGGGCGCCCTGTCGGAAGCCGAACTGCTGGCGATCTGGCTGCGCCACGGCACGAGCCGCATGAACGCGCTCGATCTCGCGCGCTCGCTGCTCGCTCGATTCGGGTCGCTTCGAAGTCTCCTCACGGCAGGCAGGAATTCATTTTGCGGCCAGGCCGGCATCGGGCCGGCACGCTGGGCCGAACTGCAGGCGGCGCTCGAGATCGTGCGGCGCCACCACCTGGAGCGGCTTCAGGCCGGTCCTGCGCTCGCGAGCCCGCGCGCCGCCCGGGACTACCTGGTCGCGCGGCTCCGGGACCTCGAGCACGAAGTGTTCTGCTGCCTGTTCCTCGACAGCCGTCACCGCCTGACGAGCTGCGAGGAGCTGTTTCGCGGCACGGTGGACGGCGCGAGCGTCCACCCGCGCGAAGTGGTCAAGCAGGCGCTCGCCCGCAATTCCACGGCCGTGATACTCGCGCACAACCATCCCTCCGGCATCGCGGAACCGAGCCAGGCCGACGAGATCATCACGACCCGCCTGAGGGACGCCCTCGCCCTCGTCGAGATCCGCCTGCTCGATCATCTGATCATCGGCGACGGTACCTGTGTGTCGTTGGCCGAAAAGGGCCTTGTTTGACGCGCAACACGCTGATTTGACTGTGCATTGCTTCGCTGGTCTAATACGCGGCCCCGAGAGAGCCACAGCCATGTCACGAGTCTGTCAAATCACCGGCAAGCGTCCCCGCAGCGGCAACAAGGTCTCCCATTCGAACATCAAGAAGCGCCGCCGCTTCCTGCCGAACCTGCACACGCAGCGCTTCTGGCTCGAAAGCGAAGGCCGCTGGGTGACGCTCAGGCTTTCGACCCGTGGCCTGCGCACGCTCGAAAAGCGCGGCCTGGACAAGGTCGTCGCGGATCTGCGGGCCTCCGGAACCCACGTCTGAGGTCAATGCCATGCGCGACAAAATCAAACTCGTTTCGAGCGCCGGTACCGGTCACTTCTACACGACCACCAAGAACAAGCGTCTCCATCCAGAAAAGATGGAAGTGAGCAAGTACGACCCGGTCGTGCGCAAGCACGTGACCTACAAGGAATCGAAGATCAAGTAGGCCCCGGGGCGAGCGCTCGGCTAAACTCCTCCGCCTGATACTGGGGGGGAGTACGAAATGCGTAATGCCTGTCTCGCTGCCGCCGTCGCCTTGGCATTGCCGCTGTCCGCGGCCCGGGCGCAAACGCCGCCGACCGCGCTCGGTGAGGTCATGGTCACCGCCGAGCGCAGGGTCGAAAACATCCAGAATGTCCCGCTTTCGGTTGCGCCCCTGGAGGGCGAGCGTCTCGACGCCATGTTCGAGGGCGGCCAGGATATCCAGGCGCTCGCGGCGCGCGTTCCGAGTCTGTACGCCGAGTCGTCCAATGGCAGGCTAGCGCCGAGGTTCTACATCCGCGGCCTCGGAAATTCGGACTTCGATCTGGCCGCTTCTCAGCCCGTGTCCGTCATCGTGGACGAAGTGGTCCTGGAAAACGTGATCCTCAAGAGTTTCCCGCTGTTCGACGTCGAGCGGGTGGAAGTCCTGCGCGGGCCCCAGGGAACGCTGTTCGGCCGCAACACGCCCGCTGGCGTCGTCAAGTTCGACACCAGAAAACCGAGCCAGGAATTCGGCGGCGATCTCACCTTGACCTATGGCGAGCTCGGCACCAAGACCATCGAGGGCGCCGTCGGCGGTGGCCTGAGCGAAACTGTTTCAGCGCGCGTCTCCTTGCTCTATCACGAGCGGGATGACTGGATCGACAACACCTTCACCGGCCAGAACGACGCCATGGGAGGCTTCGACGAGTTTGCCTACCGTGCCCAGCTCCTGATCGAGCCATCCGACAGTTTCAGTGCGCTCCTCAACGTCCATGGCCGCGACATCGACGGCACGGCATCGATCTTCCGTGCCAATGTCCTCGGCCCCGGGAGCCATGGCTTCAATTCCAATTACGACCGCGACAGCGTTTCCTACGACGAGGGAGACAACAATCCGCAGCATGCCGAAGGCACGGGCGGATCAGTCAAGCTCGACTTCAAGTTCGCCGGAAATGTCACCTTGACGTCGATTTCGGCTTACGAGTCGACCAAGAGCCGCAGTCTCGGCGACATCGACGGCGGCGTTTGCGCCCCTCTGGGTTCTCCGGTTCCGCCCGGCCTCACTTCAGGCACAACGGACTGTTTCTTTCCCTTTGATGGTGTCCCTGACGCCGTCACCTACCCCGGCTTTATCCCGTTCGCCTCCGTGACTCAAGACGGCATCGACGACCTCGACCAGTTCACGCAGGAGCTGCGCTTCGCCGCGCAGGCGAACGACCGCTTGTTCTGGCAGGCCGGCGCCTATTACTTCGACTCGAAATTCTCGGTGACGACCAACCCGTTCTTCGTTGCGGCGACGACCCTCACGCACGAGAACACGGCCTGGGCGGTGTTCGGCCACCTGAGTTACGACGTCACCGACGCGCTTACCTTGAGCGGTGGCGCGCGCTATACGGACGACAGCAAGGACCTGACCGTCCAGGTGTCGCCAATACCCACGGGCCCTCAACACGTCTCCGATACGAACCTCAGCGGGGACTTTAGCGCGCTCTACAGGGTAAACGACCGATTCAATGTCTATGGGCGGCTCGCGCGGGGATTCCGTGCGCCGACGATTCAGGGCCGCGACGTGGCGTTTTTTGGTTCGCCTTCGATCGCGGACTCGGAAACGATCACGTCGATCGAGGCGGGATTCAAGTCGCGGCTCGCAGACGATCGGGTGCGGCTCAATGGCTCGGTCTTCTACTACGAAATCAAGGACCAGCAGCTCTCGGCCATCGGCGGCGGCGGCAATTTCGTGCAGTTGGTGAACGCCGACAAGGGTACGGGCATGGGGTTCGATCTCGACGGCGAATTTCTCGTCACCGACCGCTTCCTGGTGACGCTGGGCCTGAGCTACACGGACACCGAAATCAAGGACAACACGCTCGTGGTGCCGCCTTGCGGCTCAGGGCTCTGCACGGTGCGTGACCCCCTCGACGCCAATGGCAATGCCATCATCGATGGAAACTCCTTCGTGCAGGCCCCGGAGTACATCGCGACCATCACGGCGCGGTACGGGGTCCCGATGGCGAACAACAGCGAACTCTTCTTCGCGACCGACTGGGCATTCCAGGGAAAGACCCAGTTCTTCATCTACGAGTCGGACGAATTCTTCAGCGACGGTACCTTCGAAGGGGGCGCACGCATCGGTTACTCTCACGATGGCGGGAAGTGGGAAGTGGCGCTTTTCGGGCGAAATATCACCGACGAGGAAAACGTCAAGGGTGCCATCGATTTCGACAATCTGACCGGATTCGACAACGAACCCCGCATCGTCGGCGTTTCCTTCAAGACGCGGTTCTGAATCCGGGCCGGCACGGATGCCGGAACTGCCGGAGGTCGAAACGACGCGCCGGGGCATCGAGCCCTGGCTCGTCGGCCGGCGCATCGAAAGCCTGCGCGTGCGCGAATGGCGCCTGCGCTGGCGCATCCCGAGGAGCCTTCCCTCCAGGCTGGGCGGTGCGCGGATCCGCTCCGTGGGTCGGCGCGCCAAGTACCTGCTCATCGGCACGGACGCAGGCACGCTGATCGTTCATCTCGGCATGTCGGGCAGCCTGCGCATCCTCGATGCCGCCGCGCCGCCGCTTGTCCACGACCACGTGGATCTCGTGCTCGACTCGGGGCGCTGCCTGCGCTTCAATGACCCGCGCCGCTTCGGCTGTTTCCTGTTCACGACCGGAGAGCCCGCGCGCCACCGGCTGCTCGCGAATCTCGCGGTCGAACCCTTGTCCCCGGAATTCAGCGCCGCCGCGCTCTGGCGCCGGTCGCGGGGACGGCGCGCCTCCGTGAAGGCATTCATCCTGGATTCGCGCATCGTGGCCGGCGTCGGCAACATCTACGCGAGCGAAGCCTTGTTCCGCGCCGGCATCCGGCCGGGGCTCGCGGCCGGACGGGTCAGCCGCGCGCGCATGGCGCTGCTGGTCGACGCGATCCGCGACGTCCTTGGCGAAGCGATCGGCGTCGGCGGGACGACGCTGCGCGATTATGTCGACGCCGCGGGCATGCCCGGCTATTTCGGCCGGCGTCTTTACGTCTATGAGCGCGACGGCAAGCCCTGCCGCCGCTGCCGAACGCCGATCCGCAAGTTCACCCAGGGACAGCGCAGCACTTACTGGTGCCCGCGCTGCCAGCGCTAGGTCTCTTTCCGGCTCATCAGCGCCGCCGCGACGGCCGGGTGCACGAATTGCGAGACATCGCCGCCGAAGAGCGCGATCTCGCGAACGAGCGTCGACGAAATGAACGTGAACTGCTCCTGGGGCGTCATGAAGACGTAGTCGACGTCGCGCGCCAGGTGGCGCGACATGTTGGCGAGCTGGAATTCGAATTCGAAGTCCGACATTGCGCGAAGGCCGCGGACCACGATTCCGCAGCCCTGTTCCCGGGCGAAGTCGACGGTCAGTCCCGAGTAGCCGAGCACGGTGACGTTGCCGATGTCCCCGAGCACCACGCTCGCGAGTTCCACGCGCTCGTCGAGCGTGAAGAGCGGCGCCTTTCCCGGGTTTGCGGCAATGCCGATCACCACGCGGTCGAAGATCCCCGCCGCGCGGCGCACGAGGTCCTGGTGGCCGTTCGTGATGGGATCGAACGTGCCTGGATAGACTGCGCTGCGCCTCGGATTCACGTCTGGGGTTCCTCGCCAATGCGCCGGGCGAGATGATACCCGACCGCTCCCGCGCGCCCCGACCGATGCGCGCGCCAGTTGCCGGGCAGCGCCGGTCCGCCCTGGACGGCGGGCATTTCGAGGTAGATGCTCGCGTCGGCGGCGAGCCAACCGCGGCCCTCGAGCAGGCGAATCGATTCGGCCAGCAGTCCCGCATCGAATGGCGGGTCCAGAAAGACGATGTCGTGCTCGGCCGGTTGCCCGCCGAGCCAGTTCAGCGCTTCCGCCTGCACGACCACCGTGCGTCCCGGCGCCAGCAGGGCCGTCGTCTCGCGCAGCCTGGCCGCATTCTCCCGGTCCCGCTCGATGAAGGTCACGTGGGCGGCGCCCCGCGACAGGGCCTCGATCCCCAGGGCGCCGCTGCCTGCGAACAGGTCGAGGCAGCGGCTGCCCGGAACGGCGGCCGCGAGCCAGTTGAACAGGGTTTCCCGGACCCGGTCCGGCGTCGGGCGGATGCCTCCCTTGCCCGGAAAGCGGATGCGTCTGCCCCGCCACTCGCCGCCGATGACACGGAGGGTATTGAGCATTTTTTGCAGCGCACATCCCTTAGACTTGCGCGATGATACGCGCCCGCGGGCATCACTTTGCCGGAGCTTCCGACATGAGCAACCGTTACGTCGCCGCACTCCTGATGGCCGGCATCCTGGTCGCCGGCTGCACCGGCTCGGGCTCCGACGGCATCGGCCCGACCAATCCCGAATCCGGCAACGGCAACCCGTCGAGCTCGTCCGGGGTCGGTGCGTTCCACGCGAACTTCGTTCCGCTCTCCGGCGTGCTGCCCTATCCGACCGACCTTTATTTCAGCGGCTCGACCGACGGCACGCTCAACATCCCGAGCACGCCCTTCCTGCCGAACGCCGCCGCGATCAACGCGCTCGACGGCTATTCGACGGTGGCCTCGGCGACCGCGCGCTTCTCCGCCCCGATCGACGCCGCGACGATTTCGGCGGCGACCGTGATCATGATCGAGGTGGATGTCGACAATGCGACCAAGGCGACCGTCGGCTTCCGGCGCGCGCTCGTCTATGGAACCGATTACGCCGCGCGCGTCGCGACGACTGTCGACTCCGGGGGGTCGACGCTCGAAATCCTGCCATTGAAGCCGTTGACGCCTTCGACTGGCGCCACCAACGTCGGATACCTGGTCATCCTCACCAACGGCCTCAGGGACGTGAACGGCAATGCCGCGACGCCCGACCGGGACTACCTCGCGATCAAGAATGCGCAGCCGACCTGTGCGGCCATCGCCGGTGCTTCCCTGAACGGCATTTGCCTGCTGACCGGCGCGCACCTGGCGATCGCCGGGGCTGTCGGCGTGCCGGCCGCGGACATCGTGCTGACCTTCTCGTTCTCGACAGAGTCGACGGCCGATTCGATGAACTACGCGGCCCTGCTCGCGCAGCCGGGCCCGATCGGCGTCGTCCCGACCGGGCTCAACCTGCAGGCGCTCAACGCGGCACTGCCGCCGATCGCCGACATCTACGTCGGGCAGCTCGAGATCCCGTACTACCATGATCCCGCGAACCCGCTCACAGGCTCCTGGCACGGCGCTCCCTTCACGGCCGTGGCGGGCGCGCCGACCACGACTTTCCTGACGCGGTTCAACCCCGTGCCGCTCGTACAGGCAACCCTCGACATCCCGCTCTTCGTGACGGTGCCGAACGCGGGCAGCGGACAGGTGAAGCCGGCCGGTGGCTGGCCGGTCGTGATTTTCCAGCACGGATTGCAGGGCAACCGCACGCAGTCGGCCGCGGTCGCGGGCGCCTATGCAGCGCAGGGCTTCGTCGTCGCGGCGATCGACATACCGCTCCATGGCATCACCGACCCGGCGAACCCGCTGTATCAGCCGGGTGCCGAGCGCACGTTCGACCTCGACCTCGTCGACAACACGACGGGTGCCGCGGGACCGGACGGCGTGATCGATCCCTCGGGCTCCTACATCATCAACCTGACGAGCCTGTTGACGAGTCGCGACAACCTGCGCGAGGCTGCGATCGACATCGTCCAGCTCTCCAAGTCGCTGTCGAATCTCGACCTGGACGGCGACACCGTGCCGGACATCGACCCGGCTCGAATCCACTATTCCTCGATCTCGCTCGGCAGCATCGTCGGTACGGTCGCGAACGCGATGCCGATCTCCACTGTGTCCGCCTACCTCAACGTGCCGGGCGGTGGCGTCGCGAACCTGTTGCGCGACTCGCAGGCGCTCTCGCCCTCGGTCAACGCGGGCCTTGCGGCTGCCGGGCTCGCTGCGGGCACGACGCTCTATGAGCAGTTCTTCCGCGATGCGCAGACGGCCGTGGATGCCGGCGACCCGGTCAACTACATCGCCGCCACGGTCGCGGCGCGGCCCGTCGTCCTCACGCAGGTTCTCAACGACACGGTGATTCCGAACACGGCCACGCAGCGCCTGGTCAATGCAGCGCCCTTCGTGAAGACGGCGGCCGCGGGGCCGAACGGGGTCGCCGCGGGCATGGGCACCTGGGTGCACTTCACTTCGGGCTCGCATGGCTCGCTCTTGAGCCCGGCGGCAAGCCTTGCCGTGACGACGGAGATGCAGACGCACGCCGCTTCGCTTGCTGCGTCCGGAGGCGCCGCGTTCGTCATCACGAACCCGGCCATCCTGGAACCTTGACGCCGGCCGAGGGCGGCTTCCTGGCGCGCCTGCGCGCGCGCGTCAATCGCGGCAGCTCGTGGGTCGCGGATCTCCTCCCCGGCCGGCGCATCGACGCGGCCCTGCTCGAGGAGCTCGAGATGCGGCTGCTCTCGGCCGATGTCGGGGTGGACGCGACCGGGGCCATCCTCTCGCAGCTTCGGGACAAGGTCGCTCGCGCGGAGCTGGACGATGCAAAGGCGCTCGAATCGGCCCTCGCCGCCTCGCTGCTCGCGATCCTGCAACCCGCCGAGCGGCCGCTGGCCATCGACCGCACCCGCAAGCCCTTCGTGATCCTCGTGGTCGGCGTCAACGGTTCCGGCAAGACGACGACGATCGGCAAGCTCGCCCGACGGATGAAGGAAGAAGGCCTTTCGGTGATGCTCGCGGCAGGCGACACCTTCCGCGCCGCCGCCGTCGAGCAGCTTGCCGTCTGGGCCGAGCGCAATGCCGTGCCAGTCGTCTCCCAGGCGGCCGGTGCGGATCCCGCGGCGGTCGTGTATGACGCCCTCCAGTCGGCAAAAGCGCGTGCAATCGACGTCCTGATTGCGGACACCGCGGGCCGCCTGCACACGCAATCCCACCTGATGGACGAGCTCGCGAAAATCGCGCGGGTGATGAAGCGTCTGGACCCGGGGGCGCCGCATGAGGTCCTGCTCGTGCTCGACGCGAGCCTCGGGCAGAACGCGATCCGTCAGGCGGAACAGTTCAGCAAGTCCATCGGCGTCACCGGCATCGTCATGACCAAGCTGGACGGCACGGCCCGTGGCGGCGTCGTGGTCGCCGTCGCGCAACGGTTCGGCACGCCGATCCGCTTCGTCGGCGTTGGTGAACAGGCGGAGGATTTCGGTATCTTCAACGCCCGGGCGTTTGTCGAGGGGCTGCTGCGACCGGCGGCGGCCGACCTGCCGTGATCCGATTCGACCGAGTCTTCAAGCGTTACCCGAACGGGCGCGAAGCCCTGTCGGAACTCTCATTCGAGCTTGACCCGGGCGACATGGCTTTCCTGACCGGGCATTCCGGCGCAGGCAAGAGCACAGTGCTCCGGCTCATTGCGCTGCTGGAGCGCCCGACGCGCGGGCAGGTGATCGTCAACGGCCGCAATACCGGCACGCTCCGCCGCAGGGCGATCCCGGCTTTCCGGCGCCAGGTTGGCATCGTTTTCCAGGACCACCGCCTGCTCGACGACCGGCCGGTATACGACAATGTCGCGCTGCCGCTCGCCATCGGCGGCGTCCCGCGGCGCGAGATGGACAAGCGTGTGCGCGCGGCGCTCGACCAGGTCGGGCTCCTTGGCCGCGAACGCTCCTTCCCTCTCGAGCTTTCCGCCGGCGAGCAGCAGCGCGTCGGCATCGCCCGCGCGGTCATCACGAAGCCGCCGGTGCTGATCGCCGACGAACCGACAGGCAACCTCGACCCCGATCTCGCGCTCGAGGTCATGAACCTGTTCCAGCGGTTCAACGCGGTCGGCGTCACTGTCCTCGTCGCAACGCACGACGTCCACCTGCTCGAGCGCTTCCGCGTGCGGCGCGTGCATATCGAGCAGGGCCGCCTCGCGTCGGTGCCGCATGTCGCTGCCTGACTCATTGTCCATTTTCATCGAGCGCCATGCGCAGGCGCTCCTGGGCTCGCTTGGGCGGCTCGCGCGCCAGCCGTTCGCGAGCCTGCTCACGATCGTCGTGATCGGCGTCGCGCTTGCGCTTCCGGCTGCGCTCTACCTCGTCGTCGCCAACATGCGGGTCGTGACCGAGGGTCTCGGCGACACCGTGCAGCTCGCGGTTTACCTGAAAGTGCCAACCGCCGCGGACGAGGCGAAGAAAGCGGCGAACGCCATCGCGGCGCATGAAGGCGTCTCGGAAGCCGTGCTCGTAAGCCCCGAGGATGGGCTGGTGGAATTCCGGAAACTGTCCGGCATCGGCGAAGCCCTGCAGTCCCTGCCGGAAAATCCGCTGCCGTGGCTCATCAAGGTGCGCCCCTCCCCGCCCGACGACACGGCAGCCGCCGTCGGGAAGCTTGCGGAGCAGCTGCGCGCGATCGAGGGCGTTGATCTCGTCGAGGCGGACACGGCCTGGGTACGGCGCCTGCATGCGATCGAGGACACGATGCAGGAACTCGCGATGCTCGTCGCCGCCGTGCTCGCGGTCGGTGTGCTTGCGGTCGTCGGCAACACGATCCGGCTGGAGATCAATAGCCGCCGTGCGGAGATCGAGGTCACCAAGCTGGTGGGCGGCAGCAACGCCTTCGTCCGCCGCCCGTTCCTGTATTCGGGCCTCTGGCAGGGTCTTGGCGGCGGACTGCTTGCGGTCGGCCTTGTCCTCGGCGGCCTTGCGGCGATCGAACCCTTCGTCGCCCGGCTCGCCGCAGCCTACGGTGCCGTCTTCGCGCTGAAAGGCCCCTCGATCCGCGAATGGCCGGTCATCGTAGGCGGCGGTGCGGCGCTCGGATTCGTCGGTGCCTGGCTGGCCGCAGCCTATCACTTGCGCCGAATCGAGCCGCGCGCCTAACGTATTGTATCTAAATGGATTCCATGGACTTTCGCGGGGAACTTCCGAGGCTCTTAGCACTCTATAACCGCGAGTGCTAAGATTGCTTCACGGAGGTTGCCGCAACCATGACCGGCCAAGAGCTCGCGCTGCCCAATTCATCGCTTGTCCTTTCCGGCCCGCTCGGAAGCCTTGAGGCTTACATCGAGCGGGTCTCGACGATTCCGATCCTCGGGCGCGACGAGGAACTGGCCCTTGCCCGGCGTTTTCATGAGCACGGGGACCTCGACGCTGCGCGCGAGCTTGTTCTCTCGCACCTGCGTTTCGTCGTGCACATCGCGCGCGGCTACAGGGGTTATGGCCTGCCGGTCGGCGACCTGATCCAGGAAGGCAATGTCGGCCTCATGAAGGCGGTCAAGCGCTTTGACCCCGACATGGGCGTGAGGCTCGTCAGCTTCGCGGTGCACTGGATCCGCGCCGAGATCCACGAGTTCGTGATCAGGAACTGGCGCCTGGTCCGCATCGCGACGACCAAGGCGCAGAGGAAACTCTTCTTCAACCTTCGGCGGATGAAGAAGAACCTCGCCTGGCTGTCGGATGAGGAGACACGGGCCGTGGCCGGCGAGCTCGGCGTCGAGCCTCGCGAAGTGCGCGAGATGGAGCGCCGTCTCTCGGCGCGGGACCTTTCCTTCGACCCGGCGCCGGACACCGGTGACGAGGAGTCGTTTGTCTCGCCCTCGCTCTACCTGCCCTCGCCTGAGGCGGACCCTGCCGCCATCGTCGAGCAGGACCAGTGGGACGGGACCGTCGCCGATTCCCTCGCGACGGCGCTCGATGGCCTCGATGAACGCAGCCGTACGGTGGTCAAGGCGCGCTGGCTGACCGAGGAGAAGAAGACGCTCCAGGACCTGGCGGACGAATTCGGCGTTTCCGCGGAGCGAATTCGCCAGATCGAGTCCGCCGCTATCGGGAAGCTCAGAACCGCGATGGCCGGCGGCTGATGCCGCTCAGGCGGCGCCTTCGACCGCCGCCGCAACCGCCTTGTGTACCTCGAGATTGAGGGCATCGGGCACGAGCTCGTCCCCTTTTGCGAGCTCTGCGATCCGTTCGGCCGCCGCCAGAAGCATCGCGTCGGTGAAGCGGGTGGCACGCGCCGCCAGCGCGCCCTTGAACAACCCCGGAAATCCCAGCACGTTGTTGATCCCCTTGCCGTCTGCGGCAATCGCCGCGCCATGCTGGATCGCGAGCGCGGGCTCGATCTCGGGGTCCGGGTTCGACAGGGCCAGGATGACCTGGCCCTTGCGCACCGTACCGGGCCTGATCAGTCCGCGGACGCCGGTCGTCGCGATGACGATGTCGGCCTTTTGCATGATGTCTTCGAGCGTCGATGCTTCGCCGCCCATCGCGCCAAAGCGCTGGAGCGCGCCGCCATCGAGGTCCGCCCCGAGCACGCGCCGCACACCCGCACGCTGAAGAAGGCGCACGATGCCGATGCCGGCCGCACCCAGCCCGATCTGACCGACGACGCAGCTGCCGAGATCCGTGCCGATGCGCCTTGTGGCATTGAGCGTGGCCGCGAGCACGACGACTGCCGTGCCATGCTGGTCGTCGTGCAGCACGGGCCGGCCGAGCCGGGACCGCAAACCTTCCTCGATCTCGAAGCAGGCGGGCGCGGCGAAATCCTCGAGCTGGATCGCGCCGAAGCCGGAAGCGATCGCCGAGATGTGGTCGATGCAGCGCCCCGGGTCCGATTCGTCGAGCAGGATCGGCACGGCGTTGATGCCGATGAGCGTCGCAAACAGCGCCGCCTTGCCCTCCATGACCGGAAGCCCCGCGAGCGCGCCGATGTTGCCGAGGCCGAGCACTGCCGTCCCGTTCGTCACGATTGCGACCGTGTTTCCGAGGGCCGTGTATTCCCAGGCCTGCGCGGGGTCTTTCCGGATCGACAGGCAGACGCGGGCGACGCCCGGCGTATAGATGTCGCGGAGGATCTGCTGCGTCGTGATCGCGATGGCCGATTGGGTCCTTATCTTTCCGCCGCGGTGCCGGTCGAACACGCGGTCCGACTTGCCGACGAAGCGCGCAACGGGCAGTGCATCGATAAGCCCATAGAGGCTGCGGTCCGCCTCTTCGTCCATTTCGAGCGTGATTTCCCAGAGCGTCCGGCCCTGCTCCCGGCGGAGCGCCTGCAGATGGTCGATCGTCAGGCCCGCGTCCGCGATCACCTGCAGTACCTTCGCGAGGCTGCCCGGCTGATGCACGGTCTCCACGATCAGGATCTCGGGTATCTTCACGCGCGGCATGGTACCCGATCGGTGGTAACCTAATGCGATCGGCAATCGCCGGGGAGTATTTCAATGTCCAATCGATCGAGAGCATTCCTGGTAGCGGCCCTCGCCGCCGCATGCCTGGGCATCGCGGCCTGTGCGAGCCAGAAAGAGCCGGCCGAGCAGGCGCTGGCGGCGATCGACAAGAAGTTCGAGGAATCCGGCGCCGAGATCCAGAAGTACCTGCCCGAACGGTACGAGGAAGTGTCAAAGGGCATCGAGTCCCTGCATGCGGCGATGGCGAAGGAAAGCTACGGCGACGTCGTTTCCGGGGCCGCCGGCGTCGAGGACACGCTCAAGCGGGCGATTGCGGACAGCCGCATCAGCCGTGCCCAGATGCTGGTCGAGATGGAATCCGAATGGACCGAGCTCACGAAGAGCATGCCCGCGATGATCGCGGCCATGGACAGGAAGATCGAATCGCAGCGCGGCCGCCCGCCGAACGGCATGACCAGGGACGACTGGAAGGCAACGATCGCCTCCTACGATGCCGCGCGCGATGCCTGGAGCAAGGCTGCGGGCGAGATGGCGAACAAGAACTTCGAGTCGACGGTGATTGCGGCACGCGACGCCAAAGCGAAGATCGCGTCGATCATGGATTCGCTCGGCGTCAAGGTGTCCTGAGGACGCGCCGTGAACAGCCGGAAACTGCTGGCCGTCCTCGCCGGATGCATCGCCCTCGGTTCCTGCTCGCAGAAGGATCCCGCGGAGGAGGCAATCACGGCTGCGGAAAACGCGCTGAATGCCGTCTATGAAGACGCCGGCAAGTACGTGCCCGAGCGCTACGCGGAAGTGAAGTCGGAACTCGTCGCCGCGCGCGCGGCGTTCAATGAGGAACGCTACGCCGACGCGATTGCCGCGGTCAGGAACGTGCCCGCCGAGGCGGAGGCGCTCGCGAAGGAAGCCGCGGCGGCCAAGGAGAGGCACATATCCGAGATGAATGCCGACTGGGCGCGATTGTCCGGCAGCCTGCCCGGGCTTCTCTCCGCGATCGGCGCCCGGTTGGAGGAATTCGGCAAGATGAAGCGGCTGCCGGAAGGCATGGACAAGCAGCTCCTCGACGAGGCCGCGGCCGCGTTCGCGAGCGCGCAGTCGACGTGGGAGGAAGCGGGCGCCGCGTACGGCAGCGGCGACCTCGAGACCGCGGTCGGCAAGGCGCGGGACGCCGAGGGCATGGCCCAGGACCTCGTCGCCCGCCTCGGATTGCAGGCCGCGTGAACCGGCAGACAGGCCGGGAAGCGCTCGACCCGCTCGACCTCTGCGAAGTCGGCGCGTCGCTTTCCGACGAGGAGCGCATGGTACGCGACTCGGTGGCGCGCTTCGTCGACGAAAGAATCCTCCCGGTCATCCAGAAGCACTTCGAGGAACACCGTTTCCCGCGCGACCTGGTGCCGGAGATCGCCTCGCTCGGCCTGCTGGGCAGCTCCATTACGGGCTACGGCTGCGCCGGCATGAATTCGGTGACCTACGGGCTCATCTGCCAGGAGCTCGAACGCGGTGATTCGGGCATCCGCAGCTTCGTCTCGGTGCAGTCGAGCCTGTGCATGCACCCGATCCACGCGTTCGGCAGCGAGGCGCAGCGCGATAAGTACCTGCCACGCATGGCGGCCGGCGAGCTGGTCGGATGTTTCGGCCTCACCGAACCGCACGGCGGCTCCGATCCCGTGAATATGAAGACCCACGCGAAGCGCCGCGGCAAGGACTGGGTCCTGAACGGCGCCAAGATGTGGATTACCAATGCACCGATCGCCGACCTCGCCATCGTCTGGGCGAAGACCGACGAGGGCATTCGCGGCTTCATCGTCGAGAAGGGAACGCGCGGCTTCGCGGCCCCGGAGATCGAGCGCAAGTTTTCGTTGCGCGCATCCTCGACGGGCGCCCTGTACTTCGAGGACGTCGTCGTGCCGGAGGAGAACCTGCTGCCGGGCACCAGCATCGGACTCAAGGCTCCCTTGTCCTGCCTGACGCAGGCGCGGTACGGGATCAGCTGGGGCGTCATCGGCGCGGCGCAGGCCTGTCTCGCGCAGGTGCTCGATTACACGCACACGCGCGTGCTCTTCGGTCGCCCGCTTGCCGCGAACCAGGCGATACAGATCCGGCTCGCCGCGATGGCGCGCGGCATCACGACCGCGCAACTGATGTCCCTCCAGCTGGGCCGGCTCAAGGACGCGGGCCGGCTGCATCCTTCGCAGGTCTCGCTCGCCAAGTGGAACAACTGCCGCGTGGCGATCGACGTCGCCCGCGACGCGCGCGACATGCTGGGCGGCTCCGGGATCAGCGCCGAGTACGTGCCGATCCGCCATGCGCTCAACCTCGAAAGCGTCATTACGTACGAGGGCACGGAGACCATCCACCAGCTTACGATCGGCCGCGAATTGACCGGAATCAACGCCTTTTGAGGTCTGGTTCACGAGCCGTAAGGCAAACCGGAACTACACTTTCGCCGGGACCGCCAATCCCCACACATTCTGAACGGGAGGGACGACGTGAAAACGACTGCCTTGATCCCGACCGCCGTCGCGACGCTCGTCGTCGCCCTGCTCGCCACTCCACTGACCTGTTTTGCCGATCCGCCGGCGCACGCGCCCGCCCACGGCTGGCGCAAGAAGCACGATCCCTACTATGTCGGCTACACCGGCCGCCATTGGCAGGACGACTACGGCATTCGGGAGGGCCATTGCGATCGTGACCGCGTCGGCGCCGCGCTCGGCGCCGTGGTCGGAGGCGCCGTCGGCGCCGCCGCCAGCAGTGGCGACAGCCGCCTGATCGCGATTCTGGCCGGCGCGACCATCGGCGCGATTATCGGCCATGAAATCGGCGACGAAATGGACGACAGGGACCGTGCCTGCTTCGGCCATTCGCTCGAGCTCCTGGATGACGGCCGCTATGTTCGATGGGACGGCTCGCGCCAGGGGCTCGGCTACCTGCTTGCTCCCGACGGACGCTTCGAGCGCGACGGTCGCGTCTGCCGGCATTTCAAGCTCACTCGCTTCTACGACGGCCGCCAGGTGGACCGTCGAGGGAGTGCCTGCCGGTACGGCGACGGCGACTGGCGCATGATCCGGAGCTGATCCGCCGGATACGATACGCTGTGCTCCCTGGGAGGCAGCATGGGAAAAACGGCGGCATCACTCGCGCGCGAGGCGCTCGAGCAGCTCGGCATCCGCTACACGTTTGGCATCCCGGGCGTCCACAACACCGAGCTTTACGACGAGATCGGCGCCTCCGGTTCGATCACTCCGGTGCTCGTCGCCCACGAAGGCGGCGGCGCGTTCATGGCCGACGCTGTCAGCCGCACGGGTGCCGGCATCGGGACGCTCCTGATCGTGCCGGCGGCCGGAGTGACCCACGCCGCGAGCGGCATCGGCGAGGCGTTCCTCGACGGGATCCCGATGCTCGTGATCGCGGGCGGCATCCGCCGCGACCTCGGCCGCGCCTACCAGCTGCACGACATGGACCAGCACGCGCTTCTCGCGCCGATCACGAAAGGGCGCTGGCGCATCGAGCGCCATGCGGACGTGATCCCGGTGATCCACGAAGCGTACCGGGTGGCGACGGGCGGCGAGCCGGGACCGGTGTTCGTCGAGATTCCCGTCAACCTGCAGCTCACGGCGGGTGACGCGGGCGAACGGCCCGCGTTCGAGCCGGCCGCGCCGGCGGGGCATCGCGCGGACGCCGCGGATATCGGGCGTGCGGCGGAACTGCTGGGCTCCGCGCAACACCCGGGCATCTTCTGCGGCTGGGGCGCGGTCGACGCGGCGGCCGAGCTCATCGCGATTGCGGAGCTTGCCGGCGCGCCGGTCGCGACGACGCTGCAGGGCCTGTCGGCGTTTCCCGCCAACCACCGGCTGCATGCCGGCTTCGCGCTCGGGCCGGCAGCCGTACCCGCGGTCGAGAACGCGTTCGCGCACTGTGACTGCCTGCTCGCCGTCGGCACGCGCTTTGCGGAGATCCCGACCGGGAGCTATGGCTACGTGCCTCCCGCAAACCTGATACACGTGGACATCAACCCGCGCGTTTTCGGCGCGAACTACCCGGCCGCGGTCGCGCTCGAGGGGGACGCGCGCGCCGTGCTCGCCGCATTGCGCGATGCGCTCCCGGCCTCCCCCCGGACTGCGCGGGCGAACGCGGTCGCCGCGGCCGTCGCCGCGGACAAGCGGCGCTATCACGATGAATGGGTCGCGCACGACCCGAAGGGCCGCGTCAATCCGCAGCGCTTCTTCGACGTGCTTCGCACCCGGCTTCCGGATGATGGAATTGTGGTTGCCGACGACGGCAATCACACTTTTCTTGTCGCCGAACTCATGCCGATCCATGCGCCGCGCACGTTCTTCTCGCCCTCGGACTTCAACTCGATGGGCTACTGCATACCCGCCGTCATCGGCGCGAAGCTCGCGCGCCCCGGCCGGGTGGTCGTCGGCATTGTCGGCGACGGCGCCGTGCGGATGACCGGTCTCGAGATGGCGACCGCGGTCGCGCAGAAGGCGGGCGTCGTCTGGTTCGTCTTCAACGACGGCGAACTCGCGCAGATCGCACAGGCGCAGGAGACGCCGTACAACCGCAAGACCTGCACGGTGCTGCCGGGACTCGATTTCGAGTCCCTCGCGAAGGCGAACCGCGTCGGCTACCGCCTGATGCGCGACGATTCCGAAATCGACCGCGTCATAGGCGATGCGCTCTCCGCCGCGGCGGGCGGCGAGCCGGTGCTGGTCGACGTACGGATCGACTACTCGAAGCGCACGCGCTTCACCGAGGGCGTCATCCGGACGAACCTGAAGCGCTTCGGCATCGCGGACCAGGCGAGGCTCGTCGGCCGGGCGCTATGGCGCAAGTTGACGGGCTGAGCATGACTCCGGAGTTCGGCGACGCGGTCGGCTCCTCGCAGCACTGGGCTGCGGTCGCCGTCACCTTGCTGCTCGTCGCGCTCGCGGTCGGCCTCCATTACGAGGCCCTGCGGCAGCTCAATCGCCGAATGCCGCACTGGAGCCTGCCTCGGCATCCGCGCATCCTCGTGATGATCTTCTGCATCCTCGCGATGCACATCGCCGAGATCTGGCTGTTCGGCATCGCGATTTATGCGCTCGTGCAGATGCCGGACGTGGGCCGCATCGTCGGTGCCGATCCGCTTCGCCTGCTCGACGCAATCTATGTGTCGGCGACGACCTACTCGACGCTCGGATATGGCGATCTCGTGCCGGAAGGCGCCGTGCGGTTCCTGCTGGGAACCGAGGCGGTCGTCGGTCTCGTGATGATCACCTGGTCCGCATCCTTCGCGTATCTCGAGATGGCCCGCTACTGGAAGGCCGGTGACTAGCCGCGCCCTGGCGGTCCGGACACTGCTCAGGGAGAATGCCTTCGGTCATCCGGTCCGCGAATTGCGGCTGATCGAAACGGCGATCTCATGGGTCGTGCTGACCGGGCCATACGCCTACAAGCTGAAGAAGCCGGTCGACTACGGATTTCTCGATTTCTCGACGCTCGAGCGGCGCAGGCACTACTGCGAGGAGGAGGTTCGCCTCAACGGGCGCTTCGCTCCGGATCTCTACATCGGCGTCGTTCCCGTCACGATCCGGGACGGTCTCCTTTCCATCGACGGCGAGGGCGAGGTCGTCGACTTCGCGGTTCGCATGCGCCAGTTCGATGAAGCGGCGCTCCTCAGCCGTGAAATCGAGTCCGGCGACTTCAGTCCGGCGCAGGCGGAGGAACTGGGGCGCTGGCTTGCAACGATGCACCGGCAACTCCCGGTACGGCCGCCGCCTTCCGGCGCGGAACCGGGCAGCCCGGAATCTTTCCTTTCCGCGCTCCGGCAGAATTTCCCGCAGATCCGGTCGCGCCTTCCGGATGAGCCCCGAAGGCGGCACCTGGCGGAGGCGGAGGAGTGGTCGCTTAGACGCCACCGGGAGATCGAGGTCCTGTTGCGTCGGCGGGCCGCGAGTGGCTTCGTCCGGGAGTCCCACGGGGATCTTCATTTGCGCAATGTTGTCCGCCTGGACGGCCGGCTCGTGCCATTCGACTGCATCGAGTTCAACGAGCACTTCCGGGTCATGGACCTGCAGGCGGAGCTGTCGATGCTCGTGATGGACATCGAGCGGCGGGGCTGCCGCCCGGAGGCGGCTGTCTGTTTCAACGCCTACCTGGAGGAGTCCGGCGACTACGAAGGGGTCGAGACGAGCGACCTGTTCCGTTGCTACTACGCACTCGTGCGGGCGAAGGTCGCATTGTTCGAAACGAGATGGCCGGAATTCGACGGCTACCTGGCGCTGGCGCGGCAATACTGCCAGCCGCGAAAACCGGCGCTCTGGCTCATGCACGGCCTCTCCGGCTCGGGCAAGACGACGGTCTCCGGGCAGATGCTGGCGCGTCTCGATGGGGTTCGCCTGCGTTCCGACGTCGAGCGCAAGCGGCTTTTCGGCGTCGCGCCCGCGGCGCGAAGCGGATCGACCGGCTTGCATGATGGAATCTATGCGCCTGCGGCGACGAATGCCGCCTATGACCGGCTTGAGAGCCTGGTGCCGATCATTCTCCGCTCGGGCAGGCATTGCATCGTCGACGCCGCTTTCCTGGATGCCTCGCGCCGAAGCCGTTTCGCGGGTCTCGCGGCGGAACTTCACGTTGCCTGCCATATCGTGAGTTGCGAGGCGGGCGCGGAAATCCTTCGAACGCGCCTGGCCACGAGGGCCGCAATGACGTCGGACGCGTCGGAAGCCGGCCTGGAGGTGCTCGCCCACCAGCTCCTGCACCATGACCCCCTCAGCCCGGCCGAGCGGGCCGGCGGAGTCGCGGTCGACACCGATGCGCCGGCCTGGAACGAGGAACTGGCCGCTACCCTAGCGCAGCTCGGCAGTTGATCGTGCGGGCAGCGCCAGGCAGGAAACCTGCGCGGCGAGCAGCGTTGCGCAGTGCGCGCGCGCCATGGCCTCGTCGAAAGGGCCGGCACGCAGTCGCCAGAACGCGGGCTCTCCATCCGCCGGCGCGTCCACGCGCACGGACAGTCCCTCGAGTTCCAGTGGATGCTCGCGCGCGAGGCGCTCGAGGCCCGCACGCGCCATCGCCCCGCCCGAGAATGCGCCCAGCTGGATTTCGAAGCCTGGAGGGGCCGGCGGGATGAATTCCACCAGGCGCTTGCGCGCGAGCGCGGAGTGCCTTCCATCGGGCCACTCGCCAAGGTAGCGCTGCCAGGCCTCCGGAGTCCCGAGACGGTCGGCGCGCACCCACGCTTCGGATTCGCGCAACTGCAACAGCTCGGCACGCGCCTCGACGGCGTGGCCGCCGACCGGGTAGTCATCGAGGTACGACTGGTACGCCGCGAGCGTGCCGTCGCGCCGCGCGGCCTCCCAGCCGGATTCCTCGCGGCTGCAGGCCGTCGTCGCCAGGGCGGCGAGAATCCACGGCGCGACTATAATTCCCCGCATGCTGCCTGTGATCGTCGCACACCGAGGCGATGCGGAACACTTTCCGGAGAACAGCCTCCCGGCGCTCGAGTCGGCCTGGCGGCGCGGTTTCTCCCACGTCGAGTTCGACGTCCAGCTTTCGGCCGATGGCGTGCCATTCGTCATCCACGACGCTAGCCTCGAGCGCACCACCCGCGCCACCGGCGACGTGCGGCTCATGATGTCGGGCCAGCTTGACGGCATCGACGCCGGCGAGCCCGCCCGTTTCGGACGCGCGCACTCCGGCACGGCCCTGCCCCGGCTGGCCGGCGTCGTCGAGTTGATGGCGGGCCTCGGCGATGCGCGCGCCTTTGTCGAGGTCAAGCGCGCGAGCCTCGTGCACCATGGGCGCGCCCTGTGCATCGAGCGGATCCTCGCGGCCCTCGCCCCCGTGCGAGATCGCTGCATTCTCATTTCCTTCGATGCCGATGCCTGCAGGCTCGCGCGGGCGTCGTCCGGCCTGCCGATCGGCTGGGTGCTCGACGGCGACCCGGTCCAGCTGCGCTCTGCGCTCGAATTGATGCGGCCGGAGTTCGTTTTCTGCGATCACCGGCGGCTTCCGGCAGGGCGCGCCATCCCGACCGGTTCCTGGGCCTGGGTCGTCTACGAAGTGACGGACGCCGGTCGCGCGCTGGAGCTGCGCGAGCGCGGCGTCGAAATGGTCGAAACGATGGCGCCCTTCCGGCTTGCCGCGGAGCTCGCCGCGCGCGATGCGCTCCACGCATGACGGAGCGCGCCTTCGTCGCCATTGACCAGGGCGGCCATGCGACGCGCGCGAGCGCTTACGGCGCCGACGGAGCACTCGAAGGCGCCGCGCTCGTCACGATCGCGACCCAGCGCAACGCGCTCGGTCACGTCGAACACGACGCCGGCGAGGTCGTGGCGAGCGTCCGGACCGCGCTCGGCGAACTCGCTCGCATCGTCCCGGTGTCACGCTGGTCGGCGGCGGGATTCGCGGTCCAGCGCTCGAGCCTGGTTTGCTGGAGCGCCGATGACGGCCGCGCGCTGTCGCCGGTCATCTCCTGGCAGGACACGCGCAACGCCGCCTGGCTCAGGGGCCTCGCACGCCGCGCAGGGGAAGTCCAGCGCCTGACCGGCCTCCCGCTGTCGCCGCACTACGGCGCGAGCAAGCTGCGCTGGTGCCTCGATCACCTGCCAGAGGTTCGCAGCGCCGCGGCGCAGTCGCGCCTGCACGCCGGGCCGCTTGCCTCCTACCTGCTTCACCGGCTGCTCGAGGAGCATCCCTTCCTCGCGGATGCGTCGACGGCGGCGCGTACGCTGCTCTGGTCCCCGTTCGATCGGGACTGGTCGGAGGAACTGCTCCGGATGTTCGGCATTCCACGCGCGGTGCTGCCGCGCACGGCGGCGACGGCCTGCCACTTCGGTTCCCTGGCCTGCGAAGGCCGTGAGATTCCCGTCGATGTCTGCAACGGCGACCAGTCGGTCGTGCCATTCGCCGCGGGTCCGCTCGACTTCGATGCTGCGTACGTCAATCTCGGCACGGGCGCGTTCGTGCTGCGCCCGACGACGGAGGCGCTCTGCGCCCCGCCGCTGCTGACCAGCGTCATACGTGCCGATGCGGAACATTTCGATTTCGTGCTCGAAGGCTCGGTCAATGGCGCCGGCGCCGCCCTGGAGTGGCTGGAGCGCCACCAGGGCGCCGCGGCGGACCGCCTGCTCGCCCTGCTCTGCCAGGAGGATCTCGCCGACGAAGACGCGCCGTTCTTCCTCAATGGCGTCGCGGGGCTCGCGTCGCCGTTCTGGCGGCCGGATTTCCAGTCCTCGTTCGTCGGCGACGGCACGGATCTGCAGCTGTGCCGCGCCGTGCTTGAGAGCGTCGCCTTCCTGATCAAGGCGAATCTCGACGAGATGGACCGTCACCGGCCGTCGCCCGCGCGCCTCGTCGCAAGCGGAGGGCTTGCCGAAAACCGGTTGCTGTGCCGGATGCTCGCCTGCCTTTCCGGGTCGCCGGTCGATCGCGGCAGCGACCGCGAGGCGACATCGCGGGGTCTCGCGTTCCTCGTGGCCGGAGCGCCGGCCGGATTCCAGGGGCCGCCGATCGAGCGTTTCGAGCCCGAACCCGACCAGCGGCTGCTCGCCCGCTACCTCAAGTGGCTCGCCCTGATGCAGGACGCGGCGGGACCCTCCTGATCAGCCGCGCTCGAGTTCCGCCACGATCTGCCGATCGATCCAGCTCGGGCCGCGCAACGCATCCATGTAACCGCAGTGGCCGCCGGAGCGTGTCACCGTGAATTCGATCGCGGACGGGCGCGCAAGGCGCGCCAGGTCGCGCACGAGGATCATCGGGTCGTCCTCGGACGTGATGATGCGCGACGGAACGTCGAGGGATTCGAGCACGCCGCCCGTGATCGCATAGCCACGAAGATAAGTCGCCAGGTCGGGATAGTCCGTGTACCTGAGCACCATCCGCTCCGTCATGCCCGTGAGCGATGGATCGCGTATCAACTCGCCGAATTCATAAGTGTCAGGCCAGGCCGCCTGTTTCGCCAGCAGGGAGCGGCGCCATTTGTGCATGAAATACCGGCGATAAATCGCGGGCCCGCGCTCCAGGGCATCGAGCGTCGTCACGGGATCCAGCACGGGACAGACTGCGACGATACGCGCGATGCGGACGCCCGCGGCGCGGGCGCGTGCACCGACGCGCAGGCAGAAATTGCCGCCGAGCGAAAATCCGGCGAGATGGAGGTCGTGACCGGGGAAGAGCGATTGCAGCCGCGAGACGGCGCCTACGACTTCGGGCAGGCGGCAGGAATGGAAGAGCTCCCGGTTCAACGCATGCGTGCCGCCATGGTCGCGCAGGTTGAGCCTGAGCACGGCGAAGCCGCGCTGGTGGAGCAGCTCGGCGACCGACAGCACGTAGAGCGATTCCGAACTGCCCTCCCAGCCGTGCAGCAGGACCGCCAACCGGCGCCGCATGCTCCCCGGCACGGGCGGATCCGCGAACCGGCCCATCAGGCGCACGCCATCGCCGCAATCGAGAACCAGCGGCCGGCTCGCGGACATCACGGCCGCCGCGCGGCGCTCTATGGCATGGCGCCGGAAAGGAAGGCTCGGCAGGACCGACTGCAGGTGCGGGTTCGCGAGCCAGCGCGGCGGCTTGAAACCGGGGATCAATTCATCCAAGGGTGATCTGCGAGGCCCCGGGCAGCCTCGTTACGAACTCGCTGCCCATGAGCCGCGCGGGCGTCGTGAAGCCTGAGGGAGCGGTGTCGCCGAGGAGGCGCTCCGTGATCGCAACCGCGGCATCCGTCGTGACCGTGTATCCATTGGGGATGCGCATCCGTGCAGAGAGCGTGCGGCCGGCAGCGTTCGCCGCTTCGCCCCAGACGAATACGGGCGATTTCTCGCGCTCCGTCGCGTCCGGCCCGGGTGCCCGGTTGTCGATCCGCGACTTCAGGAAGGACTGGACTGCGTGGCGGCGCAGCAGCCATCCGATCCGGGCGAGACGGCGCAGATTCGCAAGCGCCTTCGGCGACACCGGCACGTAGACTTCGACGTTCGGGATTCCCGTGGTGCGATAGGCCGTGCTCACGTCGCCCCAGGGTATCGAGGTCGCGAGCTTCTCGCCGGCGCCGAAATCGATGCGCCGGGCGCGCGAACCGAGGGGTATCCGCCGGAGTTCGCCGTTTTCGCGCACGCAACTGCCATGACCGAGGCCCTCGACGCTCGTCTTGGCGGTCCCCCGGCTCAGGCCGCTTCGGCTGTCGAAGCCGAGCGCGAGCCGCACGGCGTCCGGGAGCGCGTGGGCGAGGGTCAGTGCGACGCAGTCCGTCGGCACGACGTCGAAGCCGACGCCGGCGCAGACGAGGATCCCGGCGGCGCGCGCGGCGGCATCCTGCCGGTACGCATGCTCGAAGACGCCGATTTCGCCCGTGATGTCCGTGTAATGAACGCGCGCCGAGGCGCATGCCGCCATCATCGGCGCGGCGGTCGCGGAGAATGGGCCGGCGCAGTGCACGACGACGCGGCAGCCGGAGAGACCGGCGGCGGCGACCCCGGGATCCAGGAGATCGAACACGCGGAAATCACAGCCGAGCTCCGACGCAAGTGCGGCCACGGCATCGCGCGACCTGCCGGCGAGCACGGGCGCCAGCCCGCGGCGGCTCGCCTCGCGCGCGATCATTTCGCCCGTGTAGCCGTTCGCGCCGTAGATCAGCGGACGCCGGCTCATTTTTCGACGATGCTGATCTCGATCCGGTTGTTGGACTGGGCGGCTGCGTTCCACTGGCCGGCCGTCGCCTGATCGATGGGCGGATAGGCGACGGCCAGCCGGTCGCGCGGGCCCGCCCTGAGATCGAGCTCGATGGCCCCGCCCGTGCGCTGGCGGACGGAGGCTGCCAGGTTTGCATAGGCCAGCGGCTGATTGGAGCGGGTCGCATGCGAGTCGTCGAATGGGTTGCCCACCTGCTCGCACTGGGCGGCAGGCGATGTCGGCGGGGCCAGCGTATAGCCGTCCGGACCGGCGCTTGCGAGGCAGAAGCTGCCCGCGTAATTCTCGATCCGGACCACGCCGCTGATCGACGCGCGCTCGAGCTGGGCGACCAGCGCACGCACGGACTCGAGCCGTGCGGGATTGAGCGCCTGCTCGCCAAAGGGTACCGCGAGCACCAGCGGCCGGAATCCCTCCTGCGCAGACGAACCGGCCGATGCGCTGCCGGCGATGCGCCATTTTTCGATGGCCTTCGTCAACGTGTCGTTCGAGGCCGTTACGGCCTGGAATGCGCGCTCGGCCTGCTCGGCCCCGACGCGGGCCTGCCAGTACAGGATGCCCACGACGAGCAGCGCCGCGAGGGCAGAAGCCGTGGCAAGGACCCAGGGCCAGCGACGTGAGGGCGGGACCCGGGCCGGAGCGCCGTCGTCCTCCTCCACGACGGATGGCTCGTTCGGCCGCAATTCCGCGACGATGCGATGGGTCCACGCGTCCAGAGTCGAGACGATGAACCGCCTCAGCTCCAGATTCTGCTCCTTGAGCAGGGCCTCGACGGGCGCGGGGGCCGCCGGCTGCTGCGGCGCGGGTTCGCCGGGCGCCCCGCCGCCGGCGGGCTCGAGCGCGGACGGTTCGTCACTGCGCCGGTCCGGCAGCAGCTGGAGCTGGTACAAGGCCTTCGTGACGTCGATGGGGCGGATGGATTTCGGCAGTACGCCGACCGCGCCGGAGGCGCGCGCCTGCCCGCCGTAGATTTCGCCCTCCTGGGACGTGTACATCATGATCGGGATCGAGGCGAGCTCGGGATTCGACTTGATTTCGCGGACCGCCTGCAGCCCGTCCATGCCCGGCATCAGGTGATCCATGAAGATCACGTCGGGACGGCCTTCCCTGAGGTATTCGAGCGCCGATTCCGCCGACTCCGCGGAATCGACGAGGATACCGTAGCGCTCGAGCATGCGGGACAGGACGACCCGCGCGGACTTGGAATCGTCGACGACCAGCGCTCGCTTGCCAGGCATCATCAGCGCCTCCATCCCGTCCACGAAGTGTATCCCAGCTCGCCTCCGCCGAAATGTCGACAACCGGTCAAATTGCGAACTGTCTTCGCAAATACACTGCTGCCTTCGCTAAAGTCCGGCATTGGGCTGTTGGAACCCGCATGAAATCTGATGCGCAATGGCGCCTCGAACTCGAGGACGGCACCGTCATGAAGGGCATCGGCTTTGGAGCCTTGCGCCCGGTGGCAGGGGAAGTCGTGTTCAACACCGGAATGGCCGGATACGTGGAGTCCCTGACCGATCCCTCGTATCGCGGGCAGATCCTCGTCCTGACCTACCCGCTGATCGGCAACTACGGCGTCCCGGCGCCGAGGAGGCCCGGTAGCCTGGATGGACCGTTCGAATCCGGTCACATCCAGGTACAGGGCCTCGTCGTCCAGCACTACGTGGCCGCGCCGAGCCACCACGCTTCGAGCCGGTCGCTGGGCGACTGGCTCACCGCACAGGCCGTGCCCGCGATCACCGGAGTCGACACGAGGACCCTGACCCGGCGGCTAAGGGAGTTCGGCACGATGCGCGGTTGGCTCGCTCCGGATGCGATGTCGACTGCCGAAGTGCGGGAGCACGCGGACCAGCGGGACATGCAGTACGGAATCTTTCGGGAAGTTGCGCCGACTGACGTGCTGCGCTACGGCGGTGGTTCGCTCGAAGTGCTCGTGATCGATGCCGGGGCCAAGGACAACATCGTGCGTTCATTGCTCGCGCGTGGCGCCGCCGTCACGCGCGCACCATGGCATCGCGATCTGGCGCCGCTTGCCGAGCGCTCTGACGCGATTCTGATCGGCAATGGTCCGGGCGATCCGAAGGACCTGGCCCCCCTCGTCGCCCAGGTCGGCGCTTTGCTCGGACGCTATCGCAAGCCCATATTCGGTGTCTGCCTCGGCAACCAGATTCTCGGCCTCGCCGCGGGCGGCGATACCTACAAGCTGCCCTACGGGCACCGCGGCGTGAATCAACCGGTCCGGGACCTCCAGACAGGCCGCTGCTTCGTGACGAGCCAGAATCACGGTTACGCCGTGCGCGAGGAATCGCTGCCCGCCGGCTGGCATCCCTGGTTCGTCAATGTGAATGACGGCTCCAATGAGGGCATTCGCTGTGCCGACGGTCCGTATTCGAGCGTGCAGTTCCACCCGGAAGCGTCGCCGGGTCCGCAGGACACCGAATTCCTCTTCGACGACTTCCTGCGCCTCGCCGGCGCGATGAAGGCCTGAACGCATGAGCTCCTCGGAAGGCTCCGCGAAACCGCGGCGCACGCTGATACTAGGTTCCGGGGCGCTGCAGATCGGGCAGGCCGGGGAATTTGACTACTCCGGGTCGCAGGCCATCAAGGCGCTCCGGGAAGACGGCGTCTTCACGGTCCTGCTGAATCCCAACATCGCGACGATCCAGACCAGCGAAGGCATGGCGGACCGCCTGTACCTGCTGGCGGTCACGCCGGAAATCGCGGCCGACATCATGCGCAAGGAGGGCGTCGATTCGATCCTGCTCTCCTTCGGCGGACAGACTGCGCTCAACTGCGGTATTGCGCTCCATGAAACCGGCGTGCTGGACGAGCTCGGCGTGCGCGTGCTCGGCACGCCTGTGACTGCGATACTCGATACGGAGGATCGCCGGCTGTTTGTCGACCGGCTGAACGAAATCGGGGTCAAGGTCGCAAGGAGCATCGCCTGCAACACGGTTTCCGAAGCGAAGCGCGCCGCCGGCGACATGGGCTTCCCGGTGATGCTGCGCGCAGGATTCGCGCTCGGTGGAAAGGGCAGCGGCGTCGTAAAGCGTGAGGCAGATCTCGACGAGGCGCTTCGCCGGGCGTTTTCGGGCGGCGTCAGGCAGGTGCTCGTCGAGGAGTTCCTGGGCGGCTGGAAAGAGATCGAATACGAGGTTGTCCGCGACGCCAGCGACAACTGCATCACCGTATGCAACATGGAAAACCTCGACCCGATGGGCATTCATACAGGGGAGTCGATCGTCGTCGCGCCGTCCCAGACCCTGAATGACGAGGAATACCAGCTGCTGCGAAGCGTCGCCATCCGCACGGTGCGGCACCTGGGCATCGTCGGTGAATGCAATATCCAATATGCGCTGAGTCCGGATGCCGTCGATTACCGGGTGATTGAAGTCAACGCCCGCCTTTCGCGTTCGAGTGCGCTCGCCAGCAAGGCAACCGGCTACCCGCTGGCTTACGTGGCGGCGAAAGTAGCGCTCGGTTACGACCTGACGCAGATCCCGAATGGCATCACCCGCCGGACTACCGCCTTCTTCGAGCCCGCGCTCGACTACCTGGTGTGCAAGGTGCCGCGCTGGGACCTGACGAAGTTCCACGGGGCGACGAAGCAAATCGGCAGCGAGATGAAGAGCGTCGGCGAAGTCATGGCGATCGGGCGCACGTTTCCGGAGGTCATCCAGAAGGCCTTGCGCATGCTCGACATCGGCGTCATGGGGCTCGATCCCGACGCATTCGCATTCGACGACCTCGAACAGGAGCTGCGCAACGCGACACCGCGTCGGATCTTTGGCGTGGCGCAGGCGCTCGCCAGGGGCATGAGCGTCGCGCGGGTACACCAGGTCACCGACATTGACCCGTGGTTCATCGAGGCCATGGTTCCCGTCGTCGAAACCTTCGAGCGGCTGCGCCGCACGGGTGCCGAGCTGACGCCGGAGCTGCTGCGCGACGCGAAACTGCTCGGATTCTCGGACAAGGCCATCGACGAAGGACTGCAACTGCCCCAAGGCAGCGCACGCGCCGCGAGGCAGCGGCTCGACATACGCCCGCAGTTCCCGCAGATCGACACGCTGGCGGCTGAATTCCCGGCCGACACAAACTACCTCTACTCGACCTACCATGCTTCGGCCAGCGACGTCGAGCCGTCGGCCCGGCGGAAGGTCATCGTGCTGGGAGCGGGCGTCTATCGCATCGGCTCGAGCGTCGAGTTTGACTGGTGCTGCGTCAATGCCGTGCAGACGCTGGCCGCACTCGGCTACGAGACCATCATGGTCAACTACAACCCCGAGACGGTCAGCACCGATTACGATATCTGCGACCGGCTGATATTCGACGAGATCAGCCTCGAGTCGGTCCTCGACATCTACGAGCGCGAGAAGCCTGACGGGCTCATCGTCAGCATGGGCGGCCAGGTGCCGAACAACCTGGCGATGCGGCTGCATCGCGCCGGCGTACGCATATTCGGGACCGATCCCACCGATATCGATCGCGCCGAAAACCGGCAGACCTTCAGCGCACTGCTCGACGAGCTTGGCATCGACCAGCCGGCCTGGCGGCACATGACCGACACGTCATCCGCCGCGGCAATCGTCGAGGAACTGGGGGGCTTTCCGGTGCTCGTGCGGCCGAGCTACGTCCTGAGCGGCGCGGCGATGAGCATTGCTCACGAACCGAACGAGCTTCAGCAGATACTTGCGCGCGCAAAGCGCGTGTCACCCGACCACCCGGTGGTCGTTTCGAAATTCGAGACGCGCGCGCGGGAAATCGAGATCGACGCAGTTGCCGACCGCGGTCAGCTCGTGCTGTGGGCGATCAGCGAACACGTCGAGGATGCCGGCGTCCACAGCGGCGACGCGACGCTGGTGCTGCCGCCGCAAAGCGTCTATATCTCCACCATACGGCGCGTACGCCTGATCGCGGCGGAGCTGGCCGCCGCGCTTGGCATCACGGGTCCGTTCAATGTCCAGTTTCTTGCCAAGCACAACCAGGTCAAGGTGATCGAGTGCAACCTGCGCGCATCGCGCAGCTTCCCGTTTGCGTCCAAAGTCACCGGCGTCAATTTTGCCGCCGAGGCGACCCGCCGGATGATGGGTGTCGCGGGTGACAGCGCCGTCGCGACCCTCGAGCTCGATCACGTCGGTGTCAAGGCGCCGATGTTCTCGTTCGGGCGCCTTGCGGGCGTCGATCCGATGCTGGGCGTCGAGATGGCGAGCACCGGGGAGGTCGGCTGCCTGGGAGCGGACCTGCAGGAAGCGCTGTTGCATGCGCTGCACGCCGCGGGGTTCCGCTACCCCACCAGGGGCGTGCTGCTGTCACTCGGCCCGCTGGCGGACAAGTACTGGTTCGCCGAGGAGGCGCGGCTGATCCATGAACAACTCCGGCTGCCCATCTATGCCACGGGCGGGACCGCTGAAGCGCTGGAGGCGCTCGGCATTCCGTGCACGGCGGTCGCGAAGAAGCCTGGTGAGGGCACCAGCGCAATGGAGCTGATCGACGCCGGAAAGATCGACCTGATCGTCAATGTGCCGCGCGAATACGACGAATACGGGCGGCCTGACGGTTATCTCATCCGGCGCCGGGCAGTCGAAACAGGCACGCCATTGTTTACGGACCTCAAGCTCGCGAGCGCCTTGATAGAGGCCTTGTGGCGCAAGCGCGGAGTCCAGCTCCCCATCCGGGCATGGCAGGATTTCCACGCCGCGGCCCGCAATCGCAATCGTACGGAGTAGTCAGTTCTTCAGCCGGAAACCGGTGCGGAAGATCCACGCGATCGCGCCGATGCAAACCAGCATGAAGACAAGCGTCATGCCGAGGCTGGTTTCCACCGAGACATCGGACTTGCCGTAGAAACTCCAGCGGAAGCCGCTGATCAGGTACACGACCGGATTGAACAGCGCCACCGTGCGCCAGGCGGGCGGGAGCATCTCGATCGAGTAGAAAGCGCCGCCCAGGAACGTCAGCGGCGTCACGACCAGCATCGGGATCAGCTGCATCTGCTCCCAGTTTTTTGCCCAGATGCCGACGATGAAGCCGAACAGGCTGAAAGTGACCGCCGTCAGGGCCATGAACGCGATCATCCAGAACGGGTGCATGATCGTGATCTGCACGAAGAAGGACGCCGTCGTCAGGATGGTGAGTCCAAGCAGCACGGACTTCGTCGCCGCGGCCCCGACATAGCCGAGTACGATCTCGTGGGCAGCGACCGGCGCCGAAAGAATCTCGAAGATCGTGCCCGTGAACTTCGGGAAGTGGATGCCGAACGAAGCGTTTGAGATGCTCTCGGTGAACAGCGACAGCATGACGAGACCCGGCACGATGAAGGCGCCATAGCTCACGCCGTCCACCTCGGTCATGCGCGAGCCGATCGCCGCGCCGAATACGATGACGAACAGCGCCGTCGTGATAACGGGCGTCAGCACGCTCTGCAGGAGCGTGCGCAGGAACCGCGCCATCTCGAACCGGTAGATGGCCCAGACGCCGTGGCGATTGAAGGCCGGCACGCTCAAGCACGCGCTCCCCGGCCCACGAGGCTCACGAAGATCTCCTCGAGCGAGCTCTCGCGCGTGTTGAGGTCGCGGTAGTTGATGCCGAGCTGCTCGAGGCGGCGCAGCAGCGGCGCGACGCCGGTCTGCTCGTTAGCCGCATCGAAGGTGAACTGGAGCTCGTGACCGCCGGCATTCAGCGCCAGCTTCCAGTCGGCCAGCTCGGGCGGGATCGTCGCGAGCGGCTCCTGCAACGTCAGCGTGAGCTGGCGCTTGCCGAGCTTCTTCATCAGGACCGCCTTTTCCTCCACGACGATCAGCTCGCCGTGGTTGACGACGCCGATGCGGTCGGCCATCTCCTCGGCCTCGTCGATGTAGTGCGTCGTCAGGATGATCGTCACGCCCTGGTCCCGCAGGCGCCGCACGAGGTCCCACATGTCGCGGCGCAGCTCGACGTCGACGCCCGCGGTTGGCTCGTCGAGGAACAGGATGCGCGGCTCATGCGCGAGAGCCTTCGCGATCATCACCCGCCGCTTCATGCCGCCGGACAGCGTCATCAGGATGTCGTCGCGCCGGTCCCAGAGCGAGAGGTCACGCAATATCCGCTCCACGTACGCGGCATCCGGCGCGCGGCCGAAGAGGCCGCGGCTGAATGCGGCGGCCGCGCGAACGGTCTCGAAGGCCTCGATGGCGAGCTCCTGCGGCACCAGCCCGATCCGCTCGCGCGCCGCGCGATAGTCGCGCAGGATGTCGTGGCCGTCGACGAGTACCGTGCCCGACGTCGGCCGCACGATCCCGCAGACGATGCTGATCAGGGTGGTCTTGCCTGCGCCGTTCGGCCCGAGCAGCGCAAAGATCTCGCCGGGCCGGATGTCGAGCGACACGCGCTTGAGCGCGTGCTGCCCGTTCGCGTATGTCTTGGTGAGGTTCGAAATCGAGATGACGCCGGGCATCGGCGCATTCTACCGTCTAGGCGGCCGGCAGCTCCGCGAGCCGCCGTTCGATGAACCGCCGCGCTGCGCCCTGCTGCGTCAGTTCGAGCGCGCGGCGGTAAGCCTGGCGTGCCTCGCGCGTCCTGCCGAGCCGGCGGCAGAGGTCGGCCCGCGCGGCATGCGCCGGCTGGTAGTCGGCGAGGTCGCCGCGGGCGAGGATCGCGTCGATCAGCGAAAGTCCCATGGCGGGGCCATCGCGCATCGCAATGGCCGCCGCCCGGTTCAGCTCGATCACGGGGGACGGCTCGACCTCGAGCAGCAGGTCGTAGGTCCCGACGATGCGGTTCCAGTCCGTCGAGTCCGCCGTGGCGGCTTGCGCATGCGCGGCCGCGATCGCCGCCTGCAGCGTGTATGGCCCGAAGCGCCGCGACGCCAGGGCGCGCCGCGCGAGCGCCAGCCCCTCGTCGATCTGCGCCCGGTTCCACAGCGACCGGTCCTGCTCGTCGAGAAGGACGATGTCGCCCGTGTCGGACGTGCGTGCCGCCCGGCGGGAATCCTGCAGCAGCATGAGGGCGAGCAGCCCCGCGGCCTCCGGTTCCGGCAGCAGATCGAGCAGGAGGCGGCCCAGGCGGACTGCCTCGGCCGACAGTTCGGCGCGCATGAGCGCGTCTCCGCTCGTGGCCGCATAGCCTTCGTTGAAGACGAGATAGACGACGCGCAGCACGGCGTCGAGGCGCCCTGGCAACTCGTCGGCCGACGGTACCTCGTAGGGTATCCGGGCGTCGCGGATTTTCGCCTTCGCGCGGACGATACGCTGCGCGAGCGTCGAGGCAGGCACCAGGAAGGCGCTTGCGATTTCCTCGGTCGAGAGGCCACAGACTTCGCGCAGCGTCATCGCGACTTGCGCTTCGGAAGCAAGCGCGGGATGGCAGCAGGTGAAAACGAGGCGCAGGCGGTCGTCCTCGACGGGTTCGTCGTCGGCGGCCAGGGACGGGTCCGCGTCCTCCGTGCCTGTCAGGTCGAGGACGGTGTCGTAAGGGGCGTCCAGGCGCGCATTGCGACGCATCGCATCGATGCCCTTGAAACGGCCCGCGGACACCAGCCAGGCGCGCGGGTTCGCGGGCATGCCGTCCCGCGGCCATTGTTCGACCGCTGCCGCAAATGCCTCGTGCATCGCCTCCTCCGCGCGGTCGAAATCGCCGAGCAGGCGAATCAGCGTCGCGAGCACGCGGCGGGATTCCTCGCGGTAGACAGTCTCGATGAGCTCTCTCAGGCCGCGGACTCCACCGCACGGACCTCGATCACGCCGCCGTGTGCCAGCGTCGGTATCCGCCCGGCGAGCGAGAGCGCCTCGTCAAGGTCGCGGCATTCGAGGACGTGATAGCCCCCGAACTGCTCCTTGGTTTCCGCGAATGGACCGTCAACCACGAGCCGCCGTCCGCCCTTCATGCGGACCGTCTGCGCACTTGCCGAAGGCGCAAGCTTGGCGCTCGCCAGATGCTTGCCCTGCCGCTCCATTTCGGCGATCCAGGCACCATAGTCGCGCATGATCGCGTCCCGGCTCGCCTGCGGCAGCGCCGCCCAGCGGCTCTCGTCGATGCAGCACATCGCCATGAATTGCATGTCAGTACTCGACGATCGACTTGAACCCGCCCCAGAACATCCGCCTGCCGTCGAACGGCATCTTCTTCGGGTCCATGTACTTCGCGAAGCGTGGGTCCCTCATGATTTTTGCCATGATCCGGTTGCGCTGGCTGCGCGATTTGTACACGGCAAATGAGAACACGACGACTTCACCGCGCTTCAGCTTCACGCTCCGCGGGAATGACGTCCGCTTGCCGGGCTTCACGTCGTCCGCCACGCTCTCGACGTATTGCAGCGCGCCGTACTCGCGCCAGATCTTGCCCGCGAATTTCGCCATGCGGCGATAGGCCGCGAGCTTCTTCTTCGGCACGGGAACCACGAATCCATCCACGTAGTGCATTGCTCTCTCCTACAGCTTCTTCAACACCGGGTGCTGGGCCATGAAAGTCTCGTCAGCCGGCCGGATTTCGAAGGGACCGATCCGGATCCCCGGGTGACGGCTCATGATCCTCTGCGCCTCCCCCATGTCCCCGGCCTCGAGGATCAGGATGCCGCCGAGCATCTCCTTGGTCTCCGCGAAAGGCCCGTCGACGAGCATCGCCTTGCCGCCTTGCCAGCGGATGGTCGTCGCGGCCGCGGCATCCTGGAGCGCAAAGCCGCCGGCGAAATGACCCTTGGCGTACAGGTCCTGGTCAAAGTCCGTGCACTCCTTGACCATCGTCTGCTGCTCCGCGGGGCTCAACTTTGCCCACGCGTCCTTGTCGAGGCAACCCAGGCAGACGAATTTCATGTCGGACTCGAAGAACGGTTCATGCCCATAATCGCGGAACCGGCTTTCGCCAGGATCATGTAACTCATGGCTGGACCTCCATGACGGGACGTACTTCGACCGAACCGAGCCGCGCGCCGGGTATGCGGGCCGCAAGCTGGATGGCCTCGTTGAGGTCACGGGCGCTCACCAGGTAGTACCCGCCGAGCTGCTCCTTCGTCTCGGCGAACGGGCCGTCAGTCGTCGCCACCTTGCCCTGGCGCACGCGAACGGTCGTCGCGGTGTGCGTCGGCTGGAGCGCGTTGCCACCGGCGTAGTTTCCGCTCTTCCTGATCGATTCGGTGTAGGCGGAGAACTCGCCTATGAGCCTCGCCGACTCGGCGGGCGTGATCTTCTGCCACTCCTTCTCGTCCTGGTAGATCAGGCACAGGTACTGCATTTCGGGCTCCTAGGACCAGAATGACCATATAGGCTGGGTTCATGACAACAGATAGTCGGTCGGACGGCGCCCCGATCGACAGGCTGCCCGAAAATACCGCAAGTCCTTGAATCCGCCGGTGGCGGTCAACTCGTGGCTTCCCTCCGCGACCGGTCCGCCGGGGTGCTGCCTGGAAACCTCATGAACAATTCGGTGACGACTGCGTCAATGGCCGCCTGCGGATTCTTCATTTCATCGCGCGTGATGCGGCCTTCCGCGACGCCCTCCCAGATCAGCTGCATGCGCTCGGCGTCCACGATGTCGATGTTGGCGGTGCCCACCTTGTACTGGACCGAATCCACGTCCGGGCCGTACACCGGCCAGGCGCTGTAGAGTCCACGACGGTAGCCGTAGTACCCGTAACCCAGCATGACCCGCGGCCTCGGGCGCAGGTCCGAAACATCACGCACGTTCGAGAAAAAATTGACGAGCAGGTCGGGATCCGCCGCGTCGTACGTATAGCCCCGCTTCTGCATCTCGCGATTGACCGCGTCCTTGAAGTAAGTCGTCATCAGCGTCGAATAGCCGGCACGGTCGGTGCCGGGTTCATCGACGAATCCAAAGGTCCTGAACGAGCCGAGATCGACCGAACGATCGTAGTCGATCGTGTATTCGGGGCGGGTCGTCGTCGCGCAGGCGGAAAGCACGAGTGTCGCCGTGGCGAGCCAGATAACGCGCGAATTCATGGCGATCGTTTGACCACCAGCGGGCCCGTCAGTTCGGTTAGTCTCGCCGGGTGACACTGCATCGGACACTGCTTGCGGCCTGTGCCGGCGTCTCTTGCGTGGCTTCGGCAAGTGCGGCAAGCAGGGTCAGCATCGAAATCGGTGGACTCGAGTTCGACGGCATCGCGATCGAGGATCTCGCCGCCGAACTGGCGCCGCCGTCGGAACAGCCGGGAAATCTGCATCTGAAGGCGGCAAGGATTCGCGGCCTCTCGGCGACCGGCCCGCTTTCCGGATTCTCCCTTGACTGCCGGACATTGCGGATCGATGGCGACTTGCTGACCTGCGGGCATGGGCGCCTTTCAGGTTCGCTCGGCTCACTCGGCGTGCAGGACACGCGTTTCGAGGCGCAGAGGTTCGCCAATGGAAGCCTGAAGCTCGGTTTCGACTCGTTCGCAATCGCCGGGGGCCGCGGCCGCCTGGACCTGGCGCTGGACGGCAACCGCTGGAAAATGGAGTCGAAGCTTTCGGGTTTCGACCTCGCGCAGCTCGCAGGCGTGGCAAAACCCTGGATCGAATTGCCGCAGGGTCTGTCCGTCGCGGGCCGCGCCGGCGGCGATTTCCGCGCGACCGGCATTGGCGACCGGCTGAGTACCGCAGTCGCCGAGGTCACGGTCGAGCGCCTGGATTTTTCGGACGAGGCCGGCGAACTCGCCGGCGAGAAGGTCGCCGGGTCACTTTCGGTCGAGGCGGCAGCGTACGAGTCGGGCCGCCTGCCGGCCCGGGGAAGGCTCTCATTGGTTTCCGGTCAGGCCTACGGTAACCCGGTCTTCCTGGATTTCGCCGCGCACGCTGTCGACCTCGAGTTCTCCGGCGTGCTCGATACCGGGATCGCCCGTTTTTCGGCGGAGTCCTTCACCCTCGATCATGCGGGAATCGTGAGGGCCGGGGGTTCCGCCACTCTCGACTTCGCGGCGGACACGATGCTGCCGTCGGCGCAGGTCCGGATCGAGTCGCTCGATCTCGCCAATGCCCTGCCGGCGTACGTCCAGCCCTTCCTGATCGGCAGCGCTTTCAAGGACCTCAGCGGGACCGGGACGGTTCGCGGCGAGGTCAGGATCGACGGCGGATGGCCGACGCGCGCCGCACTGGAACTGGATTCGGTCGCGATCGCAAGCGCGACGGCCACGGTCTCGGTCGAAGGGCTGCGCGGCCGGGTCAACTGGTTCGACGACGCCTCGCGCACGGCACTGGCCGGCAAGATCGACGACGACCTGTTCCTCTCGAGGCTTGCCTGGGATTCGGGCCGGCTCTGGGGCCTCGAGCTCGGCCCTGCCGTACTGCCGTTTGCGACGACCGGCCGCAACTTCCGTCTCCTCGAGCCGGTCACGCTCCCGGTCTTCGACGGCGGCCTCGCGATCGATACGCTGCGCATACGGCACGCGGCAACGGAAGACATGTACGTTCGCTTCGATGCCGAAATACGGCCAATCAGCGTCGCCCTGCTCTCCCGCGCGTTCGGCTGGCCCGAGTTCCAGGGAACGCTCTCCGGCCGCATTCCGGGTCTCCAGCTCAGCAAGGGTGTCGTGACGCTCGACGGCAACCTGGAAGCCTCGGTCTTCGACGGGCGGGTCGTGGTTCATGACCTGAGCCTCAGCGAGCCGCTCGGCAAATTCCCGAGGTTGCATGCCGGCATCGACATCGGGAATCTCGACCTTTCCCTCGTCACGCAGACGTTTTCGCTCGGCATGATCACGGGGCGCCTGTCCGGCCGCATCGCCGGCCTTGAAACGTTCGACTGGATGCCGGAAGCCTTCGACGCCTTCCTCTACACGCCGCCGGACGACCGTTCGAAGCACCGGATCAGCCAGCGCGCCGTCACGAACCTGTCGAGCATCGGCGGAGGCAGCGGCGGCGGCGTCGCCGCGGCGCTGCAGGGCGGGTTCCTGCGGTTCTTCGACGAGTTCCGATACGACCGCCTGGGGCTCAGCTGCCGCCTGGCTAACGACGTCTGCATCATGGGCGGCGTGCTGCCCGCTCCGGGCGGCTATTACATCGTGAAGGGCTCGGGCCTGCCGCGGATCAACGTCATCGGCAGCCAGACACGGGTCGCATGGACCACCTTCGTACGCCAGCTCCGGGCCATGATGGAGTCGGAATTCGTGGTCGAGTGAGACTGCCGCTGCGCTAGAATCGGTTCAGGAATGGTTCAGTCAGGGAGCCGACAATGAGGCCTATGGTCCGCTGGATAGCCGCAAGTCTCGCCGTCTTCTGCCTGGCGCTCGCCGCCTGCGTGACGATCAATGTCTATTTCCCCGCAGCGGCCGCGGAAAAGGCCGCCGACCGGATCATCGAGGACATCTGGGGACCGGAGCAAGGCCCGAAGCCGGCGGGCGACGAGCAGGGCTCGATCGGTCACGACGCCGGCGGGTTGGCGGTTGTGGCGCTCCGCGGTGCGCTCGACTTCGTGATTCCCGCCGCCCATGCCCAGGCGGACATCGACGTCTCGAGTCCCGCGATACGCACGCTCACCGCCTCGATGAAGGGGCGGGCCGCGGAGCTCGAGCGGTTCTTCAGCTCGGGCGCCATCGGGCTGACGGCCGACGGGCTGGTCGAGGTCCGCGACGCGGGCGCCGTGTCGCTCGCTGACCGCAACAAGCTCAGCCGGCTCGTCGCCGACGAGAATTCCGACCGCAATTCGCTCTACCGGGAGATCGCCGGCGCGAACGGCCATCCGGAATGGGAAGCCGACATTCGCAACACGTTCGCCGAGCGCTGGATCGCGAATGCGCGGACCGGCTGGTACTACAAGTCCAAGAGCGGCGGCTGGACCCGGAAGTAGCGCTACTCCGCGCGTGCGATCAGCTCCGGGCCCTGGTTCTTCGGCGCGTTGACCTGGCGGCTGACCTGCCAGGCCTCGAGCGCCCCGGGCTCGAAGGGCTTCAGCAGCTCCGCCAGCTTGTCGGTGTCCGAGAAGGCCGTGTCGATCCAGCGGTCCCAGTCCGATTCGGCGACCACGACCGGCATGCGCTCGTGGATTTTCTTGATCGACTGCGCCGCATCGGTCGTGACGATGGTGCAGGATTCGAGCAGGGTCCCGTCCGCCGGGTCCTTCCAGCGCTCCCACAGGCCCGCGAAGCAGAATGGCCGGGCGTCCTTCATCCGGATGAACCAGGGTTGCTTGCCGCCCGGCGCGACCTGCCATTCGTACCAGCCGTCGGCCAGCACGAGGCAGCGTCGCTTCCGGAATGCGTCGCGGAAGGAGGGTTTCTCCGCGAGGGTCTCGGACCGTGCATTGATCATCCGGTTTCCGATCGCGCGTTCCTTGGCCCACTTCGGCACCAGGCCCCAGTGCAGCATGACGAATGCACGGGCGCCCTCCTCTCCAGCCCTCACCGCGGCCACGGACTGAGTCGGAGCGATGTTGTAGCGCGGCTCGAGTTCGGGCACGTCGTCGAGCGCAAACGTACGTTTCACGGCCTCGGCGGGGGAAAAAAATGCGTAGCGGCCGCACACGTCGCTGCCCGCCTATTCCCGGATGCCGGTTCCGCGGTTCATGAGCAGCACCACGATCGTGAACATCGCGATCGCGAAACCCGACATGATCGCGAAGGCGATGCCGGGATCGACGTCGCTGGTCCCGAGGAATCCATGGCGGAAGGCATTGACCATGTAGAGGATCGGGTTGATGTAGGACAACCGCTCCGCCCAGGCCGGCAGCAGCGACACCGAATAGAAAACGCCGCCGAAATAGATGAGCGGCGTGAGGATGAACGTCGGAAACCAGGATATCTGGTCGAAATTCTTCGCGAAGATCGCATTGAAGAACCCGCCGAGGGAAAACACCGCGGAGGTCAGCAGCACCGATCCGATGATCAGGACCGGGTGCGCGACCGGAACGCGCGTAAAGAAGAGCGTGACCAGCGTGACCACCGCCCCCACGAGGATTCCGCGCATCATGCCGCCCGACACGTAGCCGAGCACGATCAGCCAGTTCGGCAGCGGCGCGACCAGGAGTTCCTCAATGTGCTTGCCGAACTTCGCGCCGAAGAAGCTCGAGACCACGTTGCCGTAGGAATTGCTGATCACGGCCATCATGATGAGGCCCGGGGCGATGTACTGCATGTAGTCGAAGCCGCCCATCTGCCCGATCCGGCGGCCGATCAGGCTGCCGAAGATCACGAAATAGAGCGTCGCGGTGACTGCCGGCGGCACCAGCGTCTGGCCCCAGATCCGGATGATTCGCCCGTACTCGCGGCGCACGATCGTCTGCAGGCCGATCCGGCGGATGCGGGCAAGTGACTGCGCCTGCATGTCAGCTCGCCCGGGCGGCCGCGGCGCCGCGGTTCTCGACCAGGCGCATGAACAGCTCCTCGAGCCGGTTGACCTTGTTGCGCATGCTGACGACCTCGATGCCTTGCTGCGACAGGCGGGAGAAGATGTCGTTCAGGTTTTGTTCCTTCGTCACCTCGACCTCGAGCGTGTGGTCGTCCGTCATGCGCACCACGAAGCCCGGGAGTTCGGGAGCCGTCGCGGTCGCCGCGCGGAAATTCAGGACGAAAGTCTCCTGGGACAGCTTGCTGATCACGCCCGCCATCGTGTCGTTCTCGATGATGCGGCCACCGTCGATGATCGCGATGTGGCGGCAAAGGCTCTCCGCCTCCTCGAGGTAATGCGTCGTCAGGATGATCGTCGTGCCCTGCGCGTTGATGGCACGCAGGAAGGTCCACATGCTGCGGCGGATCTCGATGTCGACGCCCGCCGTCGGTTCGTCGAGGATCAGGAGGCGCGGCTCGTGCACGAGCGCCCGCGCGATCATGAGCCGGCGCTTCATCCCTCCCGACAGGGAGCGCGCGATATGGTCGCGCTTGTCCCAGAGCTGGAGCTGACGCAGGTACTTCTCGGAGCGCTCGATGGCGAGCTCGCGCGGGATGCCGTAGAAGCCTGCCTGGTTCACGATGATCGTGAACACCTTCTCGAACTGGTTGAAGTTGATCTCCTGCGGCACCAGGCCGATGCAGGACTTCGCGCGGTCGAGTTCGCGGTCGATATCGTGGCCGAACACGGAAACGCTGCCGCCGCTCTTGCCGACGAGCGACATGATGATGCCGATGCAAGTCGTCTTGCCGGCGCCGTTCGGCCCGAGCAGCGCGAAGAAATCTCCCTCCTCCACGTCGAGGTCGATCGCGCGCAGCGCCTGCACGCCGTTGGCGTAAGTCTTCGTCAAGCCGCGGATGGCGAGCGCCTGCATCAGGCGCGGGATTATCTCACGCAACACTCCGCCGGTGGCGACGCTGCAGGGCCTGGACCCGCGCGCTTTCCGCGCCCTGGATCTGCAGCCCGAGCTGGCGCAGCAGGTTCACGGACTGGTCGTCGGGACGCACCGCGCAACCCTCGAACTGCAGCCAGAATCTCGCACGCGAGGGAAACCTCGCGGTGAGCGCGGCGGCGATCCGGCGTGCGAGACGCTGGACGGCCGCCACCGGCATCGAGGCGATGGCCGCAATCGTGGCCGGCGCTGCGCCGAAGACGAGACGCGCGCCGGCAGTCCGCGTCTGGGCCAGGTGCCAGACGACCATGATCGCCGCGTGCGCGAACGAGATGACGCGCTCGTCGGCGGCGGCTTCGGCGTACGCATCCTGCACGCCCCCCGCCGCCGCGACTTCGGCCGTCCAGAAATTGCCGTCGGCAAAGCGGAAGTCAAACAGCGCGTACGGCAACCGCTCGCAAAGCCGCGGGCCCGCGTCAGGGTCGATCAGCGAGTCGATTGCCCGGGGCGGCAAGCCCGATATCTGCTTGAGCCGCCCTTCCTCCGCGAGCTCGACCGCGAGGTCCAGGAACGCGAGGTTGATCGAACCGAGCGCGCGCCGCGTTGCGGCGTCGAGCAGGGGCCTTTCAATCCAGTCCGCATCACCGGCGGGTGGCGCGAGCGCAAGCGGCTGCTGGCGATTCATGGCATTTCTCCCCGTAGACGCGCCATTTCGCGGTTCGCCGGCTCTGGGGCCAGCTTAGGATTGACTGGTGTGAAACTACCAGTACCATTCTGAACCGTCAAGGCCATTCCGATGCGCATTACCGACGATCGATACACGCGCGACCGCCTGCGGCTCGACCTGGCCTTGCGGCTGATCCGGCATGAGGCGCGCACCCGCACGATCAGGAGCTGGACCGGCCTCACCGACGACCGGATCCGCAAGCTCTATCGCTCCTACGTTGCCGATGCGGGCCGGCGCGACGTCCGTCGGCACCGTGGCAAGAGTCCGCGCCAGAGCGCCTTCTTCATGCGCAATGCCGGGATCCGGCGCGAAGCTGCCGGGCTCGCCACCCTCCTGTGCATTCTCGGCCTCGTGAGGCGCGAAGGAACCGCCGCCCCGGGCGCCGTCGAGCAGCTGCGCTGGGGCGAGAGCTTCTGCGAGGCTTACGAGACCTTTCTCTGTCTCAACGAGCATCCGCAGATCTCCTTCGAACACGCCTGCCATCTCCTGCGTTCGCTCGAAAAGCAGAACGAAATCTGCCTGGACGACTGCGAGGGCTGCGGAAGCCTGCTCGTCGTCATGCGCTACGCGGAGCGGCCCAAGGCCTGCGAGTTCTGCGCAACGAGCCGGCCGCCCGCGCGGCCCGGATTGTCGGTAGGCGACTGCTAGAATGCCCTTTTCGCCTTCCGGGAACGTGAAGCAATGCGCCCCAATGTCTTCGCCGGGCCGCATGTCGATCGACTCAAGTTCGCCCATGCCGACGCCGAATCCGTCGCGCGCGCGATCTCGGAAGGTTCTGCGCGGCTGATCCCGGTCTGGAAGTCGCGCTGCCCGGTCGTGCGGCAGCCGACGCCTGCGGCATTCCTGCTGCCACTCTCAAGCGGGCCCTTTGCAGGCATCGACATCCGGGAGACGATTCTCCTCGGCGACTATCGCGGTCTCGCCATCTTTACGACCGAGATCGACTCCGCCGATCCGCCGCCGCTTCCCGGCGGTGCGGAGTTCGCGGACCTGCGTCATGCAGCAGCGCTGCTTCCGCACGACGAGGCGGGCCTCGTCGCCTATGCCCGCGCGATGATTTCTTTCCGCCACCGCCACCGATTCTGCGGCAGCTGCGGCGCGCCGACCGGGCCACAAGGCAACGGCCGCGTGATGACCTGCTCGAACGACGAGTGCGGCACGGAGTTCTTCCCGCGTGTCGATCCGGCGGTCATCGTGCTCGTGACGGACGGCGACCGCGCATTGCTCGGGCGCCAGCCGGGATGGCCCGACGGGCGCTATTCAGCAATCGCGGGCTTCGTCGAACCGGGCGAGAGCCTCGAGGACGCCGTTCGTCGCGAAGTGCTCGAGGAAACCGGGATAGAGACAGGATCGATGAGCTACGAATCCTCGCAGCCCTGGCCTTTTCCCCGCTCGCTGATGCTGGGATTCCGCGCCGATGCCCTGACGACGCAGATCCTCCTCGGCGATCGCGAGCTCGAGGACGCGCGCTGGTTCCATCGGGACGAACTCGCGGGCGGTTCGATGATGCCGTTCCGTCAATCGATCGCCTACCGCCTGATCCGGGAGTGGCTGGACCTGTGAGCATTCTCCTGTCGGTCGCGACCGGCCTCGCCCTCGCCGCCGCCGCGGGATTTCGTGCGTTCGTGCCCCTGCTCGTCGCGGGCCTCGCCATCCATTTCGGCTACGTCGAGCCCGCCCGCGGTTTCGACTGGCTGGGCGAGCCCGTGGTGCTCGCTGCGCTTTCGGTCGCGACGCTCGCCGAGATCGCCGCCTACTACGTGCCGGGCATCGATCACGCCCTGGATCTCATCGGCGCGCCGGTCGCGGCGGTCGCGGGCATCGTGGCGGCCGCCGGCGTGATGGCGGGATTGCCCGATTGGCTCCGTTGGCTCACCGCCATCGGCGCGGGCGGCGCGACCGCGACCTCGGGTCATGCCCTGAACGCCGTCGGCCGCGCCAAGACCGGCGCCGTCTCCGGGGGCCTCGGGAATCCGCTCTATTCGACCGCGGAACTCGCCGGTTCCCTGCTGTTCTCGGCCGTCGCGTTCCTGCTGCCGGTCGCCGCACTGTTCGCGGTCGTCGCGCTCGGAGCCTACGTGCTGCAACGCCGGCGCCGGCGCCGGGTCTGATTTTCCATGGCTCGCCTCGCAGCCCTGGCCACCCTGTGCCTGGCGTCATTCGCCGTCCTCCAGCCGGCGGCTGCCCTGCCCCCGCCGAAGATCGAAGTCGAGTTCCAGGGGGTCGAAGGATCCCTGCTCGAGAACGTCCGCGCCTTTTCGAGCCTGCATCGCCTGTCCGGGTTGAAGGATCTCGACGCGGACATGGTCGGGCGCCTCGTCCAACGAGCGCCGGAGGAAGCCCGGACGGCCCTGCGGCCATTCGGGTACTACGAGCCGCAGGTATCGACGGAGCTCGAGCAAGTCGAGGGAGTCTGGCGGGCCCGCGTGAAGATCGAGCCGGGCACGCCCGTCATGCTGGTCGAGCAGCAGGTGGAAATCACGGGCAGCGGGCGCGAAGAACCGTTCATGCGGCAGGCGTTGGCCCGGTCGCCGCTGCGAACCAACGAGCGCCTGAGCCATGCCGCCTACGACCAGTTGAAGGGCGACCTGCTGCGCGCGGCACTCGGGAATGGCTACCTCGATGCCGTGTTCACCCGCGGCGAGCTCGTCGTCGACCCGGCCGCACATGCGGCGCGCGCCTTTGTCACGCTCGACACCGGCGAGCGCTATCGCTTCGGGCCGACGACCATCGAGCAGAGCACGCTGCAGGCGGGGCTGGTCAGGCGGTATCTGCGCTACCGCGAGGGCGACTGGTACAACGCCGAGGCGCTCCTTCGCACGCAGTTTGCGCTCGACGACTCGCAATATTTCTCAGTCGTCGAGGTCCTGCCCGAGCAGCGCGACCGGCGCAACAGGACGGCGCCGGTGCGCATCACGTCCGAACCCAATCGCCGGCACGTCTACACGATCGCCGCGGGTTACGGAACCGATACCGGTGCGCGCAGCACGATCGGCTGGGAGGATCGACGCTTCAACGACAATGGCCATCGCGTGCGTGCCGAGATCCGGGCGTCCGATGTCGACACGTCGGCCAGCCTGACCTATATCGTGCCCTGGACGGATCCCGCGCTCGAGAAGCTCTCTTATGGATTGCGCGTCTTCCGCGAGCAGCGGGCCGATGTCAGGACCACTGGCGGCACATTCAAGGTCGGGCTCACCCAGGTGCGAGGCAACTGGCAGCGGGTGCTCTCGGTCACGGTCGACCAGACCAGGGACCAGGTCACGACGGTATCGACCGGCTCGACGCTCGTCGACCGCAGTCGCACGGCGCTGCTCGTGCCGGGCATCACCTTTGCGCGGCTGCCACCGGACTTCCTCGGGGTCAACACCGTGCCTCACGGCTTCCAGGTCGAGCTGCTCGGCTCGACGACACAGATCGGCTCGGACACCGACTTCGTGCGCGCGGCCGTGAGCGACGAGCGGCGGTTCAGACTGACGGGCAAGTGGGCGCTGCAGCTGCGCGGTGAGGTCGGTGCGAGCGCCGTGGGCGAGTTCCAGGAACTGCCGGCGCAATACCGCTTCTTCGCCGGCGGCGACAACAGCGTGCGCGGCTACGGCTACCAAGAGCTCTCGCCGGTCGATGCGGACGGAAACAAGGTCGGCGGGCGGCACCTGCTGGCCGCGAGCGTCGAACTGCAGCGCAACCTTCCGAGGAACCTCGTGGGCGCCGTGTTCATGGACGCGGGCAACGCGTTCAACAGGTTCGGCGATCCGCTCGAGTACTCGGTCGGCATCGGCCTGCGATACCGGCTGCCCTTCCTGAGTATCGGCCTCGATGTCGCGCAGTCGATCTCGGAGCCCGGTCGCAGTCCGCGCCTGCACATCAATTTCACCCCGGAATTCTGAGATGCGATGGCCGGCGAAAACTTGGGTCCGCTGGGTCGTCAGGGCGCTCGGGGCCGGGCTGCTGCTGCTCGCGGCAGCCGCGGCCTGGCTCGTCACGACCGAGGCCGGGCTTAGGCGGGTCGTCGCGATCGCCGAGTCGCTCGACACCGTCAAGATCCGGATCGGGGGAGCGGAAGGCAGCCTGGTCGGCCCGCTTCGTATTGCGTCGATCGAGATCGATCACCCCCGCGCAAAGATCCGGATTGCGGGCTTCGAGGCCGACTACGAGCCCCTCGAGCTCCTGGCTGGCAGGATTTCCGCGGATGGAATGCGGATCTCCGATGCGGCGGTCATTCTGCGCCGGCCTTCCGGCCCGTCACGTCCGCCATCGTTCATGCCGGGCCGGCTCAAGCTCGTGCTCGACGCGGCCGCCGTATCGCGACTGCTGCTGGTGGCGCCCAACGGCACGGAAGTGCTCTTCAAGGACATTCGCGGCTCCGCACGCCTCACGAAGGACCGGATCGAGTTCGATGGCTTGTACGTCAGCTCGCCGGGATGGGCGGTCGCGGGCGCGAGCGGCCGGCTCTACGCGCGCGAACCGCTGGCACTCGATGTCAACACGGCCTGGTCGTTGTCGGACGATCACCGGATCGCAGGGATCGCGCATGCCGTCGGCAACCTCGAACGACTGCTCGTTGACGCCCGCGTTGCCGCGCCGGGCACGGGCCGAATAATGGCGGAGATCAGGAACCTTTCGGCCGGGCTCACATGGCGCGGCAAGGCCGAAATTGACACGCTCAACCTCGAGCAATGGATCGCGAATCCGCCCGTCGGGCCATTGAATGCGACGCTCTCGATCGAAGGGGACCGGTCGCACTACGCCGCGAAGGGCCTCGTTCTCGGCGATGGGCTGCCGGGAACCGGCGTGCGACTGGATGCCCGGGCAAGTTTCGCGGACCAGGTCGTCACGATCGAAACCCTCGCGCTCGAGACCGGGCCGGGCGCGGTCCTGCGCGCGCAGGGACGCCTCCATGTGGCGGAGGCGCCCTCCTACGACGTGACGGCCTCCTGGACCGGATTCCGCTGGCCCCTGACCGGCGAACCGCTCGTGACATCCCCGCGCGGTGGACTCGAAGCTGCCGGCTGGACTGAATTCAGCTATCGCGTGAGCGGCGAGTTCCGGCCGACGGGCGGGCCGCCGCTCACCGGCAATGCCGAAGGACGCCTCACGGCCCGGGAGATCGCGGTCGACGAGTCGGCCTGGGAGCTCCTGGGCGGCCGGGTTTCGCTGCGCGGCTCGCTGGGCCGCGGCAAGGCGGCGGACTGGTCCCTGTCTGGTCATGCGTCCAACATCGACCCGTCGGGATTCCGCGATGATTTGCCGGGCCGGCTCGCATTCGATTTCTCCGGATCCGGCTCCGGCTTCACTGAAGACGCGCCCTGGTCCGCGAGGATCAGGAACCTGTCGGGCGAGTTTCGCGGGCAACGCGCGAGCGGCCACGGAGGCATCCGGCGTGGCCCGGACCAGACCGAGGTGAAGGACGTCGCGCTTGCGCTTGGTCCGGCGCGGCTCGAGATCGACGGCGTCCTGGGGCGCTCGGCACGTCTCGACGCGCACCTTGTCTCGGATGACCTGTCCGCCATCCTCCCGGAACTCGGCGGCCGCCTGGATGCGACACTGCTGCTGCGCGAGCGCACGATCGCCCTCGGGTTTGCGGGACACGACCTGGCCTGGGGATCGAACCGCGCGGTCATACTTTCCGCCGACGCGCATGTAGACCGCGACGGACGCGAGCATTCCTGGCTGCGGCTGCGTTCCAACGGCCTCACGGTCGCCGGCGTCCCCGTCACCGATACACGGCTCTCCCTCGACGGCCTGCCGCGGGACCACAGCCTGACGTTCCGGGTCGGTGCCGGCGAGGATGCGGTGTCGCTCAGCGGCCGAGGCGCCTGGGTCGACGACCGCTATACGCTGCGACTCGAGAGCATCGACGCCAGCGGGCCGCGGGTCGTCCCCTGGCGGCTCGTGTCGCCGACGCGGTTCCTGGCAAGCCGTGAGGACCTTGCACTCGAACCCGCCTGCCTGGCTTACGAGTCGCGGCGCGTCTGCTTCGAGGGTCGCTGGCAGTCCGCGGGCGACTGGAACGTCAAGGCGTCGACGGATTCTTTCCCGCTCGAGGCGCTCGATACGCAGCGTCTCGGCGCGCCGCGCTATCACGGCCTGCTCGTGGTCGATGCCGAGGCTGCCGGCCATGCCGGCGAACCGTGGACCGCCAACGTCCGCGGGGAGATCCGGGACGCGACCCTGGTCTATCAATCGTCGAGCGGCGCCGACCGGACAGTGGCGCTTGGACTGACGCGCCTTGCGCTCGTTTCCGACCCGGAACGGCACCGGCTGAACCTGCGGGTGAGCGATGCCGCCGATCTTGAGCTTGCGGTTGATCTAGAGGCCACGCGGGTTCCAGGCGCAGCATTTGGGGACCTGCCTGTCAGCGGGACCGTCAAGGGCAGGACCCGGCAGATCGGTCTGCTGCCGCTCCTGGTCGACACGATCGACAATGCCAGCGGGGAATTGGCGCTCGATTTCTCCGTCACCGGGCGCGCTTCCGCGCCCACACTCGAAGGCGAGGCGCGCCTCGACCAGGGCTCGCTGGATTTCTACCAGGCAAACCTCCGCCTTCGTGATCTCCGCTCGACCGTTCGGCTGAAGGATGACTTCCTCACGCTCGACGCCAATGGCAAGGCGGGCGACGGCACCCTGGCGATCGACGGGAGGCTCGGCTGGCGTGACCGCCGCCTCAATGGTGAACTGACGCTGACCGGCGACCGCCTTCTCGTCGCAAATGTGCCCGAAGCGCGCGTCCTTGCCTCGCCCGACCTGCGATTTCGGCTCGACGACAGCCGGATCGATGTCACGGGGGAAGTCGTGATTCCCGAAGCGCGCATCGTGCCGGCCGACACGGCAGGCGCCGTGTTGACTTCATCCGACGAGCAGATCGTGCGGCCGGAATCGCCCGAGGACGGCAACGGCAGCCCGCTGGAGGTCACGAGCGAGGTCCGTCTTTCCCTCGGCGACAAGGTGGCGGTCAAGGCCTATGGCCTCAGCGCGACGGTGACCGGTGCCGTGCGCACGCGTACCGCGCCGCGAGAGAGCACCGTCGGTTCCGGCGAGCTCGAGGTGAAGGAAGGCGAGTACAAGGTCTATGGGCGCGAGCTCGACGTCGAGCGAGGGCGGCTCCTGTTCACGGGCGGGCCGATCACCGATCCGGGCGTCGACCTGCGCGCCACGCGCGAGCTACCCGGCTACAAGGTCGGGGTCATCGCCCGCGGGCCGCTCCGCCGGCCGCAACTTACGCTGTTTTCCGAGCCGGGCCTGCCGCAGGCGCAGATCGCCTCGATGCTGATCGTCGGGCGCTCGAGCATCCAGGGCGATCCGGGGGCCGTGGCCGACGACGTGACCGCGTCCGAGCGCGGCGGCGCGATCATTGCCGGCCAGCTCGGCAAGTATGTCGGGCTCGACGAAGTAGGACTCGCCCAGGATACAGGCACGGGAACCGAGCTCGTGCTCGGAAAATACCTGTCGCCACGGCTCTATGTCAGTTACGGTATCTCGCTGGTGGACGAGATCAACACGTTGAAGCTCCGCTATACGATCGGAGACCGCTGGGTGCTGTCGGCGGAGTCGGGCAACGAGTCCGCCCTCGACATCGAATACCGGATCGAGGACTAGGGAACCTCTGACATGCCGCGCAAGCCACCCATGATGAGATCGATCATCGTCGACAAGATCGCGTCCGTAACCCAGGCATGCGGGCTATCGCATGAACTCCGCCTCTCGACCGACATCCCGTGCGAGGAAGGCGTGGTTCTCGCCGTTGAAATCGTCACCGACAAGGCGAACTACAACACGCTCGAACTGACGAGCGGCCGCATGGCCAAGCTTGCGCGCGGCAACGTCGTCGTCGGCGCGCTCGGCCACCGCAAGGCGCTGTTCGGCTACTCCGGCCACCTGCCGTCAAAGCTCGCCCCCGGCGACGTGATCCAGATGCTCAACATCGGCGGCGTACTCGGTATCTGCGACTCCGTGAATCCCGACAAGGGCCGGCCTTTCGACTGCCGCGTGCTCGGCACGGTCCTGCATTTTCCCTACCTCGGCGAGCGCATCGGCATACCGGCACGGGTCGGAATGCGCAAGCTCGACTTCGACGCCCCGCTCGAGACGAACGGCGTGCCCGTGGTCGCGCTCGCGGGAACCTGCATGGAGGCGGGAAAGACCGCCGCCGCCTGCGCAATGATTTCCCGCATGCGCCACCGAGGGCTGGTCGTCGACGGCTTCAAGGCGACCGGCGTCTCGCTGCGCCGCGACATCCTTGCGATGGAGGATTCCGGCGCGCGGCGCTCGATGATCTTCACCGACTTCGGCATCGTGACGACCACGCCGAAAACGGGCCCGGCGCTGACGCGCACGATGCTGACCGAGATGGCGGCCGGCAAGCCGGACGTCATCGTGTTCGAGCTCGGCGACGGAATCCTCGGCACCTACGGCGTAGAGGCCATCCTCGATGCGCCGGACATACGCCAGGCGTTGACCGCGGTGGTCCTGTCGGCCAACGACCCCGTCGCCGCCTGGGGCGGCGTCAAGCTCCTGCGCGAGCGCTTCGGCATCGAACCCGCGGCGGTGACCGGACCTTCGACCGACAATTCCGTCGGCGTGGACATCATCCGCGAACGCATGAACGTGACGGCGTTCAATGCGATATCGAACGGCGCGGCACTCGGCGACTGCGTGATTGCCGCCGCGGGACTCGGGTCCGTCGCGCATTCGGGCGAGATCGAGGAATGACGTCGCGCGTGCCGACGGTCATCCTGGGCGGGACGGGATACGTCGCCGGCGAGTTGCTGCGCCTCACGCTCGGCCACCCGCGACTCGGGCTCGCGGCAATCGCCTCCGACAGCCAGCCCGGCGAACCGGTTGCGAAGGCCTTCCCGCACCTCGCTGCCGCCTGCGGCGGCCTGCGTTACGTGTCGATCGGAGAAGCCACGGAACTCGCCGCCCGGCAGCCGCGCGTCGCCGTGCTCGCGGCCGCGCCCCACGGCGTCTCGCACGGGCTGATCGACGGATTCATGAGCCGTGCGGAAGCGGCGGGCGCGAGCCTCTCTGTCGTCGACATTTCGGCGGACTTCCGCTTCGCGGATCTTGCCGAGTTCGAGCGCGTGTACAGGCATCCCCACGGCGCGCCTGCCCGCGCCGGGGAATTCACCTGCGCGGTTCCGGAGCACCTCGACCGTGCGCCGACGCCGCACGTCGCGCATCCAGGCTGCTTCGTCACGGCCTCGCTGCTCGCGACAGTCCCGCTCGTCAAGCTCGGTCTCGTCGAGCCGCCGATATTCATTTCGGCAGTGACCGGCAGCACGGGCGCCGGGCGCCGCCCGACTGCGGGCACGCATCATCCGCTTCGCCACGGCGACCTCTATGCCTACAATGCCCTGGCGCATCGACATGGGGCCGAGATCGCCGCGCTGACACGCGCAGCCGCGGGCCGTGACTGCGGCATCGCCTTCGTGCCGCATTCCGGGCCGTTCGCACGCGGCATCCACGCGACGGTGCAGGCGGCGCTTTCCGCGCCGATGGACACGGCCGCCGCGATCGCGTCAATCCGCGGCTTTTACGCAGGGCATCCCTTCGTGCGCGTCCTCGACGAACCGCCGCGTGTGAAGGACGTGGTCGCGAGCAACTACGCCCACCTGTCGGCGGTCGCGGACGGCCGGACGATCGTCGTGATGTCGGTCGTCGACAACCTCGTGAAGGGGGCCGCGGGCGGCGCGATACAGTGGATGAACCGGCTGCTCGGGTTCGAAGAGACCGACGGACTGCGGGCCCCCGCGCCCGGCTGGACCTGAACGACAAGGAGCTGGCGCAGATGGTGACGCATCGCATCGACCAGGCCGCCGTCATCGCGGCGCTTCGCGGCGCCGCGCCGTACATCCGCCTGTACAAGGGCAAGATTTTCGTCATCAAGGCGGGCGGGGTGATCTTCGCCGACCTCGCCGGCACCCGTTCGCTGGTCGAGCAGATTGCCATCCTGCATCACCTCGGCATCCGCGTCGTGCTGGTCCACGGCGGCGGGCCGCAGCTTGACGAGATGCAGCGCACCCTCGGCATCGAGCCGCGCCTGGTGCGCGGGCGGCGCATCACCGACGATCGCTCCATCGACGCGACGACCATGGTGCTCAACGGCCTCATCAACACGCGCATCCTGGCGACCTGTCGCGAGGTCGGGATCGACGCGGTCGGCCTGTCGGGCGTCGACGCCGGCCTCGTTCGAGCCGTCCGGCGCCCGCCCGTGCAGGTGGACGGGGAGTCGGTCGACTACGGCTACGTCGGCGACATCGTGTCGGTCGACACGACCGTGATCCGCAAGGAGCTCGACGCCGGCCTGATGCCCGTGATCAGCCCGGTTTCGGCGGACGACGCCGGCGTCGTCCTGAACATCAATGCCGACACCGTCGCGGCCGCAGTCGGCGCCGCACTGGGTGCGGAAAAGCTGATCCTCTGCACGGGCGCGGCAGGCATTCTCGAGCGCCGCGACGATCCGCGCTCGCTCGTGTCCTACACGGACCTCGCCGGGCTCAAGCGGCTCGAGAAGACCGGCAGCCTCGAAGACGGGATGCTGCCGAAGTCATCGGCGATCGAGGCCGCGATACGCGGCGGCGTGCGCCGTGTGCACGTCATTTCCTGCACGACCCGCGACAGCGTGCTCGCCGAGATCTTCACCAACGAAGGCACGGGCACGATGATCGTCGCAGACGTGAAGGCCCTGACCCCCGCAGAACAGTTCCGGGAAGGAGTGAGCAAGCCATGAACGGCAAGATTGTCACCATCGTCGCGATCGTGCTGATCGCCCTCGGAGCGGTCGGGCTGAGCCGGGGCAAGTTCAGCTACACCGAGGACAAGCACGAGGCCAACATCGGCAACCTCGAGCTGTCCGTCAAGGACAAGCAGACGGTCGCCGTGCCCCAATGGCTTTCGATCGGCGCCATCGCGGCAGGCGCGGTGCTGCTTGTATTCGCGCGCCGCAAGCGCTGATCCGCGGCCACGTGCGGTCGACGTCGTCCTCGCGGGCGGCCTCGCCGCTGGCCTCGCCGACATTGCCAACGCCATCGTCTTCTGGCGGCTCTACAGCGGGACCCGGGCGTCCGTGATCCTGCAGTCGGTCGCGGCAGGCATCCAGGGGAAAGCGGCATTCGCCGGCGGGGCCGGCAGTGCGGCCCTCGGGCTCTTCCTTCACCTGTTCATCATGTGCGTGATGGCGGCGGTCTACTGGATCGCCTGCCGGCGCTGGCCGCGGATGATCGAGCGGCCCGTCGAATCGGGCTTCGCCTACGGCATGCTGACCTGGGCCGCGATGAACTACGCAGTCGTACCGCTATCGCGCGCGACGTCCCCGCCCTTCATCGCGTCCTGGTTCATCGACGGCCTGCTCGCTCACGTCCTGCTGGTGGGCCTGTTGTTTGCCTTCGTCGCTCGCTGGTCGGCGGGGCGCGGCACCTAGGCTCGAAACCGGGTCGCTGGCCGGAAACGTGCCGGCGAGCGCCGCGTCCAGCAGCTCCTCGAGATGATCCTTTGGCATGCCGCCCATCGGGCCGTATCCTACGCCCTGCGGCCGCGTTGAAACAAAACGGAGTACCCCGGATGAACGAAAGCACCGGCAAGCTGATCCTGCGCGTTACGCTCGGTCTTCTCATCCTCCTGCATGGAGTCCACAAGTTGATCGGCGGCGTCGACTGGCTTGACGGCATGCTTGCCACGGCCGGCCTGCCCGCATTCTTCAAGTACGGCGTCTATGTCGGCGAGGTCGTCGCTCCCCTGCTCGTCATCTCCGGATACTACGCGCGGGTTGGCGCCTGGCTGATCGCGGTCAACATGCTGTTCGCACTCGGCCTCGCCCACGCCTCGCAGCTGTTCGCGATCGATGCGCAGAGCGGCGCCCTCGCGATCGAGAAGCAGTACATGTACCTGTTTTCCGCGATCGCGCTCGCGCTCATCGGGCCCGGGCGCTACGCCTTCAACCAGAAGTAACATGCGTCACGGCGAACGACATGGCTCGGGCCGCATCAACTGGCTTCGGGCGGCGGTCCTCGGGGCGAACGACGGGATCGTCTCGACGGCGAGCCTGGTTATCGGCGTCGCGGCGGCCGGCGCGGACCGCGGCGCCGTGCTGATCGCCGGCCTGGCCGGCCTCGTGGCCGGCGCGATGTCGATGGCGGCCGGTGAATACGTCTCGGTCAGTTCGCAGGCCGACACCCAGCGATCGGACCTGGCACGCGAACGCCGCGAACTGGAGGAGGACCCCGAAGCCGAGCGGCGCGAGCTCGAGGCGATCTATGTCGAACGCGGGCTCGACATGCGGCTCGCCACGGAAGTCGCTGCGCAGCTGACCGCCAAGGATGCGCTGGGCGCGCACGCGCGCGACGAGCTCGGCATCTCGGAGCTCATGCGCGCGCGGCCTATCCAGGCCGCGCTGGCCTCCGCGGCGTCTTTCGCGGTGGGCGCCGCGCTCCCGCTCGCCACGGCGATTGCGTCGCCCAACGCATACGTCGAGCCGATCGTGGCTGCCCTGTCGCTCGGATTTCTCGCAGTGCTGGGCGCCATCGCGGCACGCGTCGGTCGGGCCGACGTCCTGAAGGGCACGCTGCGCGTGACGTTCTGGGGAGCGATTGCGATGGCGATTACGGCTGCGATCGGCAGCGCATTCGGGATCGCCGCCTGAGGCAACGCCCGTTGGCCGCACACCCGCTCGACAATCCGGTCTGGCAGGCGCTGGTGACGGAGCACGCCGGCCTCGCACTCACGGCCGACGGCGCTGCACGTTACCCGGCGGCCATCGTGCCGTTCGCCGCGATCGGCGCGCCCTCTCCGCGCGCCTCGAACCAGCTGACGAGCCTGGTGGATGACGCGGAGTCGGTCTTCGTCGTGGGCGTCGCCCCGGAACCGCCGCCCGGCTGGCAGCTCGAGCCGAGAAAGCCGGTCCTGCAGATGGTCTGCCGGACCCGCGCAGCCGACGTGCCCGGCCCGCCGGTGACCACGATGACGGCTGCGCAGGTGACGGACATGCTCGCGCTGACCGATCTCGTGTTTCCCGGGTTCTTCAGGCCGCGAACGCTGGAAATGGGCAGTTATATCGGCATCTACGACGGCCCGCGCCTCGCGGCGATGGCCGGCGAACGGATGCGGCTCGACGGCTACCAGGAATTGAGCGCCGTCTGCACGCATCCCGACTACACCGGCCGCGGTTACGCGCAGCGGCTGCTGGCCATGCTCTGCAACTCGGCATTCGAGCGCGGCTTCACGCCCTTCCTGCACGTCTATGCGGATAACGAGCGGGCGATCGGCGTCTACCGGAAGATGTCCTTCGTCGATCGCACCGTGCTGCCGTTCTGGGCGTTGCACCAGTGACCGCGATCGAGACGGAACGGCTCGAGCTCGCGGAATTCTCGGAGGAGGACGCGGAATTCGTCCTGCAGCTGGTCAATGAGCCCTCCTTCCTGCGCTACATCGGCGATCGCGGCGTTCGCACGCTGGCGGATGCGCGCAGGTACATCTCCGACGGCCCCGTTGCCGGCTACGCGCGCCACGGACACGGGCTGCTGAGAGTCGTGCGCAAGGCCGACCGCGTCGCGGTCGGCATGTGCGGCGTGCTGAAGCGGGACACGCTGCCGGATCCCGACATCGGCTTCTCGTTCCTGCCCGGTTACTGGTCGCGGGGATATGCATTCGAGTCCGCCGCCGCCGTGATGAAACACGCCCGCGAGACCCTGGGACTCGGGCGTATTCTTGCGATCACGACCCAGGACAACCTTCCATCGATGCGTCTCCTCGGCAGGCTCGGTTTCCGCTTCGACCGCATGATCGCCGTCGGCAGCGAAGAGCTGCGGCTGTTCGTGAACGATCCATGAAGCGCTGCGCCTGGGCCCGGTCGCCGGCCATGATCGAGTACCACGATCGCGAATGGGGCGTGCCGGTTCACGACGACCGCGTGCTGTTCGAGTTCATCACGCTCGAGGGCGCCCAGGCGGGGCTCAGCTGGGAGACGATCCTTAACAAGCGCGAGGCCTACCGGATGGCGTTCGCCGGCTTCGACCCTGCGAAGGTGGCGCGATTCACGGCTGCGCGGCGGTCCCGTCTGATGAGGGACCCCGGCATCGTCCGCAATCGCCTGAAGATCGACAGCACGGTCACGAACGCCGCGGCCTTCCTCAGGGTCCAGCGCGAATTCGGTAGCTTCGACAGATTTCTGTGGGGATTCGTCGAAGGAAAGCGCCCCGCGGGGCTTGCGGACGCGCTCAGCGGGGAACTCCGCCGGCGCGGATTCCGGTTCGTCGGCACGACGATCTGCTACGCCTTCATGCAGGCCGTCGGAATCGTCGATGACCATGCGGTGGGCTGCTTCCGGCGCAAGCCCCGGCGACGATGACGCAGCGCATCGCCCATGTGGCATTGCTGGTTCGCGACTACGATGAAGCCATTGATTTCTTCACGCATTCGCTCGGGTTCCAGCGGTTCGAGGACGCGCCGCGCGGCGGCGGCAAGCGCTGGGTCCTTGTCGGCCCGCAGGGCAAACAGGGAACCGCGATCCTGCTGGCGCGTGCCGTGACGCCGGAGCAGCGACAGGCGATCGGCAACCAGTCGGGCGGCCGGGTTTTCATGTTCCTGGTCACCGATGATTTCGACCGCGATTATGGCCGCATGAAATCCCGGGGCGTCCGCTTCACCGAGGAACCGAGACAGGAGGATTACGGCCGGGTGGTCGTTTTTCTCGATCTCTACGGCAACAGGTGGGACCTCATCGGGCCGAATTCGCCTCTCGGCCGGCCCCCGCAGGCCTAGTATTCGCGCCATCGACACTCCGCCCCGTGGGTGCGGCCGCTGCGGTTCGGGCCTTTTCCGGGAGGGCGACGACGAGCCGACCCGCCTCAGACTTGCCGTTCACTCCTGGACGGCCGAAAGTGCTGACTTCCGGAGCTTTGGCTGCCAACAAGGGGGACGCTCATGAACAAGACGTTTTTCATCGCCTGGCTCGTCGTCTTCATCCTGTACATGGCGGGTGAATTCGTGGTGCATGGCGTACTGTTGAAACAGGACTATCTCGCCCTGCCCTACCTGTTCCGCAGCGATGAGGACGCGGCGGCCTACTTCTATCTCATGGTGATCGCGCACATCCTGATTTCAGCCGCCTTCACCTGGATTTACGCCCGAGGCGTCGAGAACAAGGACTGGCTCGGCCAGGGCATCCGGTTCGGAGTGGCCGTCGCGCTGCTGGCCGTGATCCCGATCTACATGATCTACTTCGTGGTGCAGCCGATGCCGTCGGACCTCGCGATCAAGCAGGGAATCTTCGACACGATACTGGTCGTGATCATCGGCGTAGCCGTCTCTTACCTGTATCGGGACCGGGCACGCGCCTGAATGACTGGTTATTCGGGCAAGCCGCTGGCCGCCAAGCTCGGCCTCAAGGGCGGCATGGTGCTCGGGACCGTCCACGCCCCGAAAGAGTATCCCGAACTCCTGGCGCCGCTGCCCGACGGCGCCAGGCTCAGGAGCGGGGTCCATGGCGGGGTGGACATCGTGCACCACTTCACAAGGAAGAGAGCGGAACTCGCCGGGGCGCTTCGCTCATACCGCAAGCGGCTCGCGGCGGACGTCCCCGTCTGGGTCTCATGGCCGAAGAAATCCGCCGGCCTGCCGACGGGTGTCACGGAGGGCATTATCCGGGAGCTGGCCTTGCCGCTCGGATACGTCGACATCAAGGTCTGCGCCGTGTCGGACACCTGGTCGGGCCTGAAGCTGGTCGTGCGCAGGGAACTGCGGTGAGCGACGACGCCTGGGTCGATGTCGGCGCGAGCGCGGAGCTCGCGGCGAACCCGGTGCAGGAAGTTCGCTTGGGCGCGAAACGCATCGCGCTCACGTTTCGCGACGGCGAATTCGGCGCGATCTCGGGCGTCTGCAACCACGCGGGCGGCCCCCTCGGGCAGGGTCGCCTCGAGGGCGACTTCGTCGTCTGTCCCTGGCACTACTACAAGTTCCACTGGCAGACGGGCGAGGGCGAGCCCGGCTACGAGGCCGATCGCGTCCCGTCGCACGCGGTCAAGGTCGAAAACGGCCGCGTGCTCGTGTCCGGGACCCAGCGCACGAAGCGTGGCCGGCTGCCGCACGAGCCCCATCCGCTCGCGCGCGCACCGCGACGCGAGCCGGGGCCGATTCGTATCCTCGGCCTATCGACGACGGCGATGACGAAAGGCCAGCCGCGATACAGCACGTCGGAGGACCTGCTGCTGCATGCGCTGGCCCACGCGCGCGAAGGCGGCGACCGCGAATGCGACACCCAGCTTATTCGCGTGCGCGACCTTTCCTTCCGGGCCTGCGAGGGCTTCTACTCGAAGTCCGCCAGGGCCTGCACCTGGCCCTGTTCCATCACGCAGATGGACTCGAAGGACCAGATGGAACAGGTGTACGAGGGCGTCGTGCACTGGGCCGACGTGGTCGTGATCGCGACGCCCATCCGCTGGGGCGGCGCGAGCAGCCTCTATTACAAGATGATCGAGCGCATGAACTGCATCCAGAACCAGGAGACGATCGCGAACCGTCACCTGCTGCGGAACAAGGTCGTTTCTCTTATCGTCACGGGCGGACAGGACAACGTGCAGGCCGTGGTCGGCCAGGTACTGGCGTTCTTCGCGGAACTCGGTTGCCAGTTCCCGCAGTTTCCCTTCATCGCGCATTCGCGGGGCTGGAGCGCGGAGGACATGGAGAACAACGAGCGGTACGTGCGAGACTCGAAATTCCTGCATGACGGCGCCCTGGCGCTGGTCCGCCGCGCCGCGGACACGGCCCGCATGATGATCGAAAGCACGCTCGGCCAGGACGCGCTGGTGCGCGGCGGCCGCAAGGGACACCGGCTCGACACGCAAAGGGGCGATTCATGACCACTGTCGCTGCTCTCTGGCTGCCGGTACTCCTGTCGGCGGTGATCGTTTTCGTCGCAAGCTCGATCATCCACATGGCGCCGCTGTGGCATCGCGGCGAGTGCCCTGCGCTGCCGGAGCAGGACCGCGTGCAGGACGCCCTGCGTCCCTTCAACCTCAAGCCCGGTGAATACATGCTGCCGCGCGCGACGGACATGAAATCGATGCAGGCGCCGGAATTCGTCGAAAAGCTGAAGCGCGGGCCGGTCATCATCATGACCGTGATGCCGAACGGCCCGATGTCGATGCCGAAATCGCTCGCCCAGTGGTTCATCTACGTCGTCGTCGTCTCGATTCTCGCGGCCTACGTCGCCGGGGCGACGCTCCCGGCAGGCGCGCCCTACCTCGGCGTCTTCCGCGTAGCCGGCACGACCGCCTTCGCCGCGTACGCGGTCGGTCTGTGGCAGCAGTCGATCTGGTACAGCCGCCCCTGGTCGGCGACGGCGAAGGGCACGCTCGATGGCCTGATCTACGGCCTGCTGACCGGCGGTACCTTCGGATGGCTGTGGCCCATGGGATGACGATCAGTTTCGAGTCGCGGGTCCTTGCGGACCACGTGCGCATCGAGTGCAGCGGCACGTATACGCTGGAGTCGACGCTCTGGTTGTTCGAGCAGGCGTTCGCGCGCGCCGCCGCCGCCGGTCGCGATGCCGCCCTGATCGACGTCCGCAACCTCGGCGGCCGTGAGCCCACGCTTGCGGAACGCTATGCGCACGGCGTTCGCATCGCCGAACTCCAGGCGGAACAGTCGCCCCGCATTCGCCTCGCAGTGTTCGGCCATGAGCCAATGATCCATCGCGAGCAGTTCGGCGAAATCGTCGCAAGCCGCCATGGCGCCCGCGTGCGGACTTTCACGGAAGAAGCGCTCGCCCTCGAGTGGCTGCTGAGCCGCGGGCCCTAGGCTTCCCAAGCCCCGGGGGTTGTGCGAGACTCGAAAATCGCGGGGGGATACCGATGAAATGCCTGTATTACGTCGCACCCGAGCTCGAAAGCACCTCCCGTGTTTCCGAAGATCTGCGCGACGTGGGCATCGACGATTTCTTCGTCCATGTCATCGCCAAGGATGAATCCGGCCTCAAGATGCGGCAAATTAACGCCGGAAATTACCTCGAGACGCTCGATTTCATCCGTGAAGGCTTCCTCGGCGCCGCAATCGGCCTGTTTGCGGGCGTCATCGGCTGCATCCTGCTCGACCAGTTCGGCCCGTTCGCGAACATACCGTGGTTCGTTTATGTCGCATTGTGCGGCGTTGCCACGCTGTTCGGCGCCTGGGAGGGCGGGCTGATTGGCGTCGAGAAAGAGAACAAGAAGCTCGAGCGCTTCCACGACGACATCGAGGCCGGCAGGTTCCTCATTCTCATATACGCCCGCCGGAACCAGGAATCGGTCGTGCGGCACATGATGAGCAGGCGGCACCCCGAAGCCGAGTTCGCCGGCGTCGACAGCCACTTCGTCAATCCTTTCACGACTGTTCGGCGTCGGCGGACATCAGGCGATCGGGTGCGCGCTTAACAAGGGGGCTCCCCGATGGCGATTGCTGTAGTCCTGGTCCTTCTCGTCATCGGCTCCCTGATATTCCATTTCGCGAGCCCGTGGTGGTTCACGCCGATCGCGTCGAACTGGACCACCATGGACGACACCGTGGTGCTCACGTTCTGGGTCACGGGTATCGTCTTCATCGCGGTCAACCTCTTCCTCGCCTGGGTCATCTGGCGCTACCGCCATCGCGAAAACCAGAAGGCGACCTACGATCCGGAGAACAAGAAGCTCGAGTGGTGGCTCACGATCGTCACCTCGATCGGCGTCGCCGCGATGCTTGCCCCGGGACTCTTCGTCTGGGGCAAGTTCGTCAACGTGCCCGAGAATGCGGCGATCGTCGAAGCCGTCGGCCAGCAATGGCACTGGTCCTACCGCTTCCCGGGCGCGGACGGCGAGCTCGGTCACAGCGACGCGTCGCTCATCACGCCCGACAACCCCTACGGGCTCGATCCGGAAGACCCGAAAGGCCGTGACGACGTGCTGGTCGCGCAGCCGGAGCTGCACCTGCCCGTCAACCAGCCGGTGAAGATTCTGCTGCGCTCGAAGGACGTGCTGCACAATTTCACCGTGACCCAGTTCCGGGTCAAGATGGACCTCGTTCCCGGCACGGTGACCCACCTGTGGCTCACGCCGACGGTGCCGGGTTCCTACGAGGTGCTCTGCGAGGAACTCTGCGGCATCGGTCACTTCGCGATGCGCGGGCGCGTCGTCGTCACGCCGCGCGAGGAATTCGACACCTGGCTCGCGGGCATGACGACGTTCGGTCAGGCCCAGGCGCTCGCAAAGGCGGATCCGGGCGCGGGTGCAGGCACCTACGCGGTCTGCATGGCCTGCCACGGGCCCTCCGGCGAGGGCAATGCGGCGCTCAACGCGCCGCGGATCGGCGGACAGGCAGCCTGGTACCTCGGCCGGCAGCTGCACCACTTCCAGGACGGCCTGCGCGGCGTCCAGGAGCGCGACACCTTCGGCGCCCAGATGCGCGCGTTCGCCTCGATGCTCCCGGACGACACGGCGATCCGCAACATCGCGGCCTACATCGAATCGCTGCCGGGGCAGACGCAGCGGCCGAGCGTGACCGGCGATGTGGACCGAGGCAGGCGCCTCTACGCGACCTGTGCCAACTGCCATGGCCGCGAGGGCCAGGGCATCTGGGCGCTGAATGCGCCGCGTCTCGCGGACATGTCGGACTGGTATCTCGTCCGGCAGCTGCAGAATTTCCAGCACGGCATCCGCGGCACCCACCGCCAGGATTACTATGGCTGGCAGATGGCGACGATGGCCGATGCGCTCAAGGATGAACGCTCCATCAACGACGTGGTCGCCTACATCAACACGCTCAATCCCGAGCCGTCGCGTACGGCGAGGAAGGACTGATGGCTTACGTCGCAATTGCGGATCGCGATGCCCCCATCCACGATCCCCACACATTCATCGAAAAGTACATCTGGAGCCAGGACCACAAGGTCATCGCGATCCAGTACGCCGTCGTCGCGATCTTCGTCGGGCTGATCGCCCTCGTGCTCTCGGGCCTGATGCGGCTGCAGCTCGGTTTCCCGGAACAGTTCCATTTTGTCGACCCGAACCATTACTACCAGTTCATCACCATGCACGGGATGATCATGGTGATCTACCTGCTGACTGCCCTCTTCCTCGGCGGCTTCGGCAACTACCTGATCCCGCTCATGGTCGGCGCGCGGGACATGGTGTTCCCGTACATGAACATGCTGAGCTTCTGGGTGTACCTGCTCGCTGTCCTCGTCCTGCTCTCGAGCTTCTTCGTGCCCGGAGGCCCGACCGGCGCCGGCTGGACCCTCTACCCGCCGCAGGCGGTCCTGACCGGGACGCCCGGCGCGGGACTCGGCATCGTCCTGATGCTGGTGTCGCTCGGCATCTTCATCATCGCTTTCACGATGGGCGGCCTCAATTACGTGACGACCGTGCTCCAGGCCCGCTGCAAGGGCATGACGATGATGCGCATGCCGCTCTCGGTCTGGGGCATCTTCATGGCGACGATCCTGGGGCTGCTCGCCTTCCCGGCCCTGCTCGTCTCTGCCGTGATGATGACGCTCGACGGCACGCTCGGCACCAGCTTCTTCTTGCCGGCCGTGAGCTCGATGGGCCAGCAGCTCGATCACAACGGCGGCAACCCGCTCCTGTTCCAGCACCTGTTCTGGTTCTTCGGGCACCCGGAGGTCTATATCGTCGCGCTGCCCGCCTTCGGCATCGTGTCGGACCTGCTCTCGTGCCACGCGCGCAAGAACATCTTCGGCTACCGCATGATGGTCTGGGCGATCCTCGCGATCGGCGGGCTGTCGTTCGTGGTCTGGGCCCACCACATGTACGTCAGCGGCATGAATCCCTACTTCGGGTTCTTCTTCGCGACGACCACGCTCATCATCGCGGTGCCGACCGCGATCAAGGTCTACAACTGGGTACTGACGCTCTGGAAAGGCGACATCCACCTGACCGTGCCGATGCTGTTCGCGATCGGGTTCATCTTCACTTTCGTGCACGGCGGCCTGACCGGTCTTTTTCTCGGCAACGTCACGGTGGACCTGCCGCTCTCGGACACTTACTTCGTCGTCGGCCACTTCCACATGGTGATGGGCGTGTCGCCGATCCTCGTGGTGTTCGGCGCGATCTATCACTGGTACCCGAAGATCACGGGCCGCATGTGGAACGAGCGGCTCGGAAAGATCCACTTCTGGATGACCTTCCTCGGTACGTATGCGATCTACCTCCCGATGCACTACCTCGGCATCCTCGGCGTGCCGCGCCGGTATTACGCGCTCGGGAACACCGAGTTCCTGCCGCATTCGGTGCACACGATCAACGAGGCGATCACGATCGCGGCTCTCGTCGTCGCGGCCTCGGTGCTGGTCTTCCTGTACAACATGATTACCAGCCTCTGGCGCGGCGAGAAGGCTTCGCCCAATCCGTGGAAAGCGACCACGCTCGAATGGCAGACGCCCGACACGCCGCCGCACCACGGCAACTGGGGCCCGCGCCTGCCCGTGGTCTACCGCTGGGCCTATGACTACAGCGTTCCGGGAGCCCCGGACGACTTCATCCCGCAAAATGTGCCCGTCGACCCGAAGCTCGGCGCCGGACGTGACCACGGGGTCCACCATTGAGCGCCACGGCGGTCTTCACCGCCCTCCTTTGCGGCGTCGCCGTCTGGTTCGTGGTCGCGAGCCGGCTGACGGCGAAGCCCTGGGAAAACCGCGAGCAGCCGGGCGACGTCGGGGCGCTCAACAGCTCGCCCGCGCGCATCGGCCTCTGGGTCTTCATGGCCGTCGTGACCTCCCTGTTCTCCCTGTTCCTGTCGGCCTACTCGATGCGGATGCACCAGAGCGTCGGCTGGTGCCACCTGACGATCCCGAACATCCTCTGGGTCAACACGGCCGTGCTCGCCGCCGCGAGCGCGGCGATGCAGCTCGCCTCGAGCACCGCGGCCCGCGGGCAGCGCCAGTTCGCGCAAGTCTCGCTGATCGCGGCGGGCGCGCTCTCGATCGGATTCCTCGCCGGGCAGATGCTGGCCTGGCGGGCAGTCGGTCCCTCGCTGTACTTCATCCAGGGCAGCCCCGCGATCGCGTTCTTCTACGTGCTGACGATCGCGCATGGCCTGCACCTGCTCGGCGGCCTCTACGTGCTGGGGCGCGCCACGCTGCGTTTTGCCGGCGGCGCCGAACTCATCGACCTGCGCCAGAGCCTGGCGCTGTGCGCGATCTACTGGCATTTCCTGCTGCTGGTCTGGCTTGCGGTATTCGCCGCGCTGCTGTTCCTTTGAGAGGAAGTCCCGCCAATGGCCCATGACGCCCAAGCCTTAGCCACAGGCCCGTTCCAGCAGGTCGCCGGGGACTTCGCCGCCGACAAGCAGGCGTTCTCGGTGCCCTGGGGCAAGGCGATGATGTGGATCTTCCTGCTCTCGGACACCTTCATCTTCACCTGCTTCCTGACGTCCTACATGAACGTCCGGATCTCCACGCTGAACAGCTGGCCGAACCCGAGCGAAGTCTTCGCGCTGCACCTCTTCGGCCAGGACATTCCGCTGATCCTGATCGCCATCATGACCTTCGTGCTGATCACTTCGAGCGGCACCATGGCCCTCGCCGTGAACTACGGCTATCGCCGCCACAAGCGCAACACGGTCCTGCTGCTGTGCGCGACCGCCGCGCTCGGTGCGACCTTCGTTTGCATGCAGGCCTTCGAGTGGACCAAGCTGATCCTGGAAGGCGTGAGACCGTGGGGAAATCCCTGGGGCGCGCCTCAGTTCGGCTCCTGCTTTTTCATGATCACGGGATTCCACGGCTGCCACGTGACCGCGGGCGTCATTTACCTGCTGATAACCGCCCGGCGCGTCGCCAACGGCTTCTACGACAAGAAGGGCAGCTATGAGACGGTCGAGGTCGCCGGCCTGTACTGGCACTTCGTCGACCTCGTCTGGGTATTCATCTTCGCGTTCTTCTACCTGTGGTGAGGCAGCATGTCCGACGCTAAAGAAGGCCAGCAACACCCGCTCACGGTTTACTTGTGGATCTGGCTGCTGCTGTTCGTGCTCAGCACCGGCTCATACCTGGTGGACTACTTCCACCTGCATGGCATGCTGCGCTGGACCCTGATCATCCTGTTCATGCTGCTGAAGGCGGGCTTCATCGTCGCGATCTTCATGCATATGGCCTGGGAGCGGCTCGCGCTCAAGCTCGCGATCCTGGTGCCGCCGCTGTGCCTCCTGATCCTGATCGGCTTCATGGCGGTCGAAGGCGACTACACTTTCCTGACGCGGGGTGCGGCATTCCTGCGCTGATCCGCGAGGCCGACTTCGTCCAGAGCGTGGCGGATGCGCTCCAGTTCATCTCCTGCTATCACCCCGCCGACTACATCGCGCACCTGGGGCGCGCCTACGCGCGCGAACAGTCGCCGGCCGCGAAAGACGCCATCGCGCAGATCCTGACCAATTCGCGGATGTGCGCCGAAGGCCATCGCCCGATCTGCCAGGACACGGGCATCGTCAACGTCTTCGTCAAAGCCGGCACCGGAGTCCGCTGGGACTCCGACCGCTCGCTGCAGGCGATGGTCGACGAAGGCGTGCGGCGCGGCTACCTCGCAACCGAGAACCGGCTCCGCCCCTCGATCGTCGCGGATCCCCTGTTCGCCCGGAAGAACACCGGCGACAACACGCCGGCCGTGGTGCACGCCGAGCTGGTCGCCGGCGACAGGGTCGAAGTCACGGTCGCCGCCAAGGGCGGCGGCTCGGAGAACAAGGCCATGTTCACGATGCTGAATCCCTCCGATTCCATCGTGGACTGGGTGCTCGGGACCGTACCCGGGATGGGCGCCGGCTGGTGCCCGCCCGGCATGCTCGGCATCGGCGTCGGCGGCACGGCCGACAAGGCCATGGTCCTTGCCAAGGAATCGCTGATGGACCCGATCGACATGCACGAGCTGCTCGAACGCGGGCCGGCGAGCAAGCTCGAGGAATTGCGGGTAGAACTCTACGAGAAGGTCAACGCGCTCGGTATCGGCGCCCAGGGGCTCGGCGGGCTGACGACCGTGCTCGACGTCAAGATCAGGACCTTCCCGACCCACGCGGCTTCGAAGCCCGTCGCCATGATCCCGAACTGCGCGGCGACGCGGCATGCGCACTTCATGCTCGACGGCAGCGGGCCGGTCGCGCTCGACCCGCCGTCGCTGGATCTGTGGCCGGACGTGCGCTGGAAGCCGGCGGCGGAATCGCGGCGCGTGGATCTCGATGCATTGACGCGTGGGGAAGTCGCGGGCTGGAAGCCGGGGCAGACGCTGCTGCTGAGCGGCCGCATGCTCACGGGCCGGGATGCGGCCCACAAGCGGATGGCAGAAATGCTGAATTCAGGCCGCGGGCTGCCGCCGGGCGTGGACCTGAAGGGACGGGTCATCTACTACGTCGGGCCGGTGGACGCCGTACGCGACGAGGCGGTCGGGCCGGCGGGTCCGACGACGGCGACCCGCATGGACAAGTTCACCGACCTGATGCTCGAGAAGACCGGGCTGTTCGCCATGATCGGCAAGGCCGAACGCGGGCCGCAGGCCGTCGAATCGATCCGAAGGCACCGGGCGGCGTACCTGATCGCGATCGGCGGCGCCGCGTACCTGGTATCGAAGGCAATCCGGAAAGCACGGGTTGTCGCCTTCGAGGATCTCGGCATGGAAGCGATCTACGAGTTCGAGGTGAAGGACATGCCGGTGACGGTCGCAGTGGATGCGCGCGGGGAGTCCGTGCATGAGAGCGGGCCGCGGCTATGGGGCGAACGCATTCGGCAGCTAAAGATCCCGGTGCGCGTCGCCTGACGTTGCTACCGAAACGTTCTTCGCGCGCCGTTGCATCAGCGCGTTGACGGCCAGGTCGAGATCGAGCCGCTCGCCGGCCCAGCCGGTGGTGGAAGCGGCACCGGGTGACGAGGTTGGAAAGCCCCGTTTCGCCGCCATGGGCCCAGTGCCGTACGCGGTGCCCATCCCCATAGCGCTTGAACGAGCAACCGGGAAGGCGACATCCGCGGTCACGGGCGTTCAGGGCCCGGCGGATCGCCGGCGGGATGATCCGGGTCTTTCTACCGACATTGAGCGGCTCGCCCTGCTCATTCTCGAGGATGACGATCAGGCTGGCATCGCAGGACAGCCGTCTCGCGGTCTCGGCCGCAATGGACAGGCCGTGCTCCAGCTCGCAGCGGCCGGCATGACTGTGCTTCAGTGTCTCGGCGTCGACATGCACGACGATCTGCTGGCGCTTTCCGCCAGCGAGTTCCTGCGGGCCCGAGCCCAGGAAGCTCTCGGCCATGGCCGCTGCAATCCGCGGCAGCTTCTCCGGCGCGTTCGCGACCCGCACTTTCTTCCGCGCCGCCCCGAGCCCGATCCCGCACTTCCAGATGAGCCAATGGGCACAGGACTTCGCGCCCCACTCCGCCTGCGATCCAGCTCCGCTACCAGGGCCAGGAACCGCCCGTTCGCCGCATTCGAATGTCCCGCGGGGGTTGTGATCTCGGCGGACAGAACCGGCGTCGAAATGCTCGAGAAATCACCTTTCATGGGTCATCTCCTGAGCCTGTTACTTTATACAGTGCCACGCCATAAAACCTCTTGATTACAAAGGTCATGGAGAACACCATATGAGCTTGTTTGATGGCTCATTTGAGCCGATAATGATCGCAGGAGGTGACGACCCCATGTCCGTTCCTGCCGATCGCGTTGCGAGAATCCTGGGCCTGAAGCCTGCCATCCGTTCCATCGCGGGTATCGCCGAGGCCGTCGAATCGGGCCTGCCGAAACACAGTCTCGAGCGCGTCGTCGATCGCGCCGGCATCCAGGGCCCTGCCCGCCTCAAGCTCATGTACCGCGTCGTGCCTGCGGCGACCTGGAAGCGGCGCCAGCGCCTGAAGCTCGTTGAAAGCGAAAAGACGGAGCGCCTCGCCCGCGTCATCGCGCTCGCGGAACTGCTCTGGGACGACGAGGCCGAGGCGAAGCGCTTCCTCGCGACGCCGCATCCCGAGCTTGGCGGCCGGAGACCCATCGAGGCCGCGCTCACCGAGCTTGGCGCGCGCCAGGTCGAGGACCTCGTCATGCGGGCGCTCTACGGACTGCCCGTCTGACCTCAATCGATGCGGTTCTATCGCATCGCCGATTCGCGCCACTCACCGGAGAGCGGCGAGGGGGCCCGCCTCCACGGCGGCCGCTGGAATTCGCCCGGTCGCGCCGTGATCTACGCCTGCGAAACGATGACGGGCGCGATGCTCGAAATGCTCGTTCACACGAACGGGCGCATGCCGAAACACCAGGTGGGCGTGACTTACGAGGCGTCCAATGCACTGAAGGCGATCTCGGTCGAACCGGAGACGGTTCCCGGCTGGGGCAAGTCCGACATGATCATGAGCCGGGCGGCTGGCGACGCCTGGCTGGCGTCCGGCGAATCCGCAATCCTTCGCGTGCCGAGCATCGTCTTCAGCGTCGAACGCAATGTCCTGCTCAATCCGGCACACCCGGACTTCGAGCGCATCAAGGTCGTCGGCGCGGAACCGGTCCGCTGGGACGACCGGCTTTTCGAAGAGCCGCGCTAAATGGACGTCCGCAGGCTGATCAGCTCCGGAAAGAACCCCTTCTTCAGCACGTGCTCGAGATATCCCACCCCACTCGAGCCTCCCGTCCCGCGCTTGTAGCCGATGATGCGCTCGACGGTCTTCAGGTGCGCGAAGCGCCACTGCTGGAACCGGTACTCCAGGTCCACGAGCTTTTCGGCGAGCTCGTAGAGGTCCCAGTGCTTCGTCGAATCCCGGTAAACGGCGAGCCAGGCGGCCTCGACCGCCGGATTCGCGACGTAGGCCTGCGTCCAGTCGCGTTCGGTGCATGCCGAAGGAACATCGAAGCCGCGGCGCGCGAGCAGGCGCAATGATTCGTCATAGAGCGAGGGCGTCGAAAGCTCGCGCTTCAGCAGGGCGTAGGCCGCCTTGTCGTTCGCGTGCACCTCGATGAGCCGCGGCTCCTTGTAGCCGAGCAGGAATTCGAGCAGACGGTACTGCCAGGACTGGAAACCTGAGCTCTGGCCGAGCGAGTCGCGGAACTTCATGTAGTCCGCCGGGGTCATCGTGCTCAGCACGTCCCAGGACTGGATCAGCTGGGCCTGGGCGCGCGCCACGCGCGAGAGCATCTTGAATGCGGGCTCGAGGTCGTCACCGCGGATCTGCGCGCGCGTCGCCGAAAGCTCGTGCAGGCAGAGCTTCATCCACAGCTCGCTCGCCTGGTGGATCAGGATGAACAGCATTTCGTCATGCTGTCCGGAGAGCGGCTTCTGCGCGTTCAGCACCCTGTCGAGCTGAAGGTACTGGCTGTAGCTGATCGACTTGTCGAGATCCCAGTGGATCCCGGCCATCGGGTCGTCGGGCTTTCGATCGCGCGTGTCGCTCATTCGGCGTCCGGCTGGGCCTCGGGCCGCGTGGTCGAAAAGGCCGGCAGCGTCATCAGGTGTGCGTCGATGGACACCAGCGCAGGGAATGGCCTCAGGTCAAGATGATAACGTCGCGCGTTGTACATCTGCGGCACCAGGCAGAGGTCCGCCAACGTCACCCCGTCGCCGTACAGACAGTGCGTGCCGTCGCCATGGCGGCGCGCGAGTTCTTCGAGCGCGCGAAATCCCTGGCCGATCCAGTGCCTCACCCAATCCGCGACTGCGCCGTCTGGCTGCGCGAGGGGGCCGCGCAGGTAATTGAGCACGCGCGTATTCTGCAGCGGATGAATGTCGCAGGCGACGCCGAACGCCAGCGACCGCACGGTCGCGCGGCCGTGGAAATCCGGCGGCAGCAGCGGCGGATCCGGATGGGTCTCCTCCAGGTACTCGATGATGGCGAGCGACTGGCTGAACACCCGGCCGTCGTCGGCCAGCGCCGGCACGAGTTCCTGGGGATTCACCTCGTGGTAGGACTCGCTGTGCTGCTGTCCGCCGTCGCGCACGAGGTGCACGGGGACCGTGCCGTGCGGTATTCCCTTCCACGAGAGCGCGATGCGCACGCGCCAGGCCGCCGAACTGCGCCAGTACGAAAAGAGTTTCATCGCGCCGCCACGCCGTGTTCGAGGATTCCGACGCCGTCCACGCCGCCGCGCACGCGGTCGCCCGGATTGAGGCGGCCGACGCCGGCCGGCGTGCCCGTGAAGATGAGGTCGCCGGGCATCGGCTCGAACCAGGTCGCGAGCTCCGCGATGATCTCCGGCACCGTCCAGATCATGTCCGCGATATTACCGTCCTGGCGCAGCGCGCCGTTCACCTCGAGCCAGATCCGTGATTTGGCGGGGTGTCCGATGTCGGCGGCCCGCGCGATCGGCGTGATCGGCGCGGAGTGATCGAATCCCTTGGCGACGTCCCAGGGCTTGCCGGCTTTCTTCATTTCCAGCTGCACGTCGCGCCGCGTGAGATCGTTGCCCACCGCGTAACCGAAGACCTCCCGGCCGCTGCCCAGCGCGACGACGAGCTCGACCTCGTGCTGCAGATCCGCCGTGCGCGATGGAAACGGCACGCTTGCGCCGCTCGCGACGACCGCATCCGCGGGTTTCGAGAAAAAGAACGGAGGCGACCGCAGGTCCGACGCACCCATCTCGCGCGCGTGCTCCGGGTAATTCCGCCCGACGCAGAAAATGCGCCGCACCGGAAAGACGAGCGCAGAACCTGCGACCTCGACGGTCGGCCGGGGAGCGGCAGGTACGGCATGTTCGGCAACCACGCGGCGGGTACACTAACCGAAAAGAGGGACAGGCAGCCATGGGTATCTGGTTCCGGCAGTTCACGCTCGACGAGGTCCGCGAGTTCCAGCACGACACGATGGGTGAGCACCTCGGCATCGAGATCGGCGACATCGGGCAGGACTACCTCGAGGCAAGGATGCCGGTGGATCGCCGCACCATGCAGCCGGACCGGATCCTGCATGGCGGTGCCTCGGTCGCGCTCGCGGAAACGCTCGGCAGCGTCGGCGGCTCGATGTGCGTGGACCGCACGCGCTTCCAGGTCGTCGGACAGGAGATCAATGCAAACCACCTGCGGCCGGCGACGGGCGGTCACGTCACCGGGCGTGCAAAGCCGATCCACCTCGGGCGAAGGAGCCAGGTCTGGAACATCGAGATCGCGGATGAGCGCAAGCGGCTCGTCTGCGTCTCGCGGCTGACGATCGCTATAATTCCGCGATGAAGCCTGAAGCCGCATTGGCGTTTGCGATCCTGCTGAGTGGATGCGGCCAGACCGGGCCGCTCTACCTGCCGGACGAGAGCGTCCGGACGCCGGTCGAGATCCGTACGGAATCCGAGGCCGAGAAGAAAAAGGACGAGGACAAGAAGCCCACCCCGCCGCCGGGTCGGTGATCCCCATGGGCAAGACGGGCAAGCTCTGGCTCGTGGACGGCTCCTCCTACCTGTACCGCGCGTTCTTCGCCCTGCCCCCGCTCACGACCTCGAAAGGCGTCCCGACCGGCGCCGTGCTCGGCGTTCTCAACATGCTGAACAAGCTCCTCAAGGAGGAGAACCCGGGTTTGATCGCGGTCGTGATCGACGCGCCGGGCAGGACATTCCGCGACGAGCTCTTCGAGGCGTACAAGGCGCACCGACCGCCGATGCCGGACGACCTGCGCTCCCAGGTCGAACCCCTGATCGAGGCGATCCCCGCGCTCGGCCTGCCGATGCTGCGTGTCGAGGGGGTCGAGGCCGACGACGTCATCGGCACGCTGGCCGAGCGCGCCGCCCGGGAAGGCCTCGAGGTCGTCATATCAACGGGCGACAAGGACATGGCGCAGCTCGTCAACGACCGAATCACGCTGGTCAACACGATGTTCGACACGAAGCTCGACCGTGCGGGCGTGAAGGCGAAGTTCGACGTGCTCCCGGAGCAAATCGTCGATTACCTCGCCCTCGTCGGCGACAGCTCGGACAACATCCCGGGCGTGCCGAAGGTCGGCCCTAAGACCGCCGCAAAGTGGCTCAACGAGTACGGCAGCGCCAGCGCCATCATCGCGCACGCGAAGGACATCGGGGGCAAGGTCGGCGAGAGCCTGCGCGACAACCTCGCCGCACTCGAGCTCTCACGCAAGCTCGCCACAATCCGGCGCGACCTGAAATTGCCGCTGACGCCTGCGGAACTCGCGCGCCGGCCGCCCGACGTCGACGCCCTGACGGCGCTCTACAGGCGCCTCGAGATGAATTCCCTGCTCCGCCAATTGTCCGGCCCCCCCGCGCCGGCTGCGGGCGGGCGCGATGCGATGAGCGAGCGACTAATTTCCGGCGGAGCGAGCGAGTCGACATCGCGCCCGCCCGCCCCGGCGCGTGCGTACGAGACGATTACCACGGAAAAGCAGCTTGTCTCCTGGTTAACCGCGCTCGAAAAGGCCGATCTCTTCGCCTTCGACACCGAGACCACCAGCCTCGACTACATGCAGGCGGAGGTCGTCGGCCTGTCCTTCTGCATCGAGCCCGGCAAGGCCGCCTACCTCCCGCTCGCACACGACTACCCGGGCGCGCCGGACCAGCTCGACCGCGGGAAGACACTGGCTAAGCTCAAGCCGCTGCTCGAGGACGAAAAGCGCCCGAAAGTCGGCCATCACCTCAAGTACGACGCGCACGTCCTGCTGAACCAGGGCATACGACTGGCCGGCATGCGGTACGACTCAATGCTGGAATCCTACGTGCTGAATTCGACCGCGACGCGCCACGACATGGATTCCTGCGCGAAGCTCTATCTGGGCGTCGACACGGTCAAGTACGAGGACGTCGCGGGGAAGGGCGCGAAACAGATTCCCTTCAACCAGGTCGCCCTCGAGCAGGCCGCCCCCTACGCGGCCGAGGACGCCGACATCACGCTGCAGCTGCACCGCGTCCTGCATGGCTCCCTCGAAAAGGAGCCCAGGCTGCTCGGAATCTACGAGGAAATCGAGCAGCCCCTCGTGCCGGTGCTGCTGGAAATGGAGCACTACGGCGTGCTGATCGACCGCGCGTTGCTGAAGAAGCAGAGTGGGGAAATCGCAAAGCGCCTCGGCGAACTCGAAATCGAGGCGCACGCGTCGGCCGGCCAGCCGTTCAACCTCGACTCGCCGAGGCAGCTGCAGGAGATCCTGTTCACGAAGCAGGGCCTTCCGGTACGACAGAAGACACGGACCGGCCAGCCGTCGACGGCCGAGGAAGTGCTCGAGGAGCTCGCCGAAAAATACCTGCTGCCGCGCATCATCCTGGAGTACCGGGGCCTCGCGAAATTGCGCTCGACTTACACCGAGAGGCTGCCGGAGCAGATCGATCCGAAGACCGGGCGCGTACACACCTCGTATCACCAGGCGGTCGCCGTCACCGGGCGCTTGTCGTCCAGCGACCCCAACCTGCAGAACATCCCGATCCGAACGCCCGAGGGCCGGCGCATCCGCCAGGCATTCGTCGCCCCGGAAGGCCATATCCTGCTGTCCGCTGACTATTCGCAGATCGAGCTTCGCATCATGGCGCACCTGTCCGGCGACGAGAGCCTGCGACGCGCCTTCGCCGCGGAAGGCGACATCCACCGCGCGACTGCAGCCGAGGTCTTCGAGGTCGACCCGGAGAATGTCACCAACGACCAGCGCCGCGCGGCCAAGGCGATCAACTTCGGGCTGATCTACGGCATGTCGGCCTTCGGCCTCGCGCGCCAGCTCGGCATCGAGCGCCATGCCGCCCAGGACTACGTCGGGCGCTATTTCGGACGTTACCCGGGCGTGCGGGAGTACATGGAGCGCACGCGCGCGAACGCCAGGGCACAGGGGTACGTCGAGACGGTGTTCGGCCGGCGGCTCTACCTTCCCGACATCCGCTCGCGTGACCGCAACCTGCAACAGTACGCGGAGCGGAGCGCAATCAATGCGCCGATGCAGGGCACGGCCGCCGACATCATCAAGCGCGCGATGATCCGGGTGCACGCCTGGCTGCGGGAGTCCGGGGCGCCGGCCCGTCTCGTCCTGCAGGTGCATGACGAGCTGGTGCTGGAAGTCGCTGAATCTGCGGTGGAAATAGTCGGCGGGAAGCTCGTCGATCTCATGTGCGGCGCCGCGGAACTCGCGGTCGCGCTCAAGGTCGACACCGGCACCGGCGCGAACTGGGACGACGCGCACTAGCGCCGGAACTTCCCGGAAACGGCCTCATCTAAGTCGACGAGCGCCGTGAGACGCTCCCCGCTTCCCTCCCTGAGCGGGTCGCCCGGATTGCATCCCCAAGCCGGGTATCAGCCCGGCGGTCCTCGCGGATCGCCGGGCACTTTTACGTTTCCCGAAAGCATCGCCTCCAGCGCGCCCTGCGCCGCGTCGACCCCTTCCCCTGTCCGCGCCGAAAAAAGCTGGGTCGTCGCGCGGCCGTCCAGGAGCCTGGCGGCGGCGAGCAGGACCTGGCGCGCCGGGTTGCGACCGAGCTTGTCGGCCTTGGTCAGGAGCACATGCGAGGGAACGCCGCGCGCCGCGGCCCAGGCGAGCATCGCCTCGTCGCCGGCGCCGAAGCCGCGACGCGCATCCACGACGATGAAGAGTCCGGCGAGAGACCGTCGAACCGTAAAGTAATGTTCCATCAGGCGTGCCCACTCGGCCCTGACGACATCCGGCACGCGCGCATGGCCGTAACCCGGAAGGTCCACGATCCTGCGCCCGGGCTCGACCTCGAAGAGGTTGACCCACTGCGTGCGCCCCGGCGTGCGGCTCGTCCGGGCCAGGCCCCTTTGACGCACGATGGCATTCAAGGCGCTCGATTTCCCGCTGTTGGAGCGCCCCGCAATCGCGACTTCGTAGCCGGAATCATCGCCGAATGCTTCCGCAGATCCGGCGCTTTTCAGGAATCGGGCCTTGGAATAACGGGACATATATAATTCTGGCATGAAGATCGCATGGTCCGGATGCATCCTCGCTCTTTCGCTGGTTGCGTGCCCGGCATGCGCAGGCGATGCGGCCCGCGGCGCGCAGATAGCGGTCGTCTGCGGTGCCTGCCACGGCGTCACCGGTTCGAGCGCCAATCCGGAATGGCCGAACCTGGCGGGGCAGCACGAGCCCTACATCGTCGCGCAGTTGCAGTTTTTCCAGCAGGGCAAGCGCGCCAACCCATTGATGACGCCGATGGCCGCGGCGCTTTCGGAGGACGACATGCGGGACCTCGGCGCGCATTTCTCCCAGCAGACGCCGGCGGGACTGGAGGCGGATCCGTCGAACTGGAAGGCCGGCGAGAAGCTCTATCGCGGCGGCGATCCGGTGCGCGCAATACCTGCCTGCATCGCCTGCCACGGGCCGCAGGGCCGCGGCAACGGACCTGCAAAATTTCCGGCACTTCGGGCCCAGCACGCGGTCTACGCCTACAACCAGCTCAAGGCCTTCGCGGAAGGCCGGCGTTCGGCGGCTGGCAATGACATCATGCAGTACGTCGCTTCGCGGCTGACTGACGAAGAAATGCACGCGCTTGCGTCCTATGCACAGGGATTGCGATGAACAAGTTCAACGCCTGGATTTTCGCGGCCATGCTCGTCTGTACGGCCTGCGGCAAGGAGACTCCGCCTGCCGCCGACCAGCAGGCCAGCGCGCCCGCCCCCGCCGCGGCCGTCGCCGAGGCGCCCCCGGCCGCGCCCCCGGCCGCAACGCCGGGACCTGGCAGCAGCGACGGCGAAACCGTGGAAGCGGCGACGAGCGCGACCAGCCCGATCGCGGCGGCAATTGCGGCATCGACGCCGGCTCCTCCCGCAGGTGACGTCTCGCGGTGGAAGGAGGGCGAGAACTTCGTCGCCTACCCCGTCGCCCAGCCGGTCAGCGCCCCGCCCGGCAAGGTCGAAGTCATCGAGGGATTCTGGTACGGCTGCGGCCACTGCTATGCGCTGGAACCGCGCCTTGAATCCTGGCTGCGCACGAAACCGGACTGGATCGAGTTCCGCCACACGCCCGTCATCTGGAACGAGGTGACGCGCGAGGATGCCCGGCTCTACTTCACGATCGAGTCGCTAGGCCTGCTCGACAAGCTGCACACCGAGGTCTACCGCGAAATCCACGCGAAGCACCATCCGCTCACCGTCATCAGCGGCGGCCGTGTCGACAAGGCCGCGACCGAAAGGACCGCTCGCGAATTCCTGGAAGCAAACGGCGTTTCCGACGAGGACTTCGCGAAGTACTACCGCAGTTTCTCGTCGGAGAACAAGCTGCGCCAGGCGGAGAACCTGTCGCGCCGATACCTGCTCGACCACACGCCGATGTTCGTCGTGCAAGGCAAGTACCTGACCGATGCCGAGATGGCAGGGGGCGTCGACCAGCTGTTCCAGGTCGTCAACGACCTGGCGGCCCGCGAGCGCGACGCCGGCTGAACTGAACGGATGCCCGCGTGCTGAACTGCTTCGTACCGGGCAGCCAGGGACTCGATCGGCTCGATCCGCCGCCGGCGGACATCCCGGAAGAATGCGTCTGGGTGGACCTGCTCGAGCCGACGCTCGCCGAGGAACGCGCGGTCGAGCGGCTGCTTGCGATCGACGTGCCGTCGCGCGAGGAAATGCGCGAAATCGAGACCAGCAGCCGTCTCTACGAAGAAAACGGCACGCTCTACATGACGGCGACTGTCGTTACCAAGATCGACACCGACCGCCCCGAGTCCGCTGCGATCACCTTCATCCTCTCGCGCAATCGCCTGATCACGAACCGCTACGTGGACCCCCTTCCGTTCCGGCGCTTCGTCGCCTACTCGGAGCGGCACCCCGCGGCTGCGACCAGCGCATCCGGGATCCTCGCGGGCCTCCTGGAGGCGATCATCGAGCGGACGGCCGACGTGCTCGAGCGGGTCGGGCTCGGCCTGGACGAACTGTCCGCGAGCGTTTTCGCCCCGCCGACGGCGCAAAGCGCCCCGCGCACCCGGGACCTTCGGGGCGTGATGGAGCGTATCGGCCGCGATGGCGACCTGACCAGCAAGGCGCGGGAGAGCCTCGTGACGCTCGCCCGCCAGCTGACGTTCATTCAGCAGACGACCGCGGTCCAGATTCCGAAAGAACAGCTCGCGCGCTACCGCAGCATGTCGCGCGACGTGCTTGCGCTTTCCGACCACGCGTCGTTCCTTGCCAACAAGTCGAGCTTCATGCTCCAGGCGACGCTCGGCCTCATCAACATCGAGCAGAACAACATCATCAAGATCTTCTCGGTCGCGGCCACCATGTTCCTGCCACCGACCCTGATCGCGAGCATTTACGGCATGAACTTCCATTTCATGCCGGAGCTCGACAAGCCCTACGGCTACCCGGTCGCCCTGCTGCTGATGGCGTTCTCGGCAGTCGTGCCATACATTTATTTCCGCAGGCGCGGCTGGCTCTAGACGACTATACAGAATGTTCTGTATAGTCCCGAAATGGCGCGTCCAGCCCCCGCCCGTGACCGAATCCTCGCCGCAGCCCGCCAGATCGTGGAGCGCGACGGCGCCGGGGCGCTGACCTTCGACGAGCTCGTGAAGGAAAGCGGACTCACCCGCGGCGGCATCACTTACCACTACCCGACCAAGGAAGACCTCCTGCGCGGCCTGCTGGAGGCCGATTTCCGCCAGTGGGACGACGCGGAAGCGGCGCTCACGCCCGCCGACTGCGACCCGGAGACGGCCCGGCTGCTGGGTTTCATCCGGACGCTGACGGCCCAGGACGAATCGCACCGGCGTTTTCTGTGCGGCATGCTGTCGGCTGCCACGCTCGACCATTCCCTGATGGACCCCTGCCGCAAGGAGCTGCGCGAGCGGCTCGGCCGCAAACAGTGGTCGGATCGAGACTTGCGCCTGCACCTCGTGCATCTCGCGGCCGAGGGACTCATGTGGCAGGAGCTGTTTCAGATGTATTCGATGCCGGGACCCGCGCGTGCGCGTCTCGTCGCATTGATGGAAACGCTGGCGCGCCAGTGGGGCGCCGGGCGGTCCCCGAGGAAAGCCGCGAAGGAAGCCTGAGCCATGCGCAAACTGATTGGAATCGCGGCGGGACTGCTCGCCGCCTGCGGCGGCGGAAATCAGCACCAGATGCCCCCGCCCGACGTCAATGTCGCCGCCGTCGTGAAAAAGTCGGTCACCGAGTGGGATGAATACAGCGGCCATGTCGAGGCGATCGATTCGGCCGAGATACGCCCGCGCGTGGCCGGCCACCTGAACGGCATTCACTTCCGGGAAGGCGGCATGGTCGAGAAGGGCCAGCTCCTGTTCACGATCGACAGCCGCGAATACAAGGCGGCCTCGGACGCGGCGAAAGCCGATGCGAGCCGGGCCGAGGCACGGGTCGCGCTCGCGCAGGAGGAGCTGAAACGCGCCGAGACCCTCATCGGCGAGCGCGCGATCTCCCAGGGCGAGCTCGACCAGCGCCGCACGGAAGCCCAGCAGGCCGGGGCCGACGTGCTGGCGTCCCATGCCAACCTCGCGCGCGCAAACCTCGATCTCGGCTTCACGTACATCAAGTCGCCGATCGCGGGACGCGCGGGAGAGGCGCTGGTGAAGCCCGGCAACCTCGTCGCGCCGAACGAGTCGCTGCTGACGACGGTCGTGTCCGTGGATCCCGTCTACGTCACCTTCACGGGCGACGAGCGCGCCTACCTGCGTTACCAGGAGCTCGCCCACGACGGCAATCGCGCGAGTTCCCGCGACGCGCGCAACCCCGTGCTCGTCGGCCTCGCCAACGAGGAAGGCTTCCCCCACAAGGGCGAGATGGACTTCGTCGACAACGCGCTGAATCCCGCGACCGGCACGATACGCGCGCGCGCCATACTGCCGAACCCGGACGGCATGCTGACGCCCGGCCTGTTCGCGCGGGTCCGGCTCCTCGGCGGGACCCAGAAGGACGCGCTGCTGATCAATGAGCAGGCGGTGCTGACCGACCAGGACCGGCGCTACGTCTACATCGTCGGCGACAAGAACTCGGCCGAACGCCGCGACGTCAAGCTCGGTCCCCACGTCGAGGGGCTGCTCGTGGTCGAGTCGGGCCTGAAGCCGGGCGACCGCGTCATCATCAACGGCATGCGCAAGATCTTCTTCCCCGGCCAGCCCGTCAATCCGCATGACGTGCCGATGGACCAGCCGAACACGCCGACGCCGGCCCCGAAAAAGTAATGTCGAAGCATACCGACTTTTCCCGGATCTTCATCGACCGTCCGATCCTCGCGACGGTGCTGTCGACGCTGATCCTCGTGTCGGGCGTCATGGCGATCCCGAACCTGCCGATCAGCGAGTACCCGGACGTCGTGCCGCCCTCGGTGCAGGTCACGGCGAATTACCCCGGCGCGAACCCGCGGACCATCGCCGATACGGTGGCTGGACCGATCGAGGAGGCGGTCAACGGCGTCGAGAACATGATCTACATGAAGTCGACGTCGAGCGCCGACGGCCAGATGTCGCTGACCGTGACCTTCAAGGGCGGCACCGACGCCGACCTGGCCGCCGTGCAGGTGCAGAACCGCGTATCGCAGGCGGTGCCGCGGCTGCCGGAGGCCGTGCGCGCGCTCGGGGTCACGACCGTCAAGGCCTCGCCGACGCTGACGATGGTCGTGCACCTCGACTCGCCCAACAAGACCTACGACGCGCTCTATCTCTCCAATTTCGCCAACCTGCGCGTGCGCGACGAGCTGTCGCGGCTGCCGGGCGTCGGCCAGGCCATTGCCTTCGGCATCGGCAACTATGCGATGCGCGTCTGGATCGATCCTGAGCGTGCCGCGGCACGATCGTTGTCCGCCTCGGACATCGTCGCGGCGATTCGCGAGCAGAACGTCGAAGTGTCTGCGGGCAGCATCGGCAGCCCGCCGACCCCGGCCGGTTCCGTGCTCCAGGTCTCGATCAACGCCCAGGGCCGCCTTGCCTCCCCGGAGGCGTTCGGCGAGATCGTCCTGAAATCCGAGGGCACCGAACTCACGCGCCTGAAGGACGTCGCCCGAATCGAGCTGGGCGCGAACTCCTACGCGATCCGCTCGCTGCTCAACAACGAGGACGCCGCCGCCATCGCTATCTTCGAAGCCCCGGGCGCGAACACGGTCGCGCTCTCGAGCGCGATCCGCGAGCGGATGCGGGAGCTCGAGAGCGGCTTCCCGGAGGACGTCCACTGGTCGGTGGTCTATGACCCCACGGTGTTCGTCAGGGATTCGATCAAGTCCGTCGTCGAGACGCTGCTCGAGGCGATCGCGCTGGTCGTCATCGTCGTCGTGCTGTTCCTGCAGACCTGGCGGGCGTCCCTGATCCCTCTGGTCGCGGTGCCGGTGTCGATCATCGGCACTTTTGCGATCCTGTGGCTGCTCGGCTTCTCGATCAACGTGCTGACGCTTTTCGGCCTGGTGCTCGCGATCGGCATCGTGGTGGACGACGCAATCGTCGTGGTGGAGAACGTCGAGCGCCACATCGAGTCGGGCAAATCGCCGCGGGATGCCGCGCACCAGGCCATGAGCGAGGTCTCGGGGCCGATCGTCGCGATCACGCTGGTGCTGGCATCGGTGTTCGTGCCGCTCGCCTTCCTGGGCGGGGTCACCGGGCAGTTCTACCGGCAATTCGCGGTGACGATCGCGGCGGCGGTCATCATATCCGGTTTCAACTCGCTGACCCTGTCGCCGGCGCTGGCGGCCATGCTGCTGCAGCCGCACGATGCGCAAAAGGACGCGCTCGGGCGCTGGATCGAGCGCGCGTTCGGCAGGCCCTTTGCCGCGTTCAACCGCGTTTTCCACGGCTTCGGCGACCGCTATTCCGGCGGCATCGGCGGCACGATCGCGCGCGCCCCGCGCCTGCTCGTCATCTACGCCGTGCTGATCGTGGTCGCCGTGATCGGATTCCGCGCCGTGCAGGGCGGCTTCATCCCGACCCAGGACAAGCAGTACCTGTTCTCCATCCTGCAGCTGCCCGAGGCCGCCACGATCGACCGGACCGAGAAGGTGATGCGCAAGATGGGCGACATCGCGCTTCAGGTGCCCGGGGTCAAGAACGTCGTGCAGTTCCCGGGGCTCAATGCCGTGCACTTCGTCGCGACGCCGAACGTCGGCGTCATGTTCATCGGGCTCGAGCCGTCGGATGAACGCGATATCGAGGCCGGCGAGATCGCGATGCGCATCAACATGGGCTACAGCCAGATCCAGGACGGGCTCGCTTTCGCGCTGCTGCCCCCGCCGGTGCTCGGCCTCGGCAGCGCGAACGGTCTCGAGTTCTATGTCGAGGACCGCGGCGCCATCGGTTACGGCGACCTCTATAACAACACGATGGGCCTCATCGGCGCTCTCGGCGGCACGCCCGGGTTCGACCCGATGGCGACTTTCACGTCCTACCAGTCGAACGTGCCGCAGCTCGACGCCGTCGTCGACCGGACCAAGGTGAAGGAGCTCGGCCTCGCGCTGACCGATGTCTACAACACGCTCCAGGTCTACCTGGGTTCGGCCTACGTCAACGATTTCAACCTGTTCGGCAGGACCTACTCCGTGTACGCGCAGGCCGACGCGCCGTTCCGCGCGACGGTGCAGGACGTCGAGGGCCTCAAGGTCCGCAACAATCGCGGCGAGATGGTGCCGCTCGGCACCGTCGTCGACATCAAGCCGAGTTACGGCCCGGACCCCGTGATCCGCTACAACGGCTACGCCGCGGCCGATGTGTCGGCCGGACTCAATCCCGCGGTGCTCTCCTCCGCGGACGGGCTCAAGAAGGCCCGCGCGATCGCGGACCAGGTGCTGCCGCGCGGCATGACGATCGAGTGGACCGGCCTCACCTACCAGCAGATCACGCAGGGCAACACCGCGCTCCTGGTGTTCCCGTTGTGCGTGCTGCTGGTCTACCTGGTGCTCGCCGCGCTCTACGAGAGCTGGTCGCTGCCGCTCGCAATCATCCTGATCGTGCCCCTGTGCCTCCTGTCGGCGATCGGCGGCACCTGGCTCGTGAATTTCATCCACGGGCTGTGGCTCGCGGTCTCGCCGCCCGCCTTCGCGCCGACGTTCCTCGACAACAATATTTTCACCAAGATCGGGCTCGCCGTCCTGATCGGCCTCGCCTGCAAGAACGCGATCCTGATCGTCGAGTTCGCCCGGGACCTGGAGGAAGCGGGCAAGGGCATCGTCGAGGCCGCCATCGAGGCCTGCCGGCTGCGGCTGCGCCCGATCCTCATGACAAGCTTTGCCTTCATTGCCGGCGTCACGCCGCTGGTCTTCGCCTCGGGCGCGGGCGCCGAGGTGCGCTATGTCATGGGCGTGACGGTGGTCGCGGGCATGCTGGGCGTCACTTTCTTCGGCCTCTTCTTCACGCCGGTCTTCTATGTCGTGCTGCGCAAGCTCGGCGAAAGGCGCAAGGAGCGCCGCCGTCATGCGTAGGGCCCCGGCCGGTCTCCTGACTCTGGGCCTGGTGTCGGCCTGCACTGTCGGTCCGCGCTACGAGAAACCGGAACTGCCGTTGCCGGCGCACTTCGACCAGGCGCCTGCCGAGAGCGCGGCTGAACCTGCCGGCTCGAAGCTCTGGGCGGGTTTCGGCAGCCCGGAACTCGACGCCCTGATCTCCCGCGCACTCGCGGCTAATACGACGATCGCGCAGGCCGCCGCCCGCCTCGCCGAAACGCGCGCCCTGTCCGGCCTCTCGATCTACTCCTGGTTCCCGACGGTCACCGCGTCGGCCGCACGGGAAAAGGCCAAGTTCAGCAGCGACGACCCGCTGGCGCCCGGCGGCATCCGCACGGACACCTACCGGGCAGGCTTCGACGCCAGCTGGGAAATCGACCTGTTCGGCTCCCTGCGCAACGAATATCACGCCGTCGACCGTCGAACCCAGGCGAATGCGGCCAGGCTCGCCGACGCACGGCTGTCGATCGTCGCGGAAACCGCGCAGGCCTGGTTTTCGATGATCGGCGCGCGCGAACGCCTCGCGCTCCGGCGCCGGCAGCTCGCCAATCTCGAGGACAACGTCCGCATCCTCAATGCGCGTGTCGATGCGGGCAGCTCCAACGCCCTTGACCTTGCCCAGGCCGAGTCGCAGATGCGCAGCGTCTCCGCCTCGGTTCCGATCGCCGAGGCCGACCTCGTGCGCGAGGAACAGCGGCTCGCTGTCCTGACCGCCTGGCCGATCGAGACGCTGCGGGAGAACCTCTCCCCAACGACCGTCGTGCCCGGGCTGCCGGAGCTCATCGCGACCGGGACGCCGGAGGACTGGATGAAGCGCCGGCCGGACATCCGCGCCGCGGAGCGCGAGCTCGCAGCCTCTTACTCGGACATCGGCGACGAAATCGCCGAGTACTTCCCGAAGATCACGCTGCTCGGCGGGTTCGGCTGGACCAGCCAGTCGCGCGAACTCATCGGCGAGCCGGAGGCCGAACGCTGGCGCTATGGCCCTTCCATCACCTGGAGCTTCCTGGACTTTGGCCGTGTGCACCAGCACGTCAAGGCCGCCCAGGCGCGGCGCGACGGCGCGATCGCCGCCTACCAGGAGACGGTGCTCAAGGCGCTCGAAGAGACCGAGAACGCACTCGCGGGATTCCGTGCGGCGAACCGCGCCGAGGACGAGCTCAGGCTCGGGGCCGCGGCTGCGACCAAGGCCGCGCAACTCGCGCGCAGGCGGTACGACGTCGGCGCAGGCGACTTTCTCTCCGTGCTGGTCGCGGAGCGCACCCAGCTCGATTTCGAGGACCAGCACGTCCAGTCGGAAACGCGCCGCGCGACCGCGCTCGCCGCCCTCTACAAGGCGCTGGCCGGCGATCTCTGAACCTGGCGCCTCAGGACTTGCCCACGACCGCGTGATGGACGACTCGGGGCTCGTATTCGAGCAGGAAGCCCGCGTCCTCCGGATAGTACTTGGCCTTCTCGACGTCCTCGCCCGCAAATGCGCGGATGGCGTCGAGGCTCTCCCAGAATGTCAGCGTAATGAAATGGGTCACGTCACCGTCGCGGCGTTCGAGCACGTCCACGCTCAGGTTGCCGGGTATCGACCGGTAGTCGGGAATCGCACGGCCATTGGTGAAGTCGCGGCAAGCGGCGGCCTTGTCCGCCGGGACGCGCCCGTGCCATATGCGAACGATCACTTGCTGCGCTCGATGCTCTTGATGACGCCGTCCACGACCGTCACGACCATCGTGAACGACTGGCTGCCGCGGTCGTATGTCCATCGCTCGATCGTCTGCGTGCCGCGCTTGATGTTTCCGGCGCCGTGCACGTTCGGCCCATAGACGTCGACGACCTCCACGCTCTTGCTGGTCGGCGCGCCGCATTTCTCGAGCAGCTCTCCAGTCGACATGTCCGGCGAGGCGATCCACTGGCCGCAGCGGAATGTCTCGGCCTGGGCGGCGAAAGCCAGCAGCAGCAGTGCGGCCGCCGCCGCGCTTTTCACGAGCCGCCCTCCCCGGTTTCGCGGAATTCAAACCAGATCGCGTTGACGATACCGAATATCAGCGCAAGCCCGAGGCCAAGTATCCACGTGAAGTACCACATCGATTTCCCCCGAAAAATTCCGGTCAGAGTCCGGTCTGTGCGCGCACGTGCGCGAGCGTGATCTTGCCCCGCAACTTGCGATAGACCCAGGTCGTATAGGCCAGCACGATGGGCAGGAATACGAGAACGGCGATCAGCATGATGAACAGCGTCAATCGGCTCGACGACGCGTCCCAGACCGTCAGGCTGCTGGCGGCATGCGAGGAGGACGTCAGCAGGAACGGAAACAGGCTGAATCCGGCCGTCAGGATCACGCCGGAAACGGCCAGGGCGCTCGCCATGAACGCCACCCCAGCGCGATTGGCGCGCAGCGCGAGCCAGGCGGCGAGCGCCGCCGCGTAGGCGAGGAGCGGCGCGGCCGACATCCAGCGGTGGACCGTGAAATTCGCGAGCCAGCCGCCGCTCACGGCTTCCACCGTCTTGCGCAGCGGGTTCGAGGCACCCGCCGGGTCGATCGTCCCGACGATGCGCAGCCCGTCAATGCCGTTCGCGACCCATAACCCGGCGGCGCTGAAGGACAGGACAAGCACGACCGCCGCGATCGCGCCTGCCGTGCGAGCGCGCGCGGCCATCGGGTCCTCGACTTTCATGGCGGCATAGGCGGCGCCGTGCAGGACCAGCATCGACAGCGACACGACGCCCGAAAGCAGCGCGAATGGATGCAGCAGGTTGAAGAAGCCGCCGGTGTAGACGGGGCGCGCCAGTTCATCCAGGTGGAACGGGATGCCGAGGAACAAGTTGCCGAAGGCGACGCCGAACAGCAGCGCGGGCACCGCGCCGCCGGCGAACAGCGCCCAATCCCAGCCATTGCGCCAGCGGGCAGCCGTCAGCTTGTTGCGGTATGCGAATCCGACGGGCCGCAGAATCAGGGCGACCAGCACCAGGAACATCGCCAGGTACAGGGCCGAAAACGAAGCCGCGTAAAGCAGCGGCCATGCGGCGAACACGGCACCGCCCGCCAGGATGAACCAGACCAGGTTGCCGTCAAAGACCGGCTCGATCGACTCGAGCAACGCGCGGCGCTCGTCGTCCGCGCGGCCGATGAAGCGGAAAATCGCGGCGAGGCCGAGGTCGAAGCCGTCCGTCACGGCAAAACCGACCAGCAGCGCCCCGAGCAGCAGCCACCAGGCCAGGCGCAGCGATTCGTACTCAGGCATGGACGGCCTCCCCCTCGCGCACGGGCCAGTAGCCCAGGCCCTCTGGACCGCGGCGGATCATGCGCTGCATCAGGAAGACGTCGACGACCAGCAGCGCCGTGTAGAAGACGGCGAAACCGGCGAGCGACAGCCAGACATTGCCGGCGGAAGTCGCGGAAGCGCCGAGAAATGTCGGCAGGACGCCTTCGATCGCCCACGGCTGGCGCCCGTATTCCGCGACGATCCAGCCAAGCTCGGCCGCAATCCACGGCAGCGGCAGCGCATAGAAGGCGAGCCTCAGGTGCCGTCGGCTCGCGCCGATGCGTTGCTTCGCGGACAGCCAGAAGTAATAGGCGAACAACGCGATCATGGAAAAGCCGATGGCCACCATGACCCGGAAGGTCCAGAACAGCACGGGCACGTCCGGCACCGTGGACCACGCCGCCCGGTCGATGTCGTCCGCGCTGGCAGTCGCCGGGTCGTCCGTATAACGCAGGAGCAGCAGCCCGTAGCCCAGGTTGTCGCGGTGCGTCGCGAATTTCGCCCGCGCCGCCGTGTCGGCGGGATCGGAGCGCAGCCGCTCCAGGGCTTCGTGTGCCTCGATGCCGCTCTCGATGCGCGCCCTGGCATGTTCGACGAGCGGCACGATTCCCGGAACCTCCTTGTCGATCGACCGGGTCGCAATGAGGCCGAGCGCCCATGGTATGCGGATTTCCGCGTGTGTCCTGCGCGCCTCGACGTCCGGCGCTCCGATCAGCGTGAATGGCGCCGGGGCGGGCTCCGTATGCCACAGGCCCTCGATCGCCGCGATCTTCATCTTCTGGTGTTCGGTCACCGTATAGCCCGACTCGTCGCCGAGCACGACGACGGAGAGCGACGAAGCAAGGCCGAAACTCGCGGCAACCGCGATCGAGCGCCGGGCGAAATCCGCGTTGCGGCCGCGCAGCAGGTACCACGCCGAGATCGCCAGCACGAACACCGAGCCCGTGACATAGCCCGCGGCCACCGTGTGCACGAATTTCGACTGCGCGACCGGGTTGAAAATCACGTCGGCGATCGACGTCAGCTCCATCCGCATGGTCTCGTAGTTGAACTCCGCGCCGACCGGGTTCTGCATCCAGGCGTTCGCGATCAGGATCCAGAGGGCCGAGAAATTTGCGCCGATCGCGACCAGGAATGTGACCACCAGGTGCGCAACTTTCGACAGCCGGTCCCAGCCGAAGAAGAAAAGGCCGACGAACGTGGACTCGAGGAAGAAAGCCATCAGGCCCTCGATCGCGAGCGGCACGCCGAAAATGTCCCCGACATAGTGCGAGTAATACGCCCAGTTCGTTCCGAACTGGAACTCCATCGTGATGCCCGTCGCGACGCCCATCGCGAAATTGATCCCGAACAGCAACCCCCAGAACCGGGTCATGCGCTTCCAGATCTCGCGGCCCGTCATCACGTAGGTCGCCTCCATGACGACCAGGAGCATGGACAGCCCAAGCGTCAGCGGCACGAAGAGAAAATGGTACAGGGCGGTCAGCGCGAACTGGAGCCGCGAGAGATCCACGACGGCGAAGTCAATCACGCGATTCCTCCCGCTGATCGCCGAGGTCGAGTTTCGAGTCCGACGCCCGCGGGCGTCACGGCAATGCGGTGCGGGGGCGCAAAGAACATCGCCCAGAGGACGGCCAGAGCGACCAGCTTGAAAAACAGCGCCCAGCCGATGGCGCGCCGCAGCCGTGCCCGCCAGTC
>CAVTVX010000015.1:0-23840 GCA_963738285.1 uncultured Gammaproteobacteria bacterium | reverse complement strand
CCGAGCGACCGGAAATTCGGGCTCACGTTCGCGGTCGTTTTCGCGCTCGTCGGCGGCTTGCAGTTGTGGAAGGGAACCGGTCACGAGGTTGTCTGGTTCGTCCTGGCCGCGGTCTTCCTGCTGGCCGCGCTGGCATTTGCGAAAGTGCTGCATCCGCTCAATGCCGCCTGGATGTTCCTCGGTCACTTGTTGAACAAGATCGTGAGCCCGCTCGTGATGGGTGTCATTTCTTCGGTCTGTTGACGCCAATCGCCGGGGCGATGCGAATGCGGGGCCGCGACTTGCTGCGCCGACGCTACGAGCCTGCGGCGGGCAGCTACTGGATCGAGCGCAATCCGCCCGGTCCGGATGGCTCGACGTTTCCGCAGCAGTTCTAGGAGCGCAAGGGATGCACTTTCTGTCCGAGCTCTGGGCCTTTCTCAAGACGCGCAAGAAGCTGTGGCTGCTGCCGCTCGTACTCGTCATGCTCCTGCTGGGCGGCCTGCTGATCCTTGCCCAGGGCTCGGCGATCGCGCCATTCATCTACACGATTTTCTGACCCTCGACGCGATCGCCCGATGAAGATTCTGGGGATCTCGGCCTACTACCATGACGCGGCCGCGGCGCTGATCAATGACGGAGAGATCGTCGCGGCGGCGCAGGAAGAGCGTTTCACGCGCAAGAAGCACGACTCCGGCTTTCCTTCGCACGCGGTGCAGTTCTGCCTGGGTCATTCGGGGCTGAAGCCGGGCGACCTGGATTTCGTCGCGTTCTACGACAAGCCTTTCCTGAAGTTCGAGCGGCTGCTCGAGACCTACCTGGCCTTCGCGCCGCGCGGCTTCTCTTCGTTCCGCCAGGCCTTGCCGGTCTGGGTCAAGGAGAAATTGTTCCAGAAAGGGCTGCTGATCAAGCAGCTCGGGTCGGCCCTCGACAAATCGGTCGACTGGACCGGCAAGCTCCTGTTCTCCGAGCATCACCTGAGCCATGCCGCGAGCGCTTTCTACCCTTCGCCATTTGAAAGTGCAGCCGTCCTGACCATGGACGGCGTCGGCGAGTGGAGCACAACGTCGCTCGCCCACGGCAGCGGCAGCCGGCTCGAGGTCCTGCGCGAGATCCATTTCCCGCACTCGCTCGGGCTGCTCTATTCCGCGTTCACCTACTTCACGGGCTTCAAGGTCAACTCCGGCGAATACAAGGTCATGGGCCTCGCGCCCTACGGTGTGCCGCGCTACGTGGATGCGATCAAGGAGCACCTGATCGACATCAAGGACGACGGCTCATTCCGCCTGAACCTCGATTATTTCGATTACTGTACCGGCCTGCGCATGACCAACAGCCGGTTCGACGCGGTCTTCGGCGGGCCGCCGCGCCAGCCCGAGGCCCGTCTCGGCCAGCGGGAAATGGATCTCGCGGCGAGCGTGCAGGCGATCACCGAGGAGGTCGTGCTCAAGCTGGCGGCCGGCGTGCGCAAGCAGACCGGCGAGCGCAACCTCTGCCTGGCGGGCGGCGTGGCGCTCAATTGCGTGGCCAACGGCAAGCTGCTGCGCAGCGGCAGCTTCGACCGGATCTGGGTGCAGCCGGCGGCAGGCGATGCCGGCGGCGCCATCGGAGCGGCGCTCGGCGCGTATCACCTGTACCAGGGCGGGCAGCGGCGTGCGGTGAATGGGCGTGACGGCATGCAAGGCGCTTACCTCGGACCTTCCTACGACGACGCCGAGATCCGCAGACGGCTGACCGACGCCGGCGCGGTATTCGAGATGCTGGACGAGCGGGAGATCATCGACCGCAGCGCCCGCGCGCTGGCCGACGGCCTCGCGGTCGGCTGGCATCAGGGACGGATGGAATTCGGTCCGCGGGCGCTCGGGGCGCGCTCGATCCTGGGCGACGCGCGCTCGCCGACGATGCAGCGGCTGCTCAACCTGAAGGTCAAGTTCCGCGAGTCGTTCCGGCCGTTTGCGCCCTCGGTGCTGCGTGAGAAGGTGGCGGACTGGTTCGAGCTGGACGGCGACAGCCCGTACATGCTGCTCGTGGCCGATGTCCGGCCCGAGCACCGCATTGCGATGACCGAGGAACAGAAGCGGCTGTTCGGCATCGAGCGGCTCAATGTCGCCCGCTCGACCGTTCCCGCGGTGACGCACGTGGATTACTCCGCGCGCATCCAGACGGTCCATCGCGAGACGAATCCACGCTATCACGCGCTGATCTCGCGATTCGACGAGCTGACCGGCTGCCCGATCATCGTCAATACCAGCTTCAACGTGCGCGGCGAGCCGCTCGTCTGCACGCCGGAAGACAGCTTTCATTGCTTCATGGGCACCGAGATCGACGTGCTGGTGGTCGGGAACGCGATCCTCGAGAAGAGCCGGCAGCCCGAGCACCTCAAGCAGCGCTACGAAGACCGATTCGAGCTGGACTGACGGGGCCGGTCATGTGCGGCCTCGCGGGATTGATCCATCTCGATGGCGCGGCCGCAAGCGCCGACGACGAGCGCGCGGTGCAGGCGATGTGCGATCTCATAGCCTACCGAGGTCCCGACGACGCCGGCGTCAAGTCGGTCGGCAGCGCCTGCCTCGGATCGCGCCGGCTGGCGATCATCGATCTCTCGCCCGCAGGCCACATGCCGATGAGCGACGAGACCGGGCGCTGGTGGATCGCCTACAACGGCGAGGCCTACAACTATCGCGAGGTCCGCGCCGAGCTCGAACGGATGGGCACGGCTTTCCGTTCGCAGTCCGACACCGAGGTCATGCTCAAGGCCTGGATTGCCTGGGGCGCGGCCTGCCTCGACCGCTTCGTCGGCATGTTCGCATTCGCGATCTACGACCGGCGGGAGAACGAACTGTTCCTCGTGCGCGATCGTTACGGCGTCAAGCCGCTCTACTGGACCGAGGACCGCGGCAGGATCCTGTTCGCCTCGGAAATCAAGGCGCTCATGGCGCAACGGAGCGGCAACGCCGTCGACCATCGCAGCCTCAGCCAGTGGTGGCTCTATCGCAACGTGGATGCGCTCACGGATGCGACGCTGATCGACGGCATCCGGCGGCTGATGCCCGGCCAGGTGGCGCGTATTCGCGACGGAAAATTCGCCGTGGACACCTGGTTCTCGCACGTCGACCAGGTCAATGAAGACGACTATCGCCGGCTGGGAAGCCTGTCGGAAGGCGATGTCATTGCGCAGGTGGAGTCCCGGCTCGACGAGGCCGTCCGCCTGCGGCTCGTCAGCGACGTTCCGGTCGGGACATTGCTGTCCGGGGGGCTGGATTCGAGCCTGGTGACGGCGATGGCGGCCCGGCATTCCGACCGCCTGTCGGGTTTTCACATCTCGATCGCCGGGGACAAGGAGCTCGATGAGCGCCGCTTCGCGGAATCGCTGGCGGACAAGCTGCGGATCCCGTTCCACCCCTTCGAGCTGACCGCCGAGAATTTCCGCGCGAACCTGGCGCACGTCACCTGGCTGGAAGACATGCCCCTGACTTTCGCCAACTCGGTGGGCTATTACCTCGTCAGCCAGGTCGCGCGCAGGCAGGGGACGATCGTCGTGCTGACGGGCGAGGGCGCCGACGAACTGTTCGGCGGCTACGCCTGGAACTACCGCCGCCGCAGGACGCTCCAGCGGCTGGAACCCTGGTTCAACCTGCTGCCCAGGCGCATTCACAAGATCCTGGAGCTGCTCGTGTACAAGCGTGCCGGCCTGCCCGTCAACGCACATCGATTTCGTGACCTGATGCCGACCACGGTCGGGCTGATCGACCGGTACGTGCGCGCCGATGCCCAGGAGCGCTGCCGCGCCGCCTACGGTTTCCTTCGTGACGAGATGGCGCAGGACGTATCGGGCAGCATGCTGGCCGACCTGAGCGACTTCCTGTTGCCGTTGCTGCGTCGGCTCGACCGCATGTCAATGGGCGCCTCGGTGGAGGCGCGCGTGCCGTTCCTCGACCACCGGCTGGGCCAGCTCGCGGTGAACCTGCCGCTCAAATGGCGAACGGGCCGGTATACCGACAAGTGGATCCTCAAGCAGGTCGCGCGCCGTTACCTGCCGCGGGAGCTGATCTGGCGCCGCAAGATGGGCTTCCCGCTGCCGCTCGAGCAATACATGGCGCCGCTCGCGACGCCCGCATTCTTCGCCCACGGTTTCTGCGAGTCGGTCCTCGGGCTCAGCCGCCGCGGCATCGAGCGCATGCTGGCAGGCAACCGGCGCAGCACGCATGGACTGTTCAGCCTGGTCGGGCTCGAGATCTGGGGCCGGACGTTCCTGATGGGCGAAAGCGCGGACGAGGTCACCCGGCGCATCGAGTCGCTGGCTCAGGCCGGGCGGGCTGCGCCCGCCGCCGCGGCCGCGGCGCCGGGCGGGTCGCCCGGCGTGGCTCACTGACGTCCCGGCGCGCGGGGATCCGCATGGCCTCACCCGGTGCCGGGAGCAGGATTGGCGAGCAGGCCGCGGCCGGCGCGCTCTGGAACTCGGCCGGCTTTGCCTGTCTGTCGCTTTGCGGCTACGTCATTGCCGTGCTGCTGGCGCGCGGGTTCGGTCCCGTCGCCTACGGCGTCTACGGCGTCGTCTACTCCGTGCTGCTGGCCTCCGAACAGATCGTCCGGCTCGGCATTCCGCAGGCGCTCACCAAGCTGATCGGCGGCAGCGCGTCGTCCGATCAGCCCGCCCTGGAAAGCGCCGGCGTCTGGATCGGGTTCGGCGTCGGGCTCGCGGGATTCGCGGTCCTGTGGGTCGCGGCGCCGTGGCTGGCCGACTGGCTGCATGTGACGAATGGCGCGGTGCTGTTTCGCATCGCCATTCTCGACATCCCGTTCTTCAGCCTGTATCGCGTCCTGGTGCACATCCTGAGCGGCCGCCGCGATTTTCGAGTCACCGGCGCCGTCGCCTGTGTCTACGCGCTGACCCGTGCCGGCGGCATCGCTATCCTGTTCTTCACGAATTCCCTGAGCATCGAGGGCGCCCTGATCGTCAATGTCGCCGCATCGGTCGTCGGTGCGTTGCTGATCGTTCCGCGGGTCGGCATGCACATCTTCCGGCCGGTGCTGCATGAACGCCGCACGGTGCTCGTCACTGCGCTGCCGATTACGGTCAGCGACATCGGCATTCAGTGCCTGATCGGGATCGACCTGTGGCTCCTGAGCGTGCTGGGACATGCGCTCGCCCCCGAGATCCGCGGCGAGTACGTGGCCGCGCTCAGTCTGGCGCGCGGTCCGAATATCCTCGGATTCGTCCTGGTCTCGTTCCTCGTCCCGCTGATCGCGCGGGCACGCAGCACCGGCGAGCATGCCGCCGCCGGCCGGCTGGTCATGGGCACGATGCGGTTCCTGCTCGTGCTGCTGGTGCCCGCCTGCGCACTGGTCGCCGCGAACGCCGCGGAACTGATGGTCCTGTTCTTCGGGGAGAGCTACCGCCACGGCGCGATCCTGCTGGCGATCCTGATCTTTGCGCAGGGGCTGGGATTCACGGTGCTGGCCGCGTTGCAGGCGATCGTGATCGGCACCGGGCATGCCGCGCAGGCGGCGCACCGTCTCCTTGGCGCGCTCGTCGCGGCGCTGGTCCTGAACCTGGTCCTGATTCCGGCATTCGGCGCGGTGGGCGCCGCGATCGCCGCGGTTCTGGCATTCGCCATTTCGACGATCCTCGTGGGCGCGCTCGTGCGTCGCGAACTGGGCGTGTTGCTCGAACCGCGCCAGGCGATATTGGCGCTGGCCGTGAGCCTGGGCGTCGGCTTGCTCAGCTGGAGGATTCCGTCGTCCGGAGCAGGGCTGCTGGCGGAATTGGCGGGTCTCGGGATCGTCACGCTCGCCGCCATGCGGCTTGTCGGAGTCATCATGCCCGGCGACGTTCAGTTGTTGCTCGGCCGGCAAAAATAACCGGCTGATTTTGGTGGCATACTCGGGGACGGCATGAAATCGAGCGACGAATCCGCAGGAACGAGACAGCGCTGGCTGGTGCGATATGCCCCGCTCTGGCTGATTCCGGCAGCGATGGTCCTGGCGCTGCTGCTGGGAGAAGGGATTCTGCGGCTGTATCCGGAGCTGCTTCCGGAACGCGCCCAGATCAAGCGGATGTTCCAGCTTCAGACGCCGGTCGTTTCGATCGCCGATCCCTATCTCGGCTACGTATACCCTCCCTACTACAAGACCGAGATCAAGACGCTCGATTTCAGCTTCGAGATCGAGTCGGACGAACACGGATTTCGCAACGCGTCGCCCTGGCCCGCCAGGGCGGATATCGTGATTGTCGGCGACTCCATGGTGTACGGCTGGGGCGTCGCGAAGGAACAGGCCTGGGTGAACCGGGTGGCCGGGCGCCTGCCGGGCACGCGCATCGTCAACCTGGGCATGCCGGGCACGTCGCCGCAGCAATACCTGCGGTATTTCGAGCGATTCGGCCTCGACCTGAAGCCCGAATTGGTCGTATTCGGGATTTTCCCCGGCAACGACCTCGTCGGGGACGACATCTTCAACAGTTGGCTGGCGGCGGAGTCGCCGGGCGATTTCGAGGAGTGGAGATTCTACGGTGGAAAGCCGCCGGATCGCCTCCGGAATGTCCTCGAGCACAGTCTGGTGCTGTTGATGATCAAGACCGTGATCGACAGCGTCGGCGAGTCCTATGGATCGAAGACCGTGTCGATGGCGGGAGGGAAGAAACTTCACCTGGTTCCGGCCGTGTACAAACGCGCGATTCAACTCAACGATCCGTCCAGCCCGGCCTTCCGCAGCGTCGTGCAGGCGACCGTCGAGACGCGCGACCTGGCTCGCGCCCACGGCGCTGATTTCCTCGCCTTGATGTTCCCGACCAAGGAGGCCGTCTACCTTCCGTTGCACGATGCCGAGTTTCCGTCGCTGACGTTGCCGCTCGAAAAGGCGCTGGCGGCCGAGGGCATCGAAGTCGTCAACCTGACGGAAGCCATGCGCCGGGGCGCGGCCGGCGGCGACAAGCTTTTCTTTCAGATTGACGGGCATCCGAACATTGCCGGCAACCGGGTCATCGCCGAGACGCTGCAGGAACGCCTGGGCGCCGGCGCCGAACGTCTAGCGAAAGCCGCCCGAGGCGATGATTGACCTGAATGCCTCGGCAGCCGGACGCGGCCGGCGCGCCTGCGTGGCGAAGTCGGTTTGCGCGAGGCCGAAACGCGCCGTGCGGCCGGCGGCCCATTCGTAGTTGTCCATCAGCGTCCAGTAGAAATAGCCGAGCACGGGAACGCCGGACAGCACCGATTGCCCGACGGCGCCGACGTGGTCCCGCAGGTAACGCGAACGCAGCGCTTCATCATCGGTGGCAATGCCGTTTTCCGTGACCATCAACGGCAGGCCGTAACGCGAAAATCGGCGCAGCACGTCCGCGAGGCCGGGTGCGTACACTTCCCAGCCCAGCGGCGAGAAGGTCCGCGGCGCACCATGATGGTCGGTCGTGCATTCCGTGCCGAACGGGGACAGGCCGCCGCTCTCCGACCGGGCGCGGACCACCTGCCGCGCGTAATAGTTGATGCCGATGTAGTCGAGCACCCGGCCCGGGTTCGCGCCCAGCAGCCGGAACGGGAGACGGTTCAGCGCGAAGTCCCTCGATCGCGCGGCCAGGCGATCGGCGAGGCGGCCGGGATCGCAGGGCACGACCCAGGGAGCGCTGTGCGCGAGTCCGACCATCGCGTCGGGGCGGTGCCGATGCAGCACGGAATGCGCGGCGCAGTGCGCCCGACAGAGGTTGCGCAGGGCGATGGCCGCGCGCCGCCAGCTGCGATCGCCGCAGGGCGGCCAGTCGCAGCTCACGTAGGCGTGCTTCGCGTAGACGGTCGGTTCGTTGACCGTCAGCCAGTACCTGACCGATCCGGCCAGCCGGGCGGAGACCTGCTCGACATAGCGCGTGAACGCCTCGACGCAGCCGCGCGCGGTCCAGCCGCCGCGCCGCGCCAGCCAGGCGGGGTTCGTGAAATGGTGCAGCGTGACGACCGGCTCGAGGTCCCGGCGGCGCAGGGCGGAGATGACGTCGCCATAGTGATCGAGTTCCGCCTGGTTCCATTCGCCGGGCCGCGGTTCGATGCGGCTCCATTCGATCGACAGCCGGTGGGCGTTATGGCCGAACGACCGGGCGAGGTCGAAGTCGCTCTCATACCGCTCGTAATGGCGGCAGGCTTCGTCCGAGCGGTGCGGAAGCCGCCCGCCCTGTTCGAGCTCCCACCAGTCGTTCCAGCGATTGCCGCCCTCGACCTGGTGGCTCGAGGTGGCCGCACCCCAGAGGAATCCTTCCGGGAAGCCGGACTTCATCGTGCGGGAATCAGTGTCGGCGCCCGGCACGGCGCGCCCGGAGCGCCCGATCGCAGACCTCGAAATAGGCCTGGGCCGTGGATTCCCAGGTCGGCTGGGGCACTTGCGCCGCCGCGGCCCCCATGTCGGCGAGCTTCGCCCGGTCCGGCAATTCGCGCATGAATTCGCGCCAGGGTCCCGGCTCGTTCGGGAACAGGAACCCGTTGCGGCCGGGCGTGACGAGCGAACGGATCCGGCCGCTCGGCACGCTGACGACCGCGCGCCCGACGCCCAGGTATTCCGGAATCTTCATGGTGGAATAGCCGAGTTCGCCGGAGGCGAACGCGGCGGATTCGTAAGGAGCGAGGCAGAGGTCGGCGGCCGCGATGTGCCAGGGCACCTCGTCGTGCGGGACCTTGCCGTAGAAGCGCAGCGTGCGCGGGCAGTCGCGCGACATCGCCTCGTACTCGTCGCGCCGGGCGCCGTCGCCGACCACGTGCAGCTCGACTTCCGGCGGACAGGTCCCGAACAGGGCGCGGATGGCCGGCTCGAGATTGTGCGTCCAGTCGAGCACGCCGACATAGGTCAGGATCAGCGCGTCCGCCGACAGTCCGAGCCGCCGCCGCGCCTCGGCCTGGTCAATCGGATGAAACAGGTCCCGATCCAGGCCGAGATGGACCACGGCGATGCGCTCCGCCGGCACGCCCCAATGGCGATGAATCTCGCGCTTCAGGAACTCCGTTTCCGCGATGACCACGGAAGCCTTGCGCAGGTTGCGCCGCGCCAGCCAGGCCCCGAGCCGGAGGCGCAGGTACTTCGTCCACTGCCGTCTCGCCGCATGGCCCGCATTCTGGACGATGTTCTCGACCGGCACGCCGAGCTGCCCACGCTCCGCGCACCGGGCGGCCACGAAACCGGAGAGCAGCCAGCTCTTTTCGAGCACGACATCGAAGGACCCGAGTTCCTGCGCCACGAACCGGCGAAGGTCGCGGAGATAGCGCAGGAATTGAAGGTAGCCCATGCCGCTCGTCGCGGCGTCGTCGGCGCGCTCAGGGGCGCCGCCGGGAGCAATCTCCAGGATCGGGATTCCCTCGAGGGCCTTGACGTCGGCCACGCGCCGGAACGCGACTGTCATGTCGGCCAGGGGCCGCATGGCCCGCGCGAGATTGAGGACATTGCGGGTGGGGCCCATCGTGCTGACCAGGTCGTGCCCGGGCACGACATAGCAGATCTTCAGGCGCCGCGCCCCCGTCACGCCGCGTCCCGATGGCGCTCGCGTCTCATCAACGGCGATGCGAGCGCCCAGTAGCCGGAGGCAATGCGGCCGAGCATCCGTCGCGCGAATTGCTCGAAGTCGCCTGCGGTCAGCTCGCTGCGAAACGGAAGCTGGCCACCCGTCACGAGGTCGCCGTCATGGCGTTGCCGCAACCGCTGGAAGCGCCGCCGCTCACGCAGGATGGAAGGCAGATGGCCGAATGTCCAGGCGGCCGCTCGCCACCATTCCCGCAGCCAGCCCTTCTTGACGACGATTGCGAGCTGGCAAGCCTCGTAGAACAGGAGCATCGGCAGCAGCACGAGCCAGCTGCGCAACGAGTAGATCTTCAGCAGGAACAGCCAGCGGTTGCGTATCAGGAAGAACACGCGCCGGCTCGAGTAGTCGCCGAGCTGGCGGATCGAGAGCCCCGCCGTGCCCTGGCCGTGAAAGCAGCGCGCCGCCGGAACCGCGATCAGCGACGATCCCAGCGCGCGCAGCCGCACGCCGTATTCGTGATCCTCGAAATAGATGAAGAACGCGTCGTCGAAAAATTCGGGTCCCGGCAGCCGCGAACGGTCGATGAGAAGGCAACAGGAGACCAGGGAGTCCATCTCGAAGACCGCGGCATCGATGCGGTCCACGCGGACGTCCTCGTTCGCCAATGTCTGCTGGCCGAGGTAATGGCATCCGGCGCCGCAATACTGGACCATCTCCCGCTGGTTGCCGTACACCACCGCCGGCACGGCGATCGAGGCTTTGGGCCGCGACCACAGGGCCTCGACCAGTCGTTTCACGCAGTCTTCGGTCAGCGCGACGTCGTTGTCCATCAGGAGAATCAGGTCGGAGGCCAGCAGTCGCAGACCCGCGTTGCGGCCGCCGGCGGCACCCAGGTTGTCGCCCAGCTCGATGAGCCGCACGCCGGAAAAGTCCCGGCGTATCAGCTCGCGGCTGCCGTCCTGCGAACCGTTGTCCAGCACCACGATCTCCGAAAAACTGTCCGCAATCGCGCAGGCGGCCTCGAGCGCAAGCGGCAGGATCGCCTCGCCGTTGTAGTTCAGGATGCAGAGTGCGGGCTTGGCGGCGAATGGACTCATGCGTGCAAGGGGAGCGACGGCGCGCCGGCGAGGACTGTCAGGACTTGTCCTTCTTCGCAAGGATCCGGTCGAAATATTCGATGGTGCGCCTGAGTCCCTCGTCGAGCTGTACTTTCGGCTGCCAGCCCAGCTCGCGCGCGGCCAGCCCGATGTCGGGCTTGCGCTGGCGCGGATCGTCGACCGGCGCCGGTTCCCTCACCAGCTTCGATTTCGAGTTCGTCAGCGCGATGACGCGCTCCGCGAGCTGGATCATGGTGAAATCGTGCGGATTGCCGAGGTTGACCGGGCCCGTGAAGTCGTCACGCGTGTTCATGAGCGCGATCAGCGCGTCGATCAGGTCGCTGACGTAGCAGAACGACCGGGTCTGCTGGCCGTCCCCGTAGATCGTGATCGGCTCGCCGAGCAGGGCCTGCCGGATGAAATTCGACACGACGCGCCCGTCGTTCCGGTGCATCCGCGGCCCGTAGGTGTTGAAGATGCGCGCGACCTTGATCAGCAGCTGGTGCTGGCGGTGATAGTCGAAGAACAGGGTCTCGGCGCAACGCTTGCCCTCGTCGTAGCAGGCGCGCGGGCCGATCGGGTTGACCTTGCCCCAGTATTGTTCGGGTTGCGGGTGGACGTCCGGATCGCCGTAGACCTCGCTGGTCGACGCCTGCAGGATCCTGGCCTTCACGCGCTTGGCGAGGCCGAGCATGTTGATGGCCCCGTGCACGCTCGATTTGGTGGTCTGCACCGGGTCGAACTGGTAGTGGACCGGCGAGGCGGCGCAGGCCAGGTTGTAGATCTCGTCGACTTCCAGGTAGATCGGGAACGTGACGTCGTGCCGGATGAGCTCGAATCGCGGGTCATCGAGCAGGTGGAACACGTTCTGCCGGTTTCCGGTGTAGAAGTTGTCGAGGCAGATGACCGAGTAGTCCTGCGCGAGCAGCGCGTCGCAGAGGTGCGAACCGAGAAATCCGGCGCCGCCGGTCACGAGGACCTGTCTTGAGTTCAGCAGTTTAGGCATGCGCCGGAATCTCCCCGTGACAGTCTAGCCGAGTCGAATCGCTCATGGCCCGCCGCGATGCCAGCTGCGGCCTTCGTAGCGTTTCGGCGCATCCACGCCGAGCAGCGAAAGCACGGTGGGCGCGATGTCGATGACCTGCGGTGTGCCGGCATCCGGGGCTTGAGACCAGTCCGGAGCCCGAGTCAGCGCGAATGCCGTGGGCCGGTGATTGCCGGTGTAGAAAGGCGAGGTCGCATAGCCTGGCTGACCGTTGATCCGGCCGTAGCCCGCCGTGTCCACGGAATCGACGACCTGCGCATCCAGGTTCCAGGAGATCACCGCGTCGGGTAGATCGGCGCGTCTCGCCCCGGAATAGGTCCCGTCGATCCGCGTCGTTCGTTCCGCGGCGCGCCGGCCCGTGCGCGGTTCGCGAAGCCCGGCGAGTTCGGCCTGGAGCCGGCCGAGTATGTCCTCGTATTCCGCACCGGCCGCGACGAATCCCGTCGGTTCCCGCCCGCGCAGGTTGACGCGAAAATAGCCTTCATTGGAATTCGGGATGCAATACACCCGGGATCTCGACCAGTCGACGCTCGAATTGACCCACTTCATGCCCAGCTTGTAGCGCATGGGTTTCGGCAGGCAGCGAGTCACGCTCTGACGGAATTCCAGCGGCACGGCCTGGCGCATGGACTGCAGCAACCCCGTGCGCGGCCTGGCGCCCGGCCGGCCGCCGCTCACGCCGCCGCCGTGAAAGAGATCCATGCGGTGCAGCAATTCAGGCATCAGGTGGCAACCCGAGTAATTCGGGCCCATGCCGTCGGCGGACGTCACGATGACGGTCGTTCTGTCGTCCACGCCCCCGAGAATGTCCGCGATGGCGGCATCGATGCCGGCGTAGACATCGCGCACGAGCGGCAGGCCGCGCAATGACTCTTCGGCCGGCTGCAGCGGGTAGTCGCGGTCGCCGAAGTGCCAGAGGTAATGTCCGGCGCCGTGCGCCTCGCCGAAGGTCACGAAGAGAAAGTCCCAATCCTGTTCCTGCATCAGGGCACGGGTGATGCGCGCCTTCAGCGCGGCGCCGGCGACCAGCTGGTCCCGGAATTTCCGGGGATCGTCCGGAACCTGCACGAGATCCGCGTGTTCGGGCGCGGGGTAGGGGCCGAAGCGGCGCTTGAGATCGCCGAGCAGCCCCCGTGGCGTCGAGCCGGGCGCTCCGAACCAGGTCCAGGTCCCGTATTCCAGGATCTGCCGGCCCCCGTATCCGTGCAGCGGGTAATCCATGAATGCATCGAATACGACGCAGCGTCGGCCGGCGGCATCGAGCGCCTGCCAGAACGGCGGTTGCGCGCACCATCGGGGATCGGTGCGCTGGATTCCGTACTGGCCGGCACGCACCTGGAACGCGTGGTACATGCCGTGATGTCCCGGTGTCGTGCCGGTGTAGAGCGTCGGCCAGGCGGACACGTGCATGATTTCCGCGGTCGTGCCGAGGCGCCTCCAGGTCGCCTCACGCCGCATGCGGGCCAGCGCGGGCAGCGTGCCGTCGTCCGACCATTTTTCGATCAGCTCGGCGTCCGCGCTGTCGAGCCCGATCAGGAGAACGCGCCGCCTGCCCGCGGAGCCGACCGTCACGCCGGCCCCGGATCCGTGACCGGGTCGCCGTAAACCTCATCGAGCCTGACCATCCGGCGTTCGCGATCGGACAGTTTCCCGGCTTCGACCATTGCGACCGTCCAGATATTGTCCTCGCCGCGCGTATCGGCGCGACGGCCCTGCGATACGGCATCGCGCAGGCTGTTCAACAGTGAGGTCGTGCCGCCCTGGGGATAGGGCCGCTCGTCGCCCTTCGGCACCTTGTCGTTGCGCAAGGGCCGGAACCAGCGGCTGCCGCCGGGACGCCAGGCGATGAATTTGCGGTTGGTCCAGAGCACGCCTTTCTCGCCCTCGATCCACAGCGAGAATCCGTAGCGATGGGAGAGCAGCGTCCCGAGGTACTGCACCTGCATGTGTCCGAAATCGATGAGCGCCTCGGTGTTGGCGCCGTGGCGATAGTCGGTCCACGGCGGATTCCAGACCCGCACGCTGAGTCCCACGGGCCGCGCGCCGAAAAATGCGCGCAGGCTGTCGAAGTGGTGGGTGGCGATCTCCTGGAGCTGCGGGTACTCGATGCGCCCGAACCACGGTCCTTCGGTCCGGCTCGGCTGGTGCCGGCGATCGATCATCACCGCGTTGTCGAGCTTGCCGAGGAATTCCTCGCGCAACAGCCGCTGAATGGTGCGTTCAGCCGGCCAGAAGCGGTAGTTTTCGGCGACGATGACCTGCTTGCCGACGGCATGCGACTTCTGCAGGAGCCTGCGTCCTTCATCGACGGTGACCGAGAGCGGCTTTTCGACCATGACGGTCAGGCCGGCGTCCAGGCAGTCGCCGGCCATGCGCGCGTGGGTTTCCGAGGGACTGACGACGAGCGCGGCATCTACGCGCTCCGCACCCAGCGCGGCAGCCAGGTCGGGAAAGAGCCTGCAATCGGGGCCGAAGATCGGGCCCGCCCGGTCCCTGGCGGCCGCGTCCGGCTCCACGAGGGCGACGCATTCGATATCGGGATGGGCCTTCACGAACCCGGCCCAGTGCCGGCCGCGGATCCCGGCGCCGATCTGAACGATCCTGATACTCATCTCGAGGCCCCCTGCATGTTCAACCTGCGGTCAATTCCGGCCAGGCGCGGCCGCGCATGTGGGCCGGCACCGCCACGCCCAGCCGCGTCAGCAAGGTGGGCGCGACATCCACGATATGGCCATCACGCATCAGTGTCGCGGGCGGAATGCCCGGGCCTTGCGCCAGCACGAATCCCGGGCCCTGGTGAGTCCCCGGACGGGGATCGGGCGAAGCCCCGGTCACCACGCCGATCCGCTGCGACGCGGCTGCGGTGATCGGCGCGCCCGGCTCCCAGCGCACGATCAGGTCCGGCAGCCAGGCAACGCGCGGGCCCGGGAATGCCTCATCGGCACGCAGGACATCGCGAACGATACCACGGCCCGTTTGCGGGTCGCGCAGCTCCCCGATGCCCTGCATGAGGTCGCGGATCGCCTGCTCGTGCTCGGCGCCTTGGGCCACGATGCCCTGCGGCTCGCGGCCGCACAGATTCAGGCGGACATAACCTTCGAGGTCGGTCGGGAGGCTGTAGGCCCGCGTCGCCGACCAGTCGATGTCGGCGGAGTCCACGCGCTGCGCCAGGCGATCGCGCAGCGCGGTCGGCAGCCTGCGGGCGAGATTCTTGCGGAAGTCCCTGGGCAGCAAGTCGCGCAGGGACTTGACGGGGTCGAACTTGCGGCGCGGGGTCGCGCTGCCCGCCGCCTGGCCCGGTTGATCCCCGCGCGCGACGTAGCCCAGGCGCTCCAGCACATCCGGAAGCAGGTGCCAGCCGGCGTGGTTCGGACCGACACTGTCGCCCGACAGCAGGATGACCGTCGCATCCTCGCCGGCATCGCGACGGATCGACGCGATTGCCCGGTCGAGCGCTTCGTACACGGAGCGCATCGGCGACTCTGCCAGGCGCGCATTGCCGCCGGACAGATCGGTTGACCAGCAGTAATGTCCCGCCGCATGCGTTTCGCCGAATACGGAGAACAGCAGGTCATGCGGGCATTGGCGCATCAGCCAGCAGGTGGCATGGCCCTTGGAAACGATGGACTGCGTCAGCCGGAGCGCGGTGGACGCCGGATCCAGCGGGGCGAGACCGAGATCGTTGGCCTCGAGCCCAAGCGGGTAGTGGCCGCAGGCCCGCTCCATGCGCGGCAGCAGGTCGGCGGGCACGGATCCCGTTTTCAGGTAATGGGCCCAGCTGCCCCAGTCGTGGACGTAGGAACCGCTGAAGCCCGGTTCCGGATGCGAATACGGCGGGTCCAGCACCGCGCAGGATCGGCCGGCGGCATCCAGCAGGCTCCAGAACGTCGGACGGCCATACAGGCCGTCATGGAATCGGCGGTAGCCCTGCAGGCCGGGCGCGGGTTGAAACGTGAAGTAGACGCCGTGTTCGCCAGGCGGCACGCCCGTATAAATGGAAGGCCAGGCGGAGATATGAAGCCGGTCCGCCGTCGTTTCGAGCCATCCCCAGCATCCCCGGTCCATCATGTCGCGAATCGCCGGCAAATGGCCGGCCTGCGCCCAGGCGTGCACCAGGTGCGCGTCGCCGAGCTCGAAACCGACGACGAGGGTTCTGCCCGGCCGGCGGCTCATCCAACCCAGCCCCTGACGAGGATCACCGAGGCGCCGACGACGATCAGGGCCGACAGCATGTTGACGTAGATCGCGACCGATGACGCGCGATGACCGAACGCGGCCTGGTAGCCGATCATGGCGGCGACGAACAGCAGCTTGACCGCAAGCACCGTGCCCTGGGTGCCGCTGAATGCCGATCCCGAGACGAGATCGGCGAGTGTGATGCCGCGCTGGTTCAGCAGGTACAGGCCCGTGGCGACCAGGATCGCCAACGCCGGCCAGCCAATGCCTCCGCCGGCCAGACTCGCGGAACGCAATGTCTCGGCCGTCGCGGAAGGCTCGATCCCTTTCATGGCCGGCCCCACGATGAGCGACCAGACGAACATGTGGCCGAGCCACAGCGTCAGGGCAAGCAGGTGCAGTGCGATACAGAGGGCATAGAGCGTCATATTCGCCTCAGCGCAGGGCCCAGCCCGAAACGACGATCGCCGCGATGACCAGGACGAAATTGATCCGTATCAGGGCGGGGACGGGATGCCTCGACAACGGCAGCTGGATGATCGCAATCGCCGCGAACAGCCCGAGCTTGGTCCACCACAGCCAGCCACCCGTCCATCCGCGCAGCATCAGGCCGACCGCGCCCGTGACGGCGATGGCGGCCAGCGTGAGCCAGGCGATCCACGGCAGGGGGATGCGCAACGACGGCGGCACCCCGACATGCGGCCAACGGGCGCGATTTGCGGCCTGTAGCAGCCGGTCGGCTTCGAGCGCGCCATGACGCCTGCTCAGCACGCTCGCCATGATCATCCAGAAAAGCGCCTGGCCGACCAGCAGGATGCTGAAGATGATGTGGGCGAATGCCATGGACCGGGCGAAATCCATCGGTGGCTCCCTATGCCTCGATCATGCGGCGATACAGCGTCTCGCAGCGTTCGGCCACGATCGGCCAGCGGCAATTCTCCGACACGTATGAGCGGGCCGCATCTCCCAGCCGGGTCGCCAGTGCACGATCGTTCAGCAGCGCCACGATGCCGTCCGCGAACGCCTGGATGTCGCCGCTGGCCGCCAGCCATCCGGTCCTGGCGTGAACGACGCCCGGCGCAGAGGACTCAAATGAGACGACCGGCCGGCCGGCCGCCATGTAATTTAGCAGCTTGACGGGAATGCCGTCGCAATCCACGCGCGGATTCAGCGCCACGTCGCCGGCGGCGAGCAGGGCCGGCAGATCCTTGAATGACGGCGAACGGACGATGTCGATCTGCCGGCGGATGCCCAGCTCATTCGCGAGCGCCTCATAAGGGTCGAATGCCGTGTCGCTCGCGACCACGAGCCGCGCGCCCGGCACGCGCCGCAGGACCCGCTGGAACGCCTTCAGCATCAGGTCGATGCCCTGGTACTCGGCGAGATTGCCGGTGAAGACGAGCGTCGGCGGGCGGTCTTCCGTCGGGGGCGCCGGCAGCGGGGAATTGAAGTGCTCGAATTCGACGCCGTTGGTGATGACCGACACGCGCTGCGGATCCATGCCCGCCCGGCCGATGAGCTTGTCGCGGATGGTCTCGGTGACGCAGACCGTGTGATCGGCGAGCCGCGGCAGGTGCCGGTCCATCCAGACGCCCGCGGCACGCTTCACTCCGGCCGGAAGTCCCAGCGGATAGAACGGCAGTTCCGACATGAGCAGCGTGTGCGCGTCATACACCATCGGCACCGGCCTGCCGCGTCGCGCCAAGGCGCCGACGAGGACGCCCTCGTAGTGATGCGCATGGATGACGTCGAACGGCCACTCGCGCAACAGCCGGCGAAGGAGCGACACGAGAAAGGGGTCGACCAGCAGGAGCTTTCGGTAGGAAGGCCCGGGGCTCAGCCGGCGATAGAACCCCAGGTCGCGAATGCGATGCACGCGGACCGCGGGTGAGACCGCGCCCGATCCGAGGTGATACGTGACGACATGCACTTCATGGCCGCGCCCGGCGAGCGCTTCCGCCATCCGCAGGATCCGCACGGGCGTGCCCCGGGCCAGGGGAAATGGGCAGGCCGCGACGACGGCGACGCGAAGCGAATCGCGATCAGTCTTCATCGGGCGCCTGCAGCCGCTTTGCAAGCCGGAGTGCCAGGGCGACGATCGTCAGCGTCGGATTGGCGTGGCCGGCGCAGGGAAACACCGAACTGCCGGCCACGAAGAGATTCCGCAGGCCGTGCACGCGGCAGTCCGCATCCACGACGCCGCTTCGTGCGTCCTCGCCCATGCGGGTCGTCCCCATGTGGTGCGACGCGTCCGTGAATGCGGGCTCCTCCAGCGCCGGCTGCAGCCGGGCGACTCCACTGCGCTCGAATTCCCGCGCAACCAGGTCCTGCATGCGGAACAGGCTGTCGCGGAATGCGCCGTCCAGGCGCCAGTCAAGCCTGAGTTTTCTCACGCCGAGACGATCCGTTTCATGGACGAGCGCGACCCGGCTGGCCGGATTCGGCGGCTGTTCGCAGAAGTAGACGGCGACGAACTCCCGCGGCGCGCGGCGCCCGGGCAGGCGGTCGCGCAGGGCGACATAAGCGCGATAGATCGCGTGCGGCATCAGCTCCTTCGGGCTCAACAGATAAACCATCTCCGGAATTTCCGCGACGCGCGTCCTGGCCAGGTCCCAGCGGCTGCCCGCGTGCCCGCGACGCAGGACGACCTTCATCGTCTGAACGACCGACGCGTAGCTGGCCTCGGCATAGCCGGACGTCAGCTCTTCGAACGTCACGTAGTGATTGAGCATTCGCTCGCGCCGCTGGGATTCCGGCGACAGCCCGATGCCGAGTTGCAGCTTGCCGTCGCGCAGCGGCCGGCCGCGCAGCAGCGGCAGTTCCGTGCCCGCCGGGACCGATACACGGCCGAAGACCGCCCGCGGGTGATCCATGAAGAACCGGCCGACCAGATCGTTCCCGTTGCCGAGGCCCGCAGCCTGGCGGTCGTTCGACACGAGCAGCAGGCGCGCGTTTTCGATGCCGCCGCAGGCCAGCACGAACTGGCGCGCGTGAATGGACAGGCGCTTGCCCTCGAGTGTGCTCGCCTCGACCGAATCGACCGCATTGCCGGCGGGATTCGTGACAATCCGCGTGGCGGACAGGTTGAGCAGTGCCGTCAGGTTCCGGGCCGACTTGAAGTCGCGGCGGTAATCGGGGCCGAAGCGCTTGGGACTGCGCGCCCAGACCGAGATCGTCGGGGCGAGCACGTCGCCCTGGAACAGCCTGCGCTCGTCTGCGGAGATACGGGCGGGCACTTCGCGCCCGGCAGTCCGTTCGGGGTCCGGCAAGCCGAGGATCCGCGCCGCCGCCCCGTAGAACCGGGCCACATCGGAGTAGCCGATCGGCCAGCCGCTGTGCGCGACCCAATCCCGCTGCTCGAAGTCGATCGGGCTCAGTGCCATGCTCCGGCCCGCCCACAGGTTGCAGCTGCCGCCGAAATACCGTGCCCGCGACATGTAGTCCGGGCGTGGCGGGTAACCCACTGATTCCAGTTCGTAGAGCGACTGCGTGTCGGCGTCGGGTGCCAATCCCCCGCTTTCCACGAGGCAGATATCGCGGCCAGCGGGCAGCAGGGCCGAGGCCAGCGTCATGCCCGCTGCGCCGGAGCCGACGATGCAGAGGTCGGCATTCATCCTCGGGGGCAGGGGCGCCTTTCGGGCGTCGACAAGGCTCAATATGAGATGCATGGTAGCACGCGGCCGGGATGCGGCCGTTCGCGGCGGGCGTGGATTTGCGTTACATAATTGTGTAGGAATGGACAAGCGGCCGGCGCATGCGGTTAAACTGATCGAGGGCGCACAGGAGGTGTGGCCTTGGCCTTCAATCTCTCGGATTGGTTGATGAGAAAGAGGATCGGCGCGGAAGTTCGCTACGCGGACCGGCCGGTCGAGCACCGGCGCGTCGGCAACCCATTCCACGCAGTCAGCGTCGAGCCGGGCCTCAGGGCCTGCGAAGCGGCGCGCAAGCTGGAGGGTCGCCGTTTTCTGTCGTCATCGGCTCCGACGCTGCCGGTGCCCGAGTGTTCGCGGTCGAAGTGCCAGTGCCGTTACGTCCACCACAATGACCGGCGCAGCGCCCGCGACCGGCGCGTCAATTTCGCCAACCCGCATGCCCACAAGATGAGCGATCGGCGTGGAGGCTGCGGCCGCCGGATGACCGACTGAGCGAGCCCTTCCGGCTGCGGGGCGGCGAGTTTCGACGCGATCGTCATTGCCTTAGAATCGGCATGCGACAGCGGATGCTTTTCGCGATTGAACGGGTCCCGCACCATTCGATTCCAGACACGCCTCCTCGCTGCCGCAGGCCTGCGGTCAGTCCCGTGAAACATCGTTGCAAGTGCTGAGAGGCATGACGTGAAAGTTGCAATCCTGGCCGGTGGACTGGGTACGCGGCTCGCGGAAGAGACGGACATTCGGCCGAAACCGATGGTCGAGATCGGCGGCCGGCCCATCCTGTGGCACATCATGAAGCACTATGCGGGGCACGGTTTCAGCGAGTTCAGCATCGCGCTCGGCTACAAGGGCGAATACATCAAGCAATGGATGACTTACTACGCGAGCCTGTGGGGCGACCTGACAGTCAACACGGGCAGCGGCGAAATCAGGCGCCACCGGACAAGCCACGTCGACTGGATCGTCGACCTGATCTTTACCGGAATCAACACGCAGACCGGCGGCCGTATCAAGCGACTCGCTCCGTGGCTGGGCAAGGATCGCTTCTTTCTGACCTGGGGCGACGGCGTCAGCGACGTCGATATCAAGGCGCTGCTTCGATTCCATGAATCTCACGGCAAGATCGCGACCGTCACCGCGGTGAGGCCTCCCGCCCGATTCGGCCACATGGAGTTCGAGGGCGACCGTGTGCTGAGGTTCAGCGAAAAGCCGCAGACCAGCGAGGGCTGGATCAACGGGGCATTCTTCGTCCTCGAACCTGCGGTCTTCGACTACATCGAGGGCGACGAGACACAGTTCGAGCGGGAGCCGCTCGAGCGCCTCGCCGCCGAAAATCAGCTCATGGCCTATCGTCACGATTCGTTCTGGCAGTGCATGGATACGCTTCGCGACAAGCATCTGCTCGAGCGTCTTTGGGCAGCCGGGAATCCGCCCTGGAAAACCTGGAGCTGAGTGCTTGACTGCGCGGGTGGCCCTGCATCGCGGGGATCGCGCGTGGCTTCGGGTCTTCAATTCGTGAAATCCAATCCATTGTCGCATCGCGGCGATCTCCTCAGGGATCGCGCGGCCGGCGGCGCTTTCTGGTCCACGGTGGAGGTGTGGGCGACTGAAATCCTGCAACTCCTGGTCTTCGCGGTGCTCGCGCGGCTCCTCGGCCCGGAGCCCTATGGAATCGTCGGCCTCGCCATGATGCTGGTGCTGGTCGGCCAGAGCTTTCTCACCCAGGGCGGCTGGATCCAGGCCATCGTGCATCGTCCCGATCTCGAGGAGTCGCACCTCAATGCATCGTTCTGGGGGGTGCTGGCCGCCGGTTGCACGCTGGCCGCGATCATCCTCGTTGCCGCGCCGATACTCGCCTACCTGTTCGACGACCCCAGGCTCGCGAGGATCATGCCCGCACTGGCCCCGTATCCGCTGATCGTCAGCCTGTACATCGTTCCCACCGCGCTGTTGCAGCGGCAGCTGAAAATGGCGCCGCTGGCGCTGCGCGCGCTGCTTGCAACCGGTATCGCCGGCCTGGTCGGCATCGTGCTGGCGATCAAGGGCTATGGCGTCTGGAGCCTCGTCGCCTATGAACTGCTCTTTCCCATCGTGACCGCGCTGGTGCTGTGGAAAGCGGCGGCGTGGCGGCCGGCCATGGCTTTTTCCATGTCGCATTTCCGGTCGATGTTCAGGTTCAGTTCCCGGGTGCTCGGCGAGCGGTTGATCACCGTGAGCGAGGCCCTGTTGCCACGCGCGCTTCTGGGCTACTTCAACGGACCCGCACCGGTCGGGCTTTGGTCGCTTTCGACCAAGATCTTCAACCTCAGCAGCGAGCTTGCCATTCGTCCGGCGATACGCGTCACGTTGCCGAGCTTCGCGGAAGCGCAGGCCGACCCGGCCCGCCTGGGTCCGATGCTGACGCTCGCGCTCAGGCTCACGGGATTGTTCGCAGTCCCCGGCTTTGTCGTCCTGGCGACGCTTTCCGACGAGCTTGTGCCGATGCTTTTCGGCAAGGAATGGCTCGAAGCCGGAAACGCACTCGGGATACTGGCCATCGCGGGCCTGGTGGCGCCGTTGTCCCAGCTCACCGTGACGCTCATGCAGGGAACAGGGCGCGTCGGCTTGAGTCTCAAGCTGGCCGTCGCGGGTTTTGCGCTCCTGCTGCTGCTGTTCGCAATCCTGGCGCCATTCGGCGTCATCGGGTTCGCCGCGGCGATGGCGGTGCGGGCCTGGATCATGCTGCCCGTGCGCCTGGTCGTCCTGCGCCGTTCACTCGGCATTTCCCCGGCGCGCGTGCTGCGGCCCATGCTGCCCCTCGCGGTTGCCGGGGGCCTGATGGCGGCGTTCATGGTCTCGGTCCGGTGGCTGCCCGGCGTGGCCCCGGCGAATTGGGTCGTGCTGGCCGCAGAAGTCCTGGGCGGCGGTCTTGTCTACGTGGCCACGCTCTTCATCCTGGACCGCCCGCTGATCGAAACCTTCATGGCCTTCACCGGGCGCATGCTGCGGGAGCGCTCATAGGACATCAGCCTGCTTGAATTCACAATTCACGTGATCGTCATTTGGGAGATGGGTGGCGACGGAATACAATTGGAACCGCGCGGGGGATGATTTCCACGGGTACTTGCGAGCACAAGCGCGCGGAATGCGCACGCACGGGCTGCTGACGACGAGATCGGCCCTCCGGTCGCGACACCTGGGAAAGCGGCGGGTCCTGTAGGACGACCGCAATATTACCGACCGCGTGTCGGCCGAAATCGGGGGAAGGGCAATGGAACAGCGGAAATCGGAGCTTCAGGTTTTGCGAAGCCGCCACGTCGCGTCGGAACCGGAGCAGGATTCGTGAAAGTCCTCGTCACCGGACACAAGGGCTACATCGGGTCGGTTCTGGTGCCGCTCCTGGTCGGGCGCGGACACCAGGTCACGGGCCTTGACAGCGACCTGTTCGACGAGTGCACCTATTGCGGCAACCTGCATGAGGTACCCGAATTCGACTGCGACGTCCGCGATGCGGCACCGCACATGTTCGAAGGGGTCGACGCCGTCGTCCACCTGGCCGGGCTCTCGAATGATCCGCTGGGAGACTACGATCCGGCCCTCACGGACGCCATCAACTGCCAGGCGTCGGTTCGCGTGGCCGGGCTCGCCAGGCAGGCCGGCGTCAGGCGCTTTGTGTTCGCTTCGTCCTGCAGCACCTATGGCGCCAGCGGCGACGCTTTCCTCGACGAGTCGGCGCCGTTCCGCCCCGTCACGCCGTACGGGGAATCCAAGGTCAACGTCGAGCGGGCGGTCGCAACGCTTGCGGACGATACGTTCAGCCCGGTCTTCCTGCGCGCATCGACCGCCTATGGGATGTCGCCGCGGATCCGGTTCGACCTGGTCGTGAACAATCTCGTGGCCTGGGCCTTCACGACGGGCGAAGTCCATCTGAAGAGCGATGGCTCGCCCTGGCGGCCGATCGTCCACGTGGAAGACATCGCGCTCGCCTATGCGGTGACGCTCGAGGCGGACCGCGAACGGGTCCACAACCGCGCTTTCAATGTCGGGACGACCGCCGAAAACTACCAGATCCGGGACATCGCCGAGATCGTCCGCCAGGTGGTTCCGGGCAGCCGCATCGGATTCGCCGAGGACGCCGCGCCGGACAAGCGCTGCTACCGGGTGGACTGCAATCACATTTCGCGGACGCTTCACGAATTCAAGCCGCAGTGGACGGCCCGGCGCGGCATCGAACAGCTGCACGACACGTTCCGTCGCGTCGGCCTGACCCTCGAGGACTTCGAGGGCGAGCGATTCAAGCGCATCGCGCACATACACAAGTTGATCGCCGAAGGGACGATCGACTCACAACTGCGTCGCTGCAGAAAGGTCGCGAGTGCTGCAAGTGTCCGGCGCGGCTGACGTTCGAACCACTGCCGCGCCAT
>CAVTVX010000014.1:0-41595 GCA_963738285.1 uncultured Gammaproteobacteria bacterium | reverse complement strand
ACCCTGCACGTCCTCGAGGGCTGTCGGCACAACGCTGTTGAGCACCTCGTTTACGCTTCTTCCAGCTCTGTTTACGGCGCCAATACGAAAATGCCGTTTTCCGTTTACCATAATGTTGATCATCCGGTGTCCTTTACGCCGCCACGAAGAAGGCCAACGAGCTGATGGCGCACAGCTATGCCACCCTCTACGGCCTTCCGACTACTGGACTCCGTTTTTTTACCGTATACGGCCCATGGGGCCGGCCCGACATGGCGTTGTTTCTCTTTACGGGCAATCCTTGCCGGCGAGCCGATCGACGTCTTCAATCACGGCAACACCGCCGCGACTTCACCTACATCGACGACATCGCGAGGGTGTGGTCGCGGCCCTCGACGCATCGCCGCGCCGAACCCGGCCTGGGACGGCGACGAACCCGATCCGGCGACGAGCCAGGCGCCCTACCGTATCTACAACATCGGCAACAACCGCCCGGTCGAGTGATGCACTACATCGAGGTGCTCGAGCGCTGCCTCGGGCGCAAGGCGGAAAAGAACCTGCTCCCGTTGCAGGTCGGGGACGTGCCGGATACCTGGGCGGATGCCGAGGACCTGGTCCGGGACGTCGGCTATCGGCCGTCCACGCCGGTCGAGACGGGCGTGGCGAAGTTCGTCGAGTGGTACCTCGACTATTACCGCGACGGCGGCCCGCCGGATCCCCGGGTCACCAACCTTGGCTGAGGCCCTCGAAAGCCATGCGCGCCGCCTGGCCGGGACACCGGTCGCCCGGCTGTTCGAGGACGACCCGGGGCGCTTCGGCCACTGCTCGCGCGAGGCCTGCGGAGTGCTCCTCGATTTCAGCCGCCAGCGCGTGGACGGGGACGCGCTCGACGCCCTCATCGGGCTGGCGGATTCGACCGGACTGCGCGGGCGAATCGACGCCCTGTTCGACGGGCGGCCGGTCAACGAGACCGAACACCGCGCCGCCCTGCACACGCTGCTGCGCGCGCCTGCCGGCTGCGCCCTGCCCGAGTCGCTGGCCCCGTTGCATGCGGAGGTCCTCGCGGTGCGTGCGCAATGCGCGGCTTTCGTCGCCGACGTGCACGCCGGCCGTCGCCGGGGCCTGGGCGGCGCGCGATTCACCGACGTCGTGAACATCGGGATTGGCGGCAGTGACCTCGGTCCCGCCATGGCGACCGCGGCGCTCGCGCCCTACGACGCGGGCCTGCTGCGCTGCCATTTCGTGTCCAACGTCGACGGCACGCAATTCGCCGACCTGGCGCCGGTGCTCGATCCCGGAAGCACGCTCGTGATCATCTGCTCCAAGACGTTCACGACCCAGGAAACGCTTTCCAACGCGCGCCGCGTCCGCGAGTGGCTCGCCGCCAGCCTCGGCGAATCGGCGGTTCCGCGGCATTTCGCCGCGGTGTCCGTGAACGGCGCGGCGATGGACGAGTTCGGCGTCGGGAGCGATGCGCGGTTCGCGATGTGGGACTGGGTCGGCGGCCGCTACTCGCTCTGGTCCGCCGTCGGCCTGTCGCTCGAGCTCGCCATCGGCACGGCGCACTTCGAGTCGTTGCTCGCCGGCGCCCGCGCCATGGACGAGCACTTCCGGACCAGCGCCTGGGGGCACAACCTGCCCGCGCTCCTCGGGCTCATCGGCCACTGGAACCGGAACGCCGGGGCCTGCGGCAGCCATGCCGTGCTGCCGTACAGCCAGCGGCTGGCGCGACTGCCGGCCTACCTGCAGCAACTCGAAATGGAAAGCCTCGGCAAGCGCACGACGCGCGATGGCGCGCCCGTCACCACGAAGACCGGCCCGGTGATCTGGGGCGAGCCGGGCTCGAATGCACAGCATTCTTTCTTCCAGCTGCTGCACCAGGGCACCGCCGACGTCAGCATGGATTTCCTCCTGCCGCTCACGGGCGCGGCGGACCGGCAGGCCGATGAACTCGTGATCGCGAACTGCCTGGCGCAGGCGCACGCCCTGATGTGCGGCCACGCCTCGAGCGAGCCGTACCGGGTGCACCCGGGCAGCCGGCCGCTGTCTCTCATCGCCTTTCCGCGACTCGATCCGCGCATGCTGGGGACCCTCATCGCGCTGTACGAGCACAAGGTCTTCGTCGAGTCCGTGCTGTGGAACATCAATCCGTTCGACCAGTGGGGGGTCGAACTCGGCAAGAGGATCTGCGCGGGCCTGCTGCCGCTCTCGCGATCGCGGCCGCCCGCGGAGCTCGCCGGCCTGGCCGAATGGATCGCGCGCCACGGCTGACCCGCGGACGCGGTTGCGCGCACCGTTTGCGGGGGACTACAATGCGCGGCTATTTTGCCAATTGGATCATGTGCTTACATCCATTTCCTGCGTGACGTCCCGGGTAGCGCGGCGGATTTGTGCCGGGCTCGTCCTCGCCGGCTGCGCGATCCCCGCCGCGCTGGCCGATCCCTGGCTCGCGCCCGGGGATGCGAGGCTGCGTCATGACCTGCAGTTGCTCGCTGACGCAGGCCTCGTGCATGCGCCGCTCTCGACCTGGCCGGTGTCCTGGCCCGAGATCGCGCGCGACATCGGCGAGGCGGCGAACTCGTCCGGACGGCCGCTGCACCTCGAAGCGGCGCTCGCCCGCGTGCGCCGGGCCGCCGCCGAAGCCACGCGCGCGGGTGCGCTGCGGTTCGACGCCCGCCTGGCAGGCTCCGGAAACCCGATGGCGCTGCGCCGCTTCGACGACGTCCCGCGCGAGACCGGGGAGATTTCCGCCGACGCCCAGTTCATGGGCGGACGATTGGCATTCCGCGCGCAGGCCACTGCGGTTGCCGATGCGTCCGACGGCAAGAGCATCCGGCCGGACGGCAGTTACCTCGGCGTCGTGCTCGGCAACTGGATGCTGCACGCGGGCTACATCGATCGATGGTGGGGCCCGGGCTGGGAGGGCAGCCTGATCTACGGCAGCAACGCGCGGCCGATCCCGTCGCTGACGATCGAGCGCAACTACTCGGACGCCTTCGAGCATCCATGGCTGCGATGGATCGGGCAGTGGCGGTTCGTGGCGACGATGGGCCAGCTCGAGAGCGAGCGAACCGATGCGCCGAATGCGCAGCTGTTCGGCATGCGCGCGACCTGGAAGCCGCACGCGCGGGTTGAAGTCGGCCTGTCGCGCACGGCGCAATGGTGCGGGGATGGTCGACCCTGTGACGCCGGGACGTTCTGGGATCTGCTGACCGGCAACGACAACGGCCAGCCGCCTGCCAGGCAGCCGGGCAACCAGCTTGGCGGCATCGATCTGCGCTGGTCGGTGCCCTGGATGCCCGTGGCGCTTTATGCGCAGGCGATCGGCGAAGACGAAGCGAATCACATGCCGAGCAAGTATCTCGGCCTCGCGGGCATCGAATTCTGGGGGGGTGGGGCGAGCGATCCTGGCGCGCGCATCTCGAGGCCGCCGATACCGCCTGCGCCTTCAACGAGAATCCGCCGCAATTCGGCTGTGCCTACCGCAACGCGATCTATCACGACGGCTACCAGTATTACGACCGTGCGATCGGTCATGCCATCGACGGCGACAGCCGGCAGCTCGCGGCCGGCCTGATGCTGGTCGACGGCGACGGCAGCAGCTGGGAGCTGGCCCTCCAGCACGCCAAGGAGAACCGGGCGGGCGCCAACCCCGTTCATTCCGTGTCGCTGTTTCCCGAAACCATACAGTCCATCGACTTCCATCATCGCCGGATGCTGTTCGGAGGTGACTTGCGGGTCGGCATCGGATATGAAGAGCGAGACGCCGGCGATCAGGGCGTCCACCAGGAAGACTTTCGGGGATACCTGCAATGGTCTGGACGATTCTGATGCGTCGGCAGGGCATGGCCACGGGCGTGTGCGCGGCGCTCTTTCTCCTGGCGGTCGCAATGCCGCCGGCGGTCGCCCAGACGCCGACCGCCGCCCAGATCGAGGCGTATAAATCCCTGACGCCGGAACAGCAACGGCAGGTGCTGGACCAGCTCAGCCGCTCCGGGATTTCGCTGCCGCAGTCGACGTCCACCCAGTCGACGACATCGCCGACCGCGATGCCGAACGAGGGCGCGATCCCGGTCGACCTGCCGCTTCCCGAAGTCGCGGCGCCGGAGCTCGAGCCGCGCCTCAAGGCCGGCGACACGCTGCTGCTCGACGTCACCGAGAAGGTGGAGACGCCATCCCCGCTGTTGCCGACGCCGGTGGCGGCAGCACCGGAAGTCAACCGGACGTTCGATGAATTCAGGAGCCGGATCCTGGAAGGCAATCCCTACCAGCTCGATCGCACCGGGCAACTCGTCCTGCCCGGGCCGCTGCGCGTCGCGCTCGCCGGACTGACGGCCGAGGAGGCCGGGCAGCGCCTCAACAGCGACCCGCAGCTGCAGTCCATGACTTTCTGGGTCCAGCTGTTGCCGGTCGAGCCGGTCCTGAAACCGTTTGGTTATGACCTGTTCACCAACGTGCCGACGACCTTCGCGCCGGCGACCGACATCCCGGTTCCGTCCGACTATGTCGTCGGGCCAGGCGACACGATCGAACTGCAGTTGATCGGCGAGAACGGCGGCTGGTACACGCTGGTCGTCGGGCGGGACGGCGTCGTGGACCTGCCGCAGCTCGGCCCGGTCGCGATCGCCGGCATGCGATTCGACGCGGCGAAAGCACTGCTGGAGCAGCGCATCGCGGACCAGATGATCGGCATGCGCGCCAGCGTTTCGATGGGCGCCCTGCGCTCGATCCAGGTGTTCGTGCTCGGCGAGGCCGTGCGGCCGGGGTCGTTCACGATCAGCGGCCTGTCGACGGTCACCAATGCGCTGTTCACGAGCGGCGGCGTCAAGCCGATCGGCTCCTTGAGGGACATTCAAATCAAGCGGAACGGGACCGTGCTCCAGCACCTGGATCTCTATGACCTGCTGCTGAGGGGCGATACGCGCAACGACGCGCGCCTGTTGCCCGGCGACGTCATATTCATCCCGCCCGTGGGGACGACCGTGGCGGCGAGCGGCGAAGTGCGCCGGCCCGCGATCTACGAGCTCAAGGGCGGGGAGACCGCCTCTGACCTGATCCGTCTCGCCGGCGGGCTGACGCCCGAGGCCGACCGTGGCACGGCCCGGGTCGAGCGCATCGACGCCAGCGGCAACCGGACATTCATCAGCCTGGACCTCGAAACGCCCCAGGGCGCGGGCACGCAGCTGAAGTCGGGCGACGCCATACAGATCGACGCAATCCGCGGGAGCCTGGAAGGCGCGGTCCGCCTGGTCGGCCAGGTCCACCGCAGCGGCGGAGTGCAATACCGGCCCGGCATGCGCCTGACCGACCTTGTCGGCAGCCCCGACGAGCTGATGCCGCTGGCGGATACCCATTACGTGCTCGTGCGGCGTGAGTCGGGACCGAACCGCCGGGTCTCGGTGATTTCCGCGGATCTCGAGGCCGCATTCGCCGCTCCGGGTTCGGAGGCGAACATCGCGCTCCAGGCGCGCGACACGGTGTACGTCTTCGATCTCTCCCGCAGCCGCAAGCGGGTCGTGCTGCCGATCGTCGCGGAACTGGATCGCCAGAGCAGCGGCAGCGAGCCGCAGCAAGTGGTCAGCGTCGCCGGGCGCGTCAAGGTCCCGGGTGATTATCCGCTCGAACCCGGCATGAGGGTCAGCGACCTGCTGCGGGCCGGTGGCGGGCTCGACCAGGCCGCGTACTCCCAGGAGGCCGAGCTGACACGCTACCAGGTCGCGACTGGCGGCCGCCGCGAGTCGGTCCTGCTCACAGTCCGTCTCGACGAGGTACTGGCCGGCGTGCCGACCGCGAATTTTGCGCTGCAGCCTTTCGATCACCTCGTGATCAAGGAAATGCCGGAGTGGAGCGAACAGGAGACGATGCAGATCCTGGGCGAAGTCCGGTTCCCGGGTGAATACCCGATCCGGCGCGGCGAATCCCTGCGATCCGTCGTCGAGCGGGCCGGCGGCCTGACCGACCTGGCCTTCACGGAAGGCAGCGTGTTCACGCGCCTGGACCTCAAGGACAGAGAGCAGCGCCAGCTCGATGTCCTCGCCGAGCGCATGCAACGGGACCTGGCAGCCCTGTCGCTGCAGCAGGCGCAGTCCGGCGACTCGGCGGCCACGCAGGCCGTGTCGGCGGGTCAACAGCTGCTCGCCGACCTCAAATCGACGAAGGCCGTGGGGCGGCTCGTGATCGACCTCGGGAAATCGCTGTCCGCCGAGACCGGCTCGGCGTATGACCTCAAAGTCCGCAGTGGCGACCAGTTGCTCATCCCGCGGATCGCGCAGGAAGTGACCGTCATCGGCGAAGTGCAGAATTCGACCTCGCACCTGCATCGCGCCGGACTGACGCGGGACGATTACGTCAAGCTGAGCGGCGGCGTCACGCCGCGCGCGGACGTCGACCGGACCTTCATCATCCGGGCCGACGGCAGCGTTGCCGCCGGAGAGACCGGACACTGGTTCAGCCGCGGCGCGCCGAAAGAGATCCATCCGGGCGATACGATCGTCGTGCCGCTCGACGCGGAGCGCATGAAGCCGCTCACGCTGTGGACCAGCGTCACCCAGATCCTCTACAACATCGCGGTTGCCGTGGCGGCGGTCAACTCGTTCTGAGGACCGGCGGACGCCCGCGTGCAGGAACTGGACGTCGACCGGATCAACGAGCGCCTGGCGGCGCGCCCGCCGGAGGCCATCCTGCGCTGGGCGACCGAAACCTTCGGGCCGGACGTGGTCGCCTCTTCCTCATTCCAGACCCAGAGCGTCCCGCTGCTGCACATGATCTCGCGGGCTTGCCCGGGCCTGCCCGTGCTGTTCCTGGACACGGGCTTTCATTTTCCGGAGACGATTTCATTTCGCGACCAGCTGGTGAAGGCCTTCGGCATCAGGCTGCGGGTCCTGCAATGCCGGATCGCCCGCGATGCCTTCATGCGCTGCTACGGCACGCTGTACCGCAGCGATCCCGATCTTTGCTGTTACCTCAACCGGGTCGAGCCCCTGGCCCGCGCGCTGGCGGGACAGCAGGCCTGGATCGCGGGCATTCGCCGCGACCAGACGCGGGTGCGACGCGAGACGCGAATCCTCGAACTGGGCGGAGACCGGATCTACAAGATCTCGCCGCTCGCTGCGTGGACCGGCGTCGACGTCGACGATTACATCCGCCGGCACGGCCTTCCGGTCCATCCGTTGACGCATCAGGGCTATGCAAGCATCGGCTGCAAGCCCTGCACGCGGGCGGTGGCTGCCGACGTCGATCCGCGCGCCGGGCGCTGGGCGGACACGATCAAGACGGAATGCGGGATCCACGAGGACTTCTGGCGCCGCGACGGCGATCGGGAACGCGGGTCATGAGGCACTGATGGAGCGGGGCGCGATCCTGGTGACCGGCGGCTGCGGGTACCTCGGCTCACGGCTGCTTCGCGACATGGCCGTGGATCCCGAGTACGCGGCGCGGACCGTCCGCGTGCTGGACAACCTGCAAAGCGGCAGTTATCGCGCGCTGTTCGACCTGCCGCCCGGCGCGAACTTCCGCTTCATCGAAGCGGACCTCCTCGACCCCGCGTCGCTGCGCTTTGCGATGACCGGTATCGAAACGGTCGTGCACCTCGCGGGCGTGGTCACGACGCCGGTGCACGTCGCGCACGACCGCGCGATGGAGCAGGTCAATCACTGGGGCACCTCCAATGTGGCCTCTGCCTGCGTGGAATCGGGCGTGCAGCGCCTCGTCTACGCGAGCTCGCACGCGGTGTACGGGGCGGGCGGGCCGCACTCCGAGGACGACCCCTGCCGGCCGGTCGGCAGCTACGCGATGTCCGTGCAGAGCGCGGAGGGCGCGGTACTCGCGGCGGCGGGACGCGGCCTTGCGACGACGGTGCTGCGGTTCGGCAGCTTCTATGGCGATGCCCCCGTTCCGCGCTTTTTCACGGTCGCGAACCGGTTCGGGCTGCTGGCGGCGCTGGGCAAGCCCGTCACGATCTATGGCACCGGTCATCAGCGCCGCCCGCTCATCAGCATTGCCGACGCGAGCGCGGCTCTGCGCTTCGTGTTGCGGGGAGGCGAGCCGTTGCCCGCGGTCGTCAATGTGGCCCAGGCCAATCCCTCGGTGCTCGAGATCGCCGAGGCGATCCGCCGCGTGCGTCCGGACACCCAGGTCCATTTCACCGAGCAGGACGTGCTGACGCACCTCTCGTTCGAGATGTCGAGCCGCCGGCTCGAGGCTCGCGGCTGGCGTCCCGAGGACCGGCTGGAGGACGGGCTCGGCCGGCTCATGGACCGCTTCAGCGGCGTGCGGGCCGAGCGCCTGACGCGCGTGCTTTGACCGCCGGCCGGCGTCAGCCGGTGGCCAGTCCGAGCACGTCCGCGGCGATCTCGCCGACCCGCCGCATGCGGTCCACGCCCAGCGTCGGATGGACCTCGAACATGAGGCTGGTTTCCCCCAGTCGGCGCGCGACGGGCAGGCGCTCGGCCGGGCGGGCGCCCGGTCCGTCGAACGCCTTCTCGAGATAGACCTCGGGACAGGACCCGGTCCGGCAGGTCGCGCCCGCGGCATTGATCGACTCGACGATCCGGTCGCGCGTCCAGCCCGCCTTCAGACGCTCGGGCCGCAGGAAGGCGTAGTACTTGTAATAGGCATGACCGATTTCCGGTCCCGGGCGATGGACCTCGAGAGCCTCGATGCCCTCGAATGCGCGGTCGAGCACGGCGGCGTTCCGGCGGCGGATCGCGAGCCAGTCATCGAGTCGGCGCAGCTGGATGCGACCGATCGCAGCCTGTGGCTCGGTCATGCGTCCATTGCCGCCGAGCGAGTCGTGTACCCAGCGGAATCCGTGCCCCGCGGCCGGTTCCTGCATTCTCGCCCGATTCTTGCCGTGGTCTTTCAGGGACCAGGCACGCTCGTGAATCCGCGGATCGCGGGTGGTCAGCAGCCCGCCTTCTCCCCCCGTCGTCATGATCTTGTCCTGGCAGAAGGAGAAGGCGGCGATGTCGCCGAGTGATCCCACCTTGCGCCCGCCGAACATGGCGCCAGCTGCCTGCGCGCAGTCCTCGATGACGACGAGACCGTGCTCGCGGGCGATGACAGCGAGCGCGTCCATGTCGCAAGGCCAGCCGGCGAGGTGCACGGCGATGATCGCGCGCGTGCGCGCCGTGACAGCCGCGCGGACCGCGCCGGGGGACATGTTCTGAGTGCGTCGATCGACGTCGACGAACACCGGCCGCGCGCCGGCCATCGCGACGCACCCGGCGGAAGCGACGAAAGTGCGGGGCGTCACGATCACCTCGTCGCCAGGGCCGATGCCCGCGGCCTCCAGCGCGATCTCGAGCGCAACCGTCCCGTTCGCGAGCGCGATCCCGTAGGGGACGCCGCAGTAGGCGGCGAACTCGCTCTCGAACGCCTTGCCCTCGCCGCCGGTCCAGTAGTTGATCTGACCGGAGCGCAGCACGCGCGTGACGGCCGCGACCTGTTCCTCGTCGAACCACGGCCATCGGCCGTGGTCTTCGCCGATCGCGGGCTGCGCCGCCGACAGGGCTTCGTTCTTCGCCATTTCATCCTTCCCGTCGCGTGAAGAGCGTCAGAGCCAGCAGGCGCAGGTCCTCGGCGAAACGATAGCACTCGACGTAACGCCTGTTGAGCCGGGTTTTGTCCGGGAATATCACCTCCCGGTTGTAGCGCTCCGGGTTCGGTTCGGCGGCGAGGATCTGCTCCTCCCGGCGGTAGCGCAGCGTGGCCGGCCCCGTCATCCCCGGCCGAACCGCGAGGACGACCCGGTCCCCGCCCTGCAGCAGGTCGGCGAATCCCGGCGTATCGGGTCGCGGCCCCACGAAACTCATGCTGCCGAACAGGATGTTGAAGAGTTGCGGCAACTCGTCGATCTTGGTGCGCCGGAATAGACGGCCGGCCGGCGTGACGCGCGCGTCGTCGGCCGTGGTGACCGTCGTGCCGGCCTCCGCGCCGCGGCGCATCGTGCGGATCTTGATGACCTTGAACGGCTCGCCGTAGCGCCCGATCCGCGTCTGGGTGAAGAAACCGTTCGCACCGGTATCGATCGTCGCGACGAGCCAGGCAGCCAGGATGACGGGTGACGTGAGCGCGAGTCCGGCCGCGGAGAGCAGGATGTCGAAGCCGCGCTTCGCCGCCGCCCGGCCGGGCGGCAGGCCCGGCGGGATGTCACGCATAGCCGAGCCTCGACAGCGCCGGAGCCATCAGCGCGAGCGCGCGGCCACTGTCCGCAGCCTCGAGCTGCGCGCGCCCGCGTCCGATGCCGGCGGCCGACACGTGCCCGACGTCGATCGCGGCGGCGGCCTCCGGCGCGCCCAGGAACGAGAACACTCCGGCCAGCGTCTCCCGCGGCCGCCGCACGAGCGCCTCGTAACGCAGCCGCAGCACGCGCCGGGAGTCGACGGCCGCGAGGTCGCGGGACGCGAGTTCGACGCACTCGCGCCACTGGCGTGCGCAGATCTCGGGCAAGGCCGCCATGCGCGCGAATTCGGCAAATCCCCGAAACCGCGGGCCCCAGAACGCGAGGCGCCGGTCGCGGCGCGTCAATCGCGAGGCGCGGTTGCGCGCATACTGCAGCGCGTAGAACGGCAGGTCGGAAGCCGGAACGTAGCGCAGTTTGCGGAACGTGTAGGGCCAGTCCACCGGCGCGCTGAAGCGCTCGACGGCCGACGCTGCCGCGTCGCGCCCGTCGCGCAGGATGAACAGGTAGCGCGCCTCCGGCAGGATCCGGTCCACGAATGCGACCCGGAGGCTGTTGGCGCATGTCTTCTCGACCAGCGTCGCCGCCCCGGTACGGCGCGCAAGGTGCGCGAAGCGTCGCCGCAGGTAGCGGACGACGGTGGGGCTCGCGAGCGACGGCGGCAGCTCGTCGTCGGGATGGCGGGCATTTCCATGCCGCCAGAGCAGGTTGATCTCGTCGCAGGGCCAGGTCGCGCAGTCCGGGGCCTGGCAGACGAGGTCACGCAGCAGCTTGGTGCCGGAGCGGGGCGCGCCGATGATGACGAGCGGTCGCCAGGCGTCCTCATTCATTCGGCGCGACGGCGAGCTTCTCTCTGGAGAACTGCTGGAATTCGGCTTTCAGCCTTCCGATCTGCGAGATGCCGAGGTTGGGAGCGAGCCGCCAGCCGTAGAAGCCGATATCGTCGGTGATTCGATTGGTCTTGAAAAAGTACGCGTACTGGTCGGCGAGATCGCCACCCCGCATGTTTTCGCGCCGTGCCTTGCCTGGCGCGTCGAATGCCCGCAGCGTGACGATCACGCGATAGTCGCGCGTGCGGTTCCTGCGGAAGAGATCGATCAGGCGCTGTTGTGCCGGCCCGACCGCCGGGTTGGGGTAACGGTGCAGGTCCAGCAGGTCGAAGGCCTGCTCGTCGAAATACTGGTCGTATTCGGGCTGCCTGGTGAAGTTGACGCTCACCATGACCCGGTGCGCCGGGTCGAGCGATTTCACCTGCTCGTACAGCCGGCGCTGGCAGGCCTTCGTGATGCCGTCTCTGGCCGGCTCGTCGACCGTGTGCCAGGCGAGCAGCGCCGGCTCGGCGGCGTGCGCTTTCACGAATGCCTGGCCGGCAGCGGACAGGCCGCATCCGGCGTCGCTGCCCTCGACGAAGTTGCCGATGAACGCGACGATCCCGATGCCGGCGCCCGCGGCCGCCCGAAAGTAGCCTTCCACGTACTCGGGTTGCATCCGGGCCAGCGAGAAGGACTGCGCGACGTTGACGCCCGCCGCTTTCAGCTGACCGAAGTCGCCGGCGTAGTCCTTGCCGGTCACTTGCCACATCATCACGATGCGCTCCGGCAAATCGGCGCCCGCCGCAGGTCCGGAAAGCATCAAGGCGCAGAGCGCCGGGAGCGTCAGGCGTCGCATTTCGGCCCGAGCCCGCATTCCGGAAACCTAGCGACGCGCCATTTTCGCGGCCTTGACCGCAACGGCGGGGCGATCGTCGCCGTGCGGCCCGTCGCCGGCCGTCGCCTTCGTGATGCGTTCGCTCTTCGTGGACCGCCAGTTGACGCGCGGCTTGATGACATCGCGGGAGATATTGCACTTGTACTTGACGGCAATCGACAACAGCGAATCGAGGAGCGAGTCCGAGAGCACGTGCGGTTGCAGGCCCAGGTCGAGGAGCTTCGTGTGCCTGGCATTGTAATAGTGCTCTTCCTTCTCCACGCGCGGATTGTCGATGTGCGCGATCTCGGCCTTGAGCCCGAGCGGCTTGCAGGCCTCGTGAACCTTCTGCGCCAGCTGCTCGACGCTGAACTGCTCGGTGAACTGGTTCATGACCCGATACTGGCCGGCCGCGGGCGCATTCAGGACCGCGAGCTCGACACAGCGAACCGTGTCGCGGATGTCGATGAATCCGCGCGTCTGGCCGCCGCGGCCGTAGACGGTCAGGGGATGACCGATCGCCGCCTGCGCGCAGAAACGGTTGAGCGCCGTCCCGAACACGTCGTCGTAGTCGAAGCGATTCAGCAGCCGGTCGTCCTTGGCCGTTTCATCCGTGAGCGTTCCGTAGACGACTCCCTGGTGAAGGTCGGTCGCGCGCAGCCCCCAGATCCGGCAGGTGAACATGATGTTCTGGCTGTCGTGGACCTTGCTCAGGTGATAGAAAGAGCCCGGCTGCATCGGGAAAGGCAGCACGTCCTTGCGCCCATTGTGCGTGACCTCGAGGAATCCTTCCTCGATGTCGATGTTCGGCTGCCCGTACTCTCCCATCGTCCCGAGCTTGACGAGGTGGCACTCCGGCGCGAACTCCTTGATGGCGTAAAGCAGGTTGAGCGTCCCGATGACGTTGTTGGCCTGCGTGAACACCGCATGCGGCCGGTCGATCATGGAATAGGGCGCCGATCGCTGTTCCGCGAAATGAACCACGGCCTGCGGCAGGAATTCCCGGACGACGTTCGCGAGGAACCCGAAATCCGTGATATCCCCGATGTAAGTGTCGATCGACCGGCCCGTCAGCTCGTGCCAGGCGCCGATCCGCTCCTGGAGATTCCGGATCGGCGTGATGCTGGCGGCGCCAAGCTCGAAATCCCACTGGCGGCGCAGGAAATTGTCGACGATGCCGACGTCGTGCCCGCGGGCGGACAGGTGCAGCGCGGTCGGCCAGCCGCAGTATCCATCGCCACCCAGTACGAGAACTTTCATTAGGTCACTCCTTCGCTACGAATCGGTTTGCCTTGCCCGGACTCCAGCCGCGAGACCATCCAGCTCGTGGTTACCGCCAGATCCCGGCGCGAATAATGACGGAATTCGGCCGCCACTTGTAGGCTGTCCAGCCCATCCGCCGCGGAGTCGTCATTCTGTTCGAGCACGACCTTGAACCCGGCTTTTTCGTGCGCCAGGCGGTAGTCGCTGACCCGCAGGCGGTTCTGGTACTGGAGCGGGTTGTTCAGGAACCGCCAGACGCCGGGGCCGAAGCGCAGGAAATTGTAGGGCGTCAGCCGCCGGTCGAAATGGGCGTAGTGGTCCGCGAGGTCGATGTAATGGCTCATGGTGACGCCGGGGGCCGCAATGCGACGGAAAGCCGCGAAAATCTCGTCCAGGGCGCGGCCCGCGATGTGCTCCAGCGTGTTGTTCGACACGACCAGGTCGAAGGGCGGCTCGGGACGGCCGAGGCGGCGCACGTCGCCGATCCGCAGTTCGATGCCCAGCCGGCCGAGCGTGTCCCTCAATGGCAGGCCGTCGTATGCGGCATATGCCTGCTCGAGCGCGCCGACGCGCTCGGGCCGGATCCACGGGAGCTTCGCGTCCAGGCGCCCGGATGCCGCCTCGTCGAGAAGATAGCCGCACGCCCTGCGGGTCAGGTCCCGATGCGCGAGGTCGACGAGATCCATTGACGTCACCCGGGCCGCACCGCAGAGCGCGAGGCCCAGCGGCACGACCGGCACCCGGCCCGTGCCCAGCTCCAGCGCGACGAACGGCGACCCGTGCGGGTGTCCACCCAGCTCGAAAAGATGGCGCAGGTGCTCGCGGCATGACGCGAGTTTTTCTTCGAAGAAGTCCGCGCCCGGTGTCCGCCGCAGATCCTGCAGGCGGCGATTGCAGCGGCGCCCGCCCGGAACGACCGACAACAGGCCCTGGACTGCAGCCTTGGCTAGCCAGGACGGCATGTACGGTATCGTCGCTGCGGCTTTGAGGTTTTCATTCGCGGCGTACCGGCGGCGCGCCGACCGGCCCCGGCGCGTCGTTACCACGTCGGGCGAGCTGCCTCCAGGCGCGCGCGATGACCGCCTTCGCCGTGCCCGGGACGGCCGCGACGATGCGGGCGGCGCGCTTCGCGGCAGACAGCGCCCGGCTCGGCTGATAGCCGCGGGCCCGCATCTCGCCGGCCGCGACGGCCTCGATCACGTCCAGATCATGCGTCGATAGTTCGGTCGACCAGGCGCCCACGCGTTCGCGATGCACTCGCCCGCTCTGCACGAGCGCGTGCATTTCCCGCTCGGCAACCGGAATCCGGTAGTCCGCCGCGGGCAGGTCGGACTGCCCCCGGACCGTGATTCCGAGAAAGGCCGCAATCCTTCGGATCTGCGCATCCGGATCTTCGAGCAGCGCCTCGTAGGGGACGTCGAGCACCGGCACTCCGCTCGCCTGCGCGGCTCGCATCTGCATCGAATAGGACCGCCACCGCCAGGCACCCAGCAAGGGGCCGTACCAGGCCAGGGACTCACCCTTCACGTAAGGCCTGATCGTGCGCATTTTCGAATTGACGACCGCACGCGGATCCCGGTGTATGTGTATGAAGCGAGCGCCCTGGCCAAACGCCGCCGCGATTTCGCGCCAGACTCTCACGTGAATGCCATGCTTGACGACCACGCACGATGGGTCGGCCATGGCCACGCGGCCGACATGGGCGCCGAGAATGCTCCGAATCACGCCGGACGCCGGAATCGACTCCGGCATCCCTGCGAGGAGTCGGTGCAGTTCGTCCGCTCCGATGCCGAGATTGCGCAGCAGGTTGTCGCTCACGATCCTGGCTGCGAGCCCCCGGCGGCGGACCGGCCGCCCGCGCCGCCCGGCCAGCTTCAAGAGGCGGATGAAAGAGATTTCCGGGGTGACGTAAATGCCGTTCAACCGGCGCGTCAGCATGTCCGAAAGCAGCGTCGAGCCCGAGCGCGCGTCGTGAACGAGAAAGGCGAGGGTCCAGTCGCAACGCGTCTGCGCGCCCGCGACGTCGTCGCCGGGCCCCGACGGGCCGGCGCGCTCGCTCCGGACCGGTTCCGCCCGGTCCGGGCGGCCGAGCACCACGCTCCAGAATTCGCGCGCGCTTCCCTCGGCAAGATACTTTGCACGGATCTCGTCGCCGGCGCGCTCTCCGAGCCCGCGTCGCAGCGACACGTCGTCCGCGAGGCGGAGGATGTCGCCGACGAGTCCGTCGACCTGGCCGGCTTCGCTGACCAGCGCGCAGCCGGCCGGCACCACGATGTCGCGCACCGCGCTGTCGGGCCCGTGGTAGATCACCGGCAGGCCGGCTCCCATGTAGTCGAAAATCTTGTTGCCGAGCATGGCGTTCGTGAAGTAGCCGCCCGCGCTGCCGTAATACGCGGCGTCCGCGTTGCGGCAGATCTCGGCGATGGCCGCCTTGCTGACACGGCCGAGGAAGCGGACATTCGCTCCGCTCCGCGCAACCTGCTGCCGGTAAAGCGCGAGGTTCTGGCCGTCGCCCGCCAGCAGGAAGCCGATGTCGCTCCGTCGGCCGAGTCGTGCCGCCGCCTCCAGGAGTGAAGCGACTTCCGTGACGTGCCCGAGCGTCCCGGCGGCGACGACGAGGAATTTCACTTGCGCCGGCGCGAACAGCGATTCCAGCCCGGCCCGGGAGAATCGCGGATCGGCGGACGTCGTGCCGAAATTGTCGAATCCGATCGGGTTGAAGATCACGCGCCGACAGCCGCGTTTCTCGAGGGCGGCCTTGAAGCGCGGCGACACCGTGAATGCGATGTCGGCGGACCGCACGATCGCCGCCTCCAGCCGCGCGGCGAGGCCGGTCCAGACGGACGACTTCGCATAGCCGACCTCCCGGGCGACGTCGAACGGCAGGTCGCGAACGTCCACGTACAGGGGCACGCGCCGCATCCAGGACACGAGGCGTGCGACGATCAGCATGCTGAGCGGCAGCGACATCGAAATGACCGCCTCCGGTTTCCGGATCCGCATGCCCGCCAGCCACTGCCGGTAGGTCAGCGCGAGGTAGTACCACGCCCGGCTCAGTTTGCTGTTGCGATCCAGCGTCGCGGAGGGGAGTCGAATCACTTCGATCCGAGAAAAATCGAGACCCGCGTAGTGCCGATCCTCGACCCGGGTCGCCGAGACCGGGTCGATGTCCGGAATCACGACGGCGATGCGGACCCGGGACGGGGAATTCCGGCACTGGTGCCAGGTGCGGGCGCCGGCGGCCGCGGCCGGGCCGCGCAGGTGATTCGACAGGTAGAAAAACATCGCGGGCAATCGTAACAGCGTCGCGCCGCCGGGCGTAACGCCGGCCGCCCCGCCTCACCGGGCTGCGCGGACCTTCTCGCTCATCAGCCGCCCGAATTCCGAGCGCAATGCCGGGATGCCTGAAATGCCGAGATTCGGCGAGAGGTCCCACCCGTAGAACCCGATGTTGCCGGTGAGGCGCTGCTCCTCGAAGAAGAACCGGTACTGGGCGAACAGGTCCCCGTCGCGCATGTCGAAGCGCCAGAACTTGCCGGGTGAATTGAACGCGCGCAGCGTGACGATGACGGGATACGACCGCGTGCGGTTCCTCCGGAACAGCCGCAGCAGGTCGCGCTGCGGAGTTGCCACGCGCAGATTCATGTACTTGTGCAGGTCGAGAACGTCGAACGCGCCCTCTTCGAAATACTCGTCATAGTCGGCCTGCGACGTGTAGTTCGCGCTCAGGAGCACCGCGCGCGCCGGATCGAGCGCCTTGATCTCCGCGTACAGCCGGGACTGGCACTCACGGGAGATGCGGCGCAGCGACGGCTCGTCGGCGCCGTGCCAGGCGACGATCGCCGGGCTCGCGCGGTGCTGCCGAATGAATGCGGCGCCGGACTCGGGCAGGCCGCAGGGTTGAATCTCATCCGTTTTGCGGCTGCCGACATACGGAATCACCGCGATGCCGACGGCATCGGCGGCCCGCAGGTACTGCTCGACGTACGCACCGGACTTCAGCGCCAGGGCGAACGACTGGACCGTATTGATGCCGAGCCCCTGCAGCATCCTGAATTCGGACGCCGGGTCTTCGCCCGTGACCTGCCACATCATCACGATCGGGTCCGGCAGCGACCGGGTCTCCCCCGGACTGGCGCCGGGGCTGATGCTGAAGGCGGCGATGAGTGCCGGCAGGCGGCTCCCGAACCCCAAGCGCCGGCCGGGAGTCATGTGTCGACGCCGCGCGATCGTTGCCAGGTGGATTCCTGACCGATCGTTTTCGCGGTCAGGAACCCCATGGCGACGACGACGCCGACCTCGCAAGCGGTCAACGCCGCCGACGCCGCCAGCGGCGGATCGACGCCCAGCACGGTCAGAATCGCCAGCAAGGCAAGTAACGCGACGACCGAGACGATGGAGACGATCGAGTAGCTCCGCTGGTTGCCGCCGGCCGAGACCACGCGCACGAATACGGCACGCAGGGAGCGCAGCAGCAGGAAAATGCAGAGCCAGCGCAGCACGTCGGCGCTTCCTTCGTAGCCGCGTCCGAACAGCCGGCCCACGGCCTCGTCTGCGAACGCGAACGCAACGGCCGCGACCACGCAACCGCCCGCAAGCACGACCGCCGACAGGACGCCGACGAGCGTCTTCAGTGCCTGCGTCCGGCCCCGGCTGTGCAGGTCCGTGAAGACCGGGTAGATGACCATCGGTACGACCGAGGCCACGTAGATCATCGCCACGACGAGCCTGAACGGCGCGGCGAACTGACCGGTCATGGCCGCCGAACCGAGCGAATAGACGTACAGCACCGGGATGTTCTGGTACAGGGTCGAGACGCCGTTCGAGAGCGTGAAGTGTATGGATTCGCGCCAGTGGCCGAGCCAACGCCGGGGCCGAATGCCCATCGTGCCCGGCCGCAGACCGGCGATGCGGTGGCGCAGCGCCAGGATCATGCCGATCGTGCCCAGCAGATAGCTGAGGAACCAGGGCAGGGATGCCAGGCGGGCGTCGCCCGGGTCGCGGATCAGCGACCAGGTCGCGAGCAGCAACAAGGCCGACATGCCCACGTTGACGATCGCCAGATCGCGATAGCGCTCGAGACCGCGAAGCAGCCAGTCAGGCTGCACGGATCGAATGACGAGATAGAGCGCGAACCCGCCGGCCAGCCAGAATTGCAGCTGGCCGCTGCCGGCCGCCCACAGGCCGCAGAGCGTCGCGCCGGACAGCAGCGTCGCGAGCGTGAGGCGCATGCCGGAAAAATCGGCGACGAATTCCGCGACGTCGCCCGGACGGCGCGCGACCTCGCGGACCGCGTACATGTTGAGTCCGAGATCGACGCCCATCCAGGCGAAGACAAACAGGGTCTGCAAAAAAGCGAAATGGCCGAAGTCGGTGGCGCCCAGCACGCCCGCCAGGTAGACGGTGACCAGGAACAGCGAGCCCTTGGCGGCGAGCTCCGCCACGACTCCCCAGGCAAGGCCGCGTGCGACGCGCCTGAACAGCGGCCGCCCGACGAATTGCCGTAGGGTTTCGATCAAGCGTCGCCCGGCGGCGGGCCGCCCGTCGCCAGCGCCGGTGCGCCGCGTGCGCGCGGCGCTGCCATCGCTCCGGCGCGCGCCGGAACGGGCGCGGCGGCCGGATCGCACAGCACGAGCCCGAGGTACAGCCAGACGAGGTAGGTCACCGGCGTATTGCCGAGGACCGACGGGATGCTGGCGAGGTCCTTGACCAGGAGCAGGAGGATCAGCAGGAACTTCCCGAGGCGCCGCGCGTCGCCGTTCGCCTTCGAGACCGGCACGCGCAACACGGTCCAGAGCAGCAGGACGTAGAAGACGACGCCCAGGATGCCATAGGACCCGGGCAGCGACAGCAGCAGCGCATGCGGATCCGCGAGCGGCTCGCCGATCAGGCGCTCGAAGAAGACCGGCCAGGCGCCGACCCCGATGCCCGCGAGCCAGTCGATGAGATGGAGGTTTTCGATGGCGGCGGACCAGGCCCATTGCCGGGTGCCCAGCGTATCCTCCTGGACGCGAAAGACGTCGAATACGAGCTGGATCGTCTCGCTGGACAGCACGAAGGGCAGGGCGAGGAGCGCGGCGACCACGAGCAGGATCGTCCTGGCGCGACCGATGACGAAATAGCTCAGGACCAGGCCGCTCAGGCCATAGAAACCGAGCACCGCCTTCGACATGCTGAGCATGACCGCGGCCGCGCCGGCGACGGCATACACGAACGCGACCCGCCAGCGGGCGGTGTCGAACAGCGTGACGGTCGCGATCATCGCCAGCAGCAGGATCGTGTAGCCGAAGGTGTTGGGCGAAAGGAACGGCCCGTTGATTCGCGCAAACCCGATCGCACCGGCTTCGACCAGCGCCCGGGTCGCCTCGGCCTGGGCCAGGCTCGTGCCCGAGCGGTAGATCTCCTGGCCGAATGGAATCTGCAGCACGCCTATCGCGAGCGCGTGTGCGAGCGCCAGCAGGCAGAGCGCCCCGATCAGGCGACGGTTGGACTCACCGAGATCGAGCACCAGGCGCGAGTAGTAACCGGTCAGGATCATCAGAATCGTCAACGCGCCAACGACAGGATACGGCCGGTCCCCGGACTGCGGGTGTCCACCGAGCGCGCTCTGGGCCCAGGCCACGAAGATCCCGTAAGCCACGAGCGCGGCCGCCATCACGACCACGCGCTCGACCGGGCCGAGCGACGCCCTGCGTTCCCGCGCCGGCGGCCACAACGCGGCATCCAGCAACATCAGCGCACCGACGCCCGCAAAGCCGATGTACGACCACAGGTACGACAGGCCCGGCGCGTCCTGGACGCTCGCCGCCAGCAGCAGCAGGAACGGCCGGAGCGAACGGGCGAACAGCGCGGCCAGCAACAGGAAAAGGGCCGCGTCGAAGCTGGAAAAGACGCCCAGGAATGCGAGCGCGTAGAAGATGATCGCGACGCCGAAAACCCGGACGGGCGACTCGGTGCGGCCCGTTTGCGCGGCAACGGCGTTGCCGGAAGCAATCGGCCAGTCGGCGGATACCGGCATCGCGGCCCGGTCCGGCGTCAGCCCTCGCGGGCGATATCTTCGCGCAGCAACACGTACGCGAACCCGAGGCCCAGGCCGAGCAGGATGCCGAGCGCGATGATCAGGGGCCGGTTGGGCCACACGTATTCATCGAGCTCGGGCGTCACGGCCGGGTCGATGACGCGAAATGCATATTCCGCGCGCCCGTTTGCGAGCGTGGCCTTGTTGATCTCCGCTTCCAGGACCCTCGAGACCGCCTGGCGAACCTCGATCACGTCGTTTTGGCCCAGCTCCTTTTGCAGGAAGGCAATCGTGAACTGTGAATCCCGCAGCGCGCGCTGCCGAAGCTGTGAATCGGCCTCCTTCACGAGGTCATTGGCCCACTCGGCGACGCGACCCGATTCCCGGCTCCGGATGGCGACCGTGATCAGACCCGTGGTCTTGTCTTCCGTGATCTTCCGCATGTCCTCGTCGAATTCCTCGAAGGCGTCGGACATCGTCGGCATTTCGTCGGCAGGCACTTTCCACGCCTTGGCGGCCGCGTCCCATAAATCAGGGAACAGGACCGGCAGCAGGCCGTGCTCTTCGATGAACCGCACGCTCAGCTGCCTGGAGCCGATCGTGGCCAGCGCCTCCGACCTGTCCACCGCGGATGAGCTCAGGTTGATGCCCGCCAATGTGGCGAGACCGCCGAACTGTCCGGCCAGGGTCGCCAGGCTGCCGCCCGTCTGTTCGTCCGACACGTAGTTGACGAGTACGGCGCCTTCGTATGATTTCGGGATGATCATCGCGATCACGACCGCAGCCAGGCTCACCGCCAGGAAGATGGCGAGCATGGCCCGCCATCCGCGTTTGATCAGTTTGATGACCGCGACCAGCATCTTGTCCTCGGGCCCGGCTGTCTTCATCCAGCCGTATCGGGGGCCGGCTGCGATTATGACGGCATCACCGGAGTCGTTGTAGGAGCCCTGCCGACGGCGCCGCGTGTCCACTGACGGGTGCAGGAGACAGTCGGGAGTTGCGCCTGCAACCGTACGGGCGATACCCTGATCGCTTGAAACAAGATCTAAAAATACGTGCTAAGCCGCTGGTTAGCGTACACTTCTTCCCGCATGAATCGGCTTGAAAGGGACAAGCTAGGGGCCGAGTTGCGGGAGACGGCGATGTCATTCCCCCGCAACCGGCTGGTCGCCTTCATGCTCGGCTGGCCGCGGGCCGCCAAGCGCCTGATGATGGTGACGGCGGACCTCGTGGTCGTGCCAGCCGCGCTCTGGGCCGCTTTCGCGCTCAAATTCGATTCGCTGTCCGAGGGTTTCGAGCGCAACGTCTACTTCTATATCGGCGTTGCCGCGTCCAGCACGCTCATTTTTGCGGCGAGCGGCCTCTACCGCGCCGTCGTGCGCTACATCGGCATGCGGGTGCTGCTGTCGGTCCTCGCCGGCGTCACCGGCTCCGCGGTCGTGCTCTGGATCATCGGCGAGACGCCGGCGGTGCGGCCCATACCCGGTTCGGTCGTGGCCATTTTCTGGCTGCTGGCCCTGGTCTGGGTCGCCGCCACCCGGCTCATCGCCCGCTGGGTGCTGACGCCGCTCACCGCCGACCAGACCCGCGTCGTGATTTACGGTGCCGGCGACGCCGGCGTGCAGCTGTCGATGGCGCTGACCTCGGGGCGGCAGTTCGTCCAGCTGGGATACGTGGACGAGAAGCGGGCGCTGCAGGGCACGCTGATGAACGGCGTGCCGGTGATCTCACCGGAGCAGCTCGCCGATTTCGTCTGGCGCTACCGTGTCGAGCGCATCCTGCTCGCCGTGCCTTCCGCGTCCCGCAGGCGCAAGGCGGAAATCCTGCGGCGCCTCGAGGCGCTGAACGTGCACGTGCAGTCGGTCCCCGACCTGCGCGACGTCGTGTCGGGGCGCGCCCAGGTGAACGACCTGCGCGAAATCGACGTCGCCGACCTGCTGGGGCGGGACCCGGTGCCGCCCGACCGGCATCTGCTCGACGAATGCATCCGCGGCAAGTCGGTGATGGTCTCCGGTGCCGGCGGCTCGATCGGTTCGGAGCTGTGCCGCCAGATCGTCATGCTCGCGCCGCAGCGGCTGGTCCTGTTCGAGCTGTCCGAAATCGCGCTCTACAACATCGAGCGCGAACTGCGCGCAATCGCCGATTCCCACCGCATCGCCGTCGAGATCTACGCCTTGCTCGGCAATGCGCATCACAAGTACCGCGTGCGCGACGTGATGCAGGCGTTCGGCGTCCAGACCGTGTATCACGCGGCGGCTTACAAGCACGTGCCGATGGTCGAGCAGAACCTGCTCGAGGGCGTGCACAACAACGTCTTCAGCACGTCGTACGCCGCGGAGGCGGCGCTGGAGACGGGGGTCAAGACCTTCGTGCTGATTTCGACCGACAAGGCCGTGAACCCGACCAACGTCATGGGGGCGACCAAGCGGCTTGCCGAGGTCGTGCTGCAGGCGCTGCAGTCGCAGACCACGCGCACCCGGTTCTGCATGGTGCGTTTCGGCAATGTGCTCGGGTCGTCAGGCTCGGTCGTGCCCCTGTTCCAGGAACAGATCCGGCGCGGCGGGCCGGTGACCGTCACGCATCGCGACGTCAAGCGCTACTTCATGACGATCCCGGAAGCCGCGCAGCTCGTGCTGCAGGCGGGCTCGATGGGCACGGGCGGCGACGTCTTCGTGCTGGACATGGGCCACCTCGTGCGGATCGACGAGCTGGCGCGGCGCATGATCAAGCTGTCCGGCCTGTCGGTGCGCGATTCCGCGAGTCCCGACGGCGACATCGAGATCCAGTATTCCGGCCTGCGGCCGGGAGAGAAGATGTTCGAGGAATTGCTGATCGGCAGCAACGTGACCGGGACGGTGCACCCGATGATCATGCGCGCCATCGAGCCGGCGCCCAGCTGGGACGAGGTCAAGGAGCTGCTCGCCGAGCTCGCGATCGCCGTGAACCGGGGCGACTGCCGGCGCGTCTTGCAGATGCTCGTGAAAGGCGTGAAGGAATACCGCTCCGCGCCCGTGATTCACGACCTGATCTACGCCCAGAAGCCGGTCGAGCCGGAGATCGTGACGACGACGGACCCGAAGGTCGCGGTGCTGACCGTACACCGCCCGCAAAAGCTGCCGACCGGGGCCGGCTGAGCCGGCCCGCCCTGAGATCTGTCTCACGATAGCCACGCGCGGCGCTTTACCGTGGCCGCGCCATTCGGTAGTCTCCTCGTCGCTTTTCCGAAGAAAATCAGGGATCTATCTTGAAGATCACGATCTTTGGCTCCGGTTACGTCGGGCTGGTGACCGGCGCCTGCCTGGCGGACGCCGGCAACGACGTCGTCTGCGTCGATATCGACGCCGCCCGGATCGCGCGCCTGAACGCCGGCGAGGTCCCGATCCACGAACCGGGGCTCGACGACCTGATCGCCCTCAACCGCGAAAAGGGCCGGATCACCTTCACGACGGACGCGGAATCCGCGGTGGCCCACGGGCTGTTCCAGATCATCGCGGTGGGCACGCCGCCCGACGAGGACGGATCGGCGGACCTGCGGCACGTGCTCGCGGTCGCGCGCACGCTGGGCGAGCATATGGACGACTACAAGATCGTCATCACCAAGTCGACCGTGCCGGTCGGAACCTCCGACAAGGTCAAGGCGACGATCGGGGCGACCCTGATCGCGCGCGGCGCCCAGGTGGACTTCGACGTCGTCTCGAACCCGGAATTCCTGAAGGAGGGCGCCGCGATCTCCGACTTCATGAAGCCGGACCGGGTCGTCGTCGGCACCGACAACCCGCGCACGGCGGAACTGCTGAAGGTGCTCTATGACCCGTTCACCCGCAACCACCAGCGCATGATCATCATGGACCTGCGTTCCGCCGAGCTGACCAAGTACGCGGCCAACGCCATGCTCGCGACCAAGATCAGCTTCATGAACGAGCTCGCCAACATCGCCGAACGCCTCGGCGCGGATATCGAGCTGATCCGCACCGGCATCGGCTCCGATCCGCGCATCGGCTATTCGTTCATCTACCCGGGCGCCGGCTACGGCGGGTCCTGCTTCCCGAAGGACGTCAAGGCGCTCGTGCGATCCGCGCGGGACGCCGGCTTCGGGGCGCGGATGCTCGAGTCGGTCGAAGCCGTCAACGACCGGCAGAAGGACGTCCTGTTCACGAAGATCTCGAAATTCTTCGGCGGCCAGGTCGCCGGCCGGACCATCGCCGTCTGGGGCCTCGCCTTCAAGCCCAACACGGACGACCTGCGCGAGGCGCCCTCGCGCGTGCTGATGGAGGCCCTGTGGGCCGCGGGCGCGAAGGTCCGGGCCTACGACCCGGTGGCGATGGCCGAAGCGCGGCGCCTCTATGGCGCGCGCCCGGACCTCTCGCTTTGCGAGAGCGCCGGAGAGGCGCTCGACGGCGCCGATGCGCTCGCGATCTGCACCGAATGGCAGGAATTCCGCAGCCCCGACTTCGGGCGGTTCAAGACCGCGCTGAAGCAGCCCGTGGTGTTTGACGGCCGCAATCTCTACGAGCCGTCGCTGATGGCGCGGCAGGGCATTCGCTACTTCGCGATCGGGCGGGGAGAGCGGCTGGGTGACTGACCCGACACAGCGCATGTCGCAGCTCCAGCGCCTGGAGGCGGAGAGCGTCTACATCATCCGCGAGGTGGCGGCCGAGTTCGACAACCCGGTCATGCTGTACTCCATCGGCAAGGACAGCTCGGTGCTCCTGCACCTGGCGCGGAAGGCCTTCCACCCGGGAAAGCTGCCATTTCCGCTCATGCACATCGACACGACCTGGAAATTCCGCGAGATGATCGAGTTCCGCGACCGCATGGCGCGCGAGCTCGGCTTCGACCTGATCGTGCACACGAACGTGGAGGCCGCCCGGGCCGGTGTTTCGCCCTTCACCCACGGATCGCGCTACACCGACGTCATGAAGACCGAGGCGCTGAAGGCCGCGCTCTCGAAGCACAAGTTCGACGCCGCTTTCGGCGGCGCGCGCCGCGACGAGGAGAAGTCCCGCGCCAAGGAGCGCGTGTTCTCGTTCCGCGACAACCAGCATCGCTGGGACCCGAAGAACCAGCGGCCCGAGCTCTGGAGCGTGTACAACGGCCGCATCCGCCAGGGCGAGAGCATCCGCGTGTTCCCGCTCTCCAACTGGACCGAGCTGGACGTCTGGCTCTACGTGCACCGCGAGGACATCCCGGTCGTGCCGCTCTACTTCGCCAAGCCGCGCCCGGTCGTCGACCGCGACGGCATGCTGATCATGGTGGACGACGACCGCATGCCGCTGAACGACGGCGAGAAGCCGCGCATGGAAACCGTGCGGTTCCGCAGCCTCGGGTGCTATCCGCTCTCCGGCGCGGTCCGCTCGACGGCGGCCGACCTGACGAGCGTGATCGAGGAGATGCTGGTCACCCGCACCTCCGAGCGCCAGAGCCGGGCGATCGATTTCGACCAGGCGGCGGCGATGGAGAAGCGCAAGCGCGAAGGGTATTTCTGATGGCCGTTGCCCTGAAATTGGCGGAGTTCCTCCGCAGCCACGAAGCCAAGAGCCTGCTCAGGTTCATCACCTGCGGCAGCGTCGACGACGGCAAGAGCACGCTGATCGGGCGGATGCTGCACGACACGCAGCAGATCCTCGAGGACCAGCTCGCGGCGGTCACGAACGACAGCCGCAAGTGGGGCACGACCGGCAACGCGGTGGACCTGGCGCTGCTCGTGGACGGGCTCCAGGCCGAGCGCGAGCAGGGCATCACGATCGACGTGGCCTATCGCTACTTCGACACCGACCGGCGCAAGTACATCATCGCGGACTGCCCGGGACACGAGCAGTACACGCGCAACATGGCGACCGGGGCCTCCACGGCGGACCTTGCGATCATCCTGATCGACGCCTCGCGCGGCGTGCAGGTGCAGACGCGCCGTCACGCCTACATCGTGTCGCTGCTCGGCATCCGTCACATCATCGTCGCGGTCAACAAGATGGACCTCGTCGGCTACGACGAAAAAGTGTTCCGCAGGATCCACGACGAATGCCTCGGGATCCGCGGCATCAAGGACGTCGACGCCCGCATCGTGCCGGTCTCGGCCCTGAAGGGCGACAACGTCGTCACGGCCGGCAGCGGCATGCCCTGGCACAAGGGCCCGCCGATCATCGAGCTCCTCGATACGATCGACGTGAGCCACGACCAGGCGCTCGAGGACCTGCGCATGCCGGTGCAATACGTGAACCGGCCGGACCACCGCTTCCGCGGCTATGCCGGCACGATCGCGGCCGGCGCGGTCGCGGCCGGCGACCCGGTCATGGCGGTGCCCTCGCGTCGCATGAGCAAGGTGCGCGAGATCATCTGTTTCGACGGCAATCCGGAGCGGGCGCAGGCGGGCATGGCGGTGACGATCGCCCTCGAGGACGAGCTCGACATCACGCGCGGCGACGTGCTGGTGCACCCGGACCGGGCGCCCTCGGTCAGCCGCGTCTTCGATGCGCACATCATCTGGATGAGCGACACGCCGCTGCTGCCGGGGCGGCAGTACGAATTCAAGCTGTCGCACCGCTACTTTCGCGGCACGGTCGAGAGCATCGAGCACCGCATCGACGTCAATGACCTCAGCGAGCACCCGGCCCAGGAACTGAAGCTGAACGAAGTCGGGCTCTGCCGCATCGTGCTCGCCGAACAGGCGGCCTTCGACACCTACGGGACCTGCCGGACGACCGGCGCGCTGATCGTGGTCGACCGCCTGACGCATGCCACGGCGGGCGCGGGCATGATCCTGCGCAGCGCCGCGCCGCAGGGCGCCCAGCACGACGTCTCGGTCTACTGGCAGCCGACGCGCGTGCGGCACGAGCAGCGGGCCAACCAGAAAGCGCAGCAGCCCTGCATCCTGTGGTTCACGGGCCTCTCCGGCGCCGGCAAATCGACCATCGCGAATGCCGTCGAACAATCGCTCTTCCTGCGGGGGCACCACAGCTACCTGCTCGACGGCGACAATATCCGCCATGGGCTCAACAAGGACCTCGACTTCAGCGACGCGGGACGCGTCGAGAACGTGCGCCGCATCGGCGAAGTGGCGAAGCTCTTCGTGGACGCGGGGCTCATCGTGGTGACGGCCTTCATCTCGCCGTTTCGCAGCGACCGCCGGCTCGTACGGGACCTCGTCCAGGAGGGCGAGTTCGTCGAGGTCTTCGTCAGCACGCCGCTCGAGATCTGCGAGCAGCGCGACCCGAAAGGCCTGTACGCCAAGGCGCGCGGCGGCGAGCTTCGGAATTTCACCGGCATCAGCTCGCCCTACGAGGCGCCGGAGGCCGCGGAAATCGTCATCGACAGCTCGAAGCTGTCGGTCGCCGAGTGCGTGGACAAGGTGATTCGCTATCTCGAGGCGCACGGGCGCCTCAAGAGCTGAGGTACCGACATGCTGATCCCTGTCATCCTCTCGGGGGGCGCCGGCACCCGGCTGTGGCCGTTGTCGCGCGAGGGATACCCCAAGCAGTTCCTGCCGCTCGTCGGCGAGCGCACGATGATCCAGGAAACGGCGCTCAGGACCGGGGGCCTCCCGGGCGTCGTCGGGCCGATCGTCGTCTGCAACGAGGCGCACCGGTTCCTGGTGGCCGAACAGCTCCAGGAGATCGGGGTCGTCCCGCGCGCCATCCTGCTGGAGCCCGTGGGACGCAACACGGCCCCGGCGGTGGCCGTCGCGGCGATGGCCGCTTTGGCAGGCCCCTCCGGCGATGACGACGGTCCTGCCGGACCGCTCCTGCTGGTATTGCCCGCCGACCACGTGCTGGCCGACGTCGGGGCTTTCCGCGGCGCGGTGCAGGCCGCCGTGGCCGCGGCCCGCGAAGGGCAACTGGTGACCTTCGGGGTCGTGCCCACGCGGCCGGAGACGGCCTATGGCTACATCCGGCAGGGCGGGCGCGACGGCCCGGTGCGCCCGGTCGCCGAGTTCGTCGAAAAACCCGACGCCGGGCGGGCCCGGGCATTCGTGGAGAGCGGCGACTACTACTGGAACAGCGGCATGTTCCTGCTGCCGGCGCGGGGCTACCTGGACGAGCTCGGCCGCCTCGATCCGGCCATGCGCGACGCCTGCCGGCGGGCTTTCGAGAAAGCGGCCAGCGACCTCGATTTCGTGCGGCTCGACCGCGCCGCGTTCGAGGGCTGCCGCGCCGAATCCATCGACTATGCCGTCATGGAAAAGACCCGGCGGGCCGCCGTGGTGCCGCTCGCTGCCGGCTGGAGCGATGTCGGCTCCTGGGCCTCGCTCCAGGACGCGCTATCGCCGGACGCCGCCGGCAACGTGACGCGCGGCGACGTGTTCACCGAGGACGCGAAAGACTGCCTGCTCTACTCGACGGACCGGCTGGTCGCGGCCGTCGGTATCGAGAGCCATGTCGTCATCGAGACCAAGGACGCCGTCATGGTCGCGCCCAAGAGCCGGGTCCAGGAGGTCAAGCGCCTGGTCGAGCGCATGAAACAGGCCGGCCGCAGCGAGCCCGGCCTGCATCGGGAAGTGTTCCGGCCCTGGGGCAGCTACGACAGCGTCGATGCCGGCCCGCGCTTCCAGGTGAAGCGGCTGACGGTCAAGCCGGGCGCCAAGCTCTCGCTGCAGAAGCATGCGCACCGCGCCGAGCACTGGGTCGTCGTCAAGGGTACGGCGCGCATCACGCGCGACGACGAGGTCTTCCTCCTGTCCGAGAACGAATCCACCTATATCCCGATCGGCGCCGTTCACCGGATCGAGAATCCGGGCACCGAGCCGCTGCAGATCATCGAAGTCCAGTCCGGCGGCTACCTCGGCGAGGATGACATCGTCCGGCTGGATGACACCTATGGCCGTACGGGGCGCACCGACTGACCATGAACAAGCCAACCGCCATGAAAGTGCCCCTGCTCGACCTGAAGCCGCAGTACCAGGCGCTGAAGGCCGAACTCGACGCGGCGCTGCTCAAGGTCGCCGCCTCGCAGCACTTCATCCTGGGCCCGGCGGTCAAGGAGCTCGAAGCGAAAGTGGCCGAGTACTCCGGCGCGAAACACGGGATCGGGCTCTCCTCCGGCACCGACGCGCTCCTGATCGCGCTGATGGCCTACGATTTCGGCCCGGGCGACGAAATCATCACGACGCCCTACACCTTCTTCGCCACCGGCGGAACCATCGCGCGCGTCGGCGCGCGGCCGGTCTACGTCGACATCGACCCGGTCAGCTACAACCTGCGCGTCGACCTGGTCGAGCAGTTCCTGGAAAAGGACTGCGAGCGGCGCGCCGACCAGGTCTATAACCGGGCGACCGGCGGGCGCGTGCGCGCGATCATGCCGGTGCATCTCTACGGCCAGCCGGCCGACATGGACGGATTCCTGGGCCTCGCGGCGCGCTTCGGGCTTCCGCTGATCGAGGATGCGGCGCAGGCGATCGGCGCGGAATGTCCGGGCGAGCGGCGTGCGGCGGGCATCGGCGACATCGGTTGCCTGTCGTTCTTTCCGACCAAGAACCTCGGCGCCTTCGGCGATGCCGGAATGGTGGTCACGAACGACGACGCGCTCGCCGCCAGGCTCCGGATCCTGCGCGTGCATGGCGGGCAGCCCAAGTACTACCACGCCGTGATCGGCGGAAACTTCCGGATCGACGAGATCCAGGCCGCCGTGCTGCTCGTGAAGTTCGGCCATCTCGAGGCCTGGCACCGGGCGCGCCGGCGCAACGCCGCCTATTATGACCGGGCCTTCGCGGCGGCCGGGACCGCCGCCCAGGTGGTCACACCGACCGCTCGTCCGGGATATCGCCACATCTACAACCAGTATGTGATACGAGTCCCGGATCGGGACCGGCTGCGTACCTACCTTGGCGAGCAGGGAGTCGGCACGGAGATCTACTACCCCGTGCCGCTGCACATGCAGAAATGCTTCGCCTACCTGGGATACAAGCCTGAGGACTGCCCGGAGTCGGCCAGGGCGGCCGGCGAGACGCTGGCGCTGCCGATCTATCCGGAGCTCGAGGAACGGCAACTCCAGTATGTCGTCGACACGATCGCCGGCTTCTACCGGCAGCGATGAGGGCGATGGACCTTTCAAACAGCTTCAAGGCCTATGACGTCCGCGGACGGGTGCCGGCGGAGCTCAATCCGGAGACCGCTTACCGGATCGGCCGCGCCTACGCCGAGTGGCTCAAGCCCGGGCGGGTCGCCGTGGGCCGCGACATCCGCCATTCCAGCAAGGAGCTTGCCGAAGCGCTGACACGCGGGCTCGGCGATTCCGGCGTGGATGTCGTCGATATCGGGCTCTGCGGCACGGAATGCGTCTATTTCGCGACCTCGTCGCTGGGACTCGACGGCGGCGTCATGGTCACCGCCAGCCACAACCCGCCCGACTACAACGGCCTCAAGTTCGTGCGGGAGCAGTCGCGCCCGATCAGCGGCGATTCGGGCCTGCAGGAGATCCGCAAGCTCGCCGAGGCCGGCGAATTCGTGGAAACGACGAAGAAGGGGACGGTCGTCGCCTTCGACATCCTGCCGTCCTGGCGCGATCACGTCCTGTCCTACGTGGACACGGCGAAGCTGAAGCCGCTGTCGATCGTGTGCAACGCCGGCAACGGCGGCGCCGGCATCGCGCTGGACCTGCTCGCAGACCGCCTGCCGTTCCGGTTCACCAAGGTCCATCACGAACCCAACGGCGATTTCCCGAACGGGGTGCCGAACCCGATGATCGAGGAGAACCGCGAAGTGACGGCGCGCCAGGTGCGCCTCGCACGCGCCGACTTCGGAATCGCGTTCGACGGCGACTTCGACCGCTGCTTCTTCTTCGACGAGGAGGGGCGCTTCATCGACGGCTACTACATCGTGGGCCTGCTCGCGGCCACGTTCCTCGAGCAGAACCGCGGCGCGCCGATCGTGCACGACCCTCGCGTCGTCTGGAACACCCAGCAGATCGTGCGCGCGCTCGGGGGGCGGCCGGTGCAATGCAAGTCCGGCCACGCCTTCATGAAGCACTGCATGCGCGAGGCGGACGCGATTTACGGCGGCGAGATGAGCGGCCACCACTATTTCCGCAATTTCGCCTATTGCGACAGCGGCATGATCCCCTGGGTCGTGCTGTCCCAGCACCTGTCGCGGACCGGCAAGCCGCTGTCGTCGCTCGTGGCCGAGCGCATGAAGCTCTTTCCGTCGAGCGGCGAGATCAACCGGAAGATCGGCGACGTGCAGGCCGCGATCGCCGCCGTGAAGCAGCGCTATCAGCCGGGCTCGGTCAAGATCGAGCAGGTCGACGGCCTGTCCATCGAACACACGCGCTGGCGCTTCAACCTGCGCAGCTCGAACACCGAGCCGCTCGTGCGCCTGAACGTCGAGTCGCGCGGCGACGCCGCGCTCATGAAAGAGAAGACCGCGGAAATCCTCGAGATGCTCGGGCGCTTCGCCTGAAGCCGTCGTCTCGCAATCCGTAGCTACGCAGCCGCCTCGATGGCGGCGATCCGGTCATTCACCTGGTCCACGGTCTCGCCCATCGCAAACAGGCGTCCCCAGGTCTCCAGGTGGACCATGCGTGCCAGCTCATGCCCGTGCCATTCCGGCAGGCGCTCGCGCAGGCTCCCGCGGGACAGGCCGAAAGCCTGCTGGCAGAAGCCGCCCTCGAAGAAGCGCGGCGTCGCCAGCAGGCCGAGGTAGAAGTCGATCGGCATGCTCCACGGGATCTTTTTCTGGAATGCGATCTCGCGCGGGACATAGCGCAGGGCGATCTCCTTGAGGCCCCATTTCGCCTCGCCGCGGTGGACCATGAAGTCGTAGGGCACGTTCATCGCCAGGTTGAGCGACGCGACATCGCCGAGCGGCGTGCGGTACTCGATGCCATGGGCGTTTCCCAGCCGGTCGCCGCGATAGTGGAAGCGGCCGTGCCACACATGGACATCCGCGAGCTTGGCGCCGAGGATCGTTCGCCGGGTCGCGCTCGGAACGAAGGAATATCTCTCCTCCGCGCGCCGCTGCAGCGTCGACCGCGCATAGCCGTCCACCAGCTGCACCTGGAGCGGCTTGGCCCAGGGGAAACCGTGCGTGTTCTGCGGCAACCCCGCCAGGGCGTTCCCCAGTCTGCGGATGAATGACGACGCCGAGCGCGGAAGCCAACCTGCGACGCGCAATGCAGGCCGGAGACTGCGCCACTGGAAGTGGTTGGCCGGGCTCAGCATCATCCCCATCGTGTCGCCGCACAGCAGCATCCGTGCGCCCAGTTCGCTCGCGTGGCGCGACGCGAGGTAGAAACCGAGATTCTGGACGTGCCAGAGCGGTATTTCGTTGGCCAGCGTGACCGCCGCCAGCTCGCGCCGGTAGCGCCCGGCGTTCGTGGTCACGACCGAAAGCGGCACGCCGACGTGGCGCGCAACCGCTTCGGCCATGGGACGCTCATCCAGCTTGCTGTCATGCGGATCCGAGATGTGGATGGCCTGAACCCGGCCGTAGCGAGCCGCGATCGCCGTGAGCACCGCCGAGTCGACACCGCCACTCAGGGCCACGGCATGCGGACCGCCGCCGGCCATGTTCTCGCGCGTACTGTGCTGGAGGCGCTCTTCCAGCGTGGCCAGGAACCGTTTCTCCCCGCCGCGGAGCAGGCGGTCGCAGTCCGCTTCGCTGACGGCGTCGCAGGGATCGTAGTAACGCACCAGCGCCGGTTGTGCCGCCGTCCCGCCGCATTTCAGGTAGTGGCCCATGGGCAGCGTATGCACGCCCTCGAACAGCGACCCGGGCGGCATGACTTCGCCGAACATGACGAATTCAAGCAGTGCACGCTCGTTGACGCGGGCGGAGCCGGCGAGCGCAAGCAGCGGCGAGTACTCGGACGCAAAGTAGAGTCGTCCGCCGGCCTGCGCATAATTCAGCGACTTGGCGCCCAGGTGATCGCGCGCCAGCAGGAATACGTTCCGGGCCCTGTCGAGCAGCGCGACGGCAAACACGCCGCTGAGGCGCGCAAAGCAATCCTCTCCCCACTGCCGGTACGCGGCGAGGATCAGCGCGGCGGTGGCCGGCCTGCGGTCTTTGTCCGCGCTGCCCTGCGGCAGCTGGCGGCGCAGTTCATCGACGTCATAGAGCTGTCCGTCGACGTACACGGCGAGCCCGGCCTCTTCATCGATGGCACGGGCATTCGCTCGCCGCCGATGCGGGTTCCGGCCGCGCCGATCGGATCGCAATCGACAGCGGACCATGCTGTCCCGTCACGACCGGGCCGAAACCCGAGTGCCGGCGGCTCGCCACGTCGATCAAGACCGATTCCTCGAGTGCCGGCTGCGCGGGATCCAGCGCCAGTGACCCCGTCATGCGGCTCAAAGCGCGATCCCGGTCTTGATCATGTAACCTCTTGATAAATGGAGGGTTCAGGCCGGCGCGTGGTGGGCGGTACTGGATTTGAACCAGTGACCCCTGCCGTGTGAAAGCAGTGCTCTACCGCTGAGCTAACCGCCCGCCGAGGGACCGCGATTTTACGGGCCGCTGTCTCGATGGGTCAACGCGATAGAATCGCCGGCCCATGAACGTGCGTACGCGTTTTGCTCCGAGCCCGACCGGCTTGCTCCACATCGGCGGCGTTCGCACGGCACTCTTCTGCTGGCTCTATGCGCGCCGCCATGGCGGCGCCTTCATCTTGCGCGTCGAGGATACCGATCGCGAGCGGTCCACGCCCGAAGCCGTGCAGGTGATCCTCGACGGCATGCAATGGCTTGGCCTCGGCGCGGACGAGGGGCCGTTCTACCAATCGCAGCGATACCCGCGCTATCGCGAGGTGATCCGCCAGTGGCTCACCGCGGGCAAGGCCTATCACTGCTATTGCACGAAGGACGAGCTGGAGGCCATGCGCAACGTCCAGCTCGCGCGCAAGGAGAAGCCGCGCTACGACGGCCGTTGCCGCACCCGCATCGAGCCGCGCGACGGCGTCACGCCCGTCGTGCGCTTCCGCAATCCGACCGAAGGAACGGTCGTGGTCACCGACGCGGTGCACGGCGAGGTGGTGTTCCGGAACGCCGAACTCGACGACCTCATCATCGAGCGATCCGACGGCAACCCGACCTATAATTTCTGCGTCGTCGTGGATGACCACGACATGAAAATCACGCACGTGATCCGCGGGGACGATCACCTCAACAACACACCGCGGCAGATGAACATGCTGCGCGCGATGGGCGTCGAGCCGCCGGTCTATGCCCACCTGCCGATGATCCTCGGTCCGGACGGAGCCAAGCTGTCGAAGCGCCATGGCGCGGTGTCGGTCCTGTACTACCGGGAGGAGGGCTACCTGCCGGAGGCGCTCCTCAACTACCTGGCCCGTCTCGGCTGGTCGCACGGCGACCAGGAGATCTTCACGCTCGCGGAGATGACCGCGCTCTTCGATATCGCGGACGTCAACAAATCGGCCTCCGCGATCAACCCGGACAAGCTCGCCTGGATCAACCAGCAGCACCTGATGCGATTGCCGCCGTCCCGGGTCGTGCCGGAACTGCGTTGGCAACTCGAGCGTCTCGGGGTCCGGACGGGAGACGACGCCATGCTGGAGGCCGTGGTGCTCGCGCAGCGCGAGCGCTCGAAGACCCTCAAGGACATGGCGGCGGCCAGCCGGTTCTTTTTCGAGGCCCCGACCGTCTACGAAGAGAAGGCCGCGCGCAAGCACCTGACTCTGCAGGCCGCGCCCGTGCTGGAAGAGTCGCTTACCCGCCTGTCGGCGTTGATGGACTGGCACACGGCGTCAATCCATCAGGCAATCCAGGCACAGGCTGAGGCTTCCCAACTCGCCCTGGGCAAGGTGGCACAGCCGCTGCGAGTCGCAGTGTCGGGTGGCGGCGTCTCGCCACCGATTGATCAAACTCTTGCGATACTCGGTCGCGAGGAGACGATCGGGCGCATTCGCCGGGCAATGGCCATTGCCGCACGTTGACACCCCCGAATAGTGGCGTAGCCTACCCCGGGCCAGCCACGACGAAACCCTCGAAGGCACACTTCAACTCAACCGAGGTTGCAGGAATCCTCCGCCAATGTTCGCAGGTGGTCGTCTTCGTATGTCCATTGTCGGCGCAAGCCGCGCGCTGTCGCTTTTTTCAATGCTCTTGTTTGCGCCGCAGGTGATCGGCGACCCGCCAACAATAACCGCCATCTCTCGAGACCTGGTCCCGACCTACACCTGGGGTTACAAATCTGGAGTCAAGCAGCAGCACGGCTCATACGAGAATGGACGGAGCCTGCATGCCTTCTTGAAGCGTCAAGGCAGCAGCGGCGAACAAGGCTATCCAGACTATCTCGTTTGGATTGACGAACACTCTGGGCAGTCAGCAGCGATCGAGCGTGCAGTCGCCTATCCCGAACTCGGCAAGAATCCTGCTACCCACGCCGTATTTGGTTCAGGTGCTCCACAAGGCGATCAGGGCCGGATCTGGTGGGCGATGGGTGGGCGAGCGGATTCGCAGCCATTCGACCTGGTGCGCTCGCTCCAGCCATTCAATCCTTTTGGCTTTCAGGTAGTCCTGAACAATTTCGTTACAGAGCCTCAATCGACGACTCCGGCGCTTGCTGTCGTGGGCGATACCGGCTTGCTCGCGTATCGGTGGCGAAGCAGCGGATCCAAGTCCGGCGAGGTGCGCATTCAAAATTACGCTCTGCCGGCGTCGAGTCCGCCCATCTTGCGATTCGAGAAGTCGCTCGGCCGTGGAAGCTCCGTCGCCGGACTGGGCGACATTACCATCGAGCAGCTCTGGTCGCGATGGGACCCTCGATTTCAAAAGCTGGCACTGACATGGGAATGGTTTGCCCACTACACGGGAACGACGGGTGGGACTGCGTTTGGTTCAAATCCGTTCATCTACACCAACGATTTCGGAGTAACGTGGCGGTCCGCGGACGGCACGCCGGTGACCCTGCCGCTCACCTATGCGACGGCCACCAACACGCCAGGCATCACGCCTCACGACCACTTCAGCCTGGGAGAAAATTCCGGTTGGCTCCCGCGCGACCTGGGTTTCACTCCCGGCGGTGTCGCTTGGATCACGATGGCCACCGGCGCAATCGCCGGCCACAACGACGGCTGGCAGTCGACGCTGTTCCGCTGGAGTGGATCCGCGTGGCAAGCCGTCACGCTCAGCAACGATATGGAAGGCAACGCCGATGCGATCGCTTGCGGCAGCGTCCGTGACTTTCTCTTGTGTGCCTACTCCGAACTCGGTACTCCGGGCGTTCTCCTGGTCAAGGCAAGCCGCGATGATGGCCGGACCTGGACCGCACCGGTCGCCGTGGACAACGTTGGGCTGGCTGACACCGGGGAACCGCAACGGATCAATTGGGTGTCCTTTGCCCAGCCAGCCGATCGCTATCTTGACAATACGGCCCGGCTGTTTGTGGGCTACTACCGGGTTGGCGAACCTGATGGTCTGTTCTACAAGAACCGGCTGCGCTGGGTGCGCGTGCAGGTCGGTCCCAGGGCGGACTTCAATGGCGACGGTCTTGTCGATGAGAGCGACCTCGCAGAATTCGAATCCGCGCATGCCGCGGCCGACTGGCGAGCGGATTTCAATGACGACGGCCACGTCGACGAACAGGACCGGACGGCATTTGCCTCGGCGATGGCGAGCGAAGATCCGGGCCCGTCAAAGATCGTACCGAACGTCGTGGGGCTGACGCAGTCGGAAGCAATTGCCGCAATTACAGATGCGGGTCTGGTCGTCGGGATGGTGACGCAGCAGTCGAGTGCGACGGTGCCGTCGGGGAGCGTCATCAGCCAGAACCCGATTGCCGAGACGACCGTTGCGGCCGGTTCGGCGGTGGCAATGATCGTGTCGAGTGGCCCGCCGGTGAGCGTGCCGAACGTGGCGGGGCTCACACAGGCGGCGGCGGCGGCGGCGATTACGGACGCGGGTCTGGTAGTGGGGGCGGTGACGCTGCAGTCGAGTGCAACGGTGCCGGCGGGCAGTGTGATCAGCCAGAATCCGATCGCCGAGACGACCGTTTCGGCCGGTTCGGCGGTGGCCCTGATCGTCTCGAGTGGCCTGCCAGTGAACGTGCCGAACGTGGTCGGGCTGACACAGGCGGCGGCGGCCACGGCCATTACGAACGCGGGGCTGGTGGTGGGGACGGTGACGCAGCAGTCCAGTGCGACGGTGCCGGCGGGCAACGTGATCAGCCAGAGTCCGGCAGCGGGCACCGGCGTGGCGAACGGCTCGGCGGTGAACCTGGTGGTGAGCTCGGGCGCGGCCTCGGCGTCGGCCTCGGTAACGCCGACCGCGCTGGCGTTTGGCGACTGGGCACGAAACGTCGCCACCCCCGGCCAGTCCGTCGCGATTGCGAACACAGGCACGACCGTGCTTCCAATCAGCTCGATTTCACTCACGGGCAACAATCCCGGGCAGTTCTCGCGGAGCACGAATTGTCCAGGTCAATTGCCGCTCGGGGGCACCTGCACCGCGACAGTGTTGTTTAAGCCGACCTCCACGGGCACCAAGTCGGCGAATCTGACGGTTGCACTCGGCGGTGGCGTGACAAGCAAAACGGTGGCCTTGTCCGGGACCGGCGTCAACTACTCATACACGGTGGCGCCGTCGAACCTGGCATTCGGCAACGTGGCCAGAGGTACCACGAGCGCGGCCAAGACGGTCTCTGTCACCAACACGAGTACGGTGGCCTTGCCGATCGCGTCGGTCACGCTGGCCGGTTCGGCGCCGGGACAGTACACGCGGACCAACAACTGTCCCGCCCAGGTTTCCGCGGGTGGGAAGTGCACGGTCTCGGTACGGTTCAAGCCAACCTCGGCAGGCAGCAAGTCGGCGACCCTGAAAGTCACGCCGGGTGGCGGGGCCGCCGCAAAGACCGTCACGTTGAGCGGCACTGGGACCTGACCTCGATGAGAGCGTTTCCGGCTGAATCGGAAACCAAAAGCGAAAGCCAGGCGCGTCGGTCTCGCAATCGCCCCTGGATGACGTTGACACTTCGCGGGTAGTTCCGGAGAATTCGCCCCCTCTGAACGGGGCCATAGCTCAGCTGGGAGAGCGCTTGCATGGCATGCAAGAGGTCGACGGTTCGATCCCGTCTGGCTCCACCACTTCCCTGGGTCCCCATCGTCTAGAGGCCTAGGACACCGCCCTTTCACGGCGGCAACCGGGGTTCGAATCCCCGTGGGGACGCCAATTCCATGACGTCGCGATCCGTTGCGTTGATTGGCCTCGATGCCGCGGATCTCAACCGGATCGAGCGCCTGGCTGCCTGCGGCGACATGCCCAATCTCGCCGCGATTCTCAGTCAAGGCGCGCGCGGCCGGTTGCGATCGTTGCCCACCGGCCTGTCGGCCATGATCTGGCCCAAGTGGTTCGAAGGGGGCCATGCCGGCTCCTGGTATTTCCCCAAGCAGTGGAATCCGGATCGCATGTGCCTTGAATGGATCACCGCCACGCGAGGTGACCCGGAACCGTTCTGGTGCGACCTGGACCGTCGGGGCCTCAGGGTCTGCATCGTGGACGTTCCGCAGGCGCCGCGGCTTCCACTGCGGCAGGGCCTGACCCTCCAAGGGTGGCAGGTACACGATCTATTCGATCGTTGGTCCGAACCCGCCGGCTTGTGGAAGGAGCTGAGACGCGCCCACCGTGAACCTTTTCTTGGGCCGGAACGCTACGGGCCGCAAACCCCCGCGAGCCTGTTGACCCTTCGCGCGCAACTGCTGGCCGCAACGTCCCAGGCCGGCGAGATCGCCCGCGGGCTGATGAATCGCGGTCCCTTCGACCTCTTCGTAATGGTCCTCGGCGGCCTGCATCGGGGAGGGCACTACTTGTGGGACACGGGCCAGGTGAATCTCCGCGGAGTCAGCCCCGATGAGTTGCGCCTGCTCGAGCGCGCGCTCGACGAGATCTACCAGGCCGCGGACCGTGCCATCGGGCAAGTGATCGAGCACGCCCCCGCCGATACGCGATTCCTGGTGTTTTCGCTGCACGGCATGGAGCCGAACTACGGCTGGTCGGAGTGCCTGCAATCCTTCGCCGGCGCACTTGCGAACGATGGCCGGCATTCCGCCCCGACTACGCTCCTGCGGCGCTTGAAACGCGCGATTCCATCCCGTGCCGGGCAACGGGCCGTTGAAATGCTGCCCGGGGGCCTGGGCAACCGGCTGCTGGAGTTCACGTCGGCGCGCATGCATGACTGGCGTCACACCCCCTGGTTCGTGCTCCCGAGCGACCTCGCCGGGTTTCTGCGGCTCAATCTCCAGGGCCGCGAAGCGCGCGGTATCGTGAAGCCGGGCGCGCAAGCCCGATCCGTGGAAGACGGGCTCATCGAATCCTTTTCGCGGATCGAGGACCTGGAAGGCCGGCCGATCGTCGCAAAAATCGAGCGGGTCGATGATTCGATCGCCGCGGCGGACCCGTTCCGACGGTATCTTCCGGACCTGTTGCTCAACTGGAATCCGGTCCGGGCCAGCGAAACCGCGGGCCTGCGCCTGGATGGAGCGGAGATCGCCCGCTGGCCATCCGGACAAGCATTCAGTTCCGGGCGTTCGGGCAATCACGCCACGGAGGGCTGGTTTGCAGCCATCGGGCCCGGTCTCTCGCGCCACGCCGACTCCATCCCGCACGACATCGATGCGCTCGTCCCGTCGCTCTATCGATGGCTGGGCCTGGAACCGCCGGCACGATTCGTGGGTCGTGCGCTCGCGACCCTGATTCCAACGGTGTGAGATCCGTCCGCCATCGACGTCGGAGTTCTCCGACGCCTGCAAGCTGGTGTCGCTCGCCGGAGACTCTCCCGGACTGCATCGAACGCGGCGCGGGTGTTCAATCATGAGGCGCGCGTTCCACGGAAGGAGCTCCGATGTCGCGATGGCCCAATCTTTTCCTAGTCGGCGCCCCGCGATGCGGAACGACTTCCCTGCATGTATGGCTCCCGGCGATTCCCGGCATCTTCATGTCACGCATCAAGGAGCCGCATTTTTTCTCCCGGCGCGTGATCGGCGACGATCATCCGATGGTCAAGCCGATCCGGGATGAGCGCGACTATCTGGAGCTCTTCAGCGGTGCCGACGATGACGCAAAGTTCATCGGCGAAGCGACTCCTTTCTACCTCGAGGATCCTGGGGCCGCGGAGGAGATCAGGAGCAAGTCGCCGGATGCGAGAATCCTCGCCAGCCTGCGCGATCCGGTCGAACGCCTGTACTCGCACTACCTGATGATGCGCAATAACTTGCCCGGCCTGGGCAGTTTCCGCGAGGAGATCGATCGCGGTCTCTTCCAGCGTGACAAGCGGAATGTTGCCGTCCTTGATCCTGCGATCGGGCTCTACAGCCCGCAGGTCGCGCGCTACCACCGCGTATTCGGCAACCGCGGGATGAAGGTGCTCGTCCTGGAAGAGTGGACGCGCGACACCGCGCGCACGCTTCGAACGATCGGCGCATTCCTGGGACTCCACACCGTCATCGACCGCGTGTCCGTGCCGCCGCAGCGGCGCTATGGACAGGCACGGGGTCCCGTCGTGCGCTACGTCTTCGGCAATCGACAGCTTTCGAGGGCATCGGAAGCGGTGATACCGTTTCGTCTGCGGAAATTCATCCGAAACAGGCTGCTCGTCAAAGACGTGCCCAAGCCGCCGATGGACCCGCGGACCCGGGAGTTTCTGGTGGACTATTACTGGGACGACGTATGCAGGATGCAAACCTTTTTGGGTCGTCGGCTGCCGTGGCCGAATTTCAGGGATCTCGAGGCGCCAGAAGTGTCGTTGCGCGCCGGCTGACCTCGGGCCGGGCAGTCATCCTGGCCAGCCCGCGCACGGGATCGACATTCCTGGCCGAGTGCCTGGCGTCCCATCCCGAGATCCATTGCGCCGGCGAAATCCTGAATGGCCAGCCGGATACGCCCATTCCGCCTGCCCGGGGCCCCTTCCGGCATGTCGTCAAATTCGCGCGGATCGCGCGAACGGGTGCCTGGCAACCCGCTTTCCGGCTGGAGCAGTTTTACGGCCGCGGGCAAGCGAGGGTGCGCTGCTTCAAGGTCATGCACAATCAGCTCGCGCGACCGTTCGTGCTGCGCTACCTGCTGAGCCATCGCGAGATACGCGTGATCCAGCTTTGGCGGAAAAACCTGCTCAAGGCCTATGTCTCGGTCCGCCTCATGCAAAAGCGGCGGATTCTCCAGGCGAGCGCGCCGGTCGCGCCGGTCTGGATCCGCATCGATCCGGACCGGGCGATTGCGGCCATGCGCGCGGCACGGGCGCGCAATGAACATTACGCGGCACTCTTTGCACAGCATGCGCGGTTGTCGGTGACCTACGAGTCCCTGTTCGACGGGCCGAACCTTCGGATCGGCACGGCCTGGCGGATCTGTGACTTCCTGGGGGTCTCCCGGCACCCGATGCAATGCGGAATCGTCAAGCTCAACCCGGTGTCGCTGCGCGACACGGTCACGAACTATGACGAATTGGCGGACGTCGTTTCAGGCAGCGAGTTCGCCGAGATGGCCGCCGCCACGGACTAGCGGCTCGGAACATTCAGTCCTTGGGACGGCGCCCTC
>CAVTVX010000013.1:0-62863 GCA_963738285.1 uncultured Gammaproteobacteria bacterium | reverse complement strand
AGAACAAAGTATTTCACATGAAATGGGAGATATTTTGATTCCGTTGGGACTACCATGACCTCATGAGTGTCTGGCGCCGTCTGTTTAGCGACCATCCTGCCAGCGTGAACGAAAGCTACGGCCAGCACCTCGTCAACGCGATGGGTTTCAGTTTCCGGATGATCTGGGGCGGGATCACCTGTCTCGTACATGCCGTCATTCCCGGAGTCTGCTGCACGAAAGGCAGCGACATGATCTGCGAGCTGCACGAGAAGATGATTATCAACCGCCGCGCGCTCGCGGAATCGGGTCAGCCCGAGTTGCAGTCCCGCCGCGCCGCCTGAGCGGCCCTCGACGCGGGCATTCAGGGGCGGGATGACCGGCCCCGCGGGGATCAGCGACGAAGCCTGACCTGGAGCTCCCGCCTCCGGTAATCGATGATCAGCGTGTCGAGCAAGCCCAGCACATCCATGCCGATGAGCATGGCGGGCTCGTTGGTGAGCTTCCAGTGCTCAAAGATCGCGAAGTCCGCGAAAGTCATCGCGGCATTTCGCACCATCACCTCGCCCATTGCGAGCGAAGGCGTCGAGAGGCGGTTGCCCGTCTGCACGTCGAGCGTCGCTCCAGTCACCTCGTCCGGATGGATTTCCTGATACTTGCGCCGATGCTCGGCCAGGGCGGCGCGCAACGCCTCGTTGCCGAGCGTCGCCTGGCCGCCGGTGTCGATCACGGCCTTCACCGGCACGCCGCCGAGATAGGCCTCGACGACCAGCAGCCGCCCGCGCATGAACTTCACCGGGATCGTCTGGAAACCGCTCCCCGCGCGCTCGTTCTTCGACCGCATGATCGTGATGCTGTCCCTGCGGAAATCGATGTGGATGCGCTTGTCGGCGAGTCCGTCGGTGCCGAGCACCCCCTCCGCACCGCCGAGGGCGTCCGGCACGATCGGCAGCCGCTTCGGCTCCATCAGCAGTTCGCCGACCTCGAGCGTCTCGACCGGCACCAGGGGCACTTCGACCGACCCGGTCGCGCCGCGCAGCATCACGGTGTGCGCGGGATCGAGCGGGATGCCGAGCTCCGCGGCGACCCGGGCGGTGAGGGCGGAGTGGCTGGCGCCGGTATCGAGCACCAGCCGGAACGGGCCTTTGCCGTTCACCTCGACCGGTGCCCAGATGCGGCCGATCTTGTCGCGCCGCGTCGGCGCGACGAATCGCGGCTCGGCGGCGGTGACTGAGACGTCCTCGAGAATCGCCGTGCCGGTCTCGGCCGCGCGTTCCGGCGGGATAACCGGCGCGGGCAGATCGGGCTGGGCGAGCATCAGGGCGACCGGCAGGGCGTAGAAGGTCACGGACTCTCCGACCGCCGCGACCGGAGTCAGGTTCCTCCGAGCTTCTCTGCGACCAGCGCGGGGACCGCCGAAAGCGACTGTTCGAGCTTCGACGGGTCGTTGCCGCCCGCCTGCGCAAAGTCCGGGCGGCCGCCGCCGCGGCCGCCGATCATCGACGCCACCTTGCCGACCAGTTCGCCGGCGCTGATCTTCGCGGTGAGATCCGGCGTGACGCCGGCAACGAGGGAGACCTTGGCGCCATCCGAAACGGTCGCCAGCACGATGACGGCGCTGCCGAGCCGGCCCTTGAGCGAATCCACGGCCTCGCGCAGCGACTGTGCATCGGCGCCATCGATGCTTTTCGCGAGCACCTGGACGCCGCGCACCTGTTTCGCGCCTTCGGCGAGGTCGCCGCGGTGGCCGCTCGTGAGCTTGGACTTGACGCTCGCCAGCTCCTGCTCGAGCTTTCTCTGTCGCTCGAGCAGCTGCCGGGCCTTGCCTTCGAGTTCGGCCGGCGTGGCGCGCAGCGCGGCGGCGACGCGCTTGAGCGTATTGTCCGTCGCCTTCACGGCATCGAGCGCGCCCTCGCCCGTGACCGCCTCGATGCGGCGGATGCCGGAGGCGATGCCGCCCTCCCCGGTGATCCTGAACAAGCCGATGTCGCCGGTGCGGGCGACGTGCGTGCCGCCACAGAGCTCGGTCGAGAACTCCCCGAAACGCAGGACGCGCACCTCGTCGCCATACTTCTCCCCGAAGAGCGCCATCGCTCCCGACCGGATAGCGGCCTCGTAGGGAAGGTGCCGGATCTCGGCTGCCGAGTTCCTGCGGATCTCGGCGTTGACGAGGCGCTCGATGGCGTCGAGTTCCTGCGGCGTGACCGGTTGCATGTGCGAGAAATCGAAGCGCAGGCGGTCCGGCGCCACCAGCGAACCTTTCTGTGTCACGTGAGTGCCGAGCACCCGGCGCAGCGCCGCATGCAGCAGGTGAGTCGCGGAGTGGTTGAGCACGGTCGCCTGGCGTGTCGCCGCATCCACCGAGGCGGTCACCACGTCGCCTCTGCTGAAACTGCCGTTCTCGACCTTGCCGACATGCAGGTGCGCGTCGCCGAGCTTCCTCGTTTCCGATACGCGAAAGCGCGCGCTGCCGTTCGTGAGCACGCCGATGTCGCCGACCTGGCCGCCCGACTCGGCGTAGAACGGCGTACGGTCGAGCACGATCTGCGCCTCGTCGCCCGCCCCGGCCGATTCGACTTCGGCGCCGCCCTTCAGGATGGCCTCGATCTTCCCTTCGTCCTGCAGGCGGTCGTAGCCGCTGAAGCGGCTTTCGGCGTCGAGCGTCTCCGGGCCGCGCAGGTCCACGCCGAATTTGCTCGCGGCGCGTGCCCGTTCCCGCTGCGCCTCCATCGCCTGCTCGAAGCCCGGCTGGTCGATGGCGAGGCCGCGCTCGCGCGCGACGTCGGCCGTGAGATCGGCCGGGAAGCCATAGGTGTCATACAGCCTGAAGACGGTCTCGCCCGGGATCGTCCTGCCCTTCAATTTCCGGATCACGCCCTCGAGGAGCGCCATGCCGTTCTCGAGCGTCTCGGCGAAGCGTTCCTCCTCCTGGCGCAGGACACGAACGACGTGATCTGCGCCTTTCGCGAGCTCGGGATAGGCCTCGCCCATTTCCTGCGTCAGCGCAGGCACGAGGAGGTGGAAAAACGGCTTTTCCTGGCCGAGCTTGTAGCCGTGGCGAATCGCGCGCCGGATGATGCGCCGAAGGACGTAGCCCCTGCCGTCGTTGCCGGGGATCACGCCGTCCACGATCAGGAAGGAACTGGCGCGGATGTGATCCGCGATGACGCGCAGGCTCGGGCTCGTCGTCTTTTTCTGGCGCGTGGCATCCGCCGCGGCCGCGATCAGGCTGATGAACAGGTCGATCTCGTAGTTCGAGTGCACGCCCTGCATGACGGCGGCCGTGCGCTCGAGGCCCATGCCGGTGTCGACCGACGGCTTCGGCAGCGGCGTCATTTCACCGTCGGCCGAGCGTTCGAACTGCATGAAGACGAGGTTCCAGATCTCGACGTAGCGGTCCCCCTCCTCGTTCTTCGAGCCGGGCGGGCCGCCCTTCACGTCGGGGCCGTGGTCGTAGAAGATTTCGGAGCAGGGGCCGCAGGGCCCGGTGTCGCCCATGGCCCAGAAGTTCGACTGCTCGCCCAGGCGCGCGAAGCGCTTCGCATCCACCTTGACGTTCTTCAACCAGAGGTCGGCGGCCTCGTCGTCGTCCTGATAGACGGTCACCCAGAGTTTTTTCGGGTCGATCTTCAGCGTGCCGGTCACGAAATCCCAGGCAAACTCGATCGCGTCTTTCTTGAAATAGTCGCCGAAGCTGAAGTTGCCGAGCATCTCGAAAAAGGTGTGATGGCGCGCGGTATAGCCGACGTTCTCGAGGTCGTTGTGCTTGCCGCCCGCGCGCACGCAGCGCTGCGAGCTCGCCGCGCGCCTGTAGCCGCGCTCTTCCTTGCCGAGGAAGACGTCCTTGAACTGCACCATGCCGGCATTCGTGAAGAGGAGCGTGGGGTCGTTGCCGGGGACGAGCGGGCTCGATGGCACGACCGCGTGCCCGCGCGCGCGGAAGAACTCCAGGAACGCGGCCCGGAGCTCGCTGCTCGACATCGTCCGTTTCCTCTTCCCCGCCATCAGTCCTCGCCGGATTCGCCGCCGATCGCCGCACGGACCTGGTCCGCGCTGAAGCCGCGTTGCGTCAGGAACCGGCCCTGTCGGCCTTTTTCGGCCCAGGTTGCCGGCGGCTTGGCCCCAAAGCGCCTGCGCCGGACCTCGGCGCAACGCCGGCGCCAATCTGCGTCGCGCCCATTCACCGCCGCCGCGATCGTTGCGGCCGCGACGCCCGCCTCGCGCAGCCGATGCGTGATGCCGACCGGTCCGCGGCCGCGATTGGCATGATACGCGACGAAATGCTCGGCGAAGCGGCTGTCGTCGACCAGCCTTTCCCGGGCGAGGCCGTCGACGGCGGACTCGGCGGCGGAGCGCGTGAAGCCGCGCGCAACCAGGCGCTCCGCGAGCTCGCGGGCGCCGTGGTCACGCCGGTTCAGGAGTTTGAGGGCCGCGAGCCGGGCCGCCCGCGGATCGTCCGGGGCGGCGAGCGCAGCCGGGTCAGGCTTCCGCCGCCTCACTCGCGACCGCAACCGGGCGACGCGGCGGCAGGAGCCGGTTGCGCAACGCCGTTTCGATCTTCGCGGCGATCTCCGGGTGCTCGATGAGGTAGTTGCGCGCGTTGTCCTTGCCCTGGCCGATGCGCTCGCCCTCGTAGGCATACCAGGAGCCGGATTTCTCGACGAGTCCGTGCATCGCGCCCATGTCGACCAGTTCGCCCTCGCGCGAAATGCCCTTGCCGTAAAGGATCTCGAATTCCGCCTCGCGGAATGGCGGCGAGACCTTGTTCTTGACGACTTTCACGCGGGTCTGGTTGCCGACGACCTCCTCGCCGCTCTTCAGCGCGCCGATGCGGCGGATGTCGAGCCTGAGCGATGCGTAGAACTTGAGCGCATTGCCGCCGGTCGTCGTTTCCGGGTTTCCGAACATGACGCCGATCTTCATGCGGATCTGGTTGATGAAGACGACGATGGTGTTCGAGCGCTTGATGTTGCCGGTGAGCTTGCGGAGCGCCTGGGACATGAGGCGAGCCTGGAGGCCGACCTGCATCTCGCCCATCTCGCCCTCGATCTCGGCTTTCGGCGTCAACGCCGCGACCGAGTCGATGACGACGATGTCGACCGCCCCGGAGCGCACCAGCATGTCGGTGATCTCGAGCGCCTGCTCGCCGGTGTCCGGCTGGGAGATCAGCAATTCCTTGACGTTGACGCCGAGCTTCTCGGCGTACACGGGGTCGAGCGCGTGCTCGGCGTCCACGAAGGCGGCCACGCCGCCCAGCTTCTGCGCCTGCGCGATGATCGAGAGCGCGAGCGTCGTCTTGCCCGAGGCTTCCGGGCCGTAGACCTCGACCACGCGGCCGCGCGGCACGCCGCCGATGCCGAGCGCGACGTCGAGACCGAGCGAGCCGGTCGACACGACTTCGATGTCGTTGTTGGCGGGGTGTTCTCCGAGCCGCATCACCGAGCCCTTGCCGAACTGCTTTTCGATCTGGCTGAGCGCCGCGACGAGCGCCTTCCTGCGATTGCTGTCTTCCATGCCTGTCGTACCTCCAAATCTGTTCCGATTATTCCACAATCGACCCGAGGCGCCCGCGGAAAATGCTTCGACAACGCTGAAATTGTCTTGCGCCTGATCTTTCATGGGCTGCAGTCTGCCGGACCCGCTGGCTCAGCACGCGACCCACCGTCCCGAAGGGGACGCACCCCTTCATATTCGCGAAGGGGTCCGTCCCCTTCGCGAATATGAAGGGGTGCGTCCCCTTCGGGACCCCCTTCAGGCCAGCGGCCAGTCGGCGAGCGGCTTGTAGCGCGCGCCGCCCGGATGGGAGACGGATTCGACCAGGGCAAGGCGCCAGGGCGACGGATCGGTCGCGGGATCGACCGGCGCAAGCAGGAGATTTTCCGGCGGGGGCTTGCGTACCCGGCGAACGACGGTCATATGCGGCTGCCAGGGCCGCGGTTCACGCGCAAATCCCAGCGGCTCGAGACTCCGCCAGAGCCGTTCCACGATTTCCCGGCTGCTGGCCGGCACGCTCGACGGCAGCGCCACCAGGACCCGGGGCCTGGCCCAGTATTCGAGCCGGTCGAAAGTGACTTCGACGGCCGGCCAGGGCCCTCGCCCGCCGGCCTCGACCAGCGACGCCAGGGCCTGACCCCGCACGTTGCCGAGAAACGCCAGGGTCACGTGGAGGCTGCCGGGCGAAACCGGGCGGCCCTGGACTTCCGCGACCGCCGAGGCGATCGCCGCGGCCAACGCCCTGCGATGTGCGTCCCCGGGCCATAGCGCAAAGAAGAGCCTGTGCTGCGGTCGTTTCGGGTGGTCGGGACCGCTCACGGCAACGCCGGCAGTCCTTCCAGTGCCGCGGCCACCGAATGCCGTCGCACGGCGTTGCGGCTCCCGCGAAAGCGGAACAAGCGGGCAAAGAGCTCCAGGCGGCCCTGCCGCCGCAGTCCCCAGGCGATCCAGACCGTGCCGACAGGCTTACCCGCCGTAGCGCCACCGGGCCCCGCAATACCCGTGACGGCGACCGAAACCCGCGCCCGCGAGCGCCGAAGTGCGCCGGAGGCCATCGCGATCGCCACGGCCTCGCTCACGGCCCCGTGGCGGGCGAGCAATCCGGGGCGCACGCCCAGCTCGGCCTGCTTCGCGGCATTCGAATACGTGACCCAGCCGCGCTCGAAATAGTCGGAGCTGCCCGCGATGTCCGTGAGGCACTTGGCCAGCAGCCCGCCGGTGCAGGACTCCGCCGTCGCGATCGACAGGCCGGCCGAACGAAGCCCTCGCCCGACACCCCGGGCCCGTTTCGCGAGGGCTGCATCACCCGGTACCGCCATGGGTCAGCTGAACTTCGAAAAATCGGGCGCGCGCTTCTCGATGATCGCGGCGATCGCCTCGCGGGCTTCCGCTCCCGCGAGCCGGGGACCGAAATACGAGGCTTCCCGGAAGATCGCGTCCTTCACGGCTGCCGCCTGTGCCTCGCGCAGCAGCTTCTTCGTGTCCCGGACGGCCCCGGGCGGCAGGCCATTGAAGGCGCGGGCCATCGTCAGGGCGTGCGACTGCACGTCCGCCGCAGGCAACACCGCGTTGGCGAGGCCCATCGCGACCGCATCGGCCGCGGCAAACGGCTTGCCGAGCAGCAACTTCTCGGCCGCCTGCACGCGACCCGCGACCAGGGGCAGCAGCAGAGTCGAGGCAAATTCCGGCACCAGCCCGAGGCTCGTGAACGGCATGGAAAACTTCGCGTCGTCCGCGACGTACACGAGATCGCAGTGCAGCAGCATCGTGACCCCGATGCCGACCGCGAGGCCCTGCACCGCGGCGATCGCGGGCTTCTCAAATGCCGCCAGCCCATGCATGAACGAAAGCACCGGCGAGTCCAGCTGTGCGAACTTCGGATTGGAGAAGTCCTTGAGGTCGTTGCCAGCCGTGAACGTGCCGCCGGCGCCCGTGATGACGACCGCCCTCACCGCCGGGTCGGCCGCCGCCTGCCCGAGGCGGGCGACGATTGCCTGGTACATCTCGCCCGTGATCGCGTTCTTCTTGGCGACGCGGTCGATGGTGATCATGGCGACGCCCTGGTCCGCCTGGTAAGCGATGCTCATGTGTCGTCCCCTGTCCGGGCCGTCATAATGCCTCAAATGAGGAATTCCGAGACGCCGCCCGGGACCGCGCCGCTCTTCGCCGGCCTCGAGGCGCACACGCCCATGATGCAGCAGTACCTGCGCCTCAAGGCGGAAAACCCCGGCGTCCTCCTGTTCTACCGCATGGGAGATTTCTACGAGCTTTTCTACGACGACGCGCGCCGGGGCTCGCGTCTTCTCGACATCGCGCTGACGCAGCGCGGCGCATCGGGCGGCGCCGCGATCCCGATGGCCGGCGTGCCGGTCGACAAGCTCGACAACTATCTCGCACGACTTGTCAGGCAGGGCGAGCCGGTCGCGATCTGCGAACAGACCGGGGAAGTCGGGAAGAGCAAGGGCCCGGTCGCACGCGAAGTCGTCCGCATCGTCACGCCGGGCACGCTGACGGATGACGCGCTGCTCGACGCGCGGCGCGAAAACCTGCTCGCGGCGCTCGCGTTCGACGGCGCGCGTTTCGGCCTCGCCTGGCTCGACCTCGCGGCCGGGCGATTCAGCGTGCTCGAGGGCGAAGGGCATGAGTCGCTCGCGGCCGAGCTCGAGCGCCTGCGGCCGGCGGAGCTGCTGCTCCCCGAGGGCGTCCGGGTTTCCGCGGGCGGGCGCGTCGTCGAGCGGCCGCCCTGGCATTTCCTCGGCGACACCGCCGGGCGCGCGCTCGCAGCGCAATTCGGCACCCAGGACCTCGCCGGCTTCGGCTGCGAGGACCTGACCCTCGCGATCGGCGCCGCGGGCGCTCTCCTGCAATACACGCGCGACACGCAGAAAGGCTCGCTGCCGCACATCACCTCGCTCACGCGCGAATCGCGCGACGACGCGCTGGTCTTGGACGCCGCGACCCGGCGCAACCTCGAGCTCGACACGAGCCTCTCCGGCCGCGAGGAGGCGACGCTCGCGGGCGTGATCGACCGCACGGCGACCTCGATGGGCGCGCGCGAACTTCGCCGCTGGATCCGCCGGCCCCTGCGCGAGCGCGCGACCCTGCGCGCCCGCTACGGTGCCATCGCCGCGCTGATCCGTGACGGCCGCTACGAGGCTTTGCACGAGATCCTGCGCGGCACCGGCGATGTGGAGCGCGTGCTGGCGCGCGTGGCCCTGCGCTCGGCACGGCCGCGCGACCTGGCGGCGTTGCGCGACGCGATCGATCAGCTGCCGGCCCTCGAATCCACGCTCGCCGGCCTCGACGACCCCCTGCTCGAGACTGCCGCGCGGAATCTCGCGCCGCGGCCGGAGCTGTCCGGACTCCTGGGGCGGGCGATCGTCGCATCGCCGCCTCCGCTGTTGCGCGAGGGCGGCGTCATCGCCGCCGGCTACGATGCAACGCTCGACGAGCTGCGCTCGATCGCGACCGGCGCCGACCGCCACCTGCTCGAGCTCGAGGAACGCGAGCGCCGGCGCACGGGACTCGCGCAGCTCAAGGTCGGCTACAACCGCGTGCACGGCTACTATCTCGAGTTGCCGCGCAGCCAGTCGAATCGTGCGCCGGCCGATTACCAGCGGCGCCAGACCGTGAAGAACGCCGAACGATTCATCACGCCGGAGCTCAAGCAGTTCGAGGACAAGGTGCTCGGCAGCCGCGACCGCGCGCTGGCGCGCGAGCGGGAGCTGTTCGATGGGCTCCTCGATCGGCTGACCGTCGAGCTCGCTGCGCTCAAGCGCATGGCGGCGGCGCTCGCCCAGGCCGACGTGCTCGCGAACCTCGCCGAACGCGCCGTGAGCCTGCGCTATGTCCAGCCGGTGCTCGCCGACGAGCCGGGTCTCCGGATCGAGGGTGGCCGGCACCCCGTCGTCGAGCGCGTGCTGGACGAGCCCTTCGTGCCGAACGACCTCGAGCTCGACGATCGCCGGCGCATGCTCGTGATCACCGGCCCCAACATGGGCGGCAAGTCCACCTACATGCGCCAGGCTGCTCTGATCCTGGTGCTGGCCTCCATCGGCAGCTTCGTGCCCGCGGCCCGGGCCGTGATCGGGCCCTTCGACCGCATTTTTACGCGCATCGGCGCCTCCGACGACCTCGCCGGCGGACGCTCGACCTTCATGGTCGAGATGACGGAGGCGGCCCTGATCCTGAATGCGGCGACCGACCGGAGCCTGGTGCTGATGGACGAAATCGGCCGGGGCACGAGCACTTACGACGGGCTCTCGCTCGCCTGGGCCTGCGCGCGCCACATCGCGCAGTCGCTGGGCGCCTTCACGCTGTTCGCCACGCATTACTTCGAGCTGACGGAGCTGGCGGACGCGATCCCGTCCGTCGCGAATGTGCACCTCGACGCCACCGAGCACGGCGACGGCATCGTGTTCCTGCATGCGGTCAAGCCCGGCCCGGCGAACAGGAGTTACGGGCTGCAGGTGGCTCAGAAAGCGGGCGTGCCGCGAGAGGTTATCGAGAGTGCGAGGGCGTATCTGGAAAGGCTGGAGAAGCAGCACCGGTAGCCGGGAGGGGCCGGTCCCCTTCAGCGACAGGATTGTGAAAACCGAACTGGTGGTATGGCGCTGAAGGGGACCGGCCCCTTTGCGGCGCTAGACGAGCCGTCGGCGCGCCAGGTAGAGCACGCGACCGTTCGAGAGCTCGTGGCGGCGCTCGATCTGGAAGCGGCCCAGGAGCGTCGCCTCGAATTCGGGCCGCAGGCAGTCCGGATACAGCGGCTCGCGGCCGCGTGCGATCGCCGCGAACATCGGGTCGGTGACGGGCACGTGCTCGACGAGCAGGTGCCTTCGCGTGATCGCCGCGATGGCGTCGAACTGCTCGGCGACCGGCACGCCCTCGGTGACGCGCAGGTGATGCACGACCGCGAGCATCAGCACGAGGTCGAAGCTCCCGGCCGCTCGGGCGAGCAGCGATTCCAGTTCCCGGTTCCGCCAGCCGAGGGCGGGCGTCGGCCGGGCGAAGTTGCCGACCAGCGGCAGGATCGGCAGCCCGCCATCGCGCGCGCGCGCCCAGATCGACGCGACCGAGCGCTCGTCGACGTCGAGCGCGACGACCTCGCCCTGGCTCGCGGCAATCTCGCTGTACTCTCCCGTGTTCGCGCCGATATCGAGCGTGCGCCGCGGCCGCGTGCCGGCGATCGCATCCGTGATGAAGCGGCGCTTGGACTCGAGGTCGGCGCTGCCGTAATGACTGCGGGTCGCCGTGTAGCGCTGCCAGTGTGAACTGCGTGCCGCAAGCTTCGAGACGCAGCGCGCGATCCCCCGCTCGAGCCCGGCGAGGGAGCGCCCGAGGATGTACCGCGCCTGCTCGTCGTTGGCGGCCCTCATTGCGGGCGGGGACGCAGCCGCCGCGGTTGCCCGCGCGGCGAGCGCGGCAGGCAGGGCGACACTGCGCCAGAGCCGCGGCTTCAGCCAGCGGCGCGCGCCGAGAACGCCGGCGAGCGCCTCATGCGACAGGCCGGACACGGGATTCGACAGGGTCCATGCCACCGGCAGCCCCGCCTCGACCGAAGCGACCAGCGGCAGCAGGAAAGTCGTCTCGAACTGGTGACGCGCGATCCACAGGCAACTGCCCGACTCGCGCGCGACGATCGACGGCAGGTCGACGAATACCGGCTCGGCATCGCGGAACAGCACGTTCGCAGGAGTCGCGTCCTTCAGTTGCCAGCCGCGCGGCAGCAATGCGCGCGCGAGCTCCAGCGTCAGTGACCCGGCGGCGGCCAGCATCTCGGGCGCCCATTCAGCCGGCTGGCTGACAAAAGCGAGGCGCTCGTGCTCGAAGCATTCGCCGTCGAAGTCGGCGAACTGCGGCGGCGTCTCGATACGGGGCAGCGGGCGCGTACGGACAATGCGCCCCTTGTCCATCCACGTGCGGACGACCGGGTCATCGAGCATGCGCCGGAAGTCATCCAGCGCGTGCCCGCGCACGGCGCGGATCAGGCGGCCGTCATGCTCGACGAGGGTGGCATCGGGATCGCGGAACGACCGCGGGCTCGCGACGGCCGGGATCAACGCGGCGATTCGCCGGATGGCGGCTCGGGACTGTCCTCGGCCGCGGGCGCCTCGCGTCGCGAAAACAGCGAAACGACCTTGATGCGCAATTCGCGGAAATAGAAGATCGCGCCCGCGACGCCGGCGCCGATCATCTGCAGCAGCATCGAGCCCGTTCCGGGATCGATGTAGGCCTGCGCCGGGCTGGCAATGCCCACGGCCAGGGCGACGACGACCGTGGCCCGGCGAAAAGTCCCGATTCCCGGCGCCATTCGCATGGTCGCACCTCGTTGACGATGCCGAATCAGAGCATCGGCGCCAGCCGCCGCCCGCCGATTACGTCACATATTGTCGGCTGAGCCGGCCACGGCTTCAATCCGCACGCCTTTCGAGTCCACTTCCGTGAAGTTGAACGGCTGGTCAAAGGCCGACACGAAATGCCGGTCCGGCAAGAGCGGGAGACCGGCGTCGAATGCCTGGTCGAGGACGATACGCAGCAGGTTGACGTTTGAGACGTCCTCGGGAAACAGGTCCGGGGCTGCCCCCGGCAGCAGGACCGCGGACAAGTCGGCGAGGCGGATCCGATGCTGCTCGTCGGTCGCGTAGCCGCGGCGCAGGTTCGGCCCGTGATCGGACAGGAGCAGGATGATGGGCGGCCGCGTCGATTCCGCGATCAACCGGTCGATCACCCGCCCGATCGAACGGTTGACGAAGACGAGCTGGTCCACGTAGGCGCTGCGATTTTCCCAGAGCCGCTTCTGGAACTCGAACTGGTTGGACAGATTGGCGTTGCGCAGAACCCGGCCCTCGCGGTCGAAAAGATACGGATGATGCGGCGGGACGAAATGCGTGAAGACGAATTTCGGGCCGGGTGTCCGCGCCAGCCCCGCGAGCGTTTCGAAATTTCGCAGGTGGCAGGACGCAAGATCCATCGACGCACTCGAACCGAAGGCCTGCAGCCAGGTGACCTCGGCAACCGCCAGCAGGTACTCGTCGCGGAAGAGGCCTCCACCGCAGGGCAGGAAGTCGTCCGCATAGGGATTGCTTCCGGTCCCGCCCCAGGTCGATTGGAGATGCACGAAACGGTAGCCGCGCGCCTTCAGGAAGGCCGCGGCGCGGTTTTCCCTCAGCAAGTGATAGGCGTTCTCCCGGTCGGTTCCCAGCGGATCGAGCCTGTCGCCGAGCAGCGCCGGGAGATAGTCCATGTTCAGGGTCGACGAGAGCGACAGGTAGGTCCAGTAGTAGTTCGCTTCGCTCGCCGTGGCGACCTGGAAACCGCGCCGTTCGAGGGCCCGGATGAATGGCCCGTTGTCAAAGCCGTAATACTTCTCGAGCACGTCGGCGCGCGCGTAGCCGTCGAGCAGGATGAAGTAGATGTCGGGCGAGTCGCGCGAAGCCGCAGCCTGATTCAAGCCGATTCCGGCCGGCGCCTCCGCCCGGTCGCGACCCGAGATCCATTGCAGGAGCGCGACGCCGAGCAGCAGGACCGAGACGAGATTGAGCGCCATCGACAGCCGGCCGGACGGTCGCTGCAGGCGGCGCAGCCACGACCAGCCGAGCCCGAGCAGGAGCAGCCAGACGATCGAGTGCACGAGCTGCAGATGATCGTCGGTCCAGCTCGACGTCAGCAGCGCCGCGTCGGGATCGCCTCTGTGCCCCGTGTACCACGCATCCAACGGGCCGTAGCTGAAAAACAGGGCGAGGAACCAGGCGACGCCAAGCCCCGCGCGGGACCAGTTGCCGAGCAGAGCGCGCAGACCGACGAGCAGCAAGCCGCTCGCCGCGACCGCCGAGGCGAGAGCGAGCACGAACGAGGCGCGGTCGACCTGGCCGGGATTCGCGGCGGCAATGTACAGGAGCGGATAGACCGCAAGAAGAGACGCATACCACGGCCATTGCTTCAGGGAATCACGCATTCATGGCTGCTCGAATGACCCTGCCTCGAGGAACTTTACCGCCGAAGCCGCGACCGCGGCCGACATCAGCATGCCGGTGTGACTCACATCAAGTACGCGATGTGCGGCGGCTCCCGGAAGCCGGGTTTCATCCACGCAGACCGTGCCGTCATTCGGCTGCGGCAGGCTCGCGAAAAGCCGCCCCAGCCCTGCGGAGCGCGATCCCGCGATGACGCCGATTTCGCGCGGACCACGCCAGCGCCGATCGCGCGGGCGCGTCAGCGCCTCCACCGCCAGCGGGCCCAGGATCCGGGGTCCGAACGACCAGCCGGCGATCGATTTCGCGGCGCGCGAGCCCTGCACCGGCGAACCGAGCAGCACGACGCGCCCCGCGGGCAGATCACCTTGCGTCGCGAATGTCTCGAGGGCGACGAGCCCCCCGAGGCTGTGCGCGACCACGTGGACCGGCGCGCCAAAGGCGCGCAGGCGATCGGCCAGCGCCGCGGCCACCTCGCCAAGCGCCGCGTGTGTCGACGGGTAGCGGAATACGGCCGGCGCATAGCCGGCGTCCCGCAAACGGTCGCGCAGCAGGAAGAATTCCAGCCCGTTGAGCCACAGGCCGTGAACCACGAGAACCGGGGTGGCTTTCGCGTTCAGCCTGTCGGCACCGTGGGCTTCGTCACGCGGATGTGCAGTTCCGCGAGCTGAGCGTCGTCGGCCTCGGAGGGCGCGTCCGTGAGCGGATCCCAGGCCGACTGTGTCTTCGGGAAAGCGATGACGTCGCGAATGCTGTCCGCACCCGACATCAGCATCGCAAGCCGGTCGAGGCCGAATGCAATGCCGCCGTGCGGCGGCGCCCCGTAGCGCAGCGCCTCGAGCAGAAACCCGAATTTCAGCGAGGCCTGCTCGCGTGAAATACCGAGCAGGTCGAAAACCGCGCTCTGAATGTCCTCGCGGTGGATGCGGATCGAGCCGCCGCCGATTTCCGAGCCGTTGAGCACCATGTCGTAGGCCCGGGCGAGCGTGTTCTTCGGGTCTGCCGTGAGCGCCGCCGCATCGGCATCGGCCGGCGAGGTGAAAGGATGATGCATCGCCATCCAGCGCTTCGATTCCGCGTCCCATTCGAACATCGGGAAGTCCACGACCCAGACCGGCCTCCAGCCCGACTCGACGAGGCCGAGGTCGCGCCCGAGCTGGAGCCTGAGCGCGCTGAGTGCGTCGTTCACGATCTTCGACGTGTCGGCGCCGAAAAACACGAGGTCGCCGGTTGCCGCCCCCGTGCGCTCGAGGATGCCCGCAATCGCCGCATCGGAGAGGAATTTCAGGATCGGGGACTGCAGGCCGCCGCGCCCCTTGCCCGGGTCGTTCACCTTTATATAGGCGAGGCCCCGGGCCCCATGCCGGCCGACGTACGCGGTGTAGTCGTCGATCTGCCTGCGGGTCAGCTCACCGCCGCGCGGAACGCAGAGCGCCGCGACCCGCCCCTCCGGGTCGCCGGCCGGCCCTGCAAAGACCTTGAAATCCGAGTCGCGCACGACATCCCCGACGTCCGCCAGCTCGAGCGGGACACGCAGGTCCGGCTTGTCGGACCCGAAGCGGCGCATGGCATCCGCGTATGTCAGTCGAGGGAACGGATCCGGCAGCTGGACCTTCAGCACGCGCGAGAACACGTGGCGTATCAGCCCTTCCATCAGCGCCATGACCTGGTCCTGGGCCAGGAACGACGTCTCGACGTCGAGCTGCGTGAATTCGGGCTGGCGGTCGGCGCGCAGGTCCTCGTCGCGGAAGCAGCGCACGATCTGGTAGTAGCGGTCGAACCCGCTCATCATCAGCAACTGCTTGAATATCTGCGGCGACTGCGGCAGCGCGAAGAACTTTCCGGGATGCGTGCGTGAGGGCACGAGGTAGTCGCGCGCGCCCTCCGGCGTCGCCTTCGTCAGCATGGGCGTCTCGATGTCGACGAACTGGTGATCGTCGAGGTATTCGCGCATGGCGCGGGTAATCGCATGGCGGCGGCGCAGCCGCTCCTGCATGACGTCGCGGCGCAAGTCGATGTAGCGATGCTTGAGGCGCAGCTCCTCGCCGACCTCCTCCTCGAGCGAGAATGGCGGCGTCGCGGACGGATTCAGCACGACGAGCTTCGAAGCGAGAAGTTCCACCTGCCCCGAGGGCAGGTTCGGGTTCACGGTGCCGGCCGGGCGCGGGCGCAGCTTGCCTTGCACCTGGATGCAGAACTCGCGGCCGAGATGTTCGGCGGACTTGAAGGCGGCCGGGGTGTCGGGGTCGAAGACGACCTGGAGCAGTCCCGAACGGTCGCGAAGGTCGACGAAGATGACACCACCGTGATCGCGGCGGCGATGCACCCAGCCGGCCGCCTCGATGGTGCGGCCCGCCAGGGACTCGCCGATTTCGCCGCAGTAGTGTGTGCGCATGGACAAAGCGGGCGATGTTACGTGCCGGGCGGCCGCGGTGGCAACCGCGCCTAACGGCGCGCCGGGCGGCGATGACGGGCGGTTTTCAGCCTGGCGGCCTTCGGCTTCTTCGGCTCGGCGGCAGGCCTGGTAGCCGTTTCACTCTCGGCCTTCTTTTCGGCCGGCTTGGCATCGGGCTTCTCGTCCTTCGGTTTCGCGGCCGAGGCGCCCTCGCCCGTCGAGGGTTCCTTTTCGCCGGCGAGGTTACGCTGCGATTCCTTGTCGTTCTTGAAGTCCGTCTCGTACCAGCCGCCGCCCTTCAGGCGGAAGACCGGTGCCGAAACGAGCCGGCGGAGCCTGGGGCGGCCGCATGCCGGGCACTTGCGCAGCGGACGGTCCGATACCCTCTGGAGTTCCTCGTGGTGATGCCCGCAGGCGGCGCACTGGTATTCATAGAACGGCATCGGCGAGTCCCCTCGCCGGCTATTTTCGCATAACCAGCGCGCCGTCCTTCGCGGCCACCCTGATGGTGTCGCCCGGGCCGAACTCGCCCGCGAGGATCTTCTGCGCCAGCGGGTTTTCCAGCTGCTGCTGGATCGCGCGCTTGAGCGGGCGCGCGCCGTACACCGGGTCGAAGCCGGCCTCGCCGAGGAGGTCCTGGGCCCGCGTGTCGAGCTCGATCCGGATGTCGCGCTCCGCGAGCCGGCGGCGCAGGTAACCGGTCTGGATCTCGACGATGCGCCGGATGTGCTCGCGCCCGAGCGGGTGGAACACGACGATGTCGTCGATCCGGTTGATGAACTCCGGCCGGAAATGCTGGCTGACGATTTCCAGCACCGCCTTTTTCATCTGGTCGTAGTTGTCTTCCCCCGAGAGCTCCTGGATCACCTGCGAGCCGAGGTTCGAGGTCATGATGACGACGGTGTTGCGGAAATCGACCGTGCGGCCGTGCCCATCGGTCAGGCGGCCGTCGTCCAGCACCTGGAGCAGCACGTTGAACACGTCGGCGTGCGCCTTTTCGATCTCGTCGAGCAGGATCACGGAGTACGGCCGGCGGCGCACCGCCTCGGTCAGGTAGCCGCCCTCTTCGTATCCGACATAGCCCGGCGGCGCGCCGATGAGCCGCGCGACCGAATGCTTCTCCATGAATTCGGACATGTCGATGCGGACGAGCGCGTCCTCGCTGTCGAAGAGGAACTCGGCCAGCGCCTTGCACAGCTCGGTCTTGCCGACGCCGGTCGGGCCGAGAAACAGGAACGAGCCGTTCGGCCGGTTCGGGTCCGCGAGCCCTGCACGCGAACGCCGGATCGCGTCCGCGACGGTGCGCACGGCCTCACCCTGGCCGACGACGCGCTTCGCGATGGAATTCTCCATATTCAGCAACTTGTCGCGCTCGCCTTCGAGCATCTTGGCGACCGGGATGCCGGTCCACTTGGAGACGACCTCGGCGATCTCCTCCTCGCCCACCTCGGTCCGGACGAGCTGCGGCGCCTTCGACTCCGCCTGGTGGGCCTCCGCAAGCCGCTTCTCGAGCTTCGGGATCTCGCCATGCTGGAGTTCCGCCGCCCGGCCGAGGTCCCCGGCGCGGCGCGCGGCCTCGAGCTCGAGCCGCGCGCGCTCGAGTTCCTCCTTGATGTGCGCGGCGCCCTGCTGGGCGGCCTTCTCGGCCTTCCAGATTTCCTCGAGGTCGGCAAATTCGCGCTCGAGGCCGGCAAGCGCCGTCTCCAGCTGGCCGAGCCGCTTTCTCGAACTCTCGTCGTCCTCTTTCTTGAGCGCCTCGCGCTCGATCTTGAGCTGGATGATCCGCCGCTCGAGGCGGTCCATCGCCTCCGGCTTGGAATCGATTTCCATGCGGATGCGGGAGGCTGCCTCGTCGATCAGGTCGATCGCCTTGTCGGGCAGCTGGCGGTCGCTGATGTAGCGGTGCGAGAGCGTCGCCGCCGCGACGATGGCCGGGTCCGTGATGTCGACGCCATGGTGGACCTCGTAGCGTTCCTTCAGGCCGCGCAGGATCGCGATCGTGTCCTCGACCGACGGCTCGTTCACCAGCACTTTCTGGAAGCGGCGCTCGAGCGCCGCATCCTTCTCGACGTACTTGCGGTATTCGTCGAGCGTGGTCGCGCCCACGCAATGCAGCTCGCCGCGCGCCAGTGCGGGCTTCAGCATGTTGCCGGCATCCATCGAGCCCTCGGCCTTGCCCGCGCCGACCATCGTGTGCAGCTCGTCGATGAAGAGGATGACCCGGCCTTCCTGCTTCGCGAGATCGTTGAGCACGCCCTTGAGCCTTTCCTCGAACTCGCCCCGGAACTTCGTTCCGGCGATCAGCGCGCCCATGTCGAGCGCGAGGATGCGCTTGTTCTTAAGTCCCTCGGGCACCTCGCCGTTGACGATCCGCTGGGCGAGACCCTCGACGATGGCTGTCTTGCCCACGCCGGGCTCGCCGATCAGCACCGGATTGTTCTTGGTGCGGCGCTGGAGCACCTGCACGGTGCGACGGATTTCGTCGTCCCGGCCGATCACGGGATCGAGCTTGCCCTGCGACGCGCGCGCGGTCAGGTCCAGCGTGTACTTCTCGAGCGCGCCACGCTGTTCTTCGGCATTCGCGTCTTCCACTTTCTCGCCGCCGCGCAGGTCGTCGATGGCCTTGTCGACGGCGCCCCGGACGGCGCCGGAATCCTTCAGGATGCGGCCGAGCGTGCCGCGATCCTCGCAGGCCGCGAGCACAAACAACTCGCTCGAGATGAACTTATCGCCGCGTTTCTGCGCGAGCTTGTCGGTGACGTTCAGGAGCTTGATGAGGTCGTTCGACGGAAGCACCTCGCCGGCGGAGCCCTCGACCGTCGGAATGCGCCCGAGCTGCTCGAGCAGGCGCGATCGGAGCAGGTTGACGTTGGCGCCGGCGCGGTCGAGCAGCGGGCGCGCGCTGCCGCCCTCCTGGTCGAGGAGCGCGAGCATGAGGTGCGCCGGCTCCATGAACTGCTGGTCGCGGCCCACGGCGAGCGATTGCGCGTCCGCGAGCGCGAGCTGGAACTTCGATGTCAAGCGATCCATGCGCATGAGGCTTGCCTGGGATTCTGCCTGCCCCGGTCATGGGGCCGGGGGCGGCCGATTCAACCCGTAAGACCGTGAATTTAAGCGCTTTTTGCACGGTTCGGGCAATCGATTAAAGTGAGCGGGCGCGGACCGCCCCCGGGCGGCCGCGACGGACGAGCCCTGAAACCGACGACTGGGACTTGATCCATGGGACAGGTACCCGCTGACCGCCCGGACTCCGGGCCATCGCCCTACGGCTTCGTCGGCGATGGCCGACTTTCCCGGCATTGGCGCCACTATTTCACCAGCCTCGGCATTCCCTGGATGCTGTGGTCGCGCCGGCACACCCGCGGCAATGGTGTACGAGGGGTCGCCGCCCGTGATGCATTGGCAGCCTGCCCGACGATCCTGCTCGCGGTCCCGGACGACGCCATCGCACCGGTCATGGCCCGGCTGCGCGCCGAGGGTCTGGACGACCGGCGCTACGTCCATTTCTGCGGCGGGCGGACATTTGCGGGCGCTTTCGGCGCCCACCCTCTGATGAGCTTCGGCACGACGCTTTACGAGCCCGCTTTCTACCGCGACATTCCGGTCTTCGTCGATCGCGACGCCGCCCATCCCGAGCCGGCCGCCGAATTTCGGGCGCTGTTTCCGCGCCTGCCCAACCCCTGTTACCCGCTGATGAGCGAGGACAAGCCCTTTTACCATGCGCTCTGCGCGCTGGCGGGCGGATTCACGGCGGTGCTGTGGCGCGAATTCTTCGCGGCGATGACGGGCCGTTTCGGCGCCCCGCGCGAGGCGCTCTCGAGCTACCCGCGGCGCATCATCGAAAACGTGATCGCTTCCAGGGACGGCGCGCTGACCGGGCCGGTCGCACGCGGCGACACCGAAACGATCCAGTCGCATCTCGAGGCACTCGAAGGCACGGCGCTCGCCAATGTCTACCAGGCGTTCATTGCCGCCGCCGGGAGGGAACGCGCATGAAATCGGTACTCGACTTCGCGGCGGCCAAGTCCTCCGGCCGCAAGATCTCCATGGTCACCTGCTACGACGCGAGCCTCGCGCGCGTGCTCGAGGCCTCCGCCGTCGACTGCATACTCGTCGGCGACAGTGCGGCGATGGTGATGCACGGCCACATGGACACGCTCGCCGCCACGGTGGAACTGATGGCGCTGCACACGGCCGCGGTCCGACGCGGCGCGCCGACGCGGTTCCTGATCGCCGACCTGCCCTTCCTTTCCTTCCGCAAGGGCGTGCCGGCGGCGCTCGACGCGGTGGCCGCGATGATGCGTGCGGGCGCCCAGGCCGTGAAGCTCGAGGGCGTTGCCGGCCACGAGGACGTGATCGCGGCGATCACCGGGTCGGGCGTGCCGGTCATGGGGCATCTCGGCCTCACGCCCCAGTCGGTCAATGCGCTTGCGGGCTTCCGCGTCCAGGGCCGCTCCGAGGACGACGCCGCGCGGATCGTCGCGGAGGCGAAGCAGGTCGAAGCGCTCGGCTGCTTCGCCCTCGTGCTCGAATGCGTGCCCTCCGCGCTGGCGTCGCGCATCACGCGCTCGCTTGCCATTCCGACCATCGGCATCGGCGCGGGCGCCGGCTGCGACGGACAAGTGCTCGTGCTCCAGGACCTGCTCGGCTTGTCGAACGGCCGTCGCCCCAAGTTCCTGCGCACCTACCTCGACGGTTTCGTCCAGGTGCGTGACGCCGTCGATCGCTTCGACCGCGACGTCAAGCAGGGCGCCTTTCCGGCGGCGGCCGAGAGCTACGACGCGTGAAAATCGTCGAAACGGTCGCCGACCTCGTCAAGGCGCGTGAAGCGCGCGGCGCGGGCCCCACGGGCTTCGTGCCGACCCTGGGCGCGTTGCATGAAGGACACCTTTCGCTCGTGCGTCGCGCCGTCGGCGAGAATGCCCGCGGCTGGGCGAGCATCTTCGTGAACCCGGCCCAGTTCAACGACTCCGGCGACCTCGAGCGCTATCCCCGCACGCTGGAACGGGACCTCGACCTGCTGCGGGGGACGGGCTGCGACCTCGTCTTCCTGCCGCGCGCGACGGACATCTATCGGGACGGCTATCGTTACCGCGTGACGGAAAACCGCCTGAGCCTCGAGCTCGAGGGCGCCGCACGCCCCGGCCATTTCGACGGCGTGTTGACGGTCGTGCTGAAGCTGCTACTGCTCACGCGGCCGGAGCGTGCCTATTTCGGCGAGAAGGATTTCCAGCAGCTCGAGCTGGTCGAGGGCCTCGTCGAGGCGTTTTTCCTCGACACCCGCATCGTGCGCTGCGCGACCCTGCGCGAGCCCGACGGGCTCGCCATGAGCTCGCGAAACCGCCTGCTCACGCCGGCGGAGCGCGCGCGGGCGCCCGCTTTTCGTCGACTGCTGGCAGAGAGCGTTGCCGCGCGCCACGCGACCGCGGAGGCCGCGGCGGCCCTTGCCCGCGAGGGCTTTCAGGTGGATTACGTCGCCGACCACGGCGGTCGCCGGCTGGCAGCCGTGCGCCTGGGTCACGTGAGGCTCATCGACAATGTCGAATGACGATGCACCCAGCCTCCTGTTCCAGCTCACCGGCTCCATCGCGTGCTTCAAGGCCTGCGAACTGATATCGCGCCTCGTCAAGCGCGGCTTCGCGGTGCAGACGGTCGCGAGCGAAGGCGCGCTGCGATTCGTCGGAGCGGCGACGCTCGAGGGCCTGACGGGCCGGGCGCCATTCACTGATCTCTACGCGGCGGGACGCACGATGGATCACATCCGTCTCGCGCGCTGGGCCGATCTCGCACTGCTCTGCCCGGCCACGGCGAACTCGCTGAACCGCCTCGCGGCGGGGCTCGCCGACGAGCCGATCGGGGCCCTCTTTCTCGCCTGGGAGACGGGCGTCAAGCCCTACCTCATCGCGCCCGCGATGAACGCGACGATGTGGGACCACCCGGCGACCCGCGCGTCGCGGGAGCGGCTGGCCGGCTTTGGCGCGCAGCTCCTGCCGGTCGGCGACGGCCGGCTCGCCTGCGGCGAGCAGGGCGAAGGCCGGCTGCTCGAAGTCGAAGAACTGGAAAAGCGCGTTCTGCAATCGCTGGGGGCGCCGCGATGAGAGTGATCGTCACCTCAGGCGCGACGCGGGAGCCGATCGACAGCGTCCGTTTCATTTCCAATATGAGCAGCGGGCGCACGGGCGCCGCAATCTGCGAAGCGCTCGTCGCCCGGGGCTTCGAGGTCGCCCACGTCGCGGGCGTCGATTCGGCGCAGGCGAGCGGCGTCGCGCGGCGCGAGACCTTCACCGACCATGCCTCGCTCGACGCGGCCATTCGCCGCCTCACGCGCGACAGCGCCTGTGTCGCCGTGATCCACGCCGCCGCCGTCGGTGATTTCGCGATCGTCGATCCGACGCCCGACGCGAAGATCGAGTCCGGCCGGGAAATCGCGGTCAAGCTCCAGCCGACGCAGAAAATCATCGACAGGATCCTCGGCTACGCCGGCAATCCGAACCTGATCCTCGTCGGCTTCAAGCTGACGCACGAGCCGGATGCCGGCGCGCAGGCGCGCGCGGCGCGCGAGCTGCTGAAGCGCAGCCGCGCCCGCTTCGTCGTCCAGAACGACGTCTCCACCTTGACGCTGGGCGAGGAGCACGTCTTCTTCGTCCACGAAAACGGCAGCAGCCGAGTCCGGCGCTACGTCGGTCGCGCGAAGCTGGCCACCGCGCTCGCCGGCCTGCTCGAGGGCGAACTGAAGGGAGGCGCCCGGTGATCCTCGTCCTGGACATCGGCAACAGCCAGATCTTCGGCGGCGTATTCGACGACGATCGTCTTTGTCTGCAGTTTAGGCGCGCCACCCGCGCCGAAAACACTTCCGACGAATTCGGCCTCTTCTGCCGCCAGGTGCTGCGCGAGAACGACGTCGATCCGGAGCGCATCACGGCGGTCGCGATCTGCTCGGTGGTGCCGGACATGGTGCACTCGGTGCGCAACGCCAGCATCAAGTATTTCGCGCTCAGGCCCTTCCTGCTGGAGCCCGGCGTACGCACCGGGCTCAAGATCCGCTATCGCAACCCGCTCGAGGTCGGCAGCGACCGGATCGCCGGCGCCATCGCGGCCGCCAGGCTCTTCCCCGGCAAGAACGCGATCATCGTGGACTTCGGCACGGCGACGACGATCGACGCCCTGACGGAGGACCGCGATTACCTCGGCGGCGTGATCCTGCCGGGCCTCAGGCTCGCGATGGAGAGCCTGGACGCGCGCACCGCGCGGCTTCCCAAGGTCGAGATCAGGAAACCCCCGGAGCTGCTCGGCCGCTCGACGGTCGAAAGCATCCAGTCGGGGCTTTATTTCGGCAACATCGCGATCCTGAAGCATCTCTGCGCCGAAGTGCGTTCGCAGTACTTCTCGGGCAAGCCCACGGTGCTCGTCGGCACCGGCGGATTCGCCCGGCTGTTCGAAGACGAGAACCTGTTCGACGCGCACATCCCGGAACTGGTTCTCATCGGATTGCGCGAAGCGCTCCGGCTCAACAGCTAGGCACGACTTCCCGCGCGCGGACCCGTTTGCCGGGTTCCCGGCCGCGAGTGGCTCGCGACAGCGGCCGAATGCCGTCAGTGGGCGAACTCGTGGGTCAGGCCGATGACGAGGATCCCGACGGCGATGAGGGCGACCTGCTGGACCGAGGTGCGTGCGTCCACGCGCCGGTGCAGGCCCGGGATCAGGTCGGCGACGGCAATGTACAAGAAGCTCGCTGCCGCGATCGCGATGGCATACGGAAGCCACTCGAGCGCCTGGGCCAGCAGATACCATCCGACCACCGCGCCCGCCACAGAGGTCAGGCTCACGGCGACATTCAGCCAGAGCGCGCGCTTGCGCGACATGCCGCCGTTCAGGAGGATCGCGAGGTCGCCGACCTCCTGCGGGATCTCGTGCGCGAACACGGCAGCGGTTGTGACGACTCCGAGGTGCGGGTCGGTCAGGTACGCGGCGGCGATCAGCACGCCGTCCAGGGTGTTGTGGAAGCCGTCGCCCCAGAGGATCAGGGTCGCGGAGGCGCGGTCGCGATGGCGGTCCTGGGGCGCATGCGCCTCGCAGGCGTCCGCGTGGCAGTGACGCCAGAGCACCAGTTTCTCGAGCACGAAAAAGGCGATGATGCCGCCGGCCAGCGCGATGCCGATGCCATGCGGGTCGGCCCCGGAATCGACCGCATGCGGCAGCAGCGCAAGCAGCGCGGCGCCCAGCAGCGCCCCGGTCGCGAAGCTCACGAGGTGTGGCAGCAGCGCGTTTCGCCGCGCCGCCGGCAGCAGCATGAATCCGCCGGCGATGAGCGCTGAACCCGCGCCGCAGGCGACGGTGAGGAGCAGGACGGCTGCCAGTGACGACACGGCTGACAGCCTACCTCAGACGAGCCAGGCGAGTGCGGCCATGCGGCCGGTCACTCCGTCGCGGCGATAGGAATAGAAGCGTCGCGGGTCCGAAAACGTGCAAAGTCCGCCGCCCTGCACGGTGCCGACGCCCGATGCGGCCAGCCTTCGCCGCGCCAGCGCCGGCAGGTCTGCGAGCCAGCGCCCTTCGAGACCCGGCCGGAAATCGGCGGCGGCGGCGGCGTCGCGCGCGACCAACGCTTCACGAACCTCGCTGCCGACCTCGAAGGCGGCAGGCCCGATCGCCGGACCGAGCCAGGCGACGAGTTTCGCCGGCTCGCAGTCGAGCGCGGCGACCGCGGCCTCCACGACGCCGGCGGCCAGCCCGCGCCAGCCCGCATGCGCGACACCGACGCGGCCTCCGTCCCGGCTCGCGAGAAAGACGGGCAGGCAGTCCGCCACGAGCACGGCGCAGACGGCGCCCGGCGTGAACGTCACGGCGGCGTCCGCCGGTCCCGAGCGTGTCCCGGGCAGGACCGCGACCTCGATACCGTGCGCCTGCTCGAGCCAGGCGGGCTCCGACGGAAGACCGAACGCCGAGACCAGCCGCCTGCGATTCTCCGCGACGGCCGACTTGTCGTCGCCGACGTGGCCGGCGAGATTGAGGGAGGCGAAGGGTCCGCGGCTTACGCCGCCGATTCGAGTCGTCATCGCTGCCCGCACGCCCGGCGGCGCCGGCCAGTCCGGCCGGAGAGATCCGGGCGCCGTCATGCAGCGCCGGCCGCGCCGCGATCGCGCTTGAGCGCCGCGATGAGCATCGCAAGGTCCGACGGCAGGGCCGCCTCGACCTCCATCGCGCGGCCGTCCCGTGGATGGGGAAACGCGAGCTTCGCGGCGTGCAAAGCCTGGCGGCGGAAGCCGCGCAACGCGTCGGCGAGCGCCGGCGTCGCAGCGCGCGGAATCGCGAGCCTGCGCCCGTAGACCGGGTCACCGACGAGCGGATAACCCGCATGCGAGAGATGCAGCCGGATCTGGTGGGTACGGCCGGTCTCGAGCGTCACGCGCACCCAGGTGTGGCCGCGGAATCGCTCGATCACGCGGTAGTGCGTGACCGCCTCGCGACCGCTCGAGCGCACGCTCATGCGCAGCCGATCGACCGGATGGCGGTCGATCGGCGCGTCGACCTTGCCGCCCGCCGTCATGACGCCGACGCAGACGGCCTGGTACTCGCGGTGAATCAGTCGCGCGGCCATCGCCTCGGCGAGCTTCATGCGTGCAGTCTCGCCGCGGGCCACGATCAGGAGCCCGGTCGTGTCCTTGTCGAGCCGGTGCACGATCCCCGCGCGAGGCAGCTTTGCGAGCCTGCGGTCGTACGCGAGCAGCGCGTTCTGCAGCGTCCGGTCGGGATTTCCGGCGCCCGGATGGACGACGAGGCCGGCCGGCTTGTCGATCACGAGGACGTCGCGGTCCTCGAAAGCGATTGACAGCGCGATGTCCTGGGCGAGGGGCGTCACCGCGTCCTCGTCCGGGGCGTCGAGAACGACATGCTCGCCGCCCGCCACGATGTCGCGGGGGCGCGGCACGCGGCCGTCGACGCGCAGCTGTCCGCCGTCGATCCAGCGCTTCAGCCGCGACCGCGAGAACTCGGGCAGGGCTTCGGCAAGCGCCTGGTCGAGGCGGCGGCCGGACGCTTTCGGCGGCAGCTGCAGGTTGCGTTGGTGACGGGTGGAACTCATGCGGGTCGGAAACGGTCTTTTGCCGGTATACTGCGTCGGATCAACAGCCGGGGTCCAGTCCTTTGCATCCAGCCGGAATGATGGCGCGCGTCATCCTCGTCGCGTGCAGCGCGCTTGCAGCCGCGGGCTGCGGGTACAAGGAGCGCGCCGCGGAGCAGCTGCAGCCCGGGCGCATGTACGAGAAGGCCCACAAGCTGCTGATCGGCGGCGACTACCGCGGAGCCGTGCGCTACTACGAAGCGCTCGACGCGCGCTACCCGTTCAGCGACGAGGCGCGCCAGGCGAGGCTCGACATCATCTACGCCTACTACCGCAGCCGCGAGCAGGAATCGGCCGTGGACGCCGCCGACCAGTTCATCCGCGAGAACCCGACGCATCCGCGCGTGGACTACGCGATGTACCTGCGCGGCCTCGTGTACTTCGAGCGCTCGCCGAATTTCCTCGAACGCTGGTTCAACACCGACCTGACCGAGCGCCCGCCGCAGGACGTGCGCCGTGCGTTCGACGCCTTCGACCAGCTGATCAAGCAGCACCCGGACAGCATGTATGCGCACGATGCCCGCCAGCGCATGATCTTCCTGCGCAACCGGCTCGCGGATTACGAGGTCTATGTCGCGGACCATTACCTGAGGCGCCAGGCCTACGTGGCCGCGATCGACCGCGCGCGCTACTGCATCGAGAACTACGACGGCGCGCCGGCGGTCCGGCAGGCGCTCGAGATCATGGTCACTGCCTACCAGGGCCTCGGGCTCAACGACCTCGCCGAGCGTTCGCAGGAAGTGTTCGCGCTCAACTACCCGGATGCCAGGGTCGGGAAGCACGCGAAAAAGGACTGGTGGCCTTTCTGGTGAAGAACGAGCGCCATTGGCGCTCGCATGTTTCACGACTCGCCGGGTCGGTAGCCTGAGGTGATCGGGTAGCGCCAGTCGCGGCCGAAGGCGCGGCCGCTGACGCGGACGCCCGGCGGCGCCTGGCGGCGCTTGTACTCGTTGCGCTTCACCAGCTCCAGCACGCGCGTCACGGTCGCCCGCTCGTAGCCCATTTCCACGATCTCGTCCACGGAGCGATCGTCCTCGATGAATGCCTCGAGGATCGGGTCGAGCACGTCGTAGGGCGGCAGGCTGTCCGAATCGAGCTGGTTCTCGCGCAGCTCCGCGGTCGGCGGCCGCTCGATCATGCGCTCGAGAATCACGGGCGACTGGCGGTTGCGCCAGCGCGCGAGGCGCCAGACGAGAGTCTTGCTGCAATCCTTGATCGGGGCGAAGCCGCCCGCCATGTCGCCGTAGAGCGTCGCATAGCCGACCGACATTTCGCTCTTGTTGCCGGTCGTGAGCACCATGCGCCCGGTCTTGTTCGAGATCGCCATCAGCAGCGTGCCGCGGCAGCGCGCCTGGATGTTCTCCTCGGTCGCGTCCGGTGCGAGGCCCCTGAACTCGCGCTCGAGCGCCGCGAGGGCCGCCTGGAACATGCCCTCGATCGGGATCACCGAATAGCGGACGCCGAGCGCGCGGGCCATCTGCGAGGCGTCCCGCTCCGACATGCTCGACGTGTACCGCGAGGGCATCATGACCGCGTGCACGCGTTCCGCCCCGAGGGCGTCGCATGCGAGGGCGAGCACGACGGCGGAATCCACGCCGCCCGAGAGGCCGACGACGACGCCTCCGAACTGGTTCTTGTTCACGTAGTCGCGGACCCCGAGAACGATCGCGCGCCAGACGCTCTCCTCGCCCGCGGGCAACGTCGCGAGGCTCTCCGGCTCGATGTCTTTGCCCTTCTCCGCCTCGACGACATCGACCGTGGAAAGCGACTCTTCGAAAGCCGGCGCGCGGTGCACGACGCGGCCCTCCCTGTCCACCGCGAACGTGTTGCCGTCGAACACCAGTTCATCCTGCCCGCCGGCGAGGTTCACATAGATGAACGGCAGCCTGTTCTCCCGCGCCCGCGCGGCAACGGCCGACTGGCGCTCGGACTGCTTGCCCTGCTGGTAGGGCGACGCATTGAGCGCGATGCAGAGCCCGGCTCCGGCCTGCTTCGCCGCCGCGGCGACCTCCGGGTGCCAGACGTCCTCGCAGATCAGCGGCGCGACGGCAAGGCCTTCGATCTCGACCACGACGCTCGACGCGCCGGCCGTGAAATACCGCTTCTCGTCGAAAACCTGGTAGTTCGGCAGCCGCTGCTTGCGGTAGTTCGCGATCCTGCGACCGCCCCTCAGCCAGGCCGCGCCGTTGTAGAGCGTGCCATCGGCATATTCCGGATAGCCGACCAGGAGATCGATGCCCTCGGCCGCGTCCGACAGCCGCGCGAGCGATTCCTCGATGCGGCGACGGAAACCGCGGTGAAACAGGAGGTCCTCGGGCGGGTAGCCGGAAAGCGCGAGTTCCGGCGTGACCATGAGCGCGGCGCCCAGTTTACGCGCCTCGTGCAGGCGGGCGACGATGCGATCGGCATTTCCCGGCAGGTCGCCGACCGTCGGATTGACCTGCGCAAGTGCGATTCGCGTCAACGCCTGCGCTTCGGCCTGCGGCGCCGGCCGGCGGCGAGGGCCTTTTTCATTGCCGTGCCGAGTTCGGCGGGCGAGCGGACCGTACGCACGCCGGCCGCTTCGAGCGCCGCATACTTGTCAGCCGCCGTGCCCTTCCCGCCCGCGATGACCGCGCCGGCGTGGCCCATGCGTTTGCCCGCGGGCGCGGTCACGCCCGCAATGTAGGCGACAACCGGCTTCGAGACGTGACGCCGGACGTACTCCGCAGCATGCTCCTCGTCGCTGCCGCCAATCTCCCCGACCATGAGGATGCCTGCGGTCTTGCGATCCTTTTCGAACAGCGCGAGCACGTCGATGAAATTCATGCCGCGCACCGGGTCCCCTCCGATGCCGACGCAGCTCGATTGCCCGAGGCCGAGCTTCGTCGTCTGGAATACCGCCTCGTAGGTGAGCGTCCCCGAGCGCGAGATGATCCCGACGCGGCCCGGCTGGTGGATGAACCCCGGCATGATGCCGACCTTGCACTCACCCGGCGTGATGACGCCCGGGCAGTTCGGGCCGACGAGCCGGGTCCTCCCGCCGCGCAGCGAGGCCTTCACGCGCACCATGTCGTTGACGGGTATGCCCTCGGTAATGCAGACGATCAGCCGGATGCCGGCGTCCGCAGCCTCGAGGATCGCGTCCGCCGCGAACGGCGCGGGCACGTAAATCACGCTGACGTCCGCGCGCGTCCTGGCGACCGCGTCATGCACCGTGTCGAACACCGGCCGCTCGAGATGGACCGTGCCGCCGCGCCCCGGCGTCACGCCGCCGACCAGGTTGGTCCCGTAGGCAATCGCCTGTTCCGAATGAAACGTGCCCTGCTTGCCCGTAAAGCCCTGGCAGATCACGCGGCTCCTCCTGTCGACGAGGATGCTCACCGTGCACCAACCCGGCGCGCGAGCCGGACGGCTTTTTCGGCGGCATCGGCGACGTCGCCGGCGACCGTGATCGAGAGCCCGCTGGCCGCCAGGAGCGCGCGCGCCTTGTCGGCGTTCGTGCCTTCGAGGCGCACGATGACGGGCACGCGCACGCCGGTTTTCCGGACCGCCCGGATGATCCCTTCCGCGATGACGTCGCAGCGCACGATGCCGCCGAAGATATTGACGAGCACCGCACGGGCCCGCTCGTTGGAGAGGATCAGCCGGAATGCTGCGGCGACCCGCTCCGCCGTTGCGGTCCCGCCGACGTCGAGGAAGTTGGCGGGCTCGCCTCCCTGAAGCTTGATGAGGTCCATGGTCGCCATCGCAAGGCCGGCGCCATTGACCATGCATGCGATGTCGCCGTCGAGAGCGACATAGTTGAGCTCGTGCTCGGACGCCTCGCGCTCCAGCGGGTCTTCCTGCGCCGGGTCGCGGAGCGCGGCCAGCTCCGGCTGGCGGAACAGTGCGTTCTGGTCGACGTTGATCTTGGCGTCGAGCGCGACCAGCAGGCCGTCCTTCGCGACGATCAACGGGTTGATTTCGACCAACGAGAGATCGCGCCCCAGGTAGAGCCGGTACAAGGCGCGGGCAATGCGCTCGAATTCCGCGACCTGCCGGCCTGCGAGCCCGAGGCCATAGGCGAGGCGTCGGCATTGAAATCCCTGCAGCCCTGCCGTGGGATCGACGTCCACACGCAGGATCCGCTCCGGCGTCTTCGCCGCGACTTCCTCGATGTTCATGCCGCCCGCCGCCGAAGCGACGAACGCGATCCGGCTGCGCTCGCGGTCGAGCAACAGGCTGAGGTACAGCTCGCGGTCGATCGCGCTGCCGGTCTCGACGTAGACGCGTTCGATCGGCAGGCCTGCAGCGCCGGTCTGGGGGGTCACGAGGCGCTCGCCGAGCATCGCCGCGGCCGCATTGCCGACTTCGGCGGCCGAGCGGCAGAGCTTCACGCCTCCCGCCTTGCCGCGGCCGCCCGCATGTACCTGCGCCTTCACGACCCAGACCGGGCCCGCGAGCTCGCCGGCCGCGGCGACGGCCTCCGCCTCGGTCGCAGCGACCTTGCCAGCCGGCACCGGCACGCCGTAGTCGGCGAAGATGCGTTTCGACTGGTATTCGTGAAGATTCATCACAGCATTGTAACGGCTGGCTTGAACCGCGTCGCAAACGGGGGGCGCGCCGCGGGTCGCCTGCAAGTCGCGTGGTAAAGTGCCGCCGTGAAAAAGCCGGCTGACATCGAGAGAACTGCGGGCGACCCGGAACTCGCCTGGCGCGTCCTCGGGTTGCTCAACCTCTACCGGCTCGCCGTCCCCTCGGTGCTTCTCGTGCTGGCCCTGCTTGCGTCGCATCCGCAGACGCTGGGCGCCGTCTCGCCCGCACTCTATTTCTACACGCTCGCCGCCTGGTTCGCGACGGGGGTATTCTGCATCGGCCTCCTCAAGACGCGCTGGCCGACCCTGCATGCGCAGGCTTTCATTCATGTGGCATTCGACATCGTCGCGGTCACCGCACTTCTGGTGACCAGTGGCGGCGCGGCGAGCGGCGCCGGCCTCCTGCTGATCATGCCGGTCGCCGGAGTCAGCCTCCTCCTGCGGAATCGCATCGCGACCACCGTGGCCGCGGTCGCAGCCCTCTGCGTGCTCGGGCAGCAGATCATGCTGTGGTTCGCCGGCGTGTCCGATTCCTCGGACCTGACGCAGGCGGGCCTCCTCGGCGGCGTCATCCTGATCGCGGCGCTCGCCGTCGCGCCGCTCGCCGGACGGCTGCGCGAGAGCGAAGCCCTCGTCCGCCAGCGCGACCTGGACCTTGCCAATCTCGCCGAACTCTCCCAGTACATCGTCGAGCGGCTGCGAGAAAGCCTGGTGGTCGTCGACGAGCAGGACCGCATCCGGCTCATCAACGAATCGGCGCGGCAGATCCTCGGCAGCGACGCGAAATCAGACGCGCTCCTTGGCGAGGTGTCGCCGCGGCTCCTCTATCTGCTGACGATGTGGCGGCAGAGCGAGCCCGTGACCGACACCGTCGCCGGGAACCTGCTCGCGGTCGACGGGTTGCGCGAAGTGCGGCCGCACTTTGCCCCGCTCGGCCAGGGCCGGCCGCCGCCGGTACTCGTCTTTCTCGAGGACCTGACCGCCCTCGACGACCGCATTCACCAGACCCGGCTCGCCGCCCTGGGCCGGCTCTCCGCTTCCATTGCCCACGAGATCCGCAATCCCGTCGGCGCGATCAGCCACGCGGCGCAGCTCATCAGCGAGGACGCGAAGCTGACCGAACCGAACCGCCGCATGAGCGACATCATCCGGGCGAATGCGGAACGGGTCAGCACGATCATCGGAAATGTCCAGCAGCTCGCCCGCCGCGAGAGCACGCGGCCGGAGCGCATGTTGCTCGCCGAATGGCTCGCGGACTTCACCGGGGAATTCATCAGCACCGGCGGCCACCAGCCCGGCCAGCTGGCCGTGGAAACCCCGGACCCGGACCTCGAAGTGCGCGTGGATCCCTCGCACCTGCGCCAGATCCTCTGGAATCTCTGCGAGAATGCATTTCGCTATTCGGTGAAGCTGGACGAGGACAGGGTCGACATCCGCATCGGGCGTCTCGCCGGCAGCAACCGCCCGTTCCTCGAGGTGCTGGACCGGGGTCCCGGCATCGAGTCCACGATCAGCGACCGCATTTTCGAGCCTTTCTTCACCTCGCACGCGAGCGGAACGGGACTTGGCCTCTTCATCGCCCGCGAGCTGGCCCAGTGCAACCGGGCGCTTCTCGTCTACGAGCCGCGTACCGGCGGCGGCAGCGTGTTTCGCATCGTCTTCGCCGACCCGCAGCGCTGGCAGCAGTCCTGACCCGCCATGGCGAACCCCCGCGCCCTGATCGTCGACGATGAACCCGATCTCTGCGAACTGCTCTCCCTGACGCTTGCGCGCATGGGCGTCGACTCGAATGCCGTGCACGATCTCGACACCGCCCGGCGCGAGTTGCAGGCCCGACAGGACTATGCGCTCTGCCTCACGGACCTGCGCCTGCCCGACGGCGACGGCACGGAACTCATCGAATGGATCCAGTCGGAGACGCCGGACCTGCCGGTTGCCGTCATCACGGCCCACGGCCATGTCGAGGCCGCGGTCCTCGCACTGAAGCTCGGTGCGTTCGACTTCGTCAGGAAGCCGGTCGACATCTCGGATCTGCGCAAGCTGGTCAACCAGGCGCTCAAGCTTTCCGACAATCGCCGCGGCGCCGACGGCGGGCGGCGGCTGCTCGGAGACTCGGAGCCGATGCAGAAGCTGCGCGCCATGATCGGGCGAGTCGCCCGCAGCCAGGCTCCTGTGCACATCACCGGCGAGTCCGGCACCGGCAAGGAGCTGGTCGCGCGCCTCATTCACGAATCGGGGCCGCGCAAGGACGCGCCGTTCGTGCCCGTGAGCTGCGGATCGATCCCTTCGGAGCTGATGGAGAGCGAACTCTTCGGCCACCGGCGCGGCAGCTTCACGGGCGCGGTCGCGGACAAGCTCGGTCTCGTGCAGGCCGCCGAGGGCGGCACGCTGTTCCTCGACGAGGTCGCGGACCTTCCTTTCGTCATGCAGGTGAAGCTGCTGCGCCTGATCCAGGAAAAGACCGCGCGTCCGGTGGGCGACCAGCGCGAGCAGCCGGTCGACGTGCGCATTCTCTCTGCGACCCACCGGGACCTCGGCGAACTGGTCGCCGCGGGGCGCTTCCGCGAGGACCTCTACTACCGCATCAACGTGATCGAGATGCGCGTGCCGACGCTGCGCGAACGCCTGACGGACGTGCCCGAGCTCGCCGCCGCCGTCACACAGCGCTTCGCGGTTCGGCTCAACATGACGCCGCCTTCGATATCGGAGGAGGCGATGGAACTGCTCGCGACTCATGACTACCCGGGCAACGTCCGCGAACTCGAGAACATCATCGAGCGCGCCTTGACGCTCTGCGACGGCGGTCTGATCCGGCCGGAGGACATTGAGTTGCGCGGTCCTCCGACTTTCGAGGAATCGGTGCCCCTGCATCGTCCGGGCACCCTGCCGCAGACGCTGGAGGACATCGAGAAGGCCTCGATCCGCAAGGCGCTGGAAGCGGCCCGGTACAACAAGACGGCCGCGGCACGGGCTCTCGGCATCAGCTTCCGGGCGTTGCGCTATCGGATCAAGAAACTCGGCATCGAGTGACGCGGCGCGTCACTTTTTGACGCGCCAGGTCGCTGCCGGCGTCGCCAGACCCCGACGATCTTCTGACAACTCCAAAAAAATACTGCTAAGTCCGTCACTTACGGGGACAACCTCACTTGGCATGATCCTTGCTGTACCTACATGGCATCGGCGCATGAGCGCCGCCCTCGTTAGTCAAAGGAGTTATCGGACATGAAGACTCTCCAGAAGGGCTTCACGCTCATCGAACTGATGATCGTGGTGGCCATTATCGGCATCCTGGCCGCGATCGCGATCCCCGCGTACCAGGACTACACGATTCGCGCCCAGGTCTCTGAAGGCCTGTCGCTCGCGTCGGACATCAAGGCGGGTGTCGCTGAGTACATGGCGCAGACGGGCGACTGGCCGGTTGACTTGGTCGAAGCGGGCCTCGGCTCCACGGCCGCGGCGACCGACAAGTCGGGCCGTTACGTCAATTCGCTCAACGTGTCGAACGGCACGATCACCATCACGTACGGCAAGGACGTCAACCAGAAGATCAACGGCAGTCTGCTGTCGATCCAGCCTCTGGTCAACGAGAACGGCGACGTCGTATGGATGTGTGGCCTGTCGAACCAGCCTGACGCGACTTACGTCAATTCGGGTGGTGCTGCCGGCACGGGCACGGACTCCGACACTGGCACGACCGATCTGAGCGACAAGCACATGCCGGCTTCCTGCCGCAGTGGCTTCGGCGGCTCAGCCTGAGCGTGAGTTGATGGACCGGCTGTTTCGCCGGACCCGGCAAGGCCCCTGGATTCAGGGGCCTTGCTTTTTGCGCTTTCGGCATGCTGGGTAGACCGCCCATGCCTGACGGATCGCGACCGACGGCGAGGGCCTGGAATGGCATTGGCCTGAGCCTCCTGCTCGCGCTCGCCTTCATGATCGCCTGCCTCGGCTGGATGTTCCGGCAGGCCAGACTTCTGTTCACGAACGACGTCGTGACGGCCGCCCTCAGCATCGAGCAGGGACTCGGCCGCCTGCTCGCGGTGCCTCTGTCGGCCTTTGCTGCGTCGGTTTTGATGGTTCACATGCTGCTGGGACTGCTCGCCTTTGGTCTCGCGCGGCTGACGGAAACCGCCTTTCCGGCCCATGTAATCGCGCGCCGCGGCTGGCTGATTGCAGGCTGGTTCTTCATTCTCGCGGCTCTCGCTTTGGCCACGAATTCCACCTGGTACCCGGCATCCACCTTCGCGGGTCAGGAATCGCCGTGGCGCATCGAGCTGCTGGGCATGCATCCCGTGCTTTGGTTGCTCGCGGTCCTGGGAATGCTGATCGCGTGGCTCGCGGTTCGTGTCCTGCGCAGGGTTCGCTTTGCGGGCCCTGTGCCGGCGCTCGCGGCGACGGCGCTGGTCGCAATCCTGGCCGCGCTCTTCGTGCCGTCCCGATTGCTCGATGCCTCGGCACCGCCGATTACGACGCAGGCGACTCACGTGATTTTGATCGGCATCGACTCGCTGCGCAACGACCTTTCCGTGCCGCGCCGCGGTCCGGCAAGCACGCCCCACATTCACGCTTTCCTGGACGGCGCAAGACGCTTCAACGACGCGGTGACCCCGCTCGCCCGCACCTACGGCGCCTGGGTGACCATCCTGACAGGCCGACACCCGGTCACGACCAATGCGCGCGTCAACCTGATGCCGCGCCATCTCGTGCATGAAGGCGAAACGCTGGCGCGCTCGCTGCATGACCATGGCTATCGGGCGATATACGCGACCGACGAAGTGCGTTTCGCAAATATCGATCGCAGCTTCGGCTTCGACGACCTGATCACGCCGCCGGTCGGCGCCGTGGATTTCCTGTTGGGCTACGCGGGCGACTTGCCGCTCGTGAACCTCGCCGTCGGGACGGACGCAGGCCACGTACTGTTCCCGTCGAACTACGCCAATCGGGCGGCGGCCGTCACATACCGGCCGCGGCAATTTGTCGGGCGGCTCGAGCGCGAACTCGTGATCACGGGCCCGACCTTTCTTGCAATTCACCTGACGCTCGCGCACTGGCCGTATTCCTGGGCGGGCCTGCCCCGCCCCAGCGTGCCGGATGCCTACCGCGACACCTACGGCAAGGCGGTCAACGAAGTTGACCGGCAATTTGGCGCCGTCATGAATGTCCTGGCGGGCAAGCACCTGCTCGATAACGCGATCGTCGTGCTGCTGTCGGACCATGGCGAGGCGCTCGGCGGCGAGGGTGATTCGATGCTGCGGGAAACCGGCACGAGTCGTGAGATCTGGGACTCTCTCTGGGGACACGGTACGAGCGTCATGAGCCCGAGCCAGTATCGCGTGGTGCTTGCCATGCGCGCCTACGGTCGTGCCCGACTGCCGGGTCCCCGGCAGAACTACGACTGGCCGGTGTCCCTCGAGGACCTGCGGCCAACGCTCGAGGAATTTGCAACCGGCCGGGCATCGGCACAGGTCGACGGGATTTCACTTCTGCCCTACCTCGCGCATCCGAAGCGTGCGGTTGAACTCGGTGCGCGCGTGCGATTCACGGAGACGGATTTCAATACGCCCAAAACGCTCGCGGGCCACTACGAAGAAACCGGGATCATCGACGAGGCGGCCGTCTATTACGAAGTTGAACGCAAATCGGGGTGGGTGCAGTTCCGTAAAGATCGCCTGCCGGAACTGCTGGCCCACAAGCAACGGGCGGCCCTGTCCTCACACACGCTCCTGGCGGCGATTCCCGGGCTCAAAGGACAGGGCACGCGGTACCTGGTGGCGGACCGCGGCCACCCGCAGCCGAAGGCGCTGGAGCCCCCGCCGGACGCCGGGCAGGATGCCGAGGTCAGGCGGCTCTGGGACGCCCTGCAGGCGCGCTTCCCGGGCGAATTGCCGGCCGATCCCGGGCTGCCCCGAATGTGAACCCCGTCAAGGGCTTGTAGGTCCCTGTATGGGACCATTCGCGCTAATTTAACAATTGCTGGCACGGTGGGTTAGGCTACAAGATCCCGGTTTTGCGGGAGACTTTGGGGGTAGGGTGGCGCCGTGCATGGAGCGCTTCATTGAACGATAACGCCGTCGCCGCCGGTTCGGTGCGGGCCGTGCTCACCGGCCTGCCGCAGCGGCTCGTGCTCGACGGCCTGGTCGAAGAATCCGCCATGCTCGACGCGATCGCGAACGCCCGCGAACGCAAGACTCACCTCGTCAGCTGGCTCGTCTCGCACGACATGGCGGCCGCGCGCGACATCGCCATCGCCGCCGCCCAGGAATTCGGCATGCCGCTCCTGGACCTCGACTCGGTCGCGACCGACATCGACACGGTCCGCCTCGTCAACGAAAAGCTGCTCGCCAAGCATCGCGTGCTGCCGCTCGTCAAGCGCGGCAAGCGGCTGCACGTGGGCGTCTCCGACCCGACCATCCTGCACGCGGTGGATGAGATCAAGTTCCAGACCGGCCTCTCCATCGAAGCCGTCGTGGTCGAGGACGACAAGCTCCAGCGCGCGGTGCAGAAGGCGATCGAGCAGGTCGACACGCAGATGCCGTCCCTGTCGGGCGGCGACGAGGATTTCGACCTCGAGAACCTCGACGTCTCGCATACCGAAGACGCGATGGATGCGGATACCGGCCGCGACGACATCGAGGACGCGCCGATCGTCCGCTTCGTCAACAAGATCATGCTCGACGCGATCCGCAAGAGCGCTTCCGACATCCATTTCGAGCCCTACGAGAAGTACTACCGCATCCGGCTGCGCATCGACGGCGTGCTGCGCGAGATCGCCCAGCCGCCGGTCCAGCTCGCGACCAAGCTCGCGGCGCGCCTGAAAGTGATGTCGCGGCTCGACATCGCGGAACGGCGGGTGCCGCAGGACGGCCGCATCAAGATGCGGCTTTCGAAGAACCGTTCCATCGACTTCCGCGTCTCGAGCTGCCCGACGCTGTTCGGCGAGAAAATCGTGCTGCGTATCCTGGACGCGAGCACGGCGATGATGGGCATCGATGCGCTTGGCTACGAGGGCTTCCAGAAGGAGCTCTACCTCAAGACGCTCGCCAAGCCCCAGGGCATGATCCTCGTAACGGGTCCGACGGGCAGCGGCAAGACCGTTTCGCTGTACACGGGCCTCTCGATCCTGAACGTCGAGGACACCAACATCTCGACCGCCGAGGATCCCGCGGAAATCGTGCTGCCAGGCGTGAACCAGGTGAACGTCAACCCGAAGGTGGGCCTGACATTCGCCTCGGCACTGCGAGCCTTCCTGCGCCAGGACCCGGACGTGATCATGGTCGGCGAAATCCGCGACCTCGAAACGGCGGAAATCGCGATCAAGGCCGCGCAGACGGGCCACCTCGTGCTCTCGACGCTGCACACGAACGACGCACCGCAGACGCTGACCCGCATGGTGGACATGGGCGTGAAGCCCTACGCCATCGCGACTTCGGTGAGCCTCATCATCGCGCAGCGCCTCGCGCGCAGGCTGTGCAACGCCTGCAAGCAGCCGCTCGACCTGCCGCACGAGGCATTGCTGCGCGAGGGCTTCACGGAAGAGCAGATGTCGAAGCCCGACTTCAAGGTCTACAAGGCGGTCGGATGCGGCCAGTGCACCGACGGCTACAAGGGGCGGGTCGGCATCTACGAAGTGCTGCAGGTCACGGAGCCCATCGGGCGGATCATCCTGGAGGGCGGCAGCGCCCCGCACATCCGGGACGAGGCCCGCAAGGAAGGGGTCTGGGATCTGCGCACGGCGGGCCTCAAGAAGGCCCGGGACGGCATGACCAGCCTCGAAGAAGTCAACCGCGTCACAGTTGAATGAATCCCCGGGGCGTTAACATCCGAAAGTCAGGGTAGAGGACGACCGCCACCATGCCGCCGACCGCCGTCGCTGCCGCCAGAGACATTCCCTTCAGCTGGGAAGGCAAGGACAGAAAGGGCAACAAGATCCGCGGCCGCGTGCTCGCGGTCAGCGAGCAGGACGTGCGCGCCGACCTGCGCCGGCAGAACATCGTCCCGACCCGGATCCGCAAGCAGAGAACCCTGTTCAGCGCGGGCGGCAAGCCGTCCCCGGGCGACATCGCGATTTTCAGCCGCCAGCTCGCGACCATGCTCGCGGCCGGCATCCCGCTGGTCCAGGCCTTCGAGATCGTCGGCGTCGGGCACGAAAAGCCGGCGATGCAGAAGCTGATCCTCGACATCAAGACGCATATCGAGGGCGGCAGTTCGCTGCATGAATCCCTCAAGAAATACCCGCTCTATTTCGACAACCTCTACACCAACCTGGTGGAGGCCGGCGAGCAGGCGGGCGCCCTCGAGTCGCTGCTCGACAAGGTGGCGACCTACAAGGAGAAGACCGAGGCCCTCAAGAAGAAGATCAAGAAGGCCCTCTTCTACCCGGCCGCGGTGCTCGCGGTCGCCGTCATCGTGACGTTGATCCTCCTGCTGTTCGTGATCCCGCAGTTCGAGGCGCTCTTCAAGGGCTTCGGCGCGGACCTGCCGGCGTTCACGCGGATGGTCATCGACCTCTCGAAGTTCGTGCAGACGCAGGGCTGGTGGATGGGCCTGCTGATCGTGGCCGGCGTTATCTTCTTCCTGAACATGAAGAAGCGATCGCGGGCGCTGCAGCAGTTCATCGACCGGCTGTCCCTGAAGCTGCCCATCATCGGCGCGATCCTGACCAAGGCCGCGATCGCGCGATACGCGCGCACGCTCTCCACGATGTTCTCCGCCGGCGTGCCGCTGGTCGAGGCCATGGAATCGGTCGCCGGCGCGACCGGCAACATCGTCTACGAGCAGGCCGTGCTGCGGATGCGCGACGAGGTCGCGACCGGCCAGCGCCTGCAGCGCGCGATGGAGAATACCGGGCTGTTCCCGAACATGGTCATCCAGATGATCGCGGTCGGCGAGGAATCCGGCTCGCTCGACGCGATGGCCGCCAAGGTCGCGGATTTCTATGAACTCGAGGTCGACACCGCGGTGGACGGCCTGTCGTCACTGCTCGAGCCGCTGATCATGGCAATCCTCGGCGTGCTGGTCGGCAGCCTGGTCATCGCGATGTACCTGCCGATCTTCAAGCTGGGCGCCGTGATCTGACCGCGCCCCCGCCCCTCGCGGAGCTCGCGGCGAATCCCGCCGCCTTCGCGGCGGCGGTTTTCCTGTTCGGGCTCGCGATCGGCAGTTTCCTGAATGTCGTCATCCACCGCCTCCCGCTCATCCTCGAGCGGCAGTGGCGCGCGCAGGCGGCGGACCTCGAGGGGCGCCCCGCACCCGCGGCCGGAGAGCCCTACGACCTCGTGCGCCCGCGCTCGCGCTGCCCGGCCTGCGGCGCCGCAATCCGCGCGATCCACAACGTTCCCGTGCTTTCCTACATCGTGCTTGGCGGGCGCTGTGCGGCCTGCCGCGCGCCGATATCGCTGCGCTACCCGGTCGTCGAGCTCGCGACTGCGACGGGTTTCGCCGCGGTCGCCTGGCATTTCGGCTTCGGCATTTCCGCGGCCCTTGGCTTCGTGTTCACCGCCTATCTCGTCGCGCTGACGGGCATCGACATCGATCGCCAGCTGCTCCCCGACCTGCTCACCGTCCCGCTGCTCTGGATGGGCCTGCTTGCGGCGATGCTGTGGCCGCCGGCCGGCGATGCCGCACCGCCCGTTGCGCTGCGCGACGCCGTCATCGGCGCCGCGGCCGGCTACGTGTTCCTGTGGCTGGTGTTCCAGTTCTTCCGTCTGGTCACCGGCAAGGAGGGGATGGGTTACGGTGACTTCAAGCTGTTCGCCGCGATCGGCGCCTGGCTGGGCTGGCAGATGCTGCCGCTGGTGCTGCTGCTCGCGGCAGTGGTCGGTGCCGCGGTCGGCATCGCCATGATGGCGGCGCGGAAACTCGGGCGCGGCGTGCCGATTCCCTTCGGGCCATACCTCGCCGGCGCGGCCTGGATTGCGTTGATCTGGGGCCCGCGCATCGTCGGCGGCTACCTCGACTTCGCGGGCCTCGGCTGAGCCGCGATGCTTCGCATCGGGCTGACCGGCGGCATCGCGAGCGGCAAGTCGACCGTCGCGTCGCTCTTCGCCAGCCGCGGCACGACGGTGATTGACACCGACCGCATCGCGCGCGAAGTCGTCGAGCCGGGCAGCCCGGCGCTCGCCGCGCTCGTCAACGCGCTGGGCGGCTTCATTCTCGGCAGCGACGGCCGGCTCGACCGCGCCGTCCTTCGGCAGCGGCTGTTCGCGGATGGCGAGCTGCGCCGAACGGTCGATTCCATCCTCCACCCGCCGATCCTCAGGGAGCTCGAGCGCCGGTCGCGGCTCGCCCCGGGTCCTTACCAGGTATTCGTCATCCCGCTGCTCGTGGAGGAGCGGCTGGAACACGTCGTCCACCGCGTGCTGGTCGTGGACTGCTCCGAGGAGGCGCAGATCGCGCGCCTGATCGCGCGCGACGGCGAGACCCGCGAGAGCGCGATGCGCATCCTCGAAACCCAGGCGACGCGCGAGCTGCGGCTTGCCGCCGCGCACGATGTCATCGTGAATGACGGGGCGCCCGGTGAGCTCGCGGCCCAGGTGGCCTCCCTGGACGTGAAATACCGCCAATTGGCAGCGGAATACTGAGGTCGGGTGACCACAGCGTGGCGGCCGTCACAGCCGTCAAGGTTTACGCCCATGGAAGCCGTGCCGCAAAATAGGCGCATGTTCGAGGCCGCGCCGGAACAGAGGCCCGATTCGGAGCCCATCGTCTACGAGCAGCCGCTCAACGAGCGGATGCGCGCCTTCATGCGCCTCGAATTCCTGTGGCAGCAGCTTTCCTATCACGCCAGCCTGCCGAATGCCTGGTCGAGCCGCTCCGCGGTCACCGGGCTCCTCGAGATCCTCGCGATCACCTCGCGCGGCGATGCGCGCGGCGACGTGCTGAAGGAGCTCGAACGGCAGATGTCAGCGCTGCGCGACTTCCAGAACCGCCCGGGCGTCGATGCCGCGCGTCTGCGGGCAGTGCTCTCGGCCCTGATGCGCCGGCGTGAAGAGCTGAACTCCGCCGGCGCGAACTTCATGCAGAAGCTGCGCGAGTCGGAGTTCCTGAACGCAATCAAGCACCGCAGTGCGATTCCGGGCGGCACCTGCGAATTCGACCTGCCGGATTTCTTCCACTGGCTCTCGCTGGACGCCAACACGCGCGAGAGCGACCTTGCGGCCTGGCTCGCGACGATCCGGCCGCTGTGCGAGTCGGTGTCGGAGCTCCTCTGGATCACGCGCGAAAATGCGCGGCCGACCGAGGAGACCGCGCCCGCAGGCAGCTTCCAGATCGTGTTCGAGCGCGACCGCCCGGTGCAGCTCCTGCGCATCACGCTGCCGGGCGGCTCGAGGATCTTCCCCGAGGTCAGCGGCAGCCATCATCGCTGCAGCCTGCGCTTCCTGCGCTGGAACAACGTCCACAGCCGCCCGGTCCAGGCCAGCGAGGACGTCCGGTTCGTGCTCGCGACCTGCTTCTGACCTCGATGCGGGGTGCCGTGAATTGTCCGCGCTGCGGCCGCCCCCACGAATGGGAAGGCAATCCGCACCGCCCGTTCTGCAGCGAACGCTGCAAGCTGATCGATTTCGGCGGCTGGCTCGGCGAACAGAACGCCATTCCGGACGAGCCTGCAGAGATTCCGGACGCCGAGCCACCCAAGCACTGAGAATCGAAGGGGACGCACCCCTTCATATTCGTGAAGGGGTGCGTCCCCTTCGTTGTCCCCTCCGCTGCCGCGCGGTCGCTAGTGGCCGCCGGGCATGCCGAGGGCTTTCGTGAGGAAGGCCCACTGGTTGGCCCAGTCCTCGACCAGCATCCAGGTGGGTTTTCCCGCGCCATGGCCGGCGCGCGTCTCGATGCGGATCAGGACCGCGTTCGCGCAGGATTGCGCATACTGCAGCGTCGCGGCGAATTTGAAGCTGTGCCAGGGTACGACGCGGTCATCGTGATCGGCGGTCGTGACCAGCGTCGGCGGGTAACAGTGCCCCGGCCTGAGATTGTGCACCGGCGAATAGGCCGCAAGCGCCCGGAACTGGTCCGGGTCCTCCACCGTGCCGTAGTCGCTCGACCAGGCGTATGCGTTTGCGCTGGCGGTGTGGTATCGGAGCATGTCCATCACGCCGACACCCGGCAGCGCTGCGCCAAAGAGCTCGGGCCGCTGCGCCATCACCGCGCCTACCAGCAGGCCGCCGTTGCTGCGGCCGTGGATCGCAAGCTTCGGCGGCGAGGTGTAGCCCTTGGCGATCAGCCACTCGGCCGCCGCGATGAAGTCGTCGAACACATTCTGTTTCTTCGTCTTGGTGCCGGCTTCGTGCCAGTCGGCGCCGTATTCGCCGCCTCCACGCAGGTTGGCGACGGCATAGATGCCACCGCGCTCGAGCCAGGCCGCGACCGCGGCGCTGTACGTGGGCGTCAACGAGATGTCGAATCCGCCGTAGCCGTAGAGCAGCGTGGCGTTGCCGCCATCCAGTTTCGAGTCTTTCCGGCGCGTGATGAACATCGGCACGCGCGTGCCGTCCTTGCTCCGGTAGAACACCTGCTCGGTCAGGTACGGGCTGCCGTCGAACGAAACGGTCGGCCTGCGAAACAGGCTGACTTCGTCCTTCGCGACGTCGTAGCGGTACAGGGCAGCCGGCGTCAGATAGTCCGTATAAGTGAAGAAAGTCTCCGATTCCGAGGGCGCGTCCCGGAACCCGGTCGCGGTGCCGCTGCCCGGCAGGCGAATGTCATGCAGCCGCTCGCCATCGGCGCCGTGTACCACGAGGTGCGAGCGCGCATCCTCCAGGTAGCTCGCGATGACGCGGCCGCCGACGAGGCTCGCCTGGTACAGCGTCGCTTTCGCCTCCGGCACGACCTCGACCGGCGCGGGCGATGCCGGGTCGATCGCAATGACCCGGCCGCGGGGTGCGCCCTGCGTCGTGCGGAAATAGAGCCTGCCGTCCATCGCGCCCAGGAAGTCGTAGATGCCATCCCACTTGTCGAGCAGGCGCACGACCGGCGCGCCGGGCTTCGACAGGTCGCGCAGGTGGATCGCATTGCTGTCGAATCCGTAGGAGACGACAAAGACCAGCCAGCGCCCGTCGTCGGTCACGATGCCGTATGGGTTGTGGCGCGGATTGTCCGCAATCGAATAGACGAGCTCATCGTCCGCCTGGGACGCTCCAAGCACGTGCCGGTAGACGCTCACCTGCTGCTGGTCGTCACCCTTGCCGTCCGCGCCTTTCGGATAGCGCGAGTAGTAGAAGGCGCTCGCGTCCGGCAGCCAGGAGACGCCCGTGAACTTGGTGTCGCCAATGAGATCCGGCAGGTCGCGGCCGGTCTCCACCTCGCGCAGGTGCCAGGTATCCCAGTCCGTTCCGCCGTCCGAAACCGCGTATGCCACATAGCGGCCATTCGGGCTGATTGAGTAGTCGGCCAGCGAGGCTGTCGCATCGACGGAGAGCGTGTTCGGATCGACGAGCACCGTGGGCGGCGCACTGAGCGCGGGCGCCCAGTAGAGAATCCCCTGGTTTTCGCTGCCTTTCTTTTCGACATAGAAGTAGCGGCCGCCTTTCTTGACCGGCATGCGCGACTTGTCGTCGAGCCAGCTGTAACCGTACTGCTCGTAATCCCAGAGTTCAGCCAGGCGCTTCCTGATCGCTGCACGCGCCGGAATCCTGTCGAGATAAGGCTCGGCCAGTGCATTTTCCGCGGCGATCCAGGTGGTGAGCTCCCGGGAAGGCGTCTCCATCCAGCGATAGGGATCCGCGACGTCCGTCCCGTGCAGCTTGTCGACGGTCGTCCCGCGCTGGGCCGCGGGGTAGTGAAGGACTTCCGTGGCGCCCGCAGAATCGTCCGCGGCGCTCATGCCGGACACCGCGATGAGGCAGGCCGTGGCAAGGCCGGATATGACATGGCGGTACACCGTGCTTACACTCCCGGACGGATCCGGCGCGCAGTTTATCAAACGTGGCATGCCGCCCCCGCAGGCTGCGACAGGACGGGACGAAAATGCGTTCATTCGTGATTGGATTCACGGCGGTGCTTTGCCTTGCACAGGCCCGGGCTGGCGACCTGCCGATCGAGCGCCTGTTCGACGCCCCGGACCTGCAGGGGCCGTCGCTGCGCCAGATGCGCTTTTCGCCGGACGGGAAGCTCGTGAGTTACCTGCGGGCACGCGACGACATGCCTGGCGTATTCGACCTCTGGGCCTATGACGTCTCCCGCAAGTCGCATCGCCTGCTGGTGGACTCGCGCGCTTTCGGCGCGGCGGAAGAAAAGCTCTCCGCCGAGGAGGAGGCTCGGCGTGAGCGGCAGCGCATCGCGGCGCTGCGCGGCATCGTCGACTACCAGTGGTCGCCGGACTCGCGCGGCCTGCTGGTGCCGCTCGGGGGCGACCTCTACTACTACGAGCTCGCAAGGCCGGCCGCGGACGCAGTCCGTCGCCTGACCCGGACCGAGGCTTTCGAGACCGACCCCCAGTTTTCGCCGCGCGGCCGCTACGTCAGCTTCATCCGGTACCAGGACCTTTACGCCGTCGAGGTCGCGACAGGCGTCGAGCGTCGCCTGACGACGGGCGGCGGCGGACCGGTGAGCCACGGCGTCGCAGAATTCATCGCGCAGGAAGAAATGAACCGCGATACCGGCTACTGGTGGTCGCCGGACGAAAAGCATGTCGCCTATGCTCGGGTCGACGTGTCGCCGGTCGCCGAAGTCGAGCGATTCGAGATCGGCGCCGAGGGCATCCGTGTGTTCCGGCAGCGCTACCCCGCGACCGGGCAGGCGAACGCCGACGTGCGACTCGCGATTCTCGAGCTCGATACCGGCAAGGTGGCCTGGGCTGACCTGGGCCCCGGGGACTGCTACCTCGCACGTGTCGACTGGTATCCGGAGAGCAACCGCCTGCTCGTTCAGCGGCAGACCCGCGACCAGAAGCGGGTCGACGTTCTCTCATACCCGGTGACGGGAGGCGAAGGGCGTCAGCTCTTTTCGGAACGCAGCGAAACCTGGGTCGAGCTGCACGAAGACCTCTATTTCCTGCCCGAGCGGCAGGAAATCCTGTGGGCTTCGCAGCGCAGCGGCCACAACCACCTCTATCTCTACGATTACGGCGGCGTGTTGCAAGGCCCGGTGACCGCCGGTGACTGGGACGTCATCGGCGATTGGCAGACGCCGGCGGTGCGCGGCATCGACGAGCGGCGCGGCAAGGTCTATTTCATGGGCACGCTGAAGACGCCTCTCGAGCGCCAGCTATACGTCGCGGATCTCGACGACGGCGTGAAGCGCGCGCCGGTCGCCCTCACGTCGCAGGACGGCTGGAACAGCGTCACGATGAGCGCCGACACGCGGCGCTTCCTGCTGGGGTACAGCGACCCGGCGCAGCCGCCGCAGGTGTCCCTGCACGACGTGACGGGCAAGCGCCTCGCCTGGCTCATCGAGAACCGGCTCGATGCGGACCACCCGTATGCGCCCTACCTGGACCGGCACGTGCTACCGGAGTTCGGCACGATCCCCGCTGCCGACGGTACTCCGCTCTATTACGAGCTCTACAAGCCCGCGGGCTACGAGCCCGGCAGGCGCTATCCCGCGGTACTCAACGTTTATGGCGGGCCGACCGTGCAGACCGTGCAGCGCCGTTGGGGCGAGCGCCGCGGCAGCCAGACGGCGCAGCTCTTCACGCAGCGCGGTTACGTCGTGTTCGCGATCGACAACCGCGGTTCCGGCGGTCGCGGGCGGATATTCACCGAAGCGCTCTATCACCGGCTCGGCGGCGTCGAAGTGGAAGACCAGTTGCGTGGCGTCGCCTGGCTCAAGTCGCAGGCCTTTGTCGACCCGGCGCGCGTCGGCGCCTACGGCTGGAGCTACGGCGGCTACATGACATTGATGCTGCTGTCGCGGTCGCCAGGCACGTTCAAGGCGGGTGTGGCCGGCGCCCCGGTGACGGATTTCCGGCTCTATGACACGCACTACACGGAACGCTACCTCGGTACCCCGCAGGAAAATCCGGAGGGCTACCGGCAGTCGAGCGTGCTGACTTACGCGGGGGCGCTGCGCGACCGCCTGCTCATCATCCACGGCATGGCGGACGACAATGTGCTCTTCACGAACACGACCCTGTTGATTCCGGCGCTGGTCGCGAGCGGGCAGCCCTTCGAAGTCGTGCCCTACCCGGGCAGCCGCCACGCGGCGCTCAGCTTTCGCGACACGGGCATCCACGGCTGGAAGACCATCCTCGATTTCTTCGACCGGAATCTCTAGCGCGGAACGGGCTGCGAAAAGGACGGCCCTTTTTTGAAGGGGTGCGTCCCCTTCAACGAGGCACCGGTACCTCCGGAGCCACTTCAGCGACACCCGCGTCAGCGACGCACGGCACACCCATGGGCACCTGCCTGCTGCAGGTGTTCGAGACGCCGCGCATCCGGGTACCAGCCGGCGAAAACGGGGCAGCCGACGATGACGCAAAGCCGTTCGAGCAGGCGTTCGGACAGGGGCCCGTCCTCCGGCGCGATCACGAGGAAATGGGCGCCTTCGGCGACGGCCAGCCTCGCCCCTTCGGCGTCCTCGCAATGCACGCCGACGAGAAAGGCGCCGCTGCGATCCACATGCAGGTGCTGGCCCAACCAGCGCAGCACGACACCGTCGCATCCTGACATGGCGGCGGTTCGCACGGCGTCGACGTCCGCGCCCATCACGAAAACGCGGTGACCGGCAGCGCGCGCCGCGGCAACCGCCTCCGGATCGAGTTCGCCGCCGCCGCCCGGCAAGGGCCAGAACAGGGTCTGCGGCGCGCTGCCACGGATTGACTGGAGCGCCTCGCCGACTGACAGCACGCGCGAGAGTCGCGGAAGGCGCAGCGCGGTGACGATCGCGCGATCGGCTTCGATCAGGTCGTGCCCTGGCAGTTCGTCGGGTCGCGCCCAAGTGAGCGCCTGGGCATCGAGCGGCTGCGGTTCGCCCTCATAGGCCGTGACCTGCCAGACGTCAAGCAACACGCGGCGGTCCGGATAGGCATGACGCAGTCGAATGAGCGGACGCGCTTCGCGTACGGTGACGCCCAGCTCCTCGGCAAGCTCACGCTGCAACCCGGCGTAGGCATCCTCCCCGGGGTCGAGCTTGCCGCCCGGGAATTCCCAGCGCCCGGCCATGTGCCGCCCGCGCGGCCGCTGCGCGATCAGGACGCGGCCTTCGGCGTCCGCGATCGTCCCGGCAACGACATGAATTTCTACCGGACTCCCCATCCGTGGCCCGCCCGCGTCCCAGCTTCGGGAAAGTTTAGCTGCCCGCGCGCTGCAATGCTCCGTGGCAGTGCTTGAATTTCCGGCCCGAGCCGCAGGGGCAAGGCTCATTGCGGCCGACCTTGCGCTCGCCGCGGACGAAAGGCGCCGCAGGGGGCGCTTCCGGCGGTTCGGCAGCCTCTCCCTGCCGGCCTGCATCGGCCGGACCCGCTGCCGGGGCCCGCGCAGCCAGCTCCGGCGGCGCCGCATGCTGCAGCTGCATGCGGCTCTGCAGGCGGCGCTGCCGTTCGGCCTCCTCGCGTTCGATCTCCTCCTCGGTGCGGACCTGGAGGCGCTGCAGCAGCATCACGCTGTCGGCGCGGATCCGGTCGAGCATGGCCGTGAAGAGCGCAAAAGCCTCGCGCTTGTATTCCTGTTTCGGGTTCTTCTGCGCATAGGCACGCAGGTAAATGCCCTGGCGCAGGTAGTCCATCGCCGCCAGGTGCTCGCGCCAGTGCATGTCGAGCTGTTGCAGCATCACGGCGCGCTCGAGATGGCGCATGACGGGCGCGCCGACCTGGCGGATCTTCTCGTCGTACGCAGCCTCGATCGCCTCCAGGAGCCGCGCGGAAGCCTCGGCTCCGTGACGTGTCGTGTCCGCTGCGAGCCATTCGGCGAGGCCTGCCCTTGCGCCAAAGTCGCGCTCGACAGCCTGCTCGAGCCCCGGGACGTCCCACTGCTCCTCGACGCTGTCCGGCGGGATGTACTGGGCGACGATATTGCCCACGACCTCGGCACGGACGTCCTTGATCACGCCCGCGATGTCCTCGGTCGACATGATCTCCGTGCGCTGGCGGTAGATCACCTTGCGCTGGTCGTTGGCGACGTCGTCGTACTCGAGCAGGTTCTTGCGCGCGTCGAAGTTGTGCGATTCGACCTTGCGCTGTGCGCGCTCGATCTGGCGCGTCAGCATGCCGCTCTCGATCGCCTCGCCCTCCTTCATGCCCACCGTCTTCAGCAGCGACTTCGTGCGCTCCGGGTCGCCGAAGATGCGCATGAGGTTGTCCTCGAGCGACAGGTAGAAGCGGCTGGAGCCCGGGTCGCCCTGGCGGCCCGAGCGGCCGCGAAGCTGGTTGTCGATGCGCCGGGACTCGTGGCGCTCGGTGCCGATGATGTGCAGTCCGCCCGCCGTGATCACCTGTCCGTGCAGCGTGTTCCACTCGTTCTCCAGTTCGCGGGCCCGCCCGGCGAGCTGCTCCTCGCTCATCACGCCGTCCTTGCGCATCTGGTCCACCTGGCGGGCGACATTGCCGCCCAGCACGATGTCGGTGCCGCGGCCCGCCATGTTGGTCGCGATCGTCACCGTACCCGGCCGGCCCGCCTGCGCGATGATCATGGCTTCGCGCTCGTGCTGTTTCGCGTTCAGCACCGCGTGAGCGATGCCGGCCTGTTTCAGGTGGCCGGACAGGTTCTCGGAGGTCTCGATCGAAGTCGTGCCAACGAGCACAGGCTGGCCGCGCTTCACGCAGTCGCGGATGTCTTCGACGATCGCGTCGAACTTGTCCTTCTGATTGAGATAGACGAGGTCCGACATGTCCTTGCGGATCATCGGCATGTGGGTCGGCACGACCACGACCTCGAGCCCGTAGATCTGCTGGAATTCGAAGGCCTCGGTGTCCGCCGTGCCGGTCATGCCGGCGAGCTTGGCGTAGAGCCTGAAGTAATTCTGGAAGGTGATCGACGCGATGGTCTGGTTTTCCTCGCGGATACGAACGCCCTCCTTGGCCTCGACCGCCTGGTGCAGGCCGTCCGACCAGCGCCGGCCCGGCATCGTACGCCCGGTGAACTCGTCGACGATGATGACGTCGGCGCCGCGCACGATGTATTCGACGTCCTTGTGGTACAGCACGTGCGCGCGCAGCGCCGCGTTCAGGTGGTGCATCAGGCGGATGCTCGCGGCGTCGTAAAGGCTCTCGCCCTCGCGCAGCAGCCCTGCCTCCTGCATGAGCTCCTCGGCTTTCTCGAAGCCCGATTCGGACAGGTGGACCTGGCGGGTCTTTTCATCGGCGAAGAAGTCGCCCTCGCCCTCCTCGGTTGCCTGCCGACTGAAGCGCGGCACCAGCGCATTGATCTTCACGTAAAGCTCGGTGCTCTCCTCCGCGGGCCCCGAGATAATGAGCGGCGTGCGCGCCTCGTCGATCAGGATGGAGTCCACTTCGTCCACGATCGCGAAGTGCTGGCCGCGCTGGACGCGGTCCTCGAGGCGGGCCGCGAGGTTGTCGCGCAGGTAGTCGAAGCCAAATTCGTTGTTCGTGCCGTAGGTCACGTCGCAGGCATAGGCCGCGCGCTTGTCGGCGGGCGACTGGCCGCTCGTGATGACGCCGACCGACAGGCCAAGCATCCGGTACACCGGGCCCATCCACTCCGCGTCGCGCTGGGCCAGGTATTCGTTGACCGTCACGACGTGTACGCCCTTGCCGGCGAGTGCATTGAGGTACACCGGGAGCGTGGCGACGAGCGTCTTGCCTTCGCCCGTGCGCATCTCGGAAATCTTGCCATCGTGCAGCACCATGCCGCCGATCAGCTGCACGTCGAAGGGGCGCATGCCGACGGCGCGGGTCGCCGCCTCGCGGGCAGTCGCGAAGGCCTCGGGCAGGATGTCGTCAAGCGTTTCGCCCGCAACCAGGCGGGCGCGGAGCTGGTCGGTCCGGTTGCGGAGCTCTTCGGGGCTCTCGGCCGCGAGCGCGGCGGCGAACTGATTCGCCTTCTTGACGCGCTCCGCGTACTGCCGCAGCAGCCGCTGGTTACGGCTGCCGAAAATCCGGGTAAAGATGTTCAACACGCGCCTGGGACCTCGGGGCGGAGGGACGGGAAAACAAGGCGTCCGCTATCGGGACCGGTTAAAAAACCGGTAGTTTACTACGACATGCCCCTGAGAATTACGTTCGGGCCGGAAGGCTAGCGGCGGACGAAGGACAGCGGATTGATCGGCTGGCCGTTGCGCAGCACCTCGAAGTGCACGTGGGTGCCGGTCGAACGGCCGGTCGAGCCCATGAGCGCGATCGCATCGCCGCGCTTCACGGTCTGTCCCGGCTTCACAAGCAGCTTGGCATTGTGGGCATAGCGCGTCACGTAGCCGTTGCCATGCGTGATCTCGACCATGCGGCCGTAGCCGCCGTCCACGCCCGTGTGACTCACGATGCCGTCCGCCACCGCGAGCACCTGCGCGCCCGCGGCGCCGGCGAAATCGATTCCGCGATGCATCGCCTGGTTGCCGTCGAAGGGATCCGTGCGCTGGCCGTAGAGCGAGGAGATGTAGCCCGTCTCGACCGGGCGCCCGCCCGGCACGATCTGGCGCGCCAGTTCGCGCGTCATGATCAGATTCTGCAGCGCAGTCAGCTGACGGCGGCGATCGTCGATCTGCGCGTCCAGCGTGTCGAGCATGGCGTCGAGCGCCGGCACGACCGGTCCCTCGCCCGGGCCGGTCTCCGGGCCGCCGAGCGCCGGCGGCTGGTCGAAATCGAATTCGCCGCGCTTGAGCTTGGCGACCTCGGTGAGCTGCTTGCCGAGCGCGTCGAGACGGATCATCTGTGCCTGCATACGCCCAACGCGCGCCGCAAGCGTCGCCACCTGGTCATTCACGTCCTGTTCGACACGCGCCAGGCGGTCGCGCTGCTCGGCGAGGTCTTCATCCCAGCGCGCGACCGTGAACTCGCCGAATGGGCTTTCCGGGCCCCAGCGACCGCCGGCGAACCATGCGCCGGTCACGAGCGCGAGAACCGAGACTCCGGCGGCGGTGTACGCGAGCAGGCGCTTCATGGTCATAATGAGGGGTGGGCCTCTCGAGGCCTTCTGAATCGGCGCACCATGCCAAAAAAAGCCTTTCGCTTCAAGTACTTTGATACCTAATCTGTGAGTCGGACAGACCCTGACAGATGAAAAAACCGACCGCCGTCAGTCACTTGCTGGAACAAGGACAGGGGATGCTGCAGAGGCTGCGCGCCGGGGCCGCAGAGGCGGATCATGCGCTGGCGGCCCTGAAAGGCGTGCTGCCGCCCGAGATCGCGACCCAGGTGTGGAGCGCGACGATTCGTGGCGCGACGCTGACGGCCTTCGTGAGCACCGCAGCCTGGGGCACGCGCCTGCGTTATGTCGCACCGCAGATCACGGCGGCGCTCGGCATCGAGCTCGGCACCGGAATCGAAGAAATCAAGGTCAAGGTTCGAGCCAGGCCGCGGTGATGCCGCCGCCGGAGGGGACGCGTTGTTGAAGGGGTGTTGAAGGGGACGCACCCCTTCAACGCAAGTTCTTCGTATCGGAAATGCCGCATGTCGTTGAAGGGGTGCGTCCCCTTCAACAACGTCCCCTTCAACATGCGCCCCTTTTCGATACTCAAGCGCTGGCGGATGCTGCAGCGTAGGAGATCGGCGACGTACTTTCGTCGCCGAATGCCACTTCCTCCCAGGCCGACTCGTCAGCCAGCATCGCACGCAGCAGCCGGTTGTTGAGGCCGTGGCCCGATTTGTATGCCGTGTACTCGCCGATCAGCGAGTGACCGAGCAGGTAGAGGTCGCCGATCGCGTCGAGTATCTTGTGGCGGACGAATTCGTCCTCGAAGCGCAGTCCGTCCTCGTTCAGGATGCGGTAGTCGTCGAGCACGATGGCATTGTCGAGGGTACCGCCGAGCGCGAGATTCCGTCCGCGCAAATGCTCCATGTCTCGCATGAAGCCGAAGGTGCGCGCGCGACTCACCTCTTTCAGAAAACTGGTGGTCGAGAAATCCATCGTCGCGCGCTGCGAATGGCGATGGAACACGGGATGGTCGAACTCGATCTCGAAATTGACGCGAAAACCCTCGTGCGGGTCGAATCGCGCCCACTTGTCCCCGTCCTTGACCTCGACGGGGTGCCGCACCCGCACGAACCGCTTCGGCGACCCCTGCAGCTCGATGCCGGCGGACTGAATCAGGAACACGAAGGGACCCGCGCTGCCGTCCATGATCGGCACCTCGCCCGCCGTCAGCTCGACAAACAGGTTGTCGATGCCGAGGCCGGCGAGCGCCGACATCAGGTGCTCGACCGTGGAGACACCGGTCTCACCGTTCGCGAGCGTCGTGCCCAGCGTGGTCTCGGTGACATTCGAGGCGCGCGCGGGGATGTCGACCGGCGGCTCGAGGTCCGTGCGGCGAAAGACGATGCCCGTGTTGGGCGGCGCCGGCCGCAACATCATGAGGACCTTGCGGCCCGTGTGCAGGCCGATCCCGGTCGAACGGATAGCGTCTTTCAGCGTGCGTTGCTGGGCCATGGATGAGCCTCGCTCCAAACTAGCACATTGCGCGGGTCGCCGGCCGCCGGCCAGCGGAGGAAAGCCGGCGGCCGTCTTCCCGTGCTCATGGCACGACCGGCGGATCCCGTTCCCGCAGGCGCTCGGCGCGGCGGCCCGACGCCCGGCGCCGCGCCCGCAGGCGCAGCAGCACGATGCGAAGCCCCTCGCTCCCGGCGCCGCGGCGGGACACCAGCCGCCTCAGTCGGCCTGGCGCCGGAGAAATGCCGGGATGTCGAGCACGTCCTCGGAGCCGAAGTCCGCCCGCAGCCCGTCGCCGACCGCGCGCTGCGGATGGCGGTGGATCGCCGGACGATCGAGATGCGAGTAGTCCGGTGCCGGCGCCCGGTTGCGCTGCGCGACCAGCTTGACGTCGGCATTGCGCCGGGCGACCGCGGGCGCCGGGGCGGCCGCCTGGGCGGGCGCCGCGATCTTGGGCTTGCTGCGGTTGAGGCCGGTCGCGACAACCGTGACCCGAAGCTCGCCCTGCATTTCCGGTTCGATGACCGTGCCGACCACGACGGTCGCATCCTCGGCCGCGAACTGCTTGACGGTATTGCCGACCTCCTCGAACTCGCCGATCGAAAGGTCGAGGCCCGCGGTGACGTTGACGAGGATGCCGTGCGCACCCGCGAGGTTGATGTCTTCGAGCAGCGGCGACGACACCGCCATCTCCGCCGCGACGCGTGCGCGATGCTCGCCGGTGCCTATCCCCGAGCCCATCATCGCGAGGCCCGTTTCGGACATCACCGTGCGCACGTCCGCGAAGTCCACGTTGATGAGACCGGGCCGCGTGATCAGCTCGGCGATGCCCTGCACCGCGCCCTGCAGCACTTCGTTGGCGCGCTTGAAGGCCTCGAGCAGCGTGGTCTGGCCGCCCAGGACCTGCAGCAGCTTCTGGTTCGGGATCGTGATCAGGGAATCCACGTGCCGCGAGAGTTCCGTGATGCCTGAATCCGCGATCGCGTGGCGCTTGTTGCCCTCCATCGTGAACGGCCGGGTCACGACCGCGACGGTGAGGATGCCGAGCTCGCGAGCCACCTGCGCGACGACCGGGGCTGCGCCCGTGCCCGTCCCGCCGCCCATGCCGGCCGTGATGAAGAGCATGTCGCATCCCTCGATCAGCTCGATGACGCGGTCACGGTCTTCCATCGCCGCCTGCCGGCCGACCTCGGGATTGGCTCCGGCGCCGAGACCCTTCGTGATGTTGCAGCCGATCTGCAGCGAGGTCTTCACCTGCGAGTGCTTGAGCGCCTGCGCGTCGGTATTCACGCAGATGAACTCGACACCCTCGATGCCGCACTTCGCCATGTGCGAGACCGCGTTGCCGCCGCCGCCCCCCACGCCGATCACCTTGATCACAGCCGTCTGGCTGAAAGAATCCATCAGTTCAAACATGTCCGCTCCTCCGCTATCTCAGAAATACCCCTGGAACCACGATTTCATCCGCTCAGTCACCGTCTTCACGCCTTCGCCGATGAGCTTCGGCGCCGGCTGGCCGGCGTTGACCCGGCCGTAAAGCAGGAGACCCACGCCGGTCGCATGGATCGGGTTTTTCACGACATCCCCGAGGCCGGTCACGCCCGCGGGACTCCCGAGGCGGACCGGCATGTGGAAGATTTCCTCGGCGAGCTCGACGGCGCCTTCCATCTTGGCGCTGCCGCCGGTGAGCACGACGCCCGCGGCCACCGCCTCCTCGAAACCGGAGCGACGGAGCTCGTCGCGGATCAGCATGAAGAGCTCCTCGTAGCGGGGCTCCACGATTTCCGCCAGCGTCTGGCGCGCGAGGCGGCGCGAAGGCCGGTCTCCGACCGACGGCACCTCGATCGTCTCGTCCGGATTCGCGAGCTGCGAAAGCGCGCAGGCGTAGCGAATCTTGATCTCCTCCGCGTAGGGGGTCGGCGTGCGCATCGACACCGCGATGTCATTCGTGACCTGGTCGCCGGCGACCGGGATCACGGCCGTGTGCCGGATCGCGCCGCCCGAGAAGACCGCGATGTCGGTCGTTCCGCCGCCGACATCCACCAGGCAGACCCCGAGTTCCTTTTCGTCGTCGGTCAGGACGGCGAACGAGGAGGCGAGCTGCTCGAGCACGATGTCCTCGACTTCGAGCCCGCAGCGCTGGACGCACTTGACGATGTTCTGGGCCGCGCTTTCGGCCCCGGTCACGATGTGGACGCGGGCCTCGAGCCGCACGCCCGACATGCCGATCGGCTCGCGGATTCCCTCCTGCCCGTCGATGATGAATTCCTGCGGCAGGACATGGAGGATCTTCTGGTCAGCCGGGATCGGCACGGCCTGCGCGGCGTCCATGACGCGCGCCACGTCGCCGCCCGCGACTTCCTTGTCCTTGATCGCGACGATGCCGTGCGAGTTGAGGCTGCGCACGTGACTGCCCGCGATGCCGGTGAACACCGAGCGGATCTCGACGCCCGCCATGAGTTCCGCCTCCTCGACGGCGCGCTGGATGGACTGGACCGTCGAATCGATGTTGACCACGACGCCCTTCTTGAGGCCGCGCGAAGGGTGCGAGCCGAGGCCGATCACCTCGAGGCTGCCGTCTCCATGCACTTCGCCGACGAGCGACACGACCTTCGAAGTGCCGATGTCGAGCCCCACGATCAGGTTGCGATCGGAACGTTTAGCCATCGAATCCGGGAACTCCGTTGGTCTGGCGAGCCATGGCGGCGGGTGCGGCGCGCGGCGGCTTGCGGTTGCCGCGCCAGCCGATCGAAAAACCGTTCGAGTAGCGCATGTCGACGTAGCGGACGTCGGCGGCGCGCCCGGCAATGACCTCCGCTCCGAACTGGACGAACCGGTCCATGCGTTCGTCCACCTGGCGGCGGCCGAGGCGAACCGTCACGCCGGTCGAGAGATCCAGTTCCCACGCTCCGCGCGGATCGAGCCGGAGCGCCGAGACCTGCAGGCCGAGGCTGCTCAGCCGGCCCTGGATCGCGAGGTAACGCTGCGCAACCTGCCACTCGGCGCCCGCGGGCCCGTCCAGCCGCGGCAATTCCGGCGGCACGAGGTTCACCCCGCTCGCGAAAAGCTCTCCGCGCGTATTGAGCAGCCCGTCCTCGCCCCAACGCGCGGCGGCCTGCTGCTCGACGATCTCGATCCGGATCCTGTCGGGCCACAGCCTCTGCACGCGCGTGCGGTCCACCCAGGCAAGCGCTTCGACGGCCTTGCGGACCTTGTCGAGGTCGGCGCTCACGAAGCCGCCTTTCAGCGCGCCGAGCGCCGCCTGCTGGACCTCGACGGCGGTGACGCGCTGGAATGGCCCGTCGATCACGATGCTGCGAACGGGCTGGTCGAGGCCGAGCACCAGCAGGAGTCCCAGCGCGCCGAGCGCGGCGAACGCGCCCGCGATCCGCCCCGCGCGTGGCCACTCGAGCTTCGGCAGCCGGATGCGGCGGTCGGCCGGCTTCCTGCGGTTGCGCCTGCGCAAGACTCCCATGGCTCAGGCCCTCTCCCTGGCGAAGCTGGTCTCGAGGATTCGCCAGGCGAGCTCCGGGAGATCGATGCCCGCGGCGCGCGCGGCCATCGGCACGAGGCTGTGGCTCGTCATGCCCGGCACGGTGTTGATTTCCAGGAGCAGCGGCACTTCGTCCGCTCCCGTCACGAAATCGACCCGGCCCCAGCCCGATGCGCCCGTCGCTTCGAAGGTCGCGAGCGCGGCCTGCTGCAGGGCCGACTCCGCGGCGGCGTTCAGGCCGCAGGGAATCAGGTAGCGCGTGTCGTCCGCGAAGTACTTCGCCTGGTAGTCGTAGAAGCTGCGCGGCGTCTCGATCCGGATTGCGGGCAGCGCCTCTTCCTGCAGGACGCCGACCGTGTATTCGCCGCCCGTGATCCAGCGTTCGGCGATCACGACCGGATCGAGTGCAGAGGCCGCGCGCCAGGCGGCGGGCAATTCGGCCGCGCTCGCGACCCGGCTCATGCCGACGCTGGACCCCTGGGTCGCGGGCTTCACCGCGAGCGGCAGGCCGAGCTCGGCAACGGCGCGTTCGAAATCGGCGGCGCCGGCGAGCTCGATCCAGGGCGGCGTCGCGACGCCCGCGGCCTGCGACAATCGCTTGGTGCGGAGCTTGTCCATGCCGACGGCGGAGCCGAGCACGCCGCTGCCGGTGTATGGCAGGCCGAGCCACTCGAGCGCGCCCTGGACCGCGCCGTCCTCGCCGCCCGGCCCGTGCAGGGCGATGAAGACGCGGTCGAAGCCCGAGGTGACGAGGTCGGTGAGCGCACGATCGGCGGGATCGAAGCCCGCGGCGTCGATACCCCGGGCGACGAGCGCGTCGAGCACCGCGTTGCCCGTCATCAGCGAAATCTCGCGCTCGGCGGAAGAGCCGCCCAGCAGCACGGCGACGCGGCCGAAGTCCGCCGCGTCCGTGACGCGGCGCCGTGGCTTGCCGCTCGCGCGCAGGCGGCTCACGCGGCCTCCCCGATCACGCGAACTTCGGGTACGAGGCGCACGCCGTGCACGCGCTCGACCGTCGCCTGAACGTGGCGCAGCAGCGCCTCCAGGTCGGCCGCGGTGGCCTTGCCTTCGTTGACGATGAAATTGGCGTGCTTGTCCGAAACCGCCGCGCCGCCCAGGCGAAAGCCCTTCAGCCCGGCACGTTCGATCAGGTCGGCGGCGTGCCCGCCGCGCGGGTTGGTGAACACGGAGCCGCAGCTCCAGCGGCCGATCGGCTGGCTCGCATGGCGCTGCTCGAGGAGCCGCCTGATCGAGTCGGTGCTCGCGTCGGGCCGGGATTCGAATCGGAAAGTCGCGGCCAGAAACCACTCGCCCGGAACCGGCGGCGTCACGCTGCGGTAGGCAAAGTGGTACTCGGCGGCGTCCCGGCGATGACGGAGACCCGCACGGTCTATGGTTTCGGCTTCGACCACCCGCGGCCAGGTCTCGCCGCCCCAGGCGCCCGCGTTCATCGCCAGCGCGCCGCCGACAGTCCCGGGAATCCCGGCAAAGAAATCCGCGGGCCCGAGTTTCCACTTCGCGCACTGGCGCCCGAGCCTCGCGCAGGCGACGCCCGCTTCCGCGCGCACGCAGTCCGTGCCCACGCGTTCGAGCGCATTGAGGATTCCGTGCACGGAAATCACGACGCCGCGGATGCCGCCGTCGCGCACCAGGAGGTTGCTGCCAAGCCCGACCCAGGTGACCGGGACCTCCGCCGGCAGCATGCGCAGGAACGCCGACAGGTCCTCGACGTCGCGCGGCGAGAACCAGGCGTCCGCAGGCCCGCCGACGTGCCAGGACGTGTGCCGGGACATCGGTTCTTCGCGGAGCACGCGGCCCTCGAACCCGGCGGCGATCGCGATGTCGTTCATCGACCGGCCCTCGCGCTCGTCACGCCCAGCCGCGTCGGCAGCTCGTGCGCGACGGCGCCGATGCTGCCGGCGCCCATCGTCAGCACGACGTCGCGATCCGCGATCACGCCCGCCAGTGCCGCAGACAGTTCGTGCACGTCTTCGACGAATACCGGCTCGAGCCGGCCGCGCCCGCGCACGGCGCGGCAGATCGCGCGGCCGTCGGCGTTTGCGATCGGCTCCTCGCCCGCGGCATAGACCTCGGTCACGACCAGCGCATCCGCCGCCGAGAGCGCCCGCCCGAAATCGTCGATCAGGTCGCGCGTGCGGGTATAGCGGTGTGGCTGGAACGCGAGCACCAGCCGGCGTCCCGGCCAGGCCTGGCGCGCGGCGTCGATCGTGGCCTCGATTTCCGTCGGGTGATGGCCGTAGTCGTCGACGAGCGTGATCCGGCCCGATCGGGTCGCGACCTCGCCCACGACCTCGAGCCGGCGACCGATGCCCTGGAAGCCGGCCAGCGCGCGCTGGATCGCGGCGTCCTCGACTTCGAGCTCGGTCGCGACCGCGATCGCCGCGAGGGCGTTCCTGACGTTGTGCAGGCCCGGCAGGTTGAGCGCAATGGCCAGCGGCGGCCGGCCGGCGCGAATCGCCCGGAAGCGTGTCGTGCCGCCTTCCCGATCCAGCGCAGTGGCGCGAAGGTCCGCGTCCGCGCCGAGTCCGTAGCGGATTGTCGGGCGTCCGACCTGAGGCAGGAGCTCGCGGACCACGTCGTCATCGGAGCAGAGGACCGCGAGCCCGTAGAACGGAAGGTTGTGCAGGAATTCGACGAAACTCTGCTTGAGCCTCTCGAAATCGCCGCCATGCGTGACGAGATGGTCGTTGTCCACGTTCGTGACGACGGCGATGACCGGCTGCAGGTGCAGGAACGAGGCATCGCTCTCGTCCGCTTCGGCCACGAGATACCGGCTCGTGCCAAGCTTCGCGTTGCTGCCCGCGCTCTTCAGCTGCCCGCCAATCACGAAAGTCGGGTCCAGCCCGCCCTCGGCGAGGACCGAGGCGATCAGGCTCGTGGTCGTGGTCTTGCCGTGCGTGCCCGCGACGGCGATGCCCTGGCGGAACCGCATCAGCTCGCCCAGCATCTCGGCCCGCCGCACGACCGGAATGCGCGCCTCCTGCGCCGCCACGAGTTCCGGGTTCGAGGGAGCGATCGCCGACGAGACGACGACGACACTCGCGCCCGCGGCCTGCTCCGCCGCGTGACCGATGAAAATGCGCACGCCCATCGCCTGAAGCCGCGCCGTCACGGCGTTCGGGCGCAGATCCGACCCCTGGACGGCGTAGCCGAGATTGACGAGCACCTCGGCAATCCCGCCCATCCCGGCCCCGCCGATGCCGATCAGGTGAATGAGCCCCACGCGCCGCATGCGGTCGCTCATGCGCGTCCGCCCTCCACCGCGAGACAGAGTTCCGCGACACGCTGCGCCGCGTCGGTCACGGCAAGCGCGCGCGCCGCGTCCGCCATCGCGAGGAGCCGCGCACGGCCGTTGCCGAACAGTGTCGCGAGGCGATTGGCGAGCTCTTCCGCGCTCAGCCCCATTTCCGATACGACCTGCGCGGCGCTCACGCGACCCAGCCATTCGGCGTTCCGGGTCTGGTGATCGTCCACGGCGCCCGGGAACGGCACGAGGATCGAGCCGACGCCGGCGGCCGCCAGCTCCGCGACGGTCGATGCGCCTGCGCGCGACACGACGAGGTCGGCGTTCGCATAGGCAGCCGCCATGTCGTCGATGTACTCCCGCACTTCGGCCTGGATTCCGGCCGCGCGATAGGCCGCCTCGGTCGACGCGCGATCGCGCGCTCCGGACTGGTGCAGAACCCAGGGCCGCCGCGACTCGGGCAGGAGCGCAATGGCCGCCGGGACCAGCCGGTTGAGCGCGGATGCGCCCTGGCTGCCCCCGAAGACGAACAGCCGCATCGGGCCGTTCCTCGGTTCGAAGCGCTGCCGCGGCGGCGGGAGCCCGGCAATTTCGGGACGCACGGGATTACCGACGTAGAGCGCGCCGCGCGAGGCCGGGAAGCTGCCCGGAAAACCCTCGGCAATCCGCGAGGCGATGCGCGCGAGCCAGCGGTTGGTAAGGCCCGCGACCGCATTCTGTTCGTGGATCACGAGCGGCGCACCCGTCAGCCAGGCCGCGATGCCGCCGGGGCCGGAAGCGAAGCCTCCGCAGCCGAGCACGACGCTGGGGCGACGCCGGCGAAGCGCGGCGCGTGCCTCCCGGACGGCGCGAATGAGGGTGACCGGACTCGCCAACCAGCCCGCCGCGCCCTTGCCACGCAGTCCCTCGACCTGGATCCACTCCACCGGGTAACCGGCCGCCGGGACGAGGCGCGCTTCGATGCCGCGCTTCGTGCCGAGCCACACGATTTCACGGCTGGACCTCAGCCGGCCCGCGATGGCGAGCGCGGGAATCACGTGCCCGCCCGTCCCACCCGCCATGATCATGACGTTCCGGCTCATGCCGACCGCCCTTCCGGCGGAATCGCGCTCTTGCCGGAAGCGACGACCTCGTGGTGGACTCGCAGCAGCATGCCGATCCAGGCGAGCGTCACGAGCATGCTCGAACGCCCGTAGGACAGGAGCGGGAGCGTCAGGCCCTTCGTGGGCAGCAGGCCCATGTTCACGCCGATGTTCAGGAACGCCTGCAACCCGATCCAGACGCCGAAACCGGCGGCGATGCAGGCGTGAAGCGGCATGCCGGCATCGGCGGCGATGCGCGAAAGCCGCAGGCTCCGCAGGACCAGGGCGAGGAACCCGAGCACGACGACGATCACGCCGAGCAGGCCGAATTCCTCGGCCAGCACGGCGAACACGAAGTCCGTGTGCGCTTCGGGCAGGTAGAAGAGCTTCTGGATACTCGAGCCGAGTCCGACGCCGAACCATTCGCCGCGGCCGATCGCGATCAACGACTGCGTGAGCTGGAATCCGCTGTTGAACGGATCGGCCCAGGGATTCAGGAAGGCGGTGAGTCGTTGCAGGCGATAGTTGCTCGTGAGCGCAAGCACTGCGGCGCCCGCGGCACCGACGCCACAGACCAGCAGGAAGTCGCGCAGCCGCGCGCCTGCGACGAACAGCACAGCCGTTCCGGTCACGCAGAGCACGACGGCCGCGCCGAAGTCAGGCTCGACCAGCAGCAGTACGGCTGCCGCGGCGAGCACCGCAAGCGGCTTGAAAAAACCCTCGGCGGAACTGCGCAGCTCGGTCTGGTGGCGCACCGCGAAGACCGCGATGTAGGTGACGAGGAGCCAGCGGGCCATTTCCGACGGCTGGAAATTCACCGGGCCCAACCGGATCCAGCGTCGGCTGCCGTTCACTGCGTGGCCGATGCCCGGGATCAGCACCAGGATGAGGAGCGCGAAACTCGCGACGAGGAGCCACGGCGCGAAGCGTTTCCAGGCCGAGATCGGCACGACCAGCATCGCGGCACCGACCGTGCAGCCAAGCAGGGCCGAAAGGAGCTGGCGCTCGAAATAGAAGAACGGGTCGCCTGAAAGTCGCTCGGCAACATTGAGAGAGGCCGACGTCACCATCACGAGGCCGACGAGCAGCAGGCCGAAAACGGAGATCAGGATCACGGGGTCGATGGCGAGCCGCTGCTGGCGGCCCGCCGAGCGCGAGTACTGAAGCGAGATGCCGGCGCTCATTGTGCAAGCCCGCGCACGGCCGAGGCGAAAGCCTCGCCGCGCTGCGCGTAGTCGCGGAACATGTCGAAGCTCGCACAGGCAGGCGACAGGAGCACCGTGCCGCCCGGCCGGGCGATCGAGGCCGCGACGGCCACGGCGGCCTCCATAGAGTCCGCGAACGACACCGTGCAGCTTCGCGCGAGCGCGGCGGCAAGGAGCGGGGCGTCGCGGCCGATCAGCACGGCGTGACTGACCTTCCCCCTGCTGACGCGGCCCAGCGGCGCAAAGTCCTGGTCCTTGCCCTCCCCACCCGCGATCAGCACGAGCGGACCATCGAGTCCCTCGATGGCCGCGACCGTCGCGCCGACATTCGTGCCCTTGGAGTCGTCGATCCAGGCGATTCCGCGCCAGTCCCGCACGCGTTCCGTGCGATGCGGCAGCCCGGAAAAGCGGCGCAGCACGCCGGTCATCGCCTCACGCGGGAAGCCGCAGACGCTTCCGACCGCGAGCGCGGCGAGCGCGTTGGCCGCATTGTGTCGGCCCGGCAGGCGCAGCTCGCCGACTGGAAACAGCGGCTCGGTCCCCTCGGCCAGCCAGTCGCCGCCCTCACGCGTCATCAACCGGAAGTCGGCGTCCCGGCGGCGCAGGCTGAAGCCGACGCGGCGCTGTCCCGGGCGCGGCATGCGCACGACGATTCCGTCATCGAGGTTCACGATTGCGGTCGCCGCGCGCTCGAAGATGCGCGCCTTCGCGGCCGCATACTCGGCGACGTTGCGGTACCGGTCGAGGTGGTCGGGCGTCAGGTTCAGCACTGCGGCCGCCTCGAGCTGCAGCGAGTGGGTCGTCTCGAGCTGATACGACGGAGAGTTCGAGCACGT
>CAVTVX010000012.1:0-85165 GCA_963738285.1 uncultured Gammaproteobacteria bacterium | reverse complement strand
CGGCCCGCGGTACTGCGCGTAGCCCGGGAACGGGCGATTGAAAAGGAGCTGGTCCATCGTCAGCTCGCCCTGGAAGATGTTGCCCTCGGTGAGACCGACCTCGGCCTCGAGTTCGCGGGGCGTGCGGCACTCGACGTGGCGCACGAGCGACCTGAAGTTCGGGCTGTAGCGGCCGATCTGGTCGAGCACGGTGTTCTTGAATCCCTCGCGGTCGGCATCGGACCACTCGCGACCGTGGATGAACGGCGGCACGTACTGCACGAACACCGACATGAAGTGCTTGCCGGCAGGCGCCATGGTCGGATCCGTCATCGACGGGATCAGCAGGTCGAGGTAGGGTTCCTTCGACCAGGTCCCGTTCTTCCAGTCGTCGTAGGCGCGTTCCATCTTCTCGAGCGAGTCCAGAAAGTGCATGTCGCCGTAGGCCAGTGGATTGTCCTTGCCGAGCGCCGGGAACTCCGGCAGGCCGTCGAGCGCGATGTTGAGCTTCCCGGACGAGCCGCGGATCTTCCAGTTCTTCGCCTTCTCGACGATGGCGGACGGCAGGTCCTTCGGATCGAAGATCTTCGTGTACGTGCGCCGCGGGTCGAGGTTCGAGACCACGATGTCGGCCTCGTACTCGTTGCCGTTCTCGATGGCGACGCCGGTGACGCGGCCGCCCCGGACAATGACCTGCCGGACCGGCGCGTCGGTGACGATATCGCCGCCGTAGGACCTGAAGGCGCTCGCGATCGCCTTCGAGACCGCGCCCATGCCGCCGCGCGCAAAGCCCCAGGCGCCGATCGAGCCGTCCACGTCGCCCATGTAGTGGTGCAGCAGCACGTAGGCCGTGCCGGGCGAGTAGACGCCCATCGCCGAACCGATGATTCCGCTGCCCGAGAGATGGCACTTGACGAGATCCGATTCGAAGTACTCGTTCAGGAAATCGGCGATGCTCATCGAGTAGAAGCGCAGCGTGTCATAGATGAACTGTTCGCCGAACTTGTTGAGTTCGCGGCCGAGGAAGATCATTTCCCTGAGATCGCGGGGCTTCAGCGAGGCCGGATCGGGAGGGGTGCGCAGCAGCAGGGGCCGGATGAACTTGCACTGGCGCATGACGTCGGTCGAGTACCGGTGGTATGCATCGGCATCGCGCGGGTTGTGGCGCGCGAACTCGCGCCGCTGCACCTGCTCGTCCGTGTAATTGCCGAGTATGTCGCCGTCCGAGGTGATCGACACGCCGCCGCCGTAGGGGACCACCTGCAGGCCGTGCTTCGCGAGCTCGAGGTCGCGGAACAGTTCCGGCCGCAGCAGGCTGCAGACGTAGGAGCAGTTCGAGTAGATCCAGCCCTTCTCGATCTCGCGGCTGACCGCCGCACCGCCGATCCAGGGATTGCGTTCGACGACCAGCACCTTGAGTCCCGAACGCGCGAGATAGGCGGCGTTCGTCAGGCCGTTGTGGCCCGCGCCGACGACGATCGCATCATATTTCGCCAAGGTCGAGTCCGTCTGTGTCGTCGTTCGTTGTGTTTATTGCGCGCCTTGCGCCTGCGCCGCACCCCGCGCGTCCCGCACCACGCGGCCCACTGCCGTTTCGAAGCGCTCGAGCGTCTCCGCCAGGCAGCGCTCGTCGTGCGCCTCGCAGATGAACCAGGGCTCGCGCGAATCCGGCTCGCAGAGGACGCCGAGATCGTGCAGGTGCGGGGCCAGGGCTTCGTAGAAAGTGTAGTCGCTCGAGGCCCAGTCCCGGTAGTCGCGCGGCGGCTTTTCGCTGAAGAACAGGCCGCTCATCGACGGATGGCCGCTGAAGGAGTGCTTGATGCCGCGTTGCGAGAGGACCTGGCTCATGCCCGCGCGGAGCTTCGCGCCGTAGTCCGCGATGGTCGCGAGCGCCGGCGTCTCGTCCAGGATCTCGAGCGTCTTTTCGGCGGCGGCGAGCGCGACCGAATGACAGGTGAACGTGCCGCCATGGACGACGCCGTCGCCGAACCTGCGCATGATGTCCTCGCGCCCGCCGAGGACCGAGATCGGATAGCCGTTGCCCATGGCCTTGGCAAAGGTACACAGGTCGGCCTTGACGCCGAAGAGTTCCTGCACGCCGCCGCGCGCGACGCGAAAGCCCGTCTTTACCTCGTCGATGATCAGGAGGATGCCGTAACGGTCGCAGAGCGACCTGGCATCGCGCATGAATTCCCTCGTCGCCGAAATCGAGCAGCAATTGCCCATGATCGGCTCGATCAGGAAAGCCGCGATGTCATCGCCATAGGCCTTGAACACGCTCTCGAGGCGGTCGGCGTCGTTCATGGACACGGCGTGGACGAGTGCGCGCAGCACGCGCGGGACGCCCGCGCTGTAAGGCACGAGCTGCGGATCCCCGTGGCCCGGATGCCATTCCTCGATGTCCGTGTTCCACAGCGCCGCGTCGAAGACGCCGTGGTAGCCCCCTTCGATGACGACGTAGGAATCCTTGCCGGTATGGGCGCGGGCGACGCGAAGGGCCGCCATGACCGCCTCGGTGCCGGAATTCGAAAAGCGGACCAGCTCGACGGCAGGCACCATCTTCGCGATCCGCTCGGCGACGGCGACTTCGCGTTCGGTGGAAAGGGCGAAGACGCCGCCCACCTCGATTCCGGCGCGGGCCGCGGCGTCCACGCGCGGGTCGGCATAACCCAGGATGCAGGGGCCGTAGGCAAGCCGATAGTCGATGTACTCATTGCCGTCGACGTCTGTCAGCCGGGCGCCCTTGGCCGACTTGACGTAGATGGTCTTGTCCTCGCCCCAATAGCGGAAATTGGAGGAAACCCCGAGGGGGAGGCGGCGCAGCGCCTTGCGGAAATGGGCATTGGACTTCGCGAGGCTTCGGGTCATTTCTGCGGGCTCCCTGTCGGTCCCGGGGGTCGATCGGGGAGCGGTATTTTCGCCCAGAATGGGCCGCGTCGTCCATTTTGAGTGAATATGTGTTCATTCATTGGATCGGCGCTGCGATGCGGGTAAGATGGTGCCTCCATGCGCGCCCGTTTCCGCATAACTTCATGATTCCAAAAGGTTTTTCATGAGCGCGAAACGCCAGCTCGCGGTGGTCCCGAAGCGCCGGACGGCGCCCCCGGCGGAGCGCCGCGAACAGCTGATCCAGGCCACGATCCGCTGCGTCGCCGACCGCGGCCTGGCGGATACCACGATTGCCACCGTGGCGCAGGAAGCGGGACTCAGCCAGGGCATCGTCAACCTGCATTTCCGGAGCAAGGAAGGGCTGCTGACGGAGACGCTCCGTTACATCGCCGACGAATACCGCATCGCCTGCAAGGAGGCGGCCGCCGCCGGCGAGGCTTCCCCGGTCGCGGGGCTCCTCGCCATGGTGGAACTCGACTTCAGACGCACCATCTGTTCCCGCGACAAGCTCGCGGTGTGGTTCGCGTTCTGGGGCGAGCGGCGCTTCCGGCCGACTTACCGGCGCATCTGCGCCGAACGGGACCGTTCTTACGATGACATGGTGCGGCTCATCTGTTCGAAGCTCTGCGAGGAGGGCGGTTACGCGGACATCGAGCCGGCCCTGGTCGCCGACGGCCTTTCCGCCCTGACAGACGGGCTCTGGCTCGACCTCCTCGTCCGGCCCGATTCGATGAGCCGCGAGCGGGCCAGGCGAATCTCCCTGTCGTATCTGGCGGACGTGTTCCCGCGGCATTTCAGCCAGCCGGCCGCGGACGCGCGATCCTAGGCCGTGGACATCGCACTCGATGCAACTGCGAGGGACTGGCGCGACCGCGCGTTCCGGTTCGCTTCCGAAGAGCTGATTCCCTGGGAGGTCGAGGCTGAGCTGCATGAGGGCCGGTTGCCGCCCGAGGTCGAGCAGCGGCACAAGAAGCTCGCCATCGAGCTCGGTTTCAGCAGCATGGATGTCCCGAAATCGCGCGGCGGTCGCGAGGCGCGAAACGTCGACCAGGTCGCGGTCTGGGAGCAGCTCGGCCGGGTCACGAACGCGCTCTGCTGGTGCTTCTCCGAAGCCCACCGCTGGATGTTCGAGGCCTGCACCGAGGCGCAGATCCAGAACTACGTCCTGCCGCTCATGAGCGGGGCGCGCAAGGAGTGCTACGCGATCACCGAGAGCGGCTCCGGCTCGGACGTCTCGGTCGAGACGACGGCGCGGCGCGCAAAAGGCGGCTATGCCATCTCCGGCGAGAAGTGGTACGTCACGAGCGCGAACCACGCGGATTACTTCATCCTGCAGGCGCGCCTCGCGGACGGGCCGCACGCGGGTTCCGATTCGCTCTTCTTCATCGACAAGGACACGGCCGGCATCGAGCTGCTGCGCACGCCGCTTTTCAGCCATACATTCAGCGCCCATCATCCGACCTTCCGTTTCAGTGAGGTCTTCGTGCCTGCGGACCATCGGCTGGGGGCCGAGGGCGACGGCATGCGCTTTTCCCATGCCTGGTTCCGGAGAGAACGGCTCATGATCGCCGCGCGTTGCTGCGGCGCGTCAGCGCGGCTGATCGAGGAGGCGACCGCATTCGCCGGTACCCGGATGATCGGCGGCGAGCCGCTTTCCGAGAAGCAGATGGTGCAGGCGATGCTCGCCGACAGCGTGACCGAACTATGGGCCGCGCGGCTCATCACCTTCGAGGCGGCCGCGGCCCACGACCGCGGAGACGACCTGCGCACGCTGCACGCACGCTGCTCGATCGCGAAACTCTACGCTTCGGAGGCCGCCAACCGCATCGCGGACCGGGCGCTCCAGATCCTGGGGGGACGCGGCTACATGCGGGAGAACGCGGCCGAGCGCTTCTATCGGGAGCTGCGTGTCGACCGCATCTGGGAGGGCGCGAGCGAAGTGCAGCGGCTGATCATCGCGCGCGCGCTCCTGAAGCGCGGCCTCGGGGGCATGTAGCCCGTGAAACCCGCGCTGGCGCCGTTTGCCTTGTGGGCGCTCGTCGCGGCGGGGGCGGCTTCCGCCGCCGAGGAAAAAATCCTGAACGTCTTCACCTGGCCGGACTACATCGCGCCCGATACGGTCGCGAACTTCGAGAAGGAGTACGGCATCAGGGTGAACTACGACACCTACGACTCCACCGAGATGGCAGAGGCGCGGCTGCTGGCCGGGCGGACGGGTTACGACGTCGTGGTGCACGCGGAGCGCTATTCCGCGCGCCTGATCCCGATCGGCGTGTACCAGCCGCTCGACAAGTCGAAGCTGCCGAACCTCAAGTACCTCGATCCGTGGGTGCTCGAGATGCTGGATTCCACGGATCCGGGCAATCGCTACGGCGTGCCGTACCTCTGGGGCACGACGGGCTTTGCCTACAACACGCGCATGATCCGTGAACGGATGCCGGATGCGCCCGTGAACAGCGGCGACATGCTGTTCAAGCCGGAGGTCGTGAAGCGTTTTGCCGACTGCGGCGTCTCCTTCCTCGACGAGCCGACGGACGTGATCCCGATGGCGCTGATCTATCTTGGCCGCGACCCGAACAGCCTCGATCCGCGCGACCTCGCCGACGTGGAGCGCTTGCTCAAGGGCGTCCGGCCCTATATCCGCTACTTCAGTTCGGCGAAGATGCTGATCGACCTGCCGAACGAGGAGGTCTGCATCGCAATGAGCTGGTCGGGAGACTATGCGCAGGCGATGCTGCGGGGCAGGCAGGTCGGCAAGCCGGTTCCGCTCGCCTACACGATTTTGAAGGAGGGTTCGCTCGCCTGGTTCGATCTCTGGTTCATCCCCGCCGATGCCCCGCACCCCGGCAACGCCCACCTGTTCCTGAATTACCTGTTGCGGCCCGAGGTCGCGGCCGCGATCAGCATGGAGACCCGTTACGCGACGCCAAACGTGAAAGCGAAGGAGATGCTCCCGCCCGCGGTGCGAAACGACCCTGCGGTGTACCCGCCCGAATCCGTCAAGCGGGCGCTGTACAAGGGCATCATCCATGACCCGCTCGACGAGCGGCGCCGCTCGCGGCTGTGGTCCCGCGTGAAGACCGGCCTGTGAAAGATCCGAAGTCATTGCCGCTCGTCGAGGTCCGCGATGTCACCAAGAACTTCAGCGGCGTGACCGCGGTCGACAATGTCTCCCTGGACATCCTGCGCGGGGAGCTGTTCGCGATTCTCGGCAGCTCCGGCTGCGGCAAGACGACCCTGCTCCGCATGCTCGCGGGCTTCGAGGAGCCGACCTCGGGCCGGATCCTGATCGACGGCGCGGACATGACCGGTGTGCCGCCCTACGAGCGCCCGGTCAACCTGATGTTCCAGTCCTACGCGCTGTTCCCGCACATGACGGTCGAGCAGAACGTCGCCTACGGCCTCAAGAAGGAACGGCTTCCCGTCGCGCAGATCCGCGAGCGGGTCGCCGAGATGCTCGCGCTCGTGAAGCTGGGGCCCCTCTCGGGTCGCAAGCCCGACAAGCTCTCCGGCGGCGAGAAGCAGCGCGTCGCGCTCGCACGCGCCCTGGTCAAGCGCCCGAAGCTCCTGCTGCTGGACGAGCCGCTCGCGGCCCTCGACAAGAAGCTGCGCGAGCACACGCAGTTCGAACTCGCGAACCTGCAGTACCAGCTCGGCACGACATTCGTCGTCGTGACGCATGACCAGGACGAGGCCATGACGCTCGCGAGCCGCATCGCCGTGATGCACGAGGGGCGAATCGCGCAGGTGGGCTCGCCGGGCGAGGTCTACGAATATCCGGCCAACCGATACGTCGCCGGATTCGTCGGCAACATCAACCTGATCGAGGGCCGCGTGACCGGGGCGGCGAACGGCCGGCTGACGCTGCATTCGGATGCGCTCGATGCCGACTTTGCGGTCGTCTGCGACGATCCGCGCGGCCTGGAAGGCGGGGTCAGCGTTGCCGTGCGGCCGGAAAAAATCACGATCAGCCGCGAGGCGCCGGACGGATCCGAGCGCAACGTGGCGAAGGGCATCGTCCGGGATCTCGGTTATTTCGGCGACCAGTCGCTGTACCGCGTGCTGACCCGGAGCGGGGCCGTGCTGCAGGTCAGCGCGCAGAACCTGCGCCGCTCCGCGAAGCTGACCGTGGAATGGGACGACGAGGTATTCCTTTCGTGGGAAGTCGGCAGCACGATCCTGCTGCGCTCATGAGCGAACAGGGCAACACCGGCGGAGACAAGTCGCTGCGCTGGCTGCGCCGGGCGGTGACTTTTCCGTACTTCTGGCTGCTCCTCTTTTTCCTGGCGCCGTTCCTGATCATCCTGAAGATCAGCGTGGCAGACCCGATCGTCGCACAGCCGCCCTTCACGCCGTTGCTGCAATGGGGCGACGGTGGGCTCGAGGGCATCCGCGTCACCTTCACGAACTTTGCCTTCCTGTTCCAGGACGGCTACTACGGGATCATCTACCTGGCCTCGCTCAAGATGGCCGCGATCGGCACCCTGCTGTGCCTGCTGCTCGGCTACCCGATGGCCTATTACATCGCGCGCCAGCCGCCGCAGCGGCGGCAGCTCCTGCTGCTCGCGGTGATCCTGCCGTTCTGGATCTCGTTCCTGCTGCGCGTCTACGCCTGGATCGGGCTCCTCAACAACCGCGGCGTGATCAACCAGTTCCTGCTCTGGACCGGCGTGATCGACAAGCCGCTCCCGATGCTCTACAACGACTTCGCGGTCTACCTCGGCATCGTGTATTCCTACCTGCCGTTCATGATCCTTCCGCTCTATTCGAACCTCGAACGGATGAACCTCGACCTGCTCGACGCCGCCGCGGACCTCGGCGCGCGGCGCTGGCGGGCCTTCGTGGACGTCACGCTGCCGCTCTCGGTGCCGGGCATCATCGGCGGATGCCTGCTGGTTTTCATCCCCGCGGTCGGCGAGTTCACGATCCCGGCGCTGCTCGGAGGAGCGGACACGCTCATGATCGGGCGCGTGCTCTGGGACGAGTTCTTCATCAACCGCGACTGGCCGGTCGCGTCGGCGGTGTCGGTCGTGCTGCTGCTGCTGCTGATTGCGCCGATCATGTGGTTCCAGCGGCTGCAGAGCCGCGAACACGAGGCGGCGCCATGAAGGGACGCTCGCTTCCGCTCGCCTCGATCGTGGCATTCGGCTACGCGCTGCTTTACCTGCCGATCATTTCGGTCGTGATCTATTCGTTCAACGACTCGCGCCTGGTGACGCTCTGGGGCGGGTTTTCGCTGCGCTGGTACGCGGGCCTGCTGCAGGACGACAAGCTGCTGTCGGCGGCGCTGCTGTCGCTGCGTATCGCCTTCGTCAGCGCGACTTTCGCGACGGCGCTCGGGGCGATCGTCGCGCTCGCGCTGCATCGCGTCGCACGCCTGCGCGGGCGGCTCCTGCTCTCCGGCATGATCACGGCGCCGCTCGTGATGCCCGAGATCATCACCGGCCTTTCGCTGCTGTTTCTCTTCATATCGATGGCGAACATGGTCGGCTGGCCCATGAACCGCGGTGCGGCGACGATCACGATCGCCCATGTCACCTTCTCGATGGCCTACGTCGTCGTCGTCGTCCGCTCGCGGCTCTCCGCCATGGACGGGTCGCTCGAGGAGGCGGCGATGGACCTCGGCGGGCGCCCGCTCGCGGTTTTCTTTGACGTGACCGTGCCGATGCTGCTGCCGGCGCTGGTCTCCGGCTGGCTGCTTTCATTCACGCTGTCGCTCGACGACCTCGTAATCTCGAGTTTCGTCTCGGGCCCCGGCGCGACCACGCTGCCCATGCTGATTTTCGCCAAGGTGCGCCTGGGCGTGACGCCGGACATCAACGCGATCACGACGATCATCATTGCGCTGGTCGCAATCGCGGTTGCGACCGCATCCGTCGTATCGAACCGTCGCCGTCCGGCCGCGGCGGATTGACCTGAACCGGAGGAAAGCACGTGGACGATTCCGTGAAGAGGATTTTCGACGATTACCGGGAGGGCCATGCGCTGCCGGGCGCCGTCTACAAGGATCCGGAGATCTACGAGTTGGAAGTGCAGAACATCGTTCTGAAGTCCTGGCTCTTTGTGGGTCACCAGAGCCTGGTTCCCGCGCGCGGCGATTACTTCCTGTTCGAGGTCGCGGGCGAGTCCGTCATCGTCGTCCGGGACGGGCAGGGCGCGGTCAACGCGCTGCTGAACGTGTGCCGCCACCGCGGCTCGCGTATTTGCGACCTGCCTGCCGGTCGCGAATCGCGCCTGACCTGCCGCTACCACGGCTGGACCTACGGGCTCGACGGTTCGCTCAAGGCCGCCGCGCGCGTTCCGGAGGGGTTCGACAAGTCGAAGTTCGGCCTGCGGCGGCTGCACACGCGGGTATTCGACGGCCTGATCTTCGTCAACTTCGACGAGAGCCCGCCGGACTTCGAGGCGTTCGAGCGCGAGATGGGCCCGCCGCTCCGTCCCTACGCGCTGGACCAGGCGAAGGTGGCCCTGCGCCGCAATTATCCGATCGCCAGTGACTGGAAACTCGCGGTCGAGAACTATTGCGAGTGCTACCACTGCCAGCCGGCGCATCCGGAATACTCGGTCGCGCACGGCCGCGCGGTGCCGCGCGCCGAATGCGAAGCGCAGCTCGGCGAGGTGATGGCAAAGGCGCCGTCGGTGGGGCTGACGCAGCATTTCGTGAACCGTTCCTGGCTGCGCGCGGAACAATTCGGCCTCGAATACAGCTTTGACCGATACCCGCTGTTTCGCGGCCACCTGACGGGCAGCCGCGACGGCCGGCCCGTCGCGCCGCTGCTCGGGACGATCACGGGCTACGACGGCGGCACCACGGACCTGCACCTCGGCCCGATGACCTTTGGCCTTGCGTACTGCGACCACGTCGTGCTGTACCGTTTCACGCCGCGCGGCCGGCGGCTCACGGACTGCGAGATTACCTGGCTCGTCAACGGCAGCGCCGTCGAGGGCAGGGATTACCGGCTTGACGACCTGATCTGGCTGTGGGACGTCACGACGATCGCGGACAAGCAGATCATCGAGCGCAACCAGGCGGGCGTCGACTCGCGCTATTACGTGCCCGGTCCGCTCTCGCCGACGATGGAGCCGTTCACGCAGCAATTCCTGAGCTGGTACGTTGCCGCCATGCGGCGAATAACGGGCGGCGGTTTGCCGGGTCGCCGGCCTGTCGCTACTATCCGTAAGACCGCGGAGGGAAGGACATGACTGACCCGACTCGCATGCACACAGGGCAGGGTTCGCCTGCGCTCACGGCCGCCGTTTCTGCCGTACTGTCGGTGGCGGCGGGCAGCGCCGGGGCGCAGGAGGTCACCGGGCTCGAGGAGGTCATCGTCACCGCGACCAAGCGCGCGGAGCGGCTCCAGGACGTCTCCGAATCGATCAGCGCGTTCGACACGAATGCGATTGCGATGCGCGGTCTCCAGCAGATGGACGACATCGTGAAGTACATCCCAGGCATGTCGCTCGCGCAGCGCGAGCCCGGCGGAACCACCCTGGTGTTCCGCGGCGTCGCCAGCTCAGGCCTGCAATTCGGCGCCGTGTCCTCTTCGGCGCTCTATCTCGACGAGCAGCCGATCACGCAGAGCGGCCGGAACCCGGATCCACGCTTCATCGACATCGAGCGTGTCGAGGCGTTGCGGGGGCCGCAGGGCACGCTCTACGGCGCCAGCTCGCAGTCCGGCACCTTGCGCGTGATCACCGCGAAGCCGGACCCGACCGGCTTCGACGCCTGGACTGAAGCCCAGGTCTCCAGCACCTCCGGCGGGGCGGAAGGCTACGACGTCAGCGCGATGGTCAACCTGCCGCTGGCGGGCGACCGCGTGGCCCTGCGCCTCGTCGGCTTCTCGGCCGAAGATGCCGGCTACATCGACAACGTGCTCGCCGAAAGCCAGGGCGGCACGTTCGACAACTCGGACGATGTCGAAAAGGACGTCAACGACATCCGGACGACGGGCGGGCGCGCGGCGCTGCGCTTCGACTTCAGCGACAGCGTCAACGCCACCATCGGCGCGATCTACCAGGATACCCACGCCGGCGGCCATGGCGACTTGACGGTCGGCGCGGGCGACCTCAAGCAGGCGCGTTTCGAGAGCGAGAGCCTCGACGACCGCTGGTACCAGATCGGGCTGACCCTCAACGCCTCGCTGCCGTTCGGCGACCTCGTCGTGTCCGGCTCATATTTCGACCGCAAGTTCGCCTACGAGGCGGATGCGACCGACTACGAGTTCAGCTTCAACCAGCTCGCGATCTACTACAACACGCTCGCCTACGATTTCGGCGGCGATCCGCGCGGTTTCGCGACCAACCACGAACACACCGATATCACGACCTTCGAGGCGCGGCTGCAGTCGTCCCACGATGCCGAGAGCCGCTGGTCCTGGCTGGCGGGGGTCTTCTACAGCAAGGAGACGGGTCACACCGAGTTCGACAGTTACGTCCACGGCTATGAAAATACGCCGGCTTTCGCCTACTTCAGCTACCTGGAATACAACGTCTACAACAACACGCTGGCGCCGACCGAGGCCTGGTTCATCGGGCTCTACGACACGGAACTCGAACAGAAAGCTGTTTTCGGGGAGCTTGGCTTCGATGTGACCGACAACTTCACGATCACCGCGGGCGGGCGCTGGTTCGAGTACGACCGACAATTCAGGCTTCACCAGGAGTCGCCGGAGGGATTCAGCGGCTTTACGTTGACTGACGCCAATACGCATTCGAACGAGAGCGGGTCGGTCGGCAAGCTCAACCTGACCTACCGCTTCAATCGTGATCGGATGGTGTATGCGACCTATTCGGAGGGTTTCCGGGTCGGTGGCGCCAATCCCGTGCGGCCCATTTCCATCCTGCCGCACGTGTACAAGTCCGACAAGCTCACGAACATCGAGGTTGGCGCCAAGACGGAATGGATGGGAAACCGGCTGCGATTCAACATCGCGGCCTACACCATGAAGTGGGATGATTTCGCGGTCCAGATCGAGGACCCGCAGGCCCTCGTGTTCCAGCTCGGCTACGTCAACCTGCCGTCTGCCGAGATCAACGGCGTTGAAACCGAGTTTTCGTTTGTCGTCAGCGATGCCTGGCAGGTCGATGCGACACTGGGCTGGAACGACGGGAAAGTGTCCCAGGCCACCGTGCTGTCGCTCGTGGATTCCAGCAACGTGACGTACGAAATCCCGGTGACTAAGGGGGCACGCCTCCCGCTGACGCCGGACTGGAGCGCAACGCTCGGCCTCGAGTACCGCGCGCGCGGGCGGCTGTTCAACGCACAGCCCTTTGCGCGGATCGACCTCGCCTATGTCGGCGAGTCGGTCAACAACCTCGAAGGCATCGAGTCGGTCGTCGGCGGGGCCGGCGTGCAGGTGCAGGACGCCTACCAGACGGGGGACTTCCGCGCCGGCCTCGAAGGCGAGCATTGGACGACCTCGCTCTTCGTCGAAAACTTCACGGACGAACGGGCCAACCTGTTCCTGAGCAACCGCTGGGCCACACCGCAGCGCCAGTCGATCAACCGGCCGCGCACGTTGGGGTTGCAGTTCCGCTACAAGTTCTGATGGATATCGGGGTCCCGCTCCGCAGCTTCGGCAAGGTCGACATGGCGGCGCTGGCCGAGGCCATCCTCGGGCAGGACGAGGCGGCCTGGAACGAGAACGTCCAGCGCCAGAACGACTACGAGGTCCACGAGCAGACGCGCTCGATCGTGCTGCTGTTCGCCGAAATCGGCGGCTGGCCGGCGGTCGAGGTGATGAAACAGCCGGGCTGGGACCGGCTCGCGGCGGTCGCGGTGCCGGTGATGCACGAGATCATCGGCAAGTGGTATCCGCCGGGCGGGACCATCATCCGCGCGATGGCCGCCAGGCTCCTCGCCGGCGGCCGCATCATCCCGCATCGCGACTCGCACCCGTCGTTCGGCGCCGGCCATCGCATCCACGTGCCGATCGTCACGAACCCGCGGGTCCGGTTCATGATCGACGGGCGGCCGTACCAGCTGGAGGTCGGCGAGGCCTACGAGATCAACAACCAGAAGGTCCACAGCGTCATGAACAAGGGCGCCGCGGACCGCATCAACTTCATCTTCGACTACGTTCCGCCGGGCGCCATTCCCGGACGGGTCTCGCCCCCGGCGCGGGCGGAGTCGCGCCCGGCGGGCTCGTAGCGGCGATAACGGTCCCTGATCGGCGCGATCACCTCGACCAGCTCGTCGAGGTGCCGCTCGTAGTGCCGCCAGTGACCGACCGAGCGGTCGTATATCGGCTGACGAACCTGCTCGGCCGACGGTGTCCTGACCGGGCGATTGCTTTCGTGGAACCTCAGGCAGGCCGGGTCCCACGGCAATCCGCAGAATTCGAGCAGCCGCCGCACCTGCGCCTCGAAGTCGCCGACGACTTCCTCGTATTGCACGGTGAGCACGCGGCCGGGCAGCACGCGTGCCCAGTGGTCCATCATCCGCTGGTACTGGAGGTAGTACTCCCCGATCTCCGTCAGGTCGTAGGTGAAGTTCTGGCCCTTGGCGAACAGTTGCCGGTAGCAGGACAGGCAGGCGTCGAGCGGATGCCGCCGCGCATCGATGATTTTCGCGTTCGGCAGTATGGTCGCGATCAGGCCGATGTTCGGGAAGTTGTTCGGCATCTTGTCGATGAATCTCGGCGCGCCGGTCCGGCGGTGCATGCGCGCCTGGGCGAGGTAATCGGCGCCGAGCGCCGTCACGTTCGGCGCCGAGAGCTCGCGCATGGCTTCCGGGTAGTTGACGCCGTCCGCGCGGTTGCGATTCAGAGAAGTCGCGACCCGTCCGATGTACGGCAGCTCGCTCGTACCCTCGACCCGGCGATGGCTCGCGAGGATCTGCTCGAGCAGGGTCGAGCCCGAACGCGGCAGGCCCAGGATGAAGATCGGCGCAGGATCGGGATTCCCGGCGCCGCGGAGCGACTCCAGGAACCCGGCGGTGTACACCTCCACGAGCCGGTCGTTCATGACTTCAGTCTGCACCGGGTCGTAGGCGACCTGGGAGCGCTGGGCCGCGTTGCCGCTGCGGTAAAAATTCCAGGCACGCTCATGATCGCCGCGATCCTCGTAGGCCTTGCCGAGGGCGAACAGGAAATTCACCTGCGACTGCGCGTTCTCGCCCTCCGCCGCGGCGCGCTTCTCCATTTCTGCGACTGACGCGTCGTCGAATCGGTAAGTCTTGAGATTGGCGAGGCTCCAGTAGGTTTCGCCGAAATCGGGCGCATGATCGATGCAAGCCTGGTACGAGGCGACGCATTCGTCGTAGCGGCCCACGGCCTTCAGCATGTGGCCGAGGCCGAGCAGCGCTCCGATGTGATCGCGTTTCAGGCCCAGGCACCGTTGGTACCCCACGATGGCGTCGTCCGTGAACGACGCCCGCGCGAGGGTCGAGGCACGCAGGTAGTGGGCCGGGGGATGCGACGGATCGAGCGCGATTGCGCGATCGAAGCATTCGAGCGCCTCTCCGTAGCGGTCCTGGTCCTTGAGCAGCCGCCCGAGGTCGAGGATCGCCAGGATGAAGTCCGGCGCGATCCCGATCGCCTGTCGCAGCAGGAGCTCGGCATCGTCGCCACGATCGGCCCGCACCGCGATCAGGGCCAGCAGGCGCAGGGCATCGACGTTGCGCGGGTTCTGGCGCAGCACGCGGCGATACAGCCGCTCGGCCTCGTCGACACGGCCCTCCTTCTGGTGCTCGGCCGCGAGCGCCATGAGCCGCCGTTCGGGCGAGCGCTCGAAGCATTTCTCGAAGGCGGCATCCGCCTCCGTGCCGCGGCCGAGGAGCGCGAGCGCCTTGCCGAGCGTGAACCAGGCATGCTCGAGTGTCGGGTCGAGGCGGGTTGCGCGTTCGAGGAAGGGCAGGGCGTCGGCGGCCCGGCCGGCCTGCAACAGGAGAAATCCCAGGTCCTCCGCGGGCTTGGCAAAGGAAGGGGCGGCGGCGATCACCTCGCGCAGCAGCCGTTCCGCCTCCTCGCGGCGATCCAGCTTGACGAGCAAGGCGCCGAGCAGGGCCTGCACGTTGATGTCGCCCGGGTATTTCGTGAGCGCGGCGCGGCAGCGCGCCTCGGCGGCTCCCAGGTCGCCGGCATGGATGAGGCCGATGGCCTCGTTGAATACGGCCTTGGGCGCGGTCCGCGGATGCATCGGCGCCGAATCAGTTCCTGTCAGCCGCCGAAGCCAGGTCCGCCGCGAGCCGGCGCAACAGGGCGGCGTGGGCGGCGATGCGCTGCTCCAGCGAGAGGGCCGCCGCCGGCGTCTCGAACACGAGCACGGTGTGCGCGGCCGGTCCGGGCCGCGGCACGCCGCCTGAGACGATACGGCGCGCGCTCATCAGCTCGTCGATCGAGCCGTCGGTTACCGGCCCGACGATGCCGTGAGCGACGGATTCACCGAAGCGCGTCAGGCCCTCCGTCTTGATCGGCACGCCGTTCTCCCTCAGCACCCCGACGGCGGCGATGGCGAGCGGATCCCCGGCGCCTTCTGCACCCTGCGAGTAGACGTATCCTTCGTCGATCAGGTTGTCCTCGTGCAGGTCAATGCTGCAGACCGGCGGGTAGTCCGCGAGGCGGGCAAGGACATAGGCGGTGATCGCATCCGCCTCGGGACTGGAGGCCGCCGCTGCCCGCGGTCGTGCCGGGTCCCTGGGGGAAGGAAGCAGGTGTGATGAGTCGCCGACGCTCTGCCCGTCGATGTTCTCCGAATAGACGGGAACATTGAGGTAGCGCCAGTTGCGGGCATAGCCCTGCGGGTTCAGCAGGGGCAGGAGCACCACGGGCCGGACAGCGCCGAGCCTTGCGATTTCCTCGATGGTCGCTGCGACCGCATTCGGCCCGGCGGGTTCCTCGCCGTGGATCCCCGCCAATATCCAGACCGCCGGCCCGGCCCGCGGCGAGCGCAGCGCGATGATCGGCAGGCTCGACGCCGTGCCCGCGGGCGAGGACTCCGTGATCACTTCAACAGCCCAGCCCCGCTCGACGAGGCCGAGAGCACGGCGGTAGAGCGACTCGATGGGCGCGCGCCCGTCAGCGTGGGTCGCAATGCCGGGCGGCAGCACGACCGGATCGTCCGCGGCGCCGGCGGCCCCGGGCAGCGCCAGGCACAGTAGGATTGCGGCGCCGCGGGCGCGCGTGACGGACATGACCGCATGGTCGCATTGAAGCGCGGCCCTGTCATCCGGACGCGCGGCGGGCGGATGACTTACAGTGCGTCCGGCATGGGCGCACCGGGTTTATTCAGGGCGATCGGCGCCGCGATCGGTCTCGGCCATCCGGCCGATTCGTTCGCGACCGGGTACCCATCCGGCTTTGCGCCCATCGTGCTCGGCGGCTGCGGTCGTTCGGGGACGACGCTGCTCCGGATGATGCTCGACTCGCACCACCGGATTTGCTGCGGGCCCGAGTCGAGCGTATTCAGGCGGCGGGCGCTCGACCCCGACGGGCTCGCCGACAAGTTCGGCTTTCGCCGCGAAGAGTTGCGCGGGATCTACCATCGGGCCCGTTCTCGCCCCGGGTTCATCGAGGGCTTCGCCGCGCTCTGCATGCGAAGGTCGGGCAAGACGCGCTGGGCGGAGAAGACACCCCGCAACATCGGGCATATCGCCACGATCTTCCGCTGTTTTCCCGAGGCGCGGTTCGTGCACGTGCTGCGCGATGGCCGCGACGTCGTCTGTTCGCTGCGGACCCATCCGCGTCATCGCGTCGAGGACGGCAGGCTGGTCCCGCTCGACACGCGGAAGCCGATCGCTGGCTGCGCGCGGCGCTGGGTCCGCGACATCGAGGCCTCGCGCCGCTGGTGGAACGACACCCGCTTTCACACGGTCCGCTACGAAGAGCTGGTCGCGGACCCGCGTCCGGCCCTCGAGCGGCTGATGGCCTTTCTCGGGGAGGAATGGGACGAGGCCATGCTCGCGCACGCGGGCGCTGCGTCCCCGTTTCGCGATGCCACGCGATTCGCCCAGAACCCGGAAGCGCTCGCCGCGGTCAGCGCCGCCTCGCTGGGGCGCTGGCAGCGCGACCTCGACGAGCGCGACAAGCGCGTCTTCAAGCGCATCGCCGGCCGGCTTCTCGTCGAGCTCGGTTACGCCGCCAATGGGGACTGGTAGGACAGGCCCGCCTTCAGTAGGCGCTCTGGTCGCCCCACACGAGGCGCACGGTCTTCAGGAGGATCCGGATGTCGAGGCCGAGCGACCAGTGCTTGAGGTACTCGAGGTCGTAGGCCACGCGCTGGCGCATCTTCTCGATGTCGACCGTCTCGCCTCGCAGCCCGTTGACCTGCGCGAGTCCGGTGATGCCGGGCCGCACTTTGTGACGCAGCATGTAGCCGCTCACCAGCTTGCGGTAGTGTTCATTGTGTGCGACGGCATGCGGCCGTGGACCGACAAGGCTCATGCTGCCCTCGAGCACGTTGAACAGTTGTGGCAGCTCGTCCAGCGAGGTGTGGCGCAGGAAGGCGCCCACCCGCGTGACGCGCAGGTCAAAGCGCGTCGCCTGCATGAGCGGGTCGTCTTCGCACACCGTCATCGTGCGGAACTTGCAGACGAGAAATTCGCGGCCATCGAGCCCGTATCGCCGCTGCCGGAAGAGTACCGGCCCGGGCGAGGACCGTTTGACGAGGATTGCGATCGCGCCGAGGAAGGGCGCGGCAAGCAGTATCGCAGCCGTCGCAAGCACGACGTCGCTGACGCGCTTCAGGACGCCGGCCATGCCGCAGAACGGTGTTTCCCGGATCGCGACGAGAGGCATGCCCCGGACCTGTCCGAATCGGGCCTGCATGAGGTCGAATGCCGACAGGTCGGGCACGAAGTAGATCGACGCCGTGGTGTCACCGAGCACGTCGAGCAGCGCCCGGATCCTCGGGTGCCCTGTGATCGGCAGGCAGACGTAAATGACGTGCACCGCGTTTCGGTTCGCGTAATCCGGCAAATCGGCAAAACGGCCGAGCAGCCGCGGCCGCGTCTCCGGCGGCACGCGCTCCTGCCTGCGGTCGTCGAAGAATCCCGCCACCGTGCCGAGCCAGGGCGCATCGGCGAGCCTGGCGGCGAGTTCGGAGCCGACCCGGTTCGCCCCCACGATGACGAGCCGCCGCTGGGCGCCGTTGCGTGCCAGCACCCGCGCGGTCAGCAGCCTCGCGGCGCTTTGCGCGGCGGCGAGCGCAAACGGCGTTGCCACGAACCAGGTGGCGAGCACCCGGCCCGGAAAGAGTCGCGTGGCGCCGAAGAGATGGGCGGCCAGCCACAGGATGCCTGACACGCATGCCCACTCGATCGTGCGATGGCGCAGGACTCGGCTCCAGTCCATGCCGCCGCCGGCGGGCCCGAGCCTCGGCCGCGTCATGACCTTGAGGGAAACGGCATAGGCGCAGGCGGCGAGCGCAAGGTAGGGACCGCCAATGCGCTGTCCGTGGAGTGCCGCCGCCAATAGAAGCGTTCCCGCGACGACGACGGAATGCAGGTGTTCCTTGAGGAAGGCGATCGCGGGCGGCTCGCCGGCGCCTGGTCGCGACCAGGCGATCGCCGCGCCGGCGATGCGAAAGCTGGCCGTTTCGTCGTTGCGCAGGGATACGCGCGTGGCTTCGACTGTGGACATCCTTATCCTCGACTCGCGCAGGCGGCGCGCGCGGCGAATCCGGTGACCGCCGTCGCAGAAGCTAATCCGAAAGCGCCCGGCCCGTGCGGGCTGTTGACATAAGGGCGCAGAAAAACGTGCCCCGAGCGGCGCCTTGTACGCGGCCGAGCTTGACCCGCGTTCCCTTGCCCGCCGTCGGTCTTGACCTTCCGGGTTTTCTCGTCGAGTGCCGCCTTGAACGCGTCGCGGACGTGGCTCGCACAGCCGGTCTCGCCGCGGCCAACGCTCAGCTGCCCTTGAATGTCGATTGGGGGCCGATCTTTCGGCGTCAGGCAAAAATACGCGACACCGTCGTTGTCCACGCCTTCGCCGAGTTCGGGCCGCCACTAGTCCGAGTAGTGCGGCGCCGGGACTGCCGCTGCCGGCAGGGACGCCATCAGGGGCATGGCGACGGGCAAGGCTACGACAACAAAGTGCCCCCGGGTGGCGAATGGGATTGCCTGCGCAGTAATCTCGACGCTGCGGGTGCCGTGGCGCAGCGGGCGGCAACCGACGCCGCGGGATTGACGGGCCGCCAAATGGTCGGTGACCAGTTCCGGTTCCGATCGAAGTGGAAGCCGAGTCCGGGCGCTCCGGGCGAGCGGCGGCGGGGCGGTGGCTTGCATGAGGTGCACGGGGATCGTGATATCGTCCTATGAATTTTCAATTCGCGACGCCCCGCGTAGCCTGGGAAAAGCATGACTCCAGGCAACGGGCGACGCGACCGACAATCTGCAAACACCGGAGAGGACGCCGTCCAGGTGTCGCTGATCCGACAGTTGCGTGAAGGCAGGGTCGTGAGGCAGTACACATTCGTGCCACCCGTATTCGACGCAGCATCGTGGCGCGCTGGTCGGTCCGAGCGGTAGTAGTTCGCAGTGCCGGAGCAGCGTCGTCTCGTCACGATTCTATTTGCCGATGTGGCCGGTTCGACCGAGCTCGGTGAGACACTGGATCCCGAAGACATCCGCGTGCTGTTGGCTCGCTTCTATGCCATTGCAAGGGGCACTGTCGCGGCGCACGGCGGCACGCTGGAAAAATTCATCGGCGACGCAGTAATGGCGATCTTTGGTTTTCCCGTTGCGCACGGCGACGATGCCGCGCGCGCGATCTCGGCCGCGCTGGAGCTGCGAGATACCGTCCGGAGCGATCCGAGCCTGGGTGAACGGCTTCCAGTCAGGTTCGGCTTGAATACCGGGGAGGTTGTTGCAACGCGCGAACCTGCTGCCGACGATTTCCTCGTCACCGGAGATGCGGTCAACGCAGCCGCCCGTCTGCAACAGGCCGCGGAGCCGTGGCAAGTTCTCTGCGGTGCGCGGACGGCGCACGCTGCAGCGCGAGAGTTCTGTTTTGAACCGCTCGAACGCGTTCAGGCGAAGGGAAAGCGTGACGGCGTCTCTGCGGCGGTAGTGGTCGGCCGCGCCGTATCGCGACGAACGCGAATTCCACTTGTCGGCCGCGAAGTGGACCTCGCGCAGCTGGAACTCGCCGCACGGCGTGCATTCGAAGAGCGGCGACCATCCCTCGTGAGTGTCGTTGCGCCCGCCGGCGTCGGAAAGACGCGTTTGCTGGAAGAATTCCTGGATCGATTGTCGGGCAATGCTCCGGCGTCGACAATCGCGATCGCACAGTGCCTTCCATATGGACAGCGGCTGACGTATTGGCCGCTCCGTGCCGTCCTCTTCAGCCTGGCCGGGATCGACGAACGCGCAGTTCCCTCTGAAGTACGCGAGTACATCCGCAACTGGCTCCGAGACTCCACACTCGCGAACGCCGAGCAAGTCGCGGACCTCCTAGCCGCTACGGTCGGTGCGGGCGAGTTCGAGGGCGAAGTCACGGACCGGACCGCCCTGCTGGTCGCGTGGCGCAGCGCTCTTGAGTACGCCGCGCACCGAGGCCCGCTCGTCGTCGTGTTCGAGGACCTGCATTGGTCGAGTGACAGCCTGCTCGACGTAGTGGAGTTCGTTCTACAACCTCGCAGCGACGTACCCCTACTCGTGATCACGCTGACGCGACCGGAGCTCCTCGACCGTCGACCAAACTGGGGCGGTGGACGCCGGAACTATGTTGCGCTCACGCTTGAGCCCCTGCCTGACGGTGCAGTTGCGCGGATCATCGGGCACCTCCTCGGGTCCAACCGGCCGGAAATCGTCGCCCGTCTCGTGAAGGTGGCGGAAGGGAATCCCTTTTTCGCCGGGGAACTCGTACGCACCCTGCTCGATCGAGTTCCATCTTTTGACGACACGCCCGCGGTAGAGCGAGCACTTGCCACGCTGCCGGACACGGTGCAGGCAACCGTACTCGCGCGCCTCGATCTGCTCGGTCCGGAGACTCGGCGTGTTCTCCAGCTTGGCGCCGTTCTCGGCCGCACTTTTCGCGCGACGGGCGTCGCGGCGTTAGAACCGGCGATCGGCGATCTGTCCACGCATCTAGAAGTGCTGCTCGACAAGGATTTGATCCGATCTTCGGACTCAGAGAAATTCGTTTTCCGCCATATTCTCATCCGCGAGGTTGCCTATCAGACGCTGTCGCGAGCAGAACGTGTGCGACTCCACGCCGCTGCTGGCCGGTGGCTCGAGGAATTCGCGGCTGGACGGGAAGAGGCATTCGCAGAACTGATCGCATACCACTACGGCGAGGCGGCATCGCTCGCTGCATCGTTGACGACGGCCGCGACGGATGCGTCCGCAACGCGCGAGCGCGCCACGACCTGGCTCGTTCGGGCATCCGAGGTCGCACAAGCCGGCGCCGCCCAGCAGGAAGCCGCGCGTCACCTGCGCACTGCGATCATGCTTGCCGAGCGAGAAATGCTGCCGGCGCTCTACGAGAAACTTGGTGACGTTAACATCTCGGGCGAGTCGGCCGATCACTATCGCATGTCTTTGCGGCTATTTCGCGAGCAGGGCGGGCGTGAACCCAACCGGGAACTGCGTCTGCTCGCTGGCACGCTCGGCGTCTTGACGCGCATGCAGGGGTCGATGAGTGAACGCCCGAGTCGTAGCGAGATTGCGACGCTACGCGCGGAGGGCTTCGAGCTACTTGCGCATGCTACCGACGAGCGCGCAATCGCACACTTTCTGACCGCAAATGCGTTTCACCCGTTTTGGAACGAGTCGCAAGGCACGACGCCGGAAGAACTGGATGCGGCGGAATCATCGGCGCGACGCGCCCTTGAGATTGTCACGCGCCTCGGAGATTCGCGCATGCAGAGTGCAGCTCTTGATGCAGTCGGCTCGACCCTGATGCTGCGTGGCAACATGAACGAGGCGCGGGACGTGGAGCGCCGGCGGCTGACCCTTCGTGATCTCGATCTCATCGAGCTGATCGACGCGTGGTACATGGATGCCTGGACCTCGGTGCTCCTGGGCGATCTCGATGCCGCTATCCGCGTCTCCGGAGACGGGCTTGCTGCGGTGCAACCCGGACAGGCGCCGATATGGGCGCTGCGCCTCGCGGCGTGGTATGTGGAGGCACTTGCGTTGCGAGGACGCTGGGACGAGATGCTTGCAGGGGGCGAGCGGATGCTCCGGCTCTGGGACGAAGCCGAACACGCCACTTCACAGGCGGCCCTCCGCGGATTCTTGAAAGCCTTCACGGTGGCGCGGGCCCGGCGAAACGATGCCGTCGCGGAGCGTCTCCGCGACGCAATTCGCGAGATGTCGAAGAATATCCGCGAGCCAAGTCCGGGTGGCTTATTGGCCGCAACGATCCTCAGCGATGCCACGGCTTCAGACGCCACGCTGCTTCGCAGCATCCGCACGGCCGACATGATGAACGTGCTCGACAGCGCGCTCTCCTACTATTGCGATCGGGAAATCGTCATGCCGGATGGCCTTCTCGACGAGATTGAGGTCGTCGTCCGCCGCTTCAGGCTTCCGCTTCCGAACGCACAACTGGACCGCGCGATCGGCATCACCAGGCGCGATGCGGCGCGGCTCGGCCAGGCGCTTGCGGCATTTGAAGGTTGCCGCGCGGTGCCCTACGCGGCGCGAGCACGCGTCGAATGCGCGTTCCTGACAGTGGACGCAGCCGAGTACGCCGCGGGAATACGGTCGCTGGAAGCGCTTGGCGATTGGGAGCAGCTAGAGCGCTACGAACGACGGAAGCGCGACTGAGCGCAAACGGTGCTCTTGGGGGTCATCCGGAGACAAAGCCTCGGGCTGTCGCACGCGACTTACAACAACGGCACCAGCAGCAGCGCCACGATGTGGATGATCTTGATCAGCGGGTTGATCGCTGGGCCGACCGTGTCTTTGTAGGGATTTCCCCCCTGTATCGCCGGTGACCGCCGTCGCAGAAGCTAATCCGAAAGCGCCCGGCCCGTGCGGGCTGTTGACATAAGGGCGCAGAAAGATGCGCCCGGCCGGCGCCGCTTTCGCGGTCGAGGCCTTGCGGGTTTCTAGCGCGGGTTTCGGCGCGGCAGCGGGGCCGGGGCGCGAATCATCCGGCGCCAGTCGCGAAACGGGGCCAGGACGTTCTGCCGGAACGTCCGGATTTCGGCCTGCTGCTCCGGGCCCAGGCCCCAGGGCGTGTATTCGTCCGGCTCGGGGATGTAGAGCGTCCCGAACATCCGGTCCCAGACGCTGGTGATGACCGCCAGGTTCGTGTCCCAGTGCTTCGCCAGGTAGCTGTGATGGGTGTGGTGCATGGCCGGGCTCTGCAGCCACTTCTCGAGCCGGCGCGGATAACGAAACTGCACGTGGTAGTGTCGGAAGGCGCCGTTGAACCCGAACAGAACCGTAAAGATGCCGACGTCGAGGATCGTCACCTCCACGATGCTGCCCGCGAACAGCCACGCGAAAACGGCGGCAGGCACGGCGTAGCCGATTGCCGCCTGGATGGAATAGAGCGGCCCCTCGAGGACATGCTCGCGGTAGCGTGTCAGCGGCGTCAGCACCTCGGCGGAATGATGGACCTTGTGTATTGCCCACAGCGCCGGGACCTTGTGTTCGGCGTAATGCAGCAGGAAGAACGTGAAGTCATAACTGAGCAGGAGCACCAGGCTGTAGAGCAGCATCCAGCCGAAATTCGGGTCGATGGCGGGTCCCGGCCCGAAGCCCGCCGTCAACGCGCCGTGGACGGATTTCTCGACGAATGGACCGAGCGAGCCGAGGAGCAACAGGGCCCAGAGCGGCTTCAGCGCGCGCTCCAGCACCCAGAGCCAGAGGTCGACTCGCGCGGATAGATGCGTGTAGATCTCGCGGGGAACCAGGTACTCGACGATGCCGCATGGCCGCTCGCGCCCGTCGGCGCCCTTCGCGCCGCGCCCCTTGCGCACGAGGAAGATCACGAGCGCGAGCGCCAGCATCAGGAGGAGCCAGTTCCAGCGCAGGTCGTGCGGGACATTCGCCGCGAAAGTGTCCCAGACCAGCGGGCCGTACTTGTCGGCGAGTTCCGTGAACGGCCCGGCCGATTGTGTGGCGCCTTGCATGCCGGACTAGTCGCTGTCCTTGTTCGGCGAGGTCGAGACACCCGCCGCATAGACCGGCTCGAAGCCGAACACCCAGGGCTTCGACGCATCGACGTTGATGCGCACGGCTTTCATGTCCGGCCAGCCGTAGACTTGCAGCCGCGTCACGTTCGGGTGCGCCACGCCGGGCTTGTCGAGGTCCAGCTGCGTGAGCGGGCGGTCGATCATGAACTCGTGGTAATGGCCATGGACGATCAGGATCTGGCCGTCGAAGGCGTCCGCCTCGGTCTCGATCGCTTTCACGACCGCTTCGAAGGGACCGCCTTCGTAGCGCAGCGCCTTGTCAAAGGGATTCGAGTGGAAAGCCAGCACGACGGCGCGGTGCTTCGCCTGGCGGGCTGCCGCGAAGCTCGCTTTCACCCAGGCGAGGTTCGCCTGCTCGCGGCGCTTGAACTCGCGCCAGTACTTCTCGACGCGCAGCTCCTGGTTGTTGTGCGTCCCGGCGAGGTTCAGTGTCGCGAAGGTCGCGCCCCCGAATGCCCAGCGCGCGTTTTCCGGGAACTCGGCGAATTCCGGCAGCTCGTCGGACTCGCGCACGAGTGGCAGCGGCACGCGGCCAAGGCTCTCCGGCTTTGACCAGAACACTTCGCGCATCAGAGCGAGGATCTCGGTCGGATCCGCCGAGCCGCGATTCGCCTTCCAGCAGTCTGCCCATTCATTGTTTCCGGGCGTGTAGAAAACGGGGCCGGCGAAGCGACCGAAGAAATCCCGCTGGCTCTCCTGGAATGCGCGCCCGCAGTCGCCGTAACCCTTGGTGTCGCCGACGTGGATCGCGAACTCCGGATGCGTCGCGTTGATCGCTTCGATCAGGCGGCCGTAGAGCGAATTGTCGGCCGGAGGCGCGTAGGTCGTATCGCCGAGTGCAACGAAGTCAAACGGCTCGGCGGCCGCCGAGGTTGCGACCAGCGCCACGAGCAACAGCCGCGGGAACATGCTGCAACTCTAGCAGAGCGGCCCTGGTCAACGCGCGATCTACTCTCGTTGTGGCTCGTCCCTACAGCAGCGGCACCAGCAGCAGCGCCACGATGTTGATGATCTTGATCAGCGGGTTGATCGCCGGGCCGGCCGTGTCCTTGTAGGGATCGCCGACGGTGTCGCCGGTCACGGCGGCCTTGTGCGTCTCGGAGCCCTTGCCGCCGAAGTGGCCTTCCTCGATGTACTTCTTGGCGTTGTCCCAGGCGCCGCCGCCCGTGCACATCGAGATCGCGACGAACAGCCCCGTCACGATGGTGCCGATCAGCACGCCGCCGAGCGCGCGGATGCCGGCGCCCGGGCCGAGCAGGAAGTTCATGCCGAAGCCCACGACGACCGGGATCAGGATCGGCAGCAGCGACGGCACGATCATCTCCTTGATCGCGGCGCGCGTCAGCATGTCGACCGCCCTGGAATAGTCCGGTTTCGCCGTCCCTTCCATGATGCCGGCTATTTCCTTGAACTGGCGGCGCACTTCCACGACGACCGAACTCGCGGCGCGGCCGACGGCCTCCATCGCCATCGCGGCAAAGAGGTAGGGCACGAGGCCGCCGATGAAGAGGCCGATGATGACGGCGGGGTCGGAGAGGCTGAACGCCTCGAGCTTGCCGGCGATCTCCAGGTTGTGGGTGTAGTCCGCAAAAAGCACCAGTGCCGCGAGACCGGCAGAGCCGATTGCGTAGCCCTTGGTCACTGCCTTGGTCGTGTTGCCGACGGCGTCGAGCGCGTCGGTGATCCTGCGGACTTCCTTTGGCAGGCCGCTCATCTCCGCGATGCCGCCGCCGTTGTCGGTGATCGGTCCATAGGCGTCGAGCGCCACGATCATGCCCGTCATGGAAAGCATGGCGGTCGCGGCGATCGCGATGCCGTACAGGCCCTGCAGCGAATAGGCGCCCCAGATCGCCGCGCAGATCGACAGCACCGGCAGCGCGGTCGACTTCATCGACACCGCGAGGCCCGCGATCACGTTTGTGCCATGGCCGGTCTGCGAAGCCTCGGCCACGTAGCGCACGGGTTTGAATTCGGTCGCCGTGTAGTACTCCGTGATCCAGATCATCGCCGCCGTCAGGCCGAGGCCGATCAGCGCGCAGAAGTAGAGCGGCATCGCGGCCGCGCCAAGCATCATTTTCGTGATCGGGTAGTAGGCGATGGCCGCGATCACGCCGGAGACGATCACGCCGCGATAGAGCGCGCCCATGATCTTGCCGCCTTCCTTCACCTTGACGAAGAAGCTGCCGATGATCGAGGCGACGATCGAGACCGCGCCGAGCATGAGCGGGTAGAGCACGGCCTCCTGGCCGAGATCCTTCATCGTCAGGCCCGCGAGCAGCATGGTCGCGACCACCGTGACCGCATAGGTCTCGAACAGGTCGGCCGCCATGCCCGCGCAGTCGCCGACGTTGTCGCCGACGTTGTCCGCGATCACGGCGGGATTGCGCGGGTCGTCCTCGGGGATGCCGGCCTCGACCTTGCCGACGAGATCGGCGCCGACGTCGGCGCCCTTGGTGAAGATGCCGCCCCCGAGGCGAGCGAAGATCGAGATCAGCGAGCCGCCGAAAGCGAGCCCGACGAGCGCATGCAGCGAGTGGTCGCTGTCGCCCGTGAGCCGCATCATCACGGCGTAATAGGCCGCGACGCCGATGAGCCCGAGGCCGACGACCAGCAGGCCCGTGATCGCGCCGCCGCGGAACGCGACCTGCAGCGCAGGATTGAGGCCGACACTTGCGGCGTGGGCGGTGCGCACATTGGCGCGCACGGAGACGTTCATGCCGATGTAGCCCGCGGAGCCCGAGAGGATCGCGCCGAGCGCGAAGCCGACCGCCGTGTACCCGTCGAGCGCGAAGCCGAGCACGACGAAGAGCAGGACGCCGACGATCGAAATCGTGGTGTACTGGCGGTTCAGGTAGGCACCCGCGCCCTGCTGGATCGCCGCGGCGATCTCCTGCATGCGGGTGCTGCCCGCGGGTTGCGCGAGGATCCAGCGCACCGAGAATATGCCGTACAGAATGGCGACCACACCGGCCGCGATCGCGAGCCAGAGCGCTGTTTGCATCGACATGAAACTACTCCCTGGAAACGAAAATCATACCACGAAGGTCGTCTTGAGCCGGCGGCGGACGCGCGCGCCATTCAGCGTGGCGTACGCGGGAATTCCGTTCTTGTAGGGCGGATAAGACTCGCCTTCGATCAATGGCTCGAGGTAGCGCCGGCCGGCGGCGGTGATTCCAAAACCGTCCGCAGTGATGAAATTTCGCGGCACCATCTTCTCGCGGTTGGCGACGGCCTCGATGCCGACCGAGCCGATGTCCCAGCGGTAGGGCTTCGAGGATTTCCGCCGAATGACCGGCATGACAGCGTTCTTGCCCGCGAGCGCGAGTTCGACCGCCGCGCGGCCGGCGGCATAGGCCTGTTCGACATCCACGCGCGAGGCGATGTGGCGCGCGGAGCGCTGCAGGTAATCGGCGAGCGCCCAGTGGTACTTGTAGCCGTGCGCCTGCTTGACCATCTGCGCGAGCGTCGGCGCGACGCCGCCGAGCTGGACGTGGCCGAAGGCATCCTTCGTCCCCATGTCCGACAGGAATTTCCCCTCGGCGTCGCGCGTGCCTTCGGACGCGACGACCACGCAGAAACCCCGCCGTTCGACGGTCTCCTTCACGCGCGCCAGGAACCGCTCTCGCTCGAACGGGATTTCCGGAAACAGGATGATATGCGGCGGGTCGCCCGCCCGGCGCGCGGCGAGGCCGCCGGCGGCCGCGATCCAGCCCGCGTGGCGTCCCATCACCTCGAGGATGAAGACCCGCGTCGAGGTCCTGGCCATGGACGCGACGTCCAGGGAGGCCTCGAGCGTCGATACGGCGACGTATTTCGCCACCGAGCCGAAGCCGGGGCAGCAGTCCGTGACCGGCAGGTCATTGTCGACGGTCTTCGGGATGCCGATGCAGGCGACCGGGTAACCGGCCTCTGCGCCGAGCTGGCTGAGCTTCAGCGCCGTGTCCATCGAGTCATTGCCGCCGTTGTAGAAGAAGTAGCCGATGTCATGCGCGCGGAACACCTCGATCAGGCGCTCGTACTTCGCGCGATCGCGCTCGAGGTTGTTGAGCTTGTAGCGCGCCGAGCCAAAGGCGCCGGACGGCGTGTCGCGCAGCGCGCGAATCGTCGCCGCACTCTCGCGGCCGGTGTCGATGAGATCCTCGGTGAGCACGCCGACAATTCCGTCGCGGCCGGCGTACAGGCTGCCGATGCGGCTCCGGTGCCTGCGGCAGGCCTCGATGACGCCGCAGGCGCTTGCGTTGATGACGGCGGTGACGCCCCCCGATTGCGCGTAAAGCGCGTTGCGCGGCCGGGATCGCCGGTTACTCGATTTCGCCATCGTCGGTTCCGCCTGGCGGGCGCTGGCGCGCCCCGTGGGGGGCGAAGCATAGCCGATTCGCCCCGGTTTGACGCGATTCCGGGCCGCGGGCAGGATGGGCGCCCCTCGTCGGGCAGCCGCCCCTGGAGTTTGACGGAATGAGGCTCGTATTGCTCGGCGCGCCCGGATCGGGCAAGGGCACGCAGGCGCAACGGATGCAGGCGCGTTACGGCCTGCCCCAGGTGTCGACGGGCGACCTGCTGCGCGAGGCTGTGGCCGCCGGCACCGAGCTCGGGCGCGCAGCGAAAGCCGTCATGGATGCGGGACAGCTCGTCGACGACCGCATCATGCTCGGCATCATCCGCGAGCGGCTCGCGCGGCCGGACGCGGCGCGCGGATTCATCCTCGACGGATTTCCGAGGACGATCGTGCAGGCCGACGGACTCGCCGCCCTCCTCGGAGAAATCGGCCAGCCCATTGACGCCGTCATCCTGTTCGACATCGATCCCGAGGTGCTGCGCAAGCGCCTCGAGGGCCGCCGCAGCTGCCGCCGCTGCGGCCGCGTGTTCCATCTCGAGACGAATCCGCCCGGGGCCGGCGACCGCTGCACCGACGGAGGGCCGCACGACCTGTTCCAGCGGCCCGACGACAACGACGAAACGGTGCGCCGGCGCCTTGCGGTCTATCGGGAGCGCACGCAGCCGCTCATCGACTACTACGCAAAGCGAGGGCTGCTGCGCCACATCGATGCCGATGGCACGCTCGACGAGGTCGATGAGCGGCTGAAAGCCGCGCTGGATGCCGGCCCGGGCTGAACGCCTTGAATGGCTCGGCCAAAAAAAAGGGGACGGTCCCCTCCAGAGGGGACCGTCCCCTCTGGACGCGGAACCCGCCTTATAGCGCCGCCAGCAGCGGCTCGCCGACGATTTCGCGCCGCCAGCCGGCAAGCAGCGGCAGTTCGCGCGCGCCGCGCGCGAGCGCGGCGAGCTCACGGCGCGTCGCCAGCACCTCGGGCTGGATCCCGAGCCCGGTCGCGATCGCGGCGAGACGCGCCTGCAGCGCTTTCTGGATTCGCAATTGCTCGGGTCCGGGCCGTCCGACGTCTTCCAGCGCGCGCGGAGCGTCCTCGTCGACCGGCGCGGCAACGGCCGCGAGCAACGCGTCGGCGGCACGGGCGGCGGTCCCTCGCGGAATCGCGGCGATTCGCATCAGGGCCTCGCGGGTTCGCGGCCTCGACGTGGCCAGTTCGTGGATCGCCGCGTCGGGCAGGATCCAGCCGCGCGGCAGGTCGCGATCCATGGCGCGGCGCTCGCGCCAGGCGGCGAGGGCGCGCACCGCGGCGAACGCAGGCGCGTCATAGCGCTCCAGTCCCTTGAGCCGGCGCCAGGCCTGGTCCGGTTCGACGCGATACAGCGCCATGTCGCGAAGCGCCCGGGATTCCTCGTCGAGCCAGACCCGGCGGCCGGCCGCCACCAGCCTATCGTCCAGGGCGGCGGCGAGCTCGGGCAGGTAGCGGACGTCGTCCGCCGCATAGGCGAGCTGTTCGGGTGACAGGGGACGACGGGTCCAGTCGGTGCGCGCATGGCCTTTCGCAAGCTCGACATCGAGCATCTGGCGCACGAGCTCCGCATAGCCGACCTGTGCGGGGAATCCCAGCAGGGCCGCGGCCTGCTGCGTGTCGAACACGGGAGCGGGCGGCGACGCGGTGAGCGGCAGGAGCGCTTCGATGTCCTGGCGTGCCGCATGCAGCAGCTTGAGTCGCCCGGGCTCGCCGAGCTCGCGAGTGAGCGCACCGCCGTCCGCGATAGCGAGCGCATCGACCAGGACGATCTCGCCGCCGATGGCGGCCTGGATCAGGCAGAGCTTCGGGTAGTACGTTCGCTCACGCACGAATTCCGTGTCAATCGCGAGCGGTGCGTCCGCGGGCCACTTTGCGGCTCGTTCCTCAAGCGCCGCAGGTTCGCGGATTGGAGTAACACCGGTCGTCATCACCACCTTATTATGCGCAGGCCACCGTCCCGGCCCAAGGCAGCATGAAAGGATTGCTGAATTCGCTGATCCAGATCGCCTTGCTCCGCAGGGATCCAGGCGTCCTGCCGGCCTCGTGGGCCTGGGTCGCGGTCTTTGCGCTCGGCTACGCTTTCACCAACGTGGTGATGGCCTACGTCGACGACTCCGACCGCATCCTTGCGCGGACCGCGGCCGACCTCGTGCTGTCGCTTGCGTTCTTCTGGCTGCTGCTCGCGCTGACACGGCGTGCGCACCGTTTCCCCCAGACGGTGAACGCCGTCCTCGGGGTCTACACGCTGCTCGCGCCGGCGATGATCCTGCTGCTGCTCATGCGGGGCCCTTCCAAGTCTCACTATGCAGTCTGGCTCCTGACAACGGCGGGGTCGACACTGATCACGATCTGGTACCTGCTGATCGTCGGGCACATCCTGAAGTCCGCGCTCGACACCGGGCTGGTAACCGGGTTCGCGATCGCGGTGACCTGGGCCGTCGCAAGCCTTGCCGTCGCCCAAAGCCTTTTCGGCGTCGGGGCCTGATGCACCTGCACATCCTCGGCATCTGCGGGACATTCATGGGCGGCATCGCCGTGCTTGCGCGCGCCGCGGGTCACCGCGTAACCGGCTCCGATGCCAACGTCTACCCGCCGATGAGCACGCAGCTTGCCGCGGAGGGCGTCGCGCTGATCGACGGCTACGATCCCGCGCAGCTCGACCTTAAACCCGACGTCGTGCTCGTCGGCAACGTCATGAGCCGCGGCAATCCGCTCATCGAAAGGCTGCTCGACAGCGGGCTGCCGTTCATTTCGGGGCCGCAGTGGCTCGCGGAGAATGTGTTGCGCGGCCGCGAGGTCGCGGCTGTCGCCGGCACCCATGGCAAGACGACGACCGCGTCCATGCTCGCCTGGGTCCTGCACGACGCCGGCCGCGATCCCGGATACCTGATCGGAGGTATCCCCTCGAATTTCGGGTCGTCGGCGCGTGCGGGCGGGGGGGCGATTTTCGCGATCGAGGCCGACGAGTACGACACGGCTTTCTTCGACAAGCGCGCCAAGTTCGTCCACTACCGGCCGCGGCACCTCCTGCTGACGAACCTCGAGTACGACCACGCCGACATCTATCCGGATCTTGCCTCGATCCAGCGCCAGTTCCATCACCTCGTGCGGACCGTTCCGGGATCAGGACGGATTACCTGGAATGCGGGCGATGCCGCGCTCGCGGCGATGCTCGCCATGGGATCGTGGACGCCGCTGGTGGAATACGCCCGCGAAGCGTCGGCCGAATGGCGCGCGCGCCTCGTCTCTCCGGACGGCAGCGCCTTCGAGGTGCTGCACCGCGAGGCGCCGGTCGGAATCGTGCGCTGGACGCAGATCGGCCTGCACAACGTCGAAAACGGCCTTGCCGCAGTCGCCTGCGCGGCAGGCATGGGAGTCTTGCCGGCGCAGGCCGCCGCCGCGCTCGGACGCTTTGCAGGCGTGCGGCGCCGCCTCGAGCTGCGCGGCGAAGTGGCCGGGATCCGCGTCTACGACGATTTCGCGCATCATCCGACCGCGGTCGCGCTGACGATCGACGGCCTTCGACGGCAGCCGGATGAAGGCCGTATCGTCGCCGTGCTCGAGCCGCGCTCGAACACGATGCGGCTCGGAGTCCATCGCGAAGAGCTGGCGGAATCGCTCGCCGGCGCGGACCGCGTCTGGCTATACCAGCCCAAGGGCCTCGAGTCGCAACTCGAGGATGTCGCGGCCGCATTGGGGGAGAAGGCGGCCGTGCTGCGTGAACTGCCCGCGCTGGTGGATCACATCGCGCAGGACCTGCGGGCGGGAGACCGCGTGCTGATCATGAGCAATGGCGCATTCGGCGGCCTGCACGAGCGCCTGCTCGCCGTGCTCGGGGCTCGTCGGGCATGAACGCGGAAGTCCGCGAATTGCCCCTGTTTCCGCTGAATGCCGTGCTGTTTCCCGGCGGGCCGCTGCCGCTTCGCATCTTCGAGCCGCGTTACCTCGACATGGTGAGCCGCTGCCTGCGCGAGCAGTCTGGATTCGCGGTGGTGCTGCTCGGTGAAGGCGAAGAGGCAAACGCGGCGACGAGTTTCGCGGCCACGGGCACCGAGGCGCAGATCGTGGATTTCGACCGGCTCGAAGGCGGCCTGCTCGGCATCAGCTGCGTCGGGCGGGAACGGGTGCGAGTCGTCGAGGCCTGGCGCGAGGCGGACGGACTGAATCGCGGCCGCGTGCTCGACATTGCGGCGGACCCGGTCGTACCGGTGCCGCCGGACCTGGCCTGGCTGACGGACGTCGTGAAGCAGGTCCTGCCGGAAGCCGAAGACAGTTATCGCCACGTGGAGCCGCGCGACGACGCGGCCTGGATCGCAAATCGCCTGGCGGAACTCCTGCCGCTTACGCTGGCGGACCGGCAGTCCCTGCTCGAGCTGGCGGATCCCCTCGAGCGCCTCACCGTGCTCGAGCCCGCCGTCAACCGAAGCCGGGCCTAGCGCGCGGGGACCCGGGCGGGTGCAAGCCAGCCGCGGGTCCAGGCGAACGCGATCAGCAGCGCGGCCCAGCCGGCGACGAGCCAGCCGGTGTAGCCGTCGAAGTTGCCGACCAGGAATGACCAGGTCGTGCCCGCGTTCATGCGCGTGGCGGCCGTCGTCGACTTGATCACGAAAACCCAGCCCATGTGCAGACCGATCGCTGCGGCGATCGCTCCGGTGCGCCGGCGGACGAAGGCCAGCAACAGTCCGACCAGAGTGAGCGTGACGAAGGAGTCCGCTACCGGCAGCGGATCCGAGAAATTCGCGAACGCGTCCACGAGAAGCCGTATGCCGCTGTTCCATGCGATTTCGTCGGCCGGGACCCGGGCGCCCGCGAGGAAATGCACGGCTGCGTAGACGAGGGACGTGGACCAGGCCGCGAAGGCGAATCCGGATTCGCGCGCAACCGCGCGGTACATGAGCCCGCGGAAGAAAGTCTCCTCGACGATGGCGACCGCGAGGCCGGCAAGGAGCCCGCTCACGAGCGCGTGCGCGAGCATTGCGGGCCCCAGCTCGGGCCGCAGCCTCAGGATACCGAGCGCGAGCATCGCGAGCGTCATCGGCAGCATCGTCGCGACGCCGGCGGCCAGGCCTGCCGCGGCCTGGCGAATGAAGGCTGTTCGCGACAGGCCGTAGCCCCAGTCCTCGCGGCCGCGCAACCCGAGTCGGCGCAGCGTGAGCACGATTCCGGCGAGGAGCAGGAGCTGCCAGAAACGCCCGACAACCCGGTGAAACGGCCACTCGGGAACGAGCGCGTGTACGAGCAGCCAGACCGGCCAGGCAAGCAGAGCGGCGAGCAGCAGGGTACCGAAGATGGCCGCGAGGAAAGCGGACGCCGCCCGCATCAGCGAACCATCGCGACGCTTGCGAACACGCGACTGGACGCCTCGATCGTCGCGGCGATTTCCGCTTCCCCGTGCGCGGCGGAGACGAAACCGGCTTCGTAGGGCGATGGCGCGAGGTAGATGCCGGCGCGCAGCATGCCGTGAAAGAAGCGCCGGAAGCGCTCGGCATCGCAGGCCATCACCTGAGAGTAGTTCAATACCGGGCTCTGCGTCGTGAAGAATAGGCCGAACATGCCGCAGACCTGGTTGGTCGAAAGGGCAACGCCGGCCGAACGCGCCGCAGCCGCGATGCCCTCGACCAGGCGCTCGGTCGTCGTTGCGAGGCGGGCGTGGAACCCGGGTTTCGACACCGCCTCGAGCGTCGCGAGTCCGGCTTCCATGGCCACCGGATTGCCGGAGAGCGTGCCGGCCTGGTAGACCGGACCCAGCGGCGCCAGGCATTCCATGATGTCGCGCCTCCCGCCGAACGCGCCGACGGGCAGGCCGCCGCCCACGATCTTTCCGAGCGTCGTCAGGTCGGGCCGGACGCCGTACAGCGCCTGTGCGCCGCCCAGCGCGACGCGAAATCCCGTCATGACCTCGTCAAAGACGAGAATCGCGCCGTACCGCGTGCAAAGGTCGCGCAATGCCTCGAGGAATCCCGGCGCCGGCGGCACACAGCCCATGTTGCCGGCGACCGGTTCGACGATGACGCAGGCGATTTCGCGGCCTGCCGCTGCGAAGTACGCTTCGAGTGCGGGCGTGTCGTTATAGGCGAGGGTCGCGGTGGCCGCCGCGACGGCGGCTGGAACACCCGCGGAATCGGGCACGCCAAGCGTGAGCGCGCCGGATCCCGCCTTCACGAGCAGCCCGTCCGAATGACCGTGATAGCAGCCCTCGAACTTGACGATGCGTTCGCGGCCGGTGAATCCGCGCGCGAGCCGGATCGCGCTCATCGTCGCCTCGGTGCCGGAGCTCACCATGCGCAGCAACTCGATCGACGGCACAAGCTCCACGATCCGGCGCGCGAGCTCCGTCTCGACTACGGTCGGGGCGCCAAAGGAGAGGCCGTCTGCGGCGCGGCGAGTCACGGCTGCGACCACCCCGGGATCCGCGTGCCCCAGGATCATCGGTCCCCAGGAGCCGACGTAGTCGATCAGGCGTCGCCCGTCCTCGGTTTCGATGCAGGCGCCGCGCGCGCGGCGGATGAAGGGTGGCTCACCGCCGACGCCGCGAAACGCCCGCACCGGCGAATTGACACCGCCCGCGATATAGAAGGAGGCTTCCTCGAACAGCGACATGCGCGGGCCCTTAGCGCCTCTCGACGCGGAAGCCGCGCTTCCGGAGCAGCGCGGGCAACCCGCGCTCGCCCACCAGGTGCATCGCGCCGACGACCACGAGCACGTCCTCATCGCCCCGAAGCATGTCGCTCACCTGGTCCGCCCAGCGCGCATTGCGCTCGTAAATGAGCGCCTCGGCCAGTTCCGGGAAGCCGTCGAAATCCTCCTCGAGGCTCTCCACGAGACCGTCCTCGTCGCCGTCGCGCCAGGCCGCGAGCATCGGCTCGATCTGGGCCTCCACGTCTTCCGATTCCTCGATCGATTGCAACAGGATCTCCTTCTGGAGTTCCGCAGGCAGGCCGTCGAGCATGCCGAGCTGGCCATCGAGCGACTCCAGCCCGCAGCTCGCCTTGCCCTCCTGCCGGGCCTCGGCCTGGATGACCTGCTCCACCCCATGTTGCACGTCGTAGCCGTGGGCCTGCAGCGCCATCACGGACACCGTGATGCCGGCGAACCAGGGCTCGAACACGGCGAGCGGCTCGAGCGGAATGCCGGCTTCCTCGGCGGCGTTCCGCACGCGGTCCGCGTCCGGCCCGAGCAGGTCGAAGAGGCTGCGTCCATCGGGATCAACCGCGCGCGCAAGCGTGAGCGAGGCCGTCTCGGATTCCCCTTGCGCGTCCGGGTCGATTTCCATGCACACGCGCCCGGATTGCTTCAGCGCATCTGCGAGCGCGCCGCCGATCGCGAAGCCGCCGGCCGGCAGCAAGTGCACCGACCCGAAAAGATAGACCGTCGCCCGGTCGCCGGTCACCCGCCACAGCGCGGGCTCGGCGCGTGCGGTGCCCGCAACCCCCATGGCGAGCAGGGCGGCCGTCGCGGCGATGGCGGAGAAGCGGGCAGGCTCACGCATCACGGTCCACCCACTCGATGGCCGTCTCGATGCCGCCGTCGTCCTCGAGCGAGAGCCATCGATATGCGGGCGGACGGCCGTCGACCTCGAACTCGTCCGCATTCTGGGCGAACTGCATGCAGGTCGATGGCGTTCCCATCAGGCGCACGCGCCCGTGCATTCCCTCGAATGGCTGGTGGGTGTGGCCCCAGACCAGTCCGCGCACGCCCGGGTGTCGGGCGAGGACGGCGAAGAAATCGGCCGCATTGTCGAGCATCAGCTCGTCGAGCCAGCGACTTCCGTGCGGAACCGGCTGATGGTGCAGGCAGACGAGGGCGGGCACGCCGGCCTCGGCCTCGAGCGCGGCGTCGAGGCGCGCGAGTTCCTGCGCGTCGAGGTGGCCGTGGTGCGATCCCGCGACCGTGCTGTCGAGCATGACGACGAGCCAGGCTCCGTAGCGTGCGGCGAAGTCGTGGACGAACGGCGGGCCGGCCAGCTCGCGGCGCACCCGCTCCGGCGCGTCGTGATTGCCCGGAAGGCAGTGCACGGGGGTACCGGCTTCACGGAACCGCTCGCGCAGGGCCGCGTAACCCGCGGCGTCGTCGTGCACGAGGTCGCCCGTCAGCAGCACCGCCCGCGGGCGCGGGTGGCGCCGGCGCGCGTGCCCCAGGCAGCGCGCCAGCGTGTCCTCCGTCGCGACGCCCCGGACGAGCCCGCCCGGTGTGCCGGGCAGATGCGGATCCGTGAACTGCAGCAGTTCCACCGTGGTCGGTCAATAACGGTAGTGATCGGGCTTGAACGGCCCGGCTGCCGGCAAACCGACGTAGCGTTCCTGCTCGGGCGTCATCTTCGTGAGTTTCGCCCCGATGCGTTCGAGATGCAGCCGCGCGACCTTCTCGTCGAGCGCCTTTGGCAACACGTAGACCCGGCGTTCATAGCGGTCGCCGTGCGCGAAGAGTTCGATCTGCGCCAGCACCTGGTTTGTGAAGGAATTCGACATGACGAAGGACGGATGCCCGGTCGCGCAGCCGAGGTTCACGAGCCGCCCCTCGGCGAGCACGATGATCCGCCTGCCGTCCGGGAAGATCACGTGGTCCACCTGCGGCTTGATGTTTTCCCAGCGGTACTGCCTGAGCGAGGCGATGTCGATTTCGCTGTCAAAGTGGCCGATGTTGCAGACGATTGCCTGGTGCTTCATGCGCCGCATGTGATCGTGGCCGATCACGTTCACGTTGCCGGTCGCGGACACGAAGATATCCGCCTTGTCGCAGGCGTCATCCATCGTGACGACGCGGTAGCCCTCCATCGCCGCCTGTAACGCGCAGATCGGGTCGATCTCGGTCACCCAGACGGTCGCGCCGAGGCCGCGCAACGATTGCGCGCAGCCCTTGCCGACGTCGCCGTAGCCCGCGACCAGCGCGATCTTGCCGGCAATCATGACGTCGGTCGCGCGCTTGATCCCGTCGACCAGCGATTCCCGGCAGCCGTAGAGGTTGTCGAATTTCGACTTCGTGACCGAGTCATTGACGTTGATCGCCGGGAAGGGCAGCTGGCCTTCCGCGGCCACGCGGTACAGGCGCTTGACGCCCGTCGTCGTCTCCTCGGTGACGCCGCGAATGTCGGCGAGGCGGGCGGAATACCAGCCCGGCTGCGACTCGAGGCGCTTCCGGATCGAGGCGTACAGCGCCGTTTCCTCCTCGTTCGCCGGCTTTGCGATGACCGACGCATCGCGCTCGGCCTGGGCGCCGAGCATCAGCAGAAGCGTCGCGTCGCCGCCGTCGTCGAGGATCATGTTGGCGTTGCGGCCGGCGGGCCAGTCGAAAATGCGGTGCGCGAAATCCCAGTACTGCTCCAGCGTCTCGCCCTTCAGCGCAAACACCGGGACGCCCGCCGCGGCGATCGCGGCGGCGGCGTGGTCCTGCGTCGAGAAGATGTTGCAGGAGGCCCAGCGGACCTCGGCACCCAGGGCGGCGAGCGTCTCGATGAGCACGGCCGTCTGGATCGTCATGTGCAGCGAGCCCGCGATGCGGGCTCCCGACAGCGGCTTCGAGCGGCCGAACTCCGCGCGGACCGACATGAGGCCCGGCATTTCGGTCTCGGCAATTGCGATTTCGCGGCGGCCCCAGTCGGCCTGGCCGATGTCGGCGACGTGAAAGTCCTTGAACTTCCTGTTGATCACGGCATTCATGGTCGTCCCTCTCCTTTGCGAGCGAGAGCGCCGTTGCCTGTCGCTGTCCTCGAGCCTGGCGGGACGGTTCCCGTTGCAACGCTCCTCGAGGATCGCGCCCCCTCGCGGGGAATTCAGATTCCTGCGGCCTTCCTCAGTGCCTCGGCCCGATCGGTGCGTTCCCAGCTGAAGGCCGTGAACGTCGCCCGGCGCCGGCCGGCGCCGCCATTCGCATCATCCTGCCAATCGTATGCCATCCCGGCCGGTTCGCGCCCGAAGTGCCCGTAGGACGCCGTCCTCCGGTACATCGGGTGGATCAGGTCCAGCATCTTGATGATGCCAAACGGGCGCAGGTCGAAGTGTGCCTCGACCAGTTTTTCGAGACGTGCGTCGCTCAACCGGCCCGTACCGAAGGTCCGCACGGAGATCGAAGTCGGCTTCGCCACGCCGATCGCGTAGGACACCTGGATCTCGCAGCGGCCCGCAAGGCCGGCCGCCACCAGGTTCTTGGCGACATAGCGTGCGGCATAGGCGGCCGAGCGGTCGACCTTCGACGGGTCCTTGCCAGAGAATGCGCCGCCGCCATGGCGCGCCATGCCGCCGTAGGTATCGACGATGATCTTGCGCCCGGTGAGGCCGCAGTCGCCGACCGGCCCGCCGATCACGAACCGGCCGGTCGGGTTGATGTGGTACTTCGTGCGCTTGCCGAGCCAGCGCGCCGGCAGCACGGGCTTGATGATTTCCTCCATGACCGCTTCCCGCAGGTCTTTCTGGCGGATTTCCGGCGCATGCTGCGTCGACAGCACGACGGCTTCGATGCCCGCCGGCTTGTGGTCCTCGTAGGCAAACGTGAGCTGGCTCTTGGCGTCGGGCCGGAGCCAGGGAAGTTTCGGGCTGCGGCCCTTGCGGACCGTTGCCTGGCGCTCGACCAGCTTGTGCGCATAGTGGACCGGCGCCGGCATCAGGGCGGCGGTCTCGTTGGTCGCATAGCCGAACATCAGGCCCTGGTCGCCGGCGCCCTGGTTCTCCGGGTCCGCGCGATCGACGCCCTGCGCGATGTCCACGGACTGCTTGCCGATGATGTTGATGACGCCACAGGTCCTGCCGTCGAACCCGACGTCCGAGGAGGTGTATCCGATGTCGCAGATGACGCCGCGCACCAGGGCTTCGAGGTCGATCCATGCGCGGGTCGTGATCTCGCCCGCGACGACGGCAACGCCGGTCTTGACGAGCGTCTCGCAGGCGACGCGCGCTTTCGGGTCGCGCGCGAGCAATGCGTCCAGTACCGCGTCTGAAATCTGGTCGGCGACCTTGTCGGGATGACCCTCGGAAACGGATTCGGAAGTGAACAGGAAGTCGCCGGACATCGAAAAATTATACGCCATCGGCGACAATGCCGGTTTCCCGCCGGAGCGTCCGAATGCCCAGCCGCCGCGAGCTCGCCAACGCCATCCGTGCCCTCAGCATGGACGCCGTCCAGCGCGCCAACTCCGGCCACCCGGGCATGCCGATGGGGATGGCGGACATCGCCGAAGTGCTCTGGCGCGATTTCCTGAAGCACAACCCGGGAAATCCGCGCTGGACCGACCGCGATCGTTTCGTGCTGTCGAACGGTCACGGCTCCATGCTCCTTTATTCCGTGCTCCACCTGACCGGCTACCCGCTCGGTATCGATGAGTTGCGGAATTTCCGGCAGCTCGGGTCGCGCACCGCCGGTCATCCCGAGCACGAGATCGACATCGGCATCGAGACGACGACCGGACCGCTCGGGCAGGGACTCGCCAACGCCGTCGGCATGGCGCTCGCGGAGAAGAAGCTTGCCGCCGCGTTCAACCGCCCCGGGCACGAAATTGTCGATCACCACACCTGGGTTTTCCTCGGGGACGGATGCCTCATGGAGGGCATTTCGCACGAGGCCTGCGCGCTGGCGGGTACCTGGGGCCTCGGCAAGCTGATCTGTTTCTACGACGACAACGGCATTTCGATTGACGGCGAGGTCGCCGGCTGGTTCACCGACGACACCCCGAAACGATTCGAGGCCTACGGCTGGCAGGTGATCCGCGCCGTCGATGGTCACGATCCGGAGGCCGTCATGCGTGCAATCCGGCGCGCGAAACGCGGGAAGGCAAGGCCGACTCTGATCTGCTGCAAGACCGTGATCGGCTACGGCGCGCCGAACAAGCAGGGCAAGGAGGAAAGCCACGGCGCCCCGCTCGGCGCGGAGGAAGTCGCGCTCGCACGAAAGGCACTCGGCTGGCCGTACGAACCGTTCGTCGTGCCGGAGGAGATCCGGGCGGCGTGGGACGCGCGCGCTGCAGGCAGGCGCGCCGAGAGCCGCTGGCGCCGCCGCTTCAAGGCCTACGAAAAGGCGCATCCGGGACTCGCCGCGGAATTCCGCCGCCGGACGGAGGCGGCGCTGCCCGCGGAACTCGATGCCTGGATTGGCGAGGGCGCTGCCGCGGCGCAGGCCGCAGCCCAGCCAGCCGCGACGCGCCAGAGCTCGCAGTCCGTCCTGAATGGACTCGGCCCGCGCCTGCCGGAGCTGCTCGGCGGTTCCGCGGACCTCACCGGGTCCAATAACACGCGGATCCAGGGTGCCGAGCCGTTTACCCGGGACAATCCCCGGGGCGCCTATCTCCACTACGGGGTCCGCGAATTCGGCATGGGCGCCATCCTGAACGGCATCGCACTGCACGGGGGTTACATCCCTTTCGGCGGGACCTTCCTGGTGTTTTCGGACTATGCCCGCAGCTCGCTGCGCATGGCGGCGATCATCGGGACCGGCAGCGTCTTCGTGTTGACGCACGACTCGATCGGCCTCGGGGAAGACGGCCCGACGCACCAGCCGGTCGAACACCTGGCATCGCTGCGCATGATCCCGCGCATGGAAGTCTGGCGGCCCTGCGACACCGCGGAGACCTGGGTGGCCTGGGGCGCGGCGATCCGCCGGCGCGAGGCGCCCACGGCGCTCGCCTTGACGCGGCAGTCCCTCGCGCAGCAGTCGCGGGACGCCGGGCAGCTCGCAGCCATTGCCCGCGGCGGCTACGTGCTCGTCGACTGCCCGGGGCGGCCCGAGTGCATCCTGGTCGCGACCGGCTCCGAAGTCGCGCTGGCGGTCGAGGCTGCCCGCCTGCTCGCGGAACGCGGCCGGCGCGTGCGCGTCGTGTCGATGCCCTGCACCAGCGTGTTCGATGCGCAGGACGAAACCTGGCGCCACGCCGTGCTTCCGCCCGAGGTCACCCGGCGCGTGGCGATCGAGGCGGGCGTGACCGACGGCTGGTGGCGTTACGCCGGTTCTCATGGGCGCGTGATCGGCATGCACGGTTTCGGCGCGTCCGGGCCCGGCAAGGACCTGTTCAGGCACTTTGGATTCACGTCCGCTGCCGTCGTGGAGGCGGCGGAGTCATTGCTAAACGGAGAGAATTGACCATGGCGATCAAGGTAGGCATCAACGGTTACGGCCGCATCGGGCGCAACATCCTGCGGGCGCTGTACGAAGCGAAGCGAACGGGCGAGATCGACATCGTCGCGATCAACGACCTCGGCGACGCCAACACGAATGCGCACTTGACGCGTCATGACACGGCCCATGGCCCGTTTCCCGGCAAGGTCGCCGTCGACGGCAGCCACATGGTCGTGAACGGCGATCGCATCCGGGTGCTCGCCGAGCGGGACCCGTCGAAACTGCCATGGGGAGAACTCGGCGTCGAATTCGTGCTTGAATGCACGGGCCTGTTCGCCAACAAGGAAAAGGCCGGCAGGCACCTCGCCGGCGGCGCCAAGAAAGTCGTCATCTCGGCGCCCGCGGAGGGCGTGGACGCGACGATCGTCTACGGAGTGAACCACGCAACGCTGCGAGCGGACATGACCGTGATCTCCAATGCGTCCTGCACGACAAACTGCCTCGCGCCGCTCGTGCAGCCCCTGCACGGTTCGCTCGGCGTGGTCTCCGGGATCATGACGACCGTGCACGCCTACACGAACGACCAGGTGCTGACTGACGTCTATCATTCGGACCTGCGTCGCGCGCGCTCGGCGACCATGTCCATGATTCCCACCAAGACGGGCGCCGCGGCCGCGGTCGGCCTCGTCCTGCCCGAGCTCAAGGGCAGGCTCGACGGCTTCGCGGTGCGCGTGCCGACGATCAACGTCTCGCTCGTCGACCTCAGCTTCGTCGCGAAGCGCGCGACGACGGCCGCGGAGGTCAACGACATCCTGAAGAAAGCCGCGTCCGGCCCTCTGAAAGGCATCCTGGAATACACCGAGGACCCGCTCGTGTCGGTCGACTTCAACCACAACCCGGCCTCCGGGACCGTCGATGCCCAGCTCACGAAAGTGCTCGACGGCACGCTCGTGAAGGTCTGCTCCTGGTACGACAACGAGTGGGGATTCTCCAATCGCATGCTCGACACGACCCTCGCATGGTCGCGGGCGGGCTGAGGCCCGCGATGAAGGCGATCCGGATGACGGAGCTTCAGCTTGCGGGCAAGCGGGTGCTGATCCGGGAAGACTTCAACGTCCCGGTCGCCGAGGGCCGGGTCACGAGCGACGCGCGCCTGCGGGCGGCCCTGCCGACGCTTCGGCACGCGCTCGACGCAGGGGCGCGGGTCCTCGTGATGTCGCACCTCGGCCGGCCGAAGGAAGGGGAGCGAGATCCCGCGCTGTCGCTCGCTCCGGTCGCGAAAGCGCTGTCGGCGCTGCTCGAGCGGCCCGTCAGATTCATCGATGACGGCCTCGACGGCGCGACGGCGGCGCCCGGCGAGATCGCCCTGCTGGAAAACGTGAGATTCCTGAAAGGCGAAAAGAAGGACGATCCCGCGCTCGCGAAGCGCATGGCGGCGCTCTGCGACGTCTTTGTCATGGACGCCTTCGGCACGGCCCACCGCGCCGAAGCGAGCACCCACGGCGTCGCGCTTGCCGCGCCGGTCGCCTGCGCCGGGCCGCTCCTCGCGGGCGAGCTCGAGGCGCTCGAGCGGGCCCTGCACGATCCGGCGCGACCGCTGGTCGCGGTCGTCGGCGGCTCCAAGGTATCGACCAAGCTCGCAGTGCTCGAGAACCTGGTCGCGAAGGTGGACCAGCTCGTGGTCGGCGGAGGCATCGCCAATACTTTCCTGGCTGCGACCGGTGCGGAGGTCGGCAGGTCATTGCATGAGCCCGACATGGTCGACGTCGCCAGGCGCCTGATCGCGCAGGCGAAAGAGCGCGGCGTCGCGATCCCGATCCCGACCGACGTCGTGGTCGCGCGCGAGTTTGCGGCGACCGCGAAGGCCGAGACGCGGGCCGCGACCGCCGTGGGCCCGGACGAAATGATCCTCGACATCGGGCCTGCATCGGCCGCGGTGGTCGCCGGCATCGTCTCGGGGGCCGGCACGGTCATCTGGAACGGACCGCTCGGCGTGTTCGAGTTCGACCCGTTCGCCGGCGGCACGCGTGCGCTTGCGATGGCCATCGCGAACAGCGGGGCGTTCTCGATCGCGGGCGGTGGCGACACCCTCGCTGCGATCGAGAAATTCGGGATCGGGGCCGATATCTCCTATATTTCGACCGGCGGCGGGGCGTTCCTCGAGTTCGTGGAGGGCAGGACGCTGCCGGCGGTCGCCGCGCTCGAAACACGGGCCGCGGATTGCAGGGGACGCTGAATGCCCAGACGCACCAAAATCGTGGCGACCCTCGGCCCCGCGACGGACCCGGAGGCGGCGCTGCGCGACCTGATCGCCGCAGGCGTGGATCTCGTGCGCGTCAATTTCTCGCACGGCAGTTTTGACGAGCATGCGCGGCGCATCGACCAGGCACGTGCGGCCGCCACCCGGGCGGGCCGCGTCGTCGGCGTGCTCGGAGACCTGCGCGGGCCCAAGGTGCGCATCGAGCGCTTCGCGACCGGGCGGGCAACCCTCGTGGAAGGCGAGTGCTTCACGCTCGATCCGGCCTTTGATCCGGCGAATGGCACCGACCGCATTGTCGGCGTGGCCTACGAGTCGCTGCCGCGCGACGTGCGGCCCGGTGACACGCTGCTGCTCAACGACGGTCTGATTTCACTCGAAGTCACGCGCGTCGAGGGCACACAGGTGCACTCGAAGGTCCTGACCGGCGGTGAGCTCTCGGACATGAAGGGGCTCAACAAGCTGGGCGGCGGGCTTTCGGCGGGCGCATTGACGGCGAAGGACCGCGAGGACGTCCGCATGGCCGCAGAACTCGGCGTGGACTACCTCGCCGTGTCATTCGTGCGCGACCGCGCCGACGTCGCGGAAGCCTGGGACCTGCTGCGGGCCGCGCGCGGCGAGGGGCGCATCGTCGCGAAGATCGAGCGGCGCGAGGCGATCGACAACCTCGAGTCCATCGTCGAGACCACCGCGGCCGTGATGGTCGCGCGCGGCGACCTCGGCGTCGAGGTCGGATACGCCGAGCTGACGGGTCTGCAAAAACGCATCATCGCGCTTGCGCGGGCGAAGAGCCGGCTCGTGATCACGGCGACGCAGATGATGGAGTCCATGATCCATGCGCCGGTGCCGACCCGCGCCGAGGTCTCCGATGTCGCTAACGCCGTGATGGACGACACGGACGCCGTCATGCTCTCGGCCGAGACCGCCGTCGGCCGTCATCCGGGACGCGTCGTGCGCGCGATGGCGCAGGTGATCGAGGGCGCCGAGAAGTGGCAATTTTCGAACCGGCCCGAGCTGAGGACCGACGGGCATTTCGTCCGTACCGACGAGGCGATCGCCGCTGCCGTGATGTACACGGCGAATCACCTCGACGTGCGGGCGATCGTTGCACTGACGGAATCCGGCTCGACTGCGCTGTGGATGTCGCGCATGCGTTCGGACATTCCGATCTATGCCTTCACGCGTCACCCGGCGACGCAGCGGCGCGTGACGCTCTACCGTGGCGTCTATCCAGTGGATTTCGACGTCACGCATCCGCGGCCCGAGCGCATGTATGCCGCCATCTTCGACCGGCTGATGACCGACGGGCTCGCCGCCGAGGGCGATCTCATCATTGTCACAAAGGGAGAATTCTCGGGAGTTTCGGGCGGCACCAACTCGATGAAGATCGTCAAGGTCGAGCGCCTACCGTCGTTGTGAGCAGCGAATGACGCTGCAAGGGGGACGTTCCCCGGGGACGTTCCCCTTTTTCACTGCCAAGGGGCCCGTTGCTTAAATGGCCAACGACAAAGGGGAGCGTCCCCTCCTGAAGCGGATCCTCCTCCGGATCGCCGGCATCACGATCACGTTCCTCCTGCTGTCAGTCGCCGCGGCCTGGCTCGCGCTCCGCGGCAGCCTGCCCAGGATTGACGGCGAGGCGAAGCTGGCCGGCCTCGGCTCCGTGGTCACGATCGAGCGCGACGCCGCGGGCGTGCCGGTCATCCGAGGCAAGTCGCGCATCGACGTCGCGCGTGCGACCGGTTACGCCCATGGCCAGGATCGCCTGTTCCAGATGGACCTGCTCCGCCGCGTCGGCGCGGGCGAACTGTCGGCATTGCTCGGGCCCGCCCTGCTGGAGCGCGACCGGCGCATCCGCCTCCACCAGTTCCGCAAGCGCGCGCGGGCGACGCTTGCCGCGATGGATGCGGGCGACCGGGCGCTGCTCGAGGCATATGCCGATGGCGTCAACGCCGCGCTCGCGGCGATGACTGTCCGGCCATTCGAATACCTGCTGCTGCGGGGGACGCCGGTGCCCTGGCGCGCCGAGGACAGCGTGCTCGTCGTCTACGCCCAATGGATCGACCTGCAGGGACTCGAGGATTTCGTCGAGCAGCGCAACGGGCGGCTGGCCCTCGTGCTGCCGCAGGCCCTCGTCCGCTTCCTGGTCGAGCCGGACCCGGCATGGGAAGCGCCGCTCGACGGCAGCATCCTGCCGCAGCCGCCCATGCCGTCCCCGGAGGCCTGCGACCTCCGCCGGCTCGACAGGTCGCTCTTCGAACGCGCCGACCGGGTCCGGGCGGCGAAGCCGCGGCTTGCCGGCGGCGGCGACATGGCCGCGCTCGGCAGCAACAACTGGGCGATAGCGGGCTCGCGCACGGCGGATGGCCGCGCGCTGCTGGCCAACGACATGCACCTGAGATTGCGCGTGCCGAATGTCTGGTATCGCGCGCGCCTCATCGTCGGCGACGAGGCCATCGATGTTTCGGGGGTAACGCTGCCCGGCGTTCCGGCCGTCGTCGCCGGGAGCAACGGCCACGTCGCCTGGGGTTTCACGAACAGTTATGGCGATTTCCAGGACCTCGTCGCACTGGAACCCGTGCCGGGCCGGCCTGATCAATACGAGACTGCAGATGGACCGCGAGCGTTCGAGCACGATACGGAAGTCCTCGAAGTCGCCGGCGCGCCGCCCGAGACGCTGACTGTGCGGCGTACCCAATGGGGGCCGGTCATCGGCCGCGACGGCAACGGACACGAGCTGGCGCTGGCGTGGACGGCGCATCGCGACGGCGCCACGGACCTGTCCGTCCTCCGGCTCGAGCACGCCCGCGATCTCGACGACGCAGCCGCGGTCGTGGGCGGTGCCGGCATGCCGGCACAGAACGTCCTGATCGCGGACGAGCATGGCCGCATCGGCTGGGTACTTTCGGGGCGGCTGCCTCGGCGCCGGGGCATCGATCCGACGCGCCCGTCCGCCTGGCACCGGGAAGACACCGGCTGGGCCGGCTGGCTGCCCCGCGAAGAATCCCCGCGCCTGCTCGATCCGCCGCAGGGCTTTGCGTGGTCCGCGAACGCCCGCGTGGTCGGCGGCCAGGCGTTCGCGCGCATCGGCGACGGCAGCTATGCGCCGGCCGCGCGGGCGCGCCAGATCCGCGCGCGGCTCGAAGGCCTCCGGGGCGCAACCCCCGCGAGTCTGCTCTCGATCCAGCTCGATGACCGCGCCGACTACCTGGCGAACTGGCAGCCGCTGTTGCTTGCGGCCCTGGAGCGCGGCGGCGCCGCGGCGGCGGCGAGACGGGTCGCGGGCTGGAGCGGCCACGCGGCGATCGACGATGCGGGCTACCGGCTGCTGCGGGAATTCGAGCGCCGCGTCTCGTCCCGCGCGTACACGATGCTGGCGGCAGAGGCCATCGTTCGCTGGCCGGATTTCGACTGGGAACCGCCGCAGCGCTTCACGGAAACCGCCTGGAGGCTGGTGACGGAACGGCCCCCGCACCTGCTCGATCCGCGCTACGCGGACTGGGATGCCTGGCTCGCGGACATCGCGGCCGAAACGGCGCGCGACTTGCCGGCAGGATGTCCCTCCATCCCGGCCTGCACCTGGGGGCGCGTCAACACGGCGGCGATCCGGCATCCTCTGAGCGCCGCGCTGCCGGACCTGGCGCCCTACCTCGATATGCCGGCCGAGCCCCTCCCGGGCGACTGGTCGACGCCGCGCGTCCAGTCGCCGACCTTCGGCGCGTCCGAGCGCTTTGGCGTATCGCCGGGCCATGAAGCGGAGGGCTACCTGCACATGCCGTCGGGGCAGAGCGGCCATCCGCTGTCAGCCTTCTACCGCGCCGGGCATGAGGATTGGGCGCACGGTCGGCCGTCGCCGTTCCTTCCGGGTGCGGCGGCGCATGTCCTGCGCCTCGCGCCGCCGAGCAATTGAACGCCGCGCCCCCTGATTAGCGTAGTGACCGCATCGCCCGGTCGAGTCCGGCGAGCGTTACGGGGAACATCCGGTTCCCGAACAGATCGCGCGTGATCCGGATCGACGGGGTGAATTCCCACCGATCCTGCGGTTCGGGGTTGAGCCAGGCGTGGCGCGGAAAGCCCGCCAGCAGGCGCTTCATCCAGCTGGCGCCCGGCTCATCGTTCCAGTGTTCGATGCTGCCGCCCGCCTGCATGATCTCGTAGGGGCTCATGGTCGCGTCGCCGACGACGACGAGCCGGTAGTCGCGGCCATAGGTCCGCATGAGCTGCTTGACCGGCGTGCGCTCGGCGTGCCGCCGGCGGTTGTCCTTCCATACGGACTCGTAGACGAAGTTGTGGAAGTAGAAGTGCTCGAGGTGCTTGAATTCGACCCGCGCTGCCGAGAAGAGCTCCTCGCAGATGCGGACGTGATCATTCATCGAGCCGCCGATGTCGAGGAACAGCAGGACTCTCACCGCGTTGCGGCGCTCCGGCACCATGCGGATGTCGAGCATGCCCGCGCGACGCGCGGTTGAATCGATCGTTCCGTCCAGGTCGAAGGTCTCCGCCGCGCCGTCACGCGCGAACCGGCGCAGCCGGCGCAATGCCAGCTTGACATTGCGCGTGCCGAGCTCGGCCGTGTCGTCGAGATTCGCGAACTCGCGCCGCTCCCAGATCTTGACGGCGCGGCGGTTGCCGCCCTCGCCGCCAATGCGGATGCCCTCCGGGTGGTACCCGCGCGCGCCGAAGGGCGAAGTGCCACCCGTGCCGATCCAGCGGTTGCCGCCCTGATGCCTCGTCTTCTGCTCCTCGAGCCGCTTGCGCAGCATCTCGAGGAGCGCGTCCCAGCCGCCGAGCGCCTGGACGCGAGCTTTCTCCTCCGTGCCGAGATGCAGCGCCATGCTTTGCTCGAGCCAGTCCGCGGGCACTTGGGCGGCCAGCAGTCCCTCGAATGCCGCTTCCGCGCCCTTGAAGTGCGCGGCGAAAACGCGGTCGTAGCGGTCGTAGTGGCGCTCGTCCTTGACGAGGATGGAGCGGGCGAGGAAATAGAATCGCTCGAGCACGCCGCAGGACGGGACAGTCCCCATTGTCGGGGCGGCGAAGGCGACAATTCCCTCCCGAAGCGCCTCCAGCAGCGCAAGGAATTCCGTCAGCGACACCGGGACGCCGGCGGCTCGGAGCATCAGGAAGAACCGGGTCAGCATGGCGGGCGCAGGACGCGCGTCAGCCGGACCCGCCTGTGCGACGGTTCAGGAATACGAGTTGCTCGAAAAGGTGCACGTCCTGCTCGTTCTTGAGGAGCGCGCCGTAGAGCGGGGGAATCGCGGACCTCGCCTCTTCGGAGCGCAGCGCCTCGGGCCGGACGTCCTCGGCGACCAGCAGCTTGATCCAGTCCAGCAGCTCCGATGTCGTGGGCTTCTTCTTGAGGCCGGGCACGTCGCGGATGCGGTAGAAAGCCGCGAGCGCTTCGGCCAGCAGCGATTTCTTGAGGCCCGGGAAATGGACCGCGACGATCCGCTCCATGGTCTCCGCGTCCGGGAAGCGGATGTAATGGAAGAAGCACCGGCGCAGGAACGCGTCGGGCAGCTCCTTTTCGTTGTTGCTGGTGATGAAGACCACCGGCCGGTGGCGAGCGCGCACGAGCTGCCGGGTCTCGTAGACGTAGAACTCCATGCGGTCGAGTTCGCGCAGCAGGTCGTTCGGGAACTCGATGTCGGCCTTGTCGATCTCGTCGATCAGCAGCACGGCGCGTTTCTCGCTCTCGAAGGCGCGCCACAGCATGCCGGGCACGATGTAATTGGCGATGTCCCCGACCCGCGCGTCCCCGAGCTGAGAGTCGCGCAGCCGCGAGACGGCGTCGTACTCGTACAGACCCTGCTGCGACTTGCTGGTCGACTTGATGTGCCATTCGAACAGCGGCGCCCCGAGCGCCTGCGCGACCTCCGCGGCGAGCTGCGTCTTGCCGGTGCCGGGCTCACCCTTGACGAGGAGCGGCCGTCCGAGCGTGACGGCCGCGTTGACTGCCAGCGCGAGTTCGCCGGTCGCGACGTAGCTGTCGGAGCCCTCGAAGCGGCTCAACTGGCCTTCGCCGTTGCAGCCGCGGCGATGAGCTGCTTGAGATCCGCGAGCACGATTTCGGAGTGGCCCTTCGGGTCCACTTTTTCGTAGTGCTTGGCGACGCGGCCCTCGGGGTCGATGATGAACGTATCGCGGCGGGCGAATTCCCCGTAGACGGGATGCGTGGTCAACGTGCCGTATGCGGTTGCGGTCGTCTTGCCCGAATCCGCCAGGATCGGGAACGGCAAACTGTGCTCGTCCGAAAACGCCTTGTGCGAGTCCACGTCGTCGACACTGACGCCCAGGATCACGGCGCCGATCTCGCGGTAGGCGAAAATGTTGTCGCGGAACTCGCAGGCCTGCGTGGTGCAGCCCGGCGTGTTGTCTTTCGGGTAGAAGTATAGAACCACCCACTGGCCCCGGTAGTCGGAGAGGCTGTGCCACCTGCCGGTCTGGTCCTGGAGCCTGAAATCGGGCGCAGGCGACCCGATTGCCGGTGCGCCTTCGGCAAGCGCGGCGCCGGCGAGGAGCGTGGTCAGGGCGATGGCAACGCCGGACAGGAAACGCGTCATGGGAAGTCCTCCGGTTCGATCGATGGGGCCGGGCCGCAACGGCGGGCGTGGATCGCATAGTATCGCGGGCTGCCAGCGGAAGACCACGAAGGAGCACGGGAGTTCCAGGCCATGACGAGTCCAGCGCCCGAGGGAAGTCCACGCGTCGCACTCGTCCTGCCGGGCAGCGGCGCGCGCTCCGCGTACCAGGTTGGCGTCCTGAGGGCGATCGCGCGCTGGTATCCAGCCGGATCGCCGCTGCCGTTCCAGGTCCTCTGCGGCACTTCCGCGGGCGGGATCAACGCGGCGGTCCTCGCCGCGCACGCAGACGACGTCGGCCGGGCGACGACAGAACTCGTGCGGGTCTGGGGCGGGTTCCGGACTGGCCAGGTGTTCCGTGCCGGCTCGCTCGACATGCTTCGTTCCGGGCTGCACCTGTTCCTCGCGCTGGTGACCGGCGGCTTCATGCTGCCGATGCCGCGCGCGCTGCTCGACAACTCGCCGTTACGGTCGCTCCTTGCACGGAACGTGAATTTCGCGCGCCTGAGACGCAGGGTCGCCGCAGGCCTGCCCGATTCGGTCGCGATCACTGCAACCTGCGTCACGGGCGGCGAGTCGGTCACCTTCGTGGAGACTTCGCGCCCGTTCATGCCCTGGAATCGCGCGGCGCGGCGCGGATTGGCGACGACCCTCCGCGTCGATCACCTGATGGCGAGCGCGGCCATCCCGCTGCTGTTTCCGCCGGTCGCCATGGACGGGGCGCATTTCAGCGACGGCGCGATCCGGCAGTCGACGCCGCTCGCTCCCGCGATTCACCTCGGCGCGGACCGGATCCTCGTGATCGGCGTCCGCCATCCGGGACGCACGCCCGGCCCCGGCGGGCCGGCGCCCAACATGGCGGACCAGTTCGGCTTCATGCTCGACTCGCTGTTCATGGAGGGCCTGCAGGCGGACATCGAGCGGCTGAACCGCATCAACGCGCTGCTTGCCCACCTGCGGCCGGGGCCGGTACCGCTGGGAATGCGCCACGTCGAGACACTGCTGGTGCAGCCGGAAAGGGATCCGAGCGAAACCGCGATCGCGCACCGCATGTCGATGCCGCGTACCATGCGGGCCTTCCTTCGCATCCTCGGGGCGCGCGGCGCGCGCGGCGGAAAGCTGCTGTCCTACCTCCTGTTCGAGGCGCCCTACACGGGAGAGCTGATCGAGGCCGGGGAGCGTGATGCGCAACGCCGCCAGTCCGAGATCCTCGCGTTCCTGGGCCGGGATCGCGAACCGGTCGCGGGCGTCAACTGACCGGTGGCCGCGGAATCCGTCACGGCGAAAGCGCGTTGTGGCGGACGAGCAGCTGGGGGTATTTTCCCCGGAAATGAGCGGCGAGCCGCTCGACGAGGTAGACCGAGCGGTGCTGGCCGCCGGTGCAGCCGATTGCGATCGTCAGGTAATTCCGGTTTGCTTCCTCGTACTCGGGCAGGCGGCTCTCGATGAAGCGGACGAGGTCCGCCACCATCCGTTCCACGCGCGGGCTGGCCTCGAGAAACTGGATCACGCGGGTGTCGCGCCCGGTCAGTGGCTGAAGCGCCGGCTCCCAGTAAGGATTGGGCAGCGTCCGCGCGTCGAACACGAAATCCGCATCGCCGGGCGTGCCATGCTTGAAACCGAACGATTCGAACAGGATCGACAGCCGCCCCGGCGCCTGCGGTTCCATGCGTTTCGCGATCATGTCGCGCAGCTCGTGCACGCCGGTGCGAGAGGTGTCGACCACGAGGTCGGCGTTGTCGATCAGCGGATGCAGCAGCCGCCGTTCCTCGGCGATTGCATCCGCGAGGCTCCGGCCTGCCCCTGCCAGCGGGTGACGGCGACGCGTCTCGGCATAACGCCGAAGCAGCACGTCGTCCTCGGCGTGCAGGTAGAGGACCTCGCAGCGTAGACCCGCACGCCCGAGGTCCGAGAGAAGCGCCGGAATTGACGCGAGATCGTCCGGCCGGTTTCGCGCATCGAGGCCGACCGCGAGTCGCCGGTAGATCGGCTCCTCGCTCTGCAGGGTGTGCGACACCAGTGCCTGTACGAGACCCGCGGGAATGTTGTCGATGCAGTACCAGCCGAGATCCTCCAGCATGTTGAGCGCGACGCTCTTGCCGGAACCGGACAGTCCGCTGACGACGACGAGGCGGGTCACGAGATTGTCTGCGGTCAGGCGGGCCTCCCCCGGGTGACTTCCGCGGCATGATGATCGGACAGCTTCTCTTTGTGCTTGCGGATGCGCCGGTCCAGCTTGTCGGCTAGCGCGTCGATCGCCGCGTACATGTCGCCATCCTTCGCGTCCGCGTGGATCACCGCCCCGCTGACGCCGAGCGTCGCTTCCGCCTTGTGTTCGAGTTTTTCGACCGTCAGCACGCAGTGCACGTCGATCACCTGCTCGAAATGCCGCAGGACGCGGTCGAGCTTCTTGCGCACGTAGTCGCGGAGCGGGGGCGTGACCTCGATGTGATGGCCGGTCAGCGTCAACTGCATGGTTTGGTCCTCCTGTTTCCTGTACCTGCGGGCGCTCACCGTCCCGCGGCCTGCCGGCGCGCGCTGGACGGCGCGATACCGAGCGCTTCGCGGTACTTGGCAACGGTCCTGCGCGCCACCTGGACGCCGTCCGCGGCGAGCAATTCGGCGATCTGCTGGTCGGAGAGCGGCCGGCCCGGCGGTTCCTGCGCGATCAGCTTGCGGATCTTGGCACGGATCGCCGTCGACGAGACCCCGGTTCCATCCTCTGAAGGCACGTGGCTCGAGAAAAAGAACCGGAACTCGAATACGCCGCGCGGCGTATGCAGGTACTTGCCCGTCGTCACTCGCGAGATCGTGGACTCGTGCATCTCGACAGCCTCCGCGACGTCCTTCAGGATCATCGGCTGCATCGATTCCTCGCCGCGGTCGAGGAAGGCCTGCTGGCGCTCGACGATGGTCCGTGCCACGCGCAGCATCGTGTCGTTGCGTATCTCGAGGCTGCGCAGCAGCCAGCGCGCCTCCTGAAGCTGCGTCCGGAGCACGGCATGGTCCGGAGCGCGCGTGATCATTCCGGCGTAGCCCTCGTTCAGGCGGATGCGCGGAAGCGCCGAGGGATTGAGCTCGACGACCCAGCCCTGAGGCGTGCGGCGCGCGTAGACATCCGGCACGACGTACTCGGTGCGCGGTGCCTGGAACCCTGCGCCTGGCCGCGGATGGCAGCTGCGGACGAGCGCCAGCGCAATGTCGAGTCCCTCGCTGTTCACGCCGAGCTCGCGTTGCAGGGCCGCGAGCTGGTGGCCGGCCACCAGTTCAAGGTGCCGGTGGGCGAGGGTGCGCGCGGCGGCGAGACCGGGCGTGCCGGGGTCGAGCTGCGCGAGCTGCAGCTCGATGCATTCGGCGACGGAGCGCGCGCCGACGCCGGCGGGATCGAATTGCTGGACGATCGCGAGGACGCTTTCGACGCCTGCCGCATCGGTCGGCACCTCGCCTGCCACCGCATCGGCGATTGCCTCGACCGATTCCGTCAGGTAGCCGTCGTCGTTGATCGCGTCGACGATCGCGCGCCCGATCGAAAGTGACGCAGGCGGGAGATGGGCCAGTTCCAGCTGCCAGGCGAGATGGTCCCTGAGCGTGCCCCCCGACTCGTCGGCCAGTTCGCGGTCGCCCTCGCCGGAACCCGACCAGGCTGTCTCCGATTCGGCGGCACTCGGTTCGACCCAGTCGTCGCCGATCTCGACGACGGGTTCGGACTCTTGCCCTCCGTCCGCGCCGCCCGGCAGGTCGCCGGGCGCGGCGTCGAGCGCCCAGGTCGCCTCGAAGTCCTCGTCGGACTCGAGCATCACGTTGCTTTCCAGCGCCTGCAGCACCTGCGCCTGCAGCTCGATCGTCGGCAACTGGAGCAGGCGAATCGCCTGCTGCAGCTGGGGCGTCATCGTCAGCTGCTGGCCGATCCTGAGCTGGAGGCTGGGTTTCATCATGCGGCGGCGGCCCCGGGCGCTGGGATGAAGGGGACGCACCCCTTCAACGAAATCACCGGGAAATCAGGCGGACAACCGGCTGTTGAAGGGGTGCGTCCCCTTCATCCCAGCGCCCTCAGAGCCTGAAATCCTGACCCAAGTAGACCTTGCGCACGTCGGGATTTGCAAGGATCTCGTCCGCGGTTCCGGATGCGAGCACCGTGCCCTGGTTGACGATGTAGGCCCGGCCGCAGATTCCGAGCGTTTCACGCACGTTGTGGTCGGTGATCAGGACGCCGATGCCGCGGTCGGCGAGATGGCGGGCTATGCGCTGGATGTCGTGCACCGAGAGCGGGTCGACGCCCGCGAAGGGCTCGTCGAGCAGGATGAAGGCGGGGTTTGCCGCGAGGGCGCGCGCGATCTCGACGCGCCGCCGTTCCCCGCCCGAGAGGCTCATGCCGAGGTGGTCGCGCAAGTGCGCGACGTGCAGCTCCTCGAGCAGGCTCTCGAGAGCCTCTTCGCGGGCCGCCTCGTCGAGGTCGCCGCGTGTCTCGAGAATCGCCATCACGTTGTCGGCCACCGTCAGGCGCCGGAAGATCGATGGTTCCTGAGGCAGGTAACCGAGCCCGCGCCGCGCACGCGCATGCATCGGGAGCCTCGTGATGTCTTCGCCGTCGAGCTCGATGCGTCCGCCGTCGCAGGGCACGATGCCGACGATCATGTAGAAGGCCGTGGTCTTGCCCGCACCGTTGGGGCCGAGCAGGCCGACGACCTCGCCGCTGCTGATCGAGACCGAGAGTGACGAGACGACCTTGCGCTTGCGATAGCTCTTCTCGAGCCCGGTCGCCGAAAGCTCACTCATGACTCGGGCTTCGGCTTTTCACGCGCCGGCTCGCCGGGCTGGATCGTGATCACCACCTGCTCGCGCGACACGACGCGCTGGTTCTCCGTGCTGTAGACGAGCGTCGCGCCGGTGATCTCGGTTTTCCCGTCCGACAGCCAGGCATCGCCCGCGAGCTCGACCGCGCCGCGTTTCAGGTCGTAGTCGATCCGGTTTGCGCGGCCCTGGGAATGCTGGTCCTTGTGCTGCTGCTCGAACGTCGCGGGCCTGCCGGTCACGATCGCGCTCTGGATCTCGCCGCCGGCGAATCGGACACGCGCGCTGTCGCTCGCGAGCGCCGACTCCGCCATCGAGATGCGGACGCTTCCGCTGAATTCCCAGCTGCTGTCCTTGAAGTCGAGGGTGTTCGCCACCGCGCGCTCGGCGGTGATGCGAACGTCGCCCTGGGTGATCGTGATCGCGTCGAACTTCAATACCCCGTTCTGGTAATCAAAGTCGGACGAGCGCGCCGCGACCTGGATTGGCAGCTGTTCGCGCTCGTCGGCACCGGCGCCGGCGCCGGCGATGGCGCTGGCGCAGAGCAGCATCGCCAAGAGCCGCTTACGGCGCGAACTGGCCATTGACGTCCGACTCCAGGCGCAGGCTTCCGGCCTTGAGATCCGCGCGCATGCCGATCGCGCGCATGCGATGCGTGCCGAATGCGAGCTCGACCGGCGATTTCGTCTCGGCGACCTCGTCCACCGTGTCGAGGCCCATACGCACGGTGTGCAGCTCGGCGGCGCCCGGGGCATCGCCCGGCGCGCCTGCAAGCCTGACGTCGCCCTCGAACTCCACCACGCGCCCGCCGGGCGGGACGCTTGCCTCATCCGCCGTCAGGTGCCACAGACGCCCGGTCGGCGCGTGATAGTCGACCGCGACATCCGAGAGCCGCACGACGCCGGTTGCGGGGTCCTCGTTGGCGGAAATCGACTGCAGCCCGACCCGCAGGCGGCCGTCGGCGCCGAACTCCTCGAGGTCCACGCCCGTCAGGTAGTAGCCTGGCCGCTGCGCCTGCTCCTCGTCGGCCGCGGGTTCGCGGTCGACGACGCGCCACTGCACGAGCGCCGCGATGAGCGCCACGAAACCCGCGAGCAGGAGCAGGCGGGTGGTCATTGCCGGGCGGCCTTCGCCGCGAGCAGCCAGTCGCAGAATTCGCGAACGGCGCCGCGGCCGCCGGTGGCGCGGGTCACGTGGCTTGCCGCGGCGAGCACGTCCGGGTGCGCGTCCGCCACCGCCGCCGGCAGCCCGACCGCCCGCATGAGCCCGAGATCGGGCGTGTCGTCGACGAGGCAGGCAACGCGACGCGAATCGATGGCGTTGCGCTTCAGGAGCTCGGCGAGCGCGCGCGCCTTGTCGCTGACGCCCTGCGCGACGTCGCTGACGCCGAGCTCGCGCATGCGCGCGGTCACGGCGGCAGAACGGCGTCCGGAGATCACGGCGACGCCGATGCCGGCCGCAACCAGCCCCTTGATCCCGTGGCCGTCCCGCACGTCGAATGCCTTGAGGCTCTCGCCATCCGGCCCGAACCAAAGGCGCCCGTCGGTCAGCACGCCGTCGACGTCGAGCACGACCAGCGCGATGTCCGCGGCCGGCGTCACATCACCCCCGCACGGAGCAGGTCATGCACGTTCAACGCGCCGGCCAGCCGGCCCGAATCGTCGAGCACCAGCAGGCCGTTGATCGAGTGCTTCTCCATCATCAGCACGGCTTCCGCCGCGAGCTCGTTCGGGGCGATCGAGCGGAATCCGCGCGTCATCACGTCCGCCATCGTGGCCTTGTGGATGTCGATTCGCCGGTCCAGCGCGCGGCGCAGGTCGCCGTCCGTGAAGATGCCGACCACCCTCCGGTCCGCGTCGACGACTGCGGTCAGGCCGAGCCGCTTGCGCGACATTTCGAGAAGCCCCTCGGGAAGCGGCGTGTCGGGGCGCACCCCAGGCAAATCGTCTCCGCGCCGCATGACGTCCGAGACATGCAGCAGCAGCCGTCGCCCCAGCGCGCCGCCAGGGTGCGAGCGCGCAAAATCCGCCTCGGTGAACCCGCGGTGTTTGAGCAGCGCCACCGAGAGCGCGTCCCCCATCGCGAGCGTCGCGGTCGTGCTGGCCGTCGGCGCGAGGTTGAGCGGGCAGGCCTCGGCGGGCACGCTGATGTCCAGATGCACGTCGGCCTCGCGTGCGAGCGTCGAGTGCGGATTTCCGGTCATCGCGATGAGCGGCGCGCCCATGCGTTTGAAGAGGGGCAGGATCGTGAGGAGTTCCACCGTCTCGCCGGAGTAGGAGATGGCGAGCACGACGTCGCCCTTGGCGACCATCCCGAAGTCTCCGTGACTCGCCTCGGCCGGATGCAGGAAGAAGGCGGGCGTGCCGGTGCTTGCAAGCGTGGCGGCGATCTTGCCGCCGACGTGGCCGGACTTGCCCATGCCCGAGACGACGACGCGGCCGGCGCAGGCCAGGAGCATGCGGCAGGCCTGCCCGAAATCCGCACCGAGGCGGTCGACGAGGGCGCCGACGGCGCGGGCCTCGATCCGGAGCGCTTCGCGCCCCGCCTCGATCAGGCGCTTGTTGTCGGCGGCGTCATTCATCGGTCGTGCGCGGCATTTCGGTGCGGTCCGGCATCATACACCGGCCCTCCGACACCAATTAGAATGCGGCCATGTCGCCAGAGGAGATCAGCCGCCGGATCGGGACCGCATTGCCCGGGGCGACGGTCCGGGTTGCGTCCGGTGACGGAGTGCATTTCCAGGCGCTCGTGATTGCCCCGCAATTCTCGGGTCTCCGTGCGCTGCAGCGGCACCAGCTTGTCTACCGCGCGCTCGGAGCCGCGATGGGCGGCGCAATCCACGCCCTGTCGCTGGACACCGCGACGCCCGAGGAATGGGCGCTGCGCGCGGCCGGCTGAGCCGGTTCCGGGCAATCCATGGACAAGTTCCGGATCACCGGCGGCCGGCGCCTCGAAGGCGAAGTGCGCGCTTCCGGCGCCAAGAACGCGGCCTTGCCGATTCTCGCCGCGGCTTTGCTGACTGACCGGCCGATGACAATCCGGAACGTCCCGGAACTCCACGACGTGACAACGATGATCCGCCTGCTGCGTCGCATGGGCGTCGCGGTCGACGCGGGCAGGGACGGCCAGGTACGGATTGACGCGGGCGGTCTCAACGAGGCGGTGGCGCCCTACGACCTCGTCAAGACGATGCGCGCCTCGATACTCGTGCTCGGCCCGCTCCTCGCGCGCCACGGCGAGGCGCGCGTCTCGCTCCCGGGCGGCTGTGCCATCGGCGCGCGGCCGGTGAACCTGCATGTCGCCGGGCTCGAGGCGATGGGCGCGGAAATCTCGATCGAGGGCGGTTACATCCATGCAAAAGCCGGGCGCCTTTCCGGCGCGCGCATCGTCCAGGAGACCGTGACCGTCACCGGCACCGAGAACCTGATGATGGCGGCGACGCTCGCGAGCGGTCGCACGGTCATCGAGAATGCCGCGCGCGAGCCGGAAGTCGCCGACCTCGCGGCCTGCCTGGAAGCGATGGGAGCGTCGATTTCCGGGGCCGGCACCGACACGGTCGTCATCGACGGGTGCGAACGGCTCGACGCCTGCGAATACCGCGTGCTTCCGGATCGCATCGAGACCGGCACTTTCCTTGTCGCGGGCGCGATCACGGGTGGGTGCGTGCGCGTCCTGGGCGCCGAGCCCGCCCATCTCGATGCCGTGCTCGCGAAGCTGCGCGAAGCGGGCGCCGGCGTGAAGACGGGTGCCGACTGGATCGAGGTCGAAATGCGCGGCCGGCGCCCCCGCTCGGTCGATATCCGCACGGCGCCTCACCCGGGCTTCCCCACCGACATGCAGGCCCAGTTCGCCGCGCTCGACACGGTGGCCGACGGCGTCGGCACGATCGTCGAGACGATCTTCGAGAATCGCTTCATGCACATGCTGGAACTGCGTCGCCTCGGCGCCGACGTTCGCATCGAGGGCCATGCCGCCGTGATACGCGGCGTGCCCCGGCTTTCGGGGGCGCCGGTCATGGCGACGGACCTGCGCGCTTCCGCGAGCCTGGTGCTTGCGGGACTCGTCGCCGGCGGCACGACCGATGTCCAGCGCATCTACCACATCGATCGCGGCTACGAGCGCATCGAAGAAAAGATGCGCGGCCTCGGCGCCGACATCCGCCGAATGCCCGGTCCGGCCACCTGAGGCGCGCGGGTCAGGAAGAGCGCGTGGCGCCCGCTTCCTGCGGGCGCTCGGCGACTTCGATGCGCACGTTGTGCTCGCTGCCTTCTGCCTCGGAAGGCGCGCGACGCCACAACCTGAGCCGCACAGGCTGGCCGGGCTTGAGCATCGCAACCCGCGCGAGCAGGTCCTGGGCGCCGCGCAGCGGCTTTCCGTTGACCTGCGTGATCACGTCGCCGCCGGCCACGCCCTGAGTGTCGGCCGGGCTCTGCTGGTAAACGAAGCGCACCAGCACCGACCCGTCGGGGAGTCCGGACTTCTCGATCTCGTCGGGCGTGAGGTCCCGGGGCACGACCCCGATCCAGCCGCGCACGACCTTGCCATCCCTCAGGATCGCATCGACGACGCCGCGCACGAGGTCGACCGGGATCGCGAATCCGATGCCCTCGATTCCCGCCTGGCGGCCGGCGATCGCGCTGTTGACGCCGACGAGCTTGCCGGCTGCGTCGACCAGCGCGCCGCCGGAATTCCCGAAGTTGATGGCGGCGTCGGTCTGGATGAAATTCTCGAAGGTCGTTACGCCGAGCTGGCCGCGGCCGGTCGCGCTGACGATGCCCTGGGTCACGGTCTGCCCGAGCCCGAGCGGGTTGCCGATCGCAAGCACCGGCTCGCCGACCCGCAGCCGGTCGGAGCGGCCGAGCGGCATGATCGGCAGGGTCCCGAGCGGGATCTTCAGCACGGCGAGGTCGGTGTCGCGGTCAACGCCGACGAGGGCCGCGGGGGCCACACGGCTGTCTTTCAGCTGAACCTGGATCTGGGCCGCTCGCGCGATCACGTGATAGTTCGTGACGATGTGGCCGTGGACGTCCCAGATGATGCCGGAGCCGAGGCTGCGCTCGACGCGCTCGCGGTATTCGGGCCAGACGTCGCCGAAGAGCTGGGCGAACTGGGGCGGCAGGCCCGCGACGTCCGGGACGACGACGCGTCGTTCCGTGTAGATATTGACGACCGCAGGCGCCGTGGCATCCACGGCGTCGGCATAGCTCACGAACTGCGAAGGCGGCGTCGCGACCCCGGCATCGGGCCGGACCGCGACCATCTGCTTCTCATCGACGGCCGCGGTCGGAGCGGACGGTGGCGCGGATGGCGGCGCGGTTTCGATGTCCGCCGGCCGCAGCAACACGAAAGCGAGCGCCGCCGCAAGGCCGAGCGCGACCCATGGAGAAATCCATCGCAACCAGCCCGGAATGCCCGACATCGCCGCGGCGGCCTCCGATCGCCCGAGTACCGCCGTGTATAATGCGTCAACCCAACGACGAACGAAATTCGGCCGATGAGCGAAGCAATCGACAAGGGGCGGCGCCAGCTCCTGACCGCCGCCACGACGCTGACCGGCGCCGTGGGCGTTGCTTTTGCCGCGGTGCCGTTCCTCGCTTCCTGGAAGCCGAGTGCGCGCGCCAAGGCACTGGGCGCGCCGGTCGAGATCGACATCAGCAAGCTCGAGCCCGGCGGGATGCTCAAGATCGAGTGGCGCGGCAAGCCGGTGCTCGTCGTGCGTCGAACGCCGGAAATGATCGAGCGTATCGGGACGCACGACGACCGTCTCGCGGACCCGGACTCGGACGAATCGCGGCAACCGGACTACGCGAAGAATCCCGCGCGCGCGATCAAGCCGGAATACCTCGTGCTGCTCGGCGTCTGCACGCACCTCGGCTGCCTCCCGCAGAACCGCTTCGCCCCGGGTGCCAGCGCGGACGGCGTGCTGACTGCCGACTGGCCGGGCGGCTTCTTCTGCCCCTGCCACGGCTCGAAATTCGACCTCTCCGGGCGCGTTTTCAGCGGCGTGCCGGCTCCGGTCAACCTCGAGGTTCCTCCCTACGCCTTCACCGACGCCTACCACATCGTGATCGGCGTCGACCAGTCGAAGGTGGCCTGATGGCAAGCCCGACCGCCGCGGCCGCGCCCGGCAGGATCGCACGCCTCGGCGCCTGGATCGACGAGCGCTTCCCGATGACCGAGCTCTGGAAAGAGCACGTGTCGGAATACTACGCGCCGAAGAACTTCAATTTCTGGTACTACTTCGGCTCGATCGCGCTGTTCGTTCTCGCGCTCCAGATCGTCACGGGGATCTTCCTGACGATGAGCTACAAGCCCTCGGCTACCGAGGCTTTCGGTTCCGTCGAATACATCATGCGCGACGTCGAATGGGGCTGGCTGATCCGCTACATGCATTCCACGGGCGCGTCGGCCTTTTTCATCGTCGTCTACCTGCACATGTTCCGGGCGCTGCTGTACGGCTCTCACCGCAAGCCGAGAGAGCTCCTCTGGATATTCGGCGTGCTGATCTACCTCGGGCTGATGGCCGAGGCTTTCTTCGGCTACCTGCTGCCCTGGGGCAACATGTCGTACTGGGGCGCCCAGGTCATCGTGTCGCTGTTCGGCACTTTTCCGCTGATCGGCGATTCCCTGATCGAGTGGATCCGCGGGGACTACTTCATCTCGGACATCACGCTGAACCGCTTCTTTGCGCTGCACGTCGCTGCGCTTCCGCTCGTCCTCATATTCCTCGTGGTCGCCCACATCCTCGCGCTGCACGAGGTCGGCTCGAACAACCCGGACGGCATCGAGATCAAGAAGACGAAAGGGCCGGACGGCCGCCCGGTGGACGGGGTCCCCTTTCATCCCTATTTCACGGTCAAGGACCTGTACGGCCTCAGCGTCTTCCTCGTGCTGTTCGCGGCGGTCGTGTTCTTCGCACCGGAAATGGGCGGGCTTTTCCTGGAAGCGCCGAATTTCGAGCCCGCAAACCCGCTCCTGACGCCGCCGCACATCGCGCCTGTCTGGTACTTCACTCCTTATTACGCGATCCTGCGCGCCGTGCCGGCCTTCGCCGGTACCCAGGTCTGGGGCGTGCTCGCCCTGTTCGCCGCCGTGCTGCTGCTCTTCTTCTTGCCCTGGCTCGACAAGTCCCCGGTCCGGTCGATCCGCTATCGCGGGCCGATCTACAAGGTCGCGCTGATGGTATTCGCGGCGAACTTCATCATGCTCGGATATTGCGGCCTCAAGCCCGCCGTGCAGCCCTTCAAGGGCATGTCGGTCGTCGGGACCGTCATCTATTTTCTTTTCTTCCTGTCGATGCCCTGGTATTCGCGCATCGACCGGACGAAACCTGAGCCGTCTCGGGTGACGACTTGAAGGCCTTGCGCGCGATCCTCGTGGTGCTCGCCGCCGTCCCCGCGGCGGCATCTGCATCGGAGGAGGGCTATCCCCTGCAGGAAGCGAATGCGGACGTCTCGAACCTCGCCTCGCTGCAGCGCGGCGCCCGCAATTTCGTGAACTATTGCCTCGGTTGCCATTCCGCGAAGTACATGCGCTACAGCCAGCTGGCCGATGACCTGGCGCTTACCGAGGACGACCTGCGCGCCAACCTGATGTTCACGGGCAACACGATCTATGACGCGATGGAGTCCGCGATGCCAGCGGACAAGGCCCGCCAGTGGTTCGGCAACGCGCCGCCCGACCTTTCGCTGATCGTGCGCAGCCGTGGCGCCGATTACGTGTACACGTTTCTGCGCTCGTTCTACGGGGACCCGTCGCGGCCGACCGGCGTGAACAACGCGGTGCTGCCCCAGACCGCGATGCCGGACGTGCTCGCGCCGCTGCAGGGATCGCAACGCCCGCGGTACGAGAAAAGGGCCGCAGCGGACGGCAAGGAGGCGGATCATCTCGTGGGACTCGATCCCGGCATCCCGGGCGACATGCCCGCGGCCGCCTTCGACAGCTTCGTCCGCGACACGGTCGCATTCCTCGAATACGTGGCCGAGCCCGCCAAGGCGCAGCGCAAGGCACTCGGCGTCTGGGTGATCCTTTTCCTGCTCATGTTCACGGCCTTTACGTGGTTCCTCTACAAGGAATACTGGAAGGACGTGAAGTGACGCGTTTCCCCTCGCGATGAGAGGCTGAGCCCATGGCGGCGGCTCCGACACCCAGGCGTCCATACCTGGTTCGCGCGATGCACGAATGGATGACCGCGAACAACCAGACGCCGCATCTCGTCGTCGATGCGGGCGTCGCGAACACCGAAGTGCCGCGCGCCCACGTACGGGACGGACGCATCACGCTCAACGTGAGCTGGCAGGCGACGCAGGGACTCAAGCTCGGCAACGAATGGATCGAGTTCTCCGCGCGCTTCGGCGGCGTCGCGCAGCAGGTACGGGTGCCGGTCAACGCGGTGCTCGGCATCTACGCGCGCGAGACCGGGCAGGGGATGCTGTTCCAGGACGAGGGCGAAGCGCCGCCGCCGGCGGCCGGAGGCGCCGGAGAGACCGGCAGCCGGCCGAAGCTGCGGGTCATCAAGTAGCTGCGACACTTGCCGCGCCGCGAGCGGGGTGGCGTGGTGCATTTCAAAGGGGACGGTCCCCTTTACCTTGAAACAATCAAATATGGGTCGCGAAAAGCGGTAAAGGGGACCGTCCCCTCTGAAATACGCGCCGGATCCCGCTCGCGGCGCGACGAGAACCCTAGAGACTGAATGCGCCGCGAATCAGCTGGCAGCGGAGGTCGTCGGCAGGTCCGCTCACCTCGACGACGTCGAATCGCGCCGCGAGTCTGGCGAGCGGCGGGTGGGTGGCGAGCAGTGCGCGGGCAGCGCTGATGATGTGGCGGCGCTTGTTGGGCGTGATGCTCGCCGCGGCGCTCCCGAAACGGTCGCTGGCCCGGTAACGGACCTCCACGATCGCGAGCGCCTCGCCATCCAGGGCGACGATGTCGAGCTCGCCGCCTTTCGCGCGGTAATTGGTCGCGACAATCCGGTAGTCCAGCCGCTCGAGATGGCGCGCCGCCGCGGCCTCGGCCGCGCGGCCGAGTGCCAGGTGCGGCGCGGCACTCACGTGACCGGCTCGGTCGGCGGAGGTGGCCATGGCGAGAGACGCCCGCCGACGATTTGCGCCCAGTCGAGTTCGCGTCGCACCCGGCCCTGGCCGTCGATCTCGAGTCGCCCGGTCAGGCCCGGCAGCGTCACGTCGCTCCCCGCGCGCAGGCGAGGCAGCTCGCCGACCAGGCGGAAGGCGTCGTAGCCGAAGGCATAGAGGCGGCCGAGCTGCCCGGCGCGACCGGGGAACACGCGTGCTGCCGTGTCCTGGGCCGTTGCCGATGGCCCCTGCGGATCGAGCACCCAGGGCATGTCCGGAAAGATCACGCCGTCGAGGTCCACGTTGCCCGGGCCTGCCGGGTCGTAGATGTCCGAAGTCGCGTACATGGGCAGCGCGCTCGCGTAGTTGAATCGCAGCTGGGTCCGGATCAGCCGGCCGTGCACGGGTTGCGCGGCAACGAAGATGAACTGCGCATCTGCGCGCGGGGCGCTGCCGCGCTGGCCCGTGGTGCGCAGAAGCTGGCGCAGCAGCTCGTTGAAATCCGCGGTTGACGGCAGGTAGTCCGCCTGGTCCACGATGCGGCCTCCTGCCGCCGCAAATTCCTCCGCGAAAGCGGCCTGCACACGCCGGCCCCAGTCGGACTGCGGTACCAGCGTCACTCCACTCGTGCGGCCATCGGCGACGATGCGGCGCGCCGCAAGCCGCGCCTCGTCTTCGGGCGACAGCGCGTACTGGAAGAACCGGTCCGGCACCTGCACGCCGTCCGGCAGGAAATTGAGCGCGAGCGTCACCGCGCGGCCATCCGCCACCGAGGCGAGATCGGTGACCTCCTCGCGAGTCAGCGGGCCGACGACGAAATCGCTGCCGTCCGCGAGCGCCTGGAGGTAGGCGGAGGGCGTGTCGCGTTCCGAGACGTCGTAGATGCGGACGCGCGGACGCGATGGGCCGCCCTCGTCGTAGTAAGCGGCCAGAAATCCGTCGCGAACCGCGCTGCCCGCAGGGGCCGCCCGTCCCGACAGGGGCAGGAGCAGCGCAACCTGGCGCGGTCGCTCGCCCGGCGCCGTGGGGTGCTCGGCGACGCCTTTCCACAGCGAGTCGCTTGCCGGGTGGGCCGGGTAGCGTTCGTGCCAGGCCTGCAGCCGGCGCTGGGAGCCGAGCGCGCCGGATTTCGCGTCGGCGAGTATTCTCCCGAGCTCGAGCCAGCCCGCGAGCACCGGATCCGCGCCCTTGGGAGGCTGCGCGCTGCCGCCCCGAAGCACCGCCGCCTGGATGCCGTCCACGATCATCCTCTGGTTTGCCTGCCGGTCGGCCGCGTTCGGGAGCAGCCGACCGCGCGCGATCAGGGTCGCTACCGCGTCCGCGACGCGGAGATTCCCGAACTGCACGCGGGCCCGCGTGGCGAGGGTGGCCGCGTCGTCCCCGGAAACGCCTCGCATGATCTCGGCCGCGCGGGCCGCGTCGCCGCGAGCCAGCGCGATTTCCGCGTCGAGCCGGCGCTGCTCGTGCAAATCCTCCGCGGTCAGCGGCGGGACCAGATTTGCGATCGCGGCCTCGGCCGCGGCGACATCGGCGCCTGCCAGCCACTCACCGGCCGCCGCAAGCCAGAGCGCGTTGCTGGCGCCCGCAGCAGCGCCGCGCGCAGCCGATTCATAGCTCCGCGCGGCTGCGGCGTGATCGCCCTGGCGCGACTGCCGTTCGGCGCGCTCGACGGCGGCGTCGGGACCGCCGAGCGAGGGCAATCCGGCCAGCTGGCAGGCCGTGACCAGTGCCGCGGCGAGGGCGGCGGCGGCATTCCTGGCGATCCGGAGTTTCGCTTGCATCGGCGGCGGCCCTTGGCGAGGATCGTCCGGCTGCGCGGTGCGGCCGGTGAGGGACATTTTATAGTGGCTGGCTCGGGCGTGCTCTACGTCGTCGCGACGCCGATCGGCAACCTGGGCGACATTTCCGCCCGAGCGCGCGAGATTCTCGCGGCTGCTTCCGCGGTTGCCGCCGAGGACACGCGGCATAGCGGGCGCCTGCTCAGGGAGCTCGGTCTTGAGCGGCCGCTCATTTCGCTGCACGAGCACAACGAGCGGGCCCGCGTGGCGGAGCTCGTCGGCCGCCTGCGCAACGGCGAGAGCATCGCCCTCATTTCCGACGCCGGCACGCCGCTCGTGAGCGATCCGGGCTACCTGCTCGTCACGGCCGCCGCCGAGGCTGGCATCGTCGTCACGCCCATACCGGGGCCCAGCGCCGCGGTCGCGGCGCTCTCCGCCGCCGGCTTGCCCTGCGATCGCTTCTGCTTCGAGGGATTTCTGCCCGCTCGCGCGGCCGCGCGAAGGCGACGCCTCGCCGAGCTCGCGACGGAAACGCGCACGCTCGTGATCTACGAGGCGCCGCATCGCATCGCCGGTTGCCTCACGGACCTGGCCGCGGCCTGTGGCGCGGCACGGCGCGCCTGTGTCGCGCGTGAACTCACCAAACGATTCGAGACGTTCTATCGCGGCGGCCTCGGCGAGCTCGCGCAGCGCGCTCAGGGCGACCCGGACCTGGCGAGAGGCGAGGCCGTGATCCTGGTCGAGGGCGCGCCCCCGGCGGAGCCATCCACCGCGCAGCTCGACGAAACGCTGGCGGTGCTGTTGCGCCACCTGCCGCCCTCCGCCGCGGCCGCTGCGGCAGCCAGCCTCACCGGCGTGCACCGGAACGACGCCTACGCGCGCGCACTCGCCCTTACGAAGGAAGCAGACGCCGACGCGACTTGAGAGGCGGCCCCGGACGCATTAAGGTGGCGCCGGGAGTCGGCCAGGCAATCGCCGTTTTCGCGAGAAAGCGGAGGAAAGTCCGGGCTCCGCATGGCACGGCGCCAGGTAACGCCTGGGGGGCGCAAGCCCACGGAAAGTGCAACAGAAAATACACCGCCCAAGCGCGCGCAAGCGCGACGGCAAGGTTGAAATGGTGCGGTAAGAGCGCACCGCGTCGACGGCAACGGCGACGGCAAGGCAAACCCCGCCGGGAGCAAGGCCAAATAGGGAAGCAAGCGGCGAAAGCCGCGACGCGTGGCCCGCGCGTGCTTCCGGGTAGGCTGCTTGAGGTGCATGGCGACGTGCATCCCAGAGGAATGATTGCCCTCGACAGAACCCGGCTTATCGGCCGGCTCCCACTCATCGCGCGCGGCTGAACAAAAAAACAGCGCTTCCGTGACAAGTCGCTGCAGAAACGGCGCGTAAGTCGCTGATTTAAGTATCTCTGTGTCCAGCGAGAATGGGCTTCCGCCTTCGGCGCTAAGTGACTGACGCGTCACGAAATTTATCGCGCTGACCCGTTGACCGGGTCCCATGGGCTGCCTATAGTGGCAGCGAGTGGGGAAAAGTGGGGGGGAATGGGACAACGTCCCGTTTTAACTCGTGTTTCGCGGCGCAACGAAGGTCACCCTCGATACGAAGGGCCGGATGGTCATTCCCACCCGGTATCGCGAGCGCCTGGGCGAACGCGGCGAGTCCCGGCTCGTGGTCACGATCGACAGTGACCGGTGCCTGCTGATCTACCCGCTGCCTGACTGGGAAGAAATCGAGAGCAAGCTCCTGCGCTTGCCGAGCCTGAACGATCACACGCGCCGACTGATGGGATTGATGGTCGGTCATGCGACCGACATCGAACTCGACGGGCACGGCCGGCTGCTGCTGCCGCCGACACTGCGCGAGTTCGCGCACCTCGAGCGGAACGCGATGCTGATCGGGCAGGGCAATCGCTTCGAGTTGTGGGACGAACAGCGTTGGAACGAGCGTCGCGAGCAGTGGCTGAACGGAGAAAATCCGTCGACGTCCCTGCCGGCGGAGCTGGGTTCACTTTCGCTGTGATCGGCGCGCCGAACGGCGTGCCGCTGACGGAGCCGCGCGACGGGGTACACGCGCCGGTGCTCAGGAATGCGGCGATCGAATCGCTCGCGATCCGGGCCGAAGGCTGCTACGTGGACGCGACGTTCGGTCGTGGTGGTCATGCCGGGGAAATCCTCGGCCGGCTCGGCGAAGAGGGAAGCTTGATTGCCATCGATCGCGATCCCGAGGCCGCGGCGGCCGCGGCCGTCCTCTTTGATGCAGACCCGCGCGCGCGCTTCGTGCGCGCGCGATTCTCGGAACTCGAGCGCCATGTTCCGCCCGCGAGCGCCAACGGCGTCCTCTTCGATCTCGGCGTCTCCTCGCCGCAGCTCGACGAAGCACGGCGCGGTTTCAGCTTCCTGCGGGACGGGCCGCTCGACATGCGCATGGATCCGGATGCCGGCGACTCCGCGGCCGGTTTCCTCGCGCGCTCGGACGAGCGGGAGATCGCAGCCGTGATCGCGCGTCTCGGCGAGGAGCGACATGCGCGGCGTATCGCGCGCGCGATCGTCGCGGCCCGGGAGTCAGGCCCGATCGAGACCACCGGAAGACTGGCGGGCATCGTCGCGGCCGCCGTGCCGGGGCGCGAACCGGGCCGCCACCCGGCCACGCGCACGTTCCAGGCGCTGCGCATCCACGTCAACGACGAGCTCGGGGAGATCGAGCATGCCCTGCCGCAGGCGGTCGCCGCGCTTGCGCCCGGCGGGCGGCTCGTCGTGATCAGCTTTCATTCGCTCGAGGACCGGATCGTCAAGCGCTTCATGCGCGCGGCGACCCGTGAGGACCCGGCCTGGGCCGGGCTTCCGGCCATGCCCGCCGCGGCGCGGCCACGGCTGCGGCTCGTCGGGCGCGCGACTTTCGCCGACGAGACCGAGATCGCGCGAAATCCGCGGGCGCGCAGCGCCGTCATGCGCGTCGCCGAAAGGCTCGGCGCATGAGCCGGCGCTGGACATTCGTCGCCCTGCCGCTGCTGTGGCTTGCCGTGCTCGCCTCGGCGGTCGCCGTCGTGCGCGCGCGCCACGAATCGCGCGCGCTGTTCGTGCAGCTGGAGCGCCTGTCCGCGGAACGCGATGCCCTCAACATCGAATGGGGCCGGCAGCAGCTCGAGCAGAGCGCCTGGTCGAACCATGCCTTTGTCGAGCGGGTCGCCGTCGAACGCGGAAACATGGTGTTTCCGAAGCCCGATGAAGTCCGGATCGTCGCCCAATGAGGCGACGCGACGGCGAAATCGAGTTCGATGCCCCGCAATTCCGCGGGCGCGCGCGCCTGCTGGTCGCGATGCTCGCGCTGAGCGCGCTCGTGCTGCTGGGGCGCTCGGTGCAGCTGCAGGTGTTCGACCAGCAGTTCATTGCGAGGCAGGCGGACATGCGGCATGCGCGTGACGCGAAAATGCTGGCGCACCGCGGCGCGATCTTCGACCGGTTCGGCGAGCCGCTCGCGGTCAGTTCCCCGGTCGACACGGTCTGGGTCAACCCGCCCGAGTTCGCGGAAGCCGGCGACGGGATCGTGCGGCTCGCGCGCGCGCTCAAGCTCAACCGCCAGTGGCTCGAGCAGCGCGTCACGAGCAATCTCGATCGCGAGTTCCTTTACGTCGCTCGCCACATCGATCCTTCGGAGGCTTCCAGGATCCGCGAGCTGAAGATCCCCGGGGTCTATTTCCTGCGCGAATACAAGCGCTTCTACCCGAACGCCGAGGTGACCGGCCACCTGCTCGGCTTCACCAATCTCGACGAGGCGGGACAGGAGGGCCTCGAGCTCGCATTTGACCGCTCGCTCGCCGGCATCGACGGCGAGAAACGTGTGATCCAGGACGGCCACGGCCAGGTGATCCAGAACGTGGAGGTGCTGCGCTCGCCGGTCGAGGGCGAGGACCTGCACACGAGCATCGACCTGCGCATCCAGTACCTGGCATACCGCGAACTGAAGGCCGCCGTCCGCGCCCGCCATGCGCGGGCAGGCACCGTGATCGTGCTCGACATCGCGACCGGCGAAGTGCTCGCGATGGTCAACCAGCCGTCCTTCAATCCCAACGACCGCACCCAGTACGAAGTGCCGCGCTACCGCAACCGTGCCGCGACGGATATCTTCGAGCCGGGTTCGAGCATCAAGCCCTTCGTGGTCGCCGCCGCCCTCGCGTCCGGGCGTTATCGACCGGAATCGACGATCGACGCCATGCCGTTCAAGATCGGATCGCGGACCATACGCGACCACCGCGATCTCGGCACCATTGACCTTGGCCAGGTCCTGGCGCGCTCGAGCAATGTCGGAATGGCGAAGATCGCGCTCTCGCTCGACCGCGACCTCATGCACGACATGCTGCGCCGGCTCGGCTTCGGCGAGGTGACGGCCAGCGGATTTCCGGGCGAGTCCGCGGGGCTGCTGTCGAACGCCTCGAACTGGCGCCCGATCAATATCGCGACGATGGCCTATGGATACGGCCTGTCGGTGACGCCGCTGCAGCTTGCCCAGGCCTACGCGACCATCGGCGCCTTCGGGCTGCACCGGCCGATCACCTTCCGACAGGTCGAGGAACCGGTGGCCGGAGAGCGCCAGCTGCCGGCCAGGACCGCACGCGACTTGATCGGCCTGCTCGAGCTTGCGGTGACGCCCGCCGGTACGGGTTCGAAGGCCGCGGTGCCCGGCTACCGGGTCGCGGGCAAGACGGGCACCGCCTGGAAGGCGATTCCGGGAGGCTACTCGACCGACCGCTATCTCGCGGTTTTCGCGGGCGTCGTGCCGGCGACGCAGCCGCGCCTCGCCGTCCTGGTGATGGTCGATGAACCCCAGGGCGCCCTGTACTACGGCGGGGACGTCGCGGCGCCGGTATTCTCGGCCGTCACTTCGGGCGCGCTTCGCCTGATGTCGGTGGCGCCGGACGACCTTGCGCACGTCTCGCCCGTCGGCGGCATGGATGCCGGGCCATGAGCGCGCATTTCCGGCTCGACGACCTGCTTGCGGGCCTCGCGCCCGCGCCGCGGACGGACGTATCCGGGCTCACGCTCGATTCGCGCACCGTCTCCGCCGGCGACGCGTTCGTCGCGCTGAAAGGCGGCCGTCGCCACGGTCTCGAGCACGCCGCGGAGGCGGCCGCGCGCGGTGCCTGCGCAATCCTGTGGGATCCCGCGGAGGGGCGGGCGCCCGACGACGGGATCGCCCATGTTCCGTGCGTCGCCGTGCGCGAGCTGCGCGACCGCCTTGGGGGCATCGCGGACCGTTTCTATGGCATGCCCTCCGCACGGCTCACGATCGCGGGCGTCACGGGAACGAATGGCAAGACCACCTGCGCCTGGCTGCTCGCGTCCGCCGCCCTGCGGCTCGCGCGCCGCGGCGCCTACGCCGGCACCCTCGGCAGCGGATTCCCGCCGGACGTGAAGGGCGCCTCGCTGACGACGCCCGACGTCATCACGCTGCACCGGCAACTGCGCGCGCTCTCCGATGCGGGCGCGAGCCACGTCGCGATGGAAGTGTCGTCCCATGCGCTCGACCAGCACCGCATCGACGGCGTCCGCATGCAGGTCGCCGCGTTCTGCAACCTGAGCCGCGACCACCTGGATTACCACGGAACGATGCATCGCTACGCCGAGGCCAAGCGGCGCCTGTTCAGGCTGCCCGGACTCGAGCACGCGGTGATCAATGTCGGCGATGCCGTCGGCGCACGCTTCGCCGCCGGGCTCGAGCCCGGCGTCGTGCTGACTGCGGTAGCGGTCGGCGGTGAGGCACCGGACGCGGCGCGCTTCGTCCACGTCGGTCGCGTAAGCGCCGGCGAGACAGGCATCGAGCTGGAAATCAACGGCCACTTCGGCGCCAGGCGCCTGCGCTCACGCCTGATCGGCGGATTCAATGCCGAGAACCTGGCCGTTACGCTCGGCGTGCTGCTTGCCTGGCAGTTCGGGGTGGACGAGGCCGTCGGCGCGCTCGGGGGCTGCGATGCGCCGCCCGGACGCATGGAAGGGCATCGCCTCGCAGGCGGGGCGCTCGCAGTGGTCGACTATGCGCACACGCCCGACGCGCTCGCGAAAGCGCTGGCCGCGGTACGCGCGCACGCCCGCGGGCGCGTGTTCGTCGTGTTCGGTTGCGGGGGTGAGCGCGATCCCGGCAAGCGCGCGCTGATGGGAGAGGCCGCGGAGCGGCTCGCCGACCGCGTCATTGTCACGGACGACAACCCGCGCGGCGAGGACGGGGATCGTATCGTCGCCATGATCCTGCAGGGACTCCGGCGTCCGGAGAAGGCGCTCGTCGAGCGTAATCGCGCGCACGCCATTGAATTGGCGGTCGCCGAGGCGGTGACCGGCGACGCGATCCTGATTGCCGGCAAGGGACACGAGGAATACCAGGTCGTCGGCAACGAGCGGCGCCCGTTCAGCGATCGGGATTGCCTGCGCGATCTCGTCGGCGGCGCACCGTGAAGGGCCGGCTGTCCGAAGTCGCCGCCGTGACCGCGGGTCGTCTCGCTGGCGAGGACGCTGCTTTCACGGGCGTTTCCATCGACTCGCGGACGATCGAGCAGGACCAGCTCTTCGTCGCGATTCGCGGCACCCGATACGACGGCCACGCGTATGTGGCCGCGGCGCGCGACCGCGGAGCGGCGGGGGCGGTGGTCGAGCAGGCGGCGCGCGCCGCGCTGCCCCAGGTCATCGTCGGCGGGACGCAGGCGGCGCTCACGGCACTCGCCGGCGCCTGGCGCCGCAAATGCGACGCCATGGTGCTCGGGGTCGGCGGAAGCAACGGCAAGACGACGACCAAGGAATTTCTTTACGCGATCCTGGGTCGTGCCGGTCCCACGCTGGCGACGCGGGGCAATCTCAACAATCACATCGGCGTGCCGTTGACGCTTCTTCGGCTCGATCCGGGCCACCGATACGCGGTCATCGAGATGGGCGCCAATCACCCCGGCGAAATTGCCGCGCTCGCCGCGCTGGCGCGGCCGTCGATCGCGCTCGTCACGAATGCGGGGGATGAGCACCTCGAGGGATTCGGCGACCTGGCGGGCGTCGCCCGCGCCGAGGGCGAGATGTACGCCGCGCTGGGTCGTGACGGAACCGCCGTCATCAACGCGGACGACCCGTTCGCCGGGCTCTGGCAGAGCATGGCCGGGGGCGCGCGCATCGTCCGCTTCGCGATCGACGCGCCGGCCGAGGTGCGCGCGCAGGCGATCCAGGGCCGCATCGAGTCGGGGGCGTTCGCCACGACCTTCACGCTCGCGATCGGTGGCGACCAGGCCCGCGTGCGGCTCGGCCTCGCGGGCCGTCACAACGTGTCGAATGCATTGGGCGCGGCCGCGGCCGCCCACGCTGCGGGCGTCGGACCGAGCGAGATCGTCGCCGGGCTCGAGCAAACCCGCCCGGTCGCCGGGCGACTGCAGTTGAAGCCCGGACCGCGCGGTTCCTGGCTGATCGACGATTCCTACAACGCCAATCCGAGCTCGGTGCGCGCCGGAATCGACGTCCTCTGTGCGCTGCCCGGCGAGCACTGGCTGGTGCTCGGAGAGATGGCCGAGCTCGGCGAGGAGACCGCGGCGAGCCACGCGGTCATCGGCGACTACGCGCGCCGCGCCGGCGTCACCCGGCTGTTCGCGATGGGAGAGGCCGCGCGCCATGCCGTCGATGCCTTCGGGACCCGTGCCGCCTGGTACGAGGACGCCGCGCGCCTCGCGGACACGCTCGCGGCCAGCCTCGAACCCGGCGTGACGACGCTCGTGAAGGGATCGCGCGTCAACCGGCTGGAACGCGTCGTCGAGCGGCTGGCGGTTGCGCTGCCGGCAGCGGGCAACGGGAACTGAGGGCGCGCCATGTTGCTCGATCTGTTCGGCTGGCTGACGGGTTACTACGGTGGGTTCCGGGTATTCGGGTACCTCACGCTGCGCGCGATCTTCGCCGCGCTGACTGCACTGACGATCGCTCTCTTCGTCGGGCCGGCGATGATCCGCATGCTGGCCGCGCGCCAGATCGGCCAGGTCGTGCGCGACGACGGTCCCGGCTCGCACCTCGGCAAGAAGGGCACGCCCACCATGGGTGGTGCGCTGATTCTGGTGGCGGTCACGGCGGGCACGCTGCTCTGGGCGGACCTCACGAACCGGTTCGTCTGGGTCGTGCTGACGGTGACGCTCGCATTCGGGCTGATCGGTTTCTACGACGACTACCTGAAGCTGGTCGTGCGGGACCCGCGCGGTCTGGCCGCGCGCTGGAAGTACCTCTGGCAGTCCCTTGCCGGCGTCGCGGCGGCAGCCGCGCTGTGGCAGACCGCCGACACGCCGGCCGAGACCGCGCTCTACGTGCCGTTTTTCAAGAATGTCGTGATCCCGATGAGCGCGGCGGCCTTCGTCCTCTTCACCTACTTCGTCATCGTGGGCTCGAGCAACGCCGTCAACCTGACCGACGGCCTCGACGGGCTCGCGATCATGCCCTGCGTGATGGTCGCGGGAGCGCTCGGCGTCTTCGCCTACGTCACGGGGCATGTCAACTTCGCGGCCTACCTGCAGATCCCCTATGTGCCGGGCGCCGGCGAGATGCTCATCTTCCTCGCGACGATCGTCGGCGCCGGCCTCGGCTTCCTGTGGTTCAACACGTACCCGGCGCAGGTCTTCATGGGCGACATCGGCGCGCTCGCGCTCGGCGCGGCGCTCGGGGTCGTGGCCGTGATCGTCCGACAGGAGATCGTCCTCGCAATCATGGGCGGCGTCTTCGTGCTCGAGACGGTGTCCGTGATCCTGCAGGTCGCGTCGTTCCGGCTGCGCGGCAAGCGCATCTTCCGCATGGCGCCGATCCACCACCACTATGAACTGAAGGGATGGGCCGAGCCGAAGGTCATCGTCCGTTTCTGGATCATTTCCTTCATGCTGGTTCTCATCGGGCTGGCGACGCTGAAGCTCCGCTGATGCAGCAGCCATCCGCAAGTCCGCGCAGCGTGATCGTGGGCCTGGGCCGTACCGGCGTTTCGGCTGCCCGGCACCTTGCCGCGCGCGGGCATCGCCTCGTCGTGACGGACTCGCGCGCGGAACCGCCGGGACTTGCGGAGCTTTGCCGCCTCGTGCCCGAGGCAGTGACCGTCCTCGGAGGATTCGATCCTGCCGTGCTTGAAGGCGCCGACCAGATCGTCGTGTCGCCCGGGGTCTCGCTCGCCGAGCCGCTGCTGCTCAAGGCGGCCTCGCGGGGACTCGACCTGATCGGCGACATCGAGCTCTTCGCGCGCGAGGCGGACGGCCGTGTCGTCGGGATCACGGGTACGAACGGCAAGAGCACCGTCACCACGCTGGTCGGCGAGTTCGCGAAAGCGGCCGGTGTCGAGGTGCGGGTCGGCGGCAACCTGGGCGAGCCCGCGCTCGACCTGCTCGCCGGCCCGCCGGCGGCGATGTACGTGCTCGAACTCTCCTCGTATCAGCTCGAGACGACCCACTCGCTGCAGCTCGAGGCGGCCGCAGTGCTGAACCTGACGCCCGACCACCTCGACCGGTACCGCAACGTCGCCGAGTATGCGGCCGCGAAGGCGCGCATCTTCGAGCGCGCGGCGACCGCAATCGTGAACCTCGATGACGGAATCGTCGTGCGCATGCCGCGCCCGGGACAGCGCCGCGTCGGCTTCAGCCTGCGCCGCCGGGACGCCGACTTCCGGTTGATGACGCGTGAGGGCGGCGACTGGCTGGCCGAGGGGACCGAGCCGCTGTTTCCAGTCGGCGAGCTGCGCCTGCCGGGCCGACACAATGCGGCCAACGCGCTCGCCGCGCTCGCGGTCGGAAGCGTCTGCGGCTTCCCGCGTGAGGCGATGACCGGCGTGCTGCGCCGCTTTTCCGGGCTGCCGCATCGCACGGAACGCGTGCGGGACTGGCGCGGAATCGCCTGGATCGACGACTCCAAGGGCACGAATGTCGGCGCGACGGTCGCGGCCATCGAGGGACTCGATGGTCCGCTCGTGCTGATCGCGGGTGGGGAGGGCAAGGACCAGGACTTTGCGCCGCTGGGCCGCGTCAGCAGGGGGAAGGTCAGTCACGCCGTGCTGATCGGCCGCGACGCCCCGCTCCTTGCCGCCGCGCTCGCGCGAAGCTGCACGGTGTCGTTCGCGGACTCTATGGAGGCCGCCGTGGCCGTCGCGGCCTCGATCGCCCGGCCGGGCGGCACGGTGCTCCTGTCGCCTGCCTGTGCGAGCTTCGACATGTTCCGCGACTACGCGCAGCGCGGCGAGGCTTTCGCCTCGGCCGTGCGCGGGCTTGCACAATGAGCGCCGGCATCTCGCTTCAGTACTCGCGCTCGGCGGGCCGCCAGCAGCGGCTCGCCATCGACCCCGTGATCCTGATCTCCGTTTTCGGCCTGCTGCTCGTCGGCCTCGTGATGGTGACGTCGGCCTCTCTCAATGTTGCCGAGCGACTTTCAGGCGACCCGTTCTTCTATTTCGAGCGCCAGCTCCTTTCGGCCCTGCTTGGCTGCACGGTCGGTGCCGCGATGCTGGTCGTGCCGATCTCGGCCTGGAAACGCTTCGCGCCGTGGCTCCTCGTCGCGAGTTTCGCGCTCCTCATCCTGGTGCTGATCCCGGGCATCGGCCACGCAGTGAACGGCAGCCGACGCTGGATCCGGTTGGGCCCGGTGAATTTCCAGCCGTCGGAAATGGCCCGCTGGCTCCTCGTCACCTACATCGCGGTCTTCGCGGTGCGCCACCAGACCGAGCTGCGCAGTTCCGCCGAGGGTTTTTTCAAGCCGCTTGCGGTGCTCGCCGCGGCAGCCGTACTGCTGCTGGTCGAGCCTGACTTCGGCGCGGCCGTCGTGCTCTGCGTGACCGGAACGGCTGTGCTGTTCGTCGCAGGCGCGCGGCTGCGCGACTTCCTGCTGGTCTGTGGCGTCGGTGCCGCGGGCGCCGCAGTGCTTGCGCTCACGAGCAACTATCGCCTGCAACGACTCACCGCCTTCCTGAATCCCTGGGCCGATCCGTTCAACAGCGGATTCCAGCTCACGCAGTCGTTGATCGCGATCGGCCGCGGCGAATGGTTCGGCGTCGGACTCGGCTCGAGTATCCAGAAGCTCTTCTACCTGCCCGAAGCGCACACGGACTTCGTGTTCGCCGTGCTGGCCGAGGAATTCGGCCTGCTCGGCGTGATCGTCGTCGTGCTCGGGTTCCTCGCCCTGGTCCTGCGGAGCCTGCGGCTTTCGCGCATCGCCGCCGATGCCGGCATGCCGCTTCACGCCTGCATCGCCGCCGGTTTCGGCGTCTGGATCGGGTTGCAGGCGTTCCTGAACATCGGCGTGAACATGGGCCTGCTGCCCACGAAGGGCCTGACGCTCCCGCTCCTGTCCTACGGGCGTTCGAGCATGCTCGTGACGCTCGCCTGGATCGGCATGCTGCTGCGAGTCCACCACGAGGTCGTCGCTTCCGGCAAGAGCGCGATTCCGCCGGAAGGGCGGTCGGCATGAGCCGGAACGTCATGATCATGGCGGGTGGGACGGGCGGGCACGTGATTCCCGCGCTCGCCATCGCGGGCCGGCTGAGGTCCAGCCGTGAAATCGTGTGGCTCGGCACGAAGCGCGGCATCGAAGCGCGCCTCGTCCCGGCGGCCGGTTACCCGGTGGAGTGGATCCAGGTCGAGGGACTGCGTGGCAAGGGCGCGGCGGGCTGGTTGGCGAGTCCGGTCACCCTCATTCGCGCCGTCCGGGAGGCACGCGCCGCGCTTCGCCGGCGTCGCCCCAGCGTCGTGCTCGGCTGCGGAGGCTTCGCTTCCGGCCCCGGCGGCATCGCGGCCTGGCTGACGGGTGCGCCGCTCGTGATCCACGAACAGAATGCGGTCGCGGGCCTTACCAACCGCTGGCTCGCGCGCATCGCCTCGCGGATTGCCGAGGGTTTTCCGGGCAGCTTCCCGGCCTCGCGCGGCGCGCTCTACGTCGGTAATCCCGTGCGTCCCGAAATTGCCGGGCTCCCGCCGCCGCGGCAGCGCTTCGAACCGAGGAACGGCCCGATGCGGCTGTTCGTCTTCGGGGGCAGCCAGGGCGCATCCGCGCTCAACCGGCTGGTCCCGGCGGCCATTGCGCTCCTGCCCGAGTCGCGGCGGCCCTGGGTTCTGCACCAGTCCGGAGCGCGCGATCGCGCGTCGACCGAGGCGGCCTATCGCGCGGCCGGAATCCAGGCCGAAGTGCGGGAGTACATCGACGACATGGCGGCTGCCTATGCGAACGCCGACCTCGTCGTGTCGCGCGCAGGCGCATCGACCGTCGCGGAGCTGGCGGCCGCCGGCGTCGGCTCGATCCTCGTGCCGTTCCCGGGCGCCGTGGACGATCACCAGACCCGGAACGCCGAATGGCTGGGTCGCGTGAGCGCCGCGCAGGTCGTATCGGAAATGGGGCTGAGCGCGGAAGAGCTCGCCAATCGCCTCGCGACACTGTTCGGCAACGGCCGTGCGCGGCTCCTCGCGATGGCGGACGCGGCGCGCGCGCTTGCCGTGACCGACGCGGCGCAGCGTGTCGCGGAACTCTGTCTCGCGGTGGAGGGCGGACGCGCATGAGCGACCGCATGCGGCGCGTGGGGCTCATTCACCTGATCGGCATCGGCGGGGCCGGGATGGGCGGGATTGCCGAGGTGCTCGTCAATCTCGGCTACGCCGTCCAGGGGTCGGATCTGCGCCCGAACGCCGTGACGGCGCGGCTTCAGGCGATGGGCGTGCGCATTTTCATCGGTCACGCGGCGGAGCAGGCCGCGGGCGCGAGTGTCGTCGTCGTCTCGTCGGCGATCGCTCCCTCGAACCCGGAACTCGTGGCGGCGCAGGAGGCGCGCATTCCGGTCGTGCGGCGGGCCGAGATGCTGGGCGAGCTGATGCGGTTCCGCCAGGGCATCGCCGTCGCGGGCACGCACGGCAAGACCACGACCACGAGCCTGATCGCCTCGGTCCTCGCCGAGGGCGGGCTGGACCCGACTTTCGTGATTGGCGGGCAGCTGAAGAGCGCGGGCAGCAACGCGAAGCTTGGCACGAGCCGGTATCTCGTGGCCGAAGCGGACGAGAGCGATGCCTCGTTCCTGCACCTGCAGCCGGTCATCGCCGTCGTCACGAACGTGGACAACGACCATCTCGTCACGCATGGCGGCGATTTCGAGAGGCTCAAGCAGAGTTTCGTCGAATTCCTGCACAACCTTCCGTTCTACGGGCTCGCGGTCCTCTGCTCCGATGACGACGTGGTCCGCGAGCTCCTGCCTCAGGTCGGACGCCCGACAATCCGCTACGGACTCGGCGCGGACGCGGACCTTCGCGCCACTGCGCTGGATCGGGAAGGCGGCACGACACGCTTCCGGGCGATTCGCGCCGGCCGGCCGCCGCTGGCCATTGCGCTCAACCTGCCGGGCCTGCACAACGTCAGGAACGCCCTCGCGGCGATCGCGGTCGCGACCGAGCTCGAAGTCGAGGACGCCGCGATCCAGCGCGCGCTGGCCGGCTTCCAGGGCATCGGTCGCCGGCTCGAGGTCGTGGGCGAGGTCGCGACCCGATCGGGCCGGATCACGCTCGTCGACGACTACGGCCATCACCCGACGGAAATCGAGGCCACGATCGACGCCGCGCGCCAGGCCTGGCCGGGACGCCGGCTGGTGCTCGCGTTCCAGCCACACCGCTATACCCGCACGCGCGACCTGATCGACGATTTCGGGCGGGCGCTCTCGGCGGCGGATGCGCTGGTCGTGACCGAGGTCTATGCCGCGGGCGAGGAGCCGATCGCAAACGCCGACGGCCGCGCGATCTGCCGCGCCGTGCGCGGGCGCGGCCGGCTCGAGCCGGTATTCGTCGAAGACGTGCACGAACTGTCTGCGGCACTGGCGGGCGTGATCGCGGATCGCGACGTCGTGCTGACGATGGGCGCCGGCAGCATCGGCGCCGTCGCGCACGAGCTGCCGACGCGGCTGGGCGTGACGAGCGCGAGGGCCGGTCGATGAACGACATCGCGATCGCCGCCGGGTTCGAGGGCCGCGTGCTCCGCGAAGAACCGATGTCCCGGCACACGTCCTGGCACGTCGGCGGGCCTGCGGACGCCTGGTTCTCGCCGCGCGACGTCGAGGACCTGTCGGCGTTCCTGCGCATGCTGCCGGCGGAGGTCCCGGTCACCTGGGTCGGGCTTGGCAGCAACCTCCTGGTGCGCGACGGCGGCATCCGCGGCGTCGTGATTTCCGTGCACGGAATCCTCAATGCGCTCGAACGCGTGGGCACGGACTGCGTGCGCGCGGAAGCGGGCGTCGCCTGCGCGAGGCTCGGGCGCCAGTGCGCGAAGTGGAAACTCGGGCCCGCGGATTTCTTTGCCGGGATTCCCGGGACTGTCGGCGGCGCGCTGGCGATGAACGCGGGCGCCTGGGGCGGCGAGACCTGGCCGCGGGTGGTCGAAGCCGAAACCATAGACCGTGCGGGTCTCCGTCATCGCCGGGACGCCGCCGAGTACCACTTTGCCTACCGCAGCGTGACGCCGCCGGTTCCGGGCGAGTGGTTTCTGGCCGCGACTTTCCGATTCGAATCCCGGCCCGACGCGAGCACCGACTCGATCAGGCGGCTCCTCGAGCAGCGCCATGCGAGCCAGCCGATCGGCCGCTGGAGCTGCGGCTCCGTGTTCACCAACCCGCGCGGCGGGCACGCCGCCGACCTGATCGAACGTGCCGGGCTGAAGGGCTTTCGCCTGGGCGGCGCGGCGGTTTCGGACAAGCACGCCAATTTCATCGTCAACGAAGGCAAGGCCACCGCGGCCGACCTGGAGGCGCTGCTGCGCCACGTTCAGGCGACGGTCGAGCGCGTGCACGGCGTGCGCCTCGTACCCGAAGTTCGCGTGATCGGGGAGGCCGCGTGAGCCGCCTGCGCGCGAGCGGCAAGCCACGGCGCCGCGTCACGGACGCGGCGGACTTCGGCCGCGTCGCCGTGCTGCTGGGCGGCTCTTCCGCCGAGCGCGAGATTTCGCTGATGACGGGCAACGCGGTGCTCGACGCGCTCGTCGCCCGGGGTATCGACGCCGCGGGCTTCGATCCCGCCGATCGTGCGCTCACCGACCTCGTCACCTCGGGCTTCGACCGCGTCTTCATCGCCCTGCACGGGCCGGGCGGCGAGGACGGCGCGGTCCAGGGCGCGCTCGAGTGGCTCGGCCTGCCATACACCGGCAGCGGCGTGCTCGGCTCCGCCGTCGGCATGGACAAGCTCCGCACCAAGCGATTGTCGCAGGCCGCGGGCGTCGCGACGCCGCCCTGGATCGAGCTCGCCGGCGCCGCCGATTTCGAACGCGCCGTTGCCGAGCTCGGCCTGCCGCTCGCGGTGAAGCCCGCGACCCAGGGGTCCAGCGTCGGCATGAGCCGGGTCGCGAGCGCGGCCGAATTGCCCGCCGCCTGGCGCGCGGCCTCTGCACTCGATCCGGTCGTGATCGCCGAACGCTGGATCACGGGCGGCGAATACACGGTCGGCGTCCTGCAGGAAGAGGCGCTGCCCGCAATCCGGATCGAGACGCCGCGCAGCTTCTACGACTACCAGGCGAAGTACTTCGCGGACGACACGCGCTACCTGATTCCCTGCGGCCTGAACGCCGCCGCGGAGTCGGCCCTGCAGCAGGCCGCGCTCGCGACCTTCGAAGCGACGGGCGCATCGGGCTGGGGCCGGGTCGATTTCGTGACGGGAGCGGACGAAGTGCCGCTGCTCCTGGAAATCAACACCGTGCCGGGCATGACGAGCCACAGCCTCGTGCCGATGGCCGCGCGCGCCGCGGGCATCGATCTCCCGGAGCTCGCCTGGCGAATCCTCGAGACCAGCTTCGCCAGGGAGAGGGCCTGAGCCATGGGAGTCTTGCGCAGGCGCAACCGCAGGAAGCCGGCCGACCGCCGCATCCGGCTGCCGAAGCTCGAGTGGCCACGCGCGGGGCGGATCGCGGGCGCGTTCGCCGCGCTCGGCGCGCTGGGACTCCTGCTGGTGCTCGGCCTCGACCAGCCCGTTCGCAGCATCGTGATCGACGGGCCATTCCAGCGCGTCACCGCCGTCGAGGTCCAGCAGGCGGCGCTCGGCGCGCTGAAAGGCGGCTTCGTGAGCGCCGACCTCGACAAGGTCCGCAAGGCCGTCGAAGCGCTTGCCTGGGTGGACCGCACGCGCGTGCAGAGGCTGTGGCCCGACAGGATCCGGATCGAGATCGTCGAGCAGCAGGCCGCCGCGCGTTGGGGCGAGGACGGGCTGCTCAATACGCGCGGAGAGCTTTTCGCGAGCGGGGTGAACCTCGTGCCGCCGGAATTGCCGCGGCTGGACGGGCCCGCGGGCGCCGAGTGGCAGGTTGCGCAGCGTTACCTCGCGATCCAGGGCCGGCTGAGCAGCCTCGGCCTGCAGGTCTCGGCGCTCCGGCTCGATCCGCGCGGAGCGTGGGAACTGGATCTCTCGACCGGCGTGACGGTTCGCCTCGGCCGCCGCCAGGTGGACGAACGCATGGACCGGTTCGTCCAGTTCGGAGCGGAGGTCATTGCCGGGCGCGCCGCCGACGTCCGCTACGTCGACATGCGCTACTCGAACGGTTTTTCGATCGGCTGGCGCGGCAACCGCAAGCCGCCGCGCGCCGCACCCGCCGCCATGGCTCGCCAGACCAACGGAGTTCCCGGATTCGATGGCTAAACGTTCCGATCGCAACCTGATCGTGGGGCTCGACATCGGCACTTCGAAGGTCGTGTCGCTCGTCGGCGAAGTGCATGGAGACGGCAGCCTCGAGGTGATCGGCCTCGGCTCGCACCCTTCGCGCGGCCTCAAGAAGGGCGTCGTGGTCAACATCGATTCGACGGTCCAGTCCATCCAGCGCGCCGTCGAGGAGGCGGAACTCATGGCGGGCGTCGAGATCCGCTCGGTGTTCACCGGCATCGCGGGCAGTCACGTGCGCAGCCTCAACTCGCACGGCATCGTCGCGATCAAGGACAAGGAAGTCGCGGGCGGCGACGTGGCGCGCGTCATGGACGCCGCGCAGGCCGTGCCGATCCCGGCTGACCAGAAGATCCTCCATGTCCTGCCGCAGGAATTCATCATCGACGGGCAGGAGGGAATCCGCGAGCCGATCGGCATGTCGGGCGTGCGGCTCGAGGCCCGCGTCCACATCGTGACCGGGGCCGAAAGCGCGGCCCAGAACATCGTCAAGTGCGTCCAGCGCTGCGGGCTCGAAGTCGAGGACATCGTGCTCGAGCAGCTCGCCTCCTCGTTCGCCGTCCTGACCGACGACGAAAAGGAACTCGGGGTCTGCCTGGTGGATGTCGGCGGCGGAACGACCGACATCGCGGTCTTCTCGGGCGGCGCGATCCGGCACACGGCCGTGATCCCGGTCGCCGGCGACCAGGTCACGAATGACATCGCGGTGTCGATGCGCACGCCGACCCCCTACGCGGAGGAGATCAAGATTCGCTACGCCTGCGCGCTTTCGCAGCTCGCGAATCCGGACGAGACGATCGAGGTGCCGTCGGTCGGAGACCGGCCTTCGCGCCGCCTCGCGCGCCAGACGCTGGCGGAAATCGTGGAGCCCCGCTACGAGGAGCTCTTCATGCTGATCCGCGACGAGCTCCGTCGCTCCGGTTTCGAGGAGGCGGTGGCCGCGGGCGTCGTGCTCACCGGCGGCAGCGCCAAGATGGAAGGCGCCGTCGAGCTCGCCGAGGAAATCTTCCACATGCCGGTCCGCCTCGGGAGTCCCGCGGGCGTGACCGGCCTCGGGGATGTCGTGAAAAACCCGATCCATGCGACCGGCGTGGGTCTCCTGCTTTACGGCCGGGTCAACGCCGGCCAGCCGGCGCCGAAGCTCATCGGCGAAGGCGTGAAGACGGTGACTGAGCGGATGAAATCGTGGTTCCAGGGGTATTTCTGAGATAGCGGAGGAGCGGACATGTTTGAACTGATGGATTCTTTCAGCCAGACGGCTGTGATCAAGGTGATCGGCGTGGGGGGCGGCGGCGGCAACGCGGTCTCGCACATGGCGAAGTGCGGCATCGAGGGTGTCGAGTTCATCTGCGTGAATACCGACGCGCAGGCGCTCAAGCACTCGCAGGTGAAGACCTCGCTGCAGATCGGCTGCAACATCACGAAGGGTCTCGGCGCCGGAGCCAATCCCGAGGTCGGCCGGCAGGCGGCGATGGAAGACCGTGACCGCGTCATCGAGCTGATCGAGGGATGCGACATGCTCTTCATCACGGCCGGCATGGGCGGCGGGACGGGCACGGGCGCAGCCCCGGTCGTCGCGCAGGTGGCTCGCGAGCTCGGCATCCTCACCGTCGCGGTCGTGACCCGGCCGTTCACGATGGAGGGCAACAAGCGCCACGCGATCGCGGATTCAGGCATCACGGAACTCTCGCGGCACGTGGATTCCCTGATCACGATCCCGAACCAGAAGCTGCTGCAGGTCCTGGGCGGCCAGACCACGCTGCTCGAGGCCTTCAAGCGCGCCAACGAAGTGCTGCAGGGCGCGGTGCAGGGCATCGCCGAGCTGATCACGCGGCCCGGTCTCATCAACGTGGACTTCGCGGACGTGCGCACGGTGATGTCCGAAACGGGCCTCGCGATGATGGGCTCGGGGATAGGCACCGGCGAGCATCGCGCACGCGTCGCGGCGGAGATGGCGGTGTCGTCGCCGCTGCTCGAAGACATCAACCTCGCGGGTGCGCACGGCATCCTCGTCAACGTCACCGCGGGCCTCGACCTTTCGATCGGCGAGTTCGAGGAGGTCGGCAATACCGTCAAGCAGTTCGCGGCCGAGGATGCGACCGTCGTGGTCGGCACGGTCATCGAACCGGAAATGCAGGGCGAGCTTCGGGTCACGGTTGTCGCGACCGGCCTCAACCGCAGCAAGCCCAAGATCGCGGCGCCCGCCCAGGCGGCCGCCCCGGCGCCCGCGGTCGCCCGGCGCAATGCCGACGTCAAGCTGGTCGCGCAGCGCAACCGGGCGCCGGCACCGGACTACTCGCATCTCGATCGTCCGGCGATCCACCGCCATCCGCAGCGCGCGGTCGGCGACGGGCTGCGGGCGGACTTCGGCTCCGAGGACGTGCTCGACATCCCGGCATTTCTCCGGCGCCAGGCCGACTGAGGCGGCTGGTGTCCCGCCGCGGCGCCGGGAGCGAGGGGCTTCGCATCGTGCTGCTGCGCCTGCGGGCGCGGCGCCGGGCGTCGGGCCGCCGCGCCGAGCGCCTGCGGGAACGGGATCCGCCGGTCGTGCCATGAGCACGGGAAGACGGCCGCCGGCTTTCCTCCGCTGGCCGGCGGCCGGCGACCCGCGCAATGTGCTAGTTTGGAGCGAGGCTCATCCATGGCCCAGCAACGCACGCTGAAAGACGCTATCCGTTCGACCGGGATCGGCCTGCACACGGGCCGCAA
>CAVTVX010000011.1:52500-67441 GCA_963738285.1 uncultured Gammaproteobacteria bacterium | reverse complement strand
AGAGAAGGTCCGGCCGGATGCCGGCCTGTTCGCAGGCGAATAGCGTGCCGGTGCGGCCGAAACCGACCGCGATTTCGTCGGCGATCAGCAGTACGTCGTGGCGGTCGCAGGCCTCGCGCAGCATCGCGAGCCAGGCCGGGTGGTACATGCGCATCGAGCCGGCGCACTGGACCAGCGGTTCGACGATCACCGCCGCGATCTCGTCGCCGCGCGCGGCGAGCGCAGCCTCCATATGCGAGAACATGCGGCGGCTGTGCGATTCCCAGCTCTCGCCGGGCTCGCGCCCGTGGCAGTCCGGCGAGGGCACCGTGATGACGTCCATCAGGAGCGGCTGGTACACGTTTTTGTACAACTCGACGTCGCCGACTGCGAGCGCCCCGAGGGTCTCGCCGTGATAACTGTTCGACAGCGTCACGAAACGGCGCCTTTCCGGTCGCCCGAGGTTCTGCCAGTAGTGGAAGCTCATCTTGACTGCGACCTCGACGGCGGCGGAGCCGTTGTCGGCGAAGAAACAGCGCGTGAGGCCTGGGGGCACGATACGGACGAGGGCTTCGGACAGCTCGAGCACGGGACCGTGCGTGAAGCCGGCGAGCAGGACATGTTCGAGTCGCTCGAGCTGTTCGCGGATCGCCGCGTTGATGCGCGGGTTCGCGTGGCCGAACAGATTGACCCACCAGGAGCTGATGCCGTCGAGGTAACGCCGCCCCTCGAAGTCTTCGAGCCACACGCCCTGGCCGCGCGCGATCGGCACCAGCGGCAGGCGTTCGTGGTCCTGCATCTGCGTGCATGGATGCCAGAGGACCGCAAGGTCGCGTGCAGCGATCGCGGCGTTCGGCGAAGGCCCGGTCATCGGAATGAGTGTATGCGATGGAAGCCGCGAATGGCGCGGGCTAAGCTGTCGCCATGCCCGCCTTCTTGATTGCGACGGGATTGCTCTCCGGCGTCCGCGCCGCCCTGTCGCCGAATTGCGATGCCCGGCCGCCGGGCCTCGCGCCCGAACTCGTCGTCATCCATGGCATCAGCCTGCCGCCGGGGCGCTTCGGCGGGCCGTGGATCGAGCGGTTCTTCATGAATACGCTGCCCGCGGCGGAACATCCTTATTTCGGGACGATCCAGCACCTGCGCGTCTCGTCGCACGTGCTGATCTCGCGTGATGGCGGCCTGACGCAGTACGTCCCGTTCGGGCTCCGCGCCTGGCACTCCGGTACCTCGCATTGGCGCGGCCGCGACGCCTGCAATGATTTCTCGATCGGTATCGAGCTCGAGGGCACGGATGACGCACCTTACGACGATCGCCAGTACGAGGCGCTCGCCGACCTGGTCGCGGCCCTGCAACGCGAGTACCCGTCTCTCGCCCAGGGCTGGATCGCCGGCCACAGTGACATTGCACCGGGGCGCAAGACCGACCCGGGGCCGGCCTTCGACTGGCGGCGGCTCGAACGCGCAATCCGCGCGCGCGGCGCCGAATATCGGCGCGAGGTGCTCGCCTGAAACTGCTGGCCGTGCTGCTCGCGATCGGGCTCGTCGCCTGCGCACAGGAGCAGACGGCGCCCTTGCATGAGCGGATCGTGAGTGTCGCGCCCAACCTGACCGAGATGCTGTTTGCCGCCGGCGCCGCGGATCAGGTGGTCGCCGTCAGCGCCTTCAGCGACTACCCGGAAGCGGCACGCGCCCTGCCGCAGGTCGGGGACGCATTCCGGCTCGACTACGAGCGCATCGTCGCGCTCGCGCCGACGGTCGCGGTCGTCTGGGCGACAGGCACGCCGTCCGGTGTCGCAGAGCGGCTTGAGGGCCTCGGCATTCGCGTGGTCAGCATCCCGACGGAGAAACTCGACGACATCGCGACAGGCCTGGTGACGCTCGGTGCTCTCGCGGGCACAGAGGAGGCTGCTGCGGCCGCGGCCCGGGATTTCCGGCAGCGCATTGCGGCGCTGCGCGAGCGCTATCGCAAGCGGCCGAAGATCCGTGTCTTCGTGCAGATCGACGGCGCTCCGCTCTACACGGTTGGCGGTCCGCACCTGATCACGGAAATCGTCGGGCTGTGCGGCGGCACGAATGTATTCGCGGATTCGCAGGCACAAGCCCTGCCGGTGGACCTCGAATCCGTGCTCGCGCGCTCGCCCGAGGTCATCCTGTCGGCCGACGAGGGTGACCCGGTGCCGTTCTGGTCGCGTTTCACGGGGTTGCCGGCGGTTGCGCGAGGCAACGTCTACCGCGTGCCCGCGGACGCGCTTGCGCGGCCGAGTCCGCGCATCACGCAAGGTGCCGCCGAAGTCTGTGCGCGCCTCGACGAGGCGCGCGGCAAGTCCGCCTCGCCTTAACGCTGCGGCGCCGCGCCGCGCCGCTGGTGCTTCCAGAGCACCTCGCCGCCGCTTTCGTTGCGGGCGAGCACGCGAGCCAGTACGAACAGGAGATCCGACAGGCGGTTCAGGTACCGGAGCGGTTCCGGGGCGACCGTCGCGACGCGCGCGAGTGTCCACGCACGCCGCTCGGCGCGACGGCAGATTGCACGCGCGAGGTGGCAGGCGGCCGCCGCGGCACCGCCGCCCGGCAGGATGAATTCCTTTAGCGGCGGCAGGCGTTCGTTGAATCCGTCGAGCGCCTGTTCGAGCGCGAGCACGTGCGAGTCTTCGATCGCACGATGGCCGGGGATGCACAACTCGCCCCCGAGGTCGAAGAGCTCGTGCTGGACACCGGTCAGGAGGTCCCGGACATCCGCCGGCAGGCCGGGCATGGCGAGGACGACGCCGATTGCGCTGTTGGCCTCGTCCACGCAACCGTAGGCCTCGACGCGCGGATCATCCTTGGGCACGCGGCTGCCATCGCCGAGGCCGGTTGTGCCGTCGTCGCCGGTGCGCGTGTAGATCTTCGACAGTCGGTTGCCCACGGTCTCCCTCAGCGGAACTCGTAGCGCAGCGCAGCGAACAGGCTGCGTCCCATCGTGTTGAAGCCGCTTGCCAGCTCGTAATCCTCGTCCAACAGGTTCTCCATTCGCGCGAGCAATGTAAAGCGCTTCCCGAGAGCGACCCGGGCGGAGAGGTTTGGAGCCAGTAACCCGGCAGCACGGTCTGCGACGGGAAGCCGAAATCACGCCGCTCGCCCGCGTACAGGACGTCGACGGCGACCTCGCTCGCCCCGAAGCGCCGGGCGAGGAAGACGGTCGCGTTCTCGCGCGCGCGGCGCAGCAGGCGCGCGTTCGTCGTGCGGTCGCGGGGATCCTGGAGGGTAATCGATGCGCGGCTCGCCCATTGTTCGCCGTCGAATTGCCAGGCTGCCTCGAGGCCGTCGATACGCGCCCTGGCGACATTCCGATTCTCGCCCTCGAAGGTGTCGGGGTCGATCACGACGAAGTCGATCAGCTGGTCGATGTCATTGCGAAACGCCGCGAGTGATACGGACTGCCGATCGCCGACCAGCTGCCGGTACCGCAGTTCAAAGCTCCGCGACGCCTCCGGCTCCAGGCCGGGATTGCCGCCAAAGCCATAGAGATCGGTCGCGTCAGGCGCCCGGAATCCGGTGCCCGCCGAGGCCGCCAGCAGGGCGCCGCCGGCGAGCTCGAATCCATATTCTGCATTCCAGGTGGCATGGCCGCCAAATGTCTCGTGATCCGTGTACGCGGCGCCCAGAAGCAGGCGGTGCGGGCCCACGCGAGCTGGTCCTGCAGGTAGAGCTGGCGGGTCGTGGTGTCCGAGCCGTAGGGCAGACCGAAGGATTCGGCCTCCGCTTCCTCGGCCTGCCAGAGTACGCCCGCCGTGAGCGTGTTGTGCCCGCCGACCACGAAGTCGTTCTGCCAGTCCACGGTGCTGCGCTTCGTATCCAGGAAGTCGGCCGACTGATTCTGCTCGAGGTCATCCACGGCGTGCGCGAGCACGAGCCGCGAGGTCCAGGCTTCGGTCGGCGCGTAGTCCGCTGAGAGCGCGACTGTCGAATTTTCGAAGTCCTGGTCGACTGGCGCCACGAAGAAGTCCGAGTACTCGGTCGTGCCCTCGGCGTACCAGGCCCGCAGCCCGAGTTTCAAGGGACCCGCACCCACGCTCGCCGAGGCCGTGAATGACGTGCTCTCGTAGCCGCGGTCGACGGTGTCGCCGGTGCGGGTCGGAAATTCCGCGCTGTCGATCCGGGATCCGGCGATTGCAGCCTGCGCATGATCGCCGCCGAAGCCCGCCGAAAAGCTCGCGCTGCGCGTGTGGTAGCGGCCATAGCCTACCTGCACGCTGCCGCTTCTCGCCGGCGCTGCGCGTAATCACGTTGATCACGCCGCCAATCGCGTCCGAGCCGTAAAGCGTCGATCGCGGCCCCTTGACGACCTCGACGCGCTCGACGAACTCCGGTGCGATGTTCTGGATCGCGGCGGTGCCGATGGTTCCGGGATTGATGCGCAGTCCGTCGATCAGCACGAGGACGTGATTCGAATCCGTGCCGCGCAGGAACAGCGAAGTCTGCTGGCCCGGCCCGCCGAGGCGCGCGACCTCGACGCCCGGCACGAAGCGCAGCGCTTCACCGAGGTCTGCGGCGGGCTGGCGAACCAGGTCGTCGCCGGGAATCAGTTCGACGCTCGCGAGGACTTCCCCGGCGGGATTCTCGGTGCGCGTCGCGGTGACGACAACGGGTTCGAGGGCCTGGCTGCCGGCGGCAGCGGCAAGAAGGACAATGAGGTTTATCCGTGCTCCTCCCGAGCGGTGAATTAAGAACTCACCGGCCGCGGACGCATCGGAGAGGGAAGGGCGGAGAGCGCGCACCCCTGGGTCGCCCGCCGCGACTGGCTTTTGCTGACGGGCCGGTCTCCGGACTCACGGCGTGTCCCGGGGGACCGTCCACATCGCCTTCCCACGGAGATTCCGGCAGTGGCTGCAGGCTTCGCCTGCGTGATGCGGCTTGCGCCGTTTACCGTTGCGGGGGCAGTGCCGGGATGGCGAGCGACTCGCGCACAGGCTGCCCGATTAGCCCGGGCTCGCGCCCGGGGCACCTGTCATCGCGGGTCATTCTGCGGAGGCGCCCCGGGCCGGTCAAGCCGCCGTTGACGGAGGGCCGACCGCCCCGCAGTGTGGCCGCATGGCAGACACCGGAAGACTCGAAGCGGCACGTGCGGGCGCCGCCGCCGCGGCGGAACTGATCCGCGCGAGTTATCAGGGTGCGATTGCCGCCCGCACCAAGCCCGATGGATCGCCGGTGACGGACACCGACATCGCGGCGGAGCAGGCGATCCGGGCCCTGGTGCGATCGCGCTTTCCCGAGGATGGTTTCTACGGCGAGGAATCCGCCGCGGAACGCCTGGATGCCGAGCACCTGTGGCTCGTCGATCCCATTGACGGCACGAAGTCCTTCGTGCGCCACTATCCGATGTTCTCGACCCAGATCGCGGTCATGCGTCGCGGCCGGCTGCAGGTCGGCGTTTCCTGCGCCCCGGTGTATGGCGAGACGGCCTGGGCCGAGCGTGGTGGCGGCGCGTGGATGGATGGTGCGCGCCTTGCCGTCAGCCGCATCGAGTCTCTCGAGGCAGCGACGATTTCGACCGGCAACCTGCGCTCGCTGGCGCAGGGGCCGCGATGGGCGGCATTCGGCCGGCTGGTCTCGCGACTCGACCGCATCCGCGGCTTCGGCGACTTCCTTCACTATCACCTGCTCGCGGCCGGGAAGATCGAGGCAGTCATCGAAACCGACATCCATATCCTCGACATCGCGGCGCTTACGGTGATCGTCGAGGAGGCGGGCGGGCGTGTCACGGACTTGCAGGGCGCGCCGATCGGGCTCGAATCGAAAAACATCCTTGCCTCGAACGGCGCGCTGCATGACGCCGTCCTCGACGCATTGAATCCCTAGGCTTCGGCGCTGACGAACACGCGCTGCCCGCGCCAGGCGAGCTCGCCGACCGGCACGTCGTCAAGCTTCCGACAGGTTGGCGCCGGACAGGACCGTAGCGGCGTCGCCGTAGCGCCAGCGCCCGTCGCCGAACAGCAGCAGCGCCTTGTCCGCAGAGCGCGCCGCCAGCGTTGCGTCGTGCAAGGCCGCGATCACGAGGCCCCCTGCATCCTTGCGTGCACGAAACAAGTCGAGCATTTCGCTGCGATGCCGCGGATCGAGGTGATTGGTCGGCTCGTCGAGCAGGCAGACGGCGGCGTCCTGGGCGAGAAGGGTCGCGATGTCGAGCCGCCGCCGTTCGCCGCCCGGAGAGCGAGAATCCACGGCACGCTCCGACAGCGCCTCGAGGCCGACGGCAGCGAGTGCCGATCGCGCGCAGGCGAGATCGGCCGCATGTTCCCACTCCCAGAACGGCAGGTGCGGATGCCGGCCGATCAGCGCGGTCTCCAGCACCGTGGACGGAAACGGATCCTCGGTCAGCTGCGGCAGCAGCGCGAGCCGCCGCGCGCGCTCGCGGTTCGGCCATTCGGCAATGTCACGGCCGTCGAGCCGTACGGTCCCGGAAGCCGGCGGGCGCAGGCCCGCGAGGGTATGAAGCGTGAGGGTCTTGCCGACGCCATTGCGGCCGAGCACGGCGATAAACTCTCCGCCGTCCGACTCGAATTCAAGCGCACGCACGAGTGTCCGACCCGCGACCGCGACGTCGACCGCCCGACATTCGAGCCGCGGCGCGGCCCGCCCGCTCACGGCTGCAGGCGCAGGTGATGCCATGGTTCGGCCTGGAACCGACCGTCGCCGGCCGGCCCAATCACGCGGGTCCATCGCGCGCGATCGTGCAGGCGGTGTTCGCCCTCGACCCAGAGTTCGACCGTCGCGGCCCAGAGCCGGAAGCCGCCCCAGTGCGCCGGCCGGGGCAGGCGCAGTCCCGGTTCGACGTCGTCATCCGGCGCCGTGAACGGGTCCGGCGCGCCGAACCGCGCCGCCGTCTCCCGCAGGCGTTCGATGAGGAGCTGGCGCGAGACGATCGGCGTGCTCTGTTCGCTTGCAATGGCCGCGAGGCGGCTGCGCCAGGGGCGGCTCGCGAAGTAGTCATCGCTTTCGCTCGCGAGGGCATGCACGACCGGGCCCTCGACCCGCAGTTGCCGGCCGAGAGAATCCCACAGGAAAACCACCGAGGCCCAGGGACGCGCGGCAAGCTCGCGGCCCTTGCGAGACTCGTAGTTCGTATAGAAGACGAGGTAGCCCGGATCGATGACGATCTCTTTGCAGAGTACGACGCGTACCGACGGCTTGCCGTCGGCGGACGTCGTCGCAAGGCTCATCGCGTTCGGATTTCGCTGCACCTGCTCGTCGGAGGCCTGGCGAAACCAGGTCGACGCGAGCGCCATCGGGTCGGACGGCAGCGGGTCCGGCAGGGTCTGGAATCGCGCCTGCATGCGGCGATGTTAACGCGGCCGCAGGCAGGCAGTGTAATTTGGGCGCGTGAAACGGATGACCGTCAATGGCGCCCGGATCGCCTATGTCGACGAGGGCCGGGGCGAGACGCTCCTGCTCCTGCATGGCCTCGGGGGCAGCCGCGACGACTGGCGGCTGCAGCGGCCCGAATTTGCGGTGCGCCATCGCGTCATCGTGCCGGACCTGCGCGGCTTCGGCGCGAGCGAGCGCCGCGGGCCATACACCATCCGGCAGCATGCGCGCGACATGATCGCCTTGCTTGCGGCGCGCCACGCCGGGCCCGCCCACGTCGTGGGAATCTCGATGGGCGGCGCGGTCGCCATTGAGCTGGCGCTGCAGGCGCCGGCCAGCGTGGCATCGCTCGTGCTCGCCAACACGGCGCCCGCCTTCGTGCTGACGAACTGGCAGCGCCGGCGCATGGCCTGGCTGCGGGTCGTGATTGCGGCTTTCCTGGGCGTCGAAGGCGTCGCGCGGCTGCTGGGGCAGAAGATGTTTCCCGCACGCAACCAGCGTGCGCTGCGCCGGCGGCTGATCCGGCGCGCGCGCGGCACCAGCCGCTTTGTCTATCTCGCGACCCTGCGCGCGCTGACGCGCTGGAGCGCCGTGTCCAGGCTGTCGTCGCTGCGCATGCCCGTGCTCGTCCTCGGTGCCGAGCACGACCTCACCACCAGCGAGGAGAAGCGCCGCTGGACGGCACTGATGCCGCATGCGCGGTTCGTGGAGCTCCGCGGCAGCCGCCACCACAGCGAGCAGGACTCCCCGGCGGGTTTCAACCGCGCAGTGCTGGATTTCGTCAAACCGCCCGCCGATTAAGGCGGGATTCAGCTTGCCTCGCCGACACTGGCCCCACGCATCCTGTGGAGGAGCCGACATGCTCAAGCAAGCCCTGATGACCGCCTCGCTGGCCCTGCTGCTCGCGGGCCCCGCCTCCGCGGACAACGACAAGCCGCGCGGCCACTACGTTCCCAACAAGGTACAGCCGAAAGACACCCGTCACGATGGCCGGGACCGGGGCCGCGATCGCGGCGACGACCGGCAGGACTGGCGCGGACATGACGGCCGTGGCGATGACGGGCGTCGCGAAGAGTGGCGCGGCCGCGACGGGCGGCATGACGATGACTGGCGTCGCTCCGATGGCTGGCGGCGCGACGATGACTGGCGCTTCGAGCGCTGGCACGACAACCGCCACTGGCGCTATGTCCCGCCGTCCCACTACCGGATCGACTTTGGCTATCGGTCGGGTTACGAACTGGCCTGGCGCGACTGGCAGAGCTACGGCCGATATGATCGTTACTGGCGGCGACGGCCGGCGTACGGCTATGGCGTGGGCCTTGCCTACCAGTCCGGCTATGACGCCGGCTGGCGGGATGCCTCCCTGTACTTCGGGCGAGGTTACCGGCCGGGCTACTGGGCTTACGACCCGCGCGACGGCTGGTTCTTCAGCTTTCACATCGAGGGCTGAGGCGCGTACCACCGGCCCGCTTGCGCCGCGGCAGGCGGGCCGGTACACAGGGCGGGTCCTTGGACGGGGATGGCTGGATGGATCTCGCCGGGCTGCGCGAGCGGCTGACGAAACTGGACACCGAACTGCTCACGCTCATCGCCGAGCGCCAGCAGTTGTCCGAGTCCATTGCCCGGGTCAAGCGCACGACCGGCCACCCGACGCGGGACTTCCAGCGCGAGCGCGACGTGCTCATGAATGCGCGTCTCGCTGCCGAAAAGCTCGGGCTCTCACCCGCGTTGGCCGACAATCTGCTTCGCCTGCTGATCCGCAGCTCGCTCGCGACGCAGGAGCAGGCCCAGGTAGCCGCGCTGGGCCAGGGTGCGGGTCGCCGGGCGCTCGTCATCGGCGGGAGCGGCAAAATGGGCCGCTGGTTCGTCGAATTCCTCGATTCGCAGGGCTACGAAGTCGAGGTGGCCGATCCCGCCGGGCCGTCCGGTACCCGCGCGTACCGCAGCGACTGGCAGTCGGACGAGCTGTCGCACGAGGTCATCGTCGTCGCGACGCCGCTTCGCATCACGGCCTCGATCCTCGAGCAGCTCGCGCGCCATCGCCCGCCGGGGCTGGTATTCGACATCGGCTCACTCAAGACGCCCCTGCGCAGGGGCCTCGAATCCCTGCACGAGGCGGGCGTGCGCGTGGTCTCGCTGCACCCGATGTTCGGGCCCGACACGGACCTGCTCTCGGGCCGGCACATCATCCATGTGGATGTCGGCCGCCCCGATGCGGTGGCCGATGCACAGGCGCTCTTCGAATCGACGATGGTCGAGCAGGTCGTCACCACCCTCGACGATCACGACCGGCTGATCGCCTACGTGCTCGGCCTGTCGCATGCAATCAACATCGCGTTCTTCACGGCGCTCGCGGAGAGCGGCGAGGCCGCGCCGCGGCTCGCGCGCCTCTCGAGCACGACGTTCGACGCACAACTCGCGGTTGCATCGCTGGTCTCGGGTGAAAGCCCTGCGCTCTATTTCGAGATCCAGGCGCTGAACCCGTATGGCGGGGAGTCGCTCGCGGCGCTCGTCGAGGCCGTGACCCGGCTCCAGGCCCTGGTCGCGAACCAGGATGCCACCGGGTTTGCACGCGTCATGCGGCGCGGCCGTGCCTACCTGCAGGACCGCGCAGCCGCCCGCCCGGGCTGACAGGCCGGGCGAGAATCATCCTCAGCGCCCCGGGCCGGGCCGGCGGTGCATGAGCCACAGGAAGAGCGGGACGCCGATGAGCGCGGTCAGCGCACCGACCGGGAGCATGCGTGGCGCCACGATCGTGCGCGCAAGCAGGTCCGCGACCACCAGCAGTGCGCCGCCGGCGAGCGCCGCCGCGGGAATCACGGCACGGTGCGACGAACCGACGAGTAGCCGCACCAGGTGCGGCGTGACGAGACCGACGAAGCCGATGCTGCCGGCCGTCGTGACTGCCGCGGCGGTCAGTACGGAAGCAGCGACATAGATCGAAATGCGCAGGCATCGTACCGGCACGCCGAGGAGCCGCGCCTGCAGTTCGCCGCGCGCCAGCGCATCGAGGGAACGGGCGGCCAGCAGGCAGGCAGGAATCGCGACGACTGCGAGCGTCAGCAGCCACCAGGGGGTGCGGACATAGCCGAAGTCGCCGAGCAGCCAGAACAGCATGCCGCGCAGGCGCAGGTCATCCGAGAGTGACAGCAGGAGGCTTACGATCGCGCCGCAACCGGCCGCGACGACGACGCCGGTCAGGAGGAGCCGGGTGGTCGTCCAGCCGCCCGGTCCATGGGCGACTGCGAAGACGAGCAGCATCGCGCCGAAGCTGCCGGCGGCCGCCCCCGCGTCTACTACGAAGCCGGCGGCGCCTGCGAGCATGAGTCCGAGTGCTCCGACCGCGGCGCCGCCGGAGATGCCGAGCACGTAGGGGTCGGCAAGCGGGTTCCTGAGCAGTGCCTGCATCAGCACGCCCGCGAGCGCCAGTACCGCCCCGGTGGCAAATGCGGCGAGCGCCCGGGGCAGCCTGAGGTCCCAGACGATTGTATGCATCAGCGGGTCGCCCGTAGCGAGCCGCTCCCAGGGTGCGTCAATGCCGGAACTGCCGAGCGTGAGTGAAGCCGCGACCGCCGCCACCGACGCGGCGAGCAGCAGCAGGATCAAGGGCCTCGCGCGCATCCTCCCCATCCCCGCACTCTAGCCGATTAAAATCGGTGTCATGGAACGTGAGTCCGACTTCATCGACGCCGACGGCTACCGGGCCAATGTCGGCATCATCCTGATGAATGACGATCGCCAGGTCTTCATCGGGGGCCGCGCGGGCGCTCGCGGCTGGCAGTTTCCGCAGGGCGGCATCCGCCGCGGCGAGCGGCCCGAGGAAGCGCTCTACCGCGAGCTCTCCGAGGAAGTCGGCCTGCGGCGCAGCCAGGTCGAGGAGGTCGCGCGCACCAAGCACTGGCTGCGCTACCGGCTGCCGCCGCAATTCCTGCGGCGCGACTCGAGCCCGCTGTGCATTGGCCAGAAGCAGCGCTGGTTCCTGCTGAAGCTCGGCGCCGAGGACTCCGCGCTGCGCTTCGATTCCACGGAACAGCCGCCGGAATTCGATCGCTGGCGCTGGGTCGAATGGTGGGACGCCGTGCACGACGTGATCTACTTCAAGCGCCGCGTCTACGCGCTCGCCCTGCACGAGCTGGGTGCGCATGCCTTTCCCGAGGGCCTGCCGGACTATCCGGCTTGGTGGAAAGAGCGCACGGGCGACCCGGGGCCGGGCGCCTGAATCAGAACGGCCGCACGACGGCGAGCAGCACGATGCCAACGAGCAGGAGCGAGGGAATCTCGTTGAACCAGCGGTACCAGCGGGCGCCGTGCGGATTGCGTCCCGCGGCGAAGTCCTGCACGAGCCGCCAGGTCCAGGCGTGATAGCCCGCCAGGAGCGCAACGAGCGCCAGCTTGGCCCGCATCCATCCGGTACCGAGCAGCGCCGGATTCCGGGCGAGGAGCCACAGTCCGAAGAAGACCGTCAGCGCGGCGCCGAGCGTCATGATCGCGAACAGCCGTCTTTCCATGACACGGAACCGCTCGATGCCCGCGCTGTCGGTCGCCGATGCGTGGTATACGAAGATCCGCGGCAGGTAGAAGAGACCCGCAAACCAGGTCACCATGAAGATCACGTGCCAGGCCTTGATCCAGGGCATCGATCCGCGCTCCGGTTCCTGCGTCGATTCTAGCCACGGCTCGTGCCCTTGAGCGAGAAAAACGGCCGGCGTCGACTGCAACTCGCCGCGGTTGCACTGGCGGCGATCGCCCTGGCCTGGGGAGCCTTCGAGCTGGGCCGCAGGAGTGCCGGCTATTTCGTCGTGAGCTCGATGCTCGAGCGACTGGATCTCAGGAAGCGAAACCAGTCGCTCGAGCACGAAAACGAGGCGCTGCACCATCGTGTGGCGGTCGCCGAAGTCGGCCAGAAAGTCGACCGCCAGGCACAGACGGATGCGCAGCAGATGATGAGCGAGCTGCAGGCGGAAACTGCGCGACAGAAGCAGGAACTGCAGTTCTACCGGGGGCTCGTCGTGAGGCAATACGGCTCCGGGACGTTGCGGGTCCAGGAACTGCGTGTACGGGCCGAAGAAGAGGAGCGGCGCTACCGCGTGCTGATCACGCTCGTGCAGGCGGCCACGCGCGACACCATCGCGAATGGCACGGTCACCTTCTCCATCGAGGGCATGCAGGGCAGGGCGCCGCTCACGCTGCCGCTCTCTGACTTGGAGATCGACAAGCGCAAGCAGTTTCCATTCTCGCTGCGGTTCTTCCAGCAGATCGAGGTGCCGATCGAGCTGCCACTGGATTTCCAGCCCGAGCGCCTCCATGTCGAGTACCGGCTCGGGCGAAATCCCGAGCCGTCGAAGCAGGCGTTCGACTGGCGTGTGGAGGGCGGTGGCGACGCGTCCGCGCTTTGACCCCCCGAGGGTGCGGGCCTACAATCGAACGGCCGGTTTTCCGGCCAGGAACGTATGTGACAGAAGTTGCCGAGCGCGATGATGGTCTCGTCTTCACGGATGCCGCAGCCCGCAAGGTCGGCGAGCTGATCCGCGAGGAAGGCAATCCCAGGTTGAAGCTCCGCGTCTTCGTATCCGGTGGCGGCTGCTCCGGGTTCCAGTACGGGTTCACATTCGACGAGAAGATCGAAGAGGGCGACTCGGAATTCCCGAACCAGGGCGTGACGCTCCTGGTCGACCCGCTGTCCTTTCAGTATCTCGCGGGCGCCGAGATCGACTATCGCGAGGATCTCGAGGGCGCCCAGTTCGTCATCCGCAACCCGAACGCCACCACCACCTGCGGCTGCGGGTCGTCGTTCTCGACCTGAATCGAAGGGAATCGAAGGGGACGCACCCCTTCATATTCGTGATCGTGCCCGTCACTTCGAACATGAAGGGGTGCGTCCCCTTCGATTCCCTTCGATTCTAGCGGCCGGCGGTGCCGCCGGCGCTGCTCGTCGCGTGCGCCACGAGAACCGCCGGTGTGGCGGGCGCATCGAGGCGTGCGAGCAATGGCGCGGTCTGGGCCCTGAAGTCGGCCATGAGGCTCTCAGGGATCGGGTCGGCCTTCGGCATTGTCACGGTCGCCGGATTCTTGTGCACGCCATTGACGCGGTACTCGTAGTGGACGTGCGGCCCGGTCGCGAGGCCGGTCATGCCGACGTAGCCGATCACCTGGCCTTGCGCCACATGGTCGCCGACCGAAAGTCCGCGCACGAACCGCAGCATGTGCCCATACAGCGTCGTGATGCCCTTGCCGTGCGAGAGCACGATGACATTGCCGTAGCCCCCGCTCCTGCCGCGGCTTACGACGCGGCCTGCGCCGGCAGCCTTGATCGGTGTCCCGGAGGGCGCGGCGAAATCGATACCCTTGTGCGCACGGACGCGGTTCAGAATCGGGTGGCGCCGGGCCAGGCTGAAGCCCGAACTGATCCGCGCGTAGTCGACCGGATAGCGCAGGAAAGCCTTTCGTACCGGGCGGCCATCCGGCGAGTAATAGTCCGCGCGGCCGTTCGGCCCGACGTAACGCACCGCGCGATAGGTCTTGCCGGCGTTGACGAATTCGGCGGCGAGGATATCCCCGTCGCGCACGAACTCGCCGTCCTGGTATTCCTGTTGATGCGCGACCACGAAACTGTCGCCCGGCCGCACGGAGTGGATGAAATCGATGTCGTACTTGAAGACGTCGGCGAGCTCGACGGCAAGCCGGTCGGTGCCGCCCGCAGCATTCACGGCGACGTAAAGCGAACTGTCGACGGTCCCGCGGAGCATTCGCTCCTCGGTCTCGAGCGGGTTCTGGACGATGTTGGCGTTGAAGCCCTCGTCGGCACGGGTCACGGAGAGCGTGGCGGTTTCGTCGATGCGCCGCGTGAGCGACTTGATGTCGCCGTTCAGGTGGGTGAGCTGGATCACGTCGCCCGGACGAATCATGTCGAGATTCTTGCGGACATCCGGCAGGCTCCGGAGTTCGGCGAGGTCCGACAACTTCAGTTCCAGGCTGCGAAAGATCTGGTCCAGGGTGTCATTCCGGCCGATCGTGATCGCGACGAACTCGAACGGCGTGCTGGCAGCGGCGCTCGCCTGCTCCAGAGGGGAAGGCAGCAGGCCTTTGAGCGGCGGTTCGAGCAGCGGGTTCTGGACTTGCGCCCCGGCGGCGGAAAGGATAGCGCCGGCGACCACGCAGGAAGCCACGATACCCAGCCGCCGCGGTTCCGCGGTGGCGACAGCATCGGCGGCGGCCTTCGCAAACGAGGGTCGGGTCACCAGCGGGCATCCCCTGGAAGATAGAACGGAGACGGTAAATCATGGGAGGAAGTCAGGTCAACCCATTGATTGGGTGGCCTTTGTACTCCGTCACAAATATGCCGTGGATGGGGCGTCGCCGTGATTGCCAAAGCCCCTGGCCGGCTCACAGAATTGCAGCCTCGCCGCAGGAGGCTGCCGGCAAGGGGGAACCGATGCGGGCGGCAGGCGAACAACTGGAAGAACTGCGCCGCGGCGCGTCGGAGATCCTTACCGAGCCCGATCTGCTGAAGAAGCTGGCGCGCGGCAAGCCGCTGCGCGTCAAGGCGGGTTTCGACCCGACCGCCCCCGACCTGCATCTCGGTCACACCGTCCTCATCAACAAGATGCGCCAGTTC
>CAVTVX010000011.1:0-47500 GCA_963738285.1 uncultured Gammaproteobacteria bacterium | reverse complement strand
TAAGGAACTCTGCAAGTTGACACCGTAACTTCGGGAGAAGGTGTGCCTCTTGTGGTGATTGGACTTGCTCCATGAGCTGCGAGAGGTCGCAGGTAATCGGGGGCTGCGACTGTTTATCAAAAACACAGGACTCTGCGAACACGCAAGTGGATGTATAGGGTCTGACGCCTGCCCGGTGCCGGAAGGTTAAGTGATGAGGTCAGCGCAAGCGAAGCTTCTGATCGAAGCCCCGGTAAACGGCGGCCGTAACTATGAAGAGAATGGATGAACAGTCGAGACCGTATTGTAGTTACGTAAATAAACCCGGCTATATGCTGGAAAATCCGTTGGATCCTCCGGTACTCGCCACGTACAGTGGCAGTGACAATCCGTGAGGTGCGGACAATCAGCAGGAAAGGTTCTCGGTATTCATGCTGGATGTATCGATAATCCCGCAACGAATTGGCCACTACCTGGCTGGATTCACCGATGGTGAAGGCAGCTTCAACGTGTCCTTTCGCAAACGCGACGATTACTCGATGCCGTGGAAGGTGTCTTTGTGCTTCAACGTGTCTCAGCGCGATAAGGTCATCCTGACCTTATTCAAGCGGCACCTGAAATGCGGGACATTGCGGACACGGCCCGACGGCGTCTGGTATTACGAAGTCAATAACTTCACCGCAATCGTGGAGAACGTCATACCGTTCTTCGATCGATTCGGCTTTCTGTCAGCGAAGAAGAAGCGTGATTTCCTGAAATTCAAGGAGATCGCGCGACTGATTGAGGCAGGCCGGCATCATTCGAAGGAAGGCATCGACGAGATTCTCGCGATTCGTCGCGACATGAACGACGGTGGAGCGAAACGACGGAAGTATTCGGATGACTCGATTCATGAGTTGTTCGAGCCGAGAAAATCCCCAGAGACTGCACGCCAGGCTTCGACGATCGACGAGGTCGTTGAGGATGATACAGTCCGATCTGCATAGCGATATGCAGGAAGTCAGTCGGATCCGAAGTCCGATTGCTTCGCAGCGATACCGTTCCGGTATCGACTGAAACATCATGAACGGTCCTAAGGTTTCGGCTAGAACCGCTGCCTTAGTAAAATTTGGCTATATGCTGGAATAACTGAGTATCCGGTGGTACCGGGCGCGAGCACGGTGACAATCCATCCGGTGCAGTCAATCAGCAGGAAAGGCCGGTCACAAGACCGGAATCCTCAGAGACTACAAGCCAGACGCCTCGTCTGAGGCGAAGATAGAGTCCGAACTGCATGGCGACATGCAGGGCCGGTTGTGAGCCGGCCGCTTCGCGCAAGCGGAGTAACACGTTTAAGCGAAATTCCTTGTCGGGTAAGTTCCGACCTGCACGAATGGCGTAACGCTGGCCCCACTGTCTCGACCCGAGACTCAGTGAAGTTGAAATCGCTGTGAAGATGCGGCGTTCCCGCGGAAAGACGGAAAGACCCCGTGAACCTTTACTGTAGCTTTACGCTGAACTTTGAACTTGCCTGTGTAGCATAGCTGGGAGGCTTTGAAGCCGAGGCGCTAGCCTTGGTGGAGCCAACGGTGAAATACCAGCCTGGTGCGTTCGGAGTTCTAACCTAGGTCCATTATCTGGATCGGGGACCGCGTATGGTGGGCAGTTTGACTGGGGCGGTCTCCTCCTAAAGAGTAACGGAGGAGTGCAAAGGTACCCTCAGCGCGGTCGGTCATCGCGCATAGAGTGCAATGGCACAAGGGTGCTTGACTGTGAGACTAACAAGTCGAGCAGGTGCGAAAGCAGGTCATAGTGATCCGGTGGTTCTGTATGGAAGGGCCATCGCTTAACGGATAAAAGGTACTCCGGGGATAACAGGCTTATTCCTCCCAAGAGTCCACATCGACGGAGGAGTTTGGCACCTCGATGTCGGCTCATCACATCCTGGGGCTGTAGCAGGTCCCAAGGGTTCGGCTGTTCGCCGATTAAAGTGGTACGCGAGCTGGGTTCAGAACGTCGTGAGACAGTTCGGTCCCTATCTTCCGTGGGCGTTGGAGATTTGAGGGTGAGCTGCTCCTAGTACGAGAGGACCGGAGTGGACGTGCCTCTGGTGTTCCGGTTGTCATGCCAATGGCACTGCCGGGTAGCTATGCACGGACGGGATAACCGCTGAAAGCATCTAAGCGGGAAGCCCCCCCCAAGATGAGATCTCCCCGAGGACTCGATCCTCCTGAAGGGCCGTCGTAGACGACGACGTTGATAGGCTGGGTGTGTACGCGCAGCAATGCGTTCAGCTAACCAGTACTAATTGCCCGTGAGGCTTGACCATATAACACCCAAGGAGCCTGGTGCTCCGTGAGTGCGACACATCTGTGTTTCTCCACATTCCGGACAGGCCTGCGCGGCGGCGATCGAGCGGCGCGGGCGACAGTTTTCCTGGCGGTCATAGCGGGCGGGAACCACCCGATCCCATTCCGAACTCGGAAGTGAAAACGCTCTGCGCCGATGGTAGTTTGGCCGTAGGCCAGGCGAGAGTAGGTCACTGCCAGGATCCCATGCGAACCCCCCGACGGAAACGTCGGGGGGTTTTTCTTCGTCCGCATCTTTTGCACGGACTCGCGGAAGAGCGATTGCGGTTTAATGCGCCGCGGCTCCCGCGGCGCCGTTCTTGTAGGATTCGGTCATGAAGATCGCCGTATTGGGCGCAGGTGCGATCGGCGGACTGCTGGGAGCGCACCTTTCAACCACCGCAGCGACCGTCACGCTGGTCGATCATGGCGAACGCGCCCGGGCCCTGCGCAGCAAGGGTCTCAGCGTCCTGAATCCCGATGGAACGCAACTGCGCGCGGGCCCTGTGAATGTCCGCGACGTCTCCGAGCGCCAGGAACCGCACGATGTGGTGATCCTCGCGGTGAAAGCGCACGAAATCGTCAGCGCACTGCCGGCACTGGGATCGCTGACGCACGGCGCATCGACGGTCGTAACCGTGCAGAACGGCATCCCCTGGTGGTATTTCAAGGGACTGGACGGGCCCTGGGGCGGGCGCGACCTCGCCGCCGCGGATCCTGGGGGGCGCATCGCAAAGACCGTCGATTCGAAGCGGATAGTCGGCTGCGTCGCCTATCCCGCCGCCGAGGTGCAGAGCGCGGGCGTCGTGCGCCATGTCGAAGGCAATCGCTTCACGCTCGGCGAGCTCGACGGCCGCCAGAGCGCGCGAGTGGAGGAGCTTTCGCGCCTGCTCGCGGCCTCGGGCCTGAAGGCGCCGGTCACGCCGGACATTCGCGCGGAGGTGTGGCTCAAGAGCTGGGGGAATCTCGCTTTCAACCCGATCAGCGCGCTCACACGCGCCTCGATGGCCGAAATCTGCCGGCAGCCGCAGACCCGTCAGCTCGCAACCGACATGATGCTCGAGGCACAACGGATCGCCGACAGGCTCGGTGTGACCTTTCGCGTCACGCTGGAGCGGCGACTGCAGGGGGCCGAGCAGGTCGGCGAACACAAGACTTCGATGTTGCAGGACCTCGAGGCAGGGCGTCCGCTGGAACTGGAGTCTATCGTCGGCACGGTGCTCGAGATAGCGCGCCTGGTCGAAGTGCGCGCTCCGACGATCGAATACATTTACGGCTTGACACGGCTGCTCGATCGCGCCAGCGCCGCATACAGGACGGATTGAAGGATTTCACAGGCCAGCACCGCAATGGCCAGGCCGGTGATTCCCATTTCCCGGATCAAGACAAAGCCGAGGCAGGCGAACGAGACGAGGCCGATGAGTCGTGCGCGCGCCATCTCCTTCTGCAGGTGCATTGCCGCCAGCTGCGAACCCAGGAGCATCTGGGCTCCGCGGATCGGCAATATCCATGCGAGCAGCTGCAGCACTGGCACTGCCTCGAGATACCTGTCACCGAATGTCAGGTGAACAATTTGAGGCGCAAACATCCAGACCAGAGCCGCAAGCGGAATGCCGCCGCCCACCATCAGCACGAGACAACGCTGTGCGAGGCGCCTCGCCTTGGCCGGCTCGGTCTGCTGAAGACGCGACAATGCCGGATAGACCGCGGCGTTGAGCATCATGGGAAACAGGGACGGAGCGATGAGCACGCGATCGGCCGCGGCGTAAAGGCCTACCTGGGTTGCGTCCCGCAACGCGCCGAGCATCACGATACCGCCGCGCCCGTAGAGGACAGAGAGCAGCATCACGTCAAAAAATGACGATGCCGCGTGGAATAGCTGAAACGCCTCCGCCGGCGCAAACCGGAGTGCCGGCCGCTCAAAGCGCTTCGACAGGCGCCACCAGCCGAACGCGGCCAGACCCAGCGCGCTTAACGGCAGTGCAAGGAGGGTCATGGTCGGGCTCGTACCAAGTTGAATCGCCGCGAACCCGAAGGCGAGCGCCAGCAGCCTGTGTCCCAGCTCGGCGGCCACCGGCACATGCATGCTCTCGGCAGCGCGGAACGGCACGTAAAGAAGCCCGCTCGCACGCCAGAGAATCTGGTAGGCGCAAACACTGGCAATGATGCCGATCGCCCCGACACCGCTCGTCAACACGCAGCCGATCACGGTCGCGACGATCAGGACGCCGACGGCAATCAGCGCCTGCGCGGGGATCAGCACGCCCAGCCGGTCCGCCATGAGGCGGCTGTTCTGGCTCAGGTCGCGAATCAGGAAATTCTGGGTCCCCAATCCCACGAACAGGGCCGCCACCGCTCCCACCGCCATCCCGACCGAATAGTGGCCCAGTGCCCCGCTTCCGAAAGCGCGGGCGAAGCCCGCGACGAACAACAGGTTTGCCAGCTGCCCCAGGCCCTCCCCGCCGCTCAGCAGGACCGCGTTTCCCAGGATGCGCCTTTCGCTATGCACGGGACGGAGCCTGGATGCTGCAGATGAACGAGCGCAGCTTTCCGGAAGGATCGCGCGGGACGGCGTCCACGATCGTCAATGCAACGACCGCGCGAGACAGAGGCTCTTCAATTGCCTGCAGGATCCGTTGGCCGTCCTGCGCCGTGTAAGCCGGCGACGGCACGATCCAGAGCTCGAAACGGTCCACTGCCGTCTGATGCAGCTGGTAGTGGCGCACCACCGGCGCGAAACGATCGAGTCGTCCGAGAACGTCGAGCGGCGACCTATGTGTGCGGTCTGCGAGAACGATCATGTCGTCGGCGCGCCCGCTGATCATGTCCAGCACGGGAAATGAACGGCCGCAAGGGCACCTTGCCGCGGAATATCGGCCGATGTCCCCCAGCCTGTATCGGATGAAGGGATGCGTTCGATTGGTCAGCGACGTGACCACGAGTTCGCCCTCGGATCCGGCAGGCATCACGCGCCCGTCGCGCACGATTTCCAGTACCACGCTGTCGAGGGCGACGTGATATCCGCCGCGCTCGGCACATTGATAGGCAATATTGTCGGTCTCGTAGGTGCCGAAGATGTCGATGGGGGCCGTGCCGAAAGCGACCTGCATGAGAGCCCGCGTTTGCGGTCTGAGCATTTCGGAATCCGTGAAGACGAAACGGGGCGCCGGATCGAGGATTGCCGAGTGCTCCACGCAATAGCGGGCGAGCGCATGAAGGCTCGATGGATAGCCCTGCAGGATGGAGGGGCGGAGCGCCTGCCAGCGCGCGAGGATGTGTTGCGGGTCGGTCGCGCTGTCGAGCTGCCATTCCCGCAGCAGTCCCAACGCGTTGAACCAGGGCCTGCGCTGGGACGCAAATGCAGTGAGCCGCAGCACTTTGTGGTGCAGGCGCCGTCCGTTGGACAGGTACGGGCGGAGATACTGGGCCTTACGCCATTGATCGTGACGCTTTCCGATCCAGAACCGATATGGCTCTCCGGTCGAGCCGGAGGTGAGAATGGGCAGGAGGTGACGCGGACGATTCTCCGTGAGCACCCGGTCGCCGGCAGCCCGCAGCAGATGCTTGTGGACCATGGGAAGAGAGGGCAAATCGTCGAGTCCGCGGAAAGCATCCGCGTCCAGCCCGTGAGTGGCATATAGCTCACGGTATAACGGGACTCGCAGCGCGGCGTGACGCACGACTTTTTGGACTGCATCATCCTGGTAAGCGCGTAGCGACTGCGTACTACGCCATTCCGCACGAAGCATTCTGGTCAGGTAGTAGGCCCGCTCAAGCATTCCGCGAGCGCATCCTCGGTGCGGAAATCATCATCAGTGCCTTCGCCAGCATGGGACCCGGATCGCCGAGGCTGTGCACCGACGGTACACGCGGCCCACGCAGCTCGGCGCGTACTTTTCTCAGGGTCGCGGCCTTCCGGCGACCGTGCCACAACTCATGCACGACAGCCTGCAACCAGGGACTGCCGTCGACGTAGTGAACACCCGCACGGTAGCGCGGCTTGAGCGTGGATTCGAGGCGTTCACCCATCGCAGCGCGAGCAAAGCCCGTTGCGAAGTCAATGCCGCAGGCAATCGGAAAGTGTATGGCTCCCGAAAAGCGAGGGTTGATCTCGAGTACGTGCGGCACTCCGCCTTCGTCGATCTTGAGTTCCACGTCGGCCGGGCCTTGCCAGCGCAGCATCTCGAACAGGGGCAACAGAGCGCGCACCAGCTCGATATCGTGAGTACTTTCGGCTGCGACGGTCACTCCCACTTCGGGAGGCCACAACCGCGTTTTTCTCAGGGTGAAGAAGCCGATCAGGCGGCTTTCGCTGTCGAACAGCAGATGCAGGGCTCGCAGGTTCTCAATGGGCCCCGCCACATAGTCGGTTATCAGGGCGCTTCCATATCGGGCGATGATGCTGGCATGGGCGCTTTCGAGGTGCCCGGGATCCCGCACGAAGTAAACTCCCTTGCCGCCACCCACGTCACGCCGAGGCTTGACGACCAGCATGCGGCCCGGCTCGCCTCGCAGCGCATCCATCCCGTCAACGAGGCCCAGAACTCGCGGCACGGCGATACCGAGACTCCCGCAAAGCGACATCAAGTTCGACTTGTCGTTCAAGTCCTTGAATGATGCGGCGGACGGAAGCAGCGATCGCACACGCGTCGCGAGCGCCTCACGCGCATTGCAGGCGCTCTCCATTCCGCGAGTCGGGAGGAGCACGTCCGGGCGAAGCGCGTCGATGAGCTCGAGCAACGCCTGCGCGAACGCCGGCGAGTCCTCCGCGGGAAGCCGGTGATAAGGCGCGGCGCTGAAGCGGGATTTCAACCCAAGCGGCAGTAATCGGTCGTCGGCACCCATCACGGTCCAGCCGCCCCGGCTCAGCGCTCGCAGAACCGAAAGCCCCGAATTGCGCGTGCAATTGGTGACGAGTGCCTTCACGCCCTTTTCCGCCGATGCCACGCGCGATGAACCACGAAGAATGGGCGCGCCGCCGCGCGCCAGGCGGACCTGTGCGGCCGATAAAATACGGAGCATCGCCTGAGTTGGCATCCGCGGCGCAGCTTTGCTTCATATGCGCCATTTCCGTACAACATCCTGCGGATGCCGGCGGACGGCGCGTACTCCGCGAGCGCGTAGAAAACCAGGTTAAAGTAGGTGAAGTCGCGCGGACGGTTGACGGCTTCGAAGCCCACCCAGGCTACCCAGGCCAGCTCCCCCGAGCGGACGACGCCCAGCAATGCGGTACGGACGTCGTTGCGACGCGCCTCGAAAAGGAGGAAATCCTCGCCCAGCTCTGGTGCGAGCCTCGCGAAAAAGTCCGTCGTGTAGGCCGGCTCGCTTGCGTTCTTTTGAAGGTAGTGGCCGTGAGCCAGATGATAGAGGTCCGTAGCGCTCGCCTGGCTCGCGGGAATCCGGCGAATGACCACGCCCTGTTTGCGGGCGCGCCCCCATTCCTTGCGCACCGTGCATGCCGCGCTGAGGCTCGAACGGCGCAGATGCTCCACATAGCCGTCGAAATCGGGCCACTCGACGGGCAATATCGTCGTCGGGAGCGTTTCAGTCTCGAGATAGCCCCGACTGCGCAGCGCGAGGCTTGCCGGCGAGTCCTGCTCGACGCGCATGAATCCGACGCCGGTTCTGCGTTGTGCCGCGTGGCTCTCGATGCCGCCGAGCAATGCATCGAGACGCCGCTGTTGCACGTCGCCGGGAGCCTCCCGGACGCAGATTGCGGCCGCGCCGCCGAGCGGAAGATGGAACGAGAGATATGGCCGCGGGCCCACGCGCAAGGCGTTGCAGAATTTCCGAGCCCTCCCGAACAGCAGCGAATCCAGCGGGCTGTATTCGGTCGACGACAGGATTTCGCGGCACAGCGCGGCGGCTCCCAGGCCTTCGTCGTCTTCGAGCACAAAAGCCCTCATTCCTAACGGCCGGGAGGCCTGCCGGCCAAGGGATCTCAGCACTTCCATGCGCAGCGCCGGCTCGCCGCGAGTCACGGCCCTCCACTGCGCGACGGAAAGGGCGCTCGGGTCGTCGACGATGCGAAACCGCTCAACGCTCACGCGCGTCCTTTTTCTTGACTGCCACGCTTCTTGCGAAGGGCGTTCTCAAGTGCGGCCGCCGCCGCCAGATTCTCAGGTCAATGCCTTTGAAGGATACGATCCGCAGGTGCAAATAGAGACGCAGCTCCAACTCGCGCGCTCCGAGACGCGCCTTGAAACGCCGCGAGGAGCGATTGAAACGGAGGGTGATGCTGTAGCAGTGCGAGCGTCCTTCCCGGATCAGCTTCTGGAGAACGTGAGCGCGAAGCAGCGGTGCCATCCGGCCGCCTCGATGCTCGGGACTGATGAACATGTCGTAAAGATAGGCCTCGTCGGGTGCGAGTTCGTACAGCGGGGTGCCCATCGAGCCCGGCACCGGCAGCATCCTGGTGGACACCCACGTGTATCCGCACAGCGAACCATCGGCGAATATCCCGAAGCAACGTGCTCGCGAGAGTTCGGCACTGACCGTGATTTGGGAGACCGGGCGCAGGGTGATGCGCACTATCTCGGCTGAGTCCTGCGGCGTCAGCTCTCTCACGCTGTACGCCGAAGCCGGCGGCGGACCCATGTCCGAGCTGCGCTCGGCAGTGATCAGGTACGGGTAGTAGACGAGCCCGCGGCGTGCGAGGCGGTCGAGGATTTCCTGAGTGACAAGGCCGTGTTTCAAACGCCCGAGGAAACGCTCCAACGTGCTTTGCCCGCGCATCGCCCTATTTGTCATGGCTCTGCCTCAAGCCGATTCCGGCTCGCCCAGCAGGCGGCAATCGTCGCAGAATTCATGGCGCCCGCAACGGCGGCGCCAGCAGCGCACCTCCTTGTCGAACGCCAGGGCAAGGCGGGTCAAGTGGTCGGCGCGGTTGGAACCCTTGAGCAGCACCAGATCACCCGGCGCGAGGAAATCGCGGAGCCAGGCGGATGCGCCGCGGACATCGTCGAAACCGTGCAGGCGTCCGGCGGCGAACGAGCCGAGGCGCTGCTCTATCGAGAAGCCACGGTCGCCCACGACGATGACATGGTGTGCCGCGGCCAGAGCCGCCTCGACCACGCGTCGGTAGGTCGGCCTTGCGGAAGCGCCGTAGTCGGACAGCGTTCCGAGCACGACGACCCTGCGTTGCGCGCGAGCACCAGCGAGAAACTGCAGTGCCAGCGACATCGACCATACGGGAGCCTTCCAGTCATCGCGAATGAAGCTGATGCCGTTGGCGGTCGTGTACAGGCTCATGCGCCCACGCAGCGGATCGATCGCGCCTGCGGCGACGCTCGCTTTCTTGAGCGGAACGCCAAGAGCGCACGCGGCGGCAATTGCAGCCATGACCGCCACTGACTGATGTCGCCCGTAAAGGCGGGTGGCGACATCGGCGGTTTCGTCGGCCCATTTCACGCACATCCGCAGTGGTTGCGGCCAGTCCGTCTCCAGCGGCTCGCCGCGCAAATCCACGCCCGGCTGCGCACCGTACGTGACGACCCGGGCCCTGCAGCCGCGCATCATGTTCAATACCCGCTCGTCGTCGGCATTGAGTACGGCGATGCCACTTTTCGGCAGGCACTGAATGAGCTTGCGCTTCTCGGCGGCAATGCCATCGGGTGTGCGGAACGTCTTGAAATGTTCGGTACCGATATTGGTGACTACACCAACACGCGGCTGCAATAGCGCCAACATCGGGTCCAGGCCGCCGGGATGGCTCGCCCCGACTTCCTGCACGATATAGCGTGCCGACGGGCGAGTGCCGATGAGCGTGCGGGCGACGCTGTAGAGCTGATTGTTGGAGTCGTGGCTCTTCACGCAGCTCGCCTGAGTTGCGAGCATGGCGTATAGCAGTTCTTTCGCGGTCGTCTTGCCAGCGCTGCCGGTAATGCCGATGCGGCAGCTGTTGCGCAGCGCCTGGTTCCAAAGGCGGGCGGCCGCGATGACCGGCCCGCGATACAATCTTTTTGCGGCGTGCTTGCCCCGATACTCGAACAGGTCGATCAGGCGGCCGAGGACACTGGGCATCGCACCAGACTCCTGTCGCCGTCGAGAAACAGCCGATGCCACATTTCGAGAGTCACCAGCGACCAGGTTTCCATCAAGTGTCCGCGAACCCATCGCCGGGCGCGCGCTTCCGAGCGACCGAGCGCCCGGGAAAGCCATGCGCGATCGAAGCACCCGCGCTCAAGCGTCCGTCGTTCGAGAAGCAGATCGCGGACGGCCGGCAGCCCTTGGCGGCCGGAGAGCAGCGCGGAGTAGTCGCCCGGAAATCCAAGCTTGCGACGCCGCCAGCGCACTGAAGCGGGCAGAGTGTCGGCCGTAGCCTGCCGGAGCAGCAGCTTGGTCCATCCCGCGCCGATCTTGCTGTCGAAGGGAAGCGAAAAACACAGTTCGACGATGCGGTGATCCAGGAATGGCAGTCTCGATTCGACCGAGAAGGCCATGCTGATTGAGTCCTCGGCGTGCAGAATTTCGGGCAGGCCCGCGCGTCGCAGCTCTGCCCACAGTGCGTTGTTCAATCGGCTGCGATAAGGCCGCTCGTCCAGGTGATCCCAGTCGCCGATGAAGCGATGCCGAACGCTTGATTCCGGCGGCGCTTCCGCGCCTGCGAGCATCTGCGACCTGCGCGCTCGACGTGCGCTGCCGCTGAGCGATGCGAGGACCAGGCGCGGCATCAGGCGATGGATTCCTGTCGACGTGCGCCCCAGGTGAATCAGCTCCTGCAACAGACGGCGCCTCGGACGCGCCTGCGGAAGCCGCGGATTCAAACGGTCGAGCGCGAACGGTAGTGCGAAGCGCGGATAGCCTCCGAGCAGCTCATCGGCTCCCTGTCCGTCCAGCACGACCGTGACGTGCCTCGATGCCTCCTCGAGCACGTGCCATTGCGGGAATCGGCCGCGGATCGGTGTCGGCGCATCGTGATGCCAGACGATGGAGGCCACGGTGCTGAGCAACTGCTCCGGGGCAGGGGTAATCCAATGCATCTGATAGCGCGACGGATCGTCCGCGACGGTAGCGGCATAGCGGCTCTCGTCGAGCGCCGCATTGTTCTCGTAGCGAAGCGAGAAGCATCGGAGCGGCGAGATCAGGGAATCGGCCGCCATACGCGCCACAGTGCTTGAATCGAGCCCTCCGCTGAGCGCAACGCCAACTGGAACGTCGCTGCGCAGACGCAGGCGCACGGAATCCTCGAGCAGCGCGCGCAACTGTTCCGCGGCGTCTGGCCTCGGGACTTCAGTGCCCGGTTGGTAGTTCCAGTAACGGCGATTCCGGTGTCGGTCACGTTCAAAGGTCAGAGTTTCGCCCGGGTTTACCGAGCGGATGTTCTCGAAAAACGTGTGATCGTCCGCATCGGGCACGGCACCGCAGACGAAGTCGCGAACGAGCGGGAGATCCGGACGGCGCTCCTCGGGAAAGGCCGCCAACAGCGCCTTGGGCTCTGATGCGAATGCCACGCGCGACCCGCGAATGGAATACACGAGCGGCTTGATGCCGAAACGGTCTCGCGCCAGCACCAGGCGGGACTCGTCCGCGTGCCAGAAGGCTGCTGCCCACATGCCGTTGAAGCGCCCGAAGCACTCGAGGCCCCAGAGTCGATAGGCCCAGAGCATGACCTCGGTGTCGCTGGCAGTGCGAAGTTCGACGCCTTCCAGGCGCAATTCGGCTGCGATCTCGAGATAGTTGTGGATCTCGCCGTTGTACACGACGCAAAGCGACTTGTCAGGCAGCCACATCGGCTGCGCGGAGGCAGCCGACAGATCGATGATCTTGAGCCGGCGGTGGCCGAGGCCGATCGATCCGCGCACATGGGTGCCGGAGCCATCGGGCCCGCGATGGGCTATCGACCTCGTCATCGCCGCGATCCGGGCGCCCTCGACGGTCGAGCCGTCGCGCTGCCAGATTCCTGCGATGCCGCACATTCCGCGCTCCTGAGGTCAGGCGGCCAGGCCGGCGCGAACGAACACGGAACGCTTGCCGTTTTCGGGCCGTTCGATCGAATCGACTTCCCGCAGGCTGAAATCGACTTCCTCTGCGGCAACCCGCGAGAGTTCGGCGCAGAGATCGGCGCCGGGTTGCTGAGGCTCGGCTTTCGGTCCGCGTACCACGTCCACGCGGAATTTCGCGGGCGCGGTCTGCACGATGCGGTATTGAAGAATCGAGGCCTCCGCTTCGATCACGGTGGTCAGCAGGTAGGGCGACAGGCGCCGGCCGCTCGGCAGAGTGATGAGCTCGCCTTCGCGACCCTCGATCTGCGACAGCCAGGGAGATTGGCGCCCACATGCGCAGGGCTCGTCGCCCACGGCAGCTTGATCTCCGATGGAGAAGCGGATCAGAGGCATCGCATGGTTGGCGAGCGCCGTGAACACGAGTGGACCGCGCTGTCCCCGTTCAGGCGCCTCGACGTAAGTGCTTTCGAAATTGAGGTGATAGCGGGCGTGGTCGCACTGCCAGGCCACTTCCTTCAGCTCGGTGCTGCCGTATATATCGTACAGTCGGCCGCGGAAGGCCTTTTCGATCCGCTCCCGGGCGCCACTCGTGAGTACCTCCGAGCTGGTGTACAGGGTCGCGATTCGCGGCAATTCGATCGACTTCCGCCCGGCTGCGGAAATCAGCTCCAGAAGGAAGGAAGGAAACGCGTAAACGATGTGCGGGCGCAATTGCCGCAGCACTCCGAGAAGCTCGTCGATCGGGTCGTGAATCGACACCAGCCGCTGCCGAAAGAATACGCCGAGCCCCGATGGCGCGGCCTGCGCGGCGACACCGAGCGCCCCGGGCGACTGTTCGCTCACGACGAGTATGCGTCGACCGGGTGCAAAACCGCTCGTCGCCGCCACCCGGCGCATCTTGAGCACGTATTTTCCAAGCAGCCATGCCGAGCGATCGAAATAGGTCGTGGTGGGCTCCCCCGTGCTGCCCGATGTGCGCGACGCGAACAGGCGAGAACGTTCCGATCCTTCGGCGAGCAGCGAATTCGCGGCGCCCTGTATGTCCCGCTTGGTCAGCAGGGGAAAGCGTGACAGATCCGCGGAACTCACGATGGAGCGCGGATCAATCCCCAAGCCCCTGTAATGGGGAACGTGCGTCGCCGCATGCCGCATGATTCGCAGCAGGGCGGCTTCCTGGTACGCGCGGATGCGTTCCGCGGACCACCATTGAGAACGCCAGGCCGAGGCGAGGCGCGCGTAAACATGAAGATGGTCGGCCGCATTCATGTGCACTGCCCGCGCGCCGCAAAGTCGACCGCGCCCCTGAAAATAGCCTCGTATCGCTTCGCGGCACGCGGCCAGGAGAACCGCTCCTGGACTCGCCGGAGACTCGCGGCGGAGAAAGCATCCCGCCGCTGCGGATTATGAAACAGCTGGAGGATCGTCGCCGCGAGCTCGGCCGGATCGTCAGATTGCGTGAGCAAGCCGTTCTGCCCGTGCTCGATGAGCTCAGGCGTGCCGCCTACCTGCGTGGCGATGATCGGGAGTCCCGCGCCCATCGCTTCGAGCAACGCCATGCTGCAGGACTCGGCGCGTGAGGGCAGCACGAAGACATCCGCCCGCGAGTACAGAGCAGCGAGTCGATCGTGCCTGACGAAGCCATGAAACCGAACGCGGTTGCCGATTCCGCGATCGCGCACCAACTGCTCCAGGCGCGCGCGCCTTGGGCCTTCTCCTGCAATATCGAGCGATATCGTCTCGATTCGTAGCGCGGCGATGGCTTCGATGAGCGTGTCGATGCCCTTGCGTTCGATGAGGCGACTGACGGTGAGAATGCGCAACCCGTCGTGGGGCTCGCGCGCGCGGCGCCGTGCTCCGGGCAGATCGACTCCGTTCGGGATCACATCGATCACCTGGGATGGCGCGCAAGTCAACGCGAGCTTCCGCAGACCGTCGCTATTGGCGACTACCCGATAGGCGCCGTTCCAGATGCGCCGTGTCACTGGCAACAGGGCGCGATGCCAAAGCGCAAGCGCAGGGTCATAACCGGGGACGTCCGAGCCGCGCAGCGAGACGACATAGGGTTTCTCACGATGGGAACCGGGGATGCGCGAAAGCAATCCGGTGGGCAGCCCGAAATAGTAGTGGCAGGCATCGTATCCACCGCGACGCATGATCTCCGGAAGGCGGGTGGCCGCGGTGCATATGAAGCTGAACGCTCCGCAGATTCCGGAATCGTGCACGCCCCGACGAAACGCGGGCACCCGGTGCAGGCGAATGCCTTCGACTTCCTCCTCGGCCGCGGACCCGCGCGCACTTGCGGCGGTCAGAAAACCGATGTCATGCCCGAGCTTCGTCAGCTCTCTCGCCATGGCCATCGAGGCGAAAGAAGCTCCGCCGCCTACGGGCGGAAACTCGTAGTTGACGAACAGCACTCGCATTCGGGGACCTGCGGTCTCATGGCCGGTAGGGGGAATCTACCATTCGTGCCATGGGGACTTGAGAACCTGCCGCACAGGCCGGCCATCTTCACCCCGGCGCCCCGGTAAACACGTGATTCATATGCCAAAAACGGGCACCCGAAACGCCATGAGGAGGTTCCTCAGACTCGATGAGGAAATGCCGAAGCCGGCCGACTGCGCACGATCTTTCGAACGGCGGCCCCGGCCAAAGTCCGGGTCCATGCAATTCCTGACATGGGCCCGGTTCATCGGCGCGGCCGCCATTCTCGTTCAAACCCCGGAAGTGATGAAGCCCTGCGCCGATGGTGGTTTGGCCGTGGCTCCGATTGCGGGACGGGGCAGTCCGTGTCTTGATCGCACCATGAGCTCCAGGACATCGACCCCGATACCCGCGGTCTCCGCTGTCATTCCCGCGCGCAACGAGTGTCCGACGATTGGCGCTGTGGTCGAGCCGCTGCTCCGGCATCCGTTGGTGGACGAGGTCATCGTCGTGGACGACGGCTCGACCGACGGTACCGCGGCGCGTGCCAGGGCCGCGGGCGCCTCGGTGATCTCGCTGCCGTCGAACGGCGGCAAGGCGGCCGCCATGTCGCATGGCGTCCATGCGGCTCGCGGCGAGGTCGTCTTCTTCTGCGACGGGGACGTGGTCGGGCTGACGACCGAGATGATCACGCGGATCATCGAGGACGTGGCGTCCGGGAAATACGGCATGTTCGTCGGCATTCGGGGCCGCAGGTCCTACTGGGCCAACCGGCTGATGCACTTCACGCCGATCCTCGGCGGTGAGCGCGCGCTGCGAAAGACGATCTGGGATCACGTGCCCGCGACCTACAAGAAGAACTTCCAGATCGAGATCGCGCTCAACTTCTTCGCCAAGTTGAACGGCTACCGGATGGGATTTACGGTCGTGCACGGCCTGAGCCAGGTCATCAAGGAGAAGAAGCGCGGCCTGTTGCCGGGACTCTGGCAGCGCCTCTCGATGATCGGCGACATCCTGCTCGTCAGTTGGCGGATCTACGTCGTGCTGCATGCGCGCCTGCTCTTCGACCAGCTGTTGCGCGGCTGGCGGCGCCTCGGGCCGGTCGACTCGATGCATCCGGATTCGGCGGGGGGTGGGTCGCGACCGGACTAGTCCGGTCCCCGCGGACTCGCTCAACCCGTGCAAAGCGACCGGCGGGAGCGCTTGGGGCTCTTCGTTCTTGCGTCCTCCGGATGACAGAGGCGGCGCGCGCAGATGCCGGATCATCCCCGACGACAGAGTCTTCGAATCCTCAAGGGAGACCGCCATGGAAACGAAAACGCCGCGCAGATCCCGGGAAAAGGCGCCGGATGACAGTCGCAGCGACGATCGCCTCAATCTCAGGCTCGCAGAGTACTCGGCACCGTTCGGCGAGGAGATGCCTTGGCGAACCGCGACCTCGGATTTCCCCGAGGCCTCGGATGCCTGGCGCGATCTGAAACCGGAGCGCGGCCGTCTGCACTGAGTCGGCCGCCGACGCTTGAACCGAAGCAGTACGACTGAACGTTCAGGGTTTCACGGCGTCGGCCGCAAGTGCGCCGAATTGCTGCGCGTTCACCTGATCCACGATCGGCGCGATGGCGTCCAGCTTGTGCAAGGGATCGCCGCTCACGCGGTGGGTGACGGTGACGGTTGTCGCGCCGTCCTGCTCGTCGAGAGCGATCGTGAGCACGCCCGTGACCGCCATCTCCTGCAACGGCCCGAGTGCGGCGGAAAGACGGAGCAGGCTGCCGGGAATCGCCATGATCACCCGGCCATGCTCGACGCTGCCGCCGGCCCAGCGTTCGCAGAAGCAGGCGCCGGCGTCCGCGGAAATGCGCAGGTTCCCGCGGTCGCCTGACCAGGTGTGATCGGACGGCCACCAGGCCTCGGGATGCATCAGCGATTCCCACACCCGGGCTGCGGGCGCGGCAATCGCGTACCGCTGCTCGATCAGGAATGCGTCGGCGGCGGAGAATTTCACTTCGGCGTCGGCCGCGGGCGCAAGCAGCGCCAGAACCGCGGCCGCGGTCAGCGTTCGGATCATCGCCTCACTCCTTCGACTGCCACTCGTTCTCGTCCTGACGCGCGAGCTCGTCAAGGTCGGCTGGCGTGCCTTCCGGGTCATCCACCCATTCGCGCAGCGCCGGCCCGCCGTTGATCAGGTCGAACGCGAGCCGCGTCGTCTCGTATTCGTATTCGAATTCGCGCCACAGCGGGTAATCGGGCCGGATCGTGCGGATCGCCTTGAGGGCGAGGGCCACGAGGCGCCAGGGGCGGAACTTCGAGTGATTGTAGCCGGGATCGTCGACGTGGATTTCGAGCCCCGCGCAGAGCTTGCCCGCGTGCTTGTGGAAGGTCGGCTCGAACCAGCAGGGGCGCAGCCGGCAGCCGGCGAGCCAGTCCGGCGCCAGCGCGCGCATGTTCGCAAGCAGCTTGTCCGCGTCGAGGTCGGGCGCGCCGAACAGCTCCAGCGGGCGCGTCGTGCCGCGGCCCTCGGAAAGCGTCGTGCCCTCGACCATCACGGTGCCGGGATAACAGCGCGCCATCGAGACACTGGGTGCGTTCGGACTCGGATTGATCCAGGCGCGCTCTCCCTGCGGCCAGCCGTAGCCGGGCGACTGCGCCGGCCGCCAGCCGTCCATGGCGACGTGCACGTACTCGACGTCGAGCTTGAGGTGCCGCACCAGCCACTCGCCGAGTTCGCCGAGCGTACGGCCATGGCGCATCGGCATGGGTCCGGCCCCGACGAAGCTTTCCCAACCGCTTCGGAGGAGCAGCCCTTCGACCGGCCGACCGATCGGGTTCGGGCGGTCGAGCACCCAGACCGCCTTGCCGTGCCGCGCCGCCGCCTCGAGCACGTAACGCAGCGTCGTGACGAACGTGTAGACGCGGCAGCCGAGATCCTGGAGATCGACGAGCATCACGTCGAATGTTTCCATCATCGCCGGCGTCGGGCGGCGCACTTTGCCGTAGAGGCTGAAGACCGGGATGCCGTAGGTCGGGTCCGTGGCGTCCCCGGTCTCGACCATGTTGTCCTGCTTGTCGCCGCGCATGCCGTGCTGCGGCCCGAAAGCGGCGGTCAGCCTGAAGTCGTCATGCGCCGCGAGCGCATCGACCGAGTGCGTGAGGTCGGCGGTGACCGATGCCGGGTGGGCGAGCAACGCGACGCGACGGCCGTCGAGAGGCTTGCGGACCGCGCGGTCGAGGAGCAGGCGGTCGATGCCGAATTTCATGCCGGCGTCACGCGCAGCAGGAAAGTCGAGGGATCATGGAAATCCGGTTGGTCGCCGGCGTGCGCGAGCGCCCACCAGGACAGGTTCCCGTCTTCGGACTCGATGACGGCCGACAGGCCCACGCGGACGGCGGCGGCGGCGGCGAGATCAGGCAGCAACGGGATCGGAATGTCGGCGGTCAATTCGCAGCGGCTCGCGTGGCGTTGGAACATGAAAGGCGGCGCGGGCATCCCGGGTGACTCAGGGTCTCTGCGCCTGGCGCTGAATCGATAGACCGCCCAGTCCAGGGACGGCGCAAAATTGAATTCGTAATAGCTGCCGCTCGCATCGGGACTGAGGAACGCCTCGAAGCAGGTATGTTGCCAGAGTCCGTCGCGGCGGCGCGGGGATTCCGGCAAGGGCAGGCGAAGGCGGCCGATTTCCCCCTCGACCATGAACCGGATCCGCAGATCCGGCGCCTGCGCCGACGGCTCGACCGCAACGTCAATTTGCCGGATCGCGTCGCAGGGTCCCCTGGGATGGCGCCGGAGCACGGCCGAGAGTGCGATCATCGGGTGCCACTCTAGACGGTTCCACCTAAAGCCGCGCGCGCCGCGAAAATACCATCGACGGGGTTGCTTTCAGCGGCGCCGACGGCACAGTGTTCGGCGTGCAGTTCGACACCGTGATCGTCGGGGCTGGCTCTGCGGGCTGCGTCCTTGCCAATCGGCTGAGCGCCGACCCGACTCGGCGGGTCTGCCTGATTGAGGCGGGGCCGCGCGATCGCTCGCCGCTGATCCACATTCCGGCGGGGCTGCTCGGCATCCTGCCGACCCGGCACATGAACTGGGCCTACCAGACGGTACCGCAGCCCGGGCTCGGCGGGCGGCGCGGCTACCAGCCGCGCGGGCGAGCGCTCGGTGGATCGAGCTCAATCAATGCGATGGTCTACATGCGCGGCCACCCCGCCGACTATGACGACTGGGCGGCGCAGGGCAACCCGGGTTGGTCCTACGAAGACGTACTGCCGGTGTTCCGGCAGTCGGAGGATCAGCAGCGCGGCGCGGACGAGTTCCACGGCGTCGGGGGCGAGCTCGCGGTATCGGATCTCCCGAGTCCGGTGGCGGCGTCCCACGCCTTCGTCGAATCGGCGATCCGCGCGGGCCTTGCACCCAACCGCGACTTCAACGGCGCGTCCCAGGACGGAGCGGGCCTCTATCAGGTGACGCAACAGCGCGGCCGACGTTGCAGTGCGGCTGTCGCGTTCCTGAGGCCGGCTTCCGCGCGCCCTAACCTGAGCGTGCTGACCGGGCGGTGCGCAACACGCGTCGCCTTCCAGGGACACCGTGCCGCCGGCGTCGAGGTGGAAGGCCCGGGGGGTCGCGCGCACATTTCAGCCCGTCGGGAAGTGATCCTTTCGGCCGGCGTCTTTGGCTCACCCCAGCTCCTGCTGCTGTCCGGCATCGGCCCGCGCGAGGAGCTCGAACGTCATGGCATACCCTTGCGGCAGGAGCTGCCGGGTGTCGGCTCGAATCTCGCCGACCACGTGGATCTTGCGCTCGTCTACCGATCCTCGGACCGCCGCCTCATGGGCATCACGTTCGGGACCGCGCTCCGGGCGATCCCGGGCTATTTCCAGTGGCGATGGCGCGGCACCGGGCTCCTGACGACCAATTTCGCGGAAGCCGGCGCCTTCCTGCGCACTCGCGGCAGCCTCGAGCGGCCCGACATCCAGCTGCATTTCGTCAACGGACTCGTGGACGATCACGCGCGCCGCCTTCATTACGGCTACGGCATTTCCTGCCACGTGGCGGTTCTGCGGCCGAAGAGCCGCGGAAGCCTGGGCCTGCATTCCGCGGATCCGGCTGCCGCGCCGCGCATTGACCCGAACTTCCTGTCGGTCGACGAGGATCTCGCCACCCTGCTTGAGGGCGTGAAGCGTGCCCGGGAAATCATGGAAGGCGCGCCGCTCGCGCCGCATCGTGGCGCGGAGCTCTTTGCCGATGGCGATGACGATGACGCGCTCATTGCACGTATCCGGCGTCGGGCCGACACGGTCTACCATCCGGTCGGCACCTGCCGGATGGGCCCGGATTCCATGGCGGTCGTCGACTCGCGCCTGCGTGTGCGTCAAGTCGAGGGGCTCTCGGTCGTCGATGCGTCGGTCATGCCGATGCTCGTCGGCGGCAACACCAACGCACCGACAATCATGATCGCGGAGAAGGCGGCAATCGATCGTCTGGGCTGAAGGGCACGGCCGCGGGTTCCTGATCCGACGCCGAGAAGATGGGGCCAAGCCTTTGTCAATACAGGAATCTGACGAACGCGCCGTCGGCGCACGCGGCCATCCCTGTGGAGCGCGCGCAACCATTCACAATCGGATCGCCAATTGCAGCCGAGTGGCTGTAACATTTCTGCCCTATCGTGTTGCCGACGCAGCCCAGGGGAGCCTCCGCCATGTCCGATCCTCGCCGTTCGGTCCGACTTGCCGCCGCCGTGTCCTCGATTCTGTCCGCGCCGGCCGTCGCGCTGGGCGCCGGCTTCGCCGTCGTCCTGGCGGCGCCCATGGCCCAGGCGCAGGAAACCACCAGCCAACTGAGCGGATTCGTCGTCGGTGACGACGGACAGCCCGTTGCGGGAGCCAAGGTCACGATCGTCCACGTGCCGTCGGGCACGACCTCGACCGCGACGACAAACGCGAGCGGTCAGTTTTCCGCGACCGGCCTGCGGGTCGGCGGCCCGTATCGGGTGACCGCACAGGCCGAGGGCATGCAGGAGGCGGCAGTCGAGGACCTTTACACGCGGCTCTCGGAGCGCACGTCGGTGACGCTTGTGGCGCAGCCGATCACCCAGCTCGCAGGCGTCGAGGTGACCGGCGCTTCCGAGCGCGACGTGACGATCGGGGCGGGCAGCCGTTACGGCGCCCAGGAAGTCCACGAACTGCCCTCGATCAGCCGCGACATCAAGGATGTCGTGCGAATCGACCCGAAGGCCTGGGTCGACCCGACCAATTCCGACGCGCTCGAGATTGCAGGCGTCAACAACCGCTACAATTCCATCACGGTCGACGGCGTTCGCCAGAGCGACGATTTCGGTCTCAACAACAACGGCTACCCGACGCAGCGCAGCCCATTGTCGGTGGACGCGATCGAGGCCGTGTCCGTCCTGACCGCGCCGTTCTCGGTCGAGTACTCGTTCTTCCGCGGCTCGACCATCAACATGGTGACCAAGTCGGGCACGAACGAGTTCACGGGCTCCGCCTTCTACTACAAGGGCGACGACAGCCTGCTGGGCGACAAGACCCGGGACACGGACGTGGACCTCGTCTTCGATGAGGAGACCTATGGCGGCACGCTGGGCGGGCCGATCATGAAGGACAAGCTGTTCTTCTTCCTGTCCTACGAGAAACTCGACCGTAAGGCCCCGCAGGACATCGGCGCAAACGGATCGGGATTTCCCGTCGAGGTGACGGGCGTGACCCAGGCGGAGTACGACCAGATCCGCCAGATCGGCCAGGACGTCTACAACTACGACATCGGCGAGACGCTTCGCTCCTCGCCGGAGAAGGACGAGAAGATCCTCGCCAAGCTCGACTGGAACATCAACGAATCGCACCGCGCGACGCTCGCCTACCAGCGCACCGAGGGCAACGAGTTGATCCCCACCAACAACATTCCGGCGATCAACCGCCTGAGCGCGCCTTCGGACTGGTACGACCGCTCAATCCTGATGGAATCGGAATCCCTGCAGCTGTTCTCGGACTGGAACGAGTGGTTCTCCACCGAGGTCAAGGTCGCCCACAAGTCGGTCGACACGGGGCAGGTGTCGCTGTTCGGCACCGACTTCGGCGAGATGCAGATCCGAACGCCGAGCGGTGGCACTTTATTCATCGGCTCCGACGAATTTCGGCATGCGAACGAGCTGTCCAACGACCTCGACTCGATCAAGGTGAAGGGCAGCTTCTTCCTCGGCGACCATACGCTCATGGTCGGCTATGAGCGCGAGTCACTCGACATCTTCAACCTGTTCGTGAATCGCAGCGAAGGCCAGTGGATATTCTCGAGCATCGACGATTTCGAAAACCAGGTCGCGACGAGCCTCAGCTACCGCAATGCGTTCTCGAACGATGCCAATGACGGCGCGGCCAGGTTCGGCTACGACGTCGACAGTTTCTACGTGCAGGACGAATGGCAGGCGACTCCGGACCTCAAGATCCAGGCCGGCGTGCGCATGGACAGGTTCTCGAGCGGCGACCAGCCGCTGCTCAACACGAACTTCACGGGCCGCTACGGTTACAGCAACCAGGCGACGCTCGACGGGCGCGACCTCATCATGCCGCGCATCGGATTCAACTGGCAGTGGACGCCGCAGACGACGGTATACGGCGGCTGGGGACTGTTCGGCGGCGGCACGCCCAACGTCTGGATCTCGAACAGCTTCTCGAACGACGGCGTCACCATCGTACAGACCGACGTCAATCCCGCCATCGGCGCCAATCCGCAGTTGGCGTCGTCGCTGATCGGCGGCAATGGATACGACATCCCGCAGGGCGTGCTTGACTTCAACGCCTCCTTGCGCGGCGACGGCCCGGTCAATGCGGTGGACCCGAACTTCGAAGTGCCGTCGCAATACCGCTGGAACCTCGGCATCAAACACACGCTGCCCTGGGACATCGAGCTGACGGCGGACCTCATTTACTCGCGCGTGAAGGACGAGGTGCTCTGGAAGGACATCCGCCTGCAGCAGATCGGTACGGCTCCCGACGGCCGCCCGATCTACGGCCCGAGGCCCGACGGCCGCTCGAGCGCGTCAATCCAGGATTTCCTGCTCACGAACACGGACGAGGGCGAAAGCACGGTGTTCTCGATCGAGGCGAGCAAGACCTGGCGGACGGCCGCGGGGCGCTTCGACGCTTACCTCGGCTACGGCCACCAGGACGTGAAGGACGTCAATCCGGGCACGAGTTCGACGGCGTCCTCGAACTGGGACAACGTGGCCGTGTCCGACCCGAACGACCCCGGGCTCTCGACCTCGAACTACGAGATCGAGCACCAATTCAAGGGGACTTTCGCCTGGCGCAAGGCCTTCTTCGGCGACTACGAAACCAGCATCGCGCTCGTCGGCGAGCGCCGCTCGGGCCGCCCGTTCAGCTACACTTTCGGCGGCGGTTCGCCACAGGCAGTCTGGGGCGATCCGCGCCAGGGTGCCCGCCAGCGCCAGCTCTTCTACGTGCCGGACGGCGACGTGATCTTCGAGGCGCTGTGCACGGATGCGGATGTCGCGGGTGGCGTGGCGGGCTGCGCGACGAATACGAGCTATTCCTCCGCGAACGCGGCGGCGGCCCAGTTTGCGTCGGACATGGAGGCCTATGTCCAGCAGCAGGGTCTCGAGCGCTATCGCGGGCGAATCGTGCCGCGCAACTCGGCTCGCAGCTCCTGGATCTCCGTGCTCGACCTGCGCTTCGCCCAGGAATTGCCGATCTTCCGCAAGACGCGCGGCATCGTGACTTTCGACATCGAGAACTTCGCGAACTTCCTGAACAGCGACTGGGGCCAGCTGCGCCAGGTCAGCTTCCCGTACGTGGCGCCGGTGGTGGACGTGAACCGCATCGCGACGACCGGCTGCCCGGACGGCGCGGCGAGCTGCTACGTGTATCGCCCGCGCTCCGGACAGACCGGGCCGGTTGCGCCGTTCAAGTCGATCTCGGCGTTGCCCTCGGTATGGCGCATGCAGCTCGGGTTCCGCATCGAATTCTGATGCCGCGGCCGGCGCCCAGCCGGAGTCGCGCAGTGTGCGGCGACCGAAACAGCGCGCAACCCCGGCTAGGTGCGGGCTGCTCCACGCGATGACCGGGCGGAACACCCGCGAGGCGCAGTGTGCGGACGCCGTGCTGATGATTCGCCCCGCACGATTCGGCGCGAACCCCGAGACGGCCGGTTCGAACCGGTTCCAGCAATCCACGGCCGGCAGCGGGCGTGGCGACGCAGCAGCGGCCGAACGCGAGTTCGAGGGCCTCGTCCAGCGCCTGCGGGCGGCGGGCGTCGAAGTGCATGTGGCCGGCGACACGCCGGAGCCCGCGAAGCCGGACGCCTGCTTCCCGAACAACTGGGTGAGCTTTCACGCCGACGGCAGCGTCGTGCTGTACCCGATGATGGCGCCGTCGCGCCGCGCGGAGCGGCGCGAGGCGCCGATCGAGCAACTGCACAGGGCCGGCTTCCACATCGCGCGCACCGTCGACCTGAGCCCGCTCGAGGACCGCCGCGAGTTCCTCGAGGGAACCGGCAGTCTGGTGCTCGATCGTTGCCATCGCATCGCCTATGCCTGCCAATCGCCGCGCACGACCGCCGCCGCGCTCGCCGAGTTCTCGGAGCGGCTTGGCTACCGCGTCGTCACCTTCGCTGCAGCCGGTCCGGATGGCAGGCCCGCCTATCACACCAACGTGCTGTTGGCGATCGGAGAGGATTTCGCGGTCGTCTGTACGGACGCGATCGCCGATCCGGGTCAGCGCGCGCTCGTTCTCGCGAGTCTTGCGGACGCCGGCCACGCGCCGATCGAGATCGGCGTCGCCGAGATGCACCGCTTCGGCGGAAACCTCCTGGCACTGCGCGCCGCCGACGGCGAACCTCTGATTGCGATGTCCGAGGCGGCATGGACCGGGCTCACCGCGGCCACCGCGGCACGGCTCAGGATTCACGGCACGATCGTGACGTCGCCGATCCCGACGATCGAGCGCCTGGGCGGCGGCAGCGTGCGCTGCATGATCGCCGAGGTCTTCCTGCCGCGCGGAGCAGCCGGACCCCGGTGCTAAGATCGACACCCGCAGGACCGGGGAGGCGCGGGCAATGCTGGAGCTCGGTCTCAAGACACTGATCGGTTACCTGCTGGGCTCGGTGATGGGTGCGCTCGTCGTCGGACGGTTCCGCGGCGTCGATATCCGCGAGCTCGGTAGCGGCAATGCGGGCGGTACGAACGCGCTGCGCACCCAGGGCATCGGCTTCGCCGCCGCGACTGCATTCATCGATGTCGGCAAGGGCTGGATTGCGGCAGGCTGGCTGCCCCATGCCGTGCTGCCCGGCGTCGCGGCGGACCCGTCGGTCGCGCGCGACTGGCTGGCAGCCTGCTGCGCTGCGGCCGCGGTCGCCGGCCACGTATGGCCGCTCTTTTATGGATTCCGCGGCGGCAAGGGCGGCGCAACCCTCGCCGGGTCGCTCCTGGCACTCGCGCCCATGCTGTTCGCGGCCGCACTGGCCGTCTGGCTCGCGATCGCGATCAGCTTCAGGTATGTGGGCTTCGCGACCCTGGCGGCCGCACTCGCAGTGCCCGCCGCGGCTCGACTCATCGCCCCGGCGGACGGCGCCTGGCTTGTTTATGGGCTCGCGATGGCGGGTCTCGTCGCCTGGGCGCACCGGGGCAACCTCGCGCGCATGCGCGCGGGGACCGAGCCACGTCTTGAATGGCCAGGGCGGCAGGGTTCGGCGCCATGAACGGGCGCATCGAGCTCCTGCGGCTGCTCGCGGACGGCGCGCTGCATTCCGGCGAGGATCTCGCTGCCGCGCTCGCAATCTCCCGCGCCGCCGTGTGGAAACGCCTGCGCCAGCTCGAGGCATACGGCATCGCGCTCGAGGCGACGCCGGGCCGCGGCTACCGCCTGGAATCGCCGATTGACCTGCTCGATTCCGCGGCGCTGCGCGCCGGGCTGCCGCAGGGCGTCAGCGAACTGCTGCGCAATCTCGAGGTGCACGAATCGCTCGAATCGACCAGCGACCGCCTGCTGGCCGCGGGTGACTTGCCGCCGGGCCGGTTTGATGCCTGCCTCGCGGAATTCCAGACAGCCGGGCGCGGACGGCGCGGACGGCGCTGGGTTGCGCCCTTTGCCTCCGGACTCTGCCTGTCCGTCAACTGGCAATATCGCGATGCGCCGGCAACCCTCGGCGCTCTCTCGCTCGCAGCGGGGGTGGCGGCACTCCGGGCGCTGCGCCGCCTGGGATTCGCGCAGTCCGCTCTCAAGTGGCCCAACGACATCGTCCACAGGGGCGGCAAGCTCGGCGGGATCCTGATCGACCTGCGAGGCGAGGCGGCGGGTCACGCCTATGTCGTCGTCGGCCTCGGCATCAACGTCCGCCTGCCGCGCGCGGCGCGCGAACACCTGAGCGCCGAAGGGATGGATGCCCTTGACCTTGCGACCCTCGGCGCGCCGCCGGCGCGTAACGACCTGGCCGCCGTGCTGATCACGGAGCTCACCCGGGCACTGGCCGAGTTCGGCGCGCGCGGCATGAGCGCCTTCGCCGCAGAATGGGAGGGCGCGGACGTGCTCTCGGGACACCCGGTGCGCGTACTGCACGGCGGGCAATTTCTCGACGGTCTTGCGCGTGGAGTCGATGCTGACGGCGCCTTGTTGCTCGAAACCGATGCAGGCCGTCGGCGCATCCTGTCCGGCGAGGTGAGCGTCAGGCCGGTTCGGTGATAGATTCAGGCCATGCGGTTCGCCTTCGCCCTGCTGTTGTTCGCGAACATCGCCTGGTACGGCTGGACGCACTGGATCGCCGAGCCGGATGAGCCGGTGGCGACCGCCGCCGCCGCCCAGGGCCCGAGCCTCCAGCTTGCGCGGGAAGCGGCGCCGGCCCGTCCTCCCGCCCGGGCCCGGGCGAGGAACAATTGTCTTAGCCTGGGTCCCTTCACCGACCTCACCGACGCGGCACGCGCTTCGACGCTGCTCCGGGAGAACAAGCTCCAGCCGCGCCAGCGCGCCGGGGAGGGCGTCGTATGGAAGGGGTTCTGGGTGACGCTCGAAGGCGTGTCGGACAGGACCGCCGCGAGCGCCGTCATCGAACGCCTGCGGCGCGCCGGCGTGGGAGACGCGTACGCCATGCCCGGCGACGGGCGTGACGTCACGATTTCGCTGGGGCTCTTCAGTGAGCGCCAGCGCGCGCTTCGTCGCCTCGACGAGGCCAAGGCGATCGGGCTCTCGCCGCGCATCGTCGATCGGGAGCGCAGCGGCACGGTGTACTGGATCGACGTGGACGTCGCGCCACCGGCGGAGCTGCCGGATGCTGCGCAATTGCAGGGTGAAGGCGGGCGTATCCTGCGACTCGAGGTCAAGCCCTGCGATGCTGCCGCGGACTAGACATGTTGTCCTTCCCTCGCCGGTGGCGGATACTTTGCCGAGATCGGAGAACCTGAACCTGTGCCGTGATCGCTTCCGGATGATGGGCCGGGTGCTTGCCCTGGCGCTGCTCGTCGCGCAGTTCGGCGCCGAGATCCACGTCTATTCGCATTCGCTCACGGACCCGGCTGAGCGCCTCGGGGCGGCGCGCAGCTGCGGACTCTGCCTGGCTTCCTCGCAACTGCAGAATGCCGTCGGCACGCCCGAATCGGTATTGCCGTCCCGTACCGTCGCCTGGGCAACGTTCATTCCAGAGCCTCCGGCGCCGGTTTTCCATCAGCCGCCCTTCCGGGCTTTCCGCTCTCGCGCTCCGCCCGTACTCGCCTAGAGCCCTGGATTCTCCGCCCGCGTGACGCGGGCGGTGTTCGTTGCTTCGAGACGAGGACAATGTCATGTCTGCTTACAAGCCCATTGCGGCACTCACGGCCGTCGCCTGCGCCGTGCTAGCTCCCGACGCCCGGGCCGCGGACGATGTCGCGGCCCTGCGCGCCGAACTGAAATCGTTGAAGTCGGACTACGACGCGAGCGTGGCGGCGCTCGAGTCGCGGATCAGTCAGCTCGAGGCCGCACCGCCGGTGCCCGAACCGGCGCCCGCCGCGAGCCCCGGCGGCGGCATGTCGGCCTTCAATCCCGCCATCTCGGTCATTCTGGCCGGCCACTATGCCGACACCTCCCGTGATCCCGGTGACTGGGGCATCGCCGGATTCATGCCGAATGGCGGCGAGATCGGTCCTGGGGAACGCAGCTTCAACCTCGGCGAATCCGAGCTCTCGGTCTCCGCAAACGTCGACCCGTATTTTTATGCCCAGCTCACGGCTTCCATCACCGGCGAGGACGAGATCGAGGTCGAGGAGGCCTTCGTCCGCACGATCGCGCTGCCCTCGGGATTCACGGCGAAAGGCGGGCGATTCTTTTCGGGTTTCGGCTACCTGAACGAGGTGCATGCGCATGCCTGGGATTTCGTGGACCAGCCGCTGGTCTACCAGGCGTTCTTCGGCAACCAGCGTGCGCAGGACGGCGTGCAGCTCAAGTGGATCGCACCGACCGATCTCTTCATCGAGCTGGGTGCCGAGACCGGGAACGGCGAGGCCTTTCCCGGCACGCGTCGCGACCGGAACGGGCTGAATGGCACGACGCTTTTCGCACACGTCGGCGGCGACATCGGCGACAACGCAAGCTGGCGCGCAGGCGCATCCTGGATCGACCTGAGGGCCGAGGATCGCGAATACGAGGACGTCGATGCGCTCGGCGCGCCGGTGTTGGACGCCTTTACCGGCAGTTCGCGCACCTGGGTTGCGGATGCGGTTTTCAAGTGGGCGCCGGGCGGCAATTCCGCGCGCCGGTATCTCAAGGTGCAGGGCGAGTACATGCACCGCAGGGAAACCGGCGACCTCATGTTTGACCTGGAAAATGCCGCGCTCGCGGATGCCTATCGGAGCGGGCAGGACGGCTGGTACCTGCAGGGCGTTTACCAGTTCCGGCCGCGCTGGCGCGCGGGGCTGCGCTTCGACGCGCTCGATTCCGGCACGCCGGATATCGGCCTCGTGAACGCGGGCCTCCTGCCGGCGGGGGCATTTCCCGCGCTGCTGCCGGGCGATCCAAGCCGCACGACCGTGATGATTGACTGGAACCCGAGCGAGTTTTCCCGCTGGCGGCTGCAGTGCGCCTGGGACGAGGCTCGCGACGACGGAGAAAGCGACCGGCAGCTCATTCTGCAATACCTGTTCGGCGTCGGCGCGCACGGCGCCCACAAGTACTAGGAGCCGCATTCATGAAACCTCTCATTCGCGGCGCCCTGGCGCTGTTTCTGCTCTCGGTTGCGCTGCCGTCGCAGGCGACGATCCGCGTGCTCGCCACCACCACCGATTGGGGCGCGCTTGTGACCGAGCTCGGTGGGGAGCGTGTCGACGTCTACAAGGCAACGACCGCCTTGCAGGACGTGCATCGCGTGGAAGCGAAGCCAAGCCTGGTCGCGCGCGCGCGCACGGCAGACCTCGTGGTGGCGAGCGGCGCCGATCTCGAGATCGGCTGGCTGCCGGTGCTCCTCCAGGAGTCAGGCAACACGCGCATCCAGCGAGGCGCGCCGGGCTATTTCGAGGCGGCCGCGTCACTCACGCTTCTCGAAGTGCCATCAAAGCTCGACCGGGCGATGGGGGACATACATCCGTACGGCAATCCGCATGTCCAGCTCGACCCACGCAACATCGCCGCCGTCGCCAAGGCGCTCGCCGCCCGGCTCGCCGCGATCGATCCCCCGGGCGCCGACTACTACTCCGCGCGAGGTGCCGACTTCCAGAAGCGCTGGACCGATGCGATCGGGCGCTGGGAAGCGAAGGCCGCGCCCCTCAAGGGCCTGCCGGTCGTGATCATGCACCGCGACCAGGCCTATCTCTGCCGCTGGCTCGGCCTGAAGGAGCTCGCTTCGATCGAGCCGAAGCCCGGTGTACCGCCCACCGCAGGCTACCTCGGTGAGCTGGTCACGCGTCTCGCGGCGACGCCGCCGCGCATCATCCTTCTGAACGAGTACAACGATCCGAAGGCAGGCAAGTGGCTGTCGGAACGGATCCACGTGCCGATCGTGGTGCTTCCATTCTCGGTCGGCGGATCGCCCGTCGCGAAAGACCTTTTCGGGCTCTTCGATGACACCATCGACAAGTTGCTCGGAGCGGCGCAATGAATCTTTTTTCCACCGACGTAAGCATTCTCTGGCCGGCGTTGATCGCCGGCGTCCTCGTCGTCATCTCGCACGTACCGCTCGGGCAGCAGGTCTTTTCGCGCGGCATCGTCTTCATCGACCTCGCGATCGCGCAGGTCGCCGGCCTTGGCGTGATCGCGGCGAATGGATTCGGGCTGCCGATCGAGGGCTGGCCCGCACAGGCGGCCGCGGGAGTCGCCGCCCTTGCGGCCGCAATCCTGCTGAACTGGACCGAACGCAGGCGGCCCGAAGCGCAGGAGGCGCTGATCGGTATCCTGTTCGTGCTGGCATCGGCGGCGCAGATCCTGTTGCTCGCCAACGACCCGCATGGCGGGGAGAACCTCAAGGACCTGCTTTCGGGACAGATCCTCTGGGTTTCGCAGGCGCAGCTCGTGCGCACGGCGATCCTGACCGCGGCCTTCTGCATCGTCTGGTTCCTCTGGCGCGAGCGCATCGGCCGGATCGGCTTTTACCTGCTGTTTGCGGTCGTCGTGACGGCTTCCGTGCAGATGGTCGGCGTGTACCTCGTGTTCACGAGCCTGATCGTGCCGGCGGTCGCGACCTACCGCATCGCTGGACGGCGCCAGCTCACGGTCGGTTATGCGCTCGGGATCGCCAGTTATGTCGCCGGGCTCGCGCTGTCGGTCGTCACCGACCTGCCGTCGAGCGCCGTGATCGTCTGGGCCATGGCCATTCTCGGCCTCATCGTCCACTTGCGCGCGCGCGGGGGGCCATCGGGCGCGCAGCAGGGCTAGAATGCCGGCCGTTGCCGGCGTAGCTCAGCTGGTAGAGCAGTGGTTTTGTAAACCTCAGGTCGGGGGTTCGACTCCCTCCGCCGGCACCAGTCACAGCGCGATGCGAGCGGGCGGGACGGCCCTTCGTTCGCTCAGCCATCCTCATTCGCTCACTCGGGGTCCCGGTCGCCCCCATCGCGCGCCCCGGCTGCCCGTCACTCAGCCGCGATGCGGCGCGCGTGCGGGTCGCCGGCACGCACTTCGAAGCTCGCGAGAACCTGACGTCCGCTGCGCGGGTCGAGACGATCGTCGATCGCGACGATATCGGCCCGGAGCTTGTTTCGATCGAGGTCGCAGCGGACGTAACCGCTGTGCTTGCCCTCGTGGAATCGGACCTGGGAATTCAGCGGCAGCGCAGCGGTCTTGTCGTTGTTCGTGGTCGCGATCGACGACGTCACGAGTTCGACCCCCATTGGCCGGCCCGCGACATTTGCAATCTCGTTGACCCAGAATGAATGGATGTCGCCCGTCAGCACGACCGGATTCGTGGTCTTGTGGCGGCCGAGTGAGGCCAGCAGGCGCTCGCGCGCCGGTGCATATCCGGCCCAGGCGTCGGTGAAGATTCGCGGCGAACCGTCCCGGTTCTCCTTGATCGTGACGAACATGACGCCCTGCGTCAGCAGATTCCAGACCGCATGGCTCTGCGCGAGGGCCGCGTCGAGCCATTGCTCCTGCTCTGCGCCCAGCATGGTGCGTGAGGGATCGGCGAGCTCCGCGGCGCAGGCCGGATCCTCCGGATTCACGAAGCTTCCGCCGCCGGCGCCGCTGAAGAGGATCTTCCGGCCGCGCTCGATGTCGCAGTTCCAGGGTGTCGGCGGACTCTGACAGGCCTGCACGGAACGGTACTGGCGGTTATCGAGCAGGTAGAAGCGCGCGAGCGTTCCCCAGTTCACCGTGCCGTAAAGCCGTGCCGCCATGCCGGGCCGGAGGCGCGAGGGCCGCAGGGGCATGTTTTCGAAATAGGCCTGGTAGGCAGCCGCGCGCCGGCCGGGGAACGATTTCCTCACGGCGTCGCCGCCGCAGGCTTCGCTCTCCCCGGTCTGCCCGGCGTAGTCGTTGTCGACTTCGTGATCGTCCCAGACGACCAGCCACGGACAGGCTGCATGGGCGGCCTGCAGGTCGGGGTCCGTGCGGTACTGCGTATAGCGGTGGCGATAGTCGGTCAGCGTGACCGCCTCCTGCGTGTCGAACAGCCGCACGCGCCGCTCCCCCCAGGCGTCCTCGTAGATATAGTCGCCGAGCATCAGCACCAGGTCTGGCCTGTCGTCGGCAATGTATCGATAGGCCGAGAAAAACCCCTGCTCGTAGTGAGCGCAGGAAGCGACTGCGAAACGCAGCGGGCCGGCGGTGTCTCCGGCCGGGCAGGTCAGGGCGCGCCCGGTCGGACTCTCGTAATCTCCGATCCTGAATCGGTAGAAATATTGGTGGCCGGCTTCCAGGCCGCCGACCTCGACGTGCACCGCATGCGCAAGATGCGCGCGCGCGAGCGCCGTGCCGCTTGCGCGTATATGGGCAAATGACGGGTCGTCCGCCACCTCCCAGAGGAGTTCAAAGACGGTATCGCCAAGGACCTCCGGCACGAAGGGTTCCGGGGCGAGCCGTGTCCAGATCACGAAGCCGTCGGTTGACGGATCGCCGGAGGCAACGCCCAGCTGAAACGGATAGGAACTGAAGCGGACCTGTGCCTGCGCGCGGCCCGCGGGGACGAGCGCGAGCGCGCCGGCGGCCGCTGCCATTCGATGGAATTCGCGGCGCGAGATCCTGCGGCTCATCCGGGATGGCCTCAGATTCCGGCGCCGTGCTCGAAGCCGCCCTGCTGTGGCGCCGCCTGCGCGACGCGGGAATTCGCGGGAACGCTGTGGGTGAGCCAGACGTTGCCGCCGATGATGCTGCCGCGCCCGACCGTGATGCGCCCGAGCACGGTGGCGCTCGCGTAGATCGTGACATCGTCCTCCACGATCGGGTGCCGCGGCAGGCCCTTGACGAGGCGGCCGGTGTTGCTGTCCACGGGGAAACTCTTCGCCCCGAGCGTGACGCCCTGGTAGAGCGTGACGCGGTCGCCCACGACGGCGGTCTCGCCGATCACGATGCCGGTGCCGTGGTCGATGAAGAACTCGCGACCGATCGCTGCGCCCGGGTGGATGTCGATGCCTGTGCGGTGGTGCGCATTCTCGGCGATCAGGCGTGGCAGCAGCGGCACGTCGAGGTGGTAGAGGATATTGGCGACGCGATGACGCGTCACGGCGAAGATGCCAGGGAACGCGTAGAGGGCCTCGATCGGGTGGCGGCAGGAAGGATCGCCGCGCCAGGCCGCGCGCGCGTCCTCGAACACGCGCTCGCGCAGCCGCGGAAGCTCCGCGAGCAGCGCGCGCGCGAAATTCCGCGCCGCGGCGTCGAGGTCCGCGGCGTCCTGGGCGGTTCCTTCCCCGAGCCGTGCCGGGAACTCGAGCGCGAGGCGGATCTCGGCCGAGAGCACGGACTCAATTTCGTCGAGTTCCCGTTCGATGCGCCGCTGCGGGGACTCGCTGGAGAGCGTGGCGGGCAGCGTTTCCGCGATTAGCAGCCGATGCAGCCGGTCGATGGACGAGAGCACGGCCGTGCGATCGGGCCAGGTGCCCATGCGCAGCGACTGGAAGTCCGCCGCGTCGCCCGGCACGGTGAGCGCCGCTGCGAGTGCGGCGTGGTCGCCGCCCGCGGGGTGCTCAGGCAAGTGGGACGATGCGCGGCGCACTGACGGGGGCCTCCTCGTAGAGCCAGGTCGTAAGATACCTCTCGCCGAAGCTCGGGATGACGGTCACGATCAGCTTATCCTTGTTCTCGGGCCGTGCGGCGACCTGCAGCGCAGCGTAGAGGGCCGCGCCCGAGCTGATGCCGACGAGAATGCCCTCCTCCCGCCCGAGCATGCGCGCGTATTCGCCCGCCTGTTCGTTCGTGACCTGGATGATCTCGTCGATCACCTTCGTGTTCAGGATCTCCGGGATGAAGCCGGCACCGATACCGGCGATCTTGTGCGGGCCCGGCTCGCCGCCGGAGAGCACCGGGCTTGCGGCAGGCTCGACCGCGACGCAACGGAACTGCGGCTTGCGCTTCTTGAGGACCTCGCCGACGCCCGTGATCGTGCCGCCCGTGCCGATGCCGGAGATGAGGACGTCCGCCGCGCCGTCGGTGTCCTCCCAGATCTCCTCGGCCGTCGTGCGGCGATGGATCTCGGGGTTGGCGGGATTGCTGAACTGCCCGACCAGCAGGAAGCGGTCCGGGTCGCTCGCAATGATCTCGTTCGCGCGAGCCATCGCACCCTTCATGCCTTTGGCGCCCTCGGTCAGGACGAGCTCGGCGCCGAATGCGGTCAGCATGCGCCGGCGCTCCATGCTCATGGTGTCCGGCATCGTGAGGACGAGGCGGTAGCCTTTCACCGCGGCGACGAATGCGAGGCCGATACCGGTGTTGCCGCTCGTCGGCTCGACCAGCACGGTGTTGGGCTTGATGCGCCCCTGCTTCTCGAGCGCCTCGATCATGCTGACGCCGATTCGGTCCTTGACGCTCGCGCAGGGATTGAAGAACTCGAGCTTGAGGACGATGCGCCCCGGCAGGTCGCGCCCGATCTTGTTGAGGCGCACGAGCGGTGTGCGGCCGATGGTCTGCAGGATGTCGTCGTAGATCTTGGTCATGCGCGCCTCATGCCTCAAAAAGGGAAGGGTCCCCGTTCCGCCGCGGGACCGGGAACCCCACCCGACATTGAAACCGGGTCTCACGCCGGCGCTTCAGCGCGCCGCGTAGCACTCCATTTTAAGGCCAGTGCCGCCCCGCGAGACATGCGCGACGATCGCTTTGCGGCGATGGATCTTGGTGATGGCGCCGAGGTTGATGGCGAACGCGAGTTCGACGATCGAGCCCTTGGCGAGGCCCAGGTTACGGGTCTCGACGAAGACCCCGTTGGCGCTCAGGTTGTGCGCCTTGCAGAGCGCGCCGCGACGGCCCGGGACCACGATATACACCGTGGCCCGTGCACGATGGCGGCTGTGCAGGCGGCGTTCCATTCCCCCGATCCCCGTGTTTTTCTCGGCGCATCAACTGGTCCGGAGCAGTATGCCGAGGCCTGATGCGAGTGCAAAGCCTTGTCCGACAAAGGGCATTTTGCAGTGCGGTAACCCGCTGATTGCGGGCGATCCGATACGATGCACCGCGATGCATGCCGCGCCGGAAGGACCGCCACGACTTTCCCTCGCCGCGATCCGCGAGGCGCGAGCCCGGCTGGGCGAGGGGATCCTGGAAACTCCGGTCCAGCCCCTGCTCGGGCCGGCGGTCGAGTCTGCCTTGCCGCCCGGCACCCAGGCGCTCCTGAAACTCGAGCTCTTCCAGCGCACCGGTAGTTTCAAGGCTCGGGGCGCGTTGGTGAACGCGCTGTCCCTTGGCCCCGAGGAATGCGCCCGGGGCGTCTGTGCCATCAGCGCCGGTAATCACGCGATCGCAGCAGCCTTCGCAGCCCGCACGGTCGGTACCAGCGCCCGGGTCGTGATGAAAGAGGGCGCCAATCCGTTCCGCGTCGCCGAATGCCGGCGCTACGGCGCGGACATCGTGTTCGAGCCGGATTTCCATGCAGCCTTTCGGCGCGTCGAGGAAATCCGGGAACAGGAGGGGCGCACGCTGATTCATCCCTTCGAGGGACTGCTCACTGCGATGGGCACCGCCACGCTCGGCCTCGAATTCATCGAGCAGGCGCCGGATCTCGAGGCCGTCATCGTGCCCATCGGCGGCGGGGGGCTTGCCGCGGGCCTTTCGACCGCGATCAAGCTGGTGAAACCTGCTTGCCAGGTGCTGGGCGTCGAGCCTTTCGGCGCGGACACGATGTACCGGAGCTTTATGGCGGGTTCGCCGCAATCGATCGGGAAAATCGACACGATTGCCGACAGCCTGGGTGCCCCATATGCGCTGCCGGTCTCGTACGCGCTCTGCCGCGCGAGCGTTGACGAAATCGTGCGGATCCGGGACGAGGAAATGATCGCCGGCATGCGTTTCCTGCTCGAGCACGCGCGATTGGCGGTCGAACCTGCAGGCGCCGCCGCGACCGCAGCCCTGCTGGGGCCGCTGCGGGAGCGGCTCGCCGGCCGCCGCGTAGGATTGATCATCTGCGGCTCGAACATCGATGCGACGACCTATGCTCGCCTGGTCGGCGGCTAGGATGCCGGGTGGCCCCCCGATGATTGCGGCACTGTTCGCCTGGCTGCACTGGCTGGCAATCGGCGTCGCCTCCGGACTCCTCCTGACCGAGTACTGGCTGTGCCGGAGGATGCCGGACCGCCTTCAGGTCAGGCTCCTCGGCATGGTCGATCTCGGTTACCAGCTCGCTCTGATCGCAAGCCTTGCGACCGGGCTGGCGCGGGCATTCTATGATGGCCAGGACGCGGCATACTATCTCTCTAACCGATTGTTCTGGCTCAAGTTAGCTATTTTTCTCGTGATCGGAGCGGTGGCCGCTTCGCCGACCCTGCAATACATCCGCTGGAATCGGGAGGCGAGAACCGCCGCATCGTTTGCGCCGCTCAGCCGCGAGGTTGAGCGGGTCCGGGCCAGCATCGCTCTGGGTCTCGGGCTCTGGCTGATCCTGCCCTTGATCGCCGTCCTGGTGGCCCGCGGCTACGGCATCCCCTCGCCCTGAAAAGGGGGCGTACGCCTTTTCCACCTGGGGTCCTGGGGACGCGTCCCCTTTTTCAGGATCAGTGACTTAGAGACCCTTTGGCGTTGACAGTCGAGGCCGCGCAAACGAAAATACGCGGCTCAATTTGGGAGGGGTACCCAAGCGGCCAACGGGGGCAGACTGTAAATCTGCTGGCTCATGCCTTCGTAGGTTCGAATCCTACCCCCTCCACCAGTGTGGCTCGAACAACCGGTGGCTCGGCTTCTTTGGCGACCCACGAACCTGCGCGTACGCGGCGTGAAGGAATGCGGGTGTAGTTCAATGGTAGAACCTCAGCCTTCCAAGCTGATGACGTGGGTTCGATTCCCATCACCCGCTCCAGCCGGGTTGACCAGGGCCCACGTAGCTCAGTCGGTAGAGCACGTCCTTGGTAAGGACGAGGTCACCGGTTCGATTCCGGTCGTGGGCTCCATAACGAAAGAGAGGACAGAGGTGCGTCGTGGCTAAGGAAAAATTCGTACGAACGAAGCCTCATGTGAACGTGGGGACGATTGGGCACGTGGACCATGGGAAGACGACGCTGACGGCGGCGTTGACCAAGGTGATGGCGGAGGCGAACGGGGGCGAGTTCACGGCCTACGACCAGATTGACAAGGCGCCGGAGGAGAAGGCGCGCGGGATCACGATTGCGACGGCGCACGTGGAGTACCAGTCGCCGGCGCGGCATTACGCGCACGTGGACTGTCCGGGGCATGCGGACTACGTGAAGAACATGATCACGGGTGCGGCGCAGATGGACGGGGCGATCCTGGTGGTGTCGGCGGCGGACGGGCCGATGCCGCAGACGCGCGAGCACATCCTGCTGGCGCGGCAGGTGGGGGTGCCGTACATCGTGGTGTATCTGAACAAGTGCGACATGGTGGACGACGCCGAGCTGATCGAGCTGGTGGAGATGGAGGTGCGCGAGCTGTTGTCGAAGTACCAGTTCCCGGGCGATGACACGCCGATCGTGCGGGGCTCGGCGCTGAAGGCGCTGGAGGGCGCGGCGGGCGAGCTGGGCGCGGATTCGATCGTGAAGCTGGTCTCCGAGATGGACCGTTACATCCCGACTCCGGCGCGGGTGATCGACAAGCCGTTCCTGATGCCGATCGAGGACGTGTTCTCGATTTCGGGGCGCGGCACGGTGGTGACCGGTCGCATCGAGCGCGGGATCGTGAAGGTCAACGACGAGATCGAGATTGTCGGCCTCAGGCCGACCACCAAGACCACCTGCACCGGGGTGGAGATGTTCAGGAAGCTGCTGGACGAGGGCCAGGCGGGGGACAACGTGGGGGTGCTGCTGCGCGGCACCAAGCGTGAGGAAGTGGAGCGCGGGCAGGTGCTGGCGAAGCCGGGCTCGATCAACCCGCACACCAACTTCGAGTGCGAGGTGTACGTGCTGACCAAGGAGGAGGGCGGCCGCCATACCCCGTTCTTCAAGGGTTACCGGCCGCAGTTCTACTTCCGCACCACCGACGTGACCGGGACCATCGAGCTGCCGGCGGGGGTGGAGATGGTGATGCCGGGGGACAACATCAAGATGGTGGTGGAGCTGATTGCGCCGATCGCGATGGAGGAGGGCCTGCGGTTCGCGATCCGCGAGGGCGGCCGCACCGTCGGCGCCGGCGTCGTCTCCAAGGTGTTGAAATAAGGGCGAATCGACAGGGCAGTAGCTCAATTGGCAGAGCGGCGGTCTCCAAAACCGCAGGTTGGGGGTTCGATTCCCTCCTGCCCTGCCAGCAGTCGTAACGGAAGCGCATGAACGAGCAGGCCGAAAGATCCGGCGTCGCCCTGGTCGACGCCTTCAAGCTGACGCTGGCCGCGGCGGCGCTCCTCGGTGGCGTCGTCGCGTACTACTGGTTCGCGGACGAACCTCAGGTCCTGCGCATGCTGATGGTGCTCGGCGGGCTGGTCGCCGGGCTCGTGCTGCTCTACTGGTCAGCTCCGGGACACGAGCTGTGGGACTACGTCCAGTCCTCGCGCGTCGAGCTGCGCAAGATGGTGTGGCCGACGCGGCAGGAGACGTGGCGCACGACGCTCGTGGTGTTCGTTTTCGTGATGGCGCTTGCCGTTTTCTTCTGGATCGTGGACATGGGCCTCGCCTGGGGCGCGCGGCACGTGACCGGGCAGGGAGGCTGATTTCGTGTCTCTGAACTGGTACGTCGTGCATGCCTACTCGAACTTCGAGCACAAGGTCGCGAACAGCCTGAAGGAGCGCATCAGGCTCCACGGCCTCGACGAAAAGTTCGGTGAAGTCCTGGTGCCCACCGAGGAAGTCGTCGAAATGCGCGCCGGCCAGAAGCGTAAGAGCGAGCGCAAGTTCTTTCCCGGCTACGTGCTGGTGCAGATGGCGATGGATGACGAGGCATGGCACCTGGTGAAGGAAACGCCGAAGGTGCTCGGCTTCATTGGCGGCACGCCCGAGAAGCCCGCGCCGATCACGGACAAGGAGGCGAACGCCATCCTGCGCCGGGTCGAGGAAGGCGTGGAGAAGCCGAGGCCGAAAGTGCTCTTCGAGCCCGGCGAGGTCGTGCGCGTGGTCGACGGCCCGTTTAACGACTTCACGGGCGTGGTCGAGAACGTGAATTACGAGAAGAGCCGCCTGCAGGTCGCGGTGCAGATCCTCGGCCGGTCGACGCCGGTCGAGCTCGACTTCGGGCAGGTGGAGAAGGTCTGAACGAACCGGGGAGCCGCAAGGCGCCTGCACCCGGGAGCGAGGAAAGATGGCGAAGAAAGTACAGGGCTACATCAAGCTGCAGATTCCGGCGGGGGCGGCGAACCCCAGCCCCCCTGTTGGACCGGCGCTCGGCCAGCAGGGCGTCAACATCATGGAGTTCTGCAAGCAGTTCAATGCGGCGACGCAGAAGGAGGAGAAAGGCTTGCCGATCCCGGTGATCATCACCGTCTACAGCGACCGCAGCTTCACCTTCGTGCTGAAGACGCCGCCCGCGGCCGTCCTCGTCCGCAAGGCGATCGGCATCGAAAAGGGCTCCGGCACGCCCAACACGAAGAAGGTCGGGAAGATTTCGCGCAAGCAGCTCGAGGAGATCGCCAAGGCCAAGATGCCGGACCTCACCGCGTCGGACCTCGACGCAGCCGTACGCACCATCGCGGGAAGCGCCCGCAGCATGGGCGTCGACGTGGAGGGCAGCTGACATGGCCGCCGTATTCAAGCGCCAGAAGCCCTGGGCCGAACGCGTGAAGCCCGGGCAGGCCTATCCGATCGACCAGGCCATCTCGCTCGTGAAGGAATTCGCCAACGCGAAGTTCGATGAGGCGGTCGACGTCGCGATCAACCTCGGCATCGACCCCGCGAAATCTGACCAGCAGGTCCGCGGCGCGACGGTGATGCCGCACGGTACCGGGAAGAATGTGCGCGTCGCGGTCTTCACGCAGGGCAAGAATGCCGACGCCGCGCGCGAGGCCGGCGCCGACATCGTCGGCCTCGAGGACCTTGCCGAGAAAGTGAAGGCCGGCCAGATGGACTTCGACGTCGTGGTCGCGAGCCCGGACGCGATGCGCGTTGTCGGCGGGCTCGGGCAGATCCTCGGTCCGCGCGGCCTGATGCCGAACCCGAAGGTCGGCACGGTGACGCCGGACGTCGCCGGGGCCGTGCGGAACGCGAAGGCAGGCCAGGTGCGCTATCGCTGCGACAAGGCCGGCATCGTCCATTGCACGATCGGCAAGGCAAGCTTCGATCCCGCCGCGCTCCGGGAGAACCTGGTGGCGCTGATCGCGGACATCCAGAAGCACAAGCCTTCGACTTCGAAGGGCGTTTTTCTGCAGCGCGTATCGGTGTCGTCGACGATGGGGCCCGGCGTCGCGGTGGACCGCGCGTCGCTCGGCGTCTGATATTGAAGGGGTGCGTCCCCTTCGGGATATTTCGTAAGTCCGGACATGAGCCCGGGCCATCGAAGACCGCAGGTGGGGCAAGGGCCCCTTAATGGGCGCCTGCGCAGATGGTGGAACCCGAGTCAGCATCCGCTGGCCGGTCCCACCGCTAGGAGGGTTGGATGGGACTGAGACTGGAAGACAAACAGGCGATGGTGACTGAGGTGCGGGCCGTTGCGCAGACCGCTCATTCGGTCGTCGCGGCGGAATATCGCGGCCTGACGGTCTCGCAGATGACGGGCTTGCGTGCGAAGGCGCGCCAGGCCGGCGTCTACATGCGGGTCGTCAAGAACACGCTGGCGCGCCGCGCGGTCACGGGCACGCCGTACGAGTGCATCGCGGGCAGCCTCAAGGGCCCGTTGATCCTCGCGTTCTCCCGGGAAGACCCGGGCGCTGCCGCCCGCGTCGTCCAGGAATTCGCGAAGGGCAACGAAAAGCTGGTCCCGACGCTGGTTTCGCTCGGTGGGCAGATCTACGCGCCCGCGGAGATCGACCGGATCGCGAGTCTGCCGACGAAGCCGCAGGCCCTCGCGATGCTGCTGGGCGTCATGAAGGCGCCGGTCACGAAGTTCGTCCGGACGCTCGCCGAGCCTCACGCGAAGCTCGTGCGTGCCGTCGCGGCGCTCAAGGACAAGAAGGCCGCTTGACCGGCCGATTCGGGTTTACGACACATTCATATCTGGAGAGATGGAAATGGCTGCTAGCAAGGAACAGATTCTCGAGGCGATCTCGAACATGACCATCATGGAAGTGGTCGACCTCGTGAAGATGATGGAAGACAAGTTCGGTGTCTCTGCCGCGGCCCCGGTCGCGGTCGTGGCCGCTGCCGGCGCAGCGGCGCCAGCCGCCGAGGAACAGACCGAGTTCACAGTCACTCTGAAGGCGTATCCAGCCGAGAAGAAGGTCGGTGTCATCAAGGTGATCCGCGAGATCACGGGCCTCGGCCTCAAGGAAGCCAAGGACCTCGTCGAGGGCGCGCCCTCGACGGTCAAGGAAAGCGTCTCGAAGGCGGACTCGGAGAAGATCAAGAAGCAGCTCGAGGACGGCGGCGCCACGGTCGAGGTCAAGTAACGACCTCCATGCGAGGGCATGGCCTCGCAGTTCACGGCGCCGGACTCACGGCATGCCGTCTCTCTCAGGGGAGACGGCTGCTCGCTCGTGCCCGGACCGTTTTGTGAATAACAGAGTAGAGAGATAAAAGATGGCCTATACGTTCACCGAGAAGAAGCGAATCCGGAAAAACTTTGGCAAGCGCCAGGGAATTCTGGACGTGCCGCCGCTGCTCGCGATCCAGACCGACTCGTACGCGCAGTTCCTGCAGCTCGCCGAATCGCGCGCGCTGCATGCCGAGTTGTCCGCGCACGCCGGTGGCCAGGTCGCCGGCGGCCGGTTGCTCTCGGAGGAGCAGGAAAAGGCCATCATTGACCGGCACCTGCGGCGCGCAGGCCTGCACGCGGCGTTCCAGAGCGTGTTCCCGATCAAGAGCTACTCGGGCCACGCGACGCTCGAGTACGTCTATTACTACCTCGGCGAGCCGGTGTTCGACGTCAAGGAATGCCAGATGCGCGGGCTCACTTACGCTGCGCCGCTGCGCGTGCGGTTGCGCCTTCGCGTCATGGACAAGGAGTCCCCGGGCGCTTCGCGCGTCAAGCGCGCGATCGAGCAGGAGGTCTACCTCGGCGAACTTCCGCTCATGACCGACAATGGCACGTTCATCGTCAACGGCACCGAGCGCGTGATCGTTTCCCAGCTGCACCGCAGCCCGGGGGTCATCTTCGACCACGACAAGGGCAAGACCCACAGCTCCGGAAAGCTGCTCTTCCAGGCCCGCGTGATCCCTTACCGAGGCTCCTGGCTCGACTTCGAGTTCGACGCGAAGGATTGCGTGTTCGCGCGCATTGACCGCCGCAGGAAGCTGCCGGTCACCATCCTGCTGCGAGCGCTCGGCTACTCGAATGCCGACATCCTTCGACTGTTCTTCGACCGCAACACGGTGCACCTGACCAAGAAGGGCATCGAGCTTGATCTCGTGCCCGAGCGCCTGCGCGGCGAAACCGCGATGTTCGAGATCAGCGCGAACGGCAAGGTCATCGTCGAGGAGGGGCGCCGCATCACCGCGCGCCACGTGCGCCAGCTCGAGGAGGCGGGCGTGCGCCGCCTGCACGTGCCCGTCGAGTACCTCGAGGGCAAGATCCTCGCCCACGATGTCGCCGACCCGCAGACGGGCGAAGTGCTCGCCTCGGCGAACGACGTGCTGACGACCGCGCTGGTCGAGCGGTTCGTGAACGCGAACGTGCCGGAAATCGGCACACTCTATGTCAACGACCTCGACCGCGGCCCGTACGTCTCGGACACTCTGCGAATAGACGCGAGCACGACCCGGCTCGAGGCGCTGATCGAGATCTACCGGATGATGCGTCCGGGCGAGCCGCCGACCAAGGACGCGGCCGAAAACCTGTTTCATAACCTGTTCTTCAACGGCGAGCGCTACGACCTGTCGGCCGTGGGCCGCATGAAATTCAACCGCCGCGTGAACCGGGAATTCCCCGCGACCCTGGCCGGGGCCGAGGCGGAGCGCTGGCTCGAGGAGCCGGGCATCCTGTACGACGGCCGCTATTTTTCCACGGTAGCGGACCTTCGCAAGGACGAGACCGGAAGGACACTGGTCGCCAAGTACGGTGATGAGATGTCGGACGTGGTCGATGTGCTGCGCACGCTGATCGCGATCAAGAACGGCGACGGCAAGGTCGACGACATCGACCATCTCGGCAACCGACGCGTGCGCTGCGTCGGCGAGATGGCGGAAGTCGCCTTCCGCATCGGACTCGTTCGCGTCGAGCGTGCCGTCAAGGAGCGCCTGACGCTCGCCGAGAACGAGGAGATCAACCCGCAGGACATGATCAACGCGAAGCCGGTGGCCGCGGCGGTCAAGGAATTCTTCGGCTCCTCGCAGCTGTCGCAGTTCATGGACCAGAACAACCCGCTGTCCGAGATCACGCACAAGCGCCGCGTCTCGGCACTCGGCGAGGGCGGGCTGAAGCGCGAGCGTGCGGGCTTCGAGGTGCGCGACGTGCACCCGACGCACTACGGCCGCGTCTGCCCGATCGAGACGCCCGAAGGCCCGAATATCGGCCTGATCAACTCGCTCGCAGTCTATGCCCGCACGAACAAGTACGGCTTCCTCGAGACGCCGTACCGCCGCGTGCGCGAGAAGCGGGTGACCGGCGAAGTCGACTACCTGTCCGCGATCGAGGAGAGCGAGTTCGTGATCGCCCAGGCGAACGCGCCGCTCGACGACAAGGGCCGATTCACCGGCGAGCTCGTCTCCTGCCGGTACCAGAACGAGTTCACGCTGATGCCGTCCGAGCGCATCGAGTACATGGATGTGTCGCCGCGCCAGATCGTGTCGGTCGCGGCGGCCCTGATCCCTTTCCTCGAGCACGACGATGCAAACCGCGCGCTGATGGGCTCCAACATGCAGCGCCAGGCCGTGCCCACGCTGCGCGCGTCCACGCCGCTCGTGGGCACCGGGATCGAGCGCACCGTGGCCATCGACTCCGGGGTCGCGGTCATCGCGCGCCGCGGCGGCGCGGTCGACTCGGTCGATGCGTCGCGCATCGTCGTGCGCGTGAACGAAGGCGAGGTCACGGCCGGTGAGCCGGGCGTGGACATCTACAACCTCACAAAGTACACGCGCTCGAACCAGAACACCTGCATCAACCAGCAGCCGCTGGTCCGGGTGGGCGACAGGATCGCGAAAGGCGACGTGCTGGCCGACGGGCCCTCGACCCACGTCGGCGAGCTCGCGCTCGGCCAGAACATGCTGGTCGCATTCATGCCTTGGAACGGATACAACTTCGAGGACTCGATCCTGATCTCGGAGCGCGTGGTCGAGGAAGACCGCTTTACGACCATCCACATCGAGGAGCTGACCTGCGTCGCGCGCGACACCAAGCTCGGTCCCGAGGAGATCACCGCGGACATCCCGAACGTCGGCGACACGGCGCTTGCCAAGCTCGACGAAGCCGGCATCGTGTTCATCGGCGCCGAGGTCAAGGCGGGCGACATCCTGGTCGGCAAGGTCACGCCCAAGGGAGAGACCCAGCTGACGCCGGAGGAGAAGTTGCTGCGGGCCATTTTCGGCGAGAAGGCCTCGGACGTGAAGGACACGTCGCTGCGCGTGCCTCCGGGCATGGACGGGACCGTGATCGACGTGCGTGTCTTCACGCGCGACGGCGTCGAAAAGGACAGCCGCGCGCTCGCCATCCAGAAGTCGGAGATCGAGAAAGTCCGCAAGGACCTGAACGATCAGCGCCGAATCCTCGAGGACGACTTGTTCTCGCGCCTGCGTGACGCGCTCCTCGGCGAGACGGCGGCGGGCGGGCCGCGCCGTCTGAAAGCGGGCTACGCCGTGACGCCGGAGTTCCTCGACGAGCTGCCGCGCGAGGAGTGGTTCGAGATCCGCATGCGGGACGAGCGACCCTCGGCGGCGCTCGAGGCGGCGCGCCGCCGGCTCGCCGAGCAGCACAAGGAGTTCGAGCGCCGCTTCGAGGGCAAGAAGGCGAAGATCACCGCGGGCGATGACCTGGCGCCCGGCGTGCTGAAGATGGTGAAGGTCTACCTCGCGGTGAAGCGCCGCATCCAGCCGGGCGACAAGATGGCCGGCCGGCACGGGAACAAGGGCGTTGTATCCACGATTGTCCCGGTCGAAGACATGCCCTACCTCGCGGATGGCAGCCCGATAGACATCGTGCTGAACCCGCTTGGCGTTCCGTCGCGCATGAACATCGGCCAGATTCTCGAGACCCACCTCGGCTGGGCCGCCCGCGGGCTCGGCACCAAGATCGGCAAGATGCTCGAGGCGCAGGAGGCGATGGTTGATCTGCGCAAGCTGCTCGACCGCATCTATAACGACACGGGCGGACAGAAGGAGGACCTCGCCTCGCTGTCAGACGCCGAGATTCAGGTGCTGGCGCGCAACCTGACCGACGGCGTGCCGATGGCGACGCCCGTGTTCGACGGCGCGAGCGAGGCCGAGATCAAGGGCCTGCTCGAGCTCGCGGACCTGCCGGTCAGCGGACAGACGATGCTGACCGACGGGCGCACGGGCGAGCCGTTCGACCGGCCGGTGACCGTCGGCTTCATGTACATGCTGAAGCTGAACCACCTGGTGGATGACAAGATGCACGCCCGTTCCACGGGTCCCTACAGCCTCGTTACGCAGCAGCCGCTCGGCGGCAAGGCGCAATTCGGCGGCCAGCGCTTCGGCGAAATGGAAGTCTGGGCGCTCGAGGCCTACGGCGCCGCGTACACGCTGCAGGAGATGCTGACCGTCAAGTCGGACGACGTGAACGGCCGCACCAAGATGTACAAGAACATCGTGGACGGCAATCACTCGATGGACGCCGGCATGCCGGAGTCCTTCAACGTGCTGGTCAAGGAAATCCGCTCTCTCGGCATCAACATCGAGCTCGAGCAGGAAGGATGAACGAATGAAAGACCTCCTCAGATTCTTCAAGCCGCAGGTCCAGGTCGAGAACTTCGACTCGATCCGCATCGCGCTCACTTCGCCGGACATGATCAAGTCCTGGTCGTACGGCGAGGTGCGCAAGCCCGAGACGATCAACTACCGGACATTCAAGCCGGAGCGAGACGGCCTGTTTTGCGCCAAGATCTTCGGTCCCGTGAAGGACTACGAGTGCCTTTGCGGGAAGTACAAGCGCCTCAAGCACCGCGGCGTCGTCTGCGAGAAGTGCGGCGTCGAGGTCACGCAGTCGAAGGTCCGGCGCGAGCGCATGGGCCACATCGAGCTTGCGAGCCCGGTCGCGCACATCTGGTTCCTGAAGTCCCTGCCCTCGCGCATAGGCCTGATGGTCGACATGACGCTCCGCGACCTCGAGCGCGTACTCTATTTCGAGGCTTTCGTCGTCGTCGACCCGGGCATGACGCCGCTCGAGCGCGGCCAGCTGCTTTCGAACGAGATGTACCTCGAGGCGATCGAGAAATACGGCGACGAGTTCGACGCGCGCATGGGCGCCGAAGCGATCCTCGAGCTCCTGAAGTCGATCGACCTCGCGAGCGAGACCGCCAAGGTCCGCACGGAAATCGGGGGCACGACCTCCGAGACCAAGATCAAGCGCCTGACGAAACGACTGAAGCTGCTCGAGTCCTTCGTCGAGTCCGGCAACAGCCCGCAGTGGATGGTGCTGACCATGCTGCCGGTGCTGCCGCCCGACCTGCGCCCGCTGGTGCCGCTCGACGGCGGCCGCTTTGCGACTTCCGACCTGAACGACCTTTACCGGCGTGTCATCAACCGCAACAACCGCCTGCGCAGGCTGCTCGAGCTGAACGCGCCCGACATCATCGTGCGCAACGAGAAGCGCATGCTGCAGGAGTCGGTGGACGCGCTGCTCGACAACGGCCGCCGTGGCCGCGCGATCACGGGCACGAACAAGCGCCCCCTGAAGTCGCTCGCCGACATGATCAAGGGCAAGCAGGGCAGGTTCCGCCAGAATCTGCTCGGCAAGCGCGTCGACTACTCGGGCCGCTCGGTCATCGTGGTCGGCCCGACGCTGCGCCTGCATCAGTGCGGCCTGCCGAAGAAAATGGCCCTGGAACTCTTCAAGCCGTTCATCTTCCACAAGCTCCAGTTGCGCGGTCTCGCCACGACCATCAAGGCCGCCAAGCGCCTGGTCGAGCGCGAGGGACCGGAAGTCTGGGACATCCTCGAGGAAGTCATCCGCGAACACCCGGTGCTGCTGAACCGCGCACCGACGCTGCACCGGCTCCGCATTCAGGCCTTCGAGCCGGTGCTGATCGAGGGCAAGGCGATCCAGCTGCACCCGCTCGTATGCACAGCGTTCAACGCGGACTTCGACGGCGACCAGATGGCCGTGCACGTTCCGCTGTCGCTTGAGGCCCAGCTGGAGGCGCGGGCGCTGATGCTTTCGTCGAACAACATCCTTTCGCCGGCGAACGGCGACCCGATCATCGTGCCGTCGCAGGACGTCGTGCTCGGGCTTTACTACCTGACGCGCGAGCGCGCGGGCGCGAAGGGCGAGGGCATGGCGTTCACCGACGTACGCGAGGTGCACCGTGCCCACGAGACTCGCATGGCGGACCTCCATGCGGGTGTCAGGGTGCGAATCGTCGAGTACGTCAAGGACGCGAAGGGCGAGCTGAAGGCGAATCGACGGCTGGTGAAGACCACCGTCGGGCGCGCGCTCCTGTCCGAGCTGCTGCCCCGCGGGCTTTCGTTCGACCTGGTGAACCAGGACATGACGAAAAAGCGCGTACAGGCGGTCATCAACTCCTGCTACCGCGCGCTCGGACTCAAGGAGACCGTGATCTTCGCCGACCGGCTGATGTACACGGGCTTC
>CAVTVX010000010.1:0-186399 GCA_963738285.1 uncultured Gammaproteobacteria bacterium | reverse complement strand
GATCGCGCGCGAGCGCCGTCGCGGCGATCGACAGCACGGGCGTGATTCCGCTGCCGGCCGCGAACGCGGCATAGAATCGCGCCCCGCAGTCATTCGCCTCCTCATGGAAACTCCCGTTCGGCGTCATGACCTCGATCGTCTCGCCCGGCCTTGCGTGGCGGTCGAGATGTCCGGACATGCGGCCCTGCCCCTGCACCCGGACCCCGATCGTGATGGCCGCCGCTCCCTCGGGATTCACGATGGAGTAGGTCCGCCGCTCTTCCCGGCCTTCGATCAGCCGGCGCAGCGCGACGTGCTGGCCGGCGCGGAAGCGGAATTCCTCGCGGAGTGCGGGCGGTACGTCGAAGGTCAGCGAAATCGCGTCATCGGCGATTGCCGCACGATTCGCGATGACGAGGGGATGAAACCTCAGCATGCGAGGGCCCTAGGGAAGCCCTACAGGCACTTGAAATAGTCGAAAGGTTCGAGGCAGGCGTCGCAGCGGTACAGCGCCTTGCAGGGCGTCGAGCCGAATTCGCTCTGCCGAGTCGTTTGCTTCGATCCGCAGCGCGGGCAGGAGGCGGGCACGTCGCCCTGAATCAAACCGCGCGCACTGCGCACGCCGATCGCCGGCGGCGCGATACCGAAAGCCTCGAGCTTGCGGCGACCCTCATCGCTCAGCCATTCGCTGGTCCAGGGCGGCGCGAGCACGTCGAGCGCCACCGCATCGAATCCCGCACCGGCCAGGGCGCGAAGCACGTCCGACTTGATGACCGCGTTCGCCGGGCAGCCGGAATACGTAGGCGCGATGCCGACTTCCAGGCGGCCGTCCGGCCGCGTACGCAGGTGACGGATCACGCCGAGATCGAGGACCGAGAGCACCGGTATCTCGGGATCGGCGACCTGTGACAGGATCCCGTGCAGTCGCGCCAGGAGTTCCGGCCGGAGCGCCGACGACCGAGCCGCTGGCGGGCCCATCGGTTTACCAGGTCGCGCCGGGATGGGCACGATGCAGAGACTGCATTTCAGCGAGCAGATAGCCGAGATGTTCGCTGTGCCGCCCCTGCTTGCCATACCAGGGGAATTTCGAGCGTGATGGCCGCACGAGTGTCGCGCGCTCGAGCGTCCGGTCGACGCGACCCGACCAGGCGGGTTCCAGCGAGGACGGCAGCGGTCCGATGCCATCCACCGCCGCGGCGCGGTCGACTTCGTCGTCGTCGAACAGTTCGTTCGTCAGCGGCCACAGCGAGGCCAGCGAACGCTCGATGCGGTCGTGGCTCTCGGGCGTGCCGTCGCCGAGCCGGATGAGCCAGCCGCCGCTGTAGCGCAAATGGTAGGCGGTCTCGCGGATTCCTTTCCCGGCGATCGCGGCGAGTGCCGCGTCGCTTGACTTCGACAGGACCTCGTAGAGACCGATCTGCCAGGCGTCGAACAGGAACTGGCGGGCCACGGTATCGCCGAAGTCGCCATTCGGCTGCTCGACCAGCGTCAGGTTCAGGAACTCCGACTCTGCACGCAGGTAGGCGAGATCGTCCTCGCTGCGGCCGCGCCCCTCGAGACGGCCGGCATGCGCGAGCAGCAGCCGCGCCTGCCCCAGGAGGTCGAGCGAGACGTTTGCGAGCCCGAGATCTTCCTCCAGCGCGGGTGCATGCCCGACCCATTCGCCGAGCCGCTGGGCAAGCACGAGGTTCGTGTCCGCAAGCCGCAGCAGGTAGCGGCAGTGGGGCGTCACAGCGTTTTCACCTCGTCCGGGATGTCGTAGAAAGTCGGGTGTCGATAGACCTTGTCCCGGGCCGGCTCAAAGAACGCGTCGGCCTCGGCCGGGTCCGAGGCGACGATATCGCTCGACCGAACCGCCCAGATGCTGACGCCTTCCTGGCGGCGCGTGTAGAGGTCGCGCGCATGCTCCAGCGCCATGCCGGCGTCGGTCGCATGCAGGCTGCCGACGTGCTTGTGGTCGAGGCCGGATTTCGCGCGGATGAAAATCTCGTACAGCGGCCAGTCCTGTTTGCTATTCACCCGGCTTCCTCCGTGCTGTGTCAGGCCGCCTGCACCGCAGCGGCATCGCTCTTCGCGGCCCAGGCTGCAGCCGCTTCACGCACCCAGCGGCCTTCCTCATGGGCGCGCCGGCGCGCCTCGAGCCGTTCGCGATTGCAGGGCCCATGTCCTTTCAACACACGCTCGAATTCGTCCCAGTCGACCGGACCGAAGCGGTAGTGCTGCGCGGCGTCGTCCCACTGCAGCTCGGGATCCGGCACGGCGAGACCGAGGTAGACCGCTTGCGGCACGGTGGTGTCCACGAACTTCTGGCGCAACTCGTCATTCGAGAAGCGCTTGATCTTCCAGCGCATGGACTGCGCGCCGTGCTTCGAGTCGTTGTCCGACGGGCCGAACATCATGAGCGACGGCCACCACCAGCGGTCCAGGGCGGCCTGGGCCATGCGCTGCTGCGCCGGGGAGCCGCGCGCGAGCCGCATCATGATTTCGTAACCCTGGCGCTGGTGGAAACTCTCCTCCTTGCAGATCCTCACCATGGCACGCGCATAGGGGCCGTAGGAGCATCGGCAGAGCGGAATCTGGTTCATGATCGCGGCTCCGTCGACCAGCCAGCCGATCGCGCCGACGTCGGCCCAGGTCGGCGTGGGGTAGTTGAAGATGCTCGAGTACTTGGCCTTGCCCTCGAGCAGCTGGTCGACGAGCTCGGCGCGCGACACGCCGAGCGTCTCGGCCGCGCTGTAGAGGTAGGCCCCGTGGCCGCCTTCGTCCTGCACCTTGGCGATCAGGATGGTCTTGCGCAGGAGCGACGGTGCCCGGGTGATCCAGTTGCCTTCGGGCAGCATCCCGACGATCTCCGAATGGGCATGCTGGGAGATCTGGCGGATCAGCGTCCGGCGATAGGCCTCGGGCATCCAGTCCTTGGCTTCAATCTTCTCTTCGGCATCCACCCGTGACTGGAAACGTGACTGCAGTGAGGCGTCGTCCGGCGACTCCTCCCGCAGGCAGTCTTTGCCAAGCGAATCAAGGCCTTGTGTGTACACTCAGACGCCCTCCACGGCGGCGTTCCGACAGTATCCACTTTGACACACCCGGACCGCATTTGGCATGGCGGCCCGGCCCCCGCCAAGACGCCGCATCGAGCCTAACTCCAGCCCTCGAGCCGCCCCACGAGAGTCCGCATGAAGCGGTTCGCCTGGTGGCCATCCAGGACCCGGTGGTCGATCGTCAGCGTCACGTAGCAACAGGGCCGGATCACGATCGAGTCCTCGCCCCCGGCCTCTGCGACGACCGCGCGTTTCTCGAGCTTGCCGACACCCAGGATTGCAGACTGCGGCTGGTTGATGACGATCGGCGCGGCCACCAGGCTGCCGCTCACGCCGTGGTTCGAGATCGTGAAGGTCCCGCCGCGCAGGTCCGCCGGAGTCAGCTGATCGTCCCTTGCCTTGCGGACGAGGTCGCCGAGTGCGCCCGCGATGCCCGCGAGATCGAGCGCCCCGGCGTCCCGGATCACGGGCACGACCAGGCCGCGGCCCTCGAGCGCGGTGCCGACGCCGACGTCGATGCGTTCGCTGACCAGGATCGCGTCGTCGCTCCAGCGCGCGTTGGCCTCGGGCACGGCTCGGATCGCGTCGACACAGGCAGCTACGAAATACGCGGTCAGCGTCAGCGACAGGCCGCGCCTTTCGAATTCAGCCTTGCGCCCTGCCCGGTCGGCGATCACGGCGCTCATGTCGGCCTGAAACACGGTCGTCACATGGGGCGCGGTGCGAAGCAGGCTTTCCACCATGTGCGCGGCGATACGCCTGCGCATGGGCGAGTGCGGCACGCGCCGCAGCCCCGCCTCAGCCGGCGCTGCCTCCGCTGCGGCGGAGTCGGCCGTGGTGTTCCGCGGCGGTGCCGCCAGCACGTCATCGACCGTGATGCGCCCGTCCTCGCCGCTGCCCCGGATCATTTCCGCGCTCAAGCCGCGCTCGGTGAGCAGCCGGCGCACCGCCGGGCTGATGCGGCCCGGCGCGCCCGGGACCGCTCGCCGTGCCGCGGGCCGATTCGCGGCAGGCGCCGCGGCTTTCGGCCCGGCAGCCACGACGGGAGCGGCCGCCGCGCCGGCCCGCAGCCGCCCGAGCAACGCTCCGGGCGCGACGTCGGCGCCTTGCGCCGCGATGATCTCTGCGAGCACGCCGTCAGCCGGTGACGGTACCTCGACCGTCACCTTGTCGGTTTCGATCTCGACCAGCGGCTCGTGGCGCCGGGCCGCCTGCCCCACCGACTTGAGCCATCGCTGCACCTGCGAACGCGTGCCCTCCACCTGCTCAGCCGGCAATACGACGTCGATCATCTCGTTCATCGTTCAGGCACTCGCAACGCGGCGCATCGCCGTCACGATATCACCAACGCCCGGCACGACTGCATCCAGGAGCCGCGGACTGTGAGGACTCGGGACGTCCGGCATGGCCAGCCTTTCCACAGGCGCATCGAGATCGAAGAATGCGCGCTCGGCGAGCGTCGCCGCGATCTCCGCCCCGAACCCGCCCGTCATGGTGTCCTCGTGCACGACCAGGCAGCGACGCGTCCTTGCGACCGAGGCGAACACGGCATCGCGGTCCCAGGGCGAGAGTGTCCGCAGGTCGAGGAGCTCCACGTCGACGGCCGATTCGGCGGCCGCCTGCTCGCAGCGTTCGACCATCGCGCCCCAGGTCACGACCGTGAGTTCGGAACCGGCACGCAATCGACTCGCCTGGCCGAATGGGAGCATGAAGTCATCTCCCGGCCAGGGCCTGCGGCCCGCCGCGCCATCCAGAAGAAAGCGGTGCTCGAAGAATATGACGGGCTCATTGCCGCGCAATGCCGTGCGCAGGAGTCCCACCGCATCCTCCGCATTCGAGGGCATCGCGAGCTGCCACCCGACGGCGTGCAGGAACTGCACCTCGTTGCACTGGCTGTGCCAGGGATCACCGCACTTGAAGAAACCGCCCGGCATGCGGACGACCATCGGCGCCGCGAAACGATTCACCGTTCGCCAGCGGATCGTCCCGCAATCATGCAGCTGTTCGGCCGCCGGCTCGGCATACTTGCGGAACTGGATCTCCGGCACGGGCACGAGCCCCGCGAGCGCCATGCCCACGGCGCGCCCGATGATGCCCTCCTCCGAAAGGCTCGTATCGAAAACCCGGTCTACTCCGAATCGCTCCTGGAGGCCGAGGGTGGCGGCATGGACGCCGCCCTTGCGGCCGACGTCCTCGCCGAATACGAGGACGCGCGAATTGATCGCGAGTTCGTGTTCGAGCGTGCGGCGGATGGCCGTCAGCATGTTGATGCGCGGTCCCGCGGGTCGCGCGGACGAATTACCCGCGTGGTGGCTCACGCCGTCCACCCATTGCCCGCCCTGGATTTGCAGCTCGGGCGTGCCATCGGCCCGGCGCTCGGTAAAAACGAAGCGCGTGACCGTGGCGGTCGAGATCGGCGGCCGCGCCTCGATTCGCTCGAGCGCTGACCGGACGACGGCCTCCGCCGCGGCCTCGAGCGCCTGCCATCCATCCTCGGTGAACATTCCGGGCACGAGGGAATTCCGGAGGGCCAGCAGCGGATCGCGCGCCCTTTCCGCCTCGATTTCCGCGGCGCTCTTGTAGGTCTGCGTGTCCTGGGCCGAGTGTCCGGAAAGCCTGGGAACGCGCAGCCGCAGGAGCACGGGACCGCCGCCGTCGCGAACGGTCGCCACGGCCGATTCGATCAACGCGGCTGCTCCGACCGGATCCGACCCTTCGCCCGTCAGGATGGCAAGATTCCGGAACGCCGCGAGATTCGCCGCGATGTCGCCGCCGGGCGTCTGGCGCGCGGCCGGGACCGAGATGCCGTAGCCATTGTCTTCGATGAAATAAAGGAGCGGGAGGCGTTCGGTCGCCGCGATGTTGAGCGAGGCCCAGAATCCGTTGGTCGCGGTGGAGGCCTCGCCGCCATGCGCGACCGCGATGCTGCCCTTGACGGTCGCGTCGCCGAGCACGCGATCCCGATACACGAGCGCCTGGGCCCAGCCGGTCGCCGGCGTGTACTGCGTGCCGACACCGCCGCAGGCCGGCAGGAGGCAGGGACCGTCGCGATTCGGCCGGTTGATCACGACGCCGACGTCGCGGCCGCCCGACATGCCTTCGGCGCGCATCATCGTGGAAGCAAGCGCTTCCTCCGCGGAAACGCCGAGCGTCAGCGCGAGCGGCCGCGAACGATAGTAAGGAGCGACCGCATCCCGCCGGCCCACGAGCTGCATGCCCAGCAGGGCCTGGGTCACGTCGTGTCCACGGGCGCAGAACTGGTACAGGACCTTTCTGTCCGGGACCAGTCGCGTCTCCTCGAGCGCATCGAGTGCGCGCGAAACGAAGACCGTGCGCAATACGGATGTCCAGTCCGGCATGTCCCAGTATCCCGAAGTCCGGCGGACCGACGTCCCCGCAGGGGTCGGCGGGCGATTTTTGGCCAGTTTAACCCCCCACGACCCGACGTGGCGTCTCGTCGATGCCACCCCCGAAGACGGGGCCTGCGCTAGAATCCGAAGGCCTGCGAACCCGGGCAGCGTGGCGCTGTCCCAGGGTGACCAGTCCGCAGGGGGAGACCACCGCGATGACCCGACTGACGCTTGCCTTGCTCGCGCTCGCCGCCTCTGGTGCGGCCCAGGCGACCTGCATTTACCCGCGCGCTCCGGACAAATTGCCGGATGGCAGCACTGCGACCTATGAAGAAATGGTCGCTGCGCAAAAGGCGGTTCAGCAGTTCAACGAAGACATCAACTCATATAACGCCTGCCTCGATCTCGAAATTTCGACGCTCGAGAAGAGCGGGGACCTCGACGAAAACGAGCTGGCCGAGCGGCGCGCGATGCAGGCAAAAAAGAACAACGCGGCCGTGGACGCGGTCCAGGAGGTCGCCGATCGCTTCAACGAGCAATTGCGGATCTTCAAGACCCGCGACAAACAGGACTGACGCCGCGTTCCGATGCTCACGCCCGCCGAGGCCGATGCGGCCATCGCCGCGGTCCTCGAGCCGATTCCGCACGAAGACTTGCCGATCTCGGCTGCGGCCGGCCGGATCCTCCGTACTGAAATCCGGGCGGAGCGGGATGCGCCGCCTTTCGACCGCGTGACGATGGACGGCATCGCGCTCGATTATCGCGATGGCCGGCGCCGCTCGTACCGCGTCGCAGGCATCCAGCCGGCCGGCACCCCGCCCCGGAGCCTGGACTCGTCCGCGGACTGCTTCGAGGTCATGACCGGCGCGGTCCTGCCGCGGGGCTGCGACACGGTCGCTCCCGTGGAGCGGGTCCGGATCGCGGACGGCCAGGCCCGGATCGACGAGAGCTACGAGCCGAGGCCATGGCAGCACGTTCACCGGCGCGGCGCGGACGCGCGAGCGGGGGCAACACTGCTCGAACGCGGCACGCGGCTCGGCGCCCCCGAGCTCGCGATCGCGGCCTCGGCGGGATGCGACCGGATCGCCGTGTCGCGCCTGCCGCGAATCGCCGTGATATCGACCGGCGACGAGCTCGTCGAGCCCGGCGCGCCCATTCTTGAGCACCAGGTGCGGCGCTCGAATGCCTACGCCCTCGCCGGGTCGCTCCGTCTCGCCGGATACGCGCCCGCGAGCGACCAGCACCTGCCGGACCGCAGAGACCTGATCGAACGGGCGCTCGGGCACGCGCTCGCCCATCATGACGTGATCGTTCTCTCGGGTGGCGTCTCGGCCGGGCGCTTCGACCACGTTCCCTCGGTCCTCGAATCGCTCGGTGTGCGGATGGTCTTCCACGGCATTGCGCAGCGACCGGGCCGGCCCATGTGGTTCGGCATCCATGAGCCGGGCAGGACGGTCTTCGCCCTGCCCGGCAATCCCGTGTCCGTGCTGGTCTGCCTCACACGCTATGTCATTCCCGCACTCGACCGGCTCTGCGCGGCCTCGGCGCGGCAACCTGCGACGGCCGTCCTCGGCCGCGAGGTGGCCTTCGAGGCACCGCTCAGCTGTTTCCTGCCTGTTGCGCTGGGCTACGATCGCGAAGGGCACGCCATTGCACAGCCACGACCCACGGGCGGTTCCGGAGACTACATCGCGCTCGGCGGCACGGGCGGCTTCGTCGAACTGCCGCGCGGGCCGGCGGTCCACCCTGAAGGGCTCGCCGTGCCGTACTACCGCTGGACACCATGACAGGGAACACTGACCGAAATCCCGTCGCACTGGCCGCACCGGGCGCGGCCACCGACCTGCGCGGCCGGCCGCTCGCGGACTTGCGAATCTCCGTCATGGATCGCTGCAATTTCCGCTGCCCGTACTGCATGCCGAAGGAAACCTACGGCGACCGTTACCAGTTTCTCGCTGCCGCGGAGCGCCTGTCCTTCGAGGAGATTGCGCGGATCGCGCGCCTGTTCGCGGCCGAGGGCGTGCAGAAGATTCGCCTGACAGGCGGCGAGCCGCTGCTGCGATCCGGCCTCGCCGACCTCGTCGGCGAGCTTTCGGCGATCGGCGGAATCGCCGACCTTGCGCTCACGACGAACGGCGTGCTGCTTGCGCAGCAGGCGGCCGGGCTGCGGGCCAATGGCCTCTCGCGCGTGACGGTGAGCCTCGACTCGATCGACGCCGCGACCTTCAGGCGGCTGAGCGGCGGCTTCGATGGGCTCGAGCGCGTGCTCGACGGGATACGCGCGGCAACCGAGGCGGGCCTCGCGCCGGTCAAGGTCAACGCCGTCATCCAGCGCGGCGTGAACGACGCAGAGGTGGTCGGGATCGCGCGTCATTTCCGGGGGACGGGCGTCATCGTCCGGTTCATCGAGTACATGGACGTCGGCAACCGGAACGACTGGCGGGGGGAGCTCGTCGTTCCGTCGCGGGAGCTCCGGGACGCGATCCACGCGGCCTGGCCCCTGCGGCCGCTCGCGCCCGCGCATCGCGGCGAGGTCGCGCGGCGCTACGCGTACGAGGACGGTGGCGGCGAGATCGGGTTCATTTCGTCGGTGAGCCAGCCTTTCTGCGGCGACTGCACGCGTGCCCGGCTCTCATCCGACGGCCAGTTCTACACCTGCCTTTTCGCGACGCAGGGGACCGATCTGCGCGCAAGGATCCGCGCCGGGGCCGGCGATGAGGAACTGCGCGGAATCATTTGCGGCGTATGGCACCGGCGCGAGGATCGCTACAGCGAGATTCGCGTGCAATCACGGGCTGAGACGAAGCCGCGGAAGATCGAGATGTATTACATTGGCGGATAGTCCGGGGAAAATGACCCACGTCGGTGCGGAGGGGGCTCCCGCCATGGTCGACGTGACGGCGAAGCAGCCAGCCTTGCGGGTCGCGAGCGCAGCGGCCACGCTGCGCTTTCCCGCGGAAACCTTCCGTACCCTGCTGTCGTCCGGGTTCCAGACGGCCAAGGGATCCGTGATCCACACCGCGATCGTCGCCGGCACGATGGCCGCCAAGCGCACGCACGAACTGATTCCGTTCTGTCACCCGCTCGGCCTGGAACGCTGCGACATCGCCATCGTGCCGGAAGGCGCGGATTCGCTCGCCGTCCGTTGCACGGCCGCCGTCCACCACCGGACGGGTGTCGAGATGGAGGCGCTCACGGGCGCGGCGGTCGCGGCGCTGACGGTTTACGACATGTGCAAGTCCCTTTCCCACGGCATCGTCATCGAGTCGCTGCGCCTTGTCGCGAAGAGCGGCGGCAAGAGCGACTACCCGGCCGGCGGGGAATCATGACGCCGCTCTACGGGCTGGTGCTCGCGGGTGGCCGGTCCAACCGGATGGCGATGGACAAGGCTTCGATTGCCTACCGCGCGCGTCCGCAGCTCGCGGTGGCCTTTGAACTCGTTTCCCGGCACGCGGAGCGGACATTCGTCTCCGTTCGCGCCGACCAGTCCCGGGAGCCGCTCCGGGCCGCCTATCCCCAGGTCGTCGACGGCGGACAGGGCAGCGGCCCGATCGCCGGCATCCTCGCCGCCCAGGCCCTGAATCCGGATGTGGCCTGGCTGGTCGTCGCCTGCGACTTGCCGCGGCTCGATGACGCGACGCTCAGCGACCTGACGAGGCATCGCAACGCCGACCGGCTCGCGACTGCCTTCCTTGGCCGCAGCGACTGCCTGCCGGAACCGCTCTGCGCGATTTATGAGCCCGCGAGCCGCGCCGCCATCCTGTCGTACGTCGGCGCGGGACACCGATGCCCGCGCAAGTTCCTGGTTGCCCACGACGTCGCCCTGCTTGAACCACCGGATCCCGCGGCGCTCGACAACGTCAACACGCCGCACGAGGCCCTCGCGATCCGCGCCGTGCTCGCGCGGGGAGAAGCCGGCTGATGCCGCGGCTGCGCCTCCGGTACTACGCACTCCTGCGCGAGCAGGCCGGCCGGCAGTCCGAGACGATCGACACGCGAGCCCGCACGCCGGCCGAACTCTACGCGGAACTCGCGACCCGGCACCGTTTCGGGCTGCCCGCCTCCCGGCTCCGTGTCGCCGTGAATTCGGCATTCAGCGCATGGGACCGGACACTCGCGGACGGCGACGAAGTAGTCTTCATTCCGCCGGTGGCCGGCGGATGAGCGCTTTCGAATTCACGCAGGCGCCGATCGACGCGACGCCGCTCGCAGCGCCGCTGGCCCAGCCCGCCGCCGGCGGATTCGCGTCCTTTGAGGGGCGCGTGCGGGAAACCAACGAAGGCCGCAGGGTGACCGGCCTCGAATACGAAGCTTTCGAAGCACTCGCGATTTCCGAAGGCGAGCAGATCGTCGCCGATGCCATACGCCAGCACGGCGCATTGCGGGCGCGCTGCGCGCACCGCCTCGGCCGCCTCGAGGTCGGAGACGTCGCCGTGTGGGTGGGCGTCTCCGCGCCGCACCGCGCCGAGGCATTTGCGGCGTGCCGTGCGATCATCGACGCCGTCAAGCACCGCCTTCCCATCTGGAAGAAAGAGCACTACGCCGACGGCGACAGCGGATGGGTCAATTGCGGCCATGCGAATGCGTCCGAGTCGCGGCACCCGTCATTCGATTACTCGCGGCAGCAGGCCCTGCCCGAAATCGGCGTTGCGGGCCAGGCGCGGCTGGCAGAGGCGCATGTGCTCGTGATTGGAGCCGGCGGGCTCGGCTGCGCCGTGCTCACGGGGCTCGCGGGCAGCGGCATCGGCATGCTCACAGTCGTTGATCACGACGCCGTCCAGCCGGCCAACCTGCACCGCCAGCCGCTCTACACGGTGGCCGACATCGGCCGACCCAAGGTCGAGGCGGCCATGGATCGGCTGGCGGCCTACAACCCGACGGTGCGCATGCGTGCCGTGCGGGGCCGATTCGATGCCGGCAATGCCGCCGAGCTCGTGGCCGCCGCCGATGTGGTGGTCGACTGCACGGACAACTTCGCGTCGAAGTTCCTGGTCAACGATGCCGCGATGCGCGCCGGCGTGCCCGCCGTGCTTGCGAGTGTCTATCAATATGAAGGACAGCTGCAGGTCGTGCGCGCCGACCGCGGCGGTTCCTGCCTGCGCTGTCAATGGCCGGACGCGACACCCGACGGCCTCGTCGGCAATTGCGCACAGGCGGGAGTGCTCGGCCCGGCCCCGGCGATCCTCGGCCAGCTGCAGGCAATGGAGGTGCTGAAGCTCCTGCTGGGCCTTCCGGGCCAGCTCCTGAACGAGGTGCTGCTCGTCGAGCTGCTCGAGCATGGGCAACGGCGCCTCGCGGCGCCCCGCAGTCCTGACTGCGCCGGGCGTTGCAGCCGCCTGGACGCCGCGCCACGCCGCGCGGCGACCGAAGAACTCGACCTCATGTTGCCGCTCGCCGCCGCCGCCGCTGCCGGCTACCGGATCGTCGACATCCGCGAACCCCTGGAATGCGAATTCGAACCCTTGCCGGTGGGCAGCCAGCAGTCGCTGCCGCTCGGCCGCCTGCTCGACGGCGAGCTCGACCTGGAGCCCGGCCGGCGCTACCTGCTCGTGTGCGCCCACGGCGTCCGCAGCCACGCCGCGGCGGAATTCCTGCGCGCGCGCGGCCATGCCAATGTGTGGTCGTTGCGGGGCGGGCTCGCCGCGCAGGGCGGCTAAGGGCTCAGAAGGAAAACCGGTCGGATGGCAGGTCCATGACCGCGCGCGCGCCGGCGCCCAGGGCATCGAGATGGGCCTCGGCCCGCGGCAGGATGCGCTGGAAATAGAAACGCGCCGTGGCGAGCTTCGCCTTGTGAAAGGCCGCCTCGGACGTGCCGGCCCTCAGCGCCGCGGCCGAGACCGAGGCCATCCACGCCCAGCACCAGGCCAGGCAGAGGTAGCCGGTGAGCTGCAGGTAGTCCATCGACGCGGCGCCGGTTTCATCGGGATTGCGCCCGGCGCGGCGCGCAATCTCCTCGGTCGCGACGCTCCATTCCTTGAGGACGCCGGCCAGACGCGTGACGAATTCCGCGTGTTCGCCCCCGCCCGCGTGGCGCTCGCAGAACCCGCCGATCAGGCCGCCCAGCTGCCTCGCGAGCGCGCCGCCCGAGCCGAGGACTTTGCGGCCGAGCAGGTCCATCGCCTGCACGCCGTTCGCGCCCTCGTAGATCTGCGTGATGCGCGCGTCGCGGAAGAACTGTTCGACACCGGTCTCGCGGACGTAGCCATGCCCACCGTGGATCTGAATGGCGTCGCTGGTGCACTCGAGTGACATGCCCGTGACGAAACCCTTGACGACGGGCGTCAGCAGCGAGAGCAGCGCTCCGGCCTCTTCGCGCACCGCAGCTTGCGGGTGGTGGAGCGAGCGGTCCATTTGCTGGCCCGCAAACCAGATCAGGACGCGCGCGCCCTCGATCAGCGACTTCTGCGTCAGGAGCATCCGCCGCACGTCCGGGTGGCCGATGATGGGATCGGCGGGCGCCTTGCCGCCTTCCGACGTACGTCCCTGCCGCCGCTCGCGCGCATAGGCGAGCGACGCCTGCCAGCCCCGCTCGCATTGCGCGAGGCCCTGCAGTCCGACCCACAGCCGCGCGTGATTCATCATCGTGAACATGCACTTGAGGCCGCCGTTCACCTCGCCAATCAGCCAACCCCGTGAATTGTCGAAATTCATCACGCAGGTCGCGGAGCCGTGGATGCCGAGCTTGTGTTCGACACTCGTGCAGCTGACGTCGTTGCGCGAACCGGGCGCCCCGTCCGCGCCCGGCAGGAACTTGGGGACCAGGAACATGCTGATACCGCGGGAACCCGCGGGTGCATCGGGCAGCTTCGCCAGCACGAGATGAACGATGTTCTCGGTCAGGTCATGCTCGCCGCTCGTAATGAAGATCTTGGTGCCGCTGACACGATAGCCGCCGTCCCCGTCCGGTTCCGCACGCGTGCGCATCAGGCCAAGGTCGGTCCCGGCATGCGGCTCCGTCAGCACCATCGTGCCGCTCCACGCGCCGCTCACGAGTTTCGGCAGGTAGACGCGGCGCATGGCTTCCGTGCCGTGCTTGTCGAGGCAGAGCGCCGCGCTGTCGGTGAGCCCGCTGTAGAGCTTCCAGGACATGTTGGCCGACACGAGCATCTCGCCGACCACACCGCCGAGACTTTCCGGCAGGCCTTGTCCGCCAGCTTCGGTCGCCCCGCACAGCGCCGCCCAGCCGTCGTCCACGTACTGCCGGTAGGCCTCGACGAAGCCCGGCGGCGTGACGACGTTTCCATCCTCGGTTCGGCGCACGCCGATGCGATCGCCGGCCTCGTTGGTCGGCGCCACGACCTCTTCGGCGAAACGCGCCGCACCCTCGAGCACGCCCTCAATCAGCTCCGCATTGACGTCATCGCGACCGAGATCGCGATAATGGGCTTCGACGCCCAGCACTTCATTCAGGACGTATCGGTATTCGCGCTGTGGAACCTTGTATGCGGGCATGAGACCGGCAGCGAGGTCAGCCCGCTTCTTCGGCGCATGTGATGCAGCGGTCCGAATAAGGCAGCGCCTGCAGACGGCGTTCGTCGATCGGCCGTCCGCAGTTGCTGCAGAGGCCGTAGGTGCCCTGGTCGAGCTGGGCGAGCGCGCGATTGATCTGCGCGAGCTCCGCGGCGGTGGCCTCGCCGATGCCCGCAAGCACGGCATCGTTTTCCATCTCGACGACCTGTTCTGCGAAGTCCTTGTCAAGCGGCCCCGAGGAGCGCGTGATGTCGGCGCGCACCTTGGCGGCGCGTGCCAGCAATTCCTGCTTCTGCTGCTCCAGCTTGCGCCGGACGGACTCGTGCTCGGTCGGCATGGGACCCTCGGTCAAATGGGGCGGCGGCCACCTCGCCGCCGCCCTCGGGTCCCGTCAGTTTACCTGCACTTCGACCAACCTGGGCTGCGGCGCGGGCGTCTTGGGCACCCGGACCTTGAGCACGCCATTGCGGCTCTCGGCCTGGATAGCCGTCACGTCGGCGTCCTCCGGCAGCCGGAAGCTGCGGGAGAAGCTGCCGTAGAAGCTCTCGACGCGATGGACCTTCTCGTCCTTGTGCTCGGCTTCCTTCCGGCGCTCGCCGCTGATCTTGATCACGTTCTCGTCGACGGTGACCTTGACGTCTTCCTTGCTCACTTCGGGCAGTTCGGCCTTGATGAGGTACTCGGTCCCGGTCTCCGAGATGTTGGCCAGCGGGGTCCAGGCTGGCGTGTCGCCCTCTTCCGCGGCGCCCTGGCGTGTGGTCGCCAGCCGACCGAGGAACGGGCTGTAACGGGTAAAGATGTCGTCCAGTTCCCTGAACGGTTCCCAGCGAATCAGTGTCATGTTGATGTCTCCTTCGGCCCTCGACGGGCTTGGCCTTCTGAATGGGACCCGGTGCCGGGTATTTCAAGGGCTGCCGTCCGGTCGGCGGCGCGCGGGTGACCGGCCGCGGTTTGCTAGGCGTCGGCTCGCGCCCGTAATATCGGAGGCGGCGCGCAGGCGCGCCTGTGCCGGCGATTCAGCGAGGCAATTGATGGGCCGCGATCACAACCCGGTGCCCGGACAATGGTACGAAAGCCTCGATGACGAGGAGGTTTTCCAGGTCCTGTCGATCGACGAGGATTCGGAGCTGATCGAGTTGCAATACGAGGACGGGGACGTCGAGGAGATCGACTACGAGACCTGGCAGGAGCTCGACCTGGACCTGACCGAGGAACCGGAAGGCTGGTCGGGTTCCGAGGATGAGGAAGAGGACGACGAGGAATTCGACGAGGACGATGACGAAGACGACGACTGGGACGATGACGAGGACGAAGACGAGGAAGACGACGATTACGGAGATCGTGACGACTATTGACCTGCGCCGCGCAGGTCGCCGGAACCCGGCGACTCCGTCCCGGTCAAAATGACAGCACGATCGAGGATGCGCCCCATGAAGACCGCCCTCCTGACACCGCCGCTTCTGCTTCTCGCCGCCTGCGTCAGCTCCGGACCGGAGTCGCAACTCGGCAGGCAGGAGAAGGCTCCGCGCCGCATCGAAATGACGCGTACGAGCGACTGCGTCTACCATTCGGCCATCAGCGGCTTCGAGGCGCTCGACGATCGCTACGTCGTGCTCTACAGCATGGGCGGGCGCAAGGCCTACCTGACCGAGATCTCCGGCGGCTGCTTCGACATGAAGAGCCAGTCGGCGCTCGCCGCCGTGGACGGGGACGGCAACGGGCAGATCTGCGGTTTCGGCCGCGACTCGATCGCGTATCGCCGGATGGGCATGGTCGAGGATTGCCGGATCCTGGGCCTGCAGGAACTCTCGGATGAGCGCCGCATCGAGCTCGGGGTCGGCGCGCCGGCGCCGAAGCCCAGGAAGGAAAAGAAGCCCGCGGAAGAGGACTAAGAAAGACGGTTCGACCCAGGCCGGTCTTGAAGAAGCAGGGTCCCGGCGGCATATGCCAGGTACCTGCCGGAGTCCGATGGAGCATCGATGAAAAGAGTCCTGCTGTTCCTGGTCACGAACTTCGCGATCCTGATCGTGGCAAGCGTCACGCTGCGGCTCCTCGGGGTGGAGCCCTGGCTCAATGCGAATGGCATCAACTTCAGCTCGCTGCTGATATTCGGGGCCGTGCTCGGCTTCGGCGGGGCCTTCGTTTCGCTCGCGCTGTCCCGGTGGATGGCGAAGCGCATGATGGGCGTCAATCTGATACGGGAGCCGCGCAACGAGCGGGAGGCCTGGCTCGTCGAGACCGTGCGCAGGCTCGCGGGACAGGCCGGCATCGGCATGCCGGAAGTCGGCTATTTCGAATCGCCCGCGCCCAACGCCTTTGCGACAGGCGCGCGACGCGACAAGTCGCTGGTCGCCGTCAGCACCGGGCTCCTGCAGCGCATGAACCGCAGCGAAGTCGAAGCCGTACTCGGCCATGAGGTGAGCCATGTCGCGAATGGCGACATGGTGACGCTCACGCTGATCCAGGGCGTCGTAAACACATTCGTCTTCGTCGTCTCGCGCCTGATCGGCGACATTGTCGATCGCGTCGTGTTCCGGAACGAACGGGGCCACGGTCCCGCGTTCTGGGTCACGACGCTGGCGGCCGAGCTCGTGCTGGCTTTCCTCGCGACGATGATCGTCATGTGGTTCTCGCGCCAGCGCGAATTCCGCGCCGATGGCGGCGGCGCGCGCCTCACCGGCCGGCAGAACATGATCGCCGCACTCCAGGCGCTTGCCCGCGGCGACGGCGCGCCCCTGCCGGACAAGATGGCGGCATTCGGCATCAACGGCGGCAGGGGACAGGGGCTGCGTCGGCTGTTCATGAGCCATCCCCCGATCGAGGAGCGCATTGCGGCCTTGCAGGCCGCGGCCGACGCCTGAGCCCGAAGCGGCCGGTTGCGCCGCTCAGTAAGATGCCCCGCATGAGCCGCCGAACCGCGCCGGTGCCGGAATCGACGATCCGGGCCCTGAAAGAGATGCTCGGGCCGGGCGGCTGGCTCGACAGTGCAGGCGATCGCGCGCCGTTCGAGACCGATTTTCGCGGCATTCACCGGGGCGCCACGCCGCTCGTCGCCCTGCCGGACTCGACCGCCCGCGTCTCGGAACTGCTCCGTCATTGCAACCGCACGCGCATCCCCGTCGTGCCGCAGGGCGGCAACACGAGCTATTGCGGCGGCGCGACGCCGCGAGCGCCGGGCAACGAGATCCTGCTCTCGCTCCGGCGCATGCGGACGATCCGCTCGGTTGACCCGCTGGACGATGCGATGACCGCCGAGGCGGGCTGCGTGCTGGCCGAGCTGCAGGCCGCCGCGGCCAGCGTCGATCGCCTGTTGCCGATGTCGCTCGGATCGGAGGGCAGCTGCACGCTCGGCGGCATCGTCTCGACCAATGCCGGCGGGACGTCGGTTATTCGCTACGGCATGATGCGCGCCCTGGTGCTCGGTCTGGAGGTCGTGCTGCCGGACGGGCGGGTACTCGACCAGCTCGCGCCGCTGCGCAAGGACAACACGGGCTACGACGTGAAGCAGCTCTTCATCGGCGCCGAGGGCACGCTTGGCGTCGTGACGGCCGCGAGCCTCCGGCTGTTTCCGCGGCCCGCCGTTACTGCAACCGCGATTGCCGGTCTTGCCTCGCCCGATGCCGCGCTCGGCCTGCTCGGACGGCTGCGCGCGGCGATCGGCGACGCGGTCACGACCTTCGAGCTGATGCCGCGCATCGCGCTGGAACTCGTCTGCCGCCACGTCACGGGCTCGCGCGATCCATTCGCTGCGCCTCACGACTGGTATGTCCTCGTCGAGGTTGCGCTCACTGCGGCCGTTCCGGAATTCACCGAACGGTTCCAGTCGTCATTGGCCGCCGCCATCGAGGATCGCGAGGTGGCCGACGCGGTCGTCGCCGGCGCTGAATCCCAGCGCGAGGCATTCTGGCGGCTGAGGGAAGCGATTCCTGAGGCGCAGCGCCACGAGGGCGCGAGTCTCAAGCACGATATCTCGGTCGAGCCCGCCCGGCTGCCCCGGTTCATCCAAGAGGGTCGCGAACTCGCCGCCCGCCTCGCTCCGGGTGCGCGGCTCGTCGCCTACGGCCATCTCGGCGACGGCAACCTGCACTTCAACCTGAGCCAGGCCCCAGGCGAGGACGGCGGCCGGCTGCTGGCGCAGGCGGACGCGGTCCGGCGCGCAGTGCACGACCTCGTCGCCGCGTACCGCGGAAGCGTCAGCGCCGAGCACGGTATCGGGCAGCTCAAGGTCGGCGAGCTCGAGCGCTACGAGGATCCCGCCGCGCTCGAATTGATGCGGCGGATCAAGCGCGCAATCGATCCCCATGGCATCATGAATCCGGGCAAGGTACTGCGAGACAGCGAGTGATCCGTTGATCGAACAGCCTGCCGGCCAGCTGCCGCGCCGCCTCAGCCTCTTTTCCGCCGTCGCCGTCGTCGCCGGAGTCATGATCGGCAGCGGCATCTTCCGCGTTCCGGCCGATGTCGCCGCGCTCTCGGGCGGCGCCGGCGCGATGCTGCTCGTGTGGGTCGCCGGCGGGCTGCTGACGCTTTGCTTTGCGCTGCTGCTCGCCGAACTTGGCGCGATGTATCCGCATGCCGGCGGGCTCTATGCTTTCGTCCGCGAGGCCTGGGGACCGCTGCCGGCGTTCGTCTTCGGCTGGACCTTCATGCTGATCAACCCGGCCGGCTGGTCGGCGATCGCCATGGTCTTTGCCGAATATCTCGGCAAGTTCGTGCCGCTCACCGATTTCGACCGCCGGGCGGTCGCGATCGGCCTGATCCTGGTGTTCGCGCTCGCGAACTACCGCTCGGTGCGGCTGGGCGCCGGCATCCAGAACACGCTGACCTTCCTCAAGATGGTTGCGCTTCTCGCGCTCGCCCTGTTCATCCTCGCGCTCGGCGATCCCGCGACGGGCTCCTTCGCCGCGCCGGTCGCCTGGACGCCGGTATCGACGGCGGGATTCCTGCTCGCCCTCGTCGCGGTGCTCTGGGCCTATGAGGGCTCCGCGACATTCTGCAGCATGATCGGCGAAGTGAAGGATCCCCAGCGAAACGTACCGCACGGGCTTTTCATCGGTGTCGGCGCCGTCATGGTCCTTTACCTGGCCATCAACGTCGCCTACCTGTACATCCTGCCATTCGACGTCATGTCGAAATCACCGCTGGTTGCGGCGGACGCGAGCGCCCGTGTGCTCGGCGCCGGCGCGTCGGCCCTGATCTCGGCGCTCGTCATGGTCTCCACCATGGGTTCGCTTGCCGCGACCAGCATGTCCGACCCGCGGGTCTTCTTTGCGATGGCACGGGACGGCAATTTCTTCGCAGCCACCGGTCGCATTCACCCGCGTTTCGAGACGCCGCACGTCGCAATCGCGGTTGCGACCGCTGTGGCCTGCACCTACGCATCGATACGGACTTTCGAGCAGCTGGCGGCCACCTTCGTGCTGGGGCTGATGCCGTTCTACGTGCTCGCCGTGCTTGGCGTCGAGCGCCTGCGCCGCCTGCGGCCTGACGTTCCGCGTCCCTATCGCTGCCCGAAATACCGCTGGGTCCTCGCGCTCTATGTCGCCGCCGCAGCCCTGCTGCTCGGCAATGCGCTGCTCCACGCGCCCGAGATCACGACGATCAACCTCGCGATATCGGCCGCGGGAATCCCGGTATACCTCGCCTGGCGAAAGCTCCGCCGCTGACGCGGTGGCGTCACACCTGCTGACCGGCGGGCCGGCTCCAGCCGCTGTGCTCCCGGATCAGGCCTTCCTGCGCGACGCTCGCGACGAGCCGCCCGTTTTGAGTATAGATCGAACCGCGGCAGAAGCCGCGCGCGCCCGAGGCGCTCGGGCTGTCGATCGTATAGAGCAGCCACTCGTCCACACGCAAGTCCCGGTGGAACCAGATTGCGTGATCGATGCTCGCGAGTTGCAGCTCCAGGAAATTCACGCCGTGGGGCATGGCCGCCGTTGCGAGCAGGTGATAATCGGAAACATAGGTGAGCAGGCAGCGGTGCAGGGCCTGGTCATCCGGCAGCCGCCCGACGACACGGAACCAGACCTGCCTGAAGGCGGGGCGCTTTTCCGTCGCCAGGTAATCGGTCGGGTTGACCGCGCGGAATTCGAATGGCCGCTGGTTCCTCAAATAGCCCGAGACCTTGTGCGGGATACGCTCCAGCAGCGTGGCCTCGATCTGGCCCAGGTCGCGAAGCTCGTCCGGCGGCGGGGCCGCCGGCATGGGCGCCTGATGATCGAGGCCGGGCTCGGAGACCTGGAACGAAGCCGACATCGTGAGGATCGGCTGCCCGTGCTGGATCGCGACTACGCGGCGGCTCGTGAAGCTCCCGCCGTCGCGGCTCCGGTCGACGTCGAAAACGATCGGCACCGAAAGGTCGCCCCGGCGCAGGAAATAAGCGTGCAGCGAATGCACCTGGCGGCTTTCCACCGTGCGCGAGGCGGCGACCAGCGCCTGCCCGAGCACCTGGCCGCCAAAGACCTGCGGTGCACCGACGTCGCGGCTCTCGCCGCGAAACAGGTTGTCCTCGAGCCGCTCCAGGTCGAGCAGCTTCAGCATTTCCGCGAGCCGGGCTTCTGCCATCATGCCTTCAATCCGGGGGCGCGACGCCGAGCCGCTCCCGCATGATCGGGCTCGTCGTCGTGTACTGCAGGAACTGGCGCTTCGCGGGATAGACGTGGTGCTGGACGCCGAAGGCGGCGAGCGCCGCCTCGTGAAAGCCCGACAGGATCAGTTTCTTCTTGCCCGCGTAGGTATTGACGTCGCCGATCGCGAAGATCCCGGGCTCGCTGGTCTGGAATTTCTCGGTGTCGACCTTGAGCGCCTTCTTTTCCAGCGCGAGTCCCCAGTTCGCGATCGGGCCGAGTTTCGGGTGCAGGCCGAAGCAGGCGAGCACGAGTTCGCAGCGGACCTCGACCGTCGACTTGTCCGGGCGCAGAACCGTCACGCCCGTCAGGCGGCCGCCGCCGGATGCCAGCGACTGAATGGTGCCCTCGAGGTGCGTCAGCCCGCCTTTGCCCGCGAGTTCCCTCATGCGCGCAACCGAGGCCGGTTGGGCGCGGAACTCGGCGCGGCGGTGCACGAGCGTGATCGAGCGCGCCTTGCCGAAGAATTCGAGCGCCCAGTCGAGGGCGCTGTCTCCGCCGCCTGCGACCAGGACGTCTTTGCCGTGGAATTCTTCCGCTCGCCGCACGCGGTACAGGACCTGCGTGCCCTCATAGCGCTCCGCGTCGGGGACCATCAGTCGGCGCGGCTGAAACGAGCCGAGACCGCCGGCGATGATCACGCTGCCGGCGTCGAATCGCGTCCCCGCCGAGGTCCGGATGTCGAAACGGCTCGACTCCCGCCTCTCGAGGGAGACGACTTCCTGGCCAAGGTGGAAGCCGGCGTGAAAGGGCTTGATCTGCTGAAGCAGGCGGTCGACGAGTTCCTGCGCGCCGCAGACGGGCAGCGCGGGTATGTCGTAGATGGGCTTGTCGGGATAGAGCTCTGCGCACTGGCCCCCGGGATGCGCAAGCGAGTCCACGATCTCGCACTTCATGCCGAGCAGGCCCAGCTCGAATACGCCGAACAGGCCCACCGGGCCCGCGCCGATGATGAGGCACTCGGTGCTGATGGAGTCTTGCGCCGCAGCTTCGCTCACGATCATTCCCATGAACGCCAGGACAGGCCGCCCAAGCGCGGCAAGGGCCGGAATTCTACCCGATGATAGGCTTGGGAATGGCCAACGCCGACGTCAGGGAGGTGAAAGGACAGCGACGCGAGGCCGCGTTGCCCGCACTGCGCCGCGATCCGGGCGGCCACCGCCGCATCGACATGCGCGCGGTTGCCGCACTGGCGCTTCCGCTCGTGCTCAACAGCACGGTGCAGGCCATGCTCAACCTCACGGACACCTGGTTCATTGGGCGGCTGTCCACCGCGGCGACCGCGGCGATCGCAGCGGTCCACTGGCTCGCACTGCTCGCCCTGTTCCTGATTGGCGGCGTCGCAATGGGCGTCCAGACGCTCGTCGCCCAGGCCTATGGCGCGGGACGATTCCGGCGGACCAGCCAGATCGCGTGGACGGGACTCTGGGCATCGGTGCTGACGATCCCGGCCTTCGGCCTCACGGTTGCCTTCGGGCCGGCGATGATCCACGGTTTCGGGCTCGCGGCCGAAGTCGAGTCGCTCGCGACCGATTTCTGGGTCCCGCGCATGATCGGAGGGCCGCTCGCGGCCGCGCTGTGGACGGCGGTCGCCTATTTCAATGGCATTGGCCGGACGCGCATCCCGCTCGCGGTGGGCCTCGCGGTCATGTCCGCCAACATCGTGCTGAACGAGGTCTTCATCTTCAGGCTCGGCTGGGGGGTGGCCGGCGCGGCATGGGCGACAACGGCGGCCGAGCTGCTCGGCGTCTTGATCGCGATCCAGGCGATCCTCCGTGTCGAGCCGAGGCGATTCGGGGTCCGCCTGACCTGGCGTCCGAATACGCGCCGCATCGTCACGCTCGTCGCGCTCGGTCTGCCGATGGCGATGACAGCCTGCGCCGATCTCGGGGCTGCGGCGCTGTTCCAGCTGATGCAGGTGCAGGTCGGCGTGGTGGACGGCGCGGCCACGCAGATCGTCACGATCTTCACCGCGGTCGCCTACATGCCTGGAATCGGGCTCGCGCTCGCTGGCACGACCCTCGTCGGGCAGGCCATTGGTGCCGGCGACCCGGACTGGGCGGAGCGCCTTGGCAACCGGGTCATCGCGGTCGTCGCCTGCTACATGGGCGGGATCGGACTCGTGATCGCGCTGGTCGGTGGCTGGCTGGTGCCGCTGTTCGTCAATGCGTCCGACCCGCATGCGGCAGAGGTGATCGCGCTCTGCTCGACGCTGCTCTGGCTCGCGGCCGCCTACCAGTTCTTCGACGGCGTCAACTTCGCAAGCGCCTTTTGCCTTCGCGGTGCGGGCGACGCGAAAGTACCGGCCCTCATCGTGCTGGCCTGCGGCGTGCTGCTGTTCCTGCCGCTCACGCACATCCTGACATTTGCGCCGGGCCAGGGCTGGTTCGATTCGGCTCCGGGATACGGCTTCGGCGCGGTGGGCGGCTGGAGCGCGATCCTCGTTTACGTCCTCGCGATCGGGACCGCGCTGTGGCTCCGCTGGAGGAATGGCGCCTGGCGCATGATCCGCCTCTAGGGAACGCGGACCCGCGCCCGCGCTACTGGAGGTCCCGTGCGACGCGAAACCCGAGGTCGGACTGCCGGTGCGCGGCGAGTTCCGCGCCCCGAGCAGCGGCGCGCGCGTCTCTCGGCCGGCTCGCCCAGGAGCCGCCGCGCACGCCCTTCAGCTCACAGCCGCCCTGCCAGGTCCAGGCGCGAGCGTCCTGCGGACGGCCGGCGTAGCTCGCCGTATAGCAGTCCATGACCCATTCGCGCGCATTGCCGATGATGTCGTAGACACCGAAAGCGTTCGGCTTGTACTGGGCGACGGGGGCAAGCTCGGTTGCGCGATCGCTGCAGCGCGCATTCGGCCAGGGAAAGTGATGCGCGTCGACAGCCGACGTGTCGTAGATATTGGCATTGTCGCAGGCGAGCGAAAGGGCGAGGTCCTCGCGCGAATCGTGCTCGCCCCAGTAGCGCGGGAACGACGTGCCGCCTCTCGCGACGTATTCCCACTCGGCTTCGGAGGGCAGCCGGTAGCTCTTTCCGCTCTCGGCGGTCAGCCACCCGGCATAGGCGCGCGCGTCGTCCCAGCTCACGCAGACGACGGGTTCGTCGTCGCGGGGGGGCGCCGCGAAGCCCGGATCGCGCCAGCTGCGGTCACGGTCCAGCACCCATTGGCGACCGGACCATACGCGGCAGCCCGGCACGGCCTTGGTTCCCGTCGCCTCGACGAAGCGGCGAAACTCGCCCACGGTGATTTCGCGCCGGGATATCAGGAACGGGCGCGAAAAGGAAAGCTGGATTGCGGGCGATTCCCCGCTCGCGGCATCGACCTCCGGCGCATCCGGCGCCGAACCCATCATGAGCTGCCCGGGCGGCACGAGCGCCAGCGCCGGACAGTCCTCGCAGTCCCTCGGCTCCGCCGCCGGCGCCGCCTGCGCGAACGATTGCGGCGCGGCCAGCAGGAGCAGGCAAGAGAGAAACGTACGTTTCATCGTCACTCCCGCTCCTTTGACGAGAGGTCGACCGCGACCCGGAAGCCGGTGTCGCTCGCATGCTCTGCCGCGGGCGCCGACGCGCGATACGCGCTTCGGCTTTCCTCGGGCGGCGTCAGCCAGCTGCCGCCGCGTTGCACGCGCTCGCCGCAACCGCCGACCCATTCCCAGGCACGGGCATCCCGCGGCCTGCCGACATAGCTGTCGGTCACGCAGTCCTGTACCCATTCGCGGACATTTCCGATCATGTCCTGGACGCCGAAGGCATTGGCGGCGAACTGGCCAACCGGCGCGAGATCGGCGTAGCCATCGGAGCAAGCCGCCTGCGGCCAGCCAAGGCGATAGCGGGCCGCGGCCACGAGATCGTAGGTGTTTGCATGGTCGCAGCCGCCGGCGGCATCGTCGCCCCAGGGCCGCAGCGCCCGGCTGCCCGCACGCGCCGCATATTCCCACTCCGCTTCCGACGGCAGCCGGTAGCGCGAGCCGGTCTTCGAGGAAAGCCACTGAGCAAAGGCCTGCGCATCGCCATGCGAAACGCAGCTCACGGGCAAGTCGTCCGTTGGCGCCGCCGGCGTCGCCAGGTCCTGCCAGCCGCGGCGCCCGTCCTCGCTGAAACGGCCGAGCGCCGGGTCCCACACGCGGCAGCCCGCTTGCGGCTCGTGACCACTGTCCGCAATGAAACGCGCGTACTCGCCACGCGTGACTTCATGCCTGCCGATCGCGAAAGGATGCCGGATCTCCACAACGACGACTTCGCGTTCGGCAGCATCCGCCCCGCTCGCCGGCCCGGCCGTCGGAGTGCCCATCACGAACGTGCCCGCCGGAACCACGACCATTTCGGGACAGGAATCGCAGTCCCGGAATGTCGATCCCGGTGCCCTCGGCGGATCCGCCGCCAGGGAGGGTGCGGCGGCAGCGACGAGCGCGAAGCCGAACGTCGCTGCCGCGGCACGACGCATCAGGAATCGACCCGGACGGGCACGAAGATCTGCGCCTTGTCGCGCTGGATCAGGAGGGCGACGGTCGCGCCGGAAACGTCGACCGCCTTGCGGAACGCGCCGACCGAGGCGACCGGCGCACCGTTGACGGCGAGGATCACGTCGCCTCGCTCGACGCCCGCCATCGCGGCCGGACCATCGGCGTCCTCGACCACGAGCCGACCGGTGGTCTGCAATTGCTGCCGTTCCGCCTCGGTCAGGGGTCGCACGGCGAGCCCGAGCTTGCCGGTGTCGGTGTCGCCCGGCGTGCTGTTCCGGGCCACGGCCGGCTCGTCCGTGAGCTCGCCCACCTTGATGCGGATGCTGCGCTCCGACTTGTCGCGCCAGACGGTCAGCGTCGCCTGCTTGCCGGGCTTGATGGCGGCGATAAGGGGCGGCAGCTCGCTCGAGCGCTCGATCGCGTTGCCGTCAACGGCGAGGATGACATCGCCGGGCTTCAGGCCTGCGTCGTCGCCGGGCCCGCCGTCCTCGACCTGGCTCACGAGTGCTCCGCGCGGGCGCGCAAGCTTGAACGAGTCGGCAAGCGCCTGGTTGACTTCCTGAATGACGACGCCGATCCGGCCGCGCTGCACGTGGCCGGTCGTTACGAGCTGGTCCTTGACGTTGATCGCGACGTCGATCGGAATCGCGAATGACACGCCCTCGTAGCCGCCCGTGCGGCTGTAGATCTGGGAGTTGATCCCGACCACCTCGCCCTGCAGGTTGAACAGCGGCCCACCCGAGTTGCCCGGATTCACCGCAACATCGGTCTGGATGAAAGGCGTGTACGCATCCGTCAGCGAACGCGCCGTTGCGCTCACGATGCCCGCCGTAACCGAGTTTTCGAACCCGAACGGCGACCCGATGGCGATGACCCACTCACCGGCCTTCAATCGCGTGGGATCGCCGATGCGCACGACCGGGAGCCTGGCGGCGTCGATCTTGAGCACGGCGACGTCGGTCCGCGAGTCGATTCCGACGACTTTCGCGTGGTACTCGCGGCGGTCGGTCGTGCGCACCGTCACCTCGCGCGCGTCGTCGACGACATGCGCATTCGTCAGGATGTAGCCGTCGGGGCTGATGACGAAGCCGGAACCCTCGCCGCGCACGAGCGGCATCCGGGACTGCGGACCGCCGAATCCGAAACCTCGAAAGAACTCATAGAAGGGATCGTCCGGGGAAAGTTCCGGTCCGCGGGAGCGGACGGGCTGGTGCCCGGCGATCGTGGTCACGTTGACGACGGCAGGGCCATAGGCGTCGACCAGCGCGGAAAAGTTCGGCAGGGCGCCCGTAACCAGCGGCGCCTGCGGTGATGCGGACGTGGACGCGGCCGCGTCTTGCGCAGGATTGACGGAAGCCGCGGCCGGATCGGCGGCCGGCGTCCGTTCCGTGCACGCGACGAACAGGACGATCAGCATTGCCGGCCACAGCCGGCGCACAGGCGTATTCATGGATGCTCCGGGATTGAGATTCGCTGCAGCGCTCTGACTGCGCAGCTGCCTGCAAGTTGCATCCATGCACATTAGTATTGCACCAAATGAGGCTCTGGTTCTCCTCACTGCTGATCGGCGGCTTGCTCGCCTCGCCTGCCGCCGGAGACGACCTGCCCGCGGGCACGCGCGCCGTGCTGACGCGACAGTCGGTGCCGGAGGCGAGCGTCAGCATCGTCGTGCGTGACGTCGCCAGCGGCCAGAACCTGCTCCAGCTGAACCCCGGCACGCCGCGACCGCCCGCATCGACGATGAAGCTGCTGCCGACCTGGGCCGCGCTCGATCTTCTCGGCCCGGCCTATTCCTGGAAAACACGGGCCTGGTCCGACGTGCCGGTCGTGAAAGGAGTGCTCAAGGGCAACCTGTACCTGCAGGGCGGCGGCGACCCGCTGCTCACGATCGAGCGCTGGTGGCGCTTCGCCAACGACCTGCGCCAGACGGGGCTGCGCGTGATCGAGGGCGACATCGTCATCGACCAGACGCGCTTTTCGCCCGCCGCCGAGCGGCCCGAGGATTTCGACGGCAAGTTCTGGCGCACCTACAACGTCCTGCCGGACGCGCTGCTCGTCAACTGGCAATCCTCCGATTTCACGATCCGGCCCGCCGACGACGGCAACGGCATCGACATCACCATCCAGCCTTATCCCGAGGGACTCGTGGTCGACAACCGCGTCAAGCTCGTGAGCGGCCGCTGCGTCGGACGCAACGGCCAGGTGTCGTACGCCATCGAGCCGACACGGACCGATCGCGTCGTCGCAACCGGCAGGATTTCCGCGAGCTGCGGGCCGCGTACGCAGCGCCTCGCGATCATGGAGCCGGCCCAGTATGCCTACGGCACCTTCGTGACCCTGTGGCGCCAGCTGGGCGGCCAGTTTCGTGGCGGCATGTTGCGGGCGCCCACGCCGCCCGCCGCCCGGCTGCTGCTGACGCACGAATCGGAGCCGCTCTCCGAGATCATTCGCGTCACGAACAAATACTCGAGCAACATGATGGCACGCTCGCTGGTGCTCGCGATCGCCGCCGAAATGAATGGCACGCCGGCAACGACTGCCGCCGGCCAGGCGACCATCCTCGGCTGGCTCAAGACACGCGGCCTGGACTTCCCGGAACTCGTCATCGACAACGGCTCGGGGCTCTCGCGCGACGCGCGCATTTCGGCGGACAGCATGGCGAAACTCCTGATCGGCGTGCGCCAGAGCCGCTTTGCCCCGGAGTTCCTGACCTCGCTCGCCCTCGGCGGGCTCGACGGCACGCTGCAGAAGCGGTTCGGCAACGTGGACGACCCGAGCCGCATCCGCATGAAGACGGGCACGCTCAAGGACGTCAGCTGCATCGTGGGCTACGTCGTCGGCAAGTCGGGCAGGACCTACGCGGTCGTCGTGTTCGTGAACCACGCGGGCGCACAGAACGGGCTCGGTGAAACGATCCAGGCCTCGGTCGTCGACTGGGTGCTCAGGCAGTAGACGCGCCGCCCGGTGCGCGGGCGACGTTCCGAGCGAGCGACTAAAGTTCCGGCGGAGCGAGCGAGGAAGCGTCGCCCGCGCACCCGGCGGCGCGACGATTTCGTCAGCACTTGCCCAGGATGCGCTCGAGACGGTCGCGGTAGCTGCGGCTGAGCTTGAGCTCGTGGCCGCCGTCCAGCGTCAGGAAATACTCGCCGTTGGTGTGAGGCTTCAGCTTGCGGATGCGCCGGATATTCACGATGGTCGAGCGGTGGATTCGCTGGAAGTCGACCGGGTCCAGGCGCTCCTCGAACTGCTTCATCGTCGCGCGCACGACGTGGGTGCGGCCTTCCGCGTGCACGCACATGTAGTCGCCCGCCGCGTCCACCCAGTCGATGGTCCTGACCGGCAGTCGCATCGTCTCGCGCCCGAGGCGAATCGGCAGCACTTCCGGGAAGCGGCGGGCGATGCCCGCCGTGCCTCGCGCCAGCAGTTCCTCGGCATCGAGCTGGCCCGCACCCGTCACGCTCGCGAGCAGTGCGACGAGCTGCTCGCGGTGCCTGACCGACTTGCGCTGGACGAACTGGTCGCGGACGTGTGCCAGCGTCCGCTCGAGCCGCTCGTCCACGAGCGGCTTCAGCAGGTAGTCGAGCGCGTGCGCGTCGAAGGCATCGATCGCGTAGCGGTCGAACGCAGTCACGAACACCACCATCGGCATGCTGGTCTGAGGAATTCGCCGCAGCACTTCGAAGCCGTCGATGCCCGGCATCTCGATGTCGAGGAACATGACGTCGGGCGCGTGTGCGGCGATGGCGTCGATCGCCTCGCGCCCGTTCGCGCACTGCGCAACGATCTCGAAGTCGCGGAAGGCGCGCAGCCGCAATTCGAGCCCGCGCCGCGCAAGCGGCTCGTCATCGACGATGATCGCGCGTATGGGTCCGGCCATCGAACTCAGACTTCCAGTGGCAGGCGCATCTCGACGCGCAGTCCGGGCGACTCATCGGAAACTTCGAACACGTGGGTGTCGCCGTACAGCACCTTGAGCCGTTCCCGCGTGTTGCGCAATCCGACCCCACGGCCGTTGGCGCTCGACGTCACCGGCGGCAGGCCCGGGCCGTCGTCCACCACCGCGAGCCGCAGCCCCCCGGCGTCGATCCCGGCGATGATCGTCACCGCTCCGCCCTGCTCCCTCGGCGCGATGGCATATTTCATCGCGTTCTCGACGAGCGGTTGCAGGAGCAGCGACGGCACCAGTGCCGATTCCGCGCGCTCGTCCACGTCGAACTCGAGACGGAGCCGGTCTCCGAAGCGCAATTTCTCGATGCCCAGGTAGAGATTGAGGGCGTCCAGCTCCTGCCGGAGAGTCACTTTGTTCATCGGGTCCTGGTCGAGCGTGTAGCGCAGGAACTCCGAGAGGCGCGAGACGGCGAGGTTGGCGGTCCGGTTCTGGCCGTCGAGCACCAGCGTCGAGATCGCGTTCAGCGTGTTGAACAGGAAGTGGGGATTCAGCTGGTAGCGCAGCATCTTGAGCTGCGCTTCCTGGGCCAGGGCGGACTGCCTGAGCGTCGCTTCCCGCTCGAGCTGCAGCCGTTCATAGAACTTGACCCCGTAGTAGAGACCGGTCCAGCAGAGCAACAGCGCCATCGAGGACAGCGTGCCGACGAAGATCTCGAGCGGCTTGGGCGCATGCTCGACCGCCCATTCCGGCTCGACGATGGTCATGTAGGCCGTGTTGATGATTGCTCGCCATGCGAGCGCGACGACCCAGCAGACGACCGGCGAGCCGATCAGCATGGCGCGCGGGCCGGCGGCCCAGAGCCTGCGGTACAGCCAGCGCAATGGCGCCGACAGCAGGAAGCCGGCGGCGGCGGCGATCGCAATCACCTGGACGTAGCCCGGTTCCTTGCCGTAAACCGCGGAGCCCACGAACTGCGCGAGGCCGTACGCGCTCCAGCCAAGCGTGTGCAGCCCCCAGAACAGCAGGCTGCGGTTCCCGCGCAAGAGGTCGAGGTTCATCCGCCCACCATAGTGACGGGCTGGCCGCCCGTGCAACGCCTGGTCCCGCCCGCAGAACGCCTGGTCGCAGGCACGGCGCGGGTACGCGGTCGCTTCAGCCGTACTGCCGCGCCGCCGCGGCGAGCTCGCCCGCAACCCGCTTCCGCAGGCTCGGTGGCGCCAGCACCTCCACGCCGGCGCCGTGCCGGAGCAGGTCCATGACGAGCTCGGGCTCACGACTGTAGGGCAATTCGAGCAGGTAGCTCCCATCGGCCTCGATTCGACCCAGCTGCTTCGAATGCCAGACCTCGTCGGCCACCCAGCGCGCGCTGTCCGGCGTGAAGCGCAACCGGGCGATCTCGGTCTGCGCGCCTGCAAAGATGCCGTAGCCCGCGCCGAGCACGCGGTCGAGCTCGGCATCGGCGATCTCGCGCGCGGGCGCCTCGTCGACCCGGGCCTGGCGGATCGCATCGACCGAGAACACGCGCAGGTCCCTGCGTACGTGGCACCAGGCATCGAGATACCAGTTGTATCGGTAGTGCACCAGCCGCTGCGGAGAGACCATGCGCTCCGTGATGCCGCCGTCGCCGCGCCTGAGGTGGCGGATGAACGCCTGTTTCCGGCCGAGCAGCGCCAGAGAGAGGGCCTCGAACACCTCGCGGTTCACGCGCCGCGTGCCGAGCGTCAGCACGCGGATGCGCCGCCGGATCTCGCGATGCCCGAGGTCGCCGCTGTCGAGCAGGGCCCGCAGTCGGTCCCGCAGCGGCGCGAGCTGGCTCGCGAGCAGGCCGGATCCCAGCGTGTCCAGCAGGTGATCGATTTCCAGGAGCGCGTACACCTCGGCCGGGCTGAACCAGATTCCCGGGAGTTCCGCGAGCTCGGCTGCCGGATCGAGCACGTAGGCCTGCCGGTCCCGCGACCAGATGATCGGGACATTGAGCCGATCGCGCAGGTATTCGACGTCGCGCTTGAATGTCGCATGCGAGATCTCGAGGTCCTCCTCGATCTCGCGTCGCGTCATCGCTCCCCTCTCGACCAACCGGCGCCGGATGCGATAAAAACGCTCCGTCCGGTCCACGGCTCAGGGCGCCGGCACGACGCGAAGGATTTCCCCGGCGTCCTCGTCAGTCGCAAGGTAAAGGGCTCCGTCCGGCCCCTCGCGAACGTCGCGCACGCGCCTGCCGATCGCGATGCGCTCTTCCTTGTCCACCTGGCCGTCGGGCTCGACCTCGAGCCGGACGAGCTGCTGGGCTGCGAGCGCGCCGACGAACAGCTGGCCCTTCCAGGCCGGGTAGCCGTGGCCGTCGTGGAAGGTCATTCCGGACGGCGCGATCGACGGCACCCAGTAGTGGACCGGCTGCTCCATGCCGGCCTTCGCCGTGCCCTCGCCGATCGGGCCCCCGCTGTATTCTCGCCCGTAAGTGATCACGGGCCACCCGTAGTTCCGGCCCGCCTGCGGCAGGTTGATCTCGTCGCCACCGCGCGGGCCGTGCTCGATCTCCCACAGCTGCCCGGTATCCGGATGCAGGCTCGCGCCCTGGGAATTCCGGTGCCCGTAGGACCAGATCTCGGGCAGCGCACCCTCGCGTCCGACGAAAGGATTGTCGCCCGGCACGCCGCCTTCCGGCGTGATCCGCAGGATCTTCCCGAGGTGGGTGCCGAGGTCCTGGGCCTTGTCGCGCTCGGAGTTGCGCTCCCCCGTCGTGATGAACAGGTTGCCGTCGCGGGCGAACACGAGCCGCGACCCGAAATGATGCTTGCTCGCCACTTTCGGCTGCTGGCGGAAGATCACCCTGACGTCGGCGAGCCGGCCGCCGTCAAGTCGCGCGCGCGCGACCGCGGTGCCGTTCGTCTGGCCTTCCCCCGGCTCTGCATAGGACAGGTATATCGTGGAGTTCGTCGCGAAGGCGGGATCCAGGATGACGTCCAGCAACCCGCCCTGGCCTTCGGCATAGACCGCGGGTACGCCTTCGAGCGGGTCCGAAAGCGCGCCCTCCGGCGTGACATAGCGCAGCCGGCCGGGGCGTTCGGTCACCAGCATCCGCCCGTCCGGGAGGAAGGCGATCGACCAGGGATGCTCGAGCCCTTTCGCGACGGTCGTGATCGTGACCGGGGTCTCGCCGCTCGGCGCGACATGAGGGGAATCCTGGCAGGCGCCCGTCCCCGCCACGGCCAGGCATGCGAGGAACAGGCTGCGAGTCGTCATGGCATGTACCCTCATCGGCATCCTCGCCCGCCCATCAGCCGGCCCCGACCCGTGTGATGATGTAGCCGCCGGATTTCGGATCGAATTCGAGATCGATCAGCTTGCGGTCCCGCGCCTCCTCGAGCAGCTTGCCGAAAGTCTTGAACCCGTAATAGCTTTCGTTGAATCCGGGTTTCCTGCGCTTGATCGCCTGCTTGACCATCGAGCCCCAGACTTTCTCCTCAGCGTCGCGCTCCGCGAAAAGGTCCTCCGCAGTCTCCATCACGAGTTCGATGCCTTCCTGGCGCCGGTCATCGGATCCGGGCGCGGCCTTCGGGGCCGTCTTCGCGACCTTGTCCTTGCGCGCGACCTTCGCACGTCCCTCGCCGCGGACGAGGTCGTCGTAGTAGATGAATTCGTCGCAACCGCTGATGAGCAGGTCGGATGTCGAGTTCTTCACGCCGCAGCCGATGACGACCTTGTTGTTCTCGCGCAGCTTGGACACGAGGGGCGAAAAATCCGAGTCGCCGCTGACGATGACGAATGTGTCGACGTGAGACTTCGTGTAGCAGAGATCGAGCGCGTCCACCACCATGCGGATGTCGGCGGAGTTCTTGCCGGATTGGCGCACGTGCGGGATTTCGATCAGTTCGAACGCCGCCTCGTGCATGCCGCGCTTGAAGTCGTGGTACCGCTCCCAGTTGCAATAGGCCTTCTTGACGACGATGTTGCCCTTGAGCAGGAGCCGCTCGAGGACCTTGCGGATGTCGAAGATCGGGATCTTCGCGTCGCGAACGCCCAGCGCGACGTTCTCGAAGTCGCAGAACACGGCCATGATGCGGGTCTCGGCGCGGGGCGGCGCGCTCATTCCTCGCCCGCCGCGGGCTTCCAGGCCGTCGCAAGTTCCTGCTGCTTGCGCGGCGGGACCGGATCGTAGTGGCTCAGTTCCAGGGTGAAACTCCCTTCTCCGCCGGTCAGCGCCTTCAGCCGGTTCTGGTAGTCGGTGACCTCGGCGAGCGGCACGTAGGCCGAGACCACGATGCGCCCGCGGGCACGCGCCTCGTTGCCGTTGATGCGGGCGCGCCGCGTGGCCAGGTCCGCCGTGATGTCACCCATCACCGTGCCCGGCGCATTGATCTCGACGTGGACGATCGGCTCGAGCACGGCCGGTCCCGCCTTCTGCACGGCGTCCAGGAAGGCCTTGCGGCCGGCTGATACGAAAGCGACTTCCTTGGAGTCGACCGAGTGGTACTTGCCGTCGTAGACCGAGACCCGGATGTCCTGCAGCGGAAAGCCGGCGACCGCCCCTTCGGCGAGCGCATGCCGGATGCCCTTCTCCACCGCCGGGATGAACTGGTTCGGAATCGCGCCGCCGACGACGTCGTCAACGAACTCGAAGCCCGTGCCGCGGGCAAGCGGCTCGATTCGCAGGTACACCTCTCCGAACTGCCCGGCGCCGCCGGTCTGCTTCTTGTGGCGGTGATGGCCCTCGGCCGGGCGCGTGATGGTCTCGCGATACGGGATCGACGGCGGCCGCGTGCTGACAGCGACGCCGTAGCGCTCGGTCATGCGCTCGCACATCACGCGCAGGTGCAGGTCGCCCATGCCGTAGAGCACGGTCTCGTTCAGCGTGGCGCTGTGCTCGATCCGCACGCAGGGGTCCTCGGCCGCCAGCTTGTGCAGCGCTTCAGCCAGCTTGTGCTCGTCGCCTCGGCGCTCGGGTTCGATCGCGACGCCGAGCATCGCCGGCGGGAACGCCATCGGCTTCAGGTGGAAATGGTCCTCGTCGTGCGAGTCGTGCAGGACCGCGTCGAAGTGCAGTTCGTCGAGCTTTGCGACCGCGCAGACGTCGCCGGGCACGGCCTGCGGGATCTCGACATGGTCTTTGCCCTGCATGCGGAACAGGTGTGCAATCTTGACCGGCTTGCGTCCGTCGCCGACGAAGAGCTGGGCGCCCGTGCGAATCGTGCCCTGGTGAACGCGGAACAGGCCCAGCTTGCCCACGAACGGGTCCATGATCACCTTGAACACGTGTGCGACCGCGTGGAGGCCGGGATCCGGCGAGACCGCGACCCGCTGCGAGTCGCCGTCTGCGCCCTTCAGGAAAGGCGGCGGGTTGCCCTCGGCCGGGTTCGGCATGAGACGCGCGATCGCCTCGAGAAGCTCGGGAACGCCGGCGCCGGTCTCGGCCGAGACGAAGCAGACCGGCACGAGATGCCCTTCGCGCAGCGCTTTCTCGAAGGGATCGTGGAGCTGCTCGGGCTGGAGCTCCTCGCCTTGCTCGAGGTAGAGCGCCATCAGGTCGTCGTCCACCTCGACGACCTGGTCGATGATCCGGGTATGGGCTTCTTCGACCGAGGAGAAGTCGGTGGATTCGCCTTCATTATGGAAAAAGCAGTCGATGACCTTGCTGCCGCCCGCTGCCGGCAGGTTGATGGGCAGGCATTCGCGGCCGAACTGATCCCGGATTTCGTCCAGCGTCGCCTCGGGATTCGCATCGCGGGCATCGATCTTGTTGATCACGACGATGCGGCAGAGTCCGCGCTCGCGTGCCGCGTCCATCATGCGCTGCGACATCGCCTCGACGCCGGCCACCGCGCTGAAAACGACCGCCACGGTCTCCACCGCCTCGAGGATCGGCAGAGTGCGGCCGATAAAGTCCGGGTACCCGGGCGTATCGACCAGGTTGACATGGGTGTCGCCAGCCTCGAGCCAGCACAGGGTCGCGTCGACGGAGTGAAGCAGCCGGCGCGCCTGGGGGTCGTGATCACAGACGGTCGTGCCCCGGACGAGGCTCCCTTTGGCCCGGATGCTGCCGGCGCCGTACAGCAGCGCCTCGGCCAGCAGGGTCTTCCCCGAACCGGCGTGTCCCACCAGGGCCAGGTTGCGTGTGTCGCCGGTCGCTTGTGTCATCCGTTCCCTCGCTTCTCGGCCATGTCGGCCGGTTTTTAAAAAAGGATAGCACCGAAGGCGCCGGCTGGCTTGCGCCATCCGGGGTGGACGGGCAAACTCGGCCTACCGAAGATCAAGGCCCGGCGACAGGGGCCGGCGGGGGTTTCCATGGCGGTTTCGGTCAAGGGCGACAGCGCGGATCCGATGGTCGAGCCGAACGTGATTCCGCTCGTCGACATCATGCTGGTACTGCTTATCATCTTCATCATCACCATCCCGGTGATGACGCATGCGGTCAAGATCGACCTCCCCCGCGACAATCCGAATCCTCCCACGACGCCGCCGGAAGTCGTGCGCGTCTACGTCGAGTTCGACGGATCCATCTTCTGGAACGGCACGCCGATCAACAACAGCACTTTCCGCGACTATGTCGCGATCGAAAACGCGAAGGACCCGCAGCCGGAAGTGCATGTGGACGCCCACCGCCGCGTGCCGTACCTGTACGTCGCCAACGTGCTCTTCACGCTGCAGCGAGGCGGCCTGCAGAAGGTCGGTTTCGTCTCCGGCGAGGGGCCGACGGCAGCCGAGCCGGCGCCCGCGTCGTAGCGCGGCCTCCCGGCACGCGGGCCATGATCCGGTCCGTGAAATCGCAGCTTTTCCTCGCCGCCGCGCTGCTCGCGGCCGGCGCCTGTGCGGCCGATGAGCCGGGCCTGCGCCGATATGTGCTTCCGAATCGGGATACGCTCGAACTGCGGCTGCCCACGGGCTGGATGGACCATGTCGAACAGCCCTCCGGCGACGGGCCGCCGACCATCGAGATCGCGACCGCCGCGGGCGGGCCCAGCCAGGTCTTCGTCACGCCGGAATGGGCGGACCCCACGGCCCGCGAGACGCGCGAGTTGCCGGCTCTGCGCGAGGCGATCCGAGACGCCGCGGAACGGACCCGGAGCGAGTCCAGGGAAAGCCATCTCGAAGTCCGGCAGCTCAGTGGGGCCAATGGCGTCGGCTATTACTTTTCCGCCACCGACCGGAATCCCGGCCCCGGCGAATTCAAGTACATGAGCCAGGGCGCGCTGCAGGCCGGCAGCCTGACTCTCTGGTTCACGATCCTGACGGACGACGGCGACGACACGGTGGCCGTCGAGGCGCTCACGGTGCTGCAGACGGCCGTGCACCGGCGGACCGGGCTCGACCAGCTCTGAACGCGCCGAGGGCCTGGCGTCCGATCTGCTATCGTCGCCCGATGATCGATCGCCGGCGCTTTCTCGGCCTCGCGCTCGGCGCGGGCGCAGCGGTCGGCCTCGCTTCGCGCCCGGCGCTCGGCGCGGCGCCGGTTTCACTGAACACCCGCCCGATTCCGTCGAGCGGCGAGGCCATCCCGGTCGTCGGGCTCGGGAGTTCCGCGACGTTTCGCAGCGTCGCCGGGGGCCGGGACACCGGGCCGCTGCGCGAGGTCTTGGCCGCCTTCGTCGCCCGCGGCGCGTCGGTCTTCGACACGGCCCCTTCCTACGGCCAGTCGGAAGCCGTGGCGGGCCGCCTGGCGCACGAGCTTGGCATCACGGACCGGATCTTCTGGGCCACCAAGGTCAATGTCGCTTCGCGCGGCGGCGGAGCCGCCGACCCAGCCGCGGCGCGCGCGCAGATCGAGACGTCGTTTGACCGATTCGGCGTCGACTCGATCGATCTCGTCCAGGTGCATAACCTCGGCGACGTGCCGGTGCAGCTGGGCATCCTGAAGGATCTCAAGGCCGCCGGGCGAATCCGATACCTCGGCGTGACATCCACGAGCAAGGACCAGTACGCCGGGCTCGCGCGCGTCATGCGAGACGAACCGCTCGACTTCGTGGGAGTCGATTACGCCATCGACAACCGGAGCGTGGAGGAGTCCATCCTGCCGCTCGCGGCCGAACGCCGTATCGCCGTGATGGTTTACCTGCCTTTCGGCCGCACGCGGCTGTTTCAGCGCGTCGGCGACCGGGCGCTGCCGGAATGGGCCGCGGAATTCGATGCCTCGAGCTGGGCCCAGTTCTTCATCAAGTACGTGCTCGGCCATCCGGCCGTGACGGTCGTGACGCCGGCGACCAGCCAGGTCCGGCACCTGATCGACAACCTCGGCGCAGCCACGGGCCGGCTGCCCGACGTCGCCGCCCGCCGCAGGATGGCCGGGTTCGTGGACGCATTGCCGGCGAACGCGCGCTGAACCGGCCGCGTCAGGGTCCGCCGCCCGCGAACCAGCGCGGCAGCCACAGGCTCAACTGCGGAAACAGCGTGATCAGCGCGACGCCGACGGCCAGGACCGCGAGCATCGGCAGTGTCGCGGTGGCCACCTCCAGCATCGGGCGACGGAAGCGGGAAGCCGACATCAGCAGGTTGAGCCCGATCGGAGGCATCAGGTAGCCGAGCTCCAGGCTCGCCAGCATGACCACGCCGAGATGCACGGGATCGACGCCGAACGCGTTGGCCACCGGTACGACCAGCGGCGCGACGACAATGATCGCCGAGAAGATTTCGATCACGCAGCCGAGCACGACCATGACGAGGTTGAGGATCAGCAGGAACATCCAGGGCGAATCGATCGCCGCGTCCATCCAGACCGTGAGGCGGTCGGGCACGTGCTCGGTGATCAGGAGGTTCGTGAGCCCCATCGCCGTCCCGAGGATCAGGAGCACACCGCCGACGAGGAGCCCGCATTCACAGAGAACCTCGACCAGACGCTCGCCCCGCGGCAGGTCGCGGTTCACCAGGGCTGCGACTCCGATGGCGTAGGCGGCCGTGATCGCCGCCGCAGACACGGGCAGCACGAGGCCCCCGAAGATCAGCACGATGGGCACGACCGGCAGCAGGAGGTCCCATTTCGCGCGCCAGGTCGCGACGAACGCGCGGCGTGCGCTGAAACGGCGTTCCCGGCTCGCGCGCGGCGAGCGTGCAATGCCCCAGGCGCAGGCGAGCGCGACCATGAGGAGCCCCGGCAGCGCGCCGCCCAGGAACATGGACTCGATCGGGACCTCGGCGACGATCGAGTACAGGATCAGCGGCAGGCAGGGCGCAAACAGCACGCCGAGCGATCCCGCGCCCGTGACGAGCCCGAGCGCCGTGCGCTCGCCGTAGCGGGAGGCCATCAGGATCGGCATCAGGAGACCGCCGAGCGCAAGGATGGTGATGCCCGAGCCGCCCGTGAACGCGGTGAAGAAGGCGCAGGCGAACACGGTAACGACCGCCGGCCCGCCGCGCAGGTGCCCGGTCCAGGCGCGCAGCAGCCGCACGAGCCGGTTGGCGGCCCCCGTCGACGTGACGATAAATCCCGCGAGCGTGAAAAGCGGCAGCGTCGCGAGCAGCGGATTGACCACCTGGTCATAGTGGTCGAGCGGGACCGAGGCCACCGGGTCGCCGACGCTGATGAAGAACACGAGTGCGATGCCGGCGAGGCCCGTGAAGAGGGGCGCGCCGAAGAGAACGGCGACGCCGAGCGCGACGAGTGCAGGTGTCCGGATCGCGGGCAGGGCGCCGTCGGCCTGCGCGACCCATGCGGCCGCCGCGATCGCGGTCGCAAGAATCGCGGCGCGCGCGGCATTGCCCGCCGCCGCATGTCCCGCGAGCCTCAGCGTGATGAAAGCGAATCCGGCCGGCATCACTGCCTGCATCGCGATGCGCGGCACGCCGAACGCGAGATCGCTCGAAGTCGCCGACTCCTGCGAAACGAACTGCCAGGCCGCGAGCGTCAGGACCGCCGAAACGCTCGTGGCAACGAGTCCCGTCAACCCGTGGACCGTCGATTGCCAGCGCGCCGGAATCGCCTGCACGAAAGTCCCCATCGACAGCAGCCGGCCCTCGCGCGCAGCGACCATGCCGCCCAGCATCCCGATGACCAGGGTCAGGTGGCGGATCAATTCGTCGACGTTGGAGAACCGGGTGCTGGCGGCCGCCACCGCGAGCACGACCAGCAGCGCAAGCACCGCCGCCAGCAGCAGGTCCTCGAGCCGGTGGAAGAACGCCCTCACGGGCCCGCAGCGTGCCTGGCTTTCAGGATTTCCACGGCGGCGTCGAACATCGGCGCCGGCACGATCGTGCCGCGCACGTCCGGGTACAGACGAGCGATTTCAGCCCGCCACTCGCGCTCGGCCTCAGGCGACAGGGTCGTGACCTTGAGTCCCATCTTGTCCTTCATCGCCTGGATCGTCTGGTCGTCTTCGATCCGGCTTGCCCGGCGCATCTCGGCCCCGGCGCGCTCCGAAGTCTCGCGGAGCCAGGCCTGCGTCGCGGGTTCGAGCCGCTTCCAGGCGCGTTCCGTCACCACCAGCGCGCCGGTGATCGGCGCCCAGCGCAGGTCGAGCATGTAGGGCGCGTAGGTCGGGACCTGGCTGAAGTTGGCCAGAAAGGGCGGAATCGGCAGCGCGTCGATCATGCCGTTGCGCAGGCCGAGCAGGATCTGGTCCGGCTCGAGCACCACCGGCGTGTAGTAATTCTTGAACAGTTCCACGGTTTCGGGTTCGCCCGAGCTCGCGTAAACGCGCATCGACTTCAGGTCGCCGATCCGATGGATCGGCTTGTTCGAGAAATAGCGGACCCAGCCGCCGTCGCCCCAAAAGAGCACGACGTAGCCGGCCTTGCGCAGCCTGTCCTCCAGGTCGGGCCCGAGCCGTTCGCGGACGGCGTCGACGTCGTCCCAGTCGCGGAACAGGAGCGGCAGGTACTGGAGCGCCGTTACGGAGCGGTCGATCTGGGAGAGTCCCACCGAGGTCAACATCGCGCCCTGGAGCTGCCCCACGCGCATGCGACGGACGATCTGCAGCTCGCCGCCCTGCGTGCCCGCATAGATGTTCATCGTCACGCCGCCCGGTCCCTTCGCCCATTCGGCGCCGAGCGACTGCAGCCGCTTGTGGAATGAAGACCCCGCAGGCGCGACCGTCGCGATTCGAAGCTGCGACGGCCCGGCCGCGAACGCCGGTCGCGGATTCATCGCCTCAAGCGCGACCAGGGCGGCGAGCAGCGCGAGTCGGCGACGCGCCAGGATCATGACGGCGGCTCCGCGTCGGGACCGTCCTCGAGCGGCGGCAGGATCCATTGGTCCACGTGCTCCTGCAGCCAGCGGGCGCGCCGCTGCATCACGATGTTTGAAAGGCGAAGCGACGGCTCGGAGTCGGGATCGATCGCGAGGGCGTGGGCGATGGCGCGATCGAAACAGTCGCGGTCCTCCTGCGGGAGGCAGACGGCCTCGGCCCAGGACACGTACGGCCCCGCCGCCAGGCCCTGCGACAATTCCACTGCGCGATCGAAATGGACCGTCGCCACCGCCGTGCGGTCACCCAGCTCGTCCTGCCTCGCCATCGTATAGGTGATCAGGAACGAGTGGATCGCCCCGCGATCCCAGCGCTCGTCGACCGCGAGCGCGCGATCGATCAGTGCCGACACCTGCGGGAGGTCCGCGACCAGTTCCGGGTCGTCCTTGCCGAGCGAAATCGCCGCGGCCCAGGACACGGCGGTCCAGTACAGGAGATCCACGTCATCCTTGCCGGCGAGCCGGGCGGCGGCCGCGTGATCGGCGCGCAGGGCCTCGCCGAATCCCGGGTGGGAGGCCTCGAGGCCGCGCAAGCCGTAGTCGCGCGCGCGCAGATACAGCTTGCGCGCGCGCTGCCAGGCGGCCCAGGCCCCGTCCGAGTCCTGGAGCGCAACCGCGTCCGCATCCTGCTGCACGAAGGCATAGGCATATTGCGTGAAAGCCGCGGCGGTCGCCGCGAGCAGCCCGCGATGCTCCGGAACCCCGGCGAGCACGCTTTCCATCAGCTTCAGGCTGAATGGCAGTGCCGCCTCGACGAGTTCCGGATCGTCGTCCCGCGCGTAGGTCGTGCCCGACGTGGCCAGCGCATCGGCAAGACGGTTGGTGGCGAAGCGTTCGACCGAGCATCCGCACGACAGCGCGCAAGCTGCCAGAACCAGGCCAACGGCCGAGCCTCTGCCCAGGACATCCATCCAGGCCATAGCACCCTTGGCGGGAAGCGGAGTCTGCAACTCCGGGGCCATGGAATGATACACGGCGCTCCGCTCCGGCGTTCAGCGGCTCCGCTGGCGCGCGGTGCGTCGCGTTGTCAGCCACGGCGGGCCGGCGCATCATGCCCCGATGGGCAGCGAGCGAGTGGAAGCGCAGCGTGCCGTCGTCGGCGAAGGCTTCGAGATCCGCCGCGCTTTGCCGAACCGGCGCCGGCGGATGGTGGGTGCCTGGTGCTTCCTCGACCACGCGGGACCGGCCGATTACGCGGCGGGACAGGGCCTGACCATCGGTCCGCACCCGCACATCGGCCTGCAGACTTTCAGCTGGATGATCGAAGGCAGCATTCTGCACACCGACAGTCTCGGGTTCCGGCAGTGGATCCAGCCGGGCCAGGTCAACCTCATGACGGCAGGCCGCGGGATTTCCCACGCGGAGGAATCACCGTCTGATGCGCCTGGCCGGTTCCAGCTCGCCCAGCTCTGGATCGCGCTGCCCGAGAAGGAATGCGGACGCGAGCCTTCGTTCCATCATTACCCCGAGCTCCCGATCCTCGAGCGGGGCGGATTCCGCATTACCCTCCTCGCGGGGTCGTTCGCCGGCGAGCGCGCACCGGCGCAAGTCTTCTCGCCGCTGGTCGGACTCGACCTGGCCGCTGGCGGAGCGGCCCGCACTGAACTCGCGCTCGATGCCGAGTTCGAGCATGGCGTGATGGTGCTCGAGGGCGGCGCCCGGGTCGGCCGGGAGCCGCTCGCGCCGGGCGTCCTTCTCTACCTGTCCGCGGGACGCGACCGCCTCGCGATCGAGACGACGGGCCCTGCGCGGTTGCTCCTCATCGGCGGACGCCCGTTCGGCGAGGAGATTCTCCTGTGGTGGAATTTCGTCGGTCGCTCGATCGAGGAAATGGAACAGGCCGTGAGCGACTGGCTCGAGGGCCGCCGCTTCGGCGAAGTCCGTGGCGCCCGCGGCGCGCCGCTCGTCGTGCCGGAGCTGAGCGGCCTGCGCCTGCGGGGCGCTGGATGATTGGGGTTGCTTCGGCCTGGTCACGCCCCCGACAAGCCGAGGCCGCCTGAGACATGCGTCAGGTCATCGCCGTACACGATGCCGCCCCGCCCCACTGGGTGGGCGACGGCTTTGCCGTCCGTTCGATCTTTTCCTACGACGGCCTCGGCCGCGAGCCGCTGAGCCCTTTCCTGATGCTCGACTACGCAGCGCCCCGCCATTTCGATCCCGCGCCGCGCCGCCGCGGTGTCGGCGTGCACCCGCATCGCGGCTTCGAGACCGTGACCCTCGTGTACGCAGGCGAGCTCGAGCACCGCGATTCCGCGGGCAACGGCGGCCGCATCGGCCCGGGCGACGTGCAGTGGATGACGGCCGCCTCCGGAATTCTGCACGAGGAATTCCATTCCGAGCGCTTCACGCGCGAGGGCGGCCTGATGTCGATGATGCAGCTCTGGGTCAACTTGCCGGCGCGTCACAAGATGACGCGGCCGCGCTACCAGACGATCCTCGACGCCGACATCCCTCGGATCGCGCTCGGCGGCGCTGCCGGGACACTGCGCGTGATCGCGGGTGAGTACGAAGGCCGGCATGGCCCCGCAGAGACATTCACCCCGATGGAAGTCTGGGACCTGCGGGTCGCGCCCGGCCAGACCGTGACGCTCGCGACGCCCGAGGGCCACACGACCGCTGTCGTGGCGATGCTGGGCGGCGCACTCGTCAATGGCTCGAGCCGGGCGGGCGCGGCGCAACTCGTGCAGCTCGGCCGCGACGGCGGTGAATTCACGATTGCGGCCGAGAGCGAGTTCTCGGCGCTCGTCCTGGGCGGCGAGCCGATCCCGGAACCGGTGGTCGGCTACGGTCCCTTTGTCATGAACAGCCAGCGCGAGATCGCTGCGGCATTCGCCGACTTCCAGGGCGGCCGATTCGGAAGCCTGCCGGCCCCCTGAGGACGCCGGCTGGTGCCGGCTAGTGCCCGAACAATCGCGTCACGCCCAGATTGACGACGACCTTCTCGTCCTGCGTTCCGTTCAGCTGCGAGTCCGACAACGGAATCTGCGCCGAGGCGCGCAACACCCATCCTCCGCCGGCGTCGAACAGCACGCGCGGCGTGAGATAGACGATCGATCCGCCCGTATCGGGATCGGTGATGCCGCTGCCGTCGACCTGGTCCCGGCCAGCCTGGCGGTAGTTCGCCTCGATGACGCCGTCCCATCGACCGCCGAGCTTGTGCTCGTACGCGACATTGAAAAGCGTCGTGCGTCCGTACCGGTAACCGAATTCGTTGCGGCCGGAATGCCGGTACTGGCCCGAGGCGAACAGGGCCGAATGCGGGTCGATCTGATAGGAGGCGGAGAGTCCCATGAACCAGTCGGTCGAACCGGTTCCCGGCTGCACGTGCTCGTCGAGCCGCTCACCGTCCTGCGTGGCGTGATTCTCGCCCCAGTCGGTCTTCACGCCGAAAACGGCATAGAGGCTGGTGCGCACGCCGACGTCGCCCTCGAATTGCGATGACCAGAGCCGCGCCTGGCCGTAGACTTCCGGATCCGCCAGGCCCGACGCGCCGGAATGCTCGCTCGCGCCATCCTCCGTCTCGATCAGGCTGCGCTGGCTGTACGGCAGCCTCAGGAACACGCCGAACCGGTCCGAAATTCCGTAGGCGGCGAGAAACGTGGTGCGTGTCTCCCGTACCGAAGAAAATTCCTCGTCGGCAGTACCCTGGTCTTTTTCCAGCTGGTCCCAGTCCAGCGCCAGCCGCAGACCGGTTTGCGCAACGCCCTCCTTTCCGAGCGCATTGAAAGTCGGATCGCCACAACGGCAGATCGAGCAGCCCCAGGCCGGGGCAGCGAGGCCTGCGCTCACCAGCGTGGCGCACAGCAGGTTCACGTGCTTCATGTCGTTCACTCCCGAATCAGAAGCGCCAATACGACGGATTCCGGCAGTTGCCGGAGATCCCGGAAAGCTTCCCGGCTGAATCAGCCGTGAGCGGGAGGCGCGCGCGGAGACTGCGCCCGAACGATCGTGGGAACGGAATGCCGGCTGCCGGCCCGGATGTCTTCGGACCGCGGGACTTGCGGTCGCGCGACCATGCTGAACGGCGCAGGCGGCGGAGCGGGACTCGAAGTGGCGGCGTACGGACATTTCCCCGCGAGGTGCCTGCCGCCGCCCGGTCCCGTCGGGTCGTCCGGCGCGGCATGGCCCATCCCAGGGCAAAATGCCATGCGCATGGCACCGGCCGCGGCGGCCGCAGGCATGAAGCCCGGCGGTATCAGGCCCCGATAAAGCATCGCGGGCAGGAGCAGTGCCGCGATCAGGAGCCGTTGCCGCCCGGTATTCATGGTGCAAGCGATTCAGGCGGGCGGTTCGCGCCCGAGGTAATCCATCTTCCCGAGTTCGACGCCGTTGTGGCGCAGGATGTCGTACGCCGTCGTGCAGTGAAAATGTACGTTCGGCAGCACCTGGTGCAGCAGGTAAGGCAGTCCGATCATGGAGCGCTCGCCCGCCACGGGCGTTTTCCAGCGGATCGTGCGGTCCTCGGCGCCTTCGAACTGCCCGGGTTTCAGCGTCTTCAGGAAGTCCACGGTCTTGCGGGTCCGCGCAATCAGCTCGGGCAGCGTCTTCTCGATGTCCTCGAACGCGGGCGCCTCCACGCCGGCGAGGCGCGCGGGTCCGATCTTGGCCGTGTCCGAGGCAATCTGGACCTGGCGCGAGAGCGGGAACATGTCGGGCGCAAGCCGCGCATTGACGAGCACGGCCGGATCGATCTTCTTCGCTTCCGCATGTTGCGCGGCTTTCTCGAGGATCGCGGCGAGGTTCGCCATCATGCGCGTGCCTGGCAGGACGCTCGCCTCATACATCGAAATCTTCATCGTCCGCTCCGGCAAGTTTCCCTAGAATGCGCCCATTATGAATGAGGCCGGGATCGTCTGGGACAATCATGCATGCCTCCCGTTGCGCGACATCGACGAGTGGCTCCCGCAGCTGTCCCGTTATCGCGGGGCAGGCGTCGACGCCGTGACCGTGAACATCGGAGACAGCCTGGTGCCGCTGGAGCAGATGATCCGCACGGCGGCAAGCATCCGGCACTTCGTGAAGGCCAATCCGGACCGGTACCTGCTGGGGCTGACGCCTGCGGACCTGCGCGCCGCGAAGTCGAGCGGCCGTCTCGCAGTCTGCCTCGACATCGAGGGCGTCCAGGCGTTTGGCCCGCAGGTTTCGCTGGTCGAATTCCTGTACGGGATCGGCGTGCGCTGGATGCTCCTCGTCTACAACCGGCGCAACCTCGCCGGCAGCGGCTGCCACGATCCCGATGACCAGGGTCTCACGGCCCTCGGACGCGGCATTCTCCGGGAGATGGACCGCGTCGGCATGGTGAAGTGCTGCTCGCACACCGGCTACCGAACCGCCCGCGAAATCCTCGACTCGACCGACCGGCCGGTGATCTTTTCCCATTCCAATCCGCGCCGGCTGCGGGATCATCCGCGGAATATCCCGGATGAGCTGATCCGGGCCTGCGCGGCGACGGGCGGGGTGGTCGGGATCAACGGCGTCGGACTCTTCCTGGGTACTGGCCCGCCGACGGCGGACACCATCGTGCGCAATATCGACTACGTGGCCCAGCTCGTCGGTGCGGAGCACGCGGGCCTCGGCCTGGACTACATGTTCAAGGCCTCCGAGCTCGACGAACCGGGCCGCGGCGGCCCCGAGATCTGGCCGCGGGAATGGGGCTACGGCCGCGGCACCGGGTTCGCACCGCCCGAAGTGATTCCCGAGCTCGCCGCCGGCCTGGAGCGCCTCGGTTACCCGGCCGCGAGCATACGCGGCGTCCTCGGGGAAAACCTGATGCGCGTCGCCGACGCCGTCTGGAAGTGATGGACGGCGATCCAAGGGTCCGCTCCGGGCGTCCGGCTCGCCGGAGTGTGGACCCCGTCACTGGCCCGGGTCCGATTCAAGACCCCGTTCACAGTTAGAACCCGACTCGCTGAGGCTACATATGTCGACTTGAAAGCCTGCCCGAGGGGGCGGGCCCAGCGGGGAGTTTGCGCCAGAAGCATGTCGCCGACCCGGGAAACCAGCGAAGTCACGCCAGTCCGCGAGCCCTTTGTGGCCCGCTGGACGGGAGCGCTCGCCGTCGGCATCTTCATCTATATACCGCTTGCGCTCGTGCTGACCTACGGCGACGACACGGGCGGACCCGCTTTCGAAGTCTTCAAGCTCTATTCGGACTTTCCGGCGAGCCTTATTTCGGCCGTGCTCATGGGTATCGCGGCCTGGAAAGCGACCGAACCGGCGGTCAGGCGGACGTGGACTTTCCTTGCCGCCACGATGTCCGTCTACACGGTCGGCAACCTGCTGAACTCGACCTACTGGCTATTTGGCGTGGACCCTTTCCCTTCGATCGGCGACATCTTCTTCCTCGGATTCTACCCGCTGCTGTTCACCGCCATCTTCATCGCCATTCGCGCGGCGGCGGTGCGCGTGCAATGGGGCCGTCTCGCGCTGGACGCAACCATCCTGATGCTGGGTTTCGGCGCCTTCTTCTGGTTTTTCGTGATCGCGCCGACCGCCGCCGCCGACCGCGACCCGGACATCATCAAGTACGTCCTGACCCAGAGCTACATCGCGCTCAATTGCCTCGTGCTGCTGGCATTCGGCGTATTGCTCATGCACGCCGGCGCGGGCGCGATCGCGCGGCGCACGCTGATCCTGCTGACCACCGGCTTTGCCACAATGCAGCTTGCCGACACGGTCTGGGCGATGGCCAAGGTGACCGGCACCTACCTCCCGGGCGGCATATCGGACGCGATGTATTTGTCCTGCTACGCCGCGCTCATCGCGGCCGCACGCGAGCAGCTGCGCGGCGCGCCGCCGGTGCGCCAGGACCCGAGCGCCATCGGGAGCGCGCTGGTGCAGGGCATGCCGTACGTCGCGATGCTCGTCTCCTTCCTCGTGCTGGTCTACGTCGAAAGCAGCTCGATGTCGAGCCCCGCGACCGCGATGACCGTCATCATCTTTGCGCTGACGCTGCTCGTCATGCTGCGACAGGGCGTATTGTCGCGCGATGACGCACTGCTGCGCGAGCGGCGCGCGGCGGGCATCGTCGAGGCGCGTTACGCCTCGCTGATCCGCAACGCCTCCGACGTCATCATGATTGCCGACGTCGACGGGCGACTCAGGTTCGCGTCGCCCGCGGCCGAGCGCACTTTCGGCATGAATCCCGACGACCTCGTGGGGCGCAACCTCCTCGATTTCTGGAGCGAATCGGACCGCGAGCGGCTCGCGGCCTTCCTCGCGGAAGTCGCCGCGACCCGCGGCCGCTCGGTCGGGCCGGTCGAGGTCGTGGTCGGCAACGGCGCGCGGCGCAGCACGCTCGAGAGCGTCGGCAGCAACCTGCTGGATGACCCGGCGATCGCAGGCCTCTCGCTCAATTTCCGCGACGTCAGCGAGCGCAAGGCGCTGGAGGAACAGCTCCGGCAGCTCGCCTTCCACGACCCGCTCACGTTGCTCGCGAACCGCAGCCTGTTCCGCAACCGCGTCCAGCACGCGCTGACGCTGACCCAGCGCTCGCGGCAGCGCGTGGCCGTGATGTTCCTCGACCTGGACAACTTCAAGAACGTCAACGATTCGCTCGGGCACGACGCCGGCGACCGGCTGCTGCAGGCGGCCGCCCAGCGCCTCGTCAAGTCGACGCGGCCGTCCGACACGGTCGCGCGTCTCGGCGGCGACGAGTTCGCGATCCTGCTCGAGGGCATCAATGATTCGGCCGACGTCGAGCGGATCGCGGCGACCATCACCCGATCGTTCGACGAGCCGCTCCAGCTCGACGGCAGCGGCACCAACATGGCGGCCAGCATCGGCGTCGCGTTCTCCCAGCCGGGCGATGACACCGAACAGCTCCTGCGCAATGCCGACATCGCGATGTACAGCGCGAAAGCGGCGGGCAAGGCGCGCTTCGTCGTGTTCCAGCCGCGCATGCAGGAGCAGCTGCGCGAGCGGCTGCGCCTGGAGGAAGACATCCACCGTGCGCTCGAGCGCGGCGAATTCTTCCTCGAGTATCAGCCGGTCGTCGACCTCGCCAGGCGGGAACTGCTCAGTGTCGAGGCGCTGGTGCGCTGGAACCACCCCGAGCAGGGCCTCGTCATGCCCGGCGCCTTCATTGCGACGGCCGAGGAATCGGGCCAGATCGTCGAACTCGGCCGGTGGGTCCTGAGCGAGGCCTGCCAGAGCGTGCGTGCGTGGCGGGACACCATCGTCGCGGGCGACGGGCTGCGGGTCGCGGTCAACATCTCGGGCCGTCACCTGCAACACGCGGACCTGGTGGCGGACGTGCGGGCTGCACTCGAATCCTCCGGACTGGAGCCCGAGAACCTCGTCATCGAGCTCACGGAGAGCACGATCATGCACAACACCGAGGTCAACCTGGAGCGCTTCCGCGAACTGAAGGCGCTCGGGGTCCGCCTCGCGATCGACGACTTCGGCATGGGCTATTCGTCGCTGTCCTACCTGCACCGCTTTCCGATCGACATCCTGAAGATCGATCGCTCCTTCGTCGGGCGCCTGACGGAGCAGGAGGACGGACCTGACCTGGCGCGGGCGGTCGTGATGCTCGGCGAGACGCTCGGGCTCGAGACTGTCGCCGAAGGCGTGGAACACGAGGAACAGGTGGAAAAGCTGCTCGCGCTCGGCTGCGTGGCGGCCCAGGGCTTCCTGTTTGCCCGCTCGAGCCCGCTCCAGGAAGTTTCCGCGATGCCATTCACCGCGCGGCGTGCGGAGCTGCGCAATGCGCAGTCGCTGCACGACCGGCTGACCGCCACGGGACGGTTCAACGTCGGGAACGTCAGGAAGCGGTCGGTCGCCTGAATCAGGGCGCCTGCCAGGCGATTTCGCCGCCGATCACCGTCATCACCGGCTGCGACCGCGGAATGCGGGACTCCGGAACCTGCATCCAGTCCTCCGAAAACACGCTGAAATCAGCGAGCTTTCCCGGCTCGACCGTGCCGCGGTCATTTTCCTGGAAGGCGGCATAGGCCGCGCCCGACGTCAGGATGCCGAGCGCCTCGTCGCGTGTAAGGCGCTGGTCGAGGCCCCAGTCCGGACCCGCGAAGCCTTCAAGCGTGCGCCGCGTCACGGCGGCGTAGAACTCCACGCGCGGGTCGCCCTGTTCGACGGGCGCGTCGGTCCCTCCGGCAATCCGGGCGCCGGCATTCATCAGCGACCGCCAGGCGTAGGCCCCGGAGATTCGCTCCGGGCCGAGACGCGCGGGCGCAAACAGCATGTCGCTGATCGCATGCGAGGTCTGCATCGAGGCGATCACGCCGAGTTTCGCAAAGCGCGGGATGTCCGGCGCCGCAACCACCTGGGCGTGCTCGATGCGAAATCGCGGGTCCGCCACGGGGCGTTCGCCCACGGGCACGGCCGCGAGCGCCCTCTCGTACTGGTCGAGCACGACCCGGTTGCCGCGATCGCCGATTGCATGGGTCTCGACCTGGATGCCGCGCCGGAGCCCTGCGACGGCGATGCGGAAAATCTCCGCGGGCGGCGTCACGTACAGGCCGCGGCTCCCCGGCGCGTCGCTGTACGGCTCCTCGAGCGCCGCACCGCGCGAACCCAGCGCGCCGTCAATATAGAGCTTGATCGTGCGCACGGTCAGGCGCGGATCGCAACTGTGGTAGTCGCGGCCGGCCGCCAGCAGCCTCTCCGCGTCCTCGCCCGGGCCACCGATGGCCGCGTAGACCCGCAGATTCACACGGCCCGCAGCGTAGAGCCGGCACAGCTGCTCGATCACACGCCAGGTCGTGCCGGCGACCTGCAGCTCGGTCCAGCCGAGTCGCACGCTGCGAGCGGCACCGGCCTCGATCGCGCGGGCAATCTCTTCGTCGGTGGCGGGCGGGACGTGGCGCCGCACCAGGTCCATGGCGTTGTCGATCAGCATGCCCGTCGCCTCGCCGGTCGCGGGATCGCGCAGGATCTGTCCGCCTTCAGGGTCCGGCGTGTCGCGCCCGATGCCCGCGATTTCGAGCGCCCGGGAATTGACGACGATGGCGTGCCCGTCCGCCCGCTCGAGAACAACGGGCCGGTCGCTGACCGCCTCGTCGAGGTCCTGCCGTCGCGGAAATACCGCCGGTTTCCACTTCGATTCGATCCAGCCGGCACCCACGATCCACTGCGCGGCATCGCTTGCCGCGCGCGCGGCAAGCCGCTGCTCGAGCGCCTCGACGCCCTCGACGCCAGTCACGTCGAAATTGAGTTCCCGCTCGCCGATCCCCACCAGGTGGGCATGCGAATCCGTAAGCCCCGGCAGGACGGTCTTGCCCTCGAGGTCGATGATGCGGGCTCCGGCGGGAGCGCGCCTGAGGGCGCCCGCCGCGTCACCGACATAGACGATCCGGTCCCGAATCGCGAGGACCGCCCCGGCCCGCGGCGCCGCGGGATTGCCGGTGTAAATCGTGCCTCCGCGCAGCAGGAGTGCCGGCGGCGCGTCGGCGGCGGTCGCGGCCATGCCGGCGCAGGCCGCCGCGATCGCGAGCGCGCGGGCTATCACGTGAATGACCGCCACGTCAGCTCGAGGCCTTCTGGTTCTTGAGGACGCTGGTCGCGAGCGCGATCATCGAGGCGATGTCGGTGAGGTTGGCCGGTACCACCAGCGTGCTCGATGCCTCGTCCGCCAGGTGCCCGAATTGCCGCACGTACTCTTCGGCGACCCGCAATTGCATGGCCTCGATGCCGCCCCGACCGGCAATGGCGTCGCCGACCTGGCGCAGTCCTTCCGCAGTCGCCTTGGCGACTGCGAGGATCGCGGCCGCCTCGCCCTCGGCCTCGTTGATCTGCTGCTGCTTGTTGGCTTCCGACGCCTTGATCACCCGCTGCTTTTCGCCCTCGGCCTGGTTGATCTTGGCGTCGCGCTCGCCCTCGGAGGTCAGCACGACGGCGCGCTTTTCGCGCTCTGCCCGCATCTGCTTCTCCATCGCCTGCAGCACGTCTTTTGGCGGGTTGATGTTCTTGATCTCGTAGCGCAGCACCTTGACGCCCCAGGGCGCGGACGCCTTGTCGAGTTCGGCGACGACGTTCTGGTTGATTGTCTGGCGCTCCTCGAAAGTCCGGTCGAGCTCGATCTTGCCGATCTCGCTGCGCAGCGTCGTCTGCGCAAGCTGGATGATCGCGAACCGGTAGTTCGTGATGCCGTAGGAGGCCTTGCTCGCCTCCAGCACCTGCAGGTACAGCACGCCGTCGACGCCGACCTGCACGTTATCGCGCGTGATGCAGATCTGTTCCGGGATGTCCATCGCCTCTTCCTTGAGGTTGTGCTTGTAGGCGATGCGGTCAAAAAACGGCTTCAGGATGTGAAACCCCGCCTGGAGCGTGCGGTTGTAGCGACCCAGCGTCTCGACGACGTAAGCGCTCTGCTGGGGCACGACGACGGCGGTCTTCGCGAGAATGATGACGACGACCAGTGCAACAATGCCGACGACATACAGTGATCCCATGTCCGACTACTCCGCTTTCACGTGAAGGGTCAGGCCGTCGACCTGGGCGATGACGGCCTCCTGGCCCCCCTCGATCGGTTTCGAACCCGTGTTTCGCGCGGTCCAGCTTGAACCCCGGTATTCAACGCGGCCGCTTTGTCCCGGCTCCAGGCGCGACGCGATCACGACGCGATCGCCGATCGTCAGCCGTTCCTCGACGTGGCCACTGCTGCCGCGGATCATTTCGTAGATCCTGCGGCGGAATCCGACCATGGCGACGATGGCCAGCAGCGAAAACACCAGCCATTGCGCCCAGCCCGGCAGGCCGATGCCGACGAGGCCGAGCAGTCCCACGACGGCCGCCGACAAGCCGATGAAGACGAGATAGAACTGCGCGTCGATGACGAACATCTCGACGCCCAGCAAGCCGATCCCCAACACCAGCCAGGCCCACCAGGGCATCCTGTTCTCCCGGGCGCACGCCGCGCCGATCCTCTCCGCCATCCAGCTTAACCGATCGCAAAGTCACGGATTGAATGCACATGCCGACTGGCGCTAGCCTGACGTCCTGTGCCAGGCCGTGCCGGGAATTCCCGATGAAATCCGCCATCGCAATGCTTGCTGTCCTCGCCTTGCCCGCGGCGATGGCCGCCGACCCGGGCCTGCCGCCGGCCCAGCAGAAACTCTTCGAGACCGAGCGCGCTTTCGTCCGGATGGCGGCGGACAAGGGATTCCGCGATTCCTTCTACGCCTTCTTCGCCGATGACGGCATTGCATTCAATCCGCATCCCTTCCGGGTCAGGGCCGCGCTTGCGAACCAGCCTCCCTCGCCCGGCCCGATGGGCGCCGTCTGGGCGCCGGTCTACGGCGACATTTCGGAAGCCGGTGACCTGGGCTGGGACACGGGGCCGCTCGTGTTCCAGGGGCACGATGGCGCGCCGGACCGGCACGGCATGTTCTTTTCCGTCTGGAAACGCCAGCCTGACGGATCATTCAAGGTTGTCCTCGACGTGGGCAGCGACACGCCATCCGCCGTCGTGCCGCTGGACGAGCCCGCGCATGCTTCCCGTCACACAAGTCCACGCATGCCCGGTGACGAGGATGTCCCCGCGACAAGAGCAAGCCTGCTCGCGGTCGAGCGCGCCTTTTTCGAGACGGCTGCCACGGAAAGCCTGGGACGGGCCTATGGGAGCCGCCTCGACGACGAGGCGCGCGTGCATCGTCCCGGCGTCATGCCGGTCGTCGGGCGGTCTGCCCTTGGCGAGTGGGCGAACACGCTGACCGAAAAGTACCGGGGCGAGCCTCTTGCGGCCGGCGCATCGGAATCAGGCGATCTCGGTTACGCCTATGGCAACTACGAAAAGGACGGCGCCGACCCCGAGGCCGGCTATTACGTGCGAGTCTGGCGCCGGAATGGCCAAGGTGACTGGCGCATCGTCATGGACACCGTGAGCCCGGTCCCGGCCGGCGTGAAACCGCTCACCGCCGACTTGATGAAGGCGGAAGAGCCCTACCTCGAGGGCCGCTGGGGGGAGGCCGAGGAGGCCTACCGTCATTACCTGGACGCGAATCCGTCGAATGCCTTGGCCTGGAATCGCCTCGGCACGAGCCAGGTCCAGCAGAAGAAATATGCCGATGCCGTGAAGAGTCTCGAGCGCGCCATCCGGATCGGCGGCGGCGCGCCCGTCGATTATTACAACCTCGCCTGCGCCTACGCGCTCGGGGGCCAGCCTGAAGCGGCCCTCGACAACGTCGAACGCGCCATCGGCGCGGGCTTCGGGAAGCGCGCCCAGTACGAGTCCGATCCCGACCTCTCGTCGCTGCGCGAGTTGCCGCGCTTCCAGGCATTGATGCAGCCGCTCGATTAGTTCAGCGCATCGAATTGCAGGGCGGCTTGACGAACGAGATCAGGTCGGAACGCTCCGCACGCCGCAGTTCCTCGCGCGTGTCGGTGTGCCGCACGTGGATGTGCGTGACCCGATTCTGTTTCAGGCATTCGAGCGCGAGCGCATCGTCGAAGGGCTCGGACAGGTCATCCGTCTGCCCGACGTAGAGCGGCTGGTAGTGACCCGGCCGGCTTTCGCGCGCGAAGATATAGTTGGCGGGACCCGGCCCGAACGCCGTGCCGAACATGTAGACCGTATAGCGATACTTCTGGCCGGATTGCCCGGTCCAGAGGTAGATCCCCAAGTCACCCATGAGCGCGGGTTGTACGTTGGATCGGCCCGCGTATCAACAGGTACCTGGCACCTGGCGGTTTCAGAATTGCCGGATCGGGCTTCAGCCGCCGTCGCGCCGCGAGTAATAGCCGTCGAAAGCCGTGATCCAGGTCTCGCCGCCGTCGGTCGTCGACTCCCAGTGCTGGCGGACCCGCCCGTCGTCGAGCGGAGTCCAGGTGATCCGCTGCACCCGTTCGGGATCGGTCACGGTCGACAGGACCATCTCCTTCCCCCGCAGGCCGCCCTCCAGGTAGAGCGCACCGCCCTGGTTGTCGATCCAGGTCTGGTGCCAGACCCTGCGCGCGGCGTCGTAGAAATTGAGGCTCGTGCCGGCGTAGCCGACCGGGGTCGTGTACTCCTCGCGGAGGGTGCAACCATCGTTGATTCGCGTAATGCGGTTGCGGCTGACCGAGCCCGGCGACGCCGGCGATTCCACGTTCCAGTCGCCAACCCAGAAGTCGAATTGCCGGAACTCGGGCGTATTGCACGGCTTTTGCGGCTCGACCAGGGCGGCGAAACGCGGGTCGCCGCGCAGCGCCTCGAACTCGGGAACGGCCATTGCAACCTGGTACGAGCCGTTGCCGGTCCCGAACCAGGCCTTCAGCGCCGCAAGCGCCTCAGTCGCTTCGCCGTTCGCGGCGCGCGAGCGCGCCAGGCGGATCAGCGCGAGCGGGTTGGCAGGCTCGCGGTCCACGATCTCCTGGTATGCGGCCGCGGCCTGCGCCCATTGCTTCGCATTGAACCATCGCGCGGCTTCCTCGGGTGTCGCCGCCGATGCAGTGGCGGTGACCAGCATGGCGCCAATCCAGCAGGTCAACTTGAGCATGATCGAGCTCCCATGGGACACGCCTGGATCGCCCTACGGCACTTCGTTCCGCACCTTCCCCGGTTGCCGTCGCGCTTCCTGCGCCTTCAGCTTGGCCCGGATGAAGGCGCTGTGCGGCACGTGCAGCAGATCCGCCACGCGACGGATCAGGTGCTCTTCGTGCCGGTGCAGCACGTCGTCGGCGTAGGCGGCCTTCCACAATTCCTCGATCAGCCGCCGCTTTCGCTCGGGCGAAAAGCTGGCATTGATTCGCGACGTGAAGTGGTAGTAGTCATGGGCGTCGCGAGCCTCGGCCTCAGCCAGCTCGAGCAATTCCCGGGCCGCAACCGGGCCCATCCCGAACCTGCGTCGCACCGCATCGAGCACCGATGCGCGTTCGACGTCGGAGAAATGATCGTCGCTCCTGACGACCTCGACCAGCAGGGCCGCCGCGGCCACACGCGCACGCTCCTCGGCCGCGATCTCGGGATCCGCGTCGGAACCGGAGATGTGCTGGTCGAAAAAATTGCGGAGGGCGTTCAGCATGGCCTTGCCGGGATGGACACGATCCGGGCGGCACAGTTCCGGCCCGGCGGGTCCGCCGTTCGGTCATTTTGCCGTGACGGGGGTTTCCTTCTCCAGGTCGTCGGCGGTTACGAACCGGGGCCGGATGTCCACCGGAACGCCGCCCAGCCGGTCGAGCACCGCCTGGACCTCGGGCCGCATCACGACCAGCCGGTTCAGCATGCGCTGGGCGCCCTCGTAGTCACCCTCGGCCTCCAGAGTCAGCAGGTCGTGCGAAAGGCCCGCGACGCCTTTCCGGGCCCGGCGAAGATCGACGCCGAACGTGCCGTCGGCATTGACCCGGTATGCACCGGCATCGAGCAGGTAGTTGACCTGCATGGCCATGCCGCGCGCGTGCGCATCGCCCATGCCGAAGCGCAGCGTGCGAAACGCAGAGGCGAGGAATGTCGTGTACATGCGCCGCTCGCCCGCGCGATCGATCACGCCCTTGTCCATCAGCTGTTGCAGCGCCCACAGGCCCGTGATGTCCGCTTTCGCCTCCTCGACCGTGCTGTAGAGCTCGCGGATCGCCTGGCGCACGCCGCCGCCCGAGCCGTTCGGACCCGTGTTGGTCGGCCCGAGACCGTGCATGAGCTCGTGCATGAGGATGTGGGTGAAGAACGCGTCGAAATCGACGTCGGGCCGGTCTGCCTCCGCGAGCGCGACGCGGGAGATCGGCAGCAGAGTCTTCTCGAATTTCGCCTGCTGGTAGTTCCTGAGCATCATCCGCTTCGAACCCATCGCGGCGACGATCCGCTCGTCGTTCGGGAGGTTGAAGGCCGCCGTCTGCACGTCGTGGTTGCCGTCGCCTGCCGAGAAAACGACGTTGACGACCCGGATCGGCGCAAGCCCGCCGAGCTGCTTGCGACGGTACCTCGGGTCGATCGGCAGGCGGTCCTCGAGCCACTGCAATTCGTTGCCGAAACGGGCGAGCTTGCCGGTCTCGGCGTCGTCCCGCACCGTGATGAAAGCCTCGAACGCGGCCTTGTAATTGAACCAGCCGTCCTCGTAAACCTCGTAGGGCCCGATGGTCGGCTCGATCATCGAATCGAGCTTCATCCAGGCGACGTCGCTTGCGTAGTAGTCGTTGGAAACGAGCGCATCGGCCCGCGATTCGAGGAAGGCCTTCAGCGACGGCTCACGGGTCGCCGCCGCCGCCTCGCGCAGCTGCCGCGCCATTTCGGCGAGCTCGCCCTGGTATTCCAGGCTGTAGGGCACCGCGACGAAGTGCCCGGTGGCATTGCGCCGGATGGTCGTGAAGAAGCCGGTCGCCGCGGCGCGGTCGGCTTCCGGCAGGTCCTTCAGCCAGGCCTCGACGTCCTCCTTCGTCGCCCCCGCCGGGTAGAAATTCGCGGCTTCCGGCTTCGGCGGCGCTCCGGGAATGAAGACCGCATCGTCGTCGAGCGCCGACCACGGGCCGCGGTTGATCATGAAGTAGTCGAGACGCGCGCGGCCCAGCGGCGTTGCGTCGTCCATGAGCCGGAGCAGCATGGCTTCGTTGCCGGCCCATGTCTGCCGCATGAAGAGCGCATCCGTGATTCGCGCCGCTTTCACGAGGCTCGCAAGCGCCTGGCGTTCGCCGGCCGGGAGGCCGGTGAGATCGACCCGGATATCGACGGGCGCAAAGCGCTGAGCCATCTGGTTCAGCCGCGCCGTTTCGGGGGGCAGGCGCATGGCCTCGCCATGGGCAAGGACGGGAAGCAGCATCAGGCAGGCGAGCAGGTATCGCATCGGAGAGCTCCGAGGTGATTTGGTCGATGACGCGCGAGATTACACTATCGGGTCCACCGAATCGTCAGGACGCGCCATGAGTCATGAATGCCTGTCGCGAAGCCGCCTGGCGGCGACCGTCTTGCTCGCTTTCGCGGCGGCCGCCTGCGGCACGGCCGAGGTCGCCCGCCGCGGGCCGGGCTACAAGTACTACATCGTCGGGGATCCGGTGGACGTCGTCACGCCGACACGCGGGCTCTGGGTCGCGCAGGGCGGCGGTGACGATGTCGACTACAACTACGTGCACATGGGCGACTTCAGCGGCGGCGGCGATTTCGTCGTGTTGCGCGCCTCCGGCGCGGACGAGTACAACGATTACATTTTCCGCCTGTGCCACTGCGATTCGGTCGAGACGATCGTATTCGACAAGGGTGCCGCGACCGCTGACCCGTTCGTGGTCGAGACCATCCGGAATGCCGAGGCGGTGTGGATCGCGGGCGGCGACCAGTCGAACTACATTCGCTACTGGAAGGACACGCCCGTCGAGGACGCAATCAATTTCGTCGCTGCAAAACCCGCACCGGTCGGCGGCACGAGCGCCGGCATGGCGGTGCTCGGCGGATACGTGTACTCGGCCGAGGGCAAGGGCAGCCTGACGTCGAAAGATGCGCTCGCCGATCCCTACACGCCCGATCTCACGCTCGCTCGCGGCTTCCTGGCGTTGCCGGGGCTCGAGAACGTCATCACCGACCAGCACCTGCAGGAGCGCGATCGCATCGGCCGCACCGTCACCCTGCTCTCGCGGCTCCAGCGGGACGGCTGGTCTGCAAAGCCCCGGGCCATCGCGGCCGACCGCGAGACCGCGCTGCACATCGACCCGGCCGACGGATCGGCCGAGGTGTTCGCGACGGCCGATCATCCGACACCCTATGTCTATTTCATGACGCCGGCGACGGCGCCCGCGCGTTGCGAACCGGGTGTACCGCTGGCGGCCGGGCCAATCGACGTTTACCGGATCGGACCGGGGGGGCGGTTCAACCTGGTGTCCTGGCAGGGTTCGGGCGGGATCGCATATCAATTTCGCGCCGAGGGCGGCCGGCTCCAATCGTCGCGCGGCGAGATCTATTGAGCGGGGGCCAGTTGGCAAACTGGCAATTACTGTTATAACCTCAATGCGTTACATCGCCTTGTCAGGGTGGCGTGGCGATCCCGGGGGATGCCCATCATGATCGAACGCAAGACTCCGCTGGCCGCGGCCGTGTTCTCGGCGCTGTATCCGGCGTCGCAGACGCTTGCCCAGGAAACGCATTCTCCGGCGACGCGCCTCGAGCCGGTCACCGTCACGGCAACGCGTCGCAGCGAAAACCTGCAGGACGTCGCGCAGAGCGTCACGGCGTTATCGACCGAGTTCATCCAGAAGCAGGCCCTGACGAACCTGTACGACCTCACGAACGCCCTGCCGTCCGTCAACATCATCAGCAGCACGCCGGGACGCAACGCCATCGTAATGCGCGGCATCTCGACGGGTTCCGCGGAGTACCGCATCGACAGCCAGGTCTCGGTTTATCTCGACGAGCAGCCGATGACCGCCATTTCGCAGCAGGCGGACGTGCGCCTCGTGGACATCGCGCGCGTCGAGGCTCTCCCCGGTCCCCAGGGCACGCTGTTCGGCTCGAGTTCACAGGCGGGCACGATCCGCTACGTCACGAACAAGCCGGACGTGAGCGGCTACTCGAGCGAGTTCGCGGCCGAGGTCGGTACGACCAAAGGGGGCGACCCGAGTTACGACGTCAGCGGCTGGGTCAACCTCCCGGTAAGCGACAACTTCGCGCTTCGGGTCGTCGGTTTCTGGGCCGAAGAAGGCGGCTACGTCGACAACGTCCTCGGCCCGACGCTCATGGGCGAGACGACGAATGCGCGAATCGCCGACGCCAACCAGAACATCTACCGGACGACGGGCGGACGCGTCGCCGGTTTGTGGACCATCAACGAGAACTGGAGCTTGCTGGCGACCGGCATTTACCAGCGCGGCGATGCCATGGGTGCCTGGGAAACCGACCCGGCGCTGGGCGACAACAAGCTCACCCGCTTTTACGACGAGTATCGCGACGACTGGTGGTACACCGGGTCAGCGACGCTCAAGGGCGATCTCGGCTTCGCGGAACTGTCGTTGACCGGGTCTTACTTCAATCGAAAAGTCAACTACCAGTGGGACAATACGAACTACGCGCAGTGGCGCACGTTGTACTACACGTCCGGTGCCTATCCGGCCTACTACGCGCTCTACGACACCGGCACGCTGCACTCGACCACATTCAACTGGCAGAAGCAGAACCGCTGGGCGTACGAGGCTCGCCTGACTTCGCAGGGCGACAGCAAACTGAAGTGGATGGCGGGCGCCTTCTACGAGGACGTGTACGACTGGTGGCAATACGGGGCGCTGGTCCCGGGACTTGGACGCTCCGTGGCCTGGGCCGACGCAAACGCCCGCGCCTGCGCCATCGGCGATCCGGCAGTCGCCGCATGCCCCCTGGCCCCGACCGATTACTACTACTTCAATCAGTACCACAACGAAGTGAAGCAGCTCGCCTTCTTCGGCGAGATGACCTACCCCCTGACTGACCGGTGGTCCGTCACCGGCGGCGCGCGCTGGTTCCAATACGACCGCGACTTGTTCGACCTGTATCAGGTTCCATTGGGCCTGCCGGCCGAGAGCGATCCCGGGGCGAACGGCCTGACGAGCAAGAGCAAGGACAGCGACACGACTTACAAGTTCGCGACCCAATATCACATCAACCCGGACGTCATGGTCTATGCGCTGTACAGCGAGGGGTTCCGCCTTGGCGGACAGAACTCGCAGCGCGCGGCGGCCAGCGGCCAGGTACCGCTCGATTACGGGCCGGACCGGCTCAGCAATTACGAGGCGGGTATCAAGAGCGAGTGGTTCGACCATCGGTTGCTGCTCAACCTGTCGGCCTTCTTCATGGAATGGAACGACATCCAGATCCACTTCGGCAGCACCGACGCCTGGTGGATCGAGGGCAACATCAACGGTGGCCAGGCGGAGCAGAAGGGCGTCGAGTTCAACGGCCAGTGGTACGCATCCGACCGGCTCAACTTCGAGTGGAGCGTTTTCCTCGGAAGCCCGGAATTCACGCAGGACACGATCGTCCCGAACTCGGACCCGCCCGAGGTCTACATCGCCAAGGGGACGACACTCCCGGTGTCACCGAAAGAGAAGTACTGGGCCGCCGTCGAGTACACCTTTCCCGACTTCCTGCCGTGGCGCGGCGATTTGTGGACGCGATTGTCCTACACCTACCAGGGCAAGACGTGGGACGACCTGACCGCCATCGAAGACAACGACCTCGAGCGCCTGCTCCCGAAATGGAAGTCGGGGACATTCCAGCTCGGGTTCACCAGCGAAAGCGGCTGGGACGCGTCACTCATCGTTCGAAACCTGTTCGACGACAAGAGCTACGACTACCAGAGCAATACGAGCTATGGGGACGACTTCGGCGATCAACGCTGGCACTACGTCAGGAGCCTGCAGAGACCGCGGAGCGTCTACCTCTCGTTCACCAAGAAATGGTAGGGACCGCCGCCTGCTGCGCGCCTGATCGTTGAAGCTCGTCACGACCTCGGTGGTTCGCGGCAGCCACCAGGGCGAGAGCCATGGCGGCGTCTACCTGATCGACCTGGACGCGCGCGAGATCACGCGGGTGATCGACTGGAACACGACCGGGATCGACTGGCAGGAACGCGGCTGGGACCGGGGGCTGCGCGGCATCGCCTTCGACGGCGAGACGATCTATATCGCCGCCAGCGACGAGCTCTTCGGCTACGCGCCCGACTTCCGGCCGATCGGATCCTGGCGGAATCCCTACCTCAAGCACTGCCACGAAATCGCCGTCTGGGAACGGCGGCTGTTCCTGGCTTCCACCGGCTGCGACAGCATCCTCGGCTTCGATCTCGACGCCAAGCAATTCGACTGGGGCATGCACGTCGTCACCCAGCAGTTCCGCTTCCTCGGGCGCGGCTTCGACCCGCGCAAGGACGACGGGCCGCTGATGCTCAACAAGCTCCACCTCAACAACATCCACTGCACCCGGGGCGGCATGTATCTCGCCGGCCTCAGGACCGGCGGCTTGCTGTTGTTCAACGGGCGCGAGATCCAGATGGCGGTCGAGCTGCCGCCCGGCACGCACAACGCCCGCCCGTTTCGCGACGGCGTGCTGTTCAACGATACCGATGCGAACGCGCTTCGTTACGCCGGACGCGGCGACGGGCGAGAGGATCGCGCGATGCGCGTGCCCGCCTACCCGCCCGAATCTCTGCTGCACCGCGACACGGACGAGACGGGCCTGGCACGCCAGGGTTTCGCGCGCGGCCTCGCCGTGATTTCCGATTCGCTGGTCGCCGGCGGCTCCTCGCCTTCCACCGTGACCGTCTACGACCTGCAACGGAACCAGCGCGCGCTCTCCGTCAATCTCACGATGGATGTCCGGAACGCGATTCACGGTCTCGAGGTCTGGCCCTATTGAAGCCCTGCGTTTCGGACCGCCTCGGGCAGATCCGCGATGATATCGGCGAGCTCCTCCTGCCATGGGCCCAGTTGCTTTTCATACCGCCGCCAGGTGCCGAGCGCGCGCGTGTAGAGCGGCTGGCGGACCTGCTCCGAGCTCGCGGTCCTGACGGGGCGATCCGTCTCGTGGAAACGCAGGCAAGCCTCCTCGAATGGCAGCCCGCAGTGCGCGAGGATGCGTCCCACCTGAGCCTCGAAGCCGCCGACCGTCTCCTCGTAGTGCACGTCGAGCACCTTGCCGGGCAGGACCCGGTGCCAGTGCTGCATGGTTTCGTGATATTGGCGGTAGTAGAGCGCGAGTTCGTGCATGTCGTAGGTGAAATGCTGGCCCTTGCCAAACAGCTGCTTGTAGCTGCCGAGGCAGCTGTCCAGCGGATGACGGCGGGCGTTGATGATCGTTGCGTTCGGAAGGATCAGGTGCAAGAAGCCCACGTGCGAGAAGTTGTTCGGCAACTTGTCCGTAAAGCGGGGCCTGGAGGTCGTACGGTAAATCCGCGAATCCTCCATGTAGCGCCGGCCCAGGGCGCGGAAATCGTTGCCGCGCAGCTCGCGAACCGCGTCCGGATACTCCCTGCGGTCGCGGCGGTACCGACCGACCGAGACCGCAATCTCCCCGAGGACCGGCAGCTCGAGCGTCCCCTCCACCTGGCTGTGGCTCGCGAGGATCTGTTCGATGAGCGTCGAGCCCGAGCGCGGCAGTCCGACAATGAAGATCGGCGCGCCCGATCCGTAGCCCTGGCCCGCGTGTTGCTCGAGAAATTCGCGGCTGAATGTTTCCGCGATTTCCCCGTGGCGCAGCTCGAAACCGACCGGGTCGTAGGACACCAGCGGCCGCTGGCGCTGGTTGCCGGTGTGATAGTGGTCCCAGGCCCGGTCATAGTCGCGGAGGTCCTCGTAGGCCTTGCCCAGGGCGAAGCGGAAGTGGACGGCGGCGCTGTCGGAGAGATCTTGCCGCTGCAGCTGCCGTTCCATGGCCGCGACTTCCTCCGGCTCGAAACGGAACACTTTCAGGTTGGCCATGCTCCAGTACACCTCGCCGAAATCGGGCTTCAGCGCGAGGGCCGCGCGGTATTCTCGCAGGGCCGCCGGCTGCCTTCCGAGCGCCTTCAGCGCATGGGCATAGCTCATTCGAACGCCAGGCAGGTCCGGCTGCAGTTGCACCGATTTTTCGTAGGCGTTGGCGCTCTTGTCCATTTCGCCGATCTGGGCGTAGTCCGCCCCGAGTCCCGACCACGCGCCCGCATGGCCGGGGTCAATCTCGACCGCCTTCAGATAGCAGTTGATCGCCTCTTTCGCGCGGTCAGCCTGGTGCAACAGGGTGCCCAGCAGCATCCAGGCTTGAACAAGGGCCGGCGCAAGCTCCGTCGCGCGGCGCAGCAACGCCTCAATGTCCGACAGGCGCTGCTCGTCGCCCCAGTAAGCCTGCGCGAGCGTGTGCAGGGCATCAACGTTGTCGGGGTCGACGCGCAGCACCCTGCGCAGCGTTGCGATGGCTTCTTCCTTGCGCCCGGCTCGCAGGTGATCGAGAGAAATCGCGACTTGCGCCCGGGCGGAATCCTGCCCGAACCACGCTTCGAGGGCGGCATCCGCCTCGCGGCCTCGGCCAAGGGCCGCAAGCGCCTCTCCCAGCCACTTGCGGGCGAGCGGCAGGCCGGGATTCATTTTTAGCGCCGTCTGAAGGCTCGCGACGGCATCCTCGAATCGCCGCTGGGCGACGAGCGCGCCGCCCAGGTCCTCGTGCAGTTGCGCGTATTCCGGTTTCAGGGCGACGGCACGGCGCAGGACCTCCTCCGCCTCCGCTGGCCGCGACTGCATGACCAGCGCGTGCGCGAGAAGACGAAGGTGATCGACCGAGCCGGGAACCTTCGCGAGCTCGTCGCGACAGAGCGACTCGGCGTGTTGGGGCCGGCCCTCCTGCATGGCCGCCAGCGCCGCGGCCACGCCGGCTTCCGGCGCTACTTGAGGTACTTGTCGAACCACGCCCGCACGCGATTGAGATAGTCCCGCTCGAATTCCGGCGTCCATCCGCCATGGTGCATGCCCGGATAGACGACGAGCTCGGTGTCGATGCCGCGCTTGCGCAGCGCCTCGTAGAAAAGCTCGGCATTGAGCACCGGCACGTTCCAGTCGTCGCGGCCGCCCAGAAACATCGTCGGCGTCGTCACGCGCCCCGCCTGCAACAGCGGCGAAAGGCGGTCGTACTTCTCGCGATTGTCCCAGGGCGTCCCCAGCTCCCAGCTGTACCACTTCTGGTAGATGTCATGGCCGTAGTTGGCGGCGATGAAGCTGTGCCCCGCGCCTGTCGCCGCCGCCTTGAAGCGGCCGGTTCGCGTGATGACCGTGTTGGTCATGTAGCCGCCGTAGGAATACCCGGTGACGGCGAGCCGGTCCGGGTCCGCGTAGCCCTGTGCGGCCGCGTAGTCGACGGCGGCGATGAGGTCGTCGTAATCCGTGATGCCCCAGCTCCGGTAGATCGCGCGCACGAAATCCCGGCCGCGTCCCGTGGAACCGCGCGGGTTCGGCTCGATCACGACATAGCCGTTCGCCGCGTAGTACTGCGGCTCGAAATCGAATCCCCAGCTGAACTGCCCGACCGGCCCGCCGTGGATGTGAAGGATCGCCGGATAGCGGCGACCCGCGACGAAGCCGGGCGGCTTGGTCACGAAGGCCTGGACCTCGGTGCCGTCGGGGCTCCTGAAGCTGACGGATTCCTTGCTGCCGAGCGCGACGCGCGCGTGGAACGAGTCGTTGACGTGCGTCAGCACGATCCGCCTGCCGCCCGAAAACGATTGCAGCTCGGGTCCGCGGTTGCCGGTTTCGACCCGTGCCGCAATGACGCCATTCCTCGCGATGTCGAATGCGCTGATGAACTGGTCGCCCTCGACCACCGGTTCCAGCTTGCCGTCGCCCGGCCGCACGCGGGCGAGCTGCGTGCCCCCGATGTTTTCATACGAGAAGTCGATCCACTGCCCGTCGGGCGAATACCGGAACGCATTGACCCAACGGTCGAGTCCTGTGGTGAGGTTCCTCGAAGCGCCGCCGGCCGCGGGCATGACAGCGACCTCGGGAGCGCCATAGACGCCGTCCTCGGCCGTCAGGTAGGCGATCGATTTCCCATCGGGACTCCAGGCCGGATCGCTCTTGACGCGCTCGTCGTTCGTCAGGCGGACGAGCGCTGCACCCGGGTCGGCAGGGTCCGCGGAGACCAGCCACAGGTCTGTCTTGTAACTCGCGTCGGGTTCCTTTTCGCGGTTGCTCACGAAGACGATGCGGCGTCCGTCCGGCGACCAGGCTGCCTCGGATTCGGTGTATGCGCCGGCCGTGAGCTGCGTCAGCTTGCCGGTCGCGAGGTCGAGCACATGCAGGTGCTCGGCCAGGTCGCCGGTCAGGTAGCCCGGTCCATCGTCCTCCTTGAATTCGAGGCGCGTGATCACGAATGGACGCGTGCCGGCCGCCTCGCCCGTCGATTCCTTCAGTCGCGAATCGGCGAAGCTGAGCAGCAGGCGGGATTCGTCAGGCGAGAATCGCAGGTGCTCGACCCCCTGCACCAGCGACGTGACCTGCGTCGCCTCGCCGAATGAAGCGAGCGGCAGCCTCCAGAGCTGGTTCGACCCAGACCGGCCGGAAAGGAAATAGAGCGCAGTGCCGTCCCTCGACCAGTACGGATCCCAGGCGGCCGAACCCGACGTGGTGACGGCGCGCGCCTGCCCGCCCGCGAGCGGCACGACCCAGACCTGGTCATCCAGCACATAGGCGACCCACCGGCCGTCCCGCGAGATCGACGGGGCGCCCGGCGATTTCACGGCTTCGTGGTCCTCGAGCGTCAGCGCGCGCGGCTCGCCCGCCGCCTCGGCGACTTCAGCGGCTGCGGCCGACGCACCGAGGACGAGCAGGAACGCGCCGATTGCGTGGTCCCGGACCCGCCGTTTCATGGCCTGCGAATTCCTTGTCCCGGGTATGCGCCGGTCGCCTTTCCGTCGTCCCAGACCGGGACGCCGTTGACCCAGACCATTTCGATCCCGACCGACAGCGCCGTCGGGTCTTCGAACGTGGAGCGATCGGCCACGGTCGCCGGATCGAGCAACACGAGATCCGCGAAAGCACCGGGTCGAATCACGCCGCGATGGGCGATGCCGACGTTGGCCGCGGCAAGGCTCGTCATCTTGCGGACGGCTTCCTCGAGGCTCAGCAGCTTGCGCTCGCGCACGTAGACCCGCAGCACCTTCGTGAAAGCCCCGCGACCGCGCGGATGCAGGCTGACCAGCGAGCCGTCCGAACAGATGGCGGCGTACTGCCAGGCGATCAGCGCCGAGATGTCTTCGTCGGTCATGCCCTTGCCCATGATCGACTGTTCGGCGTCCTCGTCACTCGACCGGGCAATGAGGTCCATCAGCGTCGCCGCGGGATCCATGCCTTTTCTCTTCGCGATCTCCGCCAGCGACAGGCCCACCAGGCCCGGCTCCGGGCTGTACTTCGTGAGGACGATGCCGTCCGGCGGGGAGACATGGTCGAGCGCGAACTCGGCGCTCTCGCGGTTCGTGAAGTCGCGCTTCGGGAACAGTACGGTCAGGTCGGAGTGCCAGTACTCGTAGGGATAGATGTCGCCCGTCACTTCGATGCCTTCCGCGCGCGCCTTGTCGAGCACGCCGAGAAAGCGCCCGCTCTGCCCCCACCAGTCTTTCATCGCGAGCTTCATGTGGGTGACTTCGACCGGAATTCCGGCTTCGCGCCCGATGCGCACGATCTCGTCGAGCGCGTCCCAGAAGTAACGGTCCTCGCTGCGGATGTGACTGATGTAGCGCCCGCCATGGCGCGCGGCGACTTTCGCGAGCTCGATGAGCTCCTCGCTGGACGAGTAGATGCCCGGGTCGTACTCGAGGCCGGTCGAAAGGCCGAGCGCGCCCGCCTGCATCTCCGCGTCCACGAGCTTTCGCATGCGCTCGATCTCTTCCGCCGTCGCATGGCGCCGGTAGTCATCCTTGCCCATCACGGCGTATCGCACATTGCCGTGGCCGGCGAAGGTGGCGACATTGATCGCGACCGGGGTCTTCGCCATGCGTTCGAACAGCTCGGCCGCCGGCCAGGTCGTCGACCCGTCCTGCCCGACGACGATCGTCGTGACCCCCTGGCTCACGACGGGCGTCGCGTCGCGCATTTCGAACAGGCCCTCGTCGTGATGGCTGTGAGCGTCGATGAATCCGGGCGCCAGCGCCAGACCCCGGGCATCGACGACCCGTTCGCCCTCCCTCGCCGTCAGCGCGCCGACTTCCGCGATCCGCTCGCCATCGATGCGGACCGCGCCACGGCGCGCCGGGCTTCCGGTGCCGTCGACGATGGACGCGTTGACGATCAGCGTCGTCGAGCGGCCGGCTTCGGCCGGCGCGGCGGAGAGCAGTGTTCCAAGAAGGGCAATGGCACATGCGTGCGGCGAATTTTTCACTCGGGCGGCTCCTTGACTCTCGTAAACGGGAGGCCCCGCAGGCCCTGCGAACGGTAGACAAACCCTCCCGTATCCTTGCCGTCGGACGCGAATCGCAGGCTCAGCCCGCCGTCCTGCGTGACGAATTCTCCCGGCTTGCCGGGCTCGAGCCGCTCGCCCCGGGCGCAGGTCTCGAGCACGAGCTTGCCATCCCGCTCGTCGAGCACGCAGCGCGCATCCGCTTCCTCGCTGAAGTACGCGCCGGCATACCGGGCCAGGTTTCCGGGCTGCCATTCGGGCACGATCGGCGCGGGTCCGGGTTCTTCCGCCTCCGGTTCGGGCGGACCGAGCCGGTCCTTGAGTAAAATCTCCGCGATGGAACCTGCGAGCGAGCCGGTGTCCGCGTCGGCGCGATTGCAGAGGACGACGACCGAGAGATGTTCGCTCGGCACGCGCGAAATATTCGAGCGGTATCCCACCCAGGAGCCGCCATGCGTCACCCATCGCAGGCCGCGGCTCTGGTACACGTTGAGTCCGGCCGCATAACCCGTGGACTCTCCGGAGTTGAGCGGGCCCGGCTCATACATCCTGTCGACGAGCGCGCGGCCGCCGAGCTTCGCCGTGTAGAAATTCTCGTCCCAGAGTGCGAGGTCGTGCAGATCGCTGTGCACCTGGCCGTCGCCGACCTGTTCCCAGCCGGTTTCGTCGATCACGAATCCCGCGCCGGTCTTTGCATAGCCACGTGCGAGCGCCGCGATGCCGTCCGGGTAGCGGTCGACGATGCTCGTGTTCTTCATGCCGAGCGGGCCGAAAATCCGCTCCCTGGAAAACTGCGCCAGCGACTGGCCGCTGACGCGGGCGATCACGACGCCGAGCAGGAAGTAACCCGTATTGCTGTAGTCGAATTCGACGCCAGGCGCCTCGTTCGGCCGGGTCTGCCGCGCAAGCGCTCGCACGGATTCGTCAATCGTCGCGCCATCGGCATCGCCGCGACCTTTCATCGTGAGGAGCTCGATGTAGTCCCGCAGGCCGCCCGTGTGGTGGACGAGGTGGCGCAGCGTGACGCCCTGTGCGCTGGCCGAAAGCTCCGGCAGGTACTTCACCAGCGGGTCATCGAGCTTGAGCTTGCCCTGCTGCTCGAGCAACAGGAGCGCGAATGCGGTGAACTGCTTGGAGACCGAGGCGAGGTTGAAGACCGAGTGCGAATCCAGCGGCCTGCCGCGCCCGAGGTCGGCCATGCCGAAAGCGAGCGCGTGCGTCAACGCCCCGCCTTGCATGACGCCGACCGTGCATCCCGGCTCGCCCGGCTTTACGAAACCGGTCATGATGGAGGCAATCGCGCGATCCGCATCGTCTCCCGCCGCGAGTCCCGCGCCGACCGGCAAGGCCAGCGCGACGAGTGCCAGGAAGCGGCTTGCGTGGACAGGCATCTGCATGCATCCGTCAGAAACGAATCCGATTTTCGTTCAAACCGTCAGGAGTCGCCAGCTCAGGGAGCGAAGCTGACCGATATTTCCAGGTAGCGGCCCGGGAGCCGATAGTACCCGGCGGTGCCCGTCACGGTGACGGCCTCGCTGAGCTCGCTCTCCGCGACCGGGTCCCGCCGATCGGTCAGATTGTAGCCGCCCAGTTGGACGCGATACTTGCCGAACAGATGGCTCAGGAAAGCATCGAGCGTCGTGTAGCCGCCCGCCTTCACCGTGTTGCTCTTGTTCAGCATGCGGTCGCCGATGTAACTCGCCACCAGCGAACCGCTGAGTCCCGTCGCCGCCGTGTAGATCAGGCCGATGCCGCCGAGGTGGCGCGGCGACATCTCGAAGCGATTGCCCGTGGCATCGGCTCCATTGTCGCGGGTGAACCGGACGAACCGGGCGTCGTGGTACGCATAGTGGGCCGCGAGCTCGAGCTGCGCCAACCATCGGTAACGGGACTCGACCTCGAATCCCTGGAAGCGGGTTTCGCCACCGTTGGCGCGCCCGAAGTTGCCGGCGCCATCGTCCTCGAAGGTCAAGCCGTTCTTGAAATCCATCCGGAACAGGCTGGCGTCGAGGTCGAGACGTCCGTCCATCAGCCGCATCCTGGCACCGGCCTCGTAGCTCTCCGCCGTCTCGGGCTCCAGCACGTCAGTCTCCGCCTCCGGGCCGAAGTCGATCGCGAGCGGCTTGTAGGTGTTGCGGTAGTCCGCGTACAGCGTCAACGCCTCGTTGCCGGACGACCATGCGTGCCAATTCGCGCCGATGACGCCGCTCAAGCGCGTGTCGTCGCGCTGGTCGTCGCCTTCGAAGGCGATGACCGGCGTCTGGCCCGTGTTGTCGATGGCGCGTCCATTCGCCGTTTCCCGCGTATGAATCAGCCGCAATCCCGCGAGCAAATCGACGGTGTCCGAAGGCCTCCATGCAGCCTGTGCGTACAGGCCGGCAAAGTCCCGCCGATCCGCCGAGTGCACCCGTTCGTCGGCGTGACGGGCTCCCGCGCAGCTCAGCTCATGGCCGGAGACGTCGGTGCAATAGCCGAAGTGGGTCGCGCCCTCGGAACCGTCGCCGCGAAGGTAGTCGACGCCGTAGGTCAGGTTCAGGTCCGCGACCACGTCGGTCGTCACGTGAAAATCGAAATAGACGTCTGTAATCCTGCGGCCCTGGGAATAGCCATCGGCCTGCAGTCCATCGCCCGCTCCGCCATCCGGCGGATCAGAAAATGCGGTGCCGCGCAGGAACCCACGCAGCAGGTCGTCGTCGGTCCGGGTTGCGGCCAGGCTCACCGACCAGTCGCCCAGAAAACTGTTTCCGTCGAGGCCCAGCGACAGCTGATAGCGCTCCTGGTCGAGTTTTGCGCCGGCTGGGTTGTAGTTGGCATTCACCGGCAGCTCGCGATGGAGAACCAGCCCGTCGCGAAGCAGCAAATTGCCAGCCGGAACCTGCGACAGGACCGAGACGTCGCCGTCCACGTGGAACCGCGCGAAGCCGAGATCGTCCGCCCCGCGATACAGGGCGTGGTAGCGATCGAACGACGTCCGGTTCTCGTCGTAACCGCGATTCTCCAGGTCGAACGTCAGTGCATGTGCGAATCCGCCGTTCGAAGGCAGTTCGGCACTGCCGCGGATGGCGTAGCTGCCATGCGAACCGCCGGAGACGCCAAGCAGGGTCGGCGTATCACCCGCGGCGTAATGGATGACGTGAATGACGCCGACGAAGGAGGTCGCCCCGTACATGACGGGCGCGGGTCCCCGCAGGATTTCGATGCGTTCGATGCCCGTCATCCCGACCGACGGCGTCGCCGGATTGAAGGCGCCGCCCCAGGGGATGCCGTCCACCACCAGGAGGTATGCGTCGGCTTCGCGCAAGCCCCAGATGGACGGCACTGCGCCCGCGGGCCCGCTATCGCCACCCGGCGTCCCTTCGACGCCGGCCGCCAGTTCAAGCGCCGTTCGCAAGTCCCGTGCACCACGGGCGCTTAGCTCCGGGCCGCCGACGAGGGTCATGGACGCAGGAATGTCGGTGATCGGCTCCGGCTTGCGTGTCGCGGTGACCTGGACCGCGTTGAGGTGCGTTGCCTGACCAGCCAATGCGTCGACGTTCGCAAACAGCAGTGACCAACCGCTGCCGATCGCAAGGCAGCAAACCGTGAACGACGGCATCTGAATTCATCCGCAGGACAGGAATCAGATTTTGATTCAAACTGCTGATGCTAAGCAACGGCCTTGGATGATCCAGAGTCCTTACCTCCTCTTTCTGGGCGACGCGCCGGACATCGCGACCGCAAAAACCGCGGCGGGAATCCGCGAGTGGCGGCCGGAACGTTGCGCCGGCCAGTTGCGCCTGCCCGGTTGCCGCGTCGACCTGGGCCTGCCCGACCTTTCGCCGCGCCAGGCGGCCGAGCGCGGCATCCGCACGCTCGTCCTCGGCATTGCAAATGACGGCGGATTCATTGCACCGGCCTGGGTCGGCGCCATCGTCGAGGCGCTTGACGCCGGTCTCGACGTGGCATCCGGACTGCACGAACCGCTAGCCGGCGTCCCGGAGATTGCGGCCGCGGCAGAACGCGGCGGCAGGCATCTGATCGAGGTGCGCCAGCCCGCCCGGGCCTTTTTGCCGGGAACCGGCCGCAGGCGCAGCGGCCGGCGATTGCTCACCGTCGGGACGGACTGCGCCGTCGGCAAGAAATACACGGCGCTCGCGATCGAGAAGGAAATGCGCTCGCGGGGCATCGACGCCGAATTCCGCGCGACGGGCCAGACCGGTATCTTCATCTCGGGCCACGGCGTCGCGGTGGACTCGGTCGTGTCGGATTTCGTCTCCGGCGCCGCCGAGTGGCTGTCGCCTGCGGCCGCTCCGCAACACTGGGACGTCATCGAGGGCCAGGGCTCACTGTTCCATCCGGCCTATGCCGGGGTGACGCTCGGGCTCATTCACGGCAGCCAGCCGGACATCATGGTGCTCTGCCATGACCTGGCGCGCTTCGAGGTCGCCGATTACCCGGGATTCGCGATTCCGGCCTACCCGGACTGTCTCGACGCCCATCTTTCGGCCGCACGCCTGACGAACCCCGCCGCGTGTTTTGCGGGCGTCAGCCTCAATACCTCGCAGTTCGACGCCCGCACGGCCGCGCGCGCCATGGCCGAGGTCGCGGCGCGCGTCGCGCTGCCCTGTTGCGACCCGATCCGGGATGGCGTCGCGCCGATCGTGGACCGTATCCTTTCCACAGCCTGACGCCATTTCGTCGCCGAACGCAGACGTATCGAGGCTTGCAAGCCGGATGTCCCGGGAATGAAATCCGGGACGAACACAGGGATTGGTGTTCGCCGCATCGCGGTCCGCAGTCAACCAGGGAGGGGGGCCTCATGGAACGCAGGCAATCACGGCTCCTGGCGGGAGTCTTTCTCGCCCTCTCATGCATCTTCTCGTGGAATGTCCTGGCGGATTCCGCCCGGATGGAGCGATTCCGGAGCAAGGGCACGGCCGAACCGGAGACGCTGCCGGCGTTGTCGGGCCATTCTTTCGGGCCGCAGTCGAGGCCGGCCGGCGTCGCGGAGGCGCCGACCGGCTTCGACAACAGGACGAACGGGTTTTTGCCCCAGGGACCGCCGTTCTCGTCGATCAACGAGGACAACGTCGTACCGGGTCGTTCATTCAATGACAACCGGTTCATCTTCGAGGAGGTCGAGACTATCGCGGACGGTCTCGGGCCGACCTACAACGCCCAGAGCTGCCGCGAGTGCCACCAGAACGTCGTGACGGGCGGCGCGAGCCAGATCGCGGAGCACCGCACGGGCCGCATGGATGGTCAGGTCTTTTTCGAGTCGCTGGGCGGTTCGCTGATCCAGAGCCGCGGGATCCGCCCCGACGTCGTGGAGCGTGTCGCCTTCGAGGACACGACCAGGACGTTTCGCATTTCCACGAATACCCTGGGTTCCGGATACGTTGAAGCGATCTCGAACAGCACGCTGCTGGCGATCCGTGACCGCCAACCCGCCAGCCTGCGCGGAACGGCGCTCGAAGTGCCGGTGCTCGAGGCCGGCAGCCTGGCGCGCATCGGCCGTTTCGGCTGGAAGGCGCAGCACGCGAGCCTCGAATCCTTCTCGGCCGACGCCTACCTCAACGAGATGGGCATCACTTCGCCCCTGTTCCCCGAGGAAAACCCATCAAGCGGCGAATACGTCGGTTTCGGTTCCCACTACGACCGGGTCGCCGATCCCGAGGACGACGGCGACGACGTGGTTGCCTTCGCGGACTTCATGCGCTCGACCAAGGCGCCGTCCCGAGGCCGGATCACGGCCAACGCGCGGGCGGGAGAGCGGGTGTTCGCCCGCGTCGGCTGCGCCAGCTGCCATGTGTCCGCCATCACGACCGCGCCGCCGGGCACGCCGATCAACGGCAGTGCGTTCCGCGTCGCCCGGGCCCTCGGCAACAAGGTCATCCATCCGTACAGCGACTTCCTGCTCCACGACATCGGCACAGGTGACGGCATCCCGTTCCTTCCGACGCCGGAATTCGCGGCGACCGCGCAGCAGATCAAGACGGCGCCGCTCTGGGGCCTGCGCACCCGCAATCGCCTGATGCACGACGGGTTGAGCTCGACCAAGGAGGAAGCGATCCAGCGGCACGGCGGCCAGGCGGCGCCCGTGACCGACGCTTTCAACGCGCTGACGGCCGGAGACCAGGCCCTGCTGCTCGAGTTCCTCGATTCTCTCTAGGCCCCTTCCCGGCGCACCGCGATAACCGGGGTCCGCTTGCGCGGCCCCGGTTCCTGTCACATTCTCTGCGCTGGCACGGTCTACTGGCATCCGGCAGGGAGGGTGTCATGAAGATTCTCGTCGATACGCTGATCGAGTGGCCCCGGGGCGTGGCGCGTCACCTCGAGTGGCTCGGGCCGCTGTTTGCGCGCCTTGCGACCGGCTGGGTGTTCGTCGGGACGGGCTGGGGCAAGCTCACGCACCTGCCGCTCGTCACCGAAAACTTCGCGAACTGGGGCATACCCGCCCCGGAAATCCTCGCGCCGTTCGTCTCGGGCGTCGAATTCTTCGGCGGCATCCTGCTGCTGCTCGGACTGATGACTCGCATCTCCGCCGGCGCGCTCGGAGTCGTCATGATCGTCGCCGTCAAGTCGGCGCAATGGGAGGACGTCGATTCGCTGCAGACGCTGCTCGGCCTGGAGGAGGTCATCTACCTCGCGCTCTTCCTGTGGCTGGCCGTCGCCGGAGCGGGGCGCGTGTCCCTGGATCACTCTCTCGAACGGAGAATCTGACCCGCCTTCAGGCGCGAAGGCCCAGGGCGACCAGGCAGGCGGCGGCTGCATCGAGCGGCGCGACGTCCATGCCCGCCGCGGCGCGCCAGCCCGGCCCGAGGCGCTCGCCCAGCAGGCTTTCAACCGCGGCACGCATTTTTTCTTCGGCGGGTCCACGCCGGCTCCGGCCATGCGACTCACGCGTCGCGTCGGCGCAGGCGGCGATGCCCGCGGCGGCCTCGTGCCGGCCATCCAGGCAGGCGAGCAGTGCCATCGCATCGAGCACGAGATCGAGCTTGATGGGGTCCAGCATCATGGCGAGCTCGTAGAGTTCCGCTCCGATGGCTCGCGCCTCGTCAACCTCGCCGGATGCGAGGAGCGCGCTGAACAGCATGACCAGCAGTTCGAATCGCGTTTCGCGCCGGCCGGAGTGCCGCAGACTGAGCGCGAGCGGGCGCGCGAGCTGGAGGGCGGCCTCGGTGGCGCCACAGGCGATGTCGAGCTCCACGACGTTGACCGTCGCCGCCAGCGCCTGCCTTTCGCTCGTGGTCAGCGCGATGCCCACGGCACGGCGGCAGGTGGAACGCGCGTCCTCGTAGCGGCCACCGCCCATGAGGAGCGTCACTTCGGTCATCGCACCGTGCGCCAGGAGCCGCGCCGGCCATGATGGGTCCTCGAGCCGGCGGGCGGCCTCAAATGCCGCGCGCGCCCGCGCGCCGTCGTCCTGCCAGTTGAGTGCGAGCTGCAACAACGAGTGATAGCGCGAACGGGCATCGCCGGTCGTCGCGTGCATGTCGGCCGCCAGCTCCGCCGCGTAGCGGGCCCGGTCGCGCTGGCGCGTCGAGTCGTAGGCGGCGACGGCTTCCCAGAAGCGCCCCACGCGCGCGCGGGGCAGCGTGTCGGTCAGCAGCGCCACGGCCTGCGCATACTGCGCGCGGCCTTCGCCGTGCAGATCGGTCTCGACGAACAGCGGCCATGCCGATCCGAAGAGGGCCACGCCCAATGCGTGATCGTGCCGCATGGCCCAGTCGAGCGCCGCGCGCACGTTGTCGAGCTCGGGCACGTACTGGTTCAGCCAGACAGCCTCGTCCACGGACCAGTACTCCTCGTACGCCCGGTCCAGCAGCTGCAGCATCGTCGCGGCCATGCGCGCCCGCGCGGTCTCCAGCTCTCCCCCGGAGGCAAGGCGTCCGAGCGCATAGATACGGGGCGTCTCGAGCAGCCGATGACGCGGCGGCTCGGTCGGCAGCGTCGTGACGAGTGAACGGTCCACGAGGCGCCCGATCAGGTCGATCGCCCCTGACACATCGAGCGTTGCGTCAGCCACGGAGCGCGCTGCGGTCTCCAGCGAGAAGCTGCCTGCGAATATCCCGAGACGATCGAAGACCCGCTGTTCGAGCGGCGACAACAGGCTGTAGCTCCAGTCGAGCGCGTCCTGGAGCACGCCGTGGCGCGATTCGGCCGCGTGGCCTCCCTGCTTAAGCAGCCGGAACCGATCGTCGAGCCGTGCGAGCAGTGCCGGGAGTCCGAGGCCCGGCACGCGAGCCGCGGCGAGTTCGAGCGCGAGCGGATTGCCGTCCAGGCGCCGGCATATCTCGGCAACCAGGGCCATATTGGCGTCGCTCGGCTGAAACCGGCGATCGGCCTCCGCGGCGCGCAAGGCGAACAACCGGACCGAAGCCACGCTGACGTCATCGTTCAAAGCCGGACCTGCGGGCGGCACCGGCAAGCCGGGCAGACGAATCACGGTTTCGCCCGGGATTCCGAATGGCGCCTGGCTGGTTGTCAGAACCCGCAATCCGCGGCACTTTGCCACGAGTGTTGCGAGCGGCGCAGCGAGTGCCCCGCCCATCTGTTCCGCGCCGTCGAGTATGAGCAGGATCGACTGCTGTTCCAGCGACTGCGCGAGCGACTCGAAGCCATCCTCGCGGTCGGAAAGCGACATGCCGAGCGCAACCGCGATCGCCGAGGGCACCCGCCCGACGCTGTCGAGTGGTTCCAGCGAAATCCATGCGGCGGCCTGACCCGGTGTCTCGGCCATGCGCGAAAGCACTTCCTGGGCCAGACGCGTCTTGCCGACACCCGCGCCACCCACGATGACGACGAGCGGCGCCCGCTCGAGGGCGGTTTCGACCGCGAGCAGGTCCTCTTCGCGCCCGATGAGCGCACCGAGACGCGCGGGCCAGCTGATGCGCGGCACGGCGAGGCGTGGGGCGTCGACCGCCGGCGCGTCGGCCGCCGGCGACCCGGCTTCGACGGCCGCAACCGCGAGTTCCAGCCGGTATCCGAAACGCGGAACCGTGCGAATCGCGCCCGCGCCGAGCACGCGCCTCAGGCTCGCGATCTGCGCCGGCAGGTTGTTTTCGTCGACGACCAGCCTGGGCCAGACCCGTTCCAGCAGGGTCGCTTTCGTGACGAGCTTGCCCGGGTTCTCGACCAGGACCAGCAGGAGGTCGAAGGCCCGCGCACCGAGTTCGACGGGTTGCCCCCCGGCGCACAGCATGCGTTCAGCCGGGTACAGGTCGAAGGCCCCGACGCGTATCAGCTCCATCGGCGACCATTTAGAATAATTTCACCAGGGTTTCAAGACAGGGCCTGCCGTTCCGTGGATCCTGCCACCCGGCGGCAGCGATTCAGCCGGCCATTCATCCAAGGAGACGTTCATGCCGAAGTTCGTGATCGAGAGGGAAGTCCCCGGTGCGGGCAAGTTGAGCCCGGCGGAGCTCAAGAAGATCTCGCAAAAGTCCTGCGGCGTGCTGAGCAGCCTGGGCCCCAGCGTGCAGTGGATCCAGAGCTTCGTCACGGCGGACAGACTCTACTGTATCTATCACGCGACGGACGAATCGCTGGTGCGACGGCATGCCGAACTCGGCGGATTCCCGGCCAACAAGATCTCTCGCGTGACTGCCGTCATCGATCCCGCGACCGCCGAATAGGTCGCGTCAAGTCAAACCAACCCTGGAGACGACGATGAAAGCATTCCTGGCCATTCTTGCCCTTCTGTTCATCACCCCGGCATTCGCGGACGACTCCGCCGCCCCGGACGGAGCCGTGCACCGCTACCTGATCGAACGAACCTTCCCGGCAGGCGCCCTCGACGGCCTCGACGCCGCGACCAAGGAGAAAGTGAACGCCAACAACGCCAGCGTCGGCGTGCGCTGGGTGCACTCCTATGCCAATGCCGACAAGACCCGGACGTTCTGTGTCTACGAAGGCCCGAGCGAGGATGCGGTGCGTGAGGCGGCCGCGCTGAATGGCCTGCCGGTCGACAGCGTGATGGAGGTCCCCGTCGACCTCACGCCCTGAAGCCGCGCAGCGGCAGGGTCGGCCGCTGCAGCCAGTTGTCAGCCAGGTAGGCCGCGGCACCGTCGATCGCATGAAGCGTATAGGCGTGCCGCGGCCTCTCACTGAGATTCGCGCCGGAACGGTGCGGCAGCGCACCGTCGAGCAGGATCAGCGTGCCGCGGCGGGCCTCGAGCGGCACCAGTCCTTCCGCGGGATAGGGCTCCTCGTCAAATACCTCCAGCTCGGTCGCGGTGCGCGCCGCGTTGAGCCGCGAACGGGATTTCACCGGCAGCCGGTGGCCGCCGGGCAACGCCCACATACAGCCGTTGTCAGTCGTCGCGTCATCGATCGCAAACCAGAATCCGACGACGCTCGGCGGCTCGGTCCACAGGTAGCTGTGGTCCGTATGGCAGGCGACCTCGCCGCCGATCCGGGGCTGCTTGAAGATGTACATGGACTGAAGCAGCAGCGGCTCCCGCATGCCGATGTCGCCCGCAACCGAGGCGAGTTCCGGGGTCCGGCTGAAGGCGTCGAAGACCGGATCGAGATCGTGCATGGCGTGCCCGAGCTTGTTGAGGCACAGGTGCGCGTCCTCCCGCAGTCGGCCGGCGGCATCGAATGCACCGGCTTCGAAGAAGCAGCGGATCGCCTCCCCGCTCGTGAGGAAGTACCGTTCTGCGGCATGCAGGGCCCGGCCGTCCGCCGTGAAGACGGTCGCCTGCTCCGGGGGCGGCGCGTGTTCCCTCGCGAGCGCCATCGCGCGCTCGCGCAGGGCAAGGCAGCGCTCGCCGGACACGAATTCCGGCAGGACCAGGAAGCCGTCGCGCCGGAACCGCGCCAGATGCCCCGCCGCTGTCCCACGCGAGGCGCTCATGACCGGAGCACGAGCCTGCCGGCGACCGCGTCAATGTCGAAGCGCCCTGCGCGGACCGCCTCCAGCCACTCGACGGTCCGCAGCGTTCCGCCGAAAGAGAAGAAATGCGGTTTGACGAAGCGCCGCTCGAGCCCGCCCTGCCTCACCTGCACGATCCGCACCAGCATCTCGTCCGCGGTCGTCACCAGGGTTCGCAATGCGCCTGCGGCCGTCGGGTTAGACATCAGTGCGCCGAGGGAAGTGCCGATCCCGCAAAGCATCGAATACTTGATGAGGGAGCTGAGCGACGCAGGCCCCGCGATTCCGACGTGAACCGGCAGCGTGATGCCATGATCGCCGAGCCCGCGCTCCCACTCGGAGAGCGCCTGCGGATTGAACCCGAACTGGCTGACGACATGGACTCGCGTGCCCGTGCGATCGGCGTAATCCTGTTTCCGGCGCAGCGCGCTCCATAGGATTGCGGTTTCGATTCGGCCATGTCCCTCCGGATGGCCCGCAACGCCCAGCGTGCGGATGCCCGCGGACGCGAGCGCTCCGGACTCGATGACGTCGAGCGTGCCCGCGAATGGACCCGCCGGTTCAGGAACGTCTCCCCCCACGAGCAGCGCGCGCGTGATGCCATTTTCGACGAGCCGCCCGAGCGCGGCATCGAGCTCGCCGTGGGTGCGAATACGCCGCGCGGCGATGTGCGGACTGGCCTTGAAGCCTGCGCGTTCGACCCGGCCGGCAGTCTCCACAACCTCCGCAACGGAAAAATGCGGCGTATGCGCGACATACAGCGTGGTGCCCGGGGCCAGGCGGCCGGTCAGGGACGCCGGCAGGTCCTTGTCGTGGGGCGTGATTTCGAGGGACGCCGAGCTGACGAAATCAATGATTCCGGCCCTGAGACCGGCTCTTGCGTCGGACAGGCCGTCGTTCACCGCGGCACCCTGCAAGTCCCGGCGCTCCACCCCATCGGCCGGCGGCCGTCGCCAGGATTGCACATGCGTCCCATTATGACGTCCCGGGCGGCGGGATCCGCGTTCTGTAAAGTACCACCTGCTAAAGGCGTCATAACCGTTTGATTTGACGCATTAACTTCATCGAACATTCATCGAATTGCAATGCGCCGGGCGCATCTTGCGCGCCATGGGAACACGTCTCGCCACGGCATTTTCGCATTTCGACCGGGCGGAACTGCGATTCTGCCGCGCCCTCAATCGCCCCTGCGGATCGTCGGTTCCGCGCGCCTTCTTCCACGGGGTGAGCGTTCTCGGGGACGGCTGGCTGTGGTACGCGTTGATCCTGGTCCAGCCGATTCTTTCCGGAGCGCAGGGCTGGTTTGCCGCTGCGCACCTGGCGCTCACCGGCGGCATGGGCCTCCTCGCGTACAAACTGATCAAGCGCCACGCCGTGCGCGAGCGGCCATTCATCACGCATCCGGCGATCAATTGCGCTGCCGCGCCGCTCGACCGCTACAGCTTCCCGTCCGGGCACACGCTGCACGCTGTCGCCTTTGCCGTGCTCGGAGCGCACTACGCGCCGGAACTCGCGGTGCCGCTCGCAGGATTCGCGTTCCTGGTGGGATTGTCGCGGGTCGTGCTCGGTCTGCACTACCCGACTGACGTCGCGGCAGGCGCCCTGATTGGCGGCGGGCTCGCGTTCGCCAGCCTGGAGATCGTGCGGTCGCTCGCCCCATGACGACGCGCGCACCGCGCGTCCTCATGCTCTCGGACGTCTACTTCCCGCGGGTCAACGGCGTCTCGACATCGATCCAGACCTTCCGGCGCGACCTCGAGGCGAAAGGCTGTTCGAGCGTTCTCGTCGCCCCGCAATACCCGGAGCCCCGGGACGACGAACCGGACATCACGCGCGTGCGGTCGCGCTACCTTCCCTTCGACCCGGAGGACCGCGTGATCGTTGCCGGCGAGATCGAGCGCGCCGTCCAGGCCATGCCCGGCGAATTCGACCTGGTTCACATCCACACGCCGTTCATTGCCCATTTCGCGGGCCTGCGGCTCGCGCGCCGGCTCGGCATACCGGTCGTCGAGTCCTACCACACTTTTTTCGAGGAGTATTTGAACCATTACGTGCCGTACGTGCCGTGCACGGCCCTGCGCGCCGTGTCGAGAACCATCTCCCGGCGGCAATGCAACGCGGTCGACGTCGTGATCGCGCCTTCACCGCAAATGGCGGACGTCCTGCGTGCCTACGGCGTCAAGACCGAAATCCGCGTCATCCCGACCGGGCTGGACACGGCCCGGCTGACCGGCGGCGATGGCGCCCGTTTTCGTGCCCGCCACGGCATCGCGGCGGGCCGGCCGGTTGCGCTCAACGTCGGGCGCGTCGCTTTCGAGAAAAACATCGGATTCCTCATCGCGGTGCTGGACCGCGTCCGCCGGGCGATCCCGGACGTCATGCTCGTGATCGCGGGCGAGGGCCCGGCGCTCGAAACGCTGCGCCGCCAGGTCCGGGAACGCGGGCTCGCGGGCAACGCCTGCTTTGTCGGCTATCTGGACCGCACCGGGCCGCTGCTCGACTGCTACCAGAGCGCCAATGCCTTCGTGTTCGCCTCGCGGACGGAAACGCAGGGTCTGGTGCTCCTCGAGGCCATGGCATGCGGCCTGCCCGTGGTTTCAACCGCCGTGATGGGCACCCGGTCGGTGCTGGAGGGCGCCGGCGGAGCCATCGTGGTCGAGGAGGACGAGGTCCAGTTCGCTTCCGCCGTCGAGTGGGTCCTGGGCAACCGCGCGCTGCAGGCTTCCCTCGGCTCACAGGCCGTGGAGTTCGTCGCCAGGAACTGGTCGGGCTCCGAGATGGCCGGGCGCCTGCAGGAACTCTATCAATGCGTCCTCCGGCGCGAGCGCGCCGGCGCGGCGGCACTCGCTCCCGCGGCGTCCACCTAGCGAAGATTCAGAACGGTTTCAGCGAGACTTCAAGACTTCCGCGGCCATTGCGGCGACGCTGCCACGCGTCCGAAACCACCCTGGAGACGACCATGAAAGCGCTTATTCCAGTGCTCGCGACGGTGTTGATCTCGCCCGCGATGGCGAACGAGGCGGCCGTCGAAGACCACAATCACGCCGCCGACGCGAAGGCATGGCAGTCGACGCCCCTGATCCGGAAAGTCCGTCACGCGACCTCCCGATTTCGCGACATCAACGTCGCGCTCGGCGAAGGGTATGCGCCGGCCACGCCCTGCGTGAGCGGACCGAATGGCGGCGCGATGGGCGTGCACCTCATCAAGGGGGACCTGCTCGCCAAGGGCGTCGACGCCGAAACCCCGGAAGCCCTGATCTACGAGCCGATGCCCGACGGCCGCATGCGGCTCGTCGGCACGGAATTCATCACGTTCGCCTCCGACTGGGTGGATGAAGTGCCGGTACTCGAGGGTCATCTCCTCAACTACGTGGGCGCGCCCAACCGCTACGGGATTCCCGCGTTCTACGAAATGCACGTCTGGGCCTGGCGAAACAACCCCGACGGCAGCTTCGCCGACTGGAATCCGCACGTGACCTGCACCGGGCAGCCGCTCCCGGTCGCCTGAAGACCCCCGGCAGCATCCATTGGCCGCCCGCCGGGCGGCCTTTTTTTGCGCGGCGTCACTCGATGACCGGCAGCTCGACTGCCGACGCCTGGTCCGCCGTCCGCCAGATGCGCTGCGTCGCCCGGATGTAGCTTTCCAGCGGCGCAATCATGATGTTCGGCACGAACGACTGCGGATTGCGGTCGTAGAGCGGAAACCAGCTCGACTGGACCTGGATCATGATCCGATGGCCCGGCAGGAACGTGTGGTTCATCTGCGGAAGCCGGATCCGGTACTCCAGCACCTTGTCGGGCGTGAGCGCTTTCGGCTTCGAGAAATCCTCGCGGTAGCGCCCGCGGAAAATGTCCGCGGATATCATCTGCTGGTAGCCCCCCAGCTCCGGGTCGTTGGGATATTCCGGCGGCCAGACATCGATGATCTTGACGACCCAGTCCGCGTCGCTGCCGCTCGTCGAGGCATACAGGCGCGCGTGCGGCTCTCCGGCAACGCGCAGCGGCGCGGTCAATGGCCTGGATTCGTAAACGAGAACGTCCGGCCGCGATGCGGCCTGGCGCTGGTCGTCCATCAGCCACTCGCCCCAGGTCGATTCCTCGGCGCCCGATTCGAGCGTCGGGCGGATCCGGTAGGGCACGGGCTTCGCGGGATCGGAGAGATATTCGTCGAACGCCTGGGCCGCGTCGGCGGGTCGATCGAAACCCAGTTGCCCGCCGCCGAGCAGGAAGAGGTCGCGCGGTTTCGCGCCGCAGCCCGCGTCGCAGGAACGAGGCCAGTCGTCGTAACGATGCCAAACGTCGGCGCCGGTCTCGTAGGCGAGGACGCGGGGTGTGTCCGGCATCGGCCCGTCCTTCAGGTAATAGTCCAGAAAAGGCTGCATGACATTGCGCCGGAACCAGCCGGCGGTGTCGCCCTCGAATTTCACCATGCCGATGCCGCGCCCTTCGCGCCGCCCCTGGCCGTGGTTCCAGGGACCCAGCACCAGGTGAACCATCCTGCCTTCGGGATCCCGCGGGCTGAGCGCCTTGTAGAGCGCCGGCGCACCATAGATGTCCTCCTGGTCGAACAACCCGCCGACGATCATCATCGGCACGGTGAGCGGCTCCTTCGCCAGCAGCTTGTCGACCGCCTGACCCTGCCAGAACTCGTCGTAGGCCGGATGCCTGGCGAGCATGCGCCAGAATTCGAGCTGCTCGAGGCCGCGCGAGGCGGCGACATTGCCCGCATTGCCGGCGCGCAGATAGAGCTCGTAGGTGTCGTAGTGGCCGGTCCACCATTTCTCTTCGTTCTTGCGCGACGCTTCCTGGTTGTAGGTGTAATCGAGCGCCCCGTCCTGGCGGAAGGCGCCATTGTGGAACCAGTCGTCGCCCATCCATCCGTCGATCATGGGCGCGAACGGCACGGCCACCTTCAGTGCGGGGTGTGGATGCACCGTCGACATGACGGTCGTATAGCCCTCGTAGGAGCCGCCGATCGTCCCGACGCGCCCGTTGCTCTCGGGCACGTTCTTCACGAGCCAGTCGATCGTGTCGTAGCAGTCGGTCGAGTGATCCGTCGCGGTCGGGTTGAGCGGGCCGCGCAGCGGCCGCGTCATGACGTAGTCGCCCTCGGAGCCGTATTTTCCGCGGACGTCCTGGTAAACGATGATGTACCCCGCGGCCGCGGCGGTATCGTCCATCTGTGGAACGACCGATGCGAGCCGCGGACTCTGGAAGCGCGTCACACGACTGGAGGCGTTGTACGGCGTGCGGGTCAGCAGGATCGGCGCCGCCCTGGCGCCCTTGGGAATGAGGATGAAGGTCTTGAGCTTCACCCCGTCCCGCATCGGGATCATCTCTTCGCGCTTCACGAAGTCGAACTCGTCCGTCTTCGGCTGGAACTCCGACCCGGAGTCATCCGCCGGGCCGGGCGCCGGCTGCTTCGCCAGGGCCGCGCCGCAGCCGAACAGTCCGAGGATGATTGTCAGTACGGCGAAATCGAACGTGCGGGCAGACGACATGCAGCTCTCCTTTCCCGGCACCGAAAAAACGGGGCCCGATGGCCCCGTTGCTTCGATGTTCCGTCGAGCCGTTAGTTTACGCGGCCTGGTCCTCGGGAATCAGCCCCTCGGCGCGCATCGCCTGCAAAACCGATTTCCGGCTCCCGATGCGCTTGAACAGTGCCTCCACCCTTGGAAACTCGCCCAGGTCGAGCTTCACGCCGCGGGCCCAGCGGGTCACGGCGAAGAAATAGGCGTCGGCCACGGTGAATTGCCCGCCGAGCAGGTAGTTTCTCCCGTCGAGCAGAGTCTCGAGATACGCGTAGCGCTTCCTGAGGTACTCGATCCGGTCCCTGCGCACTTCCGGCAGCACCTCCGGCTTGAAGAGCGGCGAATAGGTCTTGTGAATCTCGGCGGTGATGTAGTTGAGCATTTCCTGGAGCCGCACACGCGCAAACGTACCGGTCGCGGGAGCGAGCCCGCTGGCGGGCTTGAGGTCCGCCAGGTACTGCATGATCGCAGGACCCTCGGTCAGCCGTTCGCCGTTGTCGAGTTCCAGCGTCGGAACGTATCCTTTGGGATTGATGGCCCAGTAGTCGCCTTCGGTGCTCACCGTCCGGGTCTTGAGATCGACCTTGACGGGTTCGAGCGGCAGGCCGGCCTCGAGTGCGACGATGTGGGGGGCGAGCGCGCAGGTGCCCGGGCTGTAATAAAGCTTCATGGCGTGATTCCTCGGTATTTGACGCGGATTCACGCTAGCAGCAATAGTAACTTTTGTATATCAGATATACTATCGTAAGCAGAAAATACGACTTACCGGACGGTAAGTCGCCCGGGAGATCCGCATGGGATTGAAAGTCCGCAAGAGCAACGCGCCCCCGGCGCCGCCCGGTTGCCCGATGGCCGCCTGCATGGGAGTGCTCGGCGGCGCCTGGACGCCGAGCGTGATCTGGAAACTGTCGGGCGATCCGCGCCGCTTCGGCGAACTCATGCGCGACATACCGGGCATCTCGCCCAAGATGCTGACCGCCCGCCTGCGGGACCTCGAGGAAAAAGGCGTCGTGGTCCGTGAGGTCGTGCCATCCTCCCCGCCCTCAGTCGAATATTCGTTGTCCGGGCTCGGCCGGGAGCTGGTCCCCGTGATCAACGCGATCGTGAGGGTGGGGACGCGTATTCGCGAAGGCGGCATGCGCCGGGGAGTCGTCCATGAATCTCGATCTTGATTTTGTCCGCTCGCAATTCCCGGCGTTCCGCGAGCCCTCGCTCGCTGGGTTCGCCCATTTCGAGAATGCGGGCGGCTGCTATCCCAGCGGCCAGACGATCGATTGGCTCGACCGGTACTACCGGCAGACCCGAGTCCAGCCCTACTACGCTTTCGCGCCATCGGCGAGGGCCGGCGAGCAGATGGATGCCGCCAGGGAACGCATGGCGGACTGGCTCAATGTCGGCATGGATGAGGTCCAATTCGGGCCCTCGACTTCGCAGAACACCTACGTCATCGCCCAGGCCTTGCGGCGTCACCTCAATCCGGGCGACGAAGTCATCGTCACCAACCAGGACCACGAGGCGAATGTCGGTGCGTGGAGCCGCCTGACGGCGGACGGCATCACGGTCCGCGAGTGGAAAGTGGTTCCCGAGACCGCCGAGCTTGACCGCAGGGATCTCGAGGCGCTGCTCGGCCCGCGCACCCGCCTCGTGGCGTTCACGCATTGTTCCAATGTCGTCGGCAGCATCAATGCGGTGCGCGAGATTGCGGATCTCGCCCACCAGGCCGGGGCCTGGGCGTTTGTCGACGGCGTCGCGTTCGCGCCCCACGGCATGCCGGACCTGCGGGCGCTGGGCGTGGATGGCTACTATTTCTCGCTGTACAAGGTGTACGGCCCGCATCTCGGCACCCTCTTCCTCAAGCGCGAGGTCAATGCGGCGCTGCCGAACCAGGGCCACTTCTTCAATGACGGCAAGCCGGGGGCGCGCTTCACGCCGGCCGGTCCCGACCACGCGCAGATTGCGGCGGTCAATGGCGTCATGGACTACATGGACGCCGTGGCCGACCGCCACGGCATGAAGGGCAAGCCCGTCCAGGACCGCGCCGCCGCGGTCCGCGACCTGTTCCGGGGCCACGAGACGGCGCTGCTCCAGCCCCTGCTCGACTATCTGGCGCAACACCCGAGGATCCGGCTGATCGGCCGCAGCCAGGCGGCCGGGCGCGCGCCGACGGTCTCGTTCACGGTCAAAGGCCGCAGCTCGAGCGAGATTGCGAGCCGCCTGGCCGCCGCGGGCCTCGGCGTCGGTGTCGGCAACTTCTACGCCTATCGACTGATCGAGGCGCTCGGGATCGACGCCGAGGACGGCGCGGTCCGCGCGTCGTTCGTCCATTACACGTCGAAGGACGAGATGGAGCGGCTGATACGGGAGCTCGACCGAATCCTGGTCTAGGCGCCGCGAGGGAGGAGCACGAGCCATGTTCTGTCCGCGATGTGGCGCACCGGCGGCCGAACCCGCCCGGTTCTGCACTCAATGCGGCCATGCCCTCGATGCAGCGCCGCAAGTCCCGGAACCCGTATTCGCCGGGTTCTGGTTGCGGGTGGGCGCATACCTGATCGACCAGTTCATCCTGACCGCCATCTACCTGGTGCTGGCCGTGGTGCTCGGCATCAGCGCGCTCGGCATGGTGCTGGGCGCCGCGGGCCGCGCGGGCGCCGTCGCCCCGCTGCTGGGAAACGTGTTCCTGGTGTGGGGCATCATGATCTTCGCCCACTGGCTCTACTGCGCCCTGTTCGAAAGCAGCGCGCGACAGGCGACGCCCGGCAAGCTCGCGCTCCGGATCAAGGTCACCGACCTGAATGGCGCACGCATCAGCTTCGGCCGCGCCTCCGGCCGTTTCTTCGCCGAGTGGCTCACCGGCTGTACGTTCGGCGTCGGCTATCTGATGGTGGCGTTCACGAAGAAGCGACAGGCCCTGCATGACATGATCGCGGAAACCGTCGTCGTCGGCGGGGAAGTCGACCCCGCGCGCGTGATCCATGCGGGGCCGGCGCCGCGGATGTCCGGATGGGGCGTCGCCGCGCTCGTGCTGCTGGTCTCCATCGCTCCCCTGGGCGTGATGGCGGCCATCGCCATTCCCGCATACCAGGAGTACACGATCCGCACCGAAGTCAGCGAGGGGCTGCGCATCGCATCCGACTACAAGGGCGCCGTGCAATCGCACTTCGAGGCGACCGGCCGATGGCCGGCGGACCTGACCGAGCTCGAGAGCCGGTTCGACCTGCTGAAGCAGGTCAACGGCAGCCGTTACGTGCAGTCCATCGAGGTGTCGAATGGCACGATCGTGATCACCTACGGCCGCAATGCGCACCCGAAGATCGACGATTACCTGTTGTCTCTCCGTCCGCACGCGGCAGGGAACGGCCGGGTCGTCTGGCAATGCGGCAATGCCGAGCCGCCCCGGGGAGTCGAGCCGGATCGCGACGACGAGGCCCCCGCGGCGCCGGCGTCGGATTTCGGCGTCACGAGCCTTGTCGACCGATACATGCCGGCATCCTGCCGCAGCGGATTCGCCGGCTCCTGACGCCGCGCACTCAGCGTTTCGCCGTCTGCCGCCTGACGCCCCGCGCCTTCGGCGCCGGCTCGTCGCCGTGCAGCGTCATCAGCGACTCCATGAGGTCCTCCTCGGCGCTCGAGCAGACGCCCAGCACGAGCGCCTCGTCGTGCCCTTTCGGTGCGACATAGGCGTGTCCCATGGTGCTGTCGATATAGATGGATTCCCCGGTCTGCAGCACGATCGGCTCGTAAAACTCGGTGTGGATCTCGACCGGGCCCTGGAGCACATAGATGTATTCCTCGCCGGGGTGGTGGACCAGCTCCCCGAACTCCTCGACGCTCTTCGCGCGGATTCGAGTGACCGTCGGCACCATGCGCTTGCGCCGGAGCTCGGGACACATATAGAAGTATTCGTAGTTCGGCGTATTGACGCGGATGGCGTCGCTCAACCGCCCGATCGAGCGGCGCGCCGTGATCGGCGCGTCGGCCGCCCCGTCCGCCTCGCTGAAGAGGTCGGACATGCGCAGGTTCAGCCGCTGACTCAGCTGAAGGAGCTTGTCGTAGGTCAGCGTCAGGCGGTCGTGCTCGACCTTGGCCAGTGTCGAGAGCGGGATTCCCGTGCGCTCGCTCATTTCCTTGAGCGTCCAGTGATTCCGCAGCCGCAATCCTCGCAGGAGGCTGCCGAGCGTCGGCCGGCGTGACTTCGTGGGTGTCAGGGTCCTTCTCCAGTGGCGTCTTTCGTTTTCCCGATTTTAAGGGCAGCCACCCTTTGACGTCATTCTCCGATTAGGACTACCATGGCCTTATCAGGATAAACACCCGGGACTTACGCATGCGCGTCATTTCTCCGATCGCGACATTCCTGTCTGCCTCCCTCATTTCGTTTGCCGCGCTGGCGCAGGTGCCCGCCCGGCCGATGCCGGTGGGAACGCCACCGCTGCCGGTGGCGCCCGCGACGACCGCGACGTCCGCCGCACCGCAACTCACGCCTGCGGACCTCGAGGCCTGGCTCGACGGCTTCATTCCATACGCGATCGCCAAAGGCAACATCGCCGGCGGGGTGGTCGTCGTCGTGAAGGATGGCCAGATCCTGCTGGAGAAAGGCTTCGGCTATGCCGATGTCGAGAAGAAGAAGCCTGTGGACCCGGAGCACACGCTGTTCCGGCCGGGCTCGATCTCGAAGCTGTTCACCTGGACCGCGGTCATGCAGCTGGTCGAGCGCGGCAAGCTCGATCTCGACGCCGACATCAACCAGTACCTTGATTTCGGGATTCCGCCCGGCCCGGATGGCGAGCCGATTCGACTGCGCGACGTGATGACGCACACGGCCGGTTTCGAGGAGGCGGTCAAGGAGTTGATCTCGGAGGATCCTTCCATGCTCGTCCCGCTCGGCGATACCGTGAAACGCTGGGTGCCGACACGCATCTTCAAAGCCGGGACGATGCCCGCCTACTCGAACTACGCGACCGGGCTCGCCGGGTACATCGTCGAACGCAGCTCGGGCCAGGTCTTCGACGATTATCTTGACCAGAACATCTTCGAGCCGCTCGGAATGGCGCATTCCTCGTTTCGCCAGCCGCTGCCCAAAGCGCTGCTCGCCGGCATGGCCCAGGGTTACGAGAAAGCGACCGGCAAGGCCCAGGGCTATGAGCTGATCAATCTCTCGCCCGCGGGCGCGCTCGCGGCGACGGGCGCCGACATGGCAAAGTTCATGATTGCGCACCTGCAGAACGGCGCATACGGCGACCAGCGCATTCTCGGCGAGGAAACCGCGAAGAAGATGCACGGCACGCCGCTCACGATCATCCCGGGCGTCAACCGGATGCTGCTCGGATTCTATGAGACCAGCACGAATGGCCACCGCATCATTTCGCACGGCGGCGACACCCAGTATTTCCACAGCGACCTGCACCTGTACGTGGACGACGGCGTCGGCTACTTCATCTCCTTCAACAGCGCGGGCAAGGACGGCGCCGTGGGGCCGCTGCGCGAGGCCTTCTACCGCGACTTTGCGGACCGCTACTTCCCGGGCCCGGCGGACGAGGGGCAGGTCGACGAGGCCGCGGCGAAAGAGCACGCGGCGGCGATCGCGGGCAGCTACATCAGCTCGCGCCGCGCCGATACCAACTTCCTCAGCGTGCTGAACCTGCTGCAGCCCGTGAAAGTCATCGTCAACGAGGACGGCACGATTTCGACGACACTGCTGAAGGACCTCAATGGCGAACTGACCCATTGGCGCGAGATCGCGCCCTATCTCTGGCGCGAAGCCGACGGCAAGGCGCGCCTCGCCGCGGATGTGAAAGATGGCAAGGTCGTGCGCTTTGCGCCCGAGTGGATTTCGCCGTTCATGTACATGGAGCGCTCCTCCGGGGTCAAGGGCATCGGCTGGCTGATGCCGGCGACCGTCGCGAGCCTCGGCGTCCTGGCGCTGACCGTATTGTTCTGGCCGGTGGCGGCACTGGTGCGACGCCGCTACCGCAAGCCCCTGCCCTACGTCGGCATCGAGGCCAAGGCGTACCGCTGGGGGCGCATCGGCGCGCTCGCTTCGCTCGCCGCCATCGGCGGCTGGCTCGGCACCATCTTTGCGATGTTCGCCGACCTGAAGTTGCTGTCGGCGCGGCTCGACTGGTGGGTCGTGACCCTGCATATCCTCGGGACGATTGCGGTGTTTGCAGGCCTCGCGCTCACGCTCTGGCACCTCGCGGTCGTCTGGAGGGCGAAGAAGCGTCCGCTCGGCAAGATCTGGGCGGTCGTGCTGGTCCTCGCGACGGCCGTGTGCGCCTGGGTCGCCGTCGCCTACCACCTGGTCGGCATCAGCGCGAACTACTGATGCAGCTCGCAGTCACGCGGGAACGGATCCCGCTGTCGGCGCCGTTCACGATCACGGGCTATACGTTTACCGACGTGGAGGTGGTCGTCGCGCGCATCAGCGAGCGCGGCGCGGCCGGCGAAGGCGAGGCGACCGGCGTCTACTACCTCGGCGACGACGCGGACCGGATGTGCGCCGACATCGAGCACGTGCGCCACGACATCGAGGCCGGCGTCGACCGCGAGTCGCTGCGGCGCCTGCTGCCGCCCGGCGGCGCGCGCAACGCGCTTGACTGCGCCCTGTGGGACCTCGAAGCCAAGCGCCTGCGGCAACCGGTCTGGCGGATTGCGGGTCTCGAGCGGCCGCGCCCGCTGCTCACGACATTCACGATTCCGGCGAACGACCCGGGTGCGATGGCCGCGAAGGCCATCGCCTATGAGCAGGCGAAATCGCTGAAGCTGAAGCTGACCGGCGAACTGCCGCTCGACGCCGAGCGGGTACGCGCCGTGCGCGGCGCCCGCCCCGACGCCTGGATCGGAGTCGATGCAAACCAGGGATTCGACGCCACGAGCCTTGCGGCCCTGATGCCGGACCTCGTCGCCAGCCGGGTGAAGCTGGTGGAGCAGCCGTTTGCGCGCGGCCGCGAGGCGGAGCTCGAGGGCATCCGCTGCCCGATTCCGCTGGCTGCCGACGAAAGCGTCCAGGGCCTCGGTGACATCGAGCCGCTGGTGGGTCGCTTCGACATCGTGAACATCAAGCTCGACAAGTGCGGCGGCCTCACCGAGGGCCTCGCGATGGCGGCGGAAGCGCGTCGTCTCGGACTCGGCGTGATGGTCGGCAACATGGTCGGCACGAGCCTCGCCATGGCGCCCGCCTGGATCCTGGGCCAGCTCTGCGACATCAACGATCTCGACGGCACGCTGTTCATCACGCGCGACCGTGCGACCGCGATGGTCTTCGAGAACGGCAAGGTGAGCTATCCCGGCTCGGGATGGGGCGCCGTCGCGTGAGCGTGAATTCCACGCTGAATTGACAATTCTCTGATCAGGATTAATATCTCTGATCGGGATATTTTTCCCGAAAAGGGGCGAAATGGCGCGGTCCGGGGCCGTTCGGGTGACGAGACGGCGCGTGCTCCAGGGTGCGGCGCTCGGCATCGGTTTCCCGATGCTCAACCTGGCTTCGTTCCGCCTGTTCGCGGACAGCCCGCGAACCTACTCCTCGCGCGCCATCGGCCTGGTCGAGCGCTCGCTGGTGATCGACATGCTCGCGGTGCTCAAGATCGACTTCAAGCCCGAGGCCTACGCAAACCCGCTCACCGAAACGCAGGCCGCCCAGTTCCGGACCTGCGGCATCACGGGATTCCACCATTCGATCGGGACCGGCGGCCCGGCCGTCGTGGAAGAGACGCTGGCCTTCCTGGCGGCCTGGCAGGGCTTCTGTGCGAGGAATGCGGACCTTTTTTGCGCGGTGGACACGGCTGCCGACCTCGATCGCGCCAAGGCGGCGGGCAAGTGCGCCGTGATCATGGGTGTGCAGAACTCCGAGCACTTCCGCGGGCCCGAGGACGTCAGGAAGTTCCGCCAGCTCGGCCAGCGCTGCTCGCAGCTCACCTACAACAGCCAGAACTTCCTCGGTACCGGCGGGACCGACCGCGTGGACGGCGGGGTCAGCGACTTCGGCGCCGAAATCATCGCCGCGATGAACGAGACCGGCATGCTCGTGGACGTCTCCCATTGCGGCGACCGGACGACGCTCGATGCGATCGAGCTTTCGAAGCAGCCGATCGCGATCACGCATTCGAATTGCCGCGCGCTCAACAACCATCCGCGCCTCAAGACTGACGAGGCGATCACGAGGCTCGCGGCCAAGGGCGGCGTCATGGGCATCACGGGTGTGCGCAATTTCGTGCGCGACCGCGAACCGACCACGATCGAGCACATCGTCGATCACATCGATCACGTCGCGAATCTCGTCGGCATCGAGCACGTCGGCATCGGCTCCGACTCGGACCTGAACGGCTACGACGACATGCCCTCCGACCAGCGCAAGGAACTCCTGGCGTCATACAAGTCGAGCTACGCCTTCCGCGACAAGCTCGACACGGACGGCTTCGACCATCCGAAGAAGTTTTTCGACCTGACCGAGACGCTGATCCGGCGTGGCTACGGCGATTCGAACATCGAGGCCGTGCTGGGCGGCAACTTCCGGCGGCTGTTGGGCACCGCGTGGGTCCCGGCACCGGCCAAACCACAAGAGGGGGACGGAGCATGAACGAGCAACGCGGACGGAATCTGCTGACAGTGGCGGGCGCGGTGGCCCTGGTGCTTGCCGCGGCGTCGGCCGGCGCCGAGACTTCGGCCACGAATCTGGGCGAAGTCGTCGTGACCGCGCAGAAGCGCGCCGAAGCGCTGGCCGACATTCCGATGTCGGTCTCGGTCCTCCCCGGCGCGGCGCTGGAACGGCAGCAGGCCGACAACTTCCAGGACCTCGTGTCCCTGGTCCCGGGCCTCAGCATCAACTCGAACACGCGCGGCGTCACGCGCATCACCCTGCGCGGCATCAACACGGGCGGCGTCGCGTCCACGGTCGGCGTCTACGTCGATGACGTGCCTTTCGGGTCGAGCAGCGGCCTGGCCAACGGCGCGATCCTGTCCGGCGACTTCGATACGTTCGACATGTCGAGGATCGAAATCCTGCGCGGACCGCAGGGGACGCTGTACGGCGCGAGCTCGCTCGGCGGAGTGATCAAGTACGTCGCCAATGCGCCGTCGACCGACGGCTTCGACGGCAGGGTCCAGGCGACGGTGGAAGACGTCGAGGGCGGCGACACCGGCTACGCCCTGACGGGCGTGGTCAACATGCCGCTCAGCGAGCGGGCCGCGATCCGCGTCAGCGGATTCTACCGCTCCGACGACGGCTTCATCGATTCGATCGGCAACAACCCGATTCCCAGCCTGCAGAATCCGGCGGTCAACATCGTCGACGGGACGCTCGTCGAGGACAACCTCAACGGTCTCGAGACCTACGGCGGCCGGGTTTCGGCGCTGTTCGAGCCCTCGGACCGGTTCTCCCTGAACCTGACGGCGCTGTTCCAGACCATGGAAAGCGACAACGCGGACGTGTTCGAGGCCGACCCGGTCACCCTGCGTCCGTTGTACGGCGGGCTGGTCACGTCGCGGTACCACCCCGAGTACACGAACATCGACTACCGGATCTACAGCGCGACGATCGACTGGGACCTCGGGCCCGCCAGGCTCGAGTCCGTGACCAGCTACGGCACTTTCGAGGAGAACTTCCAGCGGGACTATGCGATTCCACTGGATCTCTCCCAGCTGCTGACCTTCCTGTTCAGCGATCCCGTCACGGCACAGCCGCCGCTGTCCGCGATCCTCAACCAGATCACGAGCACCGACAAGTTCACGCAGGAGCTGCGGCTCGTGTCGCCGGAGGACCAGACCTTCGAATGGCTGATCGGCGCGTACTACACGGACGAGGATTCCGGCATCGACCCGCAGACGATCTCGGCCGTCGACGCCGGCACCGAGAATCCGGCCGCCGGTTTCCCGACGCTCGCCGATGCAAGGCTGCGGTCGACGTTCAAGGAAACGGCCCTGTTCGCGAATGCGACCTGGCACGTCACGTCCCGCTTCGACCTGTCCCTGGGCGGCCGCATCAGCGACAACGACCAGAAGGCCTCACAGGTCCTGGACGGCATCCTCGTGGGCGGCCTGACGACCTACGACGACGTGAAATCGTCGGAAAGTCCGTTCACCTATTCGGTCTCGCCCCGCTTCGAGTTCACGGATCAAACGTCGATGTACGCCCGCGTCGCGACGGGCTACCGCGCCGGCGGGCCCAACGTGCTTCCGCCGGGAGCGCCTCCCGGCACGCCGGCATCCTACGACTCGGACAGTCTCACCAATTACGAGATCGGACTGAAGACCGGCACGGCGGACGGCAAATTCGCGCTCGATGTGGCGGCCTTCTACCTCGACTGGGACGACATCCAGTTGTTCGCACTGATCAACAGCGTCGGACTGAATGCCAATGGCGGCACCGCGGTCAGCAAGGGGCTTGAATTCACGGCGACTGCACGCAGCGAGTCGGGGTTCAGTGTCTCGCTCAACGGGGCTTACACGGATGCCTATCTCACCCAGGATACCGACCCGGTCGTGGGCGGCCTCGATGGCGACCCGCTGTCCTGGGTGCCGGAGTGGAATCTCAGTCTCAGCGGCGATTACGAATGGAGCGTCTTCGGCGATTCGACCGCCTATGTCGGCGGCCAGGTCGCGTACAACGGCTCGCGGCCGGCCGATTTTTCCAACCGCGACGCCAACGGCAACATTCGCGAGGCACCGAGCTACACCACGTTCGACCTGCGGACCGGGATCGATACCGGTCGGTGGTCCATCGAACTCTACGGCAAGAACCTGTCGGACGAGCGGGGCATCAACGACATCATCCCGGAGGGCTCGCATCCGAACGGCGCGGTCGGCATCGGCGTGATCCGGCCGAGGACGATCGGCCTGTCGATCGGCGCACGCTTCTGACGGGCGCCGGAAGCAAAAGCGCCGTGTCGGCGGTTCGTGACAACCGCGCCGGGGGCGGCGGATACGCGGGTTTGGTGGTTTCGCTGCCATCCCCGTATCTGCTGTTTCTCGGCGATGCCACCGAGGCGGGTTACGCGAAGACTGCCCTCGGCCTCCGTGACTGGGCCCGCGACCTGTGCGTCGGCGAATTCGCCTGCGAGGGCGGCACCGTCACGACGGGACTCCCGCGCATGACGCCGCGCGAGGCCCGGTCGCTCGGGGCGCGTGCGCTCGTCATCGGCGTGGCGAATACCGGCGGCGTCATCAAGGCGAACTGGGTCCCGAGCCTCGTCGCCGCGCTCGAGGCGGGGCTCGACGTCGTCTCCGGCATGCACGCGCGACTTGGCGAGCTGCGGGAACTGCGCGCCGCCGCCGACCGGCTTGGCCGCCGGCTGATCGACGTGCGCCAGCCGCCGTCCGGCATCCCGGTCGCGACCGGGCGCAAGCGCAGCGGCAAGCGCCTGCTCACGGTCGGCACCGACTGCGCGCTGGGCAAGAAGTACACCGCGCTCGCGATCGAAGGCGCGATGCGCCGGCGCGGCGTCGAAGCCGATTTTCGCGCGACCGGGCAGACGGGAATCATGATCGCGGGGAGCGGCATGCCGATGGACGCGGTCATTTCGGACTTCGTCGCCGGCGCGGCCGAAGTCCTCAGCCCCGATGCCGCGGCGGACCACTGGGACGTGATCGAGGGCCAGGGCTCGCTGTTCCATCCCGCCTACGCCGGCGTTTCGCTCGGCCTGCTGCACGGCAGCCAGCCCGACGTGATCGTGCTCTGTCACGAGCCGGGCCGCGAGTTCCTGCTCGGCTACCCTGACTTCCGGACACCGCCGCTCGAGGATGCGATCGCACGGCATCTTCGGATGGGCGCGCTCACGAATCCGGCGATCCGCTGCGCGGGCGTCTCTTTCAATACGTCCGCGTTGCCGCCCGCCGAGGCCACGGCCGTGATGCGGCGGGCGTCGGAGTCGCTCAACCTGCCGGTCGCGGATCCGATGCGCGGCGGCGCGGCTTTCGAGCGGCTGATCGAGGCCTGTCTCGCTTGACGGGCCCGTCGTCGTGGTTCCAGCGATTCCTGCTGCCGGGGTTCGCCTTCAAGGCCGTGATCATCGGCGGCGGCTACGCCACCGGCCGCGAGCTCGCGGAATTCTTCGTATCCGTCGGTCCCCGCGGCGGATTGCTCGCGATGGCGTTGTCGACGGCCCTGTTCAGCCTCATCTGCGTCGTGACCTTCCTGTTCGCGCGCATGACCCACACGGCGGACTACCGGAGTTTTTTCCGGAGCCTGGTCGGGCCGTTCTGGGTCCTGTTCGAGGCGGCCTACGTGTTTTCCCTGATCCTGATCCTGGCCGTGTACGGCGCGGCCGCGGGCGCGATCGGGGCGGCCATGTTCGGCTGGCCGCCGCTCGCCGGCGTGCTCTGCCTGATCGCCAGCATCGTGGGCTTCACGACGTTCGGAAACCGGTCGGTCGAATGGCTCTTCAAGTACGCGTCCTACTTCCTGTACGCCGTGTATGCCGTCTTCGTCTTCGTCACGCTGGACCACTTCGGCGACCGCGCCTTGCAGGGCCTTTCCCTGCCGGCCGACAGTGAAGGCTGGGTTCTCGCCGGCATCACCTACACCAATTACAACGTATTCGCCGCCGTCGTGATCCTCCCGGTCCTGCGTCACCTGACCAGCACGCGGGATGCGGTCGTCGCGGGATTGCTGGCCGGACCCCTGACGATGATTGCGGCCGTACTTTTCTTCCTGTGCATGATGGCCTGGTACCCGGCGATCGGCGACGAAGTCCTGCCGGCCGATTTCATGCTGCGCCAGCTTGGGCTGCCGCTTCTGCACGCCGCATTCCAGCTCATGATATTCATGGCCCTGCTGCAAAGCGGCGTCAGCGCCGTGCATGCGATCAATGAGCGCATCGCCGGCTACCTGGCCGAGCGCCATCGCCGGAGTTTTTCGCCGGCGGCACGCTTCGCCTGTACGGCTTTCTTCCTGGTCGTCGCGATTTTCGCGGCGCAGCAATTCGGGCTCGTCGGGCTGATCGCCAAGGGCTACCGCGCGCTCGCCTGGATGATCCTGGTCACGTTCGTGCTTCCGCTATTGACTATCGGCGTCTGGCGGCTCGCACGGAACCGCGTTGCCGCCTGAGATGAACCTGGAGTCTGCCATGCGCCACTTGCTTGCCGCTATCTGCCTCGTCTTCCCCATTTTCTCCGCAGCGGCGCCGCCGAAGCACTTCGACGCCCGCGTCGAGGCCGTGATGAAAGCATCCGATGTCCCGGGGGCCGCCGTCGCCATCGTCGAGAACGGCAAGGTCACGCTGGCACGCGGTTACGGCATCCGCCGCCTCGGTTCGCCGGAGGCGGTCGATGCGGACACGCTGTTCCAGATCGGCTCGACCACCAAGGCATTCACCGCCGCCGGGCTCGCGATCCTGGTCGAGGAAGGCAAGCTCGGCTGGGACGACCGGGTCATCGATCGCCTGCCCGGCTTCCGGATGTATGACCCCTGGGTGACGCGCGAAATCACGATTCGCGACCTGCTGGTGCACCGCAGCGGGCTCGGCAAGGGCCAGGGCGATCTCCTGTTCGTGCCCTCGACGGAAATCAGCCGCGACGATGCCGTGCGCCGGCTCCGGTTCCTGAAACCTGCGACGAGCTTCCGCTCGGGCTTCGCCTACGACAACGTGCTTTACATGGTCGCTGGCCAGTTGATCGAGGCCGCGAGCGGAGAGACCTGGGAGAACTTCACCGAGGAGCGGATCCTGAAGCGAATCGGCATGACCACCAGCGTCACCAACGACGTGGACCGGCTCGTCACGTCGGATCGCGCCTTTCCACACGGCCGTGTCGGCGAGCTGCGCGGCGTCGGCGCTCAGCAGCCCTTCGACGAAAAGAAAGTCGCGCTCGGCGCGAATGTCGGTCCAGCCGGCGCGATCGCCGCGGGCGCCAGCGACCTCTCGCGCTGGCTCCTCACCCAGCTCGCGACCGGCCGGATACCCGGATCCGAACAGCGGCTCTATTCGGACGCGAGCGCCGCCGAAATGTGGCAGCCGGTCACGCCGGTGCCGATGACGCCGCTGCCCGGGCCGCTGGCCGACGCGGCCCCGCAGTTTCGGGGCTATGCCCTCGGCTGGGTGGTGCAGGACTACCAGGGCCACAAGATCATCCAGCACGGCGGCGGCACGCAAGGATTCCGCGCGGTGGTCGTGCTGATCCCCGGGAAGAAGACGGGTTTCGCGATCGTGAACAATTCCGAGGACAACGAGTTCGTCCCGGGGCTGGAGTACGAACTGCTCGACCACTACCTCGGCCTGCCGAAGCACGACTGGCCGAAGGCATTCAAGGACCTGTTCGACGCGCGCAATGCGGCCGGGCTCGAAGCCCAGCGCGCGGCCGTGGCGTCGCGGCCGAAGTCCTCGCCGTCACTGCCGCTCGCGGGTTATGCCGGCGAGTACGCGGACCCGTGGTACGGGCCGATCGGCATCACCGAGTCGGACGGGACGCTCTCGATCGATTTCAGGCAGACGCCGGGCATGGTGGCGCCGCTCGAGCATTGGGCCTACGACACGTTCATCGCGCGCTGGCCGGATCCGCTGATCGAGCCGGCCTATGTCACGTTTTCGCTCGATGCCGCCGGAAAGCCCGCGCGCATCACGATGAAGGCGTTCTCGCCCGTCGCGGATTTCAGCTTCGACTATCACGACCTCGACATCACGCCGGTCGCGCCCGCGCCCTGAATGCGGTCCGGCACCGACGCCTGGAATGCCGGCCAGAGACCTAGCGCGGCTGCTCGGTCAACGCCCTCCGGATCCCCGATTCGAGGGCGGCATCGTCGAATCGCACGGAATCGCCCGCGGGCGCGACGCCAAGCCGCCGCCACAGGGCATTCAGGTCGATGCGCCCGGGCGCGTCTTTCTGGCGCGCATAGAGCTCCCTTAGAACCGGCACGCCGACCGCGCGATCGCCGATGGCAAGCAGGGGCTCGATCGCCGACGAAGTTTCCATGTTGCCGTGCGCGAGGATCGCACGCAGCGCGTCCTGGAGCCCGCGGCGATTCTCCGTGCGCCGCCGGATTTCCAGGTCGGCCTGCAGGCAGAACAGAGCGCCGCCCCAGTACGTGCGTCCCCAGCTGTGCGTCCGATCGAGTCCCTGGTCGCCCGGTTGCGGCAGGCCATTCGGCATGCCGCGCAGAATACCGGACCACACGGCTTCGTCGCTCAGGCGCCCGGCCTGCGCGCGCGCCAGCGGCTCGACATAGGTCGCCAGGCCCTCTTCGAACCACTCCTGCGCGTGCGGCAGCGACGGCAAGGCAAGATGGGTCATCTCGTGGACCAGCACCCAGTCGTCTGCATAGTCGCCCACCGTCGTCAATTCTCCGACGCGAATACGGATCAGCGCGCCGCCGTCCGCCCAGGTGCGGCCGCCGCCGATCCCGCGGCCGGATGCGGGCATCACGACGATTCGGAGCTGCCGAACGGGAAATTGCCCGTAATAGGCCGCGACGGCGTCCGCGGAATGACGCACCCACCCGAGCAGCCGGGCCGGGTCGAGCGAGCCGGGATCGCGCGCGAACTCGACCCTGATTTCGCCGCCCGGGACGGCAATGACATTCGCGGCTTGCGCCATCGACGCCGAGAGCATCGCGCCGCACACACCGGCCAGTAGTTCCCGGATCACTGGACCTTGGACCGCGAAAGGCGGACTGCGTTTCCGGCGCGACGGAACGACTCGACGCTCGCGGGGTCTGCTGGTACGGTCGCGAATCCAGATATTCCGGAGCGAAACATGCGCATCGTCCCCGTTGTTGTCGTCCTCCTGCTCAGCCTGTCGCTCGGCGCCTGCGGAAAGAAACCCGAACCGCAGGCCCACAAGGAAAAGGACTGGCCGGCCTTCGTCCAGCAATTCGCCGAAAACTGGATGGAAGCGCACCCCATGATGGGTTTCGCCGCGGGCCGCCAGGAATTTGCCGGGCGTTTTCCCGACTGGAGCCCGGGCGGCATCGCCGCCGAGGTCAAGCGCCTCGAGTCCGTCGCCGCGCAGGCGCAATCCTTCGATGCCGCGCAACTCACGGACCCGCAGCGCTTCGAGCGCGACTACCTGCTCGCCGTCGTCGACCGCAACCTGTTCTGGCTGGAGCAGGCCGAATGGCCGTTTCGCAACCCGACTTTCTATTTCGACTGGAACCTCGATTTCCTGACGCCCGACCCCTATCTCACCAAGCCCTATGCGCCGCTCGACCGCAGGCTGCAGGACTTCACCGTGTGGCTGTCGAACATTCCGACCGCGGCCGCCCAGATCCAGGGCAACCTGCGCACGCCCATGCCGCGCACCTGGATCGACGAGGGCGTGGCCCGGTTCGGCGGCATGGTCGGATTCCTGCGCGACGACGCGCCGCAGGTCTTCAAGGACGTCAACGACCCCGCGCTCCAGAAGTCCTTCGCCGACGCCAACGCAGGGGCGCAGGCAGCCCTGCAAAAGCTGACCGACTGGCTGAAGGCGCAGCACGCCACCCAGACCGAGGATTTTGCGATCGGCGCTCCGCTCTTCACGGCCATGCTGAAGCGGACCGAACGGGTGGAGGTACCCCTCGAACGGATTCAGCAGCTCGGCCAGGCGGATCTCGAGCGCAATCTCGCCGCCCTCGATGAGGCCTGCCGGGAATTCGCACCGGGCAAGGACCGCAAGGGCTGCATCGCCCGCATGAATTCGGACCGCCCGGTGGGCGGGGCGGTCGAGGGCGCGCGCAGGCAGCTCGACCTGCTGCGCACTTTCATCGTCGAGCACAAGCTCGCCACGATCCCCGCGGACGACCCGATCCGGGTCGAACAGGCACCGCCATACCAGGCGACGAATTTCGCCTACATCAACACCGCCGGACCCTATGACGTCGGCATGCCGTCGACTTACTACATCGCGCCGCCGGACCCGTCCTGGCCGAAAAAAGAGCAGCTGGCCTATATACCGGGCCTCGCGGTCCTGATGGCGACTTCGGTCCACGAGGTGTGGCCGGGTCACTTCCTGCATGCGCTGCATTCGAACCGGGTCGAAAGCCCGATCGGCCGCTTATTCCTGAGCTACGCCTTCACCGAGGGCTGGGCGCATTACTCGGAAGAGATGATGTGGGAAGCCGGGCTCGCCGGCGGCCTGAAAGGCGGGCGTGCCGAATACCGGGTTGGGCAGATCAGCGAGGCGCTCCTGCGCGACGTGCGCTACGTCTGCGCGATCGGCCTGCACACGCGCGGCATGAAAGCACAGGAATGCGAACGGATGTTCCGCGACGAGGCATTCCAGGATCCCGGCAATGCGCGACAGCAGGCCGCGCGGGGAACCTACGACCCGGGTTATCTCAACTACACGCTCGGCAAGCTCATGATCCGCAAGCTTCGCGACGACTGGACGGCGACCCGCGGCGGGCGCGAGGCGTGGGGGTCGTTCCATGACCGCTTCCTGTCTTTCGGCGGGCCGCCGGTGCCGATGGTGCGTGCCCGGATGCTGGGCGACAATGCGGGACCCGCCCTGTAGCAAGGGACCCCGAGGGCCTTGAACGCGGCATCCCATATTGCCCGGCTTCTCAAGCCCTTCGAGCACTTCCTGCGTGTCGAGACCGCGAGTGGCCTGGTGCTGCTCGGCGCCGCGGCGGTCGCGTTGCTGTGGGCGAACTCGGACGCGCACGGTTTCTACGAACGGATCTGGGATACGGCGGCGCTGCCGGGCGGCACCTCCCTCCATTTCCTGATCAACGACGGCCTGATGGCCGTTTTCTTCCTCGTCGTCGGCCTCGAGATCCGAAGCGAAATCCACGACGGGGCGCTGTCCTCCCCGGCACTCGCGGCACTGCCGCTCGTCGCCGCAGCGGGCGGGATCCTGGTGCCGGCGCTGATCTTCATCGCGACCACCGGCGATTCGCTGCGCGATGGCTGGGCCGTGCCGACGGCAACCGACATTGCATTCGCGGTCGGCGTGCTGGCACTGCTCGGCCGGCGGGTCGATGCGGCATTGCGCGTCCTGTTGCTTGCGATCGCGATCGCGGACGACGTCGCGGCGATCCTCATCATCGCGTTCTTCTATGCGGAGGGCATCGCGCCCGCCGGGCTCGCAATCGCCGCCGCAGGCGCCGCCGGCCTCTGGCTCTGTCACCGGTTCCGGGTGAATCCCTGGATCGCCTGCGCCCTGCCGGGAGCCGTCATCTGGTACGGATTCCTGCGCGCCGGCGTGCATCCGGCGCTTGCCGGGGTGGCGGTCGGCCTGCTGACGCCCATGACCACGGCCGGGAAGCCGGGCGAAGAGCCTGCGGCAGTGCGGCTCGAGATGGCGCTGCATCCCTGGGTGGCGTTCGGCGTCATGCCGCTTTTTGCGCTGGCGAATGCCGGCATACGCATTGACGGGCTCGACCTCGGCGGCGGGATTTCGACCCGCCTCGCGAGCGGCGTCGCGCTGGGCCTGCTCGTCGGCAAGCCGCTCGGGATCGGCCTGGCGGCCGCGATTGCGATCAAGTCCCGGTTCTGTGCGTTGCCTCGCGGCGTCACGGCGGCCGGCATCGCCGTGATTGGCTGCCTCGGCGGAATCGGCTTCACGATGTCCATCTTCATTGCGACGCTCGCTTTCGCGGAGCCGACGCTGCTGGCGGTCGCCAAGTTCGGCGTGCTCATCGGCTCGGCCTGCGCGGCACTGGCCGGGCTGGGGTTCGGCGTCCTGCTGCTGCGTCCGACGCAGGGCTGAGGGCTAGCGGATTTCGAGGACCGTCGCCGCGCCGCCGGACAGTTCGATCTCGTCCCCGGCCGCCTGCCCGATCAGGCGCTGGGCAATCGGCGAAACGTACGAAATCCGGCCGTCGGCCGGATCGGATTCGTCCTCGCCGACGATCCGGTATTCCAGGCGCGCGCCGTCCTGCATTTCGAGCGTCACGACCGAACCGAAACGCACTCTCGCGGTCGCCCCGGCCGGCGGAACCACTTCCGCGGTCCGCAGGCGCTCGGTCCAGTAGCGCATGTCACGCTGGAGCCGTTTCACGTCCGCCCGGTCCTCCGATGCGCGCGCCTCCGACAGGGTTGCGCGCGCTTCCGACAGGGAAGCGCGCAACTGCTCGACCGTGTGCTCGATCTGCCGCAGTCCGTCCGGCGTCACGAGGTTGCGGTGCGGGCTGACCTGGAGTTCGGCGAGCTCCTCGTCCTCGCTGCCGTCCCCTTCCTTGATGAATGCCCTGCTCACGGTGACACGCTAACCGTACCACGGCGTGCCTGACAATCGCGCGTGTGCCGTCCCCCATGAAAATCCGGTGCCCCGGTCGTCGCTCAAGTACGACAAGGCGCGGGACAGCTACAGCGTGTCCCTCACGCGGGAGCAACTCGCGGCGGGCGCGTTGACCGCGAACATTGCTAGTATCGGTCGATGCGCCCTCCCCGCATCCGATCGATCGTCTTCGCGATGATCTTCGGCTTTGCGCTGACGGGCTATCTCCAGCGCAACAGCGTCGGCATCGCCGCGGAACGGATGATGCCCGAACTCGGCCTCACCCAGGTCCAGGTCGGCTGGCTGATCACGGCTTTCCTGCTCGCCTACGCGATTTTCCAGCTGCCCGGCGCGTTGTTCGGCCAGCGATTCGGTGCGCGCGCGACGATCGCCTTCTTCGGGCTCATGACCGTCGCCGCCAGCGTCGCCACCGCGATCTCGCCGATGATCGCCGCGGCCGGACTCGTGTTCCTGACGCTGCTCATCGCGCGATCGCTGCTCGGCGTCGCGCAGGGCGGGCTGTTCCCGGTCGCATCCGGCACCATCCGGCTCTGGTACCCCGTGGCCTCCTGGAGCTCGATGGTGGGGCTCATGGTCACGGGGCTGTGGACCGGCGCGGCGATGGCCTCGCCGCTCGTGGCCTGGCTGATGCGGGCCTACGGCTGGCAGGCGGCGCTGCTGATCACGAGCCTGCCGTCGCTCATCCTGGTCGCGATCTGGTACGGCTTCGTGCGCGACCGTCCCGAGCTGCATCCGGCGGTCTCGCCGGCTGAGCGGGCCGAGCTGGCCGCAAACCCCGCCTACGATGCCGCCGCGCCCCTGACGATGCGCCGGGTGCTCGGCGTGCTTGGCGATCCGCAGGTCCTGCGGCTCACGCTCTCGTACCTGATCATGAACTACGTTTTCTACCTGGTGAATTTCTGGGGGTTCCTCTACCTGGTCCAGGAGCGCAGGCTCTCCGTGCTCGAAAGCGGATGGCTCGCATCGCTGCCCTTCGTCGTGGCGGGCTTCGCATCGGCGGCCGGAGGACGTGTCGCCGACCGGCTGCGGTCGCGATTCGGCGATCGAGCCGGCGCGCGCATCCTGCCATTCTGCACGCTGCCGCTCGCCGCCCTCTTCCTCTACCTGACGGTCTCGATCACGAATCCTTATCCGGCGGTGGCCGCGCTCTGCCTCGGCTTCGCCTGCGTCGAATTGAACGAGGGCAACTACTGGGGCGTGGCCATGCGCCTCGCGCCCAACGATTCCATGGCGGCGACCGCCGTGCTCAACACGGGCGGCAATCTCGGCGGCGTCATTGGAACGCCGCTCATCGCGGCGCTTTCGGCGACACAGGGTGGCTGGGGCGCGGTGTTCGCGACCGGCGCCGTCACGTCTGTCATTGCCGCGCTGCTCTGGCTTACCATCGACGCAGGACGCGGACCCCGCCCATGAACCTGCAACCGACGACGAGGCCGGAACGGCCGTTTCTCGACTGGCCGGTCGTCACGGACCCGCCCGGCTGGAATGCACAAGTGGCCCTGCTCGGCATCCGGCACAGCGAACCCTACGCGCACGACGTGTTTCCGAACGACCAGGCCCGGGCACCGGATGCGATCCGCGCGCGCTCGCAGAGCTTCTGTTACGACCCGGCGCACTGGGATTTCGACGTCGGCACCGACCTCGCGTCCAACCTGCCGAGCCACTTCGACATGGGCAACGTCGGCTGGGATGGCGGCGACTACGGCGACTACGCCGCGGCGATCACCGCGCGCATCCGGCATCTCTGGAAACAGGGCACTCAGCTCATCGTGCTCGGCGGCGATCATGGCGTCACGATCCCGGTCGTGGACGCGCTCGACGCCGTCGGAGGGCCGGTCCACATCCTGCATATCGACGCCCACCTCGACTGGCGCGAGGACGTCGGCGGCGTGCGCCGAGGCTACTCGAGCCCCCTGCAATGGGCCAGCAAGGTCAAGGCCGTATCCGGCATGACGCAGATCGGCCTGCGCGCCATCGGCAGCGCGAGGGCCCGCGAGGTCGAGGCCGCGCGCGCCTTTGGCTCGCGGCTGATCGGCGCGGAGCAGATTCACGCGGAAGGCATCGACCCGGTACTCGCCGCGATCCCTGCGGGCCTGCCCGTCTATCTCACGATCGACGCGGACGGTCTCGATCCGACGGAGATGCCCGCCGTCATGGCGCCGACGCCGGGCGGCATCTATTTCCGCCAGCTCGCCCCGCTGCTGCGCGCCGTGGCGCGCAGCCATCGCATCGTCGGCATGGACATCGTCGAGATCGCGCCGTCGTTCGATTTCACGAACGGCCTCACTTGCGTCACCGCGGGCCGGCTCATCCTGAATGTACTGGCCGCGTCGTGGAGCGAAGGCGGCTCCTTTCGTCCCGCGCCGGCGACCTGAACCTCACATCGGCCGGATCGACTAGGCGCGCTCGCGGCCCGGCCGTTCAGTGCAGCCAGCTCGGCAGGAGCGGACCCCCGAGCCAGAGGTACTGGGCGAGCCAGGCGCTGACGAAGCTGATACCGAGCGTGAGCGGGATTCCCACGCGAATGAAGTCGCCGAAGGTGTACTGGCCCGGGTTCAGGATCAGCAGGTTGCCATGATGGCCGATCGGCGTCAGGAAGGCAGTCACGGCGCCGAGCGCGGTGCAGACGATGAAGGGCTGCGGGGGCAAGCCGAGCGCAAGCGCCAGCGCCAGTGCAATGGGCCCGAGCAGCACCGTGGTCGCCGAATCGGACAGGATCTGGGTCACGAGCGCCGCGCCCCAGTAGAGCGCGAGCATCATCGCCAGCGGGCTCCAGCCCACCGTGAAGTGCTGCAGCTGCTCGGCGAGGTAGGCTGCGGTGCCGGTCTTCTCCATGCCGAGACCCAGCGGAATGACACCGGCGATCATCACGTAGATGCGCACGTCGATCTCGCGATAGGCGTGCTCGATTCCGACGCAGCCGGAGAGGACGAGCACGACGGCACCGCCGAGGAAGGCCATCTGGGTCGGAATCACCCCGGAGGCGGCCGCGACGACGATGGCGGCGACGATGAGCAGGGCCCGCGTCGCGTATTGCCGCCGGCGCGGATTGGCGGAGAACGGCACCAACATCAGGAAGCCGTGGTGCGAGGCCAGTTCCGCGAAGCGGTCAGGCGTGCCGTGCAGCACGAGCAGGTCACCCTCGCTCATCTTGACCTGCGACAGCCGGTCGCGGATCCAGGAGTTGCGACGCCACAGTCCGACGACCAGCACATCGAAGGACTTCCTGAAATCGACCCCGCCGATCGTCTCCCCGATGAACGGCGAATGCGGGGCGACGACCACCTGCACCAGCTGGTGAGTGCCGATATCCGCCTTGCCCCCGGTCTCCCCGTACTTCTTGACCGCGTGCAGGGAGATGCCGGGGTCGGTCTCGACTGAGGCGATCTCGTCCGGGGTCGCGGTCGCGAACAGCACGTCGCCCGCGGCCAGGACCGATTCCTTGCCCTTGTTGTGCTGTGGCACGCCGTTTCTCAGCCATTCGGCGACCTCGAGCCGGCCCTCGTAGTAGCGGTTGAATTCCGCCATCGGCTTCGCGATCCAGCGCGAGTCGTCCTCGATGACGAGCTCGGTGTAGTAACGGTCGAGGCGCAGGTATTCGGCCTCGTCCGCCCGCGCCATGCGCCGCGGCAGCAGCCAGCGGCCGAGCAGCATGTAGAGGATGGCGAGGCCGACGAGCGCGATGCCGATCGGCGTGATGCCGAATACGCCGAGCGTGGCCTGGCCGCCGGTCAGCAGCAGGTGATTCATCAGCAGGAATGCCGGCGCGCTGAAGATCGTGAGCGTCGTGCCGAGCGAGGCGGCAAGCGACATGGGCATCAGCAGGCGCGATGGCGAAAGGTTCTGCACCCGCGCGAGACGCATCATGATCGGCAGCATCATCGCCGTGATCATGAGGTGATGGGAAAACGCGGCGAGCGCGGCGACGGCCGGCATCACCACCAGGACTGCGCGCCATTCCCGGGCTCCCGCGGCCCGGGCGATTCCTGCGCCGATCCGTTCCGTCAGGCCGGTCTGGGTCAGCGCAGCCGAAATCACGAACACCGAGGCGACGATGATCGCCGGTTCGCTGGAGAAACCCGACAACGCCTCCACCGGCGTCACGATGCCGGTCGCGGCGAGCGCAAGCAGCGTCAGCATCGCGGCGACGTCGATCCGGACGCGCTCGCTGATGAAGAGCACGAGCGTGATCGCGACGATCAGGAGGAAGATGACTTGTTGTGGCGTCATAGCGTGCGGGCCCCGCGATTTTACGCAGCAATCCGCGTCCGTGTACCATTCGTTCGCATGAGGTCCCTTTTCGTCGCGTTCGGCAGCGCGGTCATCGCCGCCTGCGCAGCGCAGCCCCAGGCGCCGGCCGAGGCGGCGGCCCCGCCCCAGACCGCAGCTGCGACCCGCGCCCCTTACTCCTCGACCTACCGGGTCGAACCGAGCCCGACGACGCTGATCCGCCATGCCACGGTGCTGACGGGCAGCGGGGAGCGAATCGACGGCGGCGACGTGTTGATCGAAGACGGGCGCATTGCCGCCGTGGGAACGTCGCTGACCGCACCCCCCGGCACCGTGGTCATCGACGCGAGCGGACGATGGGTGACGCCCGGGCTCATCGACGTGCATTCGCACCTTGGCGTCTACGCGAGTCCCGGCGTCGAGGCCCAGTCCGACGGCAATGAAGCGACCGACCCGGTGACCTCGAACGTCTGGGCCGAGCACAGCATCTGGCCGCAGGACCCGGGATTCGAGGCGGCGCTCCAGGGCGGCGTCACGTCCCTGCAGGTCCTGCCGGGCTCCGCGAACCTGATCGGGGGCCGCGGCGTCACCATCAAGAACGTGCCCGCGATCACCTACCAGGCGATGAAATTCCCGGGCGCGCCGCAAAGCCTCAAGATGGCCTGCGGCGAGAATCCGAAGCGCGTGTATGGCCGCCGCAAGCAGTTCCCGTCGACCCTCATGGGCGACGTGGCGGGCTACCGCCAGGCCTTTGCGGATGCCCGGGATTACATGGCGAGCTGGGACGAATACGAAGCGAAACTCGCGCTGCATGAAAAGAAGAAGGGACAGAAGGACGAGGATGCCGTCCCGCCCCAGCCGCCGAAGCGCGACCTGAAGCTCGAGACGCTGGCCGAAGTGATGCGCGGTCACATTCTCGTCCACAACCACTGTTACCGATCGGACGAGATGGCGACGATGCTCGATATCGCCCAGGAGTTCGGCTTCCGGATCGCGGCGTTCCACCACGCGGTCGAGGCCTACAAGATCGCGGACCGCCTCGCCGAAGAAGGCGTCTGCGCCGCGCTCTGGGCGGACTGGTGGGGCTTCAAGATGGAGGCCTACGACGGCATCCAGGAAAACATCGCGATCGTGGACCGCCCGGCCGGCAGCTGCGCCATGGTCCACTCCGATTCCGAGGAAGGCATCCAGCGCCTGAACCAGGAGGCCGCCAAGGCGATGACGCGCGGCAATCGCGTGGGCTTCGACATCCAACCCGAGCGGGCCATTCGCTGGATTACGGCGAACCCCGCCAAGGCGCTCGGCATCCTGGACCAGACCGGCACGCTCGAGCCCGGCAAGATGGCCGACGTCGTCGTATGGAACGGCACGCCATTCAGCGTCTACGCGCTGGCCGACCAGGTCTTCGTGGATGGCGTGCTGCGCTTTGACCGCTCGAAGCCCGCGGCCGGGCCCTGGTCGGACTTCTCCCTGTGAGAACCCTCGGCCTCATCGCACTGGCGGCGGCGAGCCTCGCGCCCGCGGTCGCCCCGGCGCAGGACATCCTGATCCGGGACGCGCGCGTGCACACGGCGGCTGCCGCAGGCACGCTGGAGCACGCCGACGTGTGGGTCCGTGACGGACGCATCGCCGCCGTCGGCGCCCATCTCGCGGTGCCCGCCGGCGCGACCCTCGTCGAGGCGAATGGCCGGCCCGTGACGCCGGGCCTCTTCGGCGGCATCACGCAGATCGGCCTCGAGGAAGTGAATCTCGAAGCGTCCACCTTTGACGCGGAACTCAAGCTGACCGCGCCCGCCTGGCAGCACATGTGGCGGCCGGAATTCGACGTGACGCCGGCATTCAATGCCCGCTCGGTGCTGCTGCCCGTGGCGCGCATCGAAGGCGTGACCTGGACGATGCTCGGGCCGCTCGCGGCCGACAGCCTGGTCGTGGGCCAGGGTTCGGCGGTCACCCTCGACGGGCGCTTCGATGCGGCGCTCGACGGCAGCAAGACGCTCTTCGTGAACTGGGGCAGTGCCGCGCATGCCGCCTCGGGCGGCAGCCGCGCGGCGCAGTACATGCTCTTCGACCAGGCGATCCGCGAAGTGAAGGAGCCCGGCTCGTCGGGGCCGGCTGCGCTCCTGTTGCCCGAAGGACGCGCGGCGCTCAAGGCTTATCTCGCGGGCGGCCGGGTGATCTTCCAGGCCGATCGCGCCTCCGACATCCGCGAGGTGATTCGTTACGCGGCGCGGCACGGCATGAAGCCGGTCATCGCAGGGGGTGCAGAGGCCTGGGTGGTCGCCCGGGATCTCGCCGCCGCCGGCGTGCCGGTGATCCTCAATCCGCTCGCCAACCTGCCCGATGGTTTCGACCAGCTCGGGGCGCGCTTCGACAGCGCAAGGATCCTGAACGAAGCCGGCGTGCGCATCGCGTTCTCGTACCCGGACAGTTTCCAGGCGCGCAAGAACCGCCAGCTCGCGGGCAACGCCGTGGCGCACGGACTGCCCTGGGATGCGGGGCTTGCCGCGATCACCTCGAACCCGGCCGACATTTTCGGCATCGGCGCCGATCGCGGACGCATCGAAAAGGGCAAGGTCGCCGACCTCGTGCTCTGGAGCGGCGATCCGCTCGAGGTCACGACGGTGGCCGAGCAGGTCTGGATCGCGGGCATTCCGGCGAGCATGCGCTCGCGCCAGACGGAACTGCGGGATCGTTACCTCGAGCGGCTGAAATCCGAATAAGACTTCGAGGCCGACCGGCGGTCGCTTCCAAGGGCGGCGAGCAGATTCCCGGCGCTTGCGGTCTTCAGCGCCGCGCACAGGCGGATGCTTTCCGTCGCCTGCGCTAAATCGCGTTCGTAACCCGGCAGCTCCCTGGCATGGGACATGACGAAGCGCTGCCACTCGTCGGCCCGCTCGATGGAGCAGAAAGCCCCGCCCAGCGTCGGAAAAAAATTGGGCCGAAACGTCTCGGGGATCATCGCGATGATCGCGTCGTCATGCCTGCGCAGCCAGGCGTAGGTCTGCTCCGTGGTCGCCGGACGGTTCATCTGGCGGGCGAGGACGCCCAGCATCTCCGTGCCCTTGAATCGGCCGGCCAGGACCGCGGCCTCGAGTTTTTCGACGACCGCCGGGTCTTCGGCGCGCGCCAGCGCGCCGATGGCGGATGCGCGGAACTCGGGGTCTTCGGACGCCACGGCCTGTCGCAGCAACAGGTCGAAGAACTTCTCCCCCAGGTCCTGCACGCCCACGCTCAGGATCGTCTGGTATTCGCCGGCGGGCGCGGCCGACCGGTTCGCCTTGCCTTCGAGGCCGACGATCGCCGCTGCCTGCCTGGCAAGGGGCCTGAGCATGTCCGGGTCCTTGGCGACGACGATCAGGAAACGCTGCAGGTGCTGGTGCAGCAGTTGCGAGCCCGGATCCGAAGCACCGGCAAGCTGCGCGTAACGCGGCCTGACGATTTCCCGGAACCTTTTCTCGACAGGTGCCAGCCTGTCGACGTCGATGATCTTCGTGATTTGCTCGAGATAGCCCGTAGCCGCGTCGGCAACGTCCCAGGCCCTGTGGTTCACGAGCGCGGCCATGCCCGACACGTAGGCATCCGCCGAGACTTTACCGGCTCGAAATGCGGCGTCGAGGCTGTCGGCAAATGCCAGCGCCTCCGCGGGACTCAGGGCCGTCGCTGCTTCGATCAGTTCCTTCCAGCCCGTCTCGTCCAGCGCGAAGCGGTAGTAGCCCGTGCCGTCGGCATTCGGGTGCAGTCGAGTCGGGCACGACGCCACGTCGAGCGCGATGGTCTGCTCTTTGTCGCCGACCACGGCGCAGGTCTGCCCGCGCTCGCGACCGACGGTATAGGACGCGCAGAACGGGATTTTCCAGGTGCTGGCATCGACCTGGATAGTCGAACCCAGTGGCGCGTAACGCGACTGCCGTACGACCAGGCGCGGGCCCTTCGGGTCGCTGCACTCGGCCGCCACCGACACCAGCGGAACACCCGGTTGTTCGATGAAGGACTTGAATGCCGCCTCGATCCCGGAGCGCCTGGAGCCCTCCGCGACCGCCTCGATGAAATCCTCGGCCGTCGCCGTGCCATCCGCGTGCCGCGACAGGTACAGGCGGACGCCGTCCCTGAATTGCTCCTCGCCGACGAAGTGTTCGAGCATCGCGAGCACCCCGCCTCCCTTCTCGTAGGTGATGTCGTCGAAGGCGCCGTTGATCTCGTCGCTGTCGTCGATGGGTTCGCGGATCTGGCGGGCGGCGGCCAGCGAATCATCGTTCATGGCGCCGAGCGCGTCTTTCAATGTCTCGCGATCGAACTGGCCCTCGGGCCAGTAGGCTTCGGCCGCCTTGTATTCCATCCAGGACGCGAACGATTCGTTGAGCCAGAGGTCGTTCCACCACTTCGGCGTCACCAGGTCGCCGAACCACATGTGCGACATCTCGTGCGCATGGAGCGTGGCATACGCCCGCCGCTGGTCGAGCGGGGAATTCTCATCCATCAGGAGCAGGTACTCGTCGTAGGTGATCGCCGCGGCATTTTCCATGGCACCGCCGAAGCTCTCCGGCATGGCGATCAGGTCGAGTTTTTCGTATGGATACGGCGTGCCGAAATACCGTTCCAGCGCAGCCAGGTAGCCTGCCGTGTTCTTCAGCGCGTAGCGCATCTCGTTGCCGTGTCCTCGCGCCACGATGCCGCGCAGGGGCACCCCGCGATCGCGCACCGCGTTCGGCGGGATCAGGCCCTGATCGACGACGTCGTAGGGTCCCACCGCGAGCGCGATGAGATAGGTGGGCAGCGGCCGAGTCCTGCGGAACACGTGACGCACCTGCCCATCCGCCAGCGCTTCGCTCGACGCCTCGGGCGTATTGGCAATCACGGCATCGCCCTTGCGGGCGGTCACCGCGATGTCGAAGGGCACCTTGAATCCGGGCTGGTCGAACGAGGGGAAGACCTGCCGCGCCGCAATGGGCTCGAACTGCGTGGCGGCATAGAAATCGCCATTGCGTTCGACCTTGAACAGCGCATTGATGGACGTATTGAAAGGCGCCGTGTAGGTGAAGTGCAGTTGCGCCGGCCCGGCGGGAGCCTCATCGGACAGCGTCAGTCGCGCGACGCCGGAATCCAGTTTTTCGGCGTAGGTCGCCTCGATGCGCCTGGACTCGCGGTCCGTCAGGAAGACCCCGGAAACGTCGAGATTCTTGCCGTGCAGCCAGAGGGCGTCCAGCGGCTCGTCGAGCGTGACGTCGATGACGGTCGTGCCGGAAAAACGGGCCTTGGACGGGTCGATCGACAGCTCGATGTGATACGCGGTCGGGGTGACGGCATCGCCGAGCTGGCCGGCGGGCGCTGCCGCCTCGTGGGGCTTCGCGCAAGCCGCAAGCAATGCGAGTGGCGCGACCGCGCACACCAGCCCATGCAGGCACTTTTGGGTCGACATGCGGGGATCCCCCGATAGGCTCAGTGCAGTTCGCGAATCCGGATGCTGCGCAGCGTCAACGACCCGGCATGGTCGCCCTGGATGCCGAGCAGCCCTTCCTTCGCGAGCCCGTAGTTCGGGTACGGCGCGAACTTGCTGGCCGCGACTTTCGTCTTCCAGTCCGGGCTCCACAGCTCGTAGGTCACGACTCTTTGGCCATTCAGCCAATGCTCCACGTGCGCGCCGTCGACCACGATCCGCGCCTGGTTCCACTCTCCGCCCGGCTTGACGATGCCGGCCGGCGACGCGTAGAGCGCGTAGGCCGCGGCAGCGGACGTCAGGCGGTTGCGGCCGTCGGGATGCTTTGCGTCGTCGAGCAGCTGGTACTCGGGCGCGCTCCAGTAGATGTGGTCGTACTCGTGCGTTCCGCGGTAGAAGATTCCGGCATTCCCGCCCGGCGTCAGCTTCCACTCGAGCTCCAGCTCGAAGTCCCCGAATGTCTCGCGGCTCACGAGGTCCTCGACATCGCCGTCTTTTGACAGCGTCCCTCCGTCAACACGCCAGCCGGCGGGAAAGCCATCGCTGTTCCAGCCGCGCCAGAATTCGCGCAGGTCGTTCCCGGCAAGCGCCCTCCATTCAGGCATGGGGGCCTTTTCCCCGGCCGAGGCCGTGCCCATGGCCAATGCCACCGCAACGATCGCCAGCGTTTTCATGAATCCTCCTGTGCAATGCGGATCACGCCCGCCACGTGCCTTTTGCGACCGCGGGAACGAACCGATCGAGCCCCGGCGGCGGAAACGCAAGCGTCCGGCCTTCCTCGGCGCTCTGGTACGCCGTCATCAGGAGCCGCACGACCTCGAGGCCGTCATCGAACGTCAGCCGCGGACTCTCCTTGCCGAGAAACGCCCGTGCGAAATGCCGGTCCTCGTTTTCGTAGCCATAAGCGGCGGCCTCGTTGGCGACGACCGGCATCAGGCCGGTTTCCGCATTCTGTTTCTCGACGAGGTCCTCGCCGGGCGGCGCCGGCACCGCGCGCGAGAAGAACAGCTTGAGCCCGCTGTCGAGCGTGTTCCACGACATCGAGTATTCGGGGCCGAGCAGCTCTGCGGACAGCCGCAGGCCCGCACCCACGAAACTCCAGGACGTCGTGGCCTCGCCGATCACGGTCTGGCCCTCCTCCGTCTCGAATTCGATCACGAGGCTCGCGTAGTCCTCGGACGGATGGCGCGCGTAATCCACTTCGCGCCCGTGGATGCGCTGCAACTGCTCCGCGTAGTGCGGCCGCCCCCATTTCAGGCTCGCGATGTGGGCCGTGACGCGCGCGGGGCGCAGCGACGAGCGCGGCGCGCCGGGCGCGGTCAGGAGGTGTCGGACCAGCAGCGCCGAATGACACATCATGTCATTCAGCACCCCGCCGCCCTGCAGCTCGCCGCGCCAGAACCAGGGTGTGTGCGGCCCGTTGTGTTCCTCCGCGGCCCGGGCCAGGTAGGGCCGGCCCGTCGTCGCCGCCCCGCGGCTCCAGGCCAGTGCATGGCCGGCCTCCACCTGCGGCGCGAACAACTGGTTTTCCAGGTAGCCATGAACCAGCCCGGCGCGCCGGACCCGCGAGAGGATTCGCTCGCCTTCGCCGACCGTGCGGGCGAGCGGCTTCTCGCAGGCGATGCCGCGCAGCGTGCCGTCGCCGCGCTCGATGGCATCGACGATTTCCTCGATGTTCTCCAGCCGCCGGTGGTTGGGTCCGGTCAGCCACAGCGCGTCGATCGCGGGGTCCGCCACGAGCTCGCGCAGGCTCGCATATGGCCGCGTGTCGCCGACGTCGAGCTTGCGGGCCTGCTCCGCGGCGGCGGCCGCGTTGCGCGCCGTCGGGCTCCAGATGCCCAGCACGTCGGCCTCGCGCACGGCGCGAAACGCGCGCAGGTGAAAACCGGCATTGAAACCGCTGCCCACCAGGCCGACACCCAGGCGTCCGGGCCCCGCGGTCATGCCGGCTTCCCGGCCAGGCCGAGCTTCGCGAGAACTTCCGGCGGCGGTCCGTCGAAACGCTCGAGCACGACGTTGCCGACATAACCGATGTCCCGCATGCCGTCGGGCGTCGTATAGAAACCGCCCATCGTCAGGTCGCGGAACCGCGCAAAGAAGCGGGCGGATTTCTCGCGCGCCGCGTCCGCCCGCGGCAGGTAGGCGATCGCATCGCAGAGGGCAGTTTTCTGCTCATCGCTGCAGTCGGCAAAACCGCGCCCGAACTGCCGCCGGGATTCCGCATCGACCCATTCCAGGCCGGCGAGGATCGGGGCCCGGTCTTCCCGCTGCGCGGCGTACGGAGCGCTGATCCATTCGTCCAGGAAGTCGACGACACCGACCGCGGATGCGCTCGGCGATGCGGCATCGGCGGGGATGACGACATCGCACAGCGCAGTCGCCGTTCGCCGTTGCGACTCCGTGAAAGTCAGCGGCCAGAGATCGCCGGGGGAATAAACCCGCGTCAGGTTGGGATCCGTGCCGTAGCCGGGTGCCGGGAGGGCTGGGGCTTCCGCGAAAGCTTCCCGGCGGATGGCCGGAATCGAGGCCGTGGCGGCAATCATCCACTTGATCGTCGTTCGCCGGTCGATACGGACAGGGCCGGACATCTCAAAGCTCCTTGCGGCGCATGCGCCCGAGGATATGATCGGCGGCCCGCCAGGCGAGCGCCATGATGGTGAGCGTCGGATTCTTGTCCGCGTTCGACGGGAACACGGCGCCGTCGGTCACGAAGAGGTTCGGGACATCCCAGGCCTGTCCCCAGCGGTTGGTCACCGAGCTGCCGGCGTCCTTGCCCATGATCGCGCCGCCGACTTCGTGAATGATCGAGCCCCCGGGCGCAATCGCGTCGGCGCCGTTCGCCTTGATTTCGCCCTTGACGCGGCCGCCCATGGCCTCGATGACCTGGCCAAAGCTGAGTTGCATGTGCGCGGCCTGGCGCGTTTCGTGCTCCGACCACTTCCAGCGGAAGCGCAGGACCGGAATGCCCCAGCGGTCCTTGACGTCCGGGTCGATCTCGCAGTACGAGTCCTCGTTCGGGATCATCTCGCCGCGGCCGTCGAAGTACATGAAAGAGCCGTAGTAGCGGCGCGCGTCTTCCTTGAGCCGCGGACCGAAACTCCCGCCGGTCACCCATTCGATGCCGGAAAATGTGTAGAGCGAGGGCATGAGGCGGCCGCCGCCGAATTCCACGTGGTAGCCGCGCGCGAAGCCGAGCTTGCCGGCGAGCTGTTCCCCGTAGAGCCACCAGGGCGCGTAGAGATGGCCGCCGCTCGCGCCGTCCTCGTTGTGCGGCGGCAGGCCCTCCAGCAGCGGAATCTGGCCTTCCACCGTGCTGCCGACGGTGTCCATCAGGTACCGGCCGAGCTTGCCGCTCGAGTTCGCGAGCCCCTGTGGGTAGCGCGCGGATTTCGAATTGAGCAGGATCCGCACGGTCTCGCAGGAACTCGCGGCGAGACAGACGACACGCGCCGCGGCCTCCCCGGCCTGGCCCGTCGTCCTGTCCACGAAGGCGACGCCTTGCGCCCGTCCGTCCCGGGCGAGCGTCACTTCGCGCACCATTGCATCGACCAGGATGTCGAGCCGGCCCGTTGCGAGCGCCGGCGGCAGGTGCACGGTCGTCGACTGGTAGTTGGCGCGGATCGAACAGCCCCGGCCGCAGGGCGTCGCCCAGAAGCAGGCCGCGCGGCCCGCCATATGCGAAGCCAGGATTTTCTGCGCGTTCGGGTTGCCCGGGTGCAGTTTCGCCGGCAGGACGCGGTGATCGAGCGCCTGCGTCAGCACGGCGCGGTGACCCGCGACGACGGGGATGCCGAGGCGCTTCGCACGCTGGGCCACGAGCAGGTCGCTGGCGCGCGGCTTCGGCGGCGGCAGCAGGCAGCCCGGCGGCGAGTCCGGCGTATTCTCCAGCCCGTCGTTGGCACCGTAGACGCCGATCAGCATCTCGACCCGGTCGTAGTAAGGCGCCAGTTCTTCGTAAGCGATCGGCCAGTCGAACCCCAGGCCGTCGCGGCTCTTCGGCCTGAAATCGTAGGGGCCGTTGCGAAACGAGTAGCGGCCCCAGTGATTGGTGCGCCCGCCCAGCATGCGTGCGCGCCACCAGTCGAATCGCCCGGCGTCGTCATTGGCCGTGTTGACGTAGGGCTCACCGGGCACCTGCCAGCCGCCGTCGACCGTCGCGTCGTAGAATCCGAAGGGCTTGTCGACCGTCGACGTGCCGCGCAGCGGCGCCTGGCCGGGCGTGTTGAACATCGGCGTTTCGACTTCCGGCAGGTAGTTGCGCCCCGCCTCGAGCATCAGGACGCGGGCGCCTTCCATCGCCAGCGTATAGGCCGTCTGACCGCCGGCCGCGCCCGAGCCGACCACGATCACGTCGTATTCGCCGAGGGTCGCCGGGGTGACGAAAGGCATCGGCGGATTCTAGCTCGCCCGCCGCGCGGCGGCGGCCTTAAACTGGGGCCGTGACGGACTGGACGATCTACCACAACCCGAAGTGCAGCAAAAGCCGCGAGACGCTCGCGTTGCTGAACGGGCGCGGCGTCGCGCCGCGGATCGTCGAGTACCTGAAGACGCCGCCCACCGCCGGCGAGCTGAAGCAGATCATCGCGAAACTCGGCATCCGGCCGGAGCAGCTCGTCCGCAAGGGCGAGGACATTTATAAGGACAAGCACGCGCGCCGGGCCCTCACGGACGCGCAATGGATCGACGCCCTGGTCAAGGACCCGATCCTGATCGAGCGGCCGATCGTCGTTCGCGGCTCGAGGGCGGTGATCGGGCGGCCGCCGGAGGACGCGCTGGCGCTGCTCGATCCATGAGCGCTGGCGACCCTGCAACCGGGCATTTCGCTCTGATCGAGCCCGCGGCCGCCGGGGATTTCGGGGCCATTCGCGAACTGCTCGCGCAATGCCGACTGCCGACCGCGGACCTGGAACGTTCGGGGCCGTGGCTCATCGTTGCCCGCTCAGGCCGCGAGATCGTCGCGGTCGGCGGCCTCGAATCGTTCGAATCGACCGGCCTGCTGCGATCCATCGCGGTTCATCCCCGCCTGCGCGGCAGCGGCCTCGGTCGCGCGCTGGTCGACCGTCTCGAACGCAAGGCGCGCGACACCGGCCTGTCGGAACTCGTCCTCCTGACCGAGACCGCCACGCCCTTTTTCGAAAGGCTGGGTTATCGGGTCATCGAGCGAGCGAGCGCACCGCGCGCGGTCCAGGACAGCGAAGAGTTCCGCTCGCTCTGCCCGCAATCGGCGAGCTGCCTGTCGAAGCGACTCGCGAGCCGCGGCGGCGCGCCGGAGGTCGGTTAAAATAGGCGCTTGAAACCTTCACGACGCGCGCTGCCCCCGGCGGCACCCCACCTGACCCGCGGCTTTTTCGGCGTATTCCGCTATAGCCGGCACGCACTCGGACTCGTCTGGACGACCAACCGGGCGCTCAGCGTCGCGCTCGCGCTGCTGACGCTTGCAGCCGGCACGCTGCCGGCGGCGGTGGCCTGGATCGGCGCCCTGATCGTGGATGCCGTGGTTGCGGCGATCCGCGCCGCCCCGGCCGCCCGCGATCCGCTGACGGCGCATGCGCTCTTTCTCGTCGCCATGGAGGGCCTGCTGGTCGCGGCGCTCGCGGGCGTGCAGCGCGGCATCTCGCTCTGCCAGTCGCTGTTCCGAGCCCAGCTCGGCCAGCGCGTCAACGCGATGATCCTGGAAAAGGCGCTGACCCTCGAGCTCGCGCACTTCGAGGACTCGGAGTTCTACGACAAGCTGACGCGCGCGCGGCGCGAGGCTTCGAGCCGGCCGCTGTCGCTCGTCATGCGGACTTTCGGCCTCGCCCAGAACGGCATCTCGCTGGTGAGCTACGGAACGCTCCTCGCCCATTTTTCGCCCTGGGCGGTCATCGTGCTCGTGCTCGCGGGGCTGCCCTCTTTCCTGGCGGAGGCGCGGTTCTCCGGCGTGGCTTTCCGGCTCTTCCTCTGGCGCTCGCCGGAAACCCGCATGCAGCTCTATCTCGAGACGCTGCTCGCGCGGGAGGACCACGCCAAGGAGGTCAAGCTGTTCGGGGTCGGGCCGCTCTTCCTCCAGCGCTATCGCGACATCTTCCACAAGCTCTACCGGGAGGACCGCGACCTGACGATCCGGCGCGACAGCTGGGGATTCCTGCTCGGCCTGGTCGCGACGGCGACGCTCTACGGCGCCTACGCCTGGGTGGCGCTCGCGACGATCGCCGCGCGCATCACGCTCGGGCAGATGACCATGTACGTCATGCTGTTTCGCCAGGGCCAGTCGGCGGTGTCGGCGAGCCTCGCCGCGATCGGCGGCATGTATGAGGACAATCTCTACCTCGCGACGCTCTACGAATACCTCGAGACGCCGGTCGGGAGCCCGAAAGGCGCGGCTGTGCGGGGCCCGGACCCGGCGGACGGCATCCGCTTCGAGCACGTCGGTTTCGCCTATCCCGGCTCCGAGCGGCCGGTGCTGACCGACGTCAACCTGCACATCCGGCCGGGAGAGTCGCTGGCCCTCGTCGGCGAGAACGGTTCGGGCAAGACGACGCTGATCAAGCTGCTGACTCGCCTGTACCGGCCGACGAGCGGGCGCATCACGCTGGACGGCATGGATCTCGGCGACTGGGAGGAGACGGCGCTGCTGCAACGCATCGGCGTGATCTTCCAGGATTTCGTGCGTTACCAGCTGATCGTCGGCGAGAACATCGGCGCGGGCGACGTCCGGCACCTCGAGGACGAGGCGCGCTGGCACGAGGCCGCCAGCAAGGGCATGGCCGAACCGGTGATCGAAGGGCTGCCGCAGGGTTATCAGACGCCGCTCGGCAAGTGGTTCAACCAGGGGCGCGACCTGTCCGGGGGCGAGTGGCAGAAAATCGCGCTCTCACGGGCGTTCATGCGCACGGAAGCCGACATCCTCGTGCTCGACGAGCCGACCGCCGCCATGGACGCCGCCGCGGAGGCCACCGTCTACGAGCATTTCCGGACCTTGACGAAAGGCAAGAGCGCCATCCTGATTTCGCACCGGTTCTCGACCGTGCGCATGGCCGACCAGATCGTCGTGCTCCAGGAAGGCCGCATCATCGAGCGCGGCAGTCACGAGGCGCTCATCCGGGCGAACGGCCCCTACGCCCGCCTCTTCGAACTCCAGGCCCGCGGCTATCAATAACTTACGAAGGGGACGCGCCCCTTCATATTCATGAAGGGGCGCGTCCCCTTCAGGTCCAGGTCTCGGAGAAGACGCGGACGAGATTCTTGCCGAGGATCTTCTCGATGCGCGCATCGGAATGACCGCGCGCCGAGAGCATGTCGCCAAGCGTTTCGAGACGGCGGGGCGTATTGAGCTCGTTGGCGAAGAGGTAGCCCTCCTCCGTCTCGCCCGGCGCCGAGATGCCCGCCGCGCGGCGCATGCGGATGGACTTTGCGAATGCGTCCTTGAACTTCTGGTCCACGACCTCGGGCGAGACTCCGCCGTCCGTGCCGATCGAGACATGGTCCTCGCCCGCCACGTCGATCATGTGCTCGAGATGGCGGATCACGTCGGCCGCCGTCGGCTGCCTGCCGTCGCTCAGAAACGGCATGAAATAAATGCCCGAGACCCCGCCCTTCTCCGCCACGGCGCGCAGTTCGGTATCCGTGCGATTGCGCGGGTGATCGTTGAGGGCCGCGCAGCCCGTGTGCGTGAAGGCAACCGGCTTCTTCGAGGCCTTGATCGAATCGGCCGCGGTCTGCCTCCCGCAGTGGCTGAGATCGACGAGGACCCCGAGCGCGTCCATCCGCTCGACCGCCTCGACGCCTGCCTTGCTGAGGCCGGCATTTGCCGGCTCGAGGCAACCGTCGCCGAGGAGATTTCGGCGGTTATAGGTCAACTGGACGACGCGAATCCCGAGGCGATGGAGCTCATCGAGGCGCGAGAGATCGGTTTCGAATGACACCGCGTCCTGAAACCCGTAAATGAGCCCGGTGCGCCCAGCCTTCTTCGCCGCGGCGATGTCGGCGGCCGCTCGGATCCGACAAAGCATATCCGGATGCCGGTCGATTTCCGCCTCCATCGCGCCGATGCCGATCACCGCCTGCGTGAACGCGGTATCCGGCGGTGTCGACCCGACCGGAAGGATCGTCGTGTGCACACCGGTGAGGCCCGAGTCCCGGACATCCTGGATGAACGCATCCGTGAGCGGCGCACCCTCGTCCGCGCTCGAGTTGCCCAGTCCGCCCAGCCCGTCGATCACGATAGCGTCCCGATACAGGTCGCCAACCGAGGCCCGTGCCGGGCGGCCCAGTGCGTTGGCGATGGCTGCGGCCGTACTGCCCACGACAAACGAACGGCGCGACAGGCGGGTCATGTGAGGAACTATAGTCCAGCGCAGGCGGACCCACAGGGGAAGCCTTGAACCGGCGCCGATTCCGGCGAAATAGTTCGACAGCCACTACGACGAAAAGTCGCTGGAAAAGTTATGCTGCCTGGCGGTCGGGGGGCAGCCGCGGTTCGACAAACTGCACGTCCGCGACCAATTCCGGCAATCTCACAACGCCCGCTGCGCCCTTCCACCGGCGGAACCTGAGCCGCACGGCCAGTCCCTTGATGATGAAGTACTGCAAGCCCAGCAGCGTGATCCACGGCGCGAACAGGGTCCAGTCCGGCAGCCCAAGACGCGCCCCGATCAGCCCGACGGTCGCATAGACCCCGCCGAAGGAGACCAGTACCGCGAGCACCTGGCGCGCACTCAGTCCGGCGCGCATCAAGATGAAATGGAAATGCTCGCGACCCGGTTGCAGGGGCAACTTGCCCCTGGCCACGCGCCGTGCAACGCAACTGAAGAAATCCGAAAGCGGCATGAGCGCAAACCAGAGTGCCGCGACCGGGGACAGCGACCGCGACTCACCCTGGCAGATCGAAATGGTGAACCACACGACGATGAAGCCCAACAACGTGCTGCCAGCATCGCCCATGAACGCACGGAATCGACGATTGCGGTGGCCGGGGAAGTTGAACGGCAGAAACCCCAGTATCGCCCCACAGGCAATCGCAGCGATCGCCGCGGGCGGCCCGGCCAATCCGGATGCCAGTGCGCCCGCCCCCAACGCGATCAGCGCCAGCGAGGCCGCGAGTCCGTCAATGCCGTCGACGAAATTGAAGGCATTGATGACCGTCAGCGTGATCACCACCGACAGGGGAATGGCGAGGGCACCGAGCCCCAACATGCCGGTTCCGAACGGGTCGCCGATATTACGGAGGTAGAGACCGCCGCCGATTGCCATGGCGAGCGTCGCAAAGATCTGGGTCGCCAGCCGCACCGAAATCCGCAAGCTGCGCCGGTCATCGATCAGGCCCACGCCGGCAAGCAGCGCGGCAGGAACCAGGAAATTGCGGTAGTCAGCCTGCCCGCCATGAATCGCCAAACCCACAAGGATGCCAATCAGCATGGCAATGCCGCCGACGAGTGGAATCTCGCCGAGATGGTGTTTGCGACCGCCGGGCTTGTCCGTGAACTGCAGGCGAATGGCAAGCGGGCGCAGCGTCAAAGTCAGCACCGCCGTCAGTGCGAAGGCAATACCAGCTGCCCAGAAGATCCCCATACCCCTGCTCGTTCCCCGCCTCTAAAGGCCCGGTCATCCATTTTTTTGGCCCGGGCCTTGCCCCTTGTCGATGACTGACTTGTATCATGAAACTGTGACGTGCGTCACAGAAGTTCCCATGAACGTTTTATGTCAAGTACCGAATGCGTCGGCCGAAGTTGTAGGACGAGCGTAGGACGTTGGCAGCATTGAAGAAGGCACTGGTCACTGGCGTCACTGGACAAGACGGCGCGCATCTCGCCGCGTTCCTGCTCGACAAAGGCTACGAGGTTCACGGCATCAAGCGGCGCTCGTCTTCGTTCAACACCAGTCGAATTGATCATCTCTACGAAGACCCCCATGAACCGGATAGACGACTGATCCTGCACTATGGCGATCTCACCGACGCCACAAACCTGATTCGCATCATTCAAGCGGTGCAGCCCGACGAGGTTTACAACCTGGGGGCGCAAAGCCACGTCCAGGTTTCGTTCGAGACGCCCGAATACACGGCGAACGCCGATGCGCTGGGAACGCTGCGATTGCTCGAGGCAATACGCATCCTCGGCCTCGAGAAGCAGACGCGCTTTTACCAGGCTTCCACATCGGAGATGTTTGGCAAGGCGGTGGAAACGCCGCAGCGCGAAACGACGCCCTTCTATCCCCGCTCGCCCTACGGCGTCGCCAAGCTCTACGCGCACTGGATCACGGTCAACTACCGTGAGGCCTACGGGATCTATGCCTGCAATGGCATCCTGTTCAACCACGAGTCTGCCGAGCGGGGCGAGACTTTCGTCACGCGAAAAATCACTCGCGCGCTGGCGCGGATACACTTCGGCTTGGACTCGTGCCTCTATCTCGGCAACCTAGACGCGCGCCGCGACTGGGGCCACGCGCGCGACTACGTCGAGATGCAGTGGCTCATGTTGCAACAAGCCGAACCGGAGGATTTCGTGATTGCGACTGGCGTTCAACGCTCAGTACGTGACTTCGTGGTTCACGCGGCCCGCGAGCTTGGAATTTCGCTCCGCTGGCAGGGGCACGGTCAGGAGGAACAGGGCATTGCCACGGACGTGCCCTCCGGCTCCACGATCAATCCCGGCCAGTGCATCGTGGGCATCGATTCGCGTTACTTTCGACCGACCGAGGTTGATAGTCTGCTAGGAGATGCCACGAAGGCACGTGAGAAACTGGGTTGGCGTCCCAGGACGAGTTTCGAAGACCTTGTGGCCGAAATGATGCGGGCAGATCTGGCGATTGCGCGTCGTGACCTGCTGGTTACCAATGCAGGCTACAGCACCCCCAGCCACCGTGAGTGAATTGCGCGATAAGACAGCCCGCATCTATGTGGCTGGCCATACGGGACTAGCCGGATCCGCAATTGTTCGTGTGCTCAAATCAAAAGGCTATTCAAACCTCATCACGCGCACTCACGCGGAACTGGATCTCGTCGACCAGCGGGCCGTGTGCGATTTTTTCGCCGAAGAAAAGCCGGAATACGTGTTCCTGGCGGCTGCGAAAGTGGGCGGAATCCTGGCGAATGACACCCACCCTGCCGAGTTCATCTATCAGAACCTGGCAATTCAGACCAACGTCATCCACGAAAGCTGGCGCAGTCAGGTTAAGAGACTCTTGTTTCTCGGTTCGAGTTGCATCTACCCAAGGGACTGTCCGCAGCCGATAAAAGAGGAGTATCTCGGTACGGGACCGCTGGAGCCAACCAATCGTGCGTACGCTATGGCCAAGTTGGCGGGCCTCGAGATGTGTGCTGCCTACAACCGCCAATATGGCACGCACTATCTCTGCGCCATGCCTACCAACCTGTATGGACCGGGTGACAATTACGACCTCGAAACGTCGCACGTGCTGCCGGCGCTACTGAGAAAGACCCATGAAGCCAAGCAGCTTGGCGACAAGAAGCTCGAAATCTGGGGCACCGGCAAACCCAGGCGGGAGTTTCTCTACGTCGAGGACATGGCCGACGCCTGCGTCTTCCTGATGGAGCGGTCCATCGACATCACCAAAACATTTTCAGGGGCGCCGCTAGTCAATATCGGAACCAGCACCGATGTCACGATCGCGGAACTGGCAACTCGCATCATGCGCGTGGTTGGCTTCGAGGGTGATCTCACCCATGACCTGAGCAAACCGGACGGTACACCGCAGAAGTTACTGGATGTTTCTAGAATGCGGGCACTGGGATGGACCGCAAAATACGATCTTAGTGCCGGCATCGCAGCGACCTACGCGGCGTACAGACCCTGATGCGACCATGCTCGCTCTGATCACTGCAACAAAGAATTCAATCGGTACCGTAAGAGACGCTTTGGCAAGCGCGGCGTCATTCCGACACAGGGTCAAACACTATCTGATTGACGCAGCTTCGTCGGACGGAACGCGCGAATACCTTGAATCGTTTGCCGCGACGACAGAGAGCAGTGTTCTGCTCGTTCAGAGAGGAACAGGGCTTTACCCGGCACTAAACCAGGCGGTCGAAGCTACTCTGGCTGATCCGGAGATCACGCACACTGCCTTCCTGCATAGCGATGATCGTCTTATCCCACGGCAATTTGACGAGTACCTTTCCCACATCGATTCCGGTCAATGCGACTTCTTCTACTCCGACATCGAGTACCACGATATACATGACCGACGCGTCCGGGTGTGGAACTCGGGGCAGTTCTCAATGTTCAAGCTCAAGACCGGCTGGATGCCGCCGCATACGAGCGTCGTCGTTGCAAAGCGCATCTATCGTGATTTCGGCGTTTACAACCCTGCGTTCGGCACGGCCGCCGATTACGAATGGATTGTCCGAGTGTTGTCATCTAGCAGCACCAGCATTTTATACTACCCCCAACGAACTTTGACGATGCTCGTCGGCGGCGCGAGTGGTGCGACAGTTGCCGCGCGCCTGCGGGCCAATGCCTTGGACGGGAAGGTCTGGGCGAGCCGCTCACCGGCGCAGTCGTGGCTCATACGACTTTGCAAACCAATGCGGAAGGTGCAGCAATTCGCAGCATTCCCTCGATTCTCCAGAACGACCGGTACAGGGAGAATGCAGACGTAAGGTTTTACAACCTGACTCAGGTATCTGTACGGTCGCGCTCACGCCAATCGGACCAACGACCGACAAGTCAAACCGTTCACGGACGAGAACATCCTCACCAATTACTGTGATGGAATCCGAAGTGGATACTCAGTTGGTGCCAATCAGAATTTGCTAAGCGATGAAACACGCTCGCGATTCAGGTCAGTCCGAAGCTAGGAATTCGCTGCAAGAAAACATCACCTTGCCCGTAGCCGCTTCCTATTCGTTACTGTGACTACAAAGAAAAGTAGCGGGCCGAAAATTGGTACTAGTGAAAAGCCAGGGCTAATAAATCGGAATCCCGAAAATACCCAGGCACCAAACGAAAAATAAATAAACTGCCCCGCCTGAGCCGACCCGAGCTCCTTCACCGCTTTCGCCAACGCCAACTCAACGATCCCAACGTCAGGGGGACGTCCGTTCAGGCCTAACCATTGAGTTGGGACTAATCGTCGTGTTTCGACCCCGACCTGAAAATCGCTACACTTATGCGATCTGTGTGTAGATTCATCGACTTCCGGTGTTCAGAGCATTATGAGATCCTTCCACCTGCGTTCCTACGAGCGATTACGGGTATGCCACGGATCGCGGCGGGCGGATGACAGCCGAGCGTAATGGTCTTTCCATCGCTCCGCGATCGGCCTCCAATCATAACGACTACGTGCAAACGCTCTTCCACGCTCGGCGTAACCGCGGCGAAGATCTGCGTCGGCGAGCCAAAGCAACATCATCGCTGCTAACGGCTCGACCTGCGTCGGTACGACACCGGCGGCGTCAGCTGCTTTAAGTTCTTTCCAAATATTAACTTGATCGCTGATAATAACTGGGCAACCAGCCGCTAGCGCCTCGGCGACCGCGATACCGAAGTTTTCCTGATAACTTGGCAGCACGAACATTGCCGCATCGATCATCGCGGCTAGTCGGTCTTTTTCGTACAGCATGCCTGTAACTAGTACGCGGTCGCCGGTGCCGGTGCGTTCGATCAGGGCATCCAGCTTCTGTTCATAGCCGTCCGCAATTGGGCCTGCAATAACGAGCACATCGGCAATTCCAGCGATTTTTGCGAACGCTGGCACCAACAAGTCCAGCCCTTTTTTTAGATGCACGCGGCTTAAGAACAATGTAATGCGCTTCCCCAACAGTTGTGGATACTTGGCTACAAAAGACCCCCGCGGAGGAAGACTGTCAAACTCGCTCAGATCGATGCCTAACGACTCAATGATGGCCGGCGGCTTCAGCCCTAGACGGGCTACGACATCGCGCTCCACCTCGGTCGTGAAGTGAAGAGCTGACGCGTTATTGAGTTCGCGCCGCGTTCGCCACAACAAGACGAGCTGCTTCTGCCATCTGCTCTGGGACAAACTCCATGGATCGAGCATTCCCTGCGGCAGCCAGACGTAAGGCACGCTCGCCGACTTCGCAGCAGCAGCGGCGTAGTGTTGCGCGTCTTCCCACAGTGCATGGATGTGAACGACGTCGGCGGCCGATACGGCCTCTGTGACGCTTCTCCGAAGGTCGGGATGCCGGTTAAACTTCCCGTGGGACGGGCCGATGAGCTTTAGCTTAACGCAAGCATCTCGAATCTGCGTGCTAACACCGTCAACCTGATCGTCCTGCCGGAATGTGGAGAGCAGTGATACATCGAGCCCCTGTGCTGCTTGCGCACACGTAAGATCGATCGCGGTTTTTGCGGTACCGCCTTGTTTTAGATCAATGCCCGAAATGACGTGGAGAATTCTCATGAGCGCAAGGCCATCTTCGTGGAATCTGGGTAGCTTAACAATTTCAATCCCGTCAAAAATTCGCACATGCCACGTCTATAAAATGGTATCGCCGCCGCGGGCCGTCCGACCCTGTTCATCGGGAGTGCCGAGGGCGAGATTGCTCGCCATCTGCGGGAATGCGACTGCGGTCACACACTCGCGCCAGGCGATGCCGAGGCTTTGGCCGGGCACATTCGCGAACTCCGCGACGCGGACAAACGCGTGGCGCTCGGCGCCGAGGCCCGCGCCTCATTCGAAAGGGAATATGACTTTCCCATTGCGCTCGCGCGCTGGTATGCGCTGTTGACCGACGCTTAGCCCCTGGTCAAGAAGGCGCAGCGGCGTCTTCAGCTGGATGTTTGAGCTGGCCTGCAGTTGCGCGAGAGGCGCGATCGACGTGTTTGACCATATCGGCAGTCGGCCCCAATATCCGGGCGGCGGTCCGTAACATCGAAAGAGTTATAGCCCTTTCACCGCTGCACCGGGCGCTTTACCAGCACATATCGTCCCAAGCATAGTGCATCCATATCCGTGCGCCGGAAACAGTCCAGCGCCTGTTCGGGTGTATCCACGATAGGCTCGTTTTCATTGAAACTGGTGTTCAGGACCATCCCCAATCCGGTTTTACGCCTAAAGGCATCGATCAAGTCATAATAAAGAGGGTTGTTTTCCCGGTCTACGCTTTGCAACCGGCCCGTGCCATCGACGTGAGTTACGGCCGGCAGCCGTTCGCGCCATTCGGGGCGGATCCTGACCACATGCATCATGAATGGGCTGTCGACTGTTTGTTCGAAATGGGTGGCCACCGCTTCCTTAAGCACGCTGGGGGCGAATGGCCGAAACGACTCCCGCCGCTTGATTTTGACGTTTAAGGTCTCCTTCATGGTTGCAATTGCCGGGTTCGCTAAAATGGAACGGTTACCCAGGGCCCGCGGCCCCCACTCGCTGCGACCCTGATACCAGCCCATCACCAAACCATTGGCAATCAGCTCCGCCGCCACCTTGACCAATTCGCCGTTATCGGCACACAGCCGGACGGCCAGGCCGCTGGACTCGGCGACGGTTTGCAAACGCTCGTCCGGATACTCTGGGCCCCAGAAGGCATGCTTCATGTGGAAGCGCTCCTTCCGGCCCAACACCTGATTCCAACAGTAGTAGGCGGCGCCCAAGCAAGTGCCGTCGTCCGACGCGGCAGCCTGCAGGTAATGATCGGTAAACGGCGTTTCGCGATGGATGCGCGCATTCGCCACGCCGTTCAGCGCACAGCCTCCAGCCATGGCCAGCCGGTGAGTGGGCACGAACCGTTGTAGCCTTCTGAGGCAATGCGCTGATGCCTGTTCGAAGCGGACCTGCGTCGAGCGGGCGAGGTCTTTTTCCCGTTGAGTCACAGCATCCTTCCGAGCGCGCGGCTCACCCAGCAGCTTGCATAAACGATCGCTGTACAGGCGGGGCATGACGATGTGATGCTCATCATCGACCTCGCCACTCTCTCCGCCGTCGTGCATGCCAAAATACGTCCTGGCCAGTTTGTACCACCGCTCATCGTCTAATCGGACCAGCATTCGCATTAGATCCGCATAGCGGTCTTCGCCGTAGGACGCCAGACCCATCACCTTGTATTCTTCGCCGAATTCGTCGAAGCCAATGAACTGACACAACGCCGTATAAAAGAACCCGAGGCTGTCCGGCAGCGTGACGCGATCCAACACCTCGATATGGTTGCCCTCGCAGCGTGCCGCCATCATGCTGGCGAAGTCGCCTGAGGCGTCGTACGAAAAGCCGGCGGTCAGCTCGTCGAACGGCGAGAGAAAATAGGCACTGGCAATATGCGCTAGATGATGTTCGACTCCTACCGTCTCGAATTTGACTTCGGCTGGATCTTCATCGCACATCCCGGCGAGTTGCTCCAGCATGCTCTGGGTTTGGCGGTTGCGCCGCAAGTGTTCGGCCACCGCACGTGCCGCCCTTACTGGTCGCGAAGCGACATAAGCCATCTTGGCAGCGTAGTTGGCTTTTGGATCGCGCGGCATGGCGACGTGAGTGACATCCCGTAGCCTTAGGCCTGCATCAGCCAGCAGCCGCCGGATCGCATTGGCGGGAAACGCCGAGCTGTGCTTGTGACGCTTGCCAAGTCGCTCTTCGGCCACCGCGCCTATTAGTCTTCCGTCCATCACCAGGCAGGCGGCCGAATCGGGATGAAACGCGTTGAGTCCCAAAATAACGATCATTGACCGGCCCCCAACAAATCGGACCAACTGAGATGTGAGTTCTGCGACAAAATCGAGTCTAACCGGACGGAGGTTTTGTCGTTAAGAGGAAGCGGTTTTCGGTTGAGCAGATCACGGGTATTTTGAAGCAGGCAGAGCTGGGGACGCCCGTCCAGGAGCTTTGCCGGCTGCACGGGATATCGGAACAGAGCTACTACCGCTGGAAGAAGATTTACGGCGGCATGGAGCCCTCGGAGGCTCGAGAGCTGAAGAGCCTGCGTTAGGAGAACATCAAGCTCAAGCGTCTGGTGGCGGACTTGTCGCTGGATGAGGCGATGCTGCAGGACGTTCTTCAAAAAAAGTTCTGAAGCCCGTCAAGAAACGCGAAATGGTGAACTACTTGAAGGGCCGGTACGGGGTTGGTAACAGGCAAGCCTGTCGCTGCGTCCTGCTACACCGTTCGATGTATTACTACCGCAGCCGCATGGAGCCTTTGACGGCGCTGCGCCAGCGCGTGCGTGAGCTCGCTCACGCACGCCTGCGGTTTGGCTATCGGCGTATTTACGTACTGCTGAGGCGAGAAGGCTAGGATGTGGGCAAGAGCCGGTTCTATCGTGTTTACTGCGAGGACAACCTGGGTTTGCGGCGCAAGCGACCCTGGCGCCATGTCACCGCTGTGCATCGATTACAACGCTTGCCAGCTGTACTTCCCAATGAAGTGTGGGGCATGGACTCTGTAGCCGATCAGCTGGCCGATGGCAGAAGGGTGCGCACCCTAACCGTGGTGGACCTGTTTACCCGGGAATGTCTCGCCATTGAAGTTGGCTGCAGCCTACGCGCCGAACATGTCGTTGCGGCCATGAACCATCTGAAGTACGAAAGGGGTCTGCCGAAACGGATTGCGTGTGACAACGGCTCGGAGTTCGCTGGCGGGCAAATGGATCTATGAGCTTACAGCAACCAGGTGCAGATGGAGTTCAGTAGGCGCGGCAAGCCGACCGACAGCGCCATTGTGGAAACTTTTAACGGAAAGTTCCGCGAGGAGTGTCTGAACGCCCACTGGTTCGAATCGATTGAGGATGCAAAAGAGAAAATCGATGCATAGAGATGGGATTACAGCGCAAAGGAGTCGCAGACTCACAATCGAAGTGGTTCGATTATCCGGGGCCGGTCAGGGGAGCCATCTTCTCAGGAATCAACTGGTCCGAAAATCGCCAGGCAGGTCAGTGTTCGACAAAACCTGGTTGAAAACGGGCTGACGGCCAAGGTGGATTATCGCTTGATCCGCTGTGAGCTGACCGGGGAACACGCAGAGCCGGCAAGTGATCCCTACGCCGATGCAATTGAGGAATTCGCCGATGGTTCTTTTGATTTTGTCCTGGTTGACGGCAACATCTGTTTGTCGTGCGTGAGAAAGGCCTTGGCCAAGCTCAAGCCAGGAGGGATTCTTATCCTCGACAACGCGGAACGTTATATCCCCAACCATTTCCTCGACGGGTTCAGTTCCGTTGTTCAACTCCGGCCCGAACCAAAGTTGCCCGGCTGGGCCGACTTGATGGAAAAACTGGGGCAATGGCGCTGGATCAACACGTCCAATATGATCTGGGACACCAGGTTCTGGGTTAAGTCAACCTGACGCGGCAGAGGCGCAAATCCGAAGATCGAATATCAGATTCGTGGATTCGTAGATCGGGCCTTCTAGTCCGATCCAGAGTGCCCCGTGCCGCGCAGGTTGGGTTAGCCGGACGGGCTAGGAAGCCAGTTATGCTGTCGGAGATGCCGAGCCTAGTCGATTCTGATATGGCGGAGGCGGGATTGAAAGAACTCAAGCCTCCACGATTTATGGATGTGATTATTGGCCCGGCGTTAAAAGGTGATTTTGCGACAATTGCCGCACTAGAATCGGCTTTCTATCTTCGAAACCAACTTCTGAGGGATAGTGACTGGGCCAGCTGGCGCATTCACTGGAACTCAGACGCCGCTAGCGAATATCCATCTATGCAGATCCTGGCGCCGTACTTGGTTGGAGAGCATCCCCGCACCAAGCGAAAACTCGGTTTGGCCGCGGTGCCACGACACGCACTTCCAGCAATTGTCTCAGCTAGGCGGAAAAGCGGCTTTACTTTGCCCATGGCAACGTGGCTTGCTGATTCGGAAGTTCTTAGCGAGTTCCGATCATTTCCAGCCGTCTCCAACCAAAGCTGCCATTGATCTCGGCGGATGGCTTGCGCGTTGATTGGGAAAAACCTGTCGCAATGACATTGGGCAATCGCAATTTAGTACCGCCCCCAAAAGTCTTGTTGGTGGGTCCGAGCATTTCCGGCGACGGCGCACAATTGCGCTTTAGGAACATCGCCACACATCTGTTCTGTGGTGCGAACGATGTGGTCGTGCTCACTTCCGGCAGTTCTTTAGAGCCGCAGATTTCTGGCGGGGTGGTTGATCTCGGTTGGAATGGGCGACTTAGCTATCCAAAGCTTGTGTGGCGTTTGCGCGATATACTTAGGTGCCAGAGATACGATGTGTTAATGGCTTTTGGGCTGTTTCCTAGTCTTGTGTCCATAGTTGCTTCCATGTTTTTGCGCGGATGCAGAACGAAATTAGTTATTAGCGAGATTACCCGGCCGGAAATGGAAGCAAGATCGCGGCGCGGCAGAATCTACAATTTCTTACGTCGAATGCTGTATCCCCGCAGTGCGCTGATAACCGCAAACTCGATTGATGGACTGAGAGAGACATGCATACTGGCTGGTGTGCCTGTCGTGCGTGGGGTCAGAGTTTTCAACGTCATAGATGGGAACCTCCTGAAAAACAAAGCCGTGGCGGACGTCGATTCTCTGCCGCAAGGAAAGTATGTCGTCTGTGTTGCGCGTCTGGATTTTATGAAGCGCATCGATACTGTGGTTGATGCCTTTGCCGTGCTTGCGGCGCAAAGTGATTGTGGTTTGATGATTATAGGCGACGGTAAGGCGCGATCTGCGCTTGAAGCACAAGTTGAACGCATTGGTCTGCAGCATACAGTCCGGTTTACAGGAAGACTTGAAAACCCTTTGCCGATACTGCGACGTGCAGCTGCTTTTGTGCTTGCTTCGGAGTACGAGGGGTTTTCGAACTCGGTACTCGAAGCGATGTTCTGCGACGTGCCGGTAATCACCAGCCTTTGCAGCTCAGACGCGCGTGAAATGTGCGACCAAGGAGCTGCGTTGGGATTCGAAGTTGGGGACTACAAGCAACTGGCGAATCACATTGCCGCAGTGCTCACAAACGAAACGCTCAGTCAGAAACTAGTGCAGCGGGCTCGGGAGCATCGGGCGCCGCACGCCGTGGAAAACGCCATACCATTTTATGAGGATCTGATTCGCAAAGTAGCGTACGGATCTGCTGCGTCCCCGAGTTTTGGGCCGAAACTGTAATCCTGACAGTTCGATGTGTCGCCGAGTCAAGCGGTCGATGCTCATTGTAGTCGATCAACCACAATGGAAAGCGCCCCGGCAGATGGTTATCGTTGTTGTCAACGGTCACCCAGATTTCCGCATTTGTGGTCATTGAAAACTCCCCACCCGGTTTCGGATCAGCTCATTGAAGTATTGGGTTCTTCGGCTCGAACGAGTCCGGCCTTCAGCTTCTCCTTGAGCCGGTAGGAGTTGCCGCGGATGTTCATAGTGATCGCGTGATGGAGGACGCGATCGAGGATAGCGGTCGCGATCACGCGATCGCCGAATACCTCGACGTAGGCGCCGAACCCCGCCGAATAGCTGCGAGGCGAGCAGCTATGTCCATTTTCTCAGTGTGGCACTGTTCGTCGAGCCTAGAATGAAGAAAGGTCATAGGTTTATTCAGCAGGATTCTTGTGGGGTAGGTCTATCTTGAGGCCCTGGCGTTCAACCCTTTTGACCAATGGCATTATCTTTGGAGCCGGCTTGGCAGGGGGAGTATTAGCCGCCCGTTTTTTGGGCGCCGAGGACAGGGGGCTACTTGCCGCAATAATATTTTGGCCACACTTTCTTACCGGCATCGCATCGATGGGTTTGAACGAAGGAATTGTCATCCGTACGGCTAGATCGGGGCCTAGCAATACGTTGAGAGCTACGATTTTTTCCATGTCTATCGCGCTGGCTCTTCCCGTAGGCATTGTTGGGTTCTTTTTGCTGCCTTTGCTTCTGGGTACCCCTAGACAGGAGTATCTCCGATTCTCTCAGATCTATTTGCTCGCCCTCGCGCCGGCTGCGTTCTTGGCGAACAATTTTCTCGCAATAGACCACGGCGAGTCGAAGTTTGACCGGTTCAACGTCCAGCGAATAGTGCAGGCTGTCGCCTACCCATTGTTGCTATTGGGACTTTGGCTAGCAGGAATTCTCAACGTCGAATATGCAGCGATAGCTGTCCTAGCCGGGACGATAATCGTGGCCTTGCTGCGCATTTGGTCCGCTAGATCGGGGTTGGGATTGCGCCCATCGACCCAAGAAGCCGGTCAATTGATCGCACTGAGCTTACGTGTGCATGTTGCAAACATTGCTACGGCCCTTTCACTACAAATTGACAAGATGGTGCTAGTTCTATTTTCCAACAACACGGAACTAGGACTATATAGCGTTGCCATAGTAGCCGCTGCGGCGTTCGTTTCACTGTTGGTTCAGACGTATGTCAATGTGATGTTGCCGATTGCAGCGCAACTCGGCCCAGAACAGCACAGCAGTCGAGAGATCATCGTTCCCCTTCGCTGGTTGTTTGCCGTCATCGGTCTCTCTACAGCCTCACTTGTGCTCCTCATGCCACATCTAGTGATTTTTGTTTTCGGCCGCGAATTTGAGAGGGCGGGATCCTATGCACAAGTCTTGCTGCTAGGCTTTGCGTTCGTAGGCGCAAAGCAAGCGCTCGTGTATCTGCTGAGAGCATGGGGGGCGAATCGTCCTGCGATTCTCGGCGAAGGCGTCACGACGCTCATCTTGATTATCGGAGCATACTTCGCCGTGCGATTGGGAGGTACGATGGGATTGTGTGTTCTGGTCGTGTTTGCTCAAGCAGCTGGAGCTGTACTGGTGAGCTTCCATTTCTTGCGCAAAATAGGTTTGACGTTAGGACAGTTTCTCGGTTTAAGGCCGATTGCCGCGCGGTGACGGACCGGTCGGACGAAATTCATGCAAGGCCTTGTCTAACTACGTAATGGAATTTGGAAGTAGTTGTGAACAAGAACTTTATCCTGTTTTATCTATTGACCGCGCTGGTGTGCCTGACTGTTTTTGAGGTAGATCTCTATCAGGCGTCCACATTATTCATTTGCATTGCGGGCCTACTTTGGGCGTTAGCCAAGCGGCCAAATACCTTAGTTCCACCCGTGGCTTTCATTGTAGTGGCTTATGTGTTGGGTTTTGCTGGACCGGCGCTTCTGCCCGATTTGTATGCGACGCGCTCGGCGCTCGTATCCTCTTCAGCGCTGGAATACGGAATGCTTTGGGCTGTTCGGGGCTTTGGCGCGTTTGCATTAGGGTATGCCCTTGTCGAGCACCTTGGTAAGCGGGTGAGAGCTCGAAGATTGCGAGAGGATGGCTTTCCCGGGGCGGATACTCGGTACACGCTCTATATCCTGACTAGCATCGGCTGGCTCGCCATTCTGTCGTGGTTCGCGTCCGTGATGATGTTTGGCATCTCACTTACTTTCATAGAAGGCAATACTGTTACTGCAGAATCAGATGCAGGATCATTACTGCAGATTCTCACTTTACTTTCCAGTTTTCGAAATCCATTCTTTCTTGGGTTTATTGTCTTGTATTTTAGGGGCCAATCGACCAAGGGTCTCTATCTTATCTTTGTCGGCCTAGTGCTTATTTCTGTAGTCGAGATCATTACGATCGGGTCCAAGGGCTCGATCATACGTGGGATAGTAACGGTCTTGCTGGCATCGGCTCTGCCGCTCAGGGTTAATCCGAAATCGCTTATCACCGGGGCACTGGCGCTTATTGTCGTATATGGCTCGTTCGCTGTAATCACCGAATATCGTTCGATCATGCGAGACGAACTTGTTGCTGGGCGTGATGTGTTTAGCCTTTCGGTGCAGACGGAGTCTTTTATAGATGCATTCACTGCGAGCCTCCCATTTTCAGACGCTGCCGCGAACCGGCGAACTCGGGTGACAAATAACGATGTCTTTGGACGGTTTGGTGCCGGCGGAATTTCCAGCTTTGCGAATCTGTTGGAATTTACTGGGCGGCAGGCGCCGCATGAGCACGCGTGGGAGAGCTTCCTGATCCCTGTCTACAGCATCGTTCCGCGAAGTTTCCTCCCATCGAAACCCGCATTCTTCGATTCGGCCCGCAATGCACGGGATTATTACGATTGGCCTTACGGCGGAGTCAGTGTGAGTTTATTGGGTAGTTTCTATTTCGCCTGGGGGTATATCGGCATCATTTTTGGAATGGCGGTTCTGGGTGGTTTGTTGGCATACATAGTGAAGAAAGCAGAGTTCCTTGGCATCAATTCTCCACAATGGCTGATCCTTCTCGCGGTTCTGATAGTGTCAATGATGGATGTCGGCGAGACGTTTCACGCAATTACATCGAACATCATTCGTATTGCATTAGTTCTCTTCCTACTGCAACTTTCGTATCGAAGGGTACGCAAACAGAAACGGATGTCGCGAATTGCAGTTTCGCCCCAGAGGCAAACGCACACTTGAGCCGGCTCGGTAAATTCACTTCGATCTTCGGCGAAAGCTGGGTTGTCGGCCGATATTTGCTACCGGAATTGGAAAGACTTGGTCGCGGCCAACATGGTGTGTTACTAGATCTGGCGTGTGGAGAAAGTCCGTTCCGCGCGTATTTCTCCGGGGTCACCGCGTATCTTAGGATCGATCGATACCCCGTTGACCCTGAAGTCACGCGGGGAGACATGCGTGCTATCCCGCTGATGTCTGAGTCGGTGGATGTCGTATTGCTCTTTCAGGCTGTTACGGATGTTCCTAACCCAATTGACGTCCTAAAGGAGGTCAGAAGGGTACTCAGGCCGGGGGGACAATTGTTCGTGTTTGAAAGCACGGAATATCCGGAACACGATTCGCCCTATGACTTCTACCGCTTGATGCCACAGGGCCTGAGCGCACTGGCAGCGGAAGCCGGGCTCCAAGTACGGGAGTGTACCCATTTGGGAGGCCTGTTTACGCGCTTCGCGTCTTTGTGGAATAACTTTCTTATGAATGGCGTGAAGCGACATGTCTTGCTGCGACCATTTGGACACTTGGGCGTCGCAAGTGCGAACCTCCTCTGTTACACACTGGATCGTGCGCTTCCCCATCCTCGCCTGGCGTCAGACTATCTCGCGGTCCTAACGCTCGATGAACCTTTCGATACCTGCGTCCCGTTTGTAGAAACTCGAGAGTGATTACGAGTTCCAGTTTCCGGGCGCTGCGGCTGCGGCTTGAACGCAGTTATCTCGTATACCGGGGTTACGGGCTACCATTGCGTATTCAAGAAACCTGCCGTTGACCACTGTTAATCGAGCCCGTCCACCGCTTCGCTTGGCCTGGCTCACGCCGGCCGTCTCCCATTTCGAGGTACCGCTGTTTCGCCTTTGTGCGCGAACGGAAGGGCTGCAATTCAAAGTGTTCTACATTGAGTCGGCCAAACCGGATCGGTTCGATCTTGAATATTGCCAAGAAATCGACTGGGGCGTTGATCTTCTGGCTGGTTATGACTCGGTTCAGGGTTCATCATCGGAAGAAGTTGACCGCGCCGCCCGGGAATGGCGTGCTGATGTCATTCTGCTCTACGGCTACGGCTGGTCAGGCGCGCCTGGGATCATCCTGCGAAACCGATGGCGCGGACAGGCACAGGTTCATCGCGGTACGTTGAATTACTATCGAGATCCGCGATGGCCAATCAAGGGTAGATTGATGCGGCCGTTCGGTCGAATGCTACTGAAGCTCTTTCACGCCCACCACTATGGCGGGGACTACAGCCGAAAGGTTCTACTGGACGCCGGCGTTAAGGAGGAAGCGCTTTTTTTCGTGCCCTATTCGGTAGACACGCCTCATTTTGTCGCGGCGGCTGATGCGCCGGACCGGCAACGGGCTGGATTGGAAATCCGAGAAGCACAAGGCTGGTCTTCGGATGACCACGTTATATTGTTCATCGCCCAACACAATTGGTTCAAGGGGCCGGACATTGCGATGGAGGTGTTTCGACAGGTGGCACATACCGATCCCGGGGCGCGTTTCCTGGTGGTAGGTTCGGGCCACATGACGGCGGCCCTCAAGGCCTACGCTCTGCAACACTTTGACCTGAAAATTATCCATTTTTCTGGGTTCGTGCCCAGTACATTAACGGTGGCCTACTACCTTGCAAGCGACCTCGTGATCTGCACGTCCCGATACGAAACCTGGGCGCGCATGGTCAACGAGGCCATGCTGTGTCGTCGGCCCTGTGTGGTCAGCCGCGTTGTACCTGCTGCCGGCGGTCTGATCGTGGATGGCGAGAACGGCTATGTGGTTGAGGCGCCGGAAGCCGGTCAATTTGTTCCATTGATAAGACGACACTTCACGTTGCCTCAACAGGTGCGCCAGCGGATGGGCGAGGCTGCCCGCGAAAAGGCGCAAGCCTTTGCCTACGAACCCCATATCGATAACGTTTTGGCAGCCGCTCGCTACGCACATAGGCAGTCCCAACGTGGCAAAGCAAGCGCATTTTCAGAATGAACAGGTTACGTTTCGTCGCCAAGTCACTGGCTCATGGTGCGATGGAATGGAGTGGACGGCTCCGCCGACAGCGTCGCCGTTTGCGCGGCAAGCTGATCGTTCTCACGTATCATTCTTTCTGCGCGACGTGGCCGCGCGGCTTGTTCAGTTCGCTGCCAATAGACCGCTTTGAACGGCAAGTCCGCTTTATACAGGCCCATTTCACGCTCGTCTCGTTGCAGCAAGGGTTAACTTATCTTCAGCAGGCGCGTATCGATCACAAGCCTTGGGTTGCTATCACCATTGATGATGGTTTCCGAGACAACTACACGCATGCTTGGCCCATACTTCAGCGCTATGCAGTGCCAGCGACAATCTTTCTTGCCACTGACTTTATCGATACTGGTCGGCCCCCATGGCCTACGCAATTGGTCGACATATTGGACCGCACTCGGTTATCGGGTATGGAATCTCCATTCCGAGCGAACTTCAAGCGTATGGCCGACCGGACAACAGTCATGAACCAATTGATGGAACTCTGGAGGTCGCTACCTGCCGACCAACGCTTCGCACGGATTGATGAACTTCGGAAACATTTGCAGGTAGATAATCTGAATCGGTATTTCCCGCTAACTTGGGACCAGATTCGTGAAATGAGATCGAGTGGCATCTTCTTTGGATCGCATACCGCTTATCATGGCATTCTGCCGATGCTCACCGATTCTGGGGCCAGAATGGAGATCGCGGAATCCAAAAAAAGGTTAGAAAAAGAGTTGCAGGAACCGTGTTTGGATTTCGCGTATCCAAACGGTGATTACAGTACGCGTGAAAAACAATTGCTGAAGTCGGAGTGTTTTCGTCTCGCCGTCACGCAAGAACCAGGCGTAAATGAAGCATCTAGCGATACCTTCGCGTTGTGTCGCATTGAGATTCCTTATCATGACCCGTTAGTCACTTTTCGGGCTCGGGTTAGTTATTGCCTCTAATGATAGAGAAGAGGTCGGCACGACACGCTCGGCCAAGTTCGTGGCATTCCTCACTGAGATTCTGATCAACCAGCCGCCCGGCAAAGGGATCCATGTGGTCGCCGACAACCCTTCGGCCCACTAAAGCGAGCAGGTCAAAGAGTTCTTCACTTCCGTCTCCGATCTCAAGAGAAAACTCATGCGCTATATCCGCCAGTGCAACAAGTTGCCCCGAACCGTGAAAAGGAAATACGCCGATCCATCACGCCATATCAGTGCACAATCAGTTGGTACAGGCCACTAGGTCATCCAGTCGGCAAAGTGTCAGTATGTGTGGTATCGCTGGCCAATTCCTCTATCAAGCTCGAGCTCCGCGTGCGACTAACCTAGCGACGATGGCAAAGGTGATGGAGAGCCGCGGGCCCGATGATGAGGGGTTCTTTGTCGATCAGCATATTGGCCTAGTTCATCGGAGGTTAGCCGTCCGTGATTTGAGCTCAGCGGGACGTTGCCCAATGGCCAACGCTGATGGAAGCATTCAAGTTTTGCTAAACGGGGAAATCTATAACTGGCGCGAACTACGAGAACAACTTGAAGAGCTGGGTTGCCAATTCACGACACAATCTGACACAGAAGTCATCGTTAAGGGCTACGAGATATGGAAAGACGAAATTGTACCGAAATTGACCGGGATGTTTGCAATTGCGATATGGGAGAAGCCCACTAAGCAATTGCTCTTGGTAAGAGATCGGTTAGGTGAAAAACCCCTATATTATAGTCTCGCAAACGAAGGGTTGATTTTCGCCTCTAACGTAGACGCCATTGCTAGAGTCGTTGAAAATAGGTCGATCAACCCTGTCGCCGTGGCGTGCTATTTGGCACATAGCTTTATTCCGTCCAAATGTACCGTGTGGCGCGAGATTTCGGTCCTTCCGCCAGCTCATGCGCTTCGAATAAGGCTCGACAACACGGTTGAAGTCCGCCGTTATTGGGAACTTCCTAGGTCTAAACCCCTAAGAACAACATTCCAAGAGGCCGCAAATAGAATTCAAGAGGCAATCGATGAGAGTGTTCGTCGCTGCCTTGATGCCGATGTGCCGGTCGGTTTGTTCTTAAGCGGCGGCGTCGATTCATCCTTAATTGCGGCACTGGCCACTCGGCATCAACCAAGATTGCCAGCGTTTTCTTTAGGATTCAAAGAGAAAACTCATAGCGAAATAATCTACGCTGACAAAGTCGCGCGTCATCTCGACATACCTCATTACGTCATAGAGGTCGGCGTCGAGGACGTCTTACGTTGTCTTCCTCACCTTATCAAAGAGTATGGTCAACCATTCGGTGATGCGTCGGCAGTACCAACATTCTTGGTTTCCCAATTTGCCCGGGAACAAGTAAAGGTATGTCTCAGCGGAGATGGAGGAGACGAGGCCTTTGGTGGCTACTGGAGGGTGCAATCGGCTGTGTACGCAGAGCGGTATTCACGTTTCGTTCCAAAAAGCGTCAGGGAATATATCGTGCCGCCAGTCGCCAGCCGCCTGGGAAACACCGGAAGACGCTGGCTGGCAATGAATGATCTGTCCCTCGATCCTATAGGTCGCAGTTATACGAATAGCCTCAGCTGGTTCAATATGCTCCATGATGTAGCTGGACCGTATTTGAAATCTGTTCTAGCCGTTGATCTTGTATCTTATAGGGTCGGAAATTCTCAAGATCGGCCGGAAAGCAGTAATGTTCAAAAGTTATTGTTTGACGATATAGAAGTACAGTTGCCAGACTGCTATTTGGCTAAGGTCGACGTTGCTAGCATGGCCGCTTCATTGGAAGTTAGATGTCCTTTTCTCGAGAAAAACATCATGGAGCAAGCGTGGCTTCTGCCGGATCGATTCAAGCTCCACATCGGACAACGCAAATGGCTACTCAAGAAGATAGCCTCGCGATTTGTTCCGTCCGAGGTGGTATATCGGCAAAAAATGGGGTTCACGATGCCGCTCCAAAAGTGGTTTCAAGAGGACTTAGGAGACTACCTGGGTTCCCTTATGGCAGATAGCGTCGCTGATTCAAAGGGATGGTTACGCAGTGAGGTGGTGAAGAAGTTTCTATACGAACACAGAAAGGGCGAAGACCACCAAACGCGATTGTGGTTAGCGCTTTGGCTGGAAATGTGGTTCCGCTACTTGGACAGCACGCCTGATACGAATAATGCGGTCGGTTTTGTAACCCCCTCGTTTTTCCGGACCACTCAGAAGTAGAGGATTAAGGGGATTGTGCCATCCGATATTGCCGCGGGGCGAGGTTGCCGAGCGACTCGTGCGGGCGGATCTCGTTGTAACGAGTGAGCCAGTCGGCGGTCATGCGGCGTACCTCGCCCAGGGTTTCGAACACGTAGCAGTTGAGCACCTCCTGGCGGTAGGTTCGGTTGAAGCGTTCGATCAGGCCGTTCTGCATCGGCTTGCCGGGCTGGATGAAGCGCCGCTCGATGCCGTGCCGGCGCGCCCACTTCTCGAGCTCGTCGCTGATCAGTTCCGGGCCGTTGTCCATGCGCAGCCCCGCCGGCTTGCCGCGGAGCTCGATCAGCTCGTCGAGCGCCCGGACGACCCGTCGGGCCGGCAGGCTGGTGTCGATCTCGATTCGGAGCGCCTCGCGGTTGAAGTCGTCGATCACGTTGAAGGTGCGGAACCGACGACCCGACCACAGCGCATCCGACATGAAGTCGGCCGACCAGATCTCGTTCGGCTGCGCCGGGATCACCAACGGCATCTTCACCCGAGCCGGCAGCCGGCGTTTGCCGCGACGCTTGAGATTCAGCCGCAGCGCCTTGTACACGCGATACAGCCGACACTTGCCAAGACCCGGGCCACGGATCGCCGGGTAGAGCTTGTCGAAGCCTTGGGTCGGGTTGACACCGATGTAGCCCTCGATCGCCGCGATGATCAGTCGATCGTCCCGCGGATCGGGGCGGCGCGTAATACGCCGAGCGCGCCAGGCAAGCCGCCCGGCAGGCCTGACGCACCGACATCCCGTGCTCAGCGACCATGAAGTTCACCAGCTCGCTGCGGGCGGCTGGCGCTATAGCTTTTTTTCAACGGCATCCTGCAGCGCGTGATGCGCCAGCGACAGCTCCGCGAACATCTTCTTCAGCCGGGCGTTCTCGCCCTCGAGTTCCTTCAGCCGCCGCAGCTGCGAAACATCCAGGCCGCCGTACTTCGCTTTCCAGTTGTAGAACGTCGCTTCGCTGATGCCGTGCTTGCGAACCAGCTCCGAGACCTTCACGCCGGCCTCGGCCTGCCTCAGCACCGCAATGATCTTCTCTTCACTGAACCGGGACTTCTTCATCGAGTTCTCCTGTCGGAAAACTCTACCCCAAGTGGTCCTGATCGTCAGGGGGTTACACAACCGCAAAGCGTTGAGGACGTGGCGCAAAAGGTGCGACACTGCGTGTGATCCACGACCTAGGCTCACGGGGAACCTGAGGAGATTCTTGTTAGTCATGGAATCTCTTAAATATCGTCTGATGCAGAACTTTCGCAGGTTGCGCCGTGCCATGCACATCTGAGCTTGAGAACAGTCGGTCGATGGTTCCGGTTAGCGGTTCAGCCCGCTGTAGACTTTCGATAGCCTTGGGCCTGGGCTTGGTTTCGGCGATGCCAACTTTTGCGCAGAGCGAAGTCCAGGACCCTGGGCCAACGCTAGTTCGAGGAGCGTTCGCGCTCGAGACATCGCTCGGCATTGAAGCACTTGATGACAGCAACATTTTTCAGAGTTTTACGGATGTGCAGTCTTCGCAGATCTGGCAGCTTGTGCCCAGTTTGTCAATCCAGTTCGATCCCGGTCGCAGCCGCCTGGAATTCACCTACAACGGCCACTATGGCTGGTATGACCAGTCCAGCGACGACGACTACATAGACCATGATCTAGAAGCGGGCGCGTACTTGCTGCTGGGCGAGCGCAGCGGACTAGACCTCGTGGCATCCTACGAAGATGCGCACGAAAATCGCGGCGCCGGATTGACGCAGGGTGTCCCCCCTGCTTCTGTAGTCTTTCCGCAAGACCCCGATCGTTACACGGATGAGCAGCTCCTTGGCCGCTACACGTACGGCGTTTCTCGGACGCGGTCTTTCCTTACGCTCGAAGGCAGCACGGAGGCGCTCACTTACAAGAACAACCGAACACGCACCCGGCAGTTTGATCGCGACGAAACCTATGGCCAGGCAACATTCGGCGTACGCGTACGGCCGAAAACTTCCCTGCAGTTACGCGTACGGGCCACGGACATCGTTTACGATCAGCCGCGGATATTCGGCCTGGACAGCCGGGAGTATCGCTACCTGCTTGGGGTTGTATGGGAAGCAACGGCGAAGACCACGGGTACCGTACTGGTTGGCCAGGTCGATAGGAATTTTGCCGACCCTGCTCGCCCCAATTTCTCGGGCCCGAACTGGGAAGTGGCGATACGCTGGTCGCCACGGACGTATTCGCATTTCGACCTGAAAACTGAGCGATACACGGAGGAGCCCGTTGACCTGCTGGGAGATGTGACCGATACCGAGACTTACTCCTTGGGGTGGACTCACGAATGGAACGATCGCCTGGAGTCGAGATTGGCACTTTCAAAGGAAGACCGGACCTATCGGTATGTCACGGGAGATCGCAAAGACAAAAGTCCACAATACAGTCTAGCCTTGTCGTACACGATGCGACCCTGGTTGCGCTGGGAGGCCGGAGTCGACCTCAATGAACGGGATAGCGACCTTGGCGCCTATAATTATGATCAGACCGTGGTGAGGCTCGGAGCCTGGATAACGTTCTGATGTTCCGCCAGTCCATTGTTTGTCTCATGTGGCTGGCAACGGTGGCAGCGCTAGCCCAGCCCATTGACAGTAACTACCGTTTGGGTCCGGGCGACCAGATCATCATTACGGTCTTCGGCGAAGAAGACCTCAGCATGGATTTTCGCCTCAACGACAGCGGTCGGCTCAACTACCCGCTTCTCGGCGAAATTGAGGTCGAAGGACTGACGGTGGCGGAACTGGAGCAACTCATCACTCGCGGACTGAAGGGCACGTATCTCCTCAACCCGGCCGTTACGGTGTCGATTGCCGAATATCGTCCCTTCTTCGTAAACGGCGAAGTTAGGCAGCCGGGAGGCATTCCTTACCAACCTAATTTGACGGTCGAGCGCGCCATCGCACTCGGCGGCGGATTCACGGAACGGGCCTCACGCAACAAGATTGAAGTGATACGCGCCGCCGACCCGACACACCAGCCAGTGCGCGTAAAGCTTTCCGATCCGGTGTTTCCCGGTGACATCGTCACCGTGAAGCAAAGCTTTTTCTAGTCACGTGCCGAGATGAACCAGAGCAGTCTGACGATGCCAGCGGAAGGCGACTGGGAGGCGGACGACACAATCGATCTACGCCACTACTGGCATGTCATCAACCGCCGCAAGTGGGCCATCGTCTGGCTCGCCTTGACAGTGGGCCTGCTGACCACACTGATCGTGTTCGCTATGACGCCGATCTATCGTGCATCGGCCACACTCCTGATCGAGTCGCAGGAGGCCAAGGTCGTATCGATCGAGGAAGTTTATGGCCTCGATACGCGCAATCAGGACTATTTTCAAACCCAGTTCGAGATCCTGGGCTCGCGGCCGATCGCCGAGACAGTCGTGGACCACCTCAAATTGACTGAGAAGCCTGAGTTCACTACGGCCAACAAGCGATCCTGGTTGGCAATCTCAATCAATGACCGGGTCAATCCTTCGGAGCCGGACTTACGGCAGAGGTCAGTTGAGAGTTACCTCAAGAAGTTGAGCATCGAAGCCGTACCCAGGACGCAGCTCGTGCGCGTTCAGTTCGACTCGCCCGATCCAAAACTCGCGGCGAGAATCGCGAATGCGCATGCCGAGGCCTATATCGCGAATATGCTGGACGTGCGCGCCGACGCGACCCAGTCAGCCACTGAATGGATGGGGAAGCGGCTCGACGGCCTGCGGAAGGAATTGCTGGCCTCCGAAGCCAAACTGCAAGCGTATCGGGAACGGGAGCAACTGGTCGACGTAGCGGGGCTGAAGGCATTGCCCGCCCAGGAAGTTTCTGATCTATCTGCCCGGCTCCTGGACGTGCGTCAGAGACGCTCGGCGGCAGAGATCGCCTACTTGCAGGTTAGGCCGGCCGCCGGTCAGATGCAAAACTTGCTGACTGTCCCCGCCATTCTCGCCGACGAAGGCGTGCGCCGTTCCCAGACAACGCAGGCCACCGCGCAACAGGCGGTAGCCGAGCTGGAAAAGCGCTACGGACCCTCGCACCCGCAAATGGTCGCGGCCCAGGCCGAACTCGCCCGGGCCACGGAAAATCTCAATGAACAGGCCCGCAGCGTCGCCGATAGCATCAGGAAGCGCTACGAAGCTGCGAAGTCCGAGGAGGCTGCGGTCGTGGCGGCACTCAATCGTGCCCGTCAGCAATATCAGGATGTGGGCCGCAAAGAATCAACGCTCAACAGCTTGCAGCAGGCCGTAGACACGAACCGCCAACTTTATGATCTGTTCTACAAGCGGCTGACCGAAACTTCGGCAACCGGCGATCTCGCAACCGCGCAGGCGCGGATCGTCGAGCCCGCGGTCGCGCCACGCGTGCCGGACCGGCCGAAGAAAGTCCGGATCGTGTCGATCGCGGTGTTGCTGACGGCGTTGTTCGGTGTCGGCGCAGCTTTCCTGCTGGCGTCCCTCGACGCCACCGTGAAAAGCTCGGCGGATGTCGAGGAAAAACTGCATCGTCCCCTCCTCGGCATGGTCCCGTTGCTCAAGGATGATGCCCTGCATGCGGCGAGCGTGCTCGACAAAAACGATCAGATGAGAGACGTGGATCCGCGTTTCGCAGAATCGATGCGCACGATCCGGACAGCCATTTCGCTCGACAATCTCGACAAGCCGCACAAGGTCATCCTGGTCACGTCGTCGATCGGGGACGAGGGCAAGTCCATCGTCGCGCTCAACCTCGCGAGTGCATTCGCCCATGCCGAAAAGACCCTGTTGCTCGACGCCGACTTGCGGCGGCCTTCGGTCCGCAAGATGCTGGGATTGCGGCGGGATGTACCCGGTCTCACAGAATTGCTGGCCGATAATGCCCGGCTTATTGAGTGCGTGTCCAAGACCGGTGTTGAAAATCTGGACGTGATTTCAACCGGATTCATTCCCCCCGATCCGCTGGAGCTCCTGTCGTCGTCCCGCATGGCCAAAGCACTCAAGGTGCTGGGCCACGCTTATTCGCGCATCATTATCGACTGCCCGCCCATTTTGCCGGTGAGCGATGCGGCGGTACTCTCGAAATACGCGGACTCCGTGCTGTTCCTCGTCAAGTCGGACGCGACGCCATTGCCGCAGATCAAGAGCGCGCTTGGCCTGCTCGATCGGGTGGACGCGCCGATCACGGGCATCGTGCTTACGCAGCTCGACACGCGTAAAGCCGAGAAATACGGCGACTATGGATATGCCGGCTACTACGCGCCCTACGAATCGAAGACATGATCGACCTGCACTGCCATTTCCTGCCGGCCATCGACGACGGCGCCGCTAACCTCGCCGATGCGCTCGCACTGGCAAAGGCCGCGGCCGACAATGGCATCACCTACTCGGTGATGACGCCGCACATCATTCCGGGCCGTTATGACAACACGCGCAGCACGGTCGAACATGCCTTCAGGCAATTCAGGCTGGCGCTGCGCAAGGCACGAATACCCCTGCACATCGGCATGGCGGCGGAAGTGCGGCTCTCGCCTGACGTCCTGGCACTGCTGGAACAGGACGAGCTTCCCTTCCTGGGTGAACTGGATGGATACCGGATCATCCTGCTCGAGTTTCCCCACACGCATATTCCGCCCGGTGCCGACAAGCTCGTCGCGCGGCTGCTGGAGCGGAGAGTCCGCCCGCTGATCGCACATCCGGAGCGCAACCTGGACGTCATGCGGGACCTGTCGAAGATCGATCCGTTCATCGAGATGGGGTGCTTCCTGCAGATCACGGCAGGGGCCCTCGTTGGACACTTCGGCCACGTACCGCAACGGCGCGCACGCCAGTTGCTGGGGCTCGACGTCTTCAAGATTCTCGCCTCCGATGCCCACAATCTCTCCACGCGCCGTCCGTCGTTGCGCGAGGGCATGGAAGCCGCTGCTGCCTTGGTGGGTGAAAGCGCCGCTCAGGACCTGGTGCTCGAGCATCCGCGAATGATTCTTCACGGGGCGGTGGCCGCCGTTGCTTAATCCGGCGCGTTTCATGGAAGTCCGGTTCACGGCGGCGGCGCTATTGCTGCTGCTCGCCTACGCCACCAGTCTTGCCATGCGCACCGGGCTGGCCGACATGTATGCGTATCCGGCCAAGAGCTACCTCCAGGACAAGCGCGATGCGGACGAGGTGTTGAGCCGCGGGGAATGGCAGGCGATTCACGAGAGCCTGGACCGGGCCCTGGTCCTGGAACCCGGAAACCCGGCGAACCTCAGCGCATTGGGCCGCCTGCATCGCATCCTCCTGGAAGCGGACGACATCGATGCGGAGCAGATCCTGCACGAGGGTGACGCGGCCGCCGCCTATTACCAGGCGGCGCTCAACCGGCGCCCCACGTGGCCGTGGGACTGGGGCAACCTCGCCAAGGTGAAATACCAGCAATTCCAGGATACGAGCCGGGTTTATCAAGACGCACTGGTACGCACCGTCGAGTTCGGTCCGCGAGAGCCGTCCTTGCAGCGCCGGGTCGCCGAGATGGGCAGCGACAGCTGGGCAAACCTGAATCCAGCGGCCACCGCAGCGGTGTTGACCGCCGCCGATCGCGCTCTCGAGCGCAATTCCGAGTCGGTCTCCGCGATGTCCGGCGAGCCCGAGCGCTGGCGCCCCGTGTGCGCGCAAGCCGATGAGTCTTACCGATTCCTGAAACGCCGTTGCGATCAACTCCAGTTGACATAAGCCCTCGGGTTGACAGGGCCGGATACTGCGCAGATAGTCGGCGGGCACGAAGGGGACGGGCCGCCCGGGAAAATTCTCATGAAAATCAAACCACTCTTGGCAGGAATCGCCGTATCGCTCGCGCTGCCTCTGGCGGGTGCGAGTGCGGGGCCAACCAATGATCACGGCTACGGCCCGGCAGGCGCCGGCCCGAAAGTCGCGCCCGCGCATGCCGCGTCGTCCACGCAGAGTCATGGGCGCAGCCAGCACAATGACCGGAAGGGCAGCAATCACCACAAGGGCGGTAAGAACGGCAAAGGCGGCAAGGGCTCCAAAGGCAGCAAGGGCGGCAAGGGCTCCAAGGGCAGCAAGAGCCGTTGCAAACCCTGAGATACTGAAAAAAGACTCGGGAACGGATCGGGTCGACTGATCTGATCAGCACGAATCAGGAAGAGCGGCGTACGTTGCAGGACGTGCGCCGCTTTCGTTTGGGGATACGCGAGTAATGGCGCCAACGGCATCCGGCGACCGCTTCCTGTTCTACGCCTACCTGGCACTCCTGCTGTGGCTGCCTTTCCCGTTCGGCAGTAACGTTGCCTGGGCCTGGTCGTTGATGGAAGTCTGGGCGTTCCTGATCGCGGCCGGATGGCTCGTGCAGTACGTCCGGGGCCGAGCCGCGCTCAATCGCCCCTTCGTACGCGCATGGCCGGCAAGCGTCTGCCTCCTCGCAGCCTTGCTGTGGACGATTGCGCAAGCCTTGCCCTGGCCGGCGGGCGCCCTCGCCTGGCTCTCGCCGCGAGCCATGGAAATCCATGAGGTCACTGCGAGCTACCCGAGCCTGTCACTGGACGTTTACGCCACCCGTCAGGCGGCACTTCAGACACTGACTTACCTGATGCTCTTCTGCCTGACATTGCTGCTCGTCAATGACAAGCCGCGCGTCAAGCAGCTGGCGCTGGCGATCATCCTGGGCGGCGTATTCCAGGCCGCTTTTGGTTCGCTGATGACCCTGTCCGGGCTCGAGTACGGTTTTTTCATCGACAAGCAGGAGATCGGCGCCGCCACGGGCACGTTCATCAACCGCAATCACCTGGCGGGCTACCTCGAAATGTCTCTTGCGGTCGGCGTCGGCCTCATGTTGGCCGAGTTGTCGAGCACCGGCGCCGTCAGCTGGCGCGACAGCGCTCGCCGCCTGTTGCGAACGTTGCTCGGCAACAAGGCGCGCGTGCGGATTGCGCTCGTCATCATGGTCACGGGTCTCGTGCTCACGCGATCGCGCATGGGCAACGTGGCCTTCCTGGCCAGCCTGAGCAGCGTCGGCGGCTTCTACCTCCTGGCCGTGCGCAAGATCTCCGGCCGGGCGATTGCCTTTTTCGCGAGCCTGCTGGTGATCGACCTGCTGATCGTGGGCAACCTGTTTGGCGTCGCCGAAGTGGCCGAACGCATCCAGCAGACGTCATTCGACAGCGAGGATCGCCTGAATACCAACCGTGACTCCCTGGCGATGCTGCACGATTTCCCGCTGACCGGCATCGGGGCGGGAAGCTACTATTCGGTCTACCCGATGTACACCAGCGCGGTGGAAGTCACGGGCTTTACCCGGCACGCGCACAACGATTACCTTCAATTCGCCTGCGAGTTCGGGCTCGTCTTCGCGTCGGTGCTGGGTATTGGGGTGCTGGCATCGCTTTGGGCTTCAATTCGCGCCCAGCTCAAGCGCCGCGACCGGCTGATGCAGGGCATGGGCTTTGCGGCCACCATGGCCGTCTTATCCCTGCTGGTCCATTCGGCGGCTGATTTCAACCTCCAGATACCGGCCAACGCCGCGACGTTCGTCGTCATGCTGGCGCTCGGTTGGGTTTGCCGATATTGGGATCCCATGGCGAATGCGCCGGGAGGCAGCGCGCATGACGGAACTGAAGATTGACCCCAGGCGGGTCGCCTATGTCCTGCTGTGGGTCGTCATGATCCTGGTGGTCTTCAACACTTTCCTGCTGGGTCTGCATTTCTGGCTCGGCGAATCGGCGCCGGACCAGTTGGCCGAGTACTTCGACCTGGACATCGAAGGCAATATCCCGACCCTCTATTCGGCCGTTTCCGTGCTGGCCTGCTCGGGCCTGCTGGCCCTGATTGCGCGCATCAACTGGGACCGGCCGGACGGCAAGCGCTACTACTGGCTGGGCCTGAGCATCCTGTTCCTGTTCCTGGCCGTCGACGAAGGTGCAGCCATTCACGAAGAGCTCAGCGACTTTCTCGAGCAGTACATGGACGCCCGGGGGCCGTTGTTCTTCTTGTGGGTCATCCCTTACGGCATCGCCACCCTCGTGCTGGCATTCGTGTACCTCAGGTTCTTATGGAGCTTGCCCAGCGCCACCCGGAAACGATTCATCCTGGCCGCTTTGCTGTTCATCGGCGGAGCGTTGGGGTTCGAGATGCTCAGCGCCATTGCGGCCGATCGCTCTGGCTACGACACCGTTGCGTACTCCGCGCTGTACACGATCGAGGAGACTCTCGAGATGGTCGGAATCGTGGTCTTCCTCTATGCGTTGTTGTGCCACCTGGCGGAGATCACCGACGGGCTGATATTGCGCATATCGTCGGCTGACAAGAGGGAGCCCCTGAAGTGAACGGCAAGGTGGCCTTGATCACCGGGGCGAGTTCAGGCATCGGCACGGACATTGCCCGCCGTCTCGCGAAAGACGGTTATTCGGTGCTGGCAGCCGGCCGCGATGCACGGCGCACCGCCGCACTGACCGCCGAAGCGCCATCGCTTCACGCCTGGGTCGGCGCGCTCGCCTCGTCGGCCGACTGCGATCGACTGGTGGCCGATTGCGTGAAGCAGCTCGGCGGGCTCGATGTGCTCGTGAACAATGCGGGTATCTACCATTCGAACGGTACCGGGCAGACGACGGACGAAATCTGGAACGACACCATCGCCATCAACCTCTCGGTCCCGTTCTTCCTGAGCCGCGCGGCGATGCCACACTTGAGGCGGCGCCGGGGCGCCATTGTCAACATCGCTTCGAGCTGGGGGCTGCACGGCGCGTCCAATGCCGCGGCCTATTGCGCGAGCAAGGGCGGTCTCGTTCTCTTGACCCGGGCCATGAGCATCGACCACGCCTCCGAGGGCGTGCGCATCAATGCGGTCTGTCCGGGCGACGTCGAGACGCCGATGCTTTACCGGGACGCGCAGGCGCGCGGCATCGATCGCCGGGCCGCGCTGGAGGAAGCGAACGCAGGATCGAGGAGTGGACGCATCACGACGCCCGAGGAGATCGCCGCGCTGGTGGCTTTTCTCGCCTCCGACGCTGCCGCACAGATCAACGGCGCCGCCATCCCGATCGATGGCGGCGAGGTCGCCTGACGGTCAGAACCGGAACGTATAGCTCGCCTTTAAAGTGAGGTCCGAAGTATAGGACCGGAAACGTCCGTCCCGGTCGAAGTCCTCCATCTGGGAGTTGACGGCGAGCAGCGCTTCGCGCCCCGCGCGCGGAATCCAGCGGAGGATGCTGTTCACGCCGACCGTGCTCGACACGTTGTCGTACTGAAAGAAGTTCTCCCAGGACCAGGCCGTGTTGAAGGCGAGGTCCACGTTGAGACGCGCAAGCCGGGTGACGAAATTGCCCTGCGGAAGATGGACGCCGTTGTACTCGCCCCCGAGCACGAACTTGAAGTGTGCGCTCGGCCGCCAGGTCGTTCGCATCTCGAACGCGACAATGCGGCCATCGTAGAATCCGCCGTCGCAGACCGAGGATTCGACGGCCAGTACCCGCTGCTGCCCCGTGTAGAGGCTCGCGCAAGTGTGATCGTAGGCATAGTCGCCCGCCGGTATGACGATACCCTCCGAGATCTCGAATGGCGCGGCCAGCCGCTCCTCGAAGAAAAGCTGTGAAACCGTCAGGTAGTCCGCGGCCTGGTTCTCGATTTCACCGAACTTCAACTCGATTTGGCGACTCCGGTCTTGCCCGTTGATGGCGTCGATGTACTGGCCGTTCATCCCGCTCTCGATCCGCCGAATCCAGCCATCCTGCGGTCGCCACGTATAAGCGATTTCGGCGTCGGTCTCGACGATGTCCGTGCGGTTCGCAAAGCCAAGCGCCGGAAAATAATTTTCCTCGAGCTTCTTGAACCCGGCCGCTCCGCGCCAGCCATCACTATTCGGCATCGCGATGCTGAGGCCATAGGCGGAATCGTCTCCTTCGAGACCCTCCGTATCCGTCTTCTGGAACCAGGCGGTCCCTTCGAACACGCGATTTTCCCCCAGGCGCGTGTTGAGGTAGCGGAAGTCGACGCCGGCCAGCGAGTTGTCGACGCCGGCATCCGGATTTCCGCTCGTCACGATGAGCCCGAGGCTGGACTCTGCAAGCACATTGGCAGCAATGCGTCCGACAAAGAGGTCAGTCGATCCCGGCCCGGCCGCGGAATCCTGGCGCACCCCCAGCACGCCGATATTGAGGCGGCCCGCCCGCCCGGTCATCTTGACGCCGGCATCGAGTGTCAGCGCCGCGCCATGGTCGTCGAGGCCGATGCGACGCGAGAAGAACGGTATTCCGTTCTCCTGCTGAAGGCGGCCGAATTCGAAAATGTCCGAGTCCTGGAGGAAGAATGCGCGCTGCTCCGGATAGAACAGGTCGAAGCGCGTCAGGTTGACCTGCCGCGCGTCTGCCGTCGTGCCCGAGAAATCAGGATTCAACGTGAGGGCTGCGGTCAACGAGGGCGTGATCTTCCAGAATGCGTCGAGCGAGGGCTCCAGGAATTCGTCTTCCGCTCCGGTCGCGTCGTTGCGTGTGGCGCCGACGCGCAGGCCGGGGATCACGTCGAGGCCGTGACCTTGCCGCAGCCCGGCGAGGCCCTGCAACAGTCCCGTGCGCGAAAGATTCTGGTTGCGGTTGAATGACACCCAGCCGAACTGCTCGTTGTCGCTGCCATGCCAGCGCGTGAAATTGACGCCCCAGGCACCGAGTGACGGATCGAACGAGAGGGTTTTGAGCGGAATCGCAGCCTCGGCGGACCAGCCCTCCGCGTCACGCTCCGCCGCGGCGTCCCAGATGCCTTCCCAGTCCCAGTTCTGGCGATCGGCGTCGGTATAAATCGCTTCGCTGCGCATCCCGTTCGGGTTGACGTCGAATATGTAGCCGGTGCGGCCGCTGGTCGTAAGGGTCGAGCGTGATGGAAAAACCGTCCTCGCCATACGAGGCGTCGCGCTTGTTCAGGACCTTGGCGACTATCTGCTCCGGATCCCGGTACCAGAAACGAGCCGCGAAGTAGAGATTGTCTTCGTCGTAGGCGACGTAAACGCGCGATCGCTCGCCCGGCTCGGCGAATTCGTCCGAGACGACGATATGAAAATCCTCGGTGAAGGCCGCTTGCTGCCAGACCGGGTCGTCGAGCCGGCCGTCCAGCACGGGCGGCTGTTCGGCGCGAATCGCAGCAATGGACTTGCGCGGTGGCGAGTGCTCCTCCGCCGAGGCCGCGCCGGCCGCCAGCGCGACCAGCGCCAATCCGCAGGCCGCCGCGCTCACTCCGCAAGCTGGTGGTCGTAGCTCAGGGCGCGGGCCAGCTTCCACTGCCCGTTCTCTTCCTTCCACACGAGGGTGAACTGCGAAGTTTCCGTCAGGCGGTCGGGCTGGCCCGGCTTCACGGCATAGAAGCGGTGCACGCCGACCTCGACCACGCCGTAGTTGCTGATCGGATAGACCTTCATCGATTCCGGCACGAGCCGGCGCGCCGAGATGAAATCCGTGCCTTCCGCCTGGCGCTTGCACTTGTCGACTGCCGCCTGCACGAAGCCCGCACCCGAGGTGATATTGCGACCCTCCTTGTCGTGGAACATTTCGAAGTCGTCGGTCACGAGGCCGCGCAGGGCGTCGATGTCGCAGGTGTCGAAGAAGGCCTTGAACAGCGCCGCGTCGGCCGCAAGGATTTCCTCGTAGAGGCCGGCGCGCGCCTTCGGCCCGGGCGTGAGATTGACCGGCGCTTCCTTCGTCGGCTCGGGCACGCGCGTCGACTGCCAGGCCACGGCGCGCCATTCGCCATCGCGCTTCACGAACGTGCCGGTGTTGAGATAGTGCGTGACCATCGCGGCCTCTCCGGCGCCCGTGGCGCCGACCAGGCGGAAGGCGACGACGGCGGTGTCGCCGTACTGCCGGATCCGGATGTCCTCCGCCGAATATACCGTGGGGATGGGCTCGGGCGAGTGAGGGCCGGTGCGCAGGTCGGCGAGGATGTCGGCCTTGCCGATGCGCACGCCGACGGATCGCGTATAGACGAGATCGTCCGCCCAGAATCTTTCATGCGCGGCGATATCCTCGCGCGAGGCGCCGTCGAGGAAGTCCTTGAGCAGGCGCGTCAGCTCCTCGGCCGCAGGGGCCGTGTCCGCCGTTGCGGCGTGCAGCGCGGGCGCCATCAGCAGCGCCAGGATCATGGCAACCAGCATTCTGTTCATGGAGCACCCCGGCCCTGGCCGTAGACTCTGTCGAAGGCTGCGACAAGTTCCGCGCGATCCGCCGGACCCTTTTCGCAGGTGTAAGTCCCGTTCGGTATCGGCGCCGACGGCGCCGCATCATAGACATAGCGCACGGCGCCGCAGAGACAACCGCCGCGGAATGGCGGTGCGGGAATCGGCGGGTGTTGCATGGCTTCATTCTCGCAATGGACATTCGCCAGGGGTTGGATAGATCGGACCCCGGCGGTATCATCACTATAAGACATCAAAAGGAGCGTTCTCACCAGCAACTCGAGGTGCGCTCGTTCCATAGAGCGAACGGTGCGAGCTGCTGTAAAAAAACGCAATCCCAGCCCTCTTTCCGACTACGACGTCTTCCTGTTTCGGCAGGGCAGCCACTTCGGCCTGCACCACCGTCTAGGCGCGCATCCGGCGCACCATGACGGAATCGCCGGCGTGCACTTTGCGGTCTGGGCGCCGAACGCGGAACGCGCCCATGTATTCGGCGACTTCAACGGCTGGGACCGCGGCGAGCGCGCGCTGACGGTTCGCGGCGACCAGAGCGGCATCTGGGAAGGGTTCGTCGCAGGCGTCCAGCCCGGCGCTTTCTACAAGTACCACCTCGTCACGCGCGAAGGTCACAGTCTCGACAAGGCCGACCCGTTCGCGCGGGCCACCGAGACTCCGCCGTCCACCGCCTCGCGGGTGTGGCGCGACGACTATGCCTGGGGAGACGAGGAATGGATGCGCACGCGGCGCGCCCGCAACGCGCTCGACGCGCCGATGTCCATCTACGAGCTGCACCTCGGTTCCTGGCGGCGCACGGGCGACTCGCCGCCGCGGCTGCTGACCTACCGCGAGCTCGCGGAACTCCTGCCGGAATACATCTCCGGGCTCGGATTCACGCACGTCGAATTCATGCCCGTGATGGAGCACCCCTTTTACGGCTCCTGGGGCTACCAATGCACCGGCTTCTTTGCGCCCACGGCGCGTTACGGGACGCCGGAAGACTTCAAGGCGCTGATCGACGCGCTGCACCAGCGGGGCATCGGCGTGATCCTCGACTGGGTGCCTTCGCATTTCCCCAATGACCCGCACGGGCTCGCGCAGTTCGACGGCACCCATCTCTTCGAACATGCGGATCCCCGCCAGGGCTTCCATCCGGAATGGAAGAGCCTCATCTTCAACTATGGCCGCAACGAAGTGCGCGCCTTCCTCGGCTCGAGCGCGCTGTTCTGGCTCGAGGAGTTCCACGCCGACGGCCTGCGCACCGACGCGGTGGCATCGATGCTCTACCTCGACTACGCGCGCGCGCCGGGAGAATGGATCCCGAACGAGCACGGCGGCCGCGAGAACCTCGAGGCGATCGGGTTCCTGCGCCAGCTCAATGAGGCGGTCTATCGCGACCATCCGGATACCCAGGTGATCGCCGAGGAATCCACGGCCTGGCCGATGGTCTCGCGACCCGTGTACCTCGGCGGACTCGGTTTCGGCCTCAAATGGAACATGGGCTGGATGCACGACACGCTCGACTACTGCAAGCTCGACCCGATTCACCGGAAGTTCCACCATGATCGCCTCACGTTCAGCATCTGGTACGCGTTCACCGAGAATTTCGTGCTGCCGCTGTCGCACGACGAGGTCGTGTACGGCAAGGGTTCGCTGATCGGGCGCATGCCCGGCGACGACTGGCAGCGCTTCGCCAACCTCCGGCTGCTGCTCGGCTACATGTGGGGCCATCCGGGCAAGAAGCTGCTGTTCATGGGCGGCGAGTTCGGCCAGTACCGCGAGTGGAATCACGAGAGTTCGCTCGACTGGCACCTGCTCGAACAACCGCTGCACGCCGGCCTGCAGAAATGGATGGCCGACCTCAACCGCGTTTACTCGGCGCAGCCGGCGCTCCACACGATGGACTTTCGCGGCGAGGGCTTCGAGTGGCTCGACCGCACCAATCACGCCGAGAGCGTGTTCTCGTTCCTGCGCTGGGACGCCGCGCGCCGCCGTCCCGTGCTGGTGGTCTGCAATTTCACGCCCGTGCCGCGCCAAAACTATCGTTGCGGCGTGCCGCTGCCCGGCCATTGGCAGGAGCTCCTCAACAGCGACTCGAAGCACTACGGTGGCAGCGGCCAGGGCAACCTCGGCGGGCTCGATGCCGCGCCCTTTCCCGCGCACGGCCAGTTCCACAGCCTTCACCTCACGCTCCCGCCGCTCTCCTGTGCGCTGTTCGAGCACCGGTCCGATAGCGCGGCCGGCGGCCAGCCGTGACGGTGCGCAAGCCCCGGACCGCGGGACCGTCGCCGCCGCTCGCGGGCGACACGCGCTACCGGGCCGTCATCGAGTCCGTCGAACCCAGCGTCGATGGCGGGCGTTATCCCGTCAAGCGCGTGGTCGGGGACGACGTCGTCGTCGAGGCGGACTGCTTCTGCGATGGGCACGACGTGCTCCAGGTGCTGCTGCTGCACCGCGTGGCCGGGGACTCCGCCTGGACGGAATCGCCGATGCAGCCGCTCGTCAACGACCGCTGGCGCGGCGCATTCCGCGTGGATGCGCTCGGCCGCTACGAGTTCACCCTGCTGGCCTGGGTCGATCCCTTCCTGAGCTGGCGCCGCGAATTCGAGCGGCGCGTCGATTCCGCGGATATCCTGCAGGCGCTTGCCGTCGGTGCCGGGCTCCTGCGCGAGGCCGGCGCGCGCGCCCAGGGCGCGGACCGGCGCCAGCTCCTTGCGCTCGCCGGGCAGGCCGTCGCGGCGCAGGATCCGCAGGCCGGCCGGGAGCTCGCCCTCGATCCGGCTCTCGACGAACTCATGGCGCGCTGCTCGAGCCGCGAGCGCGCAACCTGCCATACGCCGGCGCTCCAGGTCATCGTCGAGCCGCGGCTTGCGCGTTTCGGCGCCTGGTACGAGTTCTTCCCGCGCTCCCACGGCACCGAGGGCCGGCCTGGGACCCTGAAGGATTCGGGACGCATGCTCGAGTACGCCGCCGACCTGGGCTTCGATGTCGTCTACCTTCCGCCGATTCACCCGATCGGCAAGTCGCGCCGCAAGGGACCGAACAACGCGCTCGAGGCACGGCCCGGCGATCCGGGCAGTCCCTGGGCGATCGGCGGGACCGGCGGCGGGCACCAGGCGGTCGCGAAGGAGCTCGGCACGCTCGACGACCTGGAGGAATTCGTTGCGACGGCGCGCGGTCTTGGACTCGAAGTGGCGCTCGACATCGCGTTCCAGTGCTCGCCGGATCATCCGTACGTGCGCGAACACCCGGGATGGTTCCGGCATTGGCCGGACGGCAGCATCCAGTACGCCGAGAACCCGCCCAAGAAATACCAGGACATCTACCCCCTCGATTTCGAATGCGAGGACTGGGTGGCCCTGCGCGACGAGCTGGTCAATGTCGTGCGCTTCTGGACCGGGCACGGCGTGCGCCTGTTCCGCGTGGACAATCCGCACACCAAGCCGTTCGCGCTATGGGAGCACCTGATCGCCGAGGTCAAGGCGGCGCACCCGGAGACGATCTTCCTGTCCGAGGCATTTACCCGCCCCAAGGTGATGCAGCGTCTCGCGAAAGCGGGCTTCTCCCAGTCCTATACTTACTTCACCTGGCGCAACACCAAGTGGGAGCTAGAAACCTACTTCCGCGAGCTGACGCGCCGCCCGCTGTGCGAGTACTTCCGGCCCAATGCCTGGCCCAATACGCCGGACATCCTCCCCGAATACCTCCAGCATGGCGGCCGGCCGGCCCATGCCGCCCGCCTGGTGCTGGCGGCGACGCTGTGCGCGTCCTACGGGATCTACGGACCCACCTTCGAGTTGTTCGATGCGCGCCCGCGTGAACCGGGCAGCGAGGAATACCTCGATTCCGAGAAGTACCAGCTGCGCCGCTGGGATCTCGGGCGCGGCGACAGCCTCGCCGCGCTGATCCGGCGCGTGAACCGGATCCGGCGCGACAACCCGGCGCTGCATTCGAACGACTCGCTGAAGTTCTTCCCGATCGACAACGACATGCTGATCGCCTACGGCAAGAACTCCACTGCGAAGGACAACCCGCTCGTCATGGTGGTCAACCTCGATCCCCACCATCGCCAGGGCGGCTGGCTCGAACTGCCGCTCGAAGAACTCGGCATCGACCCGCAGCGTCCCTACCTTGCGCAGGACCTGCTGGGCGGCGGCTCCTATCTCTGGCAAGGCGCGCGCAATTTTCTCGAGCTCGATCCCACGGGAGCGGTGGCGCACGTGCTGCGCATCCGGACCCACGTGCGGCGCGAGCAGGATTTCGACTATTTCATGTAGGGGCGCGCCGTGAGCAATCCGCTCTGGTACAAGGACGCGATCATCTACCAGTTGCACGTCAAGGCGTTCTACGACGCCAACGAGGACGGCATCGGGGATTTCGCGGGCCTGCGGTCGCGACTCGACTACTTGCAGGACCTCGGCGTGGACACGCTGTGGCTCCTGCCTTTCTATCCCTCGCCGCAGCGCGACGACGGCTACGACATCTCCGACTATCGCAACGTGCACCCGGCTTACGGCAACATGGCCGATTTCCGGCTGTTCGTGCGCGAGGCCCATCGGCGCGGCCTGCGCGTGATCACGGAACTGGTCATCAACCACACCTCCGACCAGCATCCCTGGTTCCAGCGTGCGCGCCGGGCGCCGCCGGCCTCCGCGGCCCGCTCGATGTACGTCTGGAGCAACACCGACAAGGCGCTCGCCGGCACGCGCATCATCTTCTCCGACACCGAGACATCCAACTGGGCCTGGGACACCGAGGCGAACGCCTACTACTGGCACCGTTTTTTCTCGCACCAGCCGGATCTCAACCACAACGATCCGCGCGTGGTGAAAGCGGTGAGCCAGGTCATGAAGTTCTGGCTCGACCTGGGCGTGGACGGCATGCGACTCGACGCCATTCCGTATCTCTGCGTACGCGAGGGCACGAACAACGAGAACCTGCCCGAGACCCACGCGGTCATCCGCCGCCTGCGCTCGTACGTGGACCAGCGCTACCAGGACCGCATGCTCCTGGCAGAGGCGAACCAGTGGCCGGAGGACGTGCGCGAATACTTCGGCGCCGGCGACGAGTGCCACATGGCGTATCACTTCCCGTTGATGCCGCGGATGTACATGGCGCTCGCACTCGAGGACCGCTACCCCATCGTCGAGATCCTCGAGCAGACGCCGGAGATCCCGCAGACCTGCCAGTGGGCGGTCTTCCTGCGCAATCACGACGAGCTGACCCTCGAGATGGTGACGGACCGCGAGCGCGACTACATGTACCGGATGTATGCGGAGGATCCCCGCATGCGGGTCAACGTCGGCATCCGGCGCCGGCTTGCGCCGCTGCTCGAGAACGACCTGGACCGCGTGCGCCTGATGAACGGCCTGCTGCTCTCGATGCCCGGCACGCCCATCATCTACTACGGCGACGAGATCGGCATGGGCGACAACTTCTTCCTCGGCGACCGCAATGGCGTGCGCACGCCCATGCAATGGAGCCCCGATCGCAACGGCGGCTTCTCGCGCTGCGATCCGCAGCGGCTCTACCTGCCGCCGATCATGGACCCGGTCTACGGCTACCAGGCCGTCAACGTCGAGGCGCAGCTGCGCGATCGCTCGTCGCTGCTGCACTGGATGAAGCGCATGCTGGCCGTGCGCCGATCGCATCCGGCCTTCGGACGGGGCGGCCTCTCGTTCGTGCGACCCGGCAATCGCAAGGTGCTCGCGTACCTGCGCGAACATGAAGACGAGGTGATCCTCTGCGTCGTCAATCTGTCGCACTCGGCGCAGGCGGCCGAGCTCGACCTGAGCCGGTTTCGGGGCCGCGTGCCGGTCGAGCTTTTGAACCGCAGTCCATTCCCGCCGATCGGCGACCTTCCTTACATGATCACGCTGCCCGGCCACGCCACCTATTGGTTCCAGCTTTCGGCGGACGCCGAGCCCCCGGCCTGGCACAAGGCCTTCCAGCCCGAACGCGAGCTGCCGGTGCTGGTGCTGCCCCGCGGCGCCGACTCGCTGCTCGCACAAGACAAGGACACCATCACCGATCTCGAACGGCGCACGATCTCGCAGCTCGAATCGCACGCATTGCCGTCATTCCTGCACACGCAGCGCTGGTTCGCGGCCAAGTCGGCGCGGATCCTGAGCGTGAAGGTCGACCGCTTGATCAACTGGCAGACCGGTCGCGGACGCTGGCTGCTCGCCTTCATGCAGGTGAGCCTCGAGGGCGGACCGGACGAAACCTATTTCCTGCCGTTGTGCACGGTCTGGGAAGGCAACCGGGCGGAGGAACAGGGCACCGAGGGCGTGGTCGCGAAGATCCGCCAGCGGGCGCAATCCGGCACGCTGGTGGATGCCTTCGAGGACCCGGAATTCTGCCTCGCGATCGCGGAAGCGATGCGTGACGACGCAAGCATCGAGGGCGACGGCCTGACGATCCGCTGTTCGAGCACCGGCACCGGCAAGGCGCTGATGGAGGGCACGCTCGACCTCGAACGCAAGGCCAGCTCCGGGCATACGAATACCGGCGTGATGCTGGGCGATCGGCTGTTCCTCAAGGGTTACCGTTCGCTGCGGCCCGGCGTGAACACGGAGCTCGAAATGAACCGCCACCTGACGGACACCGGCTTTCCGGCATCGGCTCCGTTCGCGGGCGACATCGTCGTCGAAGGTCTGGCCGGCGAAGCGGCTGCGGTCTGCTCGCTGCAGGCCTACGTACGCAACCAGGGCGATGCCTGGTCCTTCACCGTGGGCTACCTCGAGCGCTTCATCGAAGGGCTCGGCAGCCCGGCAGAGGACGGCGCCACGCGCGATCACAGCCTCTACCTGTCGCGCGCGCGGCGGCTCGGCGAGCGCGTCGGCGAACTGCATCGGACGCTGGCCCGGCCCTCCGACGACCGCGCTTTTGCGCCGGAACGGATCACGAAAGCCGACCTCGCGCGCTGGTCGCAGCGCGCGCGGCGCGAACTTCGCGACGCCTTCGCCAAGCTCCGCGCCACGCGTGCGAAACTGCCGGAGGGCGACCGCGCCTCGGCGGAAGCCCTGCTCGAGCGCCAGGCCCGCCTGGACAAGCGGCTTGCGCCGATCGCGCTGCGTCTCGTCGACGCGACGCGCACGCGTCACCATGGCGACCTGCACCTCGGCCAGGTGCTGCTGATGCGCGATGACTTCCTGATCATCGATTTCGAGGGCGAGCCGGGCCGGAGCATCGCGGACCGGCGCGAGAAGCATTCGCCGCTCCGCGACGTCGCGGGCATGCTGCGGTCCTTCGCCTACGCGGGCGCGCAGGTGCTGTCGCGCGTGGCGCTGCCGAACGGGCCGCACCTCGACGCGGTGGCCCAGGCGATCTCCGAGTGGCGCGCGCAGGCGAGCGCGGCCTTTCTCGAGGGCCATCGCGCCGGAATCGGGGACGCGGGCTCCTGGCCGCGCGAACCGGCGGGCGTCGAGCGCCTGCTGGACCTGTTCCTGGTCGAAAAGGCGCTCTACGAGCTCCGCTACGAGCTGGACAACCGGCCAGACTGGGTGGGCGCGACCGTGCGCGGCCTGCTGGAACTGGCCTCCTCCGGGCATCGCGAATAGCCCAGGTGTCCAAACCCTTCAGCACGGCCTGGCTCGGCCGACCCTACCCGCTGGGCGCCACCTGGGATGGCGAGGGCGTCAACTTCTCGCTCTTTTCCGCGCACGCGGAACGGGTCGAGCTCTGCGTATTCGACGGCCGCGGCCGGCGCGAATTGCAGCGCATCCCGATGCCGGAACAGACCGACCAGGTCTGGCACGTCTACCTGCCGGAGGCGCGCCCGCACCTCCTGTACGGTTACCGCGTGCACGGTCCCTACAAGCCGGAGGCCGGCCACCGGTTCAACCCCAACAAGCTCCTGCTCGATCCCTACGCCAAGGCGCTGGTCGGCCGGCTGAGCTGGGGCGATGCGCACTTCGGTTATCGCGTCGGTCATGCGCGCGAGGATCTCTCGTTCGACCGGCGCGACAGCGCCGCCCGCATGCCCAAGTGCCAGGTGGTCGATCCTGCCTTCAGCTGGGGGAGTGACCGGCCTCCGCAGACCGCCTGGCGCAATACCGTCATCTACGAGCTGCACGTACGCGGTTTCACCCAGCAGCACCCGGGGGTCCCGCCGCAATTGCGCGGCACTTACGCCGGGCTCTGCACCGCGCCCGCGATCGATCACCTGCGCCGCCTCGGCGTGACGGCCGTCGAGCTCATGCCGGTGCATGCCTTCGTGCACGAGCGGCCCTTGGTGGAACGTGGCCTGCGCAACTACTGGGGATACAACACGATCGGATTCTTCGCGCCCGAACAGGCCTATGCCGCCGATTCGGCGCCGGACCGCGAATTCAAGACCATGGTCAAGACGCTGCACTCGGCCGGCATCGAGGTCATCCTCGACGTGGTGTACAACCACACGGCCGAGGGCAACCAGCTCGGCCCGACGCTCAGCTTCCGCGGGATCGACAACTCGAGCTATTACCGGCTGATGCCGGACAATCCACGCTACTACCGCGACTTCACCGGCTGCGGCAATACGCTCAACATGCAGCATCCGCGCGCGCTGCAGCTCATCATGGACAGCCTGCGCTACTGGGTCCTGGAGATGCACGTCGACGGCTTCCGCTTCGACCTCGCGGCCGCCCTCGCCCGCGAGCTGCACGACGTGGACCGGCTCGGGGCGTTCTTCGACATCATTCACCAGGATCCCGTGCTCTCGCGCGTCAAGCTCATCGCAGAGCCCTGGGACCTCGGCGAGAACGGCTACCACGTGGGCGGCTTTCCGACCGGGTGGGCCGAGTGGAACGGGCGCTACCGCGACGCCATGCGCGCCTACTGGAAAGGCGAAGGCGGCCAGATCGGGGAGCTTGGATTCCGGCTGACGGGCTCCTCGGACCTTTACGGCCACAGCGGCCGGCGGCCGACCGCCTCCGTCAACTTCGTGACGGCGCACGACGGCTTCACGCTTGCCGACCTCGTAAGCTACGAGCAGAAGCACAACGAGGCCAATGGCGAGGACAATCGCGACGGGCACAACCACAACCTCGCCTGGAACTGCGGGGCGGAGGGCCCGACGGACGATCCGGCCATCAACGCGCTGCGCGCGCGCCAGGTGCGGAATTTCCTGGCAACGCTGTTCCTGTCGCAGGGCGTGCCGATGCTCCAGGCGGGCGACGAGATGGGCCGGACGCAACAGGGCAACAACAATGCCTATGCCCAGGACAATGCGCTCAGCTGGATCGACTGGAACCTCGATGAGTCGAAGCGCGCGCTCTTCGATTTCACGAGCCGGCTCATCGCGATCCGCCAGTCCAACCCGGTGTTCCGCCGACGCCGTTTTTTCCAGGGCCGGTCGATCCGCGGCCATGAAGTCAAGGACATCATCTGGCTGACGGCCGATGGAAACGAGATGACGGACACCGAATGGCACAACGAAGGGGCGAGGTGCCTCGGCATGTACCTGGCCGGCCACGGGCTCAGCATGATCGACGATCGCGGCATGCCGGTCGTCGGCGAAAGCGCCATCATGCTGCTGAACGCACACCAGGAGGCCGTCGAGTTCGCCCTGCCGGACAGCCTGCCGGAAAAGTCCTGGCTGGCGGTGATCGACACGAGTCTGGGTGAATCGGGTGCGGCCGCAGCATTGACCTTGCCGGCCGTCTACAGGCTGGCGTCTCACTCGCTCGTCCTGCTCGTCAGGGCCGGTTGACGCAGGCGGTCCTCGAAGCACGACCTCGTTCTTCAGGTCGCAGCCGGATACAGCTCCCGCTCGACCGCGGCGCGGATGCTGGCGTGGTAGCCCGGCTTCGCCTTCGCATCGATGCGTCGGCCGAGCGCGAGCCAGATCAGCGTTTTCATGGCGGCTCGATGATCAAGGCGGTCACTTGAGAACCGCGTTCTGGAATGCAGGCTTTTTGACCGCGACGACGCGGTCGCCGCGCATATTCACGAGTCCGCTGAGGATGGCGCCGCCCGGGAGCGTGCCCCGATAGAAAAGCGTCTTGAACGACTCGAGTGCCTCGACCGCCGTGGGCTCACCGAGGATTGCCTTCACCTCTTCCGCCGTCATTCCCCTCGCGACGCGGTCCCAGGCCCCTGGCGCATGCCAGGGGAGCCGCGCCGTCGGCGCACCCGGATCGGCGCGTGTCCCGCTGGCGCGATTTCCCGGTTGCGGCAGGGGCGCGGGCGCACCGGCCCGGCGTTGCAGCTCGGCCTCGAGCCGCTGGATGCGGCGGTTCTGTTCGTCGATCTGGGTCCGGAGCAGCTGGATTTCGGTTTCGAGGCGGCTGATGCGGGCGGAGTCGTCGGCGAAGGCGCGCACCGGAATGATCGTTGCCGCCCCCATCAGCGCGGCGCATGCGATGGCTCGACACGGCGGCGGCAGGCGGGCGGTTCCCATGGACCCCTCTGACCCGCGGTCTTGGCCGGCGTTCAGATCGGATCGTCGATGGATTTCGCGAGGCCGGTGAAGAGCCGGGGTCCCTGCTCCGTCATGTGCCAGCAGTCTTCCATGCGCACGCCGAATTCGCCGGGAATGTAGATCCCGGGCTCGTCGGAAAAGCACATGCCGGCCTCGAGCGGCGTGCGATCGGCACGCATGAGGTTGGGCGGTTCGTGACCGTCCATGCCGATGCCGTGTCCGGTCCGGTGGGAGGTGCCGGGCAGCCCGTAGTTCCTGGCCCAGCCCTTGCCCTCGTAGTAATCGCGCACGGCGTTGTCGATGTCGCCGGTGGGCACGCCGATGCTGGCGGTCTCGAGGCAGATCTCCTGGCCGCGCTTGACGGTGTCCCAGACTTCGCGCTGGCGCTTCGTGGGGTCGCCGTGGACCCAGGTGCGGGAGATGTCGGAGGTATACCCTTCGACCTTGCAGCCCGTGTCGATGAGGATGATCGAGCCTTCGCGCGCGGACTGGGGCGTTTCGGTGCCGTGCGGGTAGGCGCTGGCGTCGTTCAGGAGCACGAGGGAGTACGGTTCCTTGCCGCCCTGCGCTTCCGTCTTCGCGTGGAGCATCTCGCGGATGTCGGCGGCGCTCATGCCGGCCCTGACATTGGCGTGGCAATGCCGGATCGCGTTGAGGGTGATGTCATTGGCGGCCTGCAGGAGCGCGAGCTCGGCGGGCGACTTGATCATGCGGCAGGCGTTGACGATGGCCTCGCCCGAGACGATGTCGCGGTTGAAGCCTTTGGCTTTCCGGACATGGTCGATGATGAAGTAGCGGATCGTGTGCTCGACGGCGATTGGCCGGTCGGCTGGCCCGGCCAGGGACCGGGCGATGATGTCGAAAGGGCTCTGGTCCTCGTGCCAGGGGCGGATGTCGGCATCGATCTTCAGGGTCTCCCGAACCGAGGGAACCTCGAAGAACGGCGTCACGACGATGGTCTGGCCGGAGGCCGGGATGAGCCCCGCCGTCGTGCGCTCCGATCGCCACCACCGGATTCCGGTGAAGTACTCCAGCGAAGACCCGGCCTCGACCAGGAGCGCGGCCATCTTGTCGCGCTGCATCAGCGACTGGAGCCGGGCGATGCGTGCCCCGTGCTCTGCGGACGTGATCGGCGGGGCGTCTCGCATGGCCAGATCCGCAGGGTTCGTCGGCGAGGAACCGGCGAGTGAACGCTGGCTGGCCAGCAGGGCGCCGGCCACGGCGCCGGACAGGAATGAGCGACGGTTCAGTGGGTTCATCCGCCTAGAATATCGCGAGACGGGTTCCGCGTCCCACGCGCAAGCGAACGCTAGTCGAGATTGACGATCACCTTGCCGCGCGCGTGGCCGGCCTCGAGATAGCGCATGGCGTCGGCGGCCTCGGTCTGCGAATAGCGGCGGTCAATGACCGGTGTCACCACGCCCGACTGCATCATTCCGGCGAGCGTCGCCAGGTCCTCGCGACTCATGTGCGAGAGGAACATCGCCAGGTCCTGGTCCACGAACCAGGACATCACCAGTGCCTTGATGGGCGTGACGAATGGCCCAATCCAGGGACCGGCGTCCGGACCCCCGCCGCCGATGAGAATGAACTTGCCTTCGGGCTTGAGCACGCGCCGGACGTCGAGCAGCCCTCGGTTGGCCACATTGTCCATCACGACGTCGTACTGGCGCCCGCCCCTCGTGAAGTCCTCCTTCGTATAGTCGATTACGTGGTCGGCGCCCAGTGAACGGACCAGTTCGACGTTGTGCGTGCTGCACACGCCGGTCACTTCCGCGCCCATGGACTTGGCGATCTGCACCGCAAACGTGCCGACGCCGCCGGAGGCGCCGTTGATGAGGACGGTCTGTCCGCGTTTCAGGCCGGCGCCATCCCGGAGTGCCTGCAGTGCCGTGATTGCCGCGACATTGACGGCCGCCGCCTGCTCGAAGCTCAGGTTGGGCGGTTTGCGGACCATCTGGCCGTCTTCGGGAATCGCAATGAACTCGGCCAGGGCGCCGAATTTTCCGCCGAAAACCTCGTCTCCGGGCCTGTAGCGCGTGACCCCCCGGCCGACCGATTCGACGACGCCCGCGAAGTCGACGCCGAGGCGCGGGTTCGTCGGTGCGCCAAAGCCCGAGTCCAGTCTTATGAGGTACGGCTTTCCGCGCAAGTAATGCCAGTCGAGCGGGTTCAGGCTGGCGGCACGCACCCGGACCAGGACCTGGCTGTCCGTGATGACCGGCTTCTCGACTGTCTCGAGCGCCAGGACGTCGGGCGGACCATAGCAACGGCGGACGATGGCTTTCATGCTCGCGGTGCCCGGGGCCAGCGCAGGCGCCGGCTCGCAGGCGGAGTCGTGGCTCATCGTGCGGGCCAGGATGGCGAGCCCGACCATGAGCACAGCCAGGATGGAGAGCGCGATCTTGCGGCGCATGCCTGTCATGAAGCTTTGATCCCAAACGGGGTGGTCCTGATTATCGCGCGGCATGCGCCGTCCCGGACCATCGCTCGTCGGAGCCATTGGCGTCCGGTCGCCCGGATGCGTCATTCGTCGCATGACCTTCACGAAACGCGACTGCGCCCACGCGGTGGACTATTCTTCCGGGATGTCCGCCGTCCTGACTGCCACGCCGCGCGGCCTGTCGCTCGCGCTGGGCTGGCGCCGCATCCGCTTTACGCTGCTCGTCTCCTTCGCGATCGGCGCGCTGATCGGGATCGGCTGGACCTCCGGCTGGTGGTCTGCAGTCGTCCGGTTCATCGCGCTCGGGTTCACGGCCATGCTGGTCTTCGGCCTGTTCGAGCAGTGGCCGAGGCGGTTGCCGCGCTGGCTGCCGCGTTGGGTCTTGCAGGTCATCGCCGTCGCGGCCTGTATTCCGGTCACGACCTTCGTGATCTATGTGCTGTCGACGCCGGCGGGTGCGCCGCCTTTCTGGGCGGTCAGCGAACGCCTGGGAGGCTTCGGCGCGTTGACCGGGCTCGGCCTGTTGCTTTCGCCGTGGATCGCGCTCGGCGCATTGGTTCGCCAGAAGGACGCGCTCGCGCGCGAGCAGGCGCTCGCCCTTGACCTCGCACGCAGCGAAACGGACCGGCTCGCACTCGATGCGCGCCTGAACCTGCTCCAGGCGCAGGTGGCGCCGCATTTCCTGTTCAACACGCTCGCAAACGTGCAGGCGCTGGTGGAAGCCGGCTCGCCGAAGGCGCCGGAGGTGCTGCGAAGCCTGATCGCCTACCTGCGGGCCGCGGTCCCGCGCCTCGATGAGCCCGCGACGGCGCTGGCGCGGGAAATCGACCTGGTGCGGGCCTATCTCGAACTGATGCGCATGCGCATGCCGGACCGGCTCTCGTTCGACCTGCATGCGGAGGACGAAGTGCTGGGATTGCGTTGTCCTCCGATGACCCTGCTGTCGCTCGTCGAGAACGCCGTGCGTCACGGCATCGATCCCGGCGAGGAAGGCGGCCACATCGCGATCGACGTCCGCAGAACGGGCGAGCGCTGCCAGATCCGGGTGGCGGATTCGGGCGTCGGGCTCCAGGCGTCGGACCGCGGGCTCGGGACGGGGCTTGCGGCCCTGCGCGAGCGGCTGACGTTGATCTTCGGCGAGGCGGCGACGCTTCGCGTCCGCGCGCGCGAGCCGCGGGGCGTCGTCGCCGAAGTCGAGTTTCCGGCGCGCGAGACGGCGCACTGATGCCGGCCCGGCCAACAGCGCTGATCGCGGACGATGAGCCGCTCCTGCGCGAAGCGCTGGCGCGTCAGCTCCAGGCCGCCTGGCCGGAACTCGAGATTGTCGCGGAAGCGCGGAACGGCCGCGAGGCCGTGCGGCTTTTCGAGGCGAAACGGCCGGACATCTGTTTCCTCGACGTGCAGATGCCCGGCCTCTCGGGCGTCGAAGCGGCCCGGCAGATCAGCCGACAGGCACATCTCGTTTTCGTCACCGCCTTCGATCACTACGCAGTGCAGGCCTTCGCGCAGGGCGTGCTGGACTACCTCGTGAAGCCGGTCGAGCTCGACCGCCTGCGCGAGACCGTGGCGCGGCTGAAGGGGCGGCTCGGCGCCGCCGAACCGGCGTCGAATACGGATTCGCTGCTCCAGCAGCTGGTGGAGCAGCTCGAAAAAATGCGAGGGCCGGCCGGCGTGGAGCCGCTGCGCTGGATACGCGCGCAGGTGGGCCACACGCTGCGGCTCATCTCGACGGACGACATCGTGTACCTGCGCTCGGACAGCAAATACACGCGGATCGCCTGGCGGGGCGACGGCGGCGAACCGGTGGAAGCGCTGGTGCGAACGCCGCTTCGGGAGCTGGCCGCCCGGCTCGATCCGGCGCAGTTCGCGCAGGTGCACCGTTCGACGATCGTGAATCTTCGCGCCATCGACCACGTGCGGCGCGGCGAAAACGAGACGGCGGATATCTACCTGAAGGGCCGGCCGGAGGTGCTGCCGGTCAGCCGGAATTTCCTGCATCTCTTCAGGCAGATGTAGGCCGCGATCCTCGCGCGAGGGGGAATTTGATGGACGAGCTGCGACTGGCTTCGAGATGGCTGGCGGCGGTGCTGCTGGCGCAGATGGTGGTGGGCCCGATCGCGAACTTCGGGCTGCTGGGGGCCGTGTTCAGCGGCACGGGCGGATTCCTGCTCAATGCGGCTCCGCACGCGACCGCATTGGCGTCGGCGGCGCTCCTTTCCATCGCGCTCGCCGTGATCTCCGCGGGCATTGCGATCGTGCTCTGGCCGGTCCTGCGGCCACTGAGCGAGCGGATGGCGCTTGGCCTCGCCATGCTGGGCGCGGCCTGCATCGCCCTCTCGGGATTCGAAAACGCGGGGCTGCTGTCCACGCTGTCGCTGAGCCAGGCGTATGCCGCGGCGGGCGCGCCGGACGAAGCGCTGTTCCAGACCTTGCGCGGCGCGGTCGGTGCCCAGCGAAACTGGGCGCATCTCATTCACCTCCTGGTCGGCGGCGGCACGCTGCTCGTGATGTATGCGGCACTGTTTCGATTCCGCCTGGTACCGAGGTGGCTCGCGGGGTTTGGGGTGCTGGCCGCGATATCGCAGATGATCGGGGTGGCCAAGCCGCTGTTCGGCGGGTGGGTGATATTCGCGATGCTGGCGCCCCTGGGCGTGGCGCATTTGGCGCTGGCCGGGTACCTGCTCCGGAAACAGTTGCGACACCCTGGTTCAGAAGCCGAGCGACTATAATCAGGAGCGATGACGACTGATTCGTCGCCTCCGACTCGGACCCCAGCCAAACCCGCACTGACCGCGCACGCCCGCGCCGGCCAGATGTTTCCCGGGCTGAAGCCGGCGCAGATCGAGCGCATCGCTACGCACGGTCGCCGCCGTACGATGGAGCGTGGCGACGTGTTTTTCGACGTCGGCACGCTGCCGGTGCCATTCATCGTAGCGGTCACGGGCGAGATCGAGATCGTGCACCCATCCGCCTCGGAAGAGACACTGATCCAGGTCCTGGGACCGGGACAATTCACGGGAGAACTCAACCTGCTGTCGGGGCGCCGGGCACTTGCGTGCGCGCGCGCGCGCGAGCCGGGCGAAGTCGTCGAACTCAGCCGCGATCAGCTCCTGCTCCTGGTGCAGACCGACTACGAATTGAGCGAGATTCTCATGCGCGCCTTCATCCTGCGACGCGTCGCGCTGATGGAACACGGGTTCGGTGATGTCGTCCTGATCGGCTCCAAGTTCTGCGCGGGCACGCTTCGCATCAAGGAATTCCTTACACGCAATGCGCATCCGTATGCGTACATCGATCTCGAGCAGGACGCCGACGTACAACACCTCCTGGACCGGTTTCGGGTCAGCATCGATGACATCCCGGTCCTGATCTGCCGCGGCGAAAGGGTACTGCGAAATCCGGACAACAGGCAGATCGCCGATTGCCTAGGTTTCAACGAGTCCATCGACAAGACGCACGTGCGTGACGTGCTCATCGTCGGCGCCGGACCCTCCGGTCTCGCGGCCGCCGTGTTTGCCGCGTCGGAGGGGCTCGATGTCCTGTTGCTGGAGTCCAACGTGCCCGGAGGACAGGCCGGAGCCAGCTCGAAGATCGAGAACTTCTTCGGGTTCCCGACCGGGATCACTGGCCAGGCCTTGACCGGCCGTGCCTACGCCCAGGCACAGAAGTTCGGCGCGCAGGTGATCGTCGCCAGCGGCGCCGGCAAGATTACCCGTAGTCGCAAGCCATACGTCATTGAAAGCAGCGGCGGCCAGAGCGTCCAGGCACGCACGGTCGTCATTGCCTCCGGCGCCCAATACCGAAAACCGCCGATTGAGAATCTCTCCAGCTTTGAGGGATCCGGTGTCTACTACGCCGCGACTTTCATGGAATCCCAGTTGTGCCGCGGTGAGGAAGTCATCGTCATCGGCGGCGGAAACTCGGCGGGCCAGGCCGCGGTTTTCCTGGCGCAGACCGCAGCCCGCGTCCACATGCTGGTGCGCGCCGACGGGCTCGCCGAGACAATGTCGCGCTACCTGGTCCTGCGCATCGAACAGAATCCGGCGATCGAGCTGAATACAAATACCGAACTCTGTGCGCTGGAAGGCGCCAATCACCTCGAGCGGGTGGAGTGGCGGAACAAGAAGACAGGCGAGGTCCAGAAGCGCGAGATCCGGCACGTGTTCGTCATGGCGGGAGCCGACCCGGCCACGCTCTGGCTCGACGGATGTGTTGCGCTCGATGCGAAGGGCTTCGTCAAGACCGGCGCGGCGCTCTCCGATGAGGACCTGCACGAGGCCGAGTGGCCACTTGCCCGGCGGCCCCATCTGCTGGAAACGAGCCTGCCGGGTGTATTTGCGGTGGGCGACGTGCGCGGCGGCAACGTCAAGCGCGTTGCCTCCGCAGTCGGCGAAGGCTCGATTTCCATTTCTTTCGTGCACCAGGCTCTCGGCGAATAGCTAGAATCGGCCCCATGAGCCGGCATGAACCATTCACGTTGACGGTCGCCGCCCACGCGGCCGATCACATGCTCGGGAATCCGCACGCGCCGGTGACGGTCGTCGAGTACGGCGACTTCGAATGCCCCAACTGCAGGCAGGCCGTGGCGGCCGTGCGCATGCTGTTGACCCGCTTCGAGAACCAGGTGCGATTCGTCTATCGGCAGTTCCCGCTCGAGGAAGTGCATCCGCATGCCGAGCTGGCCGCCGAGGCCGCCGAATGCGCGGGTGGACAGGGCAAGTTCTGGCAGATGCACGACCTGCTGTTCGACAACCCGGGTCATCTCAAGCTGCATCATCTGCGCAGCCATGCGGAAAGACTGCAACTCGACCTCGCTCGCTTCGATGCGGAGATGCAGGATCACGTCTACCTGCAGCGCATACGCGAGCACCAGGAAAGCGGGCGGGAAAGCGGCGTGCGTTCGACGCCGGCATTTTTCATCAATGAGAAGATTCAGGATGTTTCGTTCGGCATGCACCTGCTGTTCGAGGCCGTAGAAGCGACGCTCAAACGCAAGTCATGATCGTTCCCTGATGCGGGCCTCCAGGTCCGGGTCGGCATTGCCGCCGCACACGACGATCGCCACGGTCTTGCCCGCATAGTCAGCCGCCGACTTGTTGAATGCGGCGACCGCGACGGCCGCGGCGCCTTCGATGAGTTGGCCGTCTTCGCGATCGATCCGGCGCGCGGCATCCAGGATTTCGCCTTCAGACACCAGGACGCATCGATCAATCACCTGCTGGGCAATATCGAGGGTGATCGAGTCCGGCTCGATGCCGCCGGCGGTGCTGACTGAGAGCGTCGGCCGCTCCGGAACCGTGACGATCCGGCGGGCGCGCATGCACTCGTACAGCACGGGGGAGTTCTCGGGCCAGCAACCCACGACTTCGGTGCCGGTGGAAGTGCGCTTCAGGTGCGCGCCAATGCCCCCGATGAGTCCGCCGCCGCCGACCGCCACGAAAACCGCGTCGGGACGCTCCGTTCCGGATCGGGAAAGCTGACGCAGGATTTCCACCGCGATGCTGCCCTGCCCCTCCACGACGACCCTGTCGTTGTAGGGCGACACGTAGGTTCGATTCGACCGCTCCGCCTCGCGGCGCGCCGACTGCTCGGCCAGGAGCGAGTCTCCCTTCACCGGGTGCACCTGGGCCCGCAAGGCCTCGATCTTCCTTCGCCGGACCGGGTCCACGTGTTCGGAGACGAAGACCTCGACGGGAATTCCGAGCTTTTGACCTATCCTCGCGATGGCCAGCGCGTGATTTCCGTTGGAAGCGGCGACTACGCCCCGCGCGGCCTGTTCACCAGAGAGTGAAAGCAGCCTGTTGGCTGCGCCGCGCAACTTGAACGATCCGGTTTCCTGCAGATTTTCAAGCTTCAGGTAGACCCGGGCGCGAGAGGATTCGCTGAGCCCGGTTGAAAGGATCAACGGGGTTTCGCGGACGTGAGGCCTGATGCGTTGCTCGGCGGCGGTCGAGTCCATGGATCGAGAGGCTGCTATCTTGCGGTTTCGCAGGGCGCAGCCAAAGAAAGGCCGATTACTCCACTTTGTGGCCAGTCTGCTCCTGCACGTGGCCGTGCGTATCATCGAATCGAACGTGCATCGTTTTGCCGTCCGGATCCACCGACCAACGGCTGACCTTCACGACCTGACCGTTGTTCCGATCCGATTCCTCGATCGTATGACTGTCAACCGATTTCAGTGTCACGCTGGTGAACTCGTCACTTCCGTTGTACGGCGCTTCCGACCCGTCGAGCCTGGCTGAGAACGACCGGCCCATCCGGTCCGACATTGAGAGCATGTCGCCGGTCACTTTGAAAATCGTATCTTCGGCATGGTTTGAAACGTCGCCATCGGTCATCCGCCATGCCCCCGATATGCGATGGGAGCCCTGCGATCCGGCTGACACACGAGAGGAATGGCTGGTCAGTTCAATTGGGCGCGGAGCCATGTCGTACATCGTCTGCACGTCCGTCCTGGTGTTGCCGTCGGCACTGACCGTGCTCCTGGTCTCGGCAACGGTCTTGCCGCCCATCTTTGCAATCTTCAGGATCGTCAGATTGTCGACGATCATTACGCTCAAGGTGTCGTAGTAAGGGCTTCCGGTGATCGGCTGATCTGTTCCATCTGCCTTGATCTTGTATGGGGGCGTGCAGGTTTCACATTCGTATGCGCCATGGGTCAATTCAAAGACATCCGGCTCGCGCGTTGGACTGAAAGTCTGCGGGTCGGGTCTCCAGGTCCCGTTGAACATCGACTGCGCAAATCCCAGTGGCGAAAGAGTCAGGAATCCCAGAAAAGCCAGCAGGTCAGCGGTTCTCATGGCAACTCCTTTTCTTCCTGCCACACGTGGTTGTACCGATTGGTTTCCGTCGGCCGGTCGGGCTCGCCCGGTTTCACGGCATCATAGCGACGAGTGGTCATTCCTGCTTTGGCAGTTCGGGGACCCGGTGTTTCAGCTGAAGCCCTGAGGAACCGGCGCCTCCCGGCCCGCCAATGGCGCCGAGGACAAAGGGCATTGACCCGCCGTGGGCTTCAGACGCGGCCCATTTTTGTGAACGGCGTCTGCTGCAACTGAACTACGGGTGGACAAAAGGTATCAAATGACGCGGCAACAGCATAAGATCGAACTAAGAGCTTGATATGCCGACGCTTTGTGGCCATCGCCGAATCGCGGTCGTCGTCGCAGCAGCGCTGCTGCTCGCGACCACGGCCTATTTTGATCACGGCGACAGCGGCGGCATCCACCACGACAGCGGACACTGCGGCCTGTGCCTGCAGCTCCACGGAACGGCGGGCGCACCTTCCAAGCCGGCCGTCGTCCGCCAGTTCACGGCTGCTCTTTGGCAACCGGTGGTGCGGCAACAAGCCGTTCTTCCGGCCCGGCGAAAAATCTCCAGCCACCTGCCTCGTGGCCCGCCCTCCAACGACCTGATCTGACGCGAAGCCATTCGCCCCTGGCTTGAGCAGGGGATGAATCCATCCTTCCCGCCCCGACGTGGGCGTGGAAACTCGTTGTCTAGAGGTCGTTCAATGTACAAGTCAAATCATGCGGCAGCCCTTGGCTGCCTGGCGCTTGCCATGGTGCTCCCGGCGCCCTCGTGGGCCGACCAGCCTTCACCCATTCAACCCGTCGTCGTCACCGCGTCTCCGATTACCCCGGACGACGAACTCGCGACCATTGTGGAAAGCGTGGATCGTGACGAAATCCTGCGCTCCGGCGGCGCGAATCTGGCCGACGCACTGTCGAACACGCCCGGCGTAACGGGTACCAGTTTCGCTTCCGGCGCGAGCCGGCCCGTGATCCGGGGTTTTGACGCCAATCGCGTGCGCCTGCTCGAAAACGGAATCGGCAGCTTCGATGTGTCCGACGTCGGCCCGGATCACGGCGTGCCGATCGATCCCTTGTCCACCGAGCGCATCGAGGTCGTGCGGGGCGCAGCCACCTTGCGTTACGGCAGCCAGGCGATCGGCGGCGTCATCAACGCCATCAATAATCGAGTGCCGACGAAGTTGCCGGAGAAGCCCGCCTCGGTCGAATTGAGCGGCCTCTACGGCACAAACGCCGATACCCGGCAGGGCGCGGCCCTGTTTGACGGGCGAATCGGACGGTTCGCGATCCACGCCGACGGATTCGACCGGGACGCGGACGATTACGACATTCCGGGCGGCACGATGGGCAACTCCTTCTTCCGTGGGGACGGCTACTCCCTCGGCAGCTCCTACTTCCTTGACAAGAGCCGCCTTGGCGCCGCCGTCATCCACTACGACGCCAAATACGGCATTCCTGGCGAGGATACCTTTATCGACATGAAGCAGACGAAAGAGTTGCTGCGGTCCTCTTTCGCGCTGGGCGCGGGCGTCTTCAACACGCTGAACGTCGACGGTGGACACGCGGATTACGAGCACAGCGAAATCGATCCGGCCACAGGCGAGGCGGCGTCCACATTCAAGGATGATGAATGGGACCTCCGCGCGGAGGGCTTGACCGGTGCCGTCGGACCGTTCTCCGCCGCGGCGTTCGGGGCGCAGGTCCAGGAGCGCGACTTTTCCGCCCTGGGTGAAGGAGAAAACTACCTCCTGCCGACCACCACCAAAACCGCGGCCGTCTTCGTCTTCGCGGATGCGCCGCTCAGCTCGAACTTGCACCTGCATTCCGGCGCGCGCATCGAGAACGTCAAAATCGACGGAACGCCCGCGAGCGATGTGCCGACCTCGCGCAGCTTCACGCCCGTGAGCGGCTCGGTCGGCCTGTTGCTCCAGGCGTCGAATGCCGTGCATTGGGGCATCACGCTCTCCAGCGCCGCGCGTGCCCCGGCGCAAACGGAGCTGTTCGCACGCGGTCCGCACGACGGACCGGCGACTTTCGAGACCGGCGATCCGACATTGAAAGAGGAACGGGCCAATTCGCTCGAAGGCACGGTGCGCGTCTCTCGTGACAACGCGCGCTTCGAGGGCGCGGTGTGGGGCGCGAAATTCGACAACTACATCTTCGGCAATCTGACGGGCAGAACCTGCGACGAAGACGGCAATTGCGTAGTCGGCGATTCCGAAGAGCTCAAGGAACTCATCTACCAGCCGAGCGACGCGAAGTTCTGGGGCGCGGAGGCCAAAGCGACTTTCATCCTGTTTGACGCCGGCAGCGGGTCGCTGCAGGCCAGTGCGCTCGCGGACTATGTGCGCGCGAAACTGGAAAACGGCGGCGGCAACGTACCCCGCATCACGCCGTACCATGTCGGGGCGGGATTGAGCTGGGGCGGCGACTCTGTGGACGCCGGATTCCTGGTGAAATACACCGGCCGGCAAAATGACGTCGCCGCGGCCGAGACACCCACTGCCGGCTTCGTTTCCGTGGACGCACAGGCAACCTGGCGGCCGTTCGCGGGCAAGCCCGGCGTGGAATTCGCCCTGATCGGCCGCAATCTCACTGACACCGTCCAGCGAAACGCTGTGGCGCTCAACAAGGACGAGGTGATCCTGCCGGGGCGCGAAATACGCTTCATGGTGCGTGCAGCATTGTGACCCCATAGGCGTTTAGACGAGACCAGCGGACGGCTCGCTCACATGGGCATGCGCCTGGACGTCCAGGCGTACCCCGTGCGGGGCAGTGGCTCCGATGAAAGGGGTCGGCAGCGCCAGGCAGCGCGAGCGCGCCGGCAGGAAACTGCCGGCGCGTCGGGGTCCAGCTGCGAGCGCGCGGCACTTTCGCCTGCTCGGCTGGGGCGCGGCGGCCCTGCTCGCCGGAACGATCGTCGCGGTCGCCGTATTCGACCGGGTCGACAATCCGCTTTGCGCCACGCGATCGGAACAGGAACTCGTCCGCACCGAGCTTGCACGCGGGGTCACCCCCGACATCGAGATTCTCTCGCGCGAGCTCCACGTGTCGCCCGCGGTCATCCTCGATGCCTGGCCGGCCAATCGCCGCGTCGGGGTTCGCGCGTCCGAATTGCCCGTAATCTGGAAATGGCTGCGTGAATGGCCCGAGCCGGTGTTGAGCTGGCGAAGTGGCAGGCATCTGCTCCAGGTGCGCGGATCCCTGCCCGAATTGCGTGTCGTCACGCAGCGCGGATACTGGGATCTCGCCGAGAGCAGCGACGGGCTGAGCGGACGCCTCGACGTGTCCGGCGTCGGCGCGATCTATGCCTACTACCCGCGGCCCGAACAGGATTCGACGCTCTCGATCATTTTCCTCGATCGTCAGGGCGAGATGCTGTTCCGAATCGACCCCGTCAGCGTGCCCGGCACCGGTCGCGCAGCGCCGGATGCGCACACAACGCGGATCTTTCGGCGATTGAAGGGACTGCCGCAGGTCTGCCCGGAAACCGGCTGATCTGCAATACTGCGGGAACCCGCATGAACGCAATACCTGCGAAACGTGACTGGCCACGTCTGCCGTACGCGGCATGGCGGGAAACCGCGGAAACGATTCGCCTGTGGACCCAGATCGTCGGCAAGATCCGCCTGTCGCAAGCGCCCTGGCTCAATCACTCCTGGCATGTTCCGCTCTATGTCAGCACGCGCGGCCTTCGCACGTCGCTCGTTCCATATGGATCGCGCTCGTTCGAAATCGAATTCGATTTCAATGCGCACCTGCTCGATATCACCGTGACCGGCGGCGAGCGTCGGCAGGTTCCATTGCGGCCACAAACCGTGGCCGATTTCTACGCGGCGGTGATGTCCGCGCTCGCCGAGCTCGGCATATCGGTGGCGATCAGCGACTATCCCTGCGAGATCGCGGGCGCGATTCGATTCCCGCTGGATCAAGTGCACGCCGCTTACGACACCGAACATGCCAATCGCTTCTGGCGCACTCTCGTGCAGACCGAGCGTGTCTTTCAATCGTTCCGAACGGGGTTTCTCGGCAAGTGCAGCCCGGTGCACTTTTTCTGGGGCAGCTTTGACCTGGCCGTCACGCGGTTCTCCGGCCGGGCCGCACCGCCCTATTCGGGCACGACGCCCGGCGTCGCGGCCGACGTGATGCGGGAAGCCTACTCGCACGAAGTGAGCAGCGCCGGTTTCTGGCCCGGGGGCAGCGGCGCGGACGACGCTTCGTTCTACTCGTACGCCTATCCGACGCCGGACCAGTTTCCGGAATCGCCCATTGAACCCGCGGGCGCGTTTTTCGCGAAGGAGCTCGGGATGTTCCTGCTGCCGTACGAGCTCGTTCGGAGTTCCGAAGATCCCGAGCGCACGCTCATGGCATTTCTTCAAAGCAGCTATGAAGCCGCGGCAAATTCCGCGGGATGGGATCGCGCGGCGCTCGAATGTGCCCGAGGCCTGCCTCGCGTCCCGCGCGATACGAACGGCCCTCGAAGTCGTCAGACCTGAGCGACTGAATGCCGCACATTCTTCTTCAAGGGCGGGTGCTTCGCGCCGGAAAATCGCGCAACAGGTCGGCGACTGCGCTCTGCACGGCGGCGGGCTCGACCTTGCCCCTGCCCAACTCGCGCGATGCGCGGCCTTCCCACACTTCGGATTTGCGCGCTGAGTCGATGAAATGGACGACCAGCGTGCCTTCCTTGACGTTCCTGACACTCGGACTGCCGACCCCGACCGAGCCACCGGCGTGCCCGCCCCAGCTGCCGACACCCACACCCACGCGGAAGGGGCTGTTCTTGACCTTTTCGGTGCTGACGGTCTCGTATTCGACGCGCAGGTCGGGGACCGTGCCCTCGGCTGCTTCCACGTATCCCCTCCGGGTCAACTCCGTCTTGATCGCAGAACGAATATAGCCATCGGCCAGGGAGACCGGTTGATCGGCCTTCTGGGTGTCCGTGCCCGCGTTCCAGCCAAAGGTCTTGAAGGCATTGAAATCCGCCTGCGGGTCGCGCATTGAATGCGGTTGCTCCGGGGTCGAGGCGCAGCTGCCGACGAGTGTTGCGGCACCGAATGCAAGGCCTGCGGCCACAAGCAGCATGCGCAGCCGGAGTCCCGAATCCGTATTCCCCGGGATGCGTTTCGGCGGGTTCATGTGGGTATCTCCTTATGCCCAACGGGATGACGAGTACGCCGAAGCCGAGCATAGACCGAGGCCAGCCTATCGTGAAGCTGAATGCCTGCGCGTCATGCCGAGCAATCTATCGAATTCCCTGTTGATCAACCGGTAACACTCGCATGAGGCCGCTTCGAGTCCTTCGCGATCCAGAACCGTGATCACGCCCCGCGAATAGCGAATGAGTTTGCGCGCCTGAAGCGCGCCCGCGGTCGTCGTCACGCTGGCGCGCCTGACACCCAGCATCAGACCGAGGAAATCCTGCGTCAGCGGAAACGTGTCGCCGTTCACCCGATCGTGCGTCTGCAATAGCCAGCGGGCACATCGCGCCTCGACCGGGTGGTGACAGTTGCATGCAGCGCCCTGCGCAACCTGCGTCAGCAATGCCTGGGTGTACAGCAGGAGCGTGCGCGAGAGCGCGGATTCGCGCTTGACGTGAGCCCGGAAAGCCGCAGCCGCCAGGTGCAAGCCTTCCCCCGGCACCTGGACGAAAACATCGACGGCGGCCACCAGCCCACCGAGAAACAGCGGCAATCCAACCATCCCCTCGCAACCGATGGTCGCGACCTCGACGGAATCGCCCGAGTCGCCCATCGAAATCATCGAGGCCACGCCGAGCAGCGGGAAAACAACGTGGTCAAACGCCTCGCCACGCGGCTGAAGCACCTGCCGCATCTTGAGGGGCCTCAGGTGCAGATCGGGGAGAATGCGTTCCAGGCTCGCCCGCGGCAGGGTCGCCAAGAGATGGTTCGACTGGGCTGTGAGGGGCGCGGCGGTTGCCATGGCGGTTCCTCTGGGGGGATCCGCCGTGCGCTTCCACAGCTACGGTCCGACTTGGAAGGCTGGACATACTATATCAGCCAGGGCTGCCCCCCAGTGGCCAATCGGTACGCCAGCGTACCGACGGGCGGGGAGCCCGGATGTAGCGTGCGATCGGTTGCACACTCAAAGGGTTAGCTGCGCTCGCGCGCGAAAATGCCGGTCGATCATGAAGCTCGAAAGGGTTCCGCCGTCGACATGACCTTCAATAATGCGGTCCGCTACCAGCTCGTCACGGACCCGACTGAAATTGACCAGGCCATTGCAGTTCTGCCAAGCCTGGTGACCGACGGGTTGACAGAGGAACTGTCAGCGGGCAACGAAGCACACCGCTATCACCTGGATTCGAAGCGCGCTTACTACTTCCAGCGCGACGGCGACAACCTGCATATCTGGATCTGGAATGAAGTCGATTCATACGAGGAGGCGGCAAGCCTGTTGACACTCATCGTGAATCTTTCGTGCCAACTCACCGAAGAGCGGGCGCATGAAATTTACGTGTGCGCCACGAGTCGGAGCGTCGGCGGGGGCTCCGACCCATAAATCGAGGGCAGTACCATGAACACCAGGACCGTGAGGGATGTGATCGGAGAACCGGAGTCGTGGTCAAACTGCATGCGCGGCGACCGCGAGGGAATCCGCAACATGGCGGGGGCAACCATTTCAGAAGTCATTACGCTGGGCCAGGAAGTTGCCGTCCACACCAAGGGCGCCTCCTGTGGCGATACGTTCTCGGTCTTCGTCATTGAGGATCCGGAGGTTCGCGAAAGGACCGTGCGCGCCTTGCGACTCGGAGCGGAGGTTCACGACGCCGTCGCCGCCGCGATTGGATAGCGGCGCCGCCGCGAGCGCGTAGATTTCCGAGCTATTGGCAGATCAGGCACACTGCTGCTCTTGTCGTCCATCTCTGGATTGCAACATGACAACCGACTCAAATAGCGCACGATGGCCGACGGTGGCCATTCTCGCCGGGCGCCTGGTTTTTGCCGCCGCCTTCATCATGGCGGCGGCCTTCAAATTCATCGATATGAATGGAACAGCGGGTTACATCGCGTCGGCTGGCTTCCCACTATCGAAACTACTGGCATGGCTCGCAGCCCTTTTTGAACTCGGCCTCATCACCAGTTTTTTAACGGGCGCCTATTTTTCGGAGGCCGCACTCTTGGCCACAGCATACGTGCTGTTTCTTGGCTTCGCATTCCACGGGCCCTCGCATTGGGCGGGTAATCAGGTCGAATTCGGGTTCTTTGTGAATCATTTCACGTTCGCCGCGGGCCTTCTTTTTGCGGCAGTTCATGGCCCGGGACGCGCTTTGGCCATGAAGGCTGGATGGTTCACCCGTTAATTTAATCGCGGCCTGCGACCGCCGGCAAACGCGGACGCAAGCCGATTTTGCGCCGCCACCGGACGCCTGGCGGCAGCCCTGCCCTGGGAGTCCGCGACTTCGTTGAAGCGGCCTAGTGTTTTTTCGGCGAGCGTGCCGTGCCTGACCGGGGCTGGAGCATGGCGACGCGATTGCCTTCGGTGTCGGTAAAGGACACATATTCGCCGACACCCGGAATTTCCACCGGCTCACCCAGGACCTTCCCGCCCGCCTGTTCGACTTTCCTGGCTGCGTCCGCGATGTTGTCCACTGCGATCACGACCGAGGGATACTGCGCAGGCCATTCGGATTTCTTGGCGTAAAAACCGCCGTTGATCGCACCGGGCTCTTTCGGGCGACGGTCGTCCCCGGTCGCCGTCGTCGTCGCGACGACATATTGATTCATGTTTTCGCCGAGCATTTCCGTCCGCCAGCCGAATGCCGACCCGTAGAATTTCGCCATCCGTTCGCGATTGTCGAAGGGCATTTCAAAGTGCACAACCGGATTCATTGACTTACCTCCATGTAATCGAACGTACGATTTCCTTAGAGTCTCCGGAAATACGAATGTTCCGTGCCCGGCCCGCACCATCGAATTTTTTGTCACGGATCGCTTCCCTCGCTCCCGTGTCCTGCCGGTGCTATTTTGGCCGTGGGCCGCGGTGACCCGAGAGAACCCGGAGACCTGACATGGAGAAACGAACCCTGGGCCGAAGCGGCCTGCAGGTATCGGAGATCGGTCTTGGCTGCATGGGCCTGAGCCACGGTTATGGCCAGGCCACCGGCATGCAGAAAGGCGTCAAGCTGATCCGCTCGGCTTTCGAGCGCGGCGTGACATTTTTTGACACCGCCGAAGTTTACGGGCCCTACACGAACGAGGCCCTGGTCGGCGAGGCGCTGGAACCCATTCGCAAGGACGTCGTCATCGCCACCAAGTTCGGCTTCAGCCTCGCGGCGCAGGGAACGGACCGCCCGCTCGACAGCCGGCCGGAACACATCAAGGAGGTCGTCGAGGGGTCGCTCAAGCGCCTCCGGACCGATGTCATCGATTTGCTCTACCAGCATCGTGTCGATCCCGGCGTGCCGATTGAAGACGTGGCGGGCGCGATCAAGGAGCTGATTCAGGCCGGCAAGGTGAGGCACTTCGGGCTGTCCGAAGCCGGCGTGGAGACGATCCGCCGTGCGCACGCGGTCCAGCCGGTCACGGCGCTGCAGAGTGAGTATTCCCTCTGGTGGCGGGAACCTGAAAAGGAGTTGCTGCCGGCGCTTGAAGAACTCGGCATCGGGTTTGTGCCATTCAGCCCGCTCGGCAGGGGTTTCCTGACCGGTGCGATCGACGAATCCACGAAATTCGACAGCAAGGACTTTCGCAACACCGTTCCGCGCTTCTCGCCGGAAGCGCGTAAGGCCAACCAAGGTTTCGTGGACCAGCTGGCCCGCATTGCGGAACGGAAAAAAGCGACTCAAGCCCAGGTTGCCCTTGCATGGCTGCTGGCGCAGAAACCCTGGATTGTCCCGATTCCCGGCACGACCAAGCTCCACAGGCTCGAGGAGAACCTCGGCGCGGCGAAAGTTGTTCTTTCGGGGGACGATCTTCGGGACATCGAAGTCGCGCTGTCACGCATCCCCGTGGAAGGCGCTCGCTATCCGGATCATCTCCAGCGCCTGGTCGGTCGTTGACCGCCGGCCCATGACGTGTCGATCGTCAGTGCCAAGGACATCGATCGACTCATGGCGAGCAGGCGCGTCGTCATGAACCTGGAACCAAGGCGACCCGGCATTGGAAAAGCGCGCGCGACCGCGAGCGGGAAGGACACCCTCCCCGCTCGGCAGTCGCGCGCCCGCGCAATCCGCGCGTTCTGTGGCGTCAGCCGCCCGGCGGCGGCGGCGGCTCTGACGGAGGCGGCTTTTCGTCCGTCGGCAGCGTGTCCGACGACGCAGGGGCCGGCTCATCCGACGGCATCGTGCCCGTCGTATCCGCAGGAGACGTCATGTCCTCCGGAGGAGGAGCAGGCGTTTCGGCTGCGGGCGACGGCGTGCCCGTCTGGGCGGCCGACTCGTCGTTGTGCGCGCCGCAGCCGGCGAGGAGCACCGAGCCGAATGCCAGCACTGTGAGTGTCTTGAATAAGTTCATGTCTTTACCTCTCGTCTCCCTGCGTTCGATTGAATAGCGCCACGCCGGCGCCCGCGCTGTAGGACGCCGTCGCACTGCATCGACAGACAGGATAACCGCCTTCCGCCTGCGAGTCCGGACGCCTGGCAGAGCCAATAACGTCGTCCATTAGCTTCCAAGCCGGAGGCGTTGGTTTATCTAGAGTTTGTGCTCGAGCGACGCTCGAACTGACCGCAGCATTCGTCGTGGGTGGCTGCAAAGTCCGCGATGAACCTTGACCGGACTGAAACGACCGTGCGCCCGACCCAAAACCCGGCTTCAGCGAAGATTTCCATCCGGCGAGTCGCGAAATTAAGCGGGAACGTAGGTCAGCCTGATCACATCCTCGCCAATCCGATCATGACCCACGAGGCGGAGCGGCGGCCGGGGTCCGGCGAAATATGGCTTGCCGTGACCCAGCACCACGGGGTGCAGGTAGATGCGATACTCATCGATCAGGCCAAGTTCGGTGAGGCTTTGCGCCAAGCCCGGGCCTGCAACTTCGATCTCCCCGTCGCGCTCGGCTTTCAGCTCGCAGATCGCGCGCTCAAGATCATCCTCGACAAGCCTGGCATTGGGGCCGACCGACTTCAACGAGCGCGAGACGACCCATTTCGGCTGGTTCCGCCACGCCGCCGCGAAGGCGCGATCCTCTGCATGCCATTCAGGCTGATCGTCGTCCCAGTAACGCATGACCTCATACATTTGGCGACCGTACACACTGCCCGCCTGTCGCTCAGCCTCCTCGATGAAGTGGCGAAAGAGCGTGGGGCTTGGCGTAAACGCCATATGGTCGACGTAGCCGTCCAGAGACTGGTTCATTCCGAACACGAGCTTAGCCATACCCATTCTCCTGCGCATGTAGGCCCGTCGCCGCTTGTCGAACGCCCGACCCCTGGTTCGCAGGAGGAATCGAGGGATCGGGGCAATTTGTAAGACAATGACTTGCAGAGCTTGCCGTTCATAAAATCAGCATGTCCCAGTCACACGTGCGTCACAATCAATTTGAGGATGGCGCAAGATCCGACACTCGACAGGATTGCAGCGTAACAAGAGCTCACGCGATGACAAAAACGACCCGACACGGACGGCGCTTTGTGCGTGTTCGCTTCCTGCTCCCGTCGCTCGCAACGCTGCCCGCGCTGGCCGACCTGGCCGTGGCAGCGACATCAGGCTTCGCATCCACCGACGCTACGGACCCCTATCTCTGGCTGGAGGAGATCGACGGCGGCCACGGGGCGAGCGTCACCCACGAGCAACTCGCGCACAGGCTGGCGTTGTCTTACACGCACTTGTGGACGCGGCTCGGCGCGCCGTGAGGCCGGCTGCAGCGGCGAGCGCCCTACCTGCGCTGCTCGCGGGCCTATCGCTCCTGTGTGCCGGTTGCGCAACCTTGCAGGGCACACCCAGCGAGCCCGAGGGGCCCTTCTTGAGCGAAGAGGCTCCCATGCTGCAAGAGCCGGAGATCCTCGCGCACGAGGAAGAGCCGTCCGAAGCGCAAGCGACGGACGGAGAAGTCCCGCTGTCCGTCGCCGAGTCGGAACCGACCATCGAGAATCCTCCTGACATTGAACTCGACGAAATCATCGTCACGGTCAATCGCGACGACCAGATCCGGGACCTCGTGTCGCAGGCTCGCTCGCTGCTGCAGGACTACCCACTGGAGTACGTGTTCACCGGCAAGGGCAAGAGAGAAACGCTCCGCGGCCGCCCCGTGGCCTTTGCGCTGTGGAGCGAGCCGAGCCAGGAATGGACCATCGCGCGGATCGAGATCCCCCGCCCGCCGGTGAGCTGGAAGCCGGGCGGCAAGCCCCTGCGCTTCACCCTGCATACACCGGGCATCCAGGCGCAGCACACGAAGGGCACGGGCGCCGAGCGGCTGATGTTCACCTTCTCCCGGGACGGCGAGCCGCTCAAGGTCTACGGCAGGAAGTTCCCGGTGTTCGACAGTGCGTTGCTCAAGAAGAAGCGCTGGAGGGCCGTGGCCGAGACCGCCTTGCCCATCGTCTATCTGCCCTTCACCGACGACACCTTCGATCCCGAGTTCGTCAGTGGCGGCCGGGAGTTCCTGCTGTCCACGGCGCAACGGGCCCTCGACGAGTTGCGCCTGGCCAAGGCGCCTTCCGTCGCGTTCCCCGGCGAGGCCCTGGCCGATGTCGTGCCCGCATCGGTCGTCGCGACGCTCGCCGTGATCGAGCAGACCGATGACACCGACTTCGTCGCGAAGCGGGAGGAAGCCTTCAACGAGGTGCTGAACCAGTACGGCCTGAAGCGCGCGGAGGCGTACCGGTACAGCGTCTCCAGCGCGTCGGCCATCGGCCCCATGCAGTTCACCAACCGCAAGGGCAATGGCACCTACGCGCTGGTGGTCAGGCGCTGTCCCGCAGCGCGGCTCAACCCGAACTTCGAGCGCGGCGCCACGGACCTGCTCAACGCCATGAAGGCGGCCATCTGCCTGCTCGACATCGAACTGCTGCAGATGCGCGCGGACATTCGCGCCGCGTACCGCGACAACAAGGAAATCCTGGGCATCTTTCCGGTGGCCGCCTACAACGGCGGACCCCGGAACGTCTCGAAGCTCTACAAGGTCATGAACCGGATGAAAGTGGACCTGACGGAACTGCGTCGCCCCGGCGAACAGCCGCCGAAGCCGGTGGCCTGCCCCTGCGTGTGGAAGGAGGATGCATCAGGCGTCCGCCCGGTGACGATTCCGCGCTACAACAATGAGAATCGCTGGTACATCGAGAAGTACCAAACCATCGTGGGCGCGTTCGCGGACAAATCGTAACGGCATGTGCCTGATCGCCTTCGCCTGGCGCAGTCATCACCACTATCCGCTGGTGCTGATCGCCAATCGCGACGAGTCCCACGCCCGTCCTTCTGCCGCGGCCGCCGTCGACCCGGAAGCACCCGGGATCTACGGCGGTCGTGATCTCGTGCGGGGCGGCAGCTGGCTGCAGGTCTCCACGCGCGGGCGGCTGGGCGCGGTCACGAACGTGCGCGCAGGCATCAAGCCCGACGAGAAACCGCGCTCGCGCGGCTGGCTGGTGCGCGATTTCGTGCGCGGTGATGACGGTGCCGCCGAGTTCGCCTCCGCGCTCGAGCCAACCGCTGGCGAGTACGGACGCTTCAACCTGCTGCTGTGGGAGGGCGAGACGCTCACGTTCGCCAGCAATCATCCCCGTCCGAAGCACCTGACGGTGTCGCCCGGCTTGCACGCCATGTCCAATGGCGACCTCGACGCGCCCTGGCCGAAGAGCGGTCACGCGACGCGGGCGCTGGCCGCGTGGCTGGCCTCGGCCAAGAGTGGCTCGGACCCTGTTGAAGAAGCCGCGCTGGCACCGTTGTTCGACGCGCTGGCCGACACCACCGTCGCACCCGACGCGCTCCTGCCGGATACCGGCGTCGGACTCGAGCGCGAGCGAGCGCTGTCGCCGCCATTCGTGTTCGGCGAGCGCTACGGCACGCGGTCCAGCAGCGTGGTGCTGATTGCTCACGACCACCTGATATTCGCGGAAAGGCGTTTCGGGCCCGTGGCCGTGCCGGCGGGTGGCTCATTCTTGACTCTGCGGGTCTCGCGGGCATGAGTTGCCGGCAGGCACTAGCGGCGCGGATTTAAGGACCTTGGATTCGCGACCTGCGAAAGCGCCGAGCAGGTCAACTCGAGTGCGCCGAAAATCCGTTCGGCGCTGAAGTGTTACCTACTGTCTCCGGAATAATCCGTTACCCATGTGACCGGAATGGAC
>CAVTVX010000009.1:0-282193 GCA_963738285.1 uncultured Gammaproteobacteria bacterium | reverse complement strand
TTGTCGATGGAGCACACACTGCCAAAATAATCGAGGAATGCAACGCCGAAGGCACAACGCCTCCTGAGCAACACGTCGAGGTATACGTACGAACGAAAGTGAAGGCCGGCCTCATAACTGATATTGCCCGCGGCTTGAATACCGGCATGCAAGTTGCGCCAAAGTCCATTTACAACATCGATAAGGTGTTTGACTGGCTAAAGGACCTGGTCGCTGACACGTCGTATGCGGGCAGAATTTCGTGGAAGGAATCGGAAGCGAAGGACTATGACGTTCGCGACTTGATTTCAATTCTCGAGATGTTCGACGTTTTCGACTTTCCGAATGATTCAAACAAACACCCTATTGCGGCATACGAAAAGTGGAGCATCCCACTCGACAAGTTTGCGGATGATTTGAAAGTGCATCGAAAATCAGTTAGTAACAGCAAGTACTATCGCCTGCGCGGATTGCTGCGCGACGGGTTGGTACTCTTCGATAACATCCGGCGCGACTTTTATGACTTGCATAACGACGCAGGTGGGAGCGCAGGAAAAATGAATATCGTGGAAGAGGCGTCGCCCGAAGAAGAAAACTTTGGATTTCCCATTCGCGCAGCTACCACCCAATAAATATCGCCTTACAAAGGGCGCGGCCTATCCAATTCTCGCTGCATTTCGCAACTACGTAGCAATCGATCCTGATACAGAGAATGCAGTTTGGGTACCAAACTTCCAAGGCGTAATGTCCGAATGGAAAACAGGCTCGCCCCCGAATTGGTGCAAGAGACATACAACGCGACCAAGGATATCGGGCGTATGCCGGATCAGCTGGGCAAGAATCGCAAGCATTCGGACAACTTGCACATGAAAGTGCAATTGCAACTTCTGCGCGCGGAACTGCTTGCTCGAACGAACCTACGACGCGGACAAATTAAGCCGCCGTTAGAATAGGATTGCATGGATCGATTTGTCGGCCGCCGCGAGGCGGCCGCTTTTTTGGTACATGTGTGGTTTACTTGGTAGTTATCTGAGCGCGCGAACGTAACGCCGTGATTGGCTGCGGCTCACTTCGATTGATCTTGGCTTGGCTTTGACTAGGCTGTCCAAGGTTCCAAAGGTGACGCGCGCGACCGCGCGCGTGAGCGACTCAAATGCAACTCCCGGCGAATATCTTCCGAAAGTAAGTGACGGCCGCGAATGGCCTACCAGCAGCTTGACAGTAGACTCAGGCACGCCCGCCTCCTCGCATCGCTGCATGAAGGCATTTCGGAGCGTATGGAAATTAAGCGCTTCGTCCTTGAAGCCCAGACGCACCTTTACGTGGCTGAATCGCTTTCCCACATAGTGCCCACGCTTTTCATCGGTGCCGCCCCGGAGTAACCATGGGATCAGAAAGCCGTCTCCTGACTGCCTCTTTAGCCGTGCGACCAGATCAACCAGCACAGGATGCATTGGAATTGCGCGAAGAGCCGCCTCGGTTTTCCCCTCAGTGACGTTGAAAGCTTTCTCAGTGACGTCCCCAACTTTCAGGCTCGCGATCTCCTCGCGCCGCATTCCGGAGTACGCGGCGATCGCGACCATGGGCCACAAGGGGTCAGTCTCGAGAATGCCTTCGAGTAGCTTGTGCAATTCTGCATCCGTCCAAGGTCGCCGCTTCGGCTTGGTGCCGCGCGTTGTGTCCCTGACTGTGCCAGCGACGCCGCGCCAAGGGTTGAACTCAATTCGTCCTCTACCTTCGAGCCACGCAAAGAAAGCCGAGAGGTGGCCGATGGTGTCCCTTATAGTTTTGACCGCATAGTCGCGCTGAGTAAGCACTTCGGAGACGTAGCGCCCTGCCTCGGCCTTGCTAATCTGCGGTGACTTCCACATCCGGGCCAAGCCACCCGGCGAAGGTGGCGAGAATGCGTTCCTCTCCCTCAGGGTTTGCTTGCGGACTCGCTTGGCGATCTCCCGAAGGTAAAGCGAGCGTGCCTCCGAGAGGAGAAATACGTCACCTTTGGCGACTACCTTGTTCGCCAGGCGGACGACGCGAAGTTGATCCGTGGTTACCTTGGGGTCGCCCTGCGCGTCGACTCCCTGTTTCCTAGAGGCGGCTTCCTTGTACTTCTCCAAGGTTGCGTCGAAGGCAATCTCCGCGTCTTCCGCCGTGATCTCTCCCCGGTCGATTGCCTCGCGCAACTCGCGGGCGCTCTCGAAGACGTACCTGAGGGGAAAACTGAGGGGATATACCCCGGACAAATGACTCTTTGAGTTCGGCTATGACGCGATGCTTGCGCCGATTGGCTTCCCTGAGGTCGCGCGTGCGCAGACTCCGGACGATCTCTTGGCGTCCAAGCGAGTCTTGCAGTTTTGGAGGAACCGCGAGGCGAACGTACCAAGTTTGGCCGCGCCGCAAGAGATGGGTAGTATCCGATGCGCTCCCCGCGATTGGAGGGCACATGTTACATGTACCAGTTACATGCTTCCGTCAGAACAGCCTTGGTTTTATGCCGTTTCGTGACTTACGTCGCGAAGGCTGATTACCTTGCGCTGCGCTTTCTTGCTGTACTTCCGCGCCATTTCGGGACTCCTTTCGGATCGCTGGGCAGCAGTACGGCAGGAGGAACGGAGCCGGTCTGTAGGCGCAATGCTCCTCCGTGAATCAGCGCCTGCTCACCAGTGCACGCCGCGCAGGATGGAGGCGAACATCAGCGCCTCTTTCGTGGGCGGCGTCTCCGGCTTCTTCTCGCCCTGCCCGCCCTGCGCCGACGCCGAGTCCGGGAACATGCGGTAGGCCGTGTTCATCACGACTTCGGTGACGCGCGGCGCGACGAGATGAAGCACTTCCGCCGCGATGCCGAGCCTTGTCGCGATGCGCTTCGGCCGGTCCGTGATCGCCTCGGCCACCATGTCCGCGGCCTCGTCCGGGGTCGCAACCGGGACCTGGTCGTAGATTTTCGTCGGCGCGATCATCGGCGTACGCACCAGCGGCATGTTGATGATCGTGAAGGTCACCCCGCGATCGGCATACTCGGCGGCAGCGCAGCGGGTCCAGGCCTCCATGGCCGCTTTGGATGAGACATAGGCCGAGAACCGCGGTGCATTCGACAGCACGCCGATCGAAGAGATGTTCACGACGTGTCCGCCCCGCTCGAGCAGCGACGGCATCAGGGCCATGGTGAGCCGGACGACGGCAAAGTAGTTGAGCTGCATCGTGCGCTCGAAATCGTGGAAACGGTCGTACGAGAGGTCGATCGAGCGTCGGATCGAGCGCCCGGCATTGTTGACGAGCACGTCGACTCCGCCGTGATCCGCAAGCACCCGACTCGCGAAGCCGTCGCAGGCTGCGCTGTCGGAGATGTCGCAGGCATGGGCGAACACGGTGCCTCGTTCGGCGAGCCGCGCGCGCGCCGCCTCGAGCTTCTCCGGATCGCGCGCGGCAATGACGACCCTGGCGCCGGCATCCACGCAGCGCTCTGCCGCCGCAAGGCCGATGCCGGAGGACCCGCCGGTGATGACGACGACCTTGCCGCGCACCGCGCCGGCGAGGCTGCGGTCGAGGGAAAGATCCGGGTCGAGGTGGCGTTCCCAGTAGTCCCACAGCCGCCACGCGTAGTCCTCGAGCACCGGCACCCGGATGTCCGTGCCCTCGAGCAGGCGCTGTGTCCGCGAGCAGTCGAAACGCGTCTGCCAGTTGAAGAATTGCATGACGTCGCGCGGGATCCTGAGATCGCGCAGGATCGTGTCCACCATCTGCTGCAGCGGCCGGTAGTTCGCCATCGAAGCGGTGACGGCCGCCGGCACCAGGTCGACCAGCTTCGGGTCGACGCGAAACGCCATGGTGGGTGCGTGCCCGGCGCGGGCGAAGAGGTTCAGGACTTCGCCGACCCGGCGCTGGCGCGGATCGGTCAGGTGAAAGCACTGTCCGTCCTGGTCCGGCAGGTGAGCGAGGTGGTCCATGGCGGCGACGACGTAGTCGACCGGAACGAGGTTGATGTAGCCGCCCTCGAGTCCGACGAGCGGAAACCACGGCGGCAGCGACTGCCGCAGCTTCTGGATCATCTTGAAAAAGTAGTAGGGTCCGTCGACCTTGTCGATGTGGCCGGTCTGCGAATGCCCGATGACGATCCCGGGCCGATAGACGCGCCACGGCCGCTTGCCGAGTTTTCGCACCAGCGCTTCGGACTCGTGCTTGGTCCGGAAATACGGATGCTCGAGCCCGGTCGCTTCCTCGAACATGTTCTCGCGGAAGCTGCCATGGTAGAGCCCGGCGGCGGCGATCGAGCTCGCGTGATGGAAGCAGCCGGCCTGCACGGCGACCGCAAACTGGAGCGCATGGTCCGTACCCACGATGTTCGCGAGATCCTGCTCCTCGCTCGTCGCCTGCAGGTCATAGACCGCCGCGAGGTGGAACAGGTGATCCACCTTGCCCGTGAGCCGCCGCAAATCCGGCTTCGACACGCCGAGGTTCGGCTCGGCCAGATTGCCCTCGATCGGCACCGCACGGCTCGCGCGCGGGCCCCAGAAATCGCGGAGCGCGGCGAATTTCTCCATCGACTGCGGCCGTACGAGTACGAACACGCGCTGGCCGCGCCCGAGCAGGCGATCGACCAGGTAGCGGCCGATAAAGCCGGTCGCACCCGTGACGAAATACGCCATCTGCAGCCCCCGGAACGATTGCGGTTATCATGAACTGTAATCCCATGATCCCGGAAACGGAACGAATGTCCGCGGTCGACGCCGCGTGGCTGCGCATGGATCGGCCGACCAACCTGATGCTGATCATCGGGGTGGTCGTGTTCGACTCGCGGGTTGGTTTCCCCCGTTTCCGGCGCACGATCCGGGAACGATTTCTCGCTTTCCCGCGATTCCGGTGCCGCGCCCGCCAGGACACCGTCTCGGCGGCCTGGGAGGCGGACACCGATTTCGATCTCGACCGGCATGTCCTCCGCGCACGGCTGCCGGCGCCCGCTGGCGACGCCGAACTCGAGGCCTTCGTCTCGCAACTCGCGAGTACCGATCTCGACCGCGACCATCCGATGTGGCAATTCCATTTCATCGATCGGTTCCAGGGCGGCAGCGCCGTGGTCCTGCGCATTCATCACAGCTATGCCGACGGCATGGCGATGATCCGAGTTTTCCTGACGCTGACCGACTCCGAGGCGAATCCCCCGGGGAACAAGGCCGGGGCGGCGGCGGCTGCTTGCGCCGACGACGACGGCAAAGGCGAAACCGCGCTCGGCCGGCTCAACATTCCCGGCGCGGACCTGCTCGGCCAGGCCTATGCGGAAGGAAGCGCCTTCCTCGGGCGTGCCGTCGAACTCGCGCAGAATCCGGAGCAGGCCGCAGAGCTGGCGCGACACGCGCTCGGCATCGCCGGCGAGCTAGCCCGGGTGGTGCTGCTCCCGGACGACCCGCCGACTCGGTTCAAGGGGCCATTGGGCGCCCGGAAGCGGGCGGCCTGGACCGATCCGCTGCCGCTGTCCGAAGTGAAGGCCGTCGCCCGCGTACTCGGCTGCACCATCAACGACCTGCTGATGTCGACGGCGGCGGGCGCGCTCGGCGGTTACCTGAGACAGCACGGCGAGGACACGGACGGCGTGGTGATCCGCGCGGCCGTGCCGGTCAATCTTCGAGAACCCGGTTCCGCCGCGTCGCTCGGCAATTACTTCGGGCTCGTGTTCCTGGAATTGCCGATCGGCATCCGGGACCCGCTCGAGCGCCTGTTCGAAGTGCACGCCGCGATGACCCGGCTGAAGGGCTCGTATCAGCCCGTGCTCACGCTCGGGCTCATGGCGGCCCTCGGCCGCCTGCCGGCATCCGTCGAGGCCGCGGCCATCGACCTCCTGTCGACCAAGGCGACGGCCGTCGCAACCAACGTGCCGGGGCCGCAGCAACCCCTCTACCTGGCGGGCGGTCGCATCGGCCGGCTGATCTTCTGGGTGCCGCAGTCGGGCGACATCGGGCTCGGCATCAGCATCCTCTCGTACGACGGGCAGGTGGAGTTCGGGCTCATCGCGGACGCCGCCCGCGTGCCGGATCCCGACTGCGTGACTGCCCGTTTTCGCGCCGAATTCGAGAGCGTGGTGCTTTCGGTCCTGCTCGGGGCTTACCTGGAACACGGCCGCTGAACCAGTACGGTCATTCCAGTTCGGCCCTGGCCTGCTCGACGTCGAGCCGCTCCATTGCGTCCGCCGGCTTGCAGGCCGCCGCCTTGCGGTACAACTCCACCGCCTGTTTCTTCCTGGCTTCGCCGTGCAGCATCAGCAGCCCGTTCGCATATTCCATGAGCGCGATGGCCGAGCCCGGATTGAGCTTGAGTGCCTGTTCGAAATGCCGCACCGACTTCCCCGCATCGGCTCCGTAGGTGAGTCGACCCGCGAGCGCTCCGACCTTGTCAATGATCTCCGCGTGGTACAGGCCGAGCGCAATGTGCGCATCCGCGTGCATCGGCTCGAGCTCGAGCGTCCGGTCCAGCGCCTTGCGGACCTTGCTCCCGATTCCTTCGGAGAGCGCCTTGACGACCGAAACGCGCTGGGCGTAACGGCCGAGCAGGAACGCCAGCAGGTACCAGGCGTTGGCGTGGCCCGGGAGCTTTTGCGCTGTTTCTTCCGCTCGCTTCGCCGCCTCCCGCAGGAGCCTGGCTGCACGGCCATCATCCTCCTCCAGGTAGGTTGCCGCGACGGCGGAGGCCTTGCTGGCGGCGAGGGAGCCCAGGGGGCCCTGTTTCGCCCCCAGTACGATCGCGTCGGAAAAATCGCCGCGGTGAAACGCCCGCCAGGCCCGCTGCACCGTCACGGCCGCGGGCCAGGGCTCGCGATCGCCCCGGTGCAGCCGATCCCAGCCCTTGTGCAATGCATCGCCTTCGTAACCGTAGGGCTTCTGCTCATACGGAAAGCGGAACGACTTTGCGGCGGCCATTCTGAACTCCTGCCGGGAACGCGGTATTCTGCCGCATCGGCCACGGCAGCGGCCTGCGACGAGGAGAGGATCATGGCGGCGAAGAAAAAGGGCAAGCTCGGCGGTGGCGGCGCGCCGAAGCCCGGGCAGGATCTGCTCTACTCCGCCCATGAGATCTGGCAGGCCGGCCTCGGCGCGCTCTCCCGGGCGCAAGCGGGCGCCCCGAAGATCTTCGACGAATTGATGCGCGAGGGCTCAAGGCTCCAGGGCAGTGCGCTCGACGCGGCGCAGAAGGCCGTCATGCAGGCGTTTCGAGGCGCGCAGACGACAGTCAACCGGCGAATCGACAACGTACAAGCACAGGCCGGCGAGACCTGGGACAATCTCGAGAAGATCTTCCAGACGCGCGTCCAGCGCGCGATGCACCAGCTCGGGATGCCGTCCGCGGACGAGATGCGCGCACTGAAGCGCCGCGTCGACGAGCTCGCCCGGGTCGTCGACCGCCTCAGCCGAAAGGATGGCGCGAAACGATCGTCTCGTCCCGCTCGGCGCCGGTCGAAATAATCACGATTGCCACGCCGCAAGCCGATTCGAGCCGCGCGAGGTAATCTCGGGCGGCCGCAGGCAGCTGCGCCATGGACTTCAGCCCGGCAGTGCGCTGCTTCCAGCCCGGCATGGATTCGAAGCGCGGCGCGCCGCCGGCCTCATAGCCGACGCAGATCTTCACGGGATCAATGCCGTCCAGTACGTCGAGCTTCGTGACGCAGAGGCCCGTAATTCCGTTGTTGATGATCGAGCGCCTGAGCGCCACCGCGTCGAACCAGCCCGTACGGCGCGGCCGGCCGGTGACGGCGCCGAATTCCTGCCCGACCTGCGAGAGATGGCGCCCGACGTCGTCGTCGAGTTCGGTGGGAAACGGTCCCGCGCCGACGCGTGTCGTGTAGGCCTTCACGATACCGAGCACGTCGTCGACGTCGCGCGGCCCGAGCCCGGTGCCCACCGAGGCATAGCCGGCCACCGTATTGGACGAGGTAACGAACGGATAGGTCCCATGGTCGATGTCGAGCATCGTGCCCTGTGCGCCCTCCAGCAGGACGTTGGCGCCGGATCTCCGCAGTTCGTGCAGCGCCAGCGTGACATCGCCGACGATCGGGCGGATACGCTCGCCCTGCGCGAGGCAGGCGTCGAGTATCTGGCGGAATTCGGCCGGCGGCTCGCCGAGTCGCCGCTCCAGCAGGAAATTGTGGTACTCGACCAGGTCGCGCAGCCGCGACTCGAATCCGGACGGATCCGCCAGGTCGCCGATGCGCACCGCGCGTCGCGCAATCTTGTCCTCGTAGGCCGGCCCGACGCCGCGGCCGGTCGTGCCGATCTTCCGCTCCCTGCTCGCCCGCTCGCGCGCGCGGTCAATGCTCGCGTGCGTCGGCAGCACCAGCGGGCAGAGCGCGCTCACGCGCAGGCGCTCGAATACGGGGATGCCGCGGCCGCACAGCATGTCGGCCTCCGAGAGGAGCGCATCGAGCGAAACGACGACGCCGTTGCCAATGTAGCAGCGCACCTGCTCGCGCAGCACGCCGGAAGGGATCAGCGACAGGACCGTCTTGACGCCGGCGATCACGAGCGTGTGCCCGGCATTGTGGCCGCCCTGGAAGCGCGCCACGGCCGAGACGCGTTCCGTCAGCAGATCGACAACCTTGCCCTTGCCCTCATCGCCCCACTGGGCACCGACGACGACCACGAACCGGCCCACGGTGGCACTCAGGACCGGACCAGCCAGACCAGGACCAGCCCGGCCAGCAGGCTTACGGCCCCGGCGATGCGAAGCGTCGCGTCATTCATCGCGGCCACGCGCTCGAGCGCGCGGCGCATGCCGGCGGGATTCAGGAATGGCAGGAGGCCTTCGATCACGAGCAGCAGGCCGAGCGCGGCCGCAAGGTCGGGCCATGCGATGGTCATGGCAGGCTCAGCGGCCCGACTGCTTCAGGTACTTGAAGAATTCGCCCTTGGGCGCGATCACCAGGACGTCGCCCGGCTTGCCGATCGAATTGCGGTAGGCCTGGAGGCTCCGGTGCAGCGAGTAGAACTCCGGGTAACGCTGGTAGGCCCGTGAATAGATGGCCGCGGATTTTGCGTCACCTTCGCCGCGGATCACCTCGGCATCGCGGTTGCCCGCGGCCAGGGTTTCCGTTCGCTCGCGCTCGGCTTCCGCCCGGATCCGCTGCGCCTGCTCGTCGCCCTCGGCGCGCAGTTGCGACGCCTGGCGGGCGAAATTCTGCCGCATCCGGTTGTACACCGATTCCGAAACCTCGTCCGGCAGGTCGATGCGCTTGACCCGCACGTCGACCAGCGTGATGCCGAGCTGGCTGACCGATTTTCCGGCGAACTGGAGGATGTCGCCGATGAACTCGGAGCGCTCAGCCGCGACAACCTGCTGGATCGTGCGCTTGGCGATCACGCCCTTGAGACCGTCCTTCACGATTTCGGCCAGGCGGCCGGCTGCGGCTTCCTCGTCCCCGTTGGTCGCGAGGTAGTAATCGGCGACGTCCGAGACCCGCCACTTCACGTAGAAATCGACGTTCAGGATCTTGCCTTCGCTCGTCAGGAACTGTTCGGCCGGGTAGTTCCGGGTCAGGACGCGCCGGTCGAACTTCTGCACCGACTCGATCCACGGGATCACGAAGTGCAGGCCCGGCTCGAAGTCGGTCGCGACGATCTCGCGCAGACGGAACTTGATCGCGAGTTCGGTTTCTTTCACCTGGAACATCGAGGCGCCGAGCAGCCAGAGCGCGACGAGCAGGGCAACGACGGCCTGGAATGCGTTGCGGCTCATCAACGTTGCTTCCGGGCGCGCGGGTCGTCGGATTCGACGTCGCTGCCGTCATCGAGCCGGATCGTCGGCGGCGTGTCCACGGCCCCGCGAGACGGGCTCCGCTGCTCGAGCAGCTTGTCGAGGGGCAGGTAGATCATGTTGCCCGAACCCTCGACGTCGACCAGGATCTTGGACGCGGAGCCGAGCACCTGCTCCATCGTCTCGAGATAGAGGCGTTCGCGCGTGACGGCAGGCGCGCGCTGGTACTCGGCCGCAAGCGCGAGAAAACGTGAAGTCTCGCCCTCCGCATCGGCGATGACGCGGTTGCGGTAAGCGCGGGCGCCCTCGACCACGCCCACGGCGGCGCCGCGGGCCTTTGGCACGATGTCGTTGGCGTAGGTCTGCGCGGCGAGCATCGCGCGCTCCTTGTCCTCACGGGCCTTGATTGCGTCTTTTTGCGCGGGCCCGACCTGCTCAGGAACGCTGACGTCCTGCAGGTTGACGCTGATGACCTCGAGGCCGGTGTTGTAGGCAGTGATCGTGCGCTGCACGAGCTCCTTGGTCTTGGCGCCGATTTCCTGGCGGCCTTTTTCCAGCACGAAGTCGAGCTTGCTTTGCCCGATCACCTCGCGGATGGCGCTCTCACTGACTTCGCCAAGCGTGTCCTCGGGGTCGCGCACGTTGAACGCGAACTTGACCGGGTCCGCGCGCCGGTACTGCACGGCAAGGTTGATGTCGACCATTGCCTCGTCCTGGGTCAGCATGCGCGTCCGGTCGGTAAAGCTGCGGAATTCCGTGACGTTGATGACCGTGCGCCGGTCGATCGGCCAGGGCAGGCGCATGTTGAAGCCGCCGCCGGTCGTCTTGACGTACTTGCCGAAGCGCGTGATGACGGAGCGCTCGGCCGCCTCGTTCAGGTAGAAGCTCCCGAACAGCACCCAGGCGGCGACCAGCGCAAGCAGCAACGAACCGATGCCGATCGCACGGCCGCCGCCCGTGGCTCCGCCGCCCGACGGCGCGCCCATGCCTCCGAACAGGGCGCGCAGCTTTCGCTGCAGGCGGCGCAGGACCTCGTCCAGGTCCGGCGGGCCTTTGCCGGGCCGGCGCTGCCAGGGATTCTCGTTCTTGCCGGGATCGTTCCAGGCCATTGATTGCGCTCGCCAGGTGCTCGGGAATTCAGGCCGCGGAACTCGCGGTGTCGCTCGGGAATTCTACGAAGCCTGCGGCGGGCAAACAAGGCGATACGGCCGTGGCGAAATCGATGCCGGCCTCCTGGCAGAGCCGCTCGAGCTCCCGGTGCGAGGATTCGACGACGAGGCGCGTGCGACCCTCCGGCAGGGCCTCTTCTTCGCGCACGAGCCGAAGTGCGTAGAGACGCGCGCGCAGGCGGCCCTGAGCAGGAGGCAACACGACGGCAAGGCGCATCGCCGCTTGCCCGAAAATCTCCTGGAGGGCGCCGCGCAGCAGCCCAACGCCCGCCCCGGTCGCCGCGCAGAGCCAGACAGCCGTCGGCTGCCCCGCGGCGTCCCGCACCAGTTCGGGCGCCCGCTTGATTCGGTCAACCTTGTTGTAGACACGCAGCTGCGGAATCGAAGCTGCGCCGATGCTGGCGACGAGCTCGTCCACTTCCTCGATGTGGCGCTCGCGCTCCGGATCGGCGGCGTCGACGACGTGCAGCAGGAGGTCCGCGTCGCGCGCTTCCATCAGCGTCGAGCGAAAGGCCGCGACGAGTTCATGCGGCAGGTCGCGCACGAATCCGACGGTGTCGGCGACCACGAGATCCGGTGTATGCGGCAGCGACAGCCGCCTGACTGTCGGGTCCAGCGTCGCGAACAGCTGGTCCGCGACATAGGCATCCGCACCCGTCAGCGCGCGAAAAAGCGTCGACTTCCCGGCATTGGTGTAACCGATCAGCGCAATGCCGGGCACCGGCACGCGCTTGCGGACCTGGCGACCGGTGTCGCGGCGCATTGCCAGCTTTTCGAGCTTGCCCGCGAGTGTCCGGATCCGCTTGCCAACCAGGCGGCGGTCGGTTTCGAGCTGGGTCTCGCCGGGACCGCGCAGCCCGATGCCGCCTTTCTGGCGCTCGAGATGGGTCCAGCCGCGCACGAGGCGTGTCGACAGGTGACGCAATTGCGCGAGTTCCACCTCGAGCTTGCCCTCGGCGCTGCGCGCGCGGCGCGCAAAGATGTCGAGGATGAGGCCGGTCCGGTCGAGCACGCGGCACCCGATCAGCCGCTCGAGATTGCGTTCCTGGGAGGGCGACAGCTCGTGGTCCACGAGCACCAGGTCGGCCGCCTCGGACGCGGCGCGACCCCTGATTTCCTCCGCCTTGCCGCTGCCGACGAAGTAGCGGGGTTCGGGCCTTCTGCGGCTGCCCGTGATCGTCGCGACCGGGATGGCACCGGCGGAACGCGCCAGCGCGCCGAACTCGTCGAGCTCCTCGGCGTCGGGGGCCTGACCAAGGCCGATGCGGACGAGGATTGCGCGCTCGCCGCGCTCAGGCCGATCGAACAAGGGATCCTGCCGGCACTCCGGTCAAGCGGTCTCCGTCACCGGCGTCTCTTCATCGGCGCCCTCGGCCGAAGGCAGGCGGACGTTCCGCGCCGGCACGACGGTCGAGATGGCGTGCTTGTAGACCATCTGGCTGACAGAGTTCTTGAGCAACACGACGAACTGGTCGAAGGAATCCACCTGACCCTGAAGCTTGATGCCATTGACCAGATAGATGGAAACGGGCACCCGTTCCTTGCGCAGCGCATTCAGGAAAGGATCCTGCAGTGACTGACCTCTGGCCATGGTATCTCCTTGTTTTTTCTAGCACTTTCATGCCGCTCTAGGTTTGTCCGGCGGCTCAAACATCGGACCGGTCCGGGCTATTCCAAGACGCAAGGGGCGTCGCCCGCATGCGCCGAGTCTAACATCTCCGTACCGTGATTCATCGTCTCTCGAGCCATTCGGCAACGCGCCGGGCCATCCGTTCCGGGGTGGCCGGATCGAAGGCATCGAACCATTCGGCGCCCGGCTCTGCGCGCAGCCAGGAGAGCTGGCGCCGCGCGAGCTGACGCGTCGCGGCAACCGCCTTCCCGCCGGCTTCGGAGACTGAAGTTCCGCCGTCCAGGTGTTGCCAGATCTGGCGATACCCGATCAGGCGCATTGCGGGCAGACCCGCATGCAGGTCTGCTCGCTCGTGCAGACCCCGCACTTCCTCCAGGAGGCCCCGGCGCATCATGTCGTCGAATCGAAGGGATAGGCGCTCAAACAGCACCGCCCGGTCCGCGGGCGCAAGGACCAGGCGCAGGTCTCCGCCGCGGGTCGCTCCGCGCAGGTCCTCGGCGAGCTGTCCCGACAGCGGCCGCCCGCTTTGTTCGATCACCTCGAGTGCGCGCTGGATTCGTTGCCGGTCACCGGGCCGTATACGCGTCGCGTACGCGGGGTCGAGCCGCGCGAGTTCCACGTGCAGGGCCGGCCATCCCTCGACGGCGGCCCGCATTTCAAGCCGGCGACGTATGTCCGGATCTGCGGCCGGCAAGCGCGCGAGTCCCGACTGGAATGCCCGGAAGTAAAGCATCGTGCCCCCGACCAGCAGCGGGACGCGGCCGCGCGCCGAAATGGCCTCCATTGCGTTTTCGGCATCCTTGAGGAAGCGCGCGGCCGAGTAACTGTCGGCCGGGTCGATCAGGTCGATCAGGTGGTGTGGCGCGCGCGCGAGCAGTTCGGCCGCGGGCTTGGCCGTGCCAATGTCCATGCCGCGGTAGACCATTGCGGCATCCACGCTCACGATTTCGAGGGGCAGCCGGGCGACCAGCGCCGCAGCGAGGTCGGTCTTGCCCGAGCCCGTCGGACCCATCAGGAGTACTGCGGCATCGCGCACGATCAACGCCCGCGCAGGAAGATCCGGTCGAGTTCGGCGAGCGTCAGCCGCGTCCAGGTCGGACGGCCGTGGCTGCACTGGCCCGAGCGTTCCGTGCGCTCCATGTCGCGCAGCAGTGCATTCATCTCGGGAATCGACAGCTGCCGGCGGGCGCGCACCGCGCTGCGGCAGGCAACGTTCGCGAGAAGCTCGTTCTGGCGGTCCTCGATGCGGTGCGCCGTTCCACCCGCACCGAGATCCGCGAGCGCATCCCCCAGCACGGCCGCGACGTCCTGTCCCGCGAGTGCGACAGGCACTTCGCGAACCGCGATCGTCGCCGGGCCGATCCGGTCGACCACGAAACCCGCGGCGCACAGCTCGTCCGCGTGCCGGACTGCGAGCGCTGCCTCCGCCTCGGTCGTCTCCAGCATGGCCGGCACGAGCAATGCCTGGCGCGGGCCACGGCCGGATGCCAGTGCCGCCTTGAGCTGTTCGTACAGGATCCGCTCGTGCGCGGCATGCATGTCGACGAGCACCATGCCCCCTGCCGACTGGGCAATGACATAGATGCCGTGCAGCTGGGCGATCGCGTGGCCGAGCGGCAGGTCGTCGTCGGCCGGCGGCTCGGCGATCGCGGGCCCCCCGTCGACGGCGGTCGCTTCGCCCGGCGAAAAGGCTGAAATTCCTGACCCCCGTTTTCCATGCCAAAGCCCGGTGGCTGTGACCGGCACTGCGGGTTGCCGGCCGCTGCCTGCGTCGGCGAGCGCCCGTTCGACCGTGCGGAACAGGAAGTCGTGGACGCCGCGAGGGTCCCGAAACCGAAGCTCGAGCTTCTGCGGATGCGCATTCACGTCGACCTGCGCCGGATCGAGCGACAGGTAGAGGAGCCAGGCCGGGTAACGACCTCCATGGTTCACGTCGCGGAAGCCGAGCCGAACGGCGTTCGCAAGCAGGCGATCGCGCACGGTCCGGCCATTCACGTACAGGTACTGCCGGTCCGGCTGGGCACGTGACTGCGATGGCAGGCCGATCCAGCCTTCGAGATTGAAGCCCGCCTGCGCGAACCTGACGTGGCGCGACTGCGTGACGAAGTCGGGGCCGACGAGACGCGCGACGCGCGCCTCCCGCTCGCGACGCCCGGCGGCGGCTGGAAGGTCGAACTGCTCGCGCCGGTTGTGCGTCAGCGTGAACGCGACGTCGAAACGCGACAGGGCGAGGCGCGTGACCACGCGCTGCACGTGCTGGAATTCCGTGGCCTCCGAGCGCAGGAACTTGCGGCGTGCCGGCACGCGGTGAAAGAGGCCTCGCACTTCGACCGTCGTGCCCGCCGGATGCGGCGCCGGCTGCGCGTTCCCGGGGCGCCCGTCCGTCGATTCGATCTCGGCCCCCTGCGCATGTCCTCGCGCACGCGATCCGACCCTGAGGCTCGACACCGAGGCGATCGAAGGAAGCGCCTCGCCGCGAAATCCGAGCGTTCCGACCCGTTCCAGGTCCTCGAGCGACGCGATCTTGCTGGTCGCGTGGCGCGCAATCGCCAGCGGAAGTTCCTTCGGCGGGATACCGCCGCCGTCGTCGCGGATACGGATCAGCCGGATGCCGCCGCGCTCGATGTCGATGGTCACGCGGGACGCGCCCGCATCGAGCGCGTTTTCGACCAGCTCCTTGACGACGGACGCGGGTCGCTCGATGACCTCGCCCGCGGCAATCTGGTCGACGAGCGGGCCTTCGAGGATCCGGATGGGCATATTTCGGCGCGGCGCAGGAACGGCCGCGCCAGTCTATCAGCGGGACGCCGATCAGGTGCCGGCGACGGGAATCTCGAGGATCGTGCCCGAGGCGACGGTTTCCGTGTCGAGGTGGTTCTTCTGGCGGATTTCGTCGATGCTGACTGCGTACCGCCCGGCGACGTCGCCGAGCGTCTCGCCCGGCGACACGACGTGGCGCAGGGCCTGTCCCCGCTCGCGAGCCGCCAGAATCGCGACACGCGAGCCCGGCGGCGGATTGTCGTAGAAATAGCTGCGCACGCCTGCCAGGATTGCGCCCGCAAGCTGCGCCTGGTGCGCCGGATCTCGCAGCTTGCGCTCCTCCTCCGGATTCGAGATGTAAGCCGTCTCCACGAGCATCGAGGGCACGTCGGGCGACGTCAGCACGATGAGGCTCGCGTGTTGCACCTCGCTTTTCTTGAGCTGGCCGACGTGATCGAGCTCCTCCAGGACGCGGCCCGCCGCGTCACGGCTCGCGCTGATCGCCGCGTTCTGGGAAAGGTCGAGCAGAACCGACGCGAGTACGTCGCTCTTGTCATGCAGCGAAACACCGCCGATGAGGTCGGCTGCGTTTTCGCGATCGGCCAGGGTTTTCGCCGCCTCGCTGCTCGCGCGGCGCGTCGACAGGACGTAGACGGACGAACCGCGCACTCCGCGGTCGACGAAGGCATCGGCATGGACCGAAACGAAAAGGTCGGCCTGCGCCTCTCGCGCGCGCCGGATGCGTTCGCGAAACGGGACGAAATAGTCGCCGGTGCGCGTCAGCACGGCCCGCATGCCGGGCTCCGCGTTGACGCGCTCGGCAAGCCTCTTCGCCACCGCGAGGGCGACCGTTTTCTCGCGCGTGCCGGACTTGCCGATCGCACCCGGATCTTCGCCGCCGTGCCCGGCATCGATCGCGATGACGAGATCACGCTGCCCTTCGCCGCTCGCCACCTTGACGGGCATCGGCGCCTGCGCGTGGCCGAGGTCGATGACCAGGCGGTGCCCATAGGTCTGGTTGGGCGGCGACAGGAAGCCTTTCGCGTCGACCTTTTCATTGACGTCAAGGACGATGCGAAGCCCCGAGCGGCCGCGTTCGCCGAGCCGGATGGCTTTGATGACGCCCGCTCCATCGGGCACGCGGAGCGCCGGCAGATTGGCGTCGATCCGGTCGAAATCCACCACGATCCTCTCGGGACCGGACAGCGAGAACATTGTGTAGCTGGCCGGGGCGGTCAGGTCGAGCACCACGCGCGTGGAATCAGGGCTCGCCCAGAGACGGATGTCCTGGAGGGCGGCCGACGCCGCAGCCGCCGGGCCCGAGGCGAGCAGCAAGACGATGACCCCGATCCGCTGCAATGGCCGCATGATTGCCGTATGGTCAGGAGTTCCGGCTACTCTAGCCATCGACATTTTTTAATTCAAGTATTTCAGCCAGATACAACACACTCTTCGAGTAGGGCGCGACTCGCGCCGAGCCAGCCGCGCCCACTTTCGCCCCGGGCGGCGAACGTAACCCACCGGCCCGGATCCCGATGTTCGAGTTTGACCAGCAGATCCGGCGTGCCCAGGGCGGGACCGGCTCGCTCCGGCCATTCGACCAGGACCAGCCCCGGTAGCCCGCGAAGATCGCGATAGCCGACGCTCTCGAGCGCGGCGGCGCCCGCGTCGAGCCGGTACAGGTCGATGTGGTGAACGATTCCGCGCGGCGTCTCGTAGGGCTCGACCAGCGTGAAACTCGGACTGCGGATCGTACCGCCCACGCCGAGGGCCCGCAGCAGGCCCCGGGCGAGCGTCGTCTTGCCGCTGCCGAGTTCGCCCGAGAGTCCGACCAGCCAGCTGCGGGACGACAGATCGGGCAGCGCCGCCGCAAGCGCCGCGCCCGCGCGTGTGGTGGCCGCCGGGTCGGCCAGCATCAGTTCCATCGCGTGTTGACGACGCCCTGCAATTGCGCGACCAGGTCGCCTGCAATGACGCCACGCATGCCGGCACCTGCCGCGCGATCGCCCGCCTCGGCATGCAGCAGAACGCCGGCCGCCGCGGCGAGCGCGGGATCTGCGCCGCCCGCAAGCAACGCGGCAATGATTCCGGTCAGGACATCGCCGCTGCCGGCGGTCGCCATGCCGGGATTGCCTCGATCACAGACCCACGCCAGTACGTCGGGTCCCTGCACCAGGGTATGGGCGCCTTTCAACACGCAGATGCCGCCAAACCGATGCGCGATCGCGCGCACCGCCTCGTGCCGGTTGCGCTGCACCGATGGCGTATCGGTGCCGAGCAGGCGCGCCGCCTCGCCCGGATGCGGGGTCAGGATCCAGGACTTCCCTTGCCGCGGCCGCGCGGCCAGCAGCTTGAGCGCATCGGCATCGATGACGAGCGGACGTCCCGCATCGACGGCCTGGTCGAAGGCGCGTCGCGCGTGACGTCCGGTCCCGAGCCCGGGGCCAATCGCCACGGCGTCGGCGGCCGCGAGCAGGCGTGCGAACTCGCTGCCCGCAGCGGCCGTCGCGGCAATGAGCTCGGGTCTGCCTGCGACGACCGTCCCGGCCCCTGCGGCGCTCGTCACGACGGTGACGAGGCCCGCGCCCGTTCGCAGCGCGGCCTCGCCCGCAAGCCGCACCGCACCCGCCATGGCGAATCCGCCGACGACGAGCACGCGGCCATGCTCGCCCTTGTGCGCGCACCGGTGCCGCGGCGGCAGCGCGGACGCCGCGAGGCCCCCGTCCATTCGCAGCAGCACCGGCTTTGCAGACTCGCGAACCGCAGGCGGAATCTCGAGCCCGGCCAGTTCCAGCGCGCCCACGTAGTCGGGCGCGGCCCCGAGGAACAGCCCGCATTTCAGCGCAACGAAGGTGAGCGTGCGAGCCGCCCGGACCGCGTCGCCCCGGGGCAGGCCGGTGTCCGCATCGAGACCCGAGGGGATATCGAGCGCGAATACGGGAAGGCCGGACGCATTGACGCGCCCGATGCACTCGCCATAGACGCCATCGACCGGCCGGTCGATCCCGGTGCCGAGCAAGGCATCCACGATCAGTTCCGCGCCGTCGAACGCGGCGGGATCGAAGCCGCCGGCTTGGCCGCCGTCCGCGGCGAAATCCGCGTGGGCCTGGGCCGCATCGGCGCCGAGCCGTCGCGGCTCCGTCAGCGCCATGACACGCAAGTCGAGGCCGGCGGAGCGCGCGCGACGTGCGAAAACATAGCCGTCCCCCGCATTGTTGCCGGCGCCGCAGAGCACGGCGACGCGCGAGACTCCCGGCCAGTGGCGTCGAAGGGCATCGAATGCCGCGCTGCCCGCACGCTGCATCAGCGTGTAGCCCGCAATTCCTGCCTGTTCAATTGCGCACCGGTCCATCGCGCGCACGGAGGCGGCCGAATAGACCTCGACGGGCAACCGATCCATGCGCGCGATTATACTGGCCGCCCCCCGGCACCCGGCCCCGCATGACACGCTCTTTCACCGCCGGCGATCTCGAACGACTCCGCGGCCGGCTCGACGCGATCGCCCGCGAACTCGGTTTCGACCAGGTTGGCGTCGCGGCCACCGGCCTGCCCGAGGACGAGGCGAACCTCGAGCGCTGGCTCGCCGATGGGCGCCACGGCGGGATGGATTACATGGCCCGGCATGGCCGCCGTCGCAGCCGTCCCGACGAGCTCGTGCCGGGAACGCTGCGTGTGATCAGCGTGCGCATGGCGACCACCGCGCCGGATGCCCGACCTGCGCCCGAGGTGCTCGCCGACGGCCGCAAGGCCTATATCGCCCGCTACGCACTGGGTCGCGACTATCACAAGACGATCCGCGGCCGGCTCGCGGAACTCGCCACGCGGCTCGAGGCGGAGATCGGCCCGTTCGGCTACCGGGCATTCGTGGATTCGGCGCCCGTCATGGAGAAGCCGCTGGCGCGGAACGCCGGCCTCGGCTGGATCGGCAAGCACACGAACCTCATCAACGAGCGCGCTGGCTCGCTATTCGTGCTGGGTGAACTGTTCACGGACCTGCCGCTGCCGGCCGATGCCCGTGCGCCGGATCGCTGCGGCAGCTGCAACGCCTGCATTCCCGCCTGCCCTACCGGCGCGATCACCGCGCCCTACCAGCTCGACGCGCGCCGCTGCATCTCGTATCTCACGATCGAACACCATGGCCCGATACCCGAAGCGCTCCGCCCCGCGATCGGCAACCGAATCTTCGGCTGCGACGACTGCCAGCTCGTCTGCCCGTGGAACAAGTTCGCGCGAGTCGCGGCCGAGCCGGACTTCCGTGTCCGCCACCGGCTCGACGCGGCGGACCTCGTCGATCTGTTCCGCTGGACTGAGCCGCAGTATCTTGCGAGGAGCGAGGGCAGCGCCCTGCGCCGGCTCGGTTTTCGCCGCTGGCTGCGCAATATCGCGGTCGCACTGGGCAACGCACCGCGGTCCGCGCAGGCCGCTGCGGCGCTGGCCGCGCGCCACGATGACGCGGACCCGGTCGTGCGCGAGCACGTGCGCTGGGCGCTTGCGCGCCACGAGGCTAGCCCCGGACCGGGTTGACGTAATGGCGCCCGCTCGTCGTGCGCCGGATCGTCTCGAACAGGTCGTCGAAGTCCCGTGAGTTGTTCGCCGGATCGATTTCGGCCGTGTTGACGATCAGGAGCGGCGAGGCCGTGTACTGGTGGAAGTACCGCGTGTAGGCCTCGCCGAGCCGCTCCAGGTAGGCGGCGTCGATGTATTTCTCAAAGGGGACGCCGCGCTTGTCGATGCGCGCCAGCAGCACGTCGACGGGCGCCTGCAGGAACACGACGAGGTCTGGCGTGGGAGCGTCCATCGAGAGCCGCGTGTAGACCTGGTCGTAAAGCTTGAACTCCTCGTCGTCGAGCACGATGCGCGCGAACAGCCGGTCCTTGTCCAGCATGTAGTCGGCGACACGGACCTGCGCGAAGAGATCGTGCTGGCGTAACTCCGCGAGCTGGCGCGCGCGCTGGAACAGGAAAAAGAGCTGGGCCGGGAATGCGGCCGCCCGCCGGTCCCTGTAGAAGCGCTCGAGGAACGGGTTTTCCATCGGCTGCTCGAACACCGTGCCGGCACCGACGGCGGCGGCGAGCTTGCGCGCGAGGCTCGTCTTGCCGACGCCGATCAGGCCTTCGACGACGACCAGCCGGTGAGGCCAGCATTCACGTTTTTCTTCAGTCGTCACCGGATTTCCGCGCGGCGAGCCGCTCGATCCCTTCGCCCGACACCCGCTCGCGGAGCGCGCGGACCCGTGCGAGACCAGGCACCCACAGCTCCGCGGCGATTTCCGCCAGAGGATACAGCACGAAATTGCGCCGGTGCAGGCCCGGATGCGGCAGCCGAAGTCCCGGCTCGTCCACCCGCAGGTCGCCGACCGCCAGCAGATCGAGGTCGATCACTCGCGGACCCCAGCGCACCACCGGCCCGGTTTTGCCCATGCGCCGCTCGATTTCCTGCAGTTCCACGAGCAACGCCTGCGGCGCCAATGTCGTCAGGAGGCCGGCGGCGGCATTCACGAACTCGGGCTGGTCCTGGGGACCCATCGGCCGGCTGCGCCAGAGCCCGGACCCGAGCACGAAGCGCGCATGCGTGATTTGCGCGATCGCGTCGAACGCCCGTTCCACCTGGCGCCGGGGATCGGACAGATTGCTGCCGAGGCCGACATAGGCGGGACGCCAGTGCATGATCTCCGCTCAGGATTCGGCGGGCGGGGGTCTGCGCCCTCGGCCGCGGCCGCCGCGTCGCCGCCGCGGGCGGCGCGGACCGTCTACCGGCCCGCCCTCGCCGCTGTCCGCGCCGACTCGTTCCAGTCGCGCATCCGCGGGGAGGTCCTGGATCTCCGTCCACCAGCGCGCGACGGCCGGGTCCTCGACGCCGGCTTCCGCGCGCAGCAGCAGGAAGTCGTAGGCCGCGCGAAATCGCGGATGGCCGAGGAAAGCCAGCGCGCGCCGCCCTTCACGGCGATGAAACCGCGGCTGCAGCGCCAGCAGTTCGCGCATCGGGATGGAGAACCGCTTCGGAATGCCGATACGGCGATTCTGCGCGGCTACGACCTCGTCGACGGCGTCCGCGATCGCGGTGCCGGGATGCTCGCCGGACTCGAAGCGCCGCTGCGCAGCCGCCGAGACCGGGCCGAACAGCAGGACGCCGAAGAGGAACATCGGCGTGACGGGACGGCCTTCGGCGACGCGCCGGTCCGTGTTCGCGAGACCGGCATGGATCAGCCGCCCCGCGGCGCCGTCCGATTCCGCCGCAAGGTGCGCCGCCGTTGCCGGGAACAGGTGCTCGAGCAGGCCGTGTTCGCGGAGCAATTCGAACGAGCGCCTGCCAAAGCCCGCCAGGAAGAGTTTCTGGAATTCGTCGAGAAGGCGCGCCGGCGGGATGTGCTCGAGCAGTGGAGCCAGCGTCGCGAACGGCGCGCGGGTCCCTTCGTGGATCGTGAAGCCGAGTTTCGCCTCGAAACGCACGGCACGAAGCATCCGCACCGGGTCCTCCCGATAACGCGTTTCCGGGTCGCCGATCAGCCTGAGGGTCCGCGCGCGGATGTCCGCGACACCGCCGACGTAGTCCCAGATCGAGAAGTCCTCGATATTGTAGTAGAGGGCGTTGCAGGTGAAATCGCGGCGCCAGACGTCCTGGTCGATGGTCCCGTAGACGTTGTCGCGCAGCAGCCTGCCGCGATCGTCGTGGACGCGGTCGACGCGTTCATCTTCGGCCTCCTCCGCGCTTTCGTCGGTGACGCCGTCGAGATCGGGCTCCGGCGCCATCGGCGCGCCTGCGGCGCGAAAGGTCGCGACCTCGATGATCTGCGCGCCGAAGCGGACGTGTGCGAGCCGGAATCGCCTTCCGATCAGGCGGCTGTTGCGGAACAGCCTCCGCACCTCCTCCGGGGAAGCGTCGGTCGCGACGTCGAAATCCTTGGGATGCATCCCGATGAGCAGGTCGCGCACGCAGCCGCCGACGAGGAATGCCTGGTAGCCGGCGTCCCTCAGCCGATACAGGACTTTCAGTGCGCTGCCGGATATCTCCGAGCGCGAGACCGGATGATCCGCGCGTGCAACGATCGCCGGGGCCGTCGCCCGGTCGTTCTGCTGATCCAAGGAATTCAGGTCCGCTTGAGGTCGAATGATGGGCCGATATAATACAGCCCCTTTGCGGGCGCCGGCCGGTCGCAGTGTCGCATCGCTCCCATCGTCTAGAGGCCTAGGACACAGCCCTCTCAAGGCTGGTACGAGGGTTCGAATCCCTCTGGGAGCGCCATTCATTGCAACCGATCACCGAGTGGCGCGACGTCGACGAGAGGAAGTTCCGGGAGGAAATCCTCACCCGGTACCGGCCCGCGGTGATGCGCGGACTGGTCAGGGACTGGCCGGCCGTGCGGGCGGCAACCACTTCGGCAGAGGAAGCCAGCCGCTACCTGGTCGGCTTCGACAATGGCAGCCCGGTGGACGCGATCCTGCTGCCGCCGCAGGCGCATGGGGCGATCTCCTACAACGAAGCGATGGATGGATTCAATTTCGCCCGCAACCGACTGCCGGTATCCGCAGTCGTCGAACAACTGTCCCGCTATGCGCTGTTCGAGGAGCCGCCTTCCGTGGCGGTGCAGAGCGCGCTGATCCCCGAGTGCCTCCCGGGCTTTGCCGCGCAGAACCGGTTGCCGGTCCTCGACGACGCCGTGGCGCCGCGGCTCTGGCTCGGCAACCGCATCACGGTGCCCGCACACTTCGACGAATCCGACAATGTCGCCTGCGTGGTGGCCGGCAGGCGCCGCTTCACGCTGTTCCCGCCCGGGCAGGTTGCGAACCTCTATATCGGGCCGCTCGACTTCGCCCCGACCGGCGCTGCGATGAGCATGGTGCCGTTCGCCGCCCCGGATTTCGAGAAGTTCCCGAAGTTCAGGCAGGCCCTGTCGGCGGCCTGCAGCGCGGAGCTCGGCCCGGGCGATGCGCTCTTCATACCGACCCTGTGGTGGCACCACGTCGAGTCGCTCGACCGGAAACTCAACGTCCTCGTCAACTACTGGTGGAATGGCGCTCTCGGCACGGTCGAAAGGACGGCATCGGCCATGGATTGCCTGCTGCACAGCCTGGTGAATATCAGGCCGCTGCCGCCGGAGCTCAGGAACGCCTGGGCCTCGATGTTCCGTCACTACGTTTTCGATGCGAGCGATGACGAGCTCGCGCACATTCCGCGCCAACGTCGCGGAATACTCGCAAACCTGTCGCCGGAAGACGCGCGGAGGATCCGGGATCTCCTGATCGCCAGGCTCAGTCGATGACTCGCGCCTGGGGCGCCTACCAGAAGTAGATCTGCAGCGATTCCTCGTCCCGCCGCGGCGGAATCGACTCCAGGACCTCGCGCTGGTCGCGAAAATTGCGTGCGCTGCGGGCCAGCAGATTGTCGATTTCGGCCATGTTGTACTGCCGCTCGCGCGGAGTCGGCGGCCGGAGCGAACCCGGTTCTGGAAATATCCCCATGCCCGTCATGATGCATATCCAGGAGAACAGCGGGTAGGCCCTGTTCGTGCTCTGCGGCCCCAGTTCGGCGGCAATGCTGTTGCCGGACATCCACAGGTTGAAGAGCCTTTTCAGCGGCTCCGAAATCTCGAGATTTGCCGCATTGGCGCGCCAGTAGTCGGTGTCGGTGCGGGAATTCGTCTTGTAGTGCGTCACGATGTAATCGCGGGTGCCCTCGAAGTGATCGTTCACCTGCGCGTTGAAACGCTCGTGGGCCGCTTCACTGAAATCTCCCCGTTCGAGGTATTCGACGATGGCCGCGGCCGTTTTCTGGATGAAGAGCAGTGCAGTCGCCTCCAGCGGTTCGATGAAGCCCTGTGACAGGCCGACCGCCAGGCAGTTGCGGTTCCAGTGCCGGGTGACGCGCCCGATGCGCATCTTGAGATGCCGCGCGGGCGCATCGGAGTCGAGCAGGCCGAGCGACGCGCGCAGCTCCTGTTCGGCCTCGTCGGCCGTGCAGAAGCTCGAACTGTAGACATAGCCGTTGCCGTAGCGGTTTGTCAGCGGGATCTTCCAGGCCCACCCGTGCTTCATGGCCTTGGAAGTCGTCTTCGAAGGAATGTGCGTGTCCGTCGGCGTCGGCAGGGCCACGGCGGCGTCGTTGAACAGGTTGCTCGAGAAACTCACGAATGGAGTTCCGAGCGCCTGGATGGTCAGCAGCGAGGCGAATCCCGTGCAATCCACGAAGAAGTCGGCGCCGATCGTCTCGCCTTCGCGCGTCGCCACCGACGCAATGTCTCCGCGGTCGTCCAGGTTGGCATGCGTGACATGGCAGCTCCGGTACCTGACGCCGCGCTCGACGGCCTTGCGGTGCAGGAATTTGCCGAGCAGCGCCGCGTCGAAATGGTAGGCATACCAGACATCGAACGGAAAGCTGTCCGCCGGTATCGGCGCCTTGTGCTGCCCGGCCAGGCGTGACGCGATGAAGAACCGGTCCGGGTGCGCGTAAACGTCTGCGCCGCGCACCCGCGCCTGCGCGTTGTGCACGAACTGCGGCATCGTCAGGTTGTCGAGCATCGAGGCAAATGGATGGAAATAGCTCTCGAAGCCGGGCCGTGTCGACCAGCCGTCGAACGTGATGCCGCACTTGTAGGTGGCGTTGCACTGGGGCATCCATTCGGATTCCTGGATGCCCAGGCTGTCGAAAAACCCGCGGAGCCACGGCGTCGAGCCCTCGCCGACCCCGATGGTGTCCACGCTGGGGGACTCGAGCAGCGAGATTTCGACGCCCTTCCTGCCCAGGGCGTTCGCGAGCGTCAGGGCGGTCATCCATCCTGCGGTTCCGCCCCCGACGATGACGATGCTCTTGACGGCGACGGGCGACTCGGCAGGCCCGCGGGTCTCACGCGTGGAGGTATGACGATAGGAGTGGTTGAACAGCGTCGCCGTCAAGCGCCTGACCGTCCGTCGATCCAGGTCCTCCTGACCCGGAATTCATCGTCGATGAGCACGAGATTGGCCCGGTAGCCCGGCGCGATCCGCCCGAGCTCCGAGCCCAGTCCCAGGAATTCAGCCGGGTACTGGCTGGCCATGCGTGCCGCTTCCGGCAATTCCAGACCGAGCAGCCGGACCGCGTTGCGCACGGTCGTCGCCATGTCGGTGTCGGAGCCGGCGAGCGTCCCGTCCTCGTCGACCAGCACGCCGTCGGTGACCGAGATCACGCGGCCCTGGAGCGTGAACGACTTTTCGGCCGCGCCGACGCTGGGCATGGCGTCCGTAACCAGCATGAATCGATCGTGCCGCTTGCACCGCAATGCGATCCGCAGCACGGCCGGGTCCACGTGGCGTCCGTCCACGATGATCCCGCACCAGCTGTCCTGGTCTTCCAGCGCGGCGCCGACGACTCCCGGCTCGCGCCCCGTGAGCTGCGACATGGCGTTGAAAAGGTGCGTGAAGCCCCTGAGCCCGTGCTGCAGGGCCGTACGGATTTCCTCATAAGTGGCATTCGTGTGGCCGGCCGACACGACGACGCCGGCCGCCTGGAGTTTGGCGATGATGTCCGGAGTCGTCATTTCGGGCGCCAGTGTGACCAGTGTCCTGCCGCCGCGGAGCGAGGTGAGCAGGCCGACGGCGCCCTCGTCCAGCCCGCGCAGTTTTGCCGAATTGTGGACGCCCTTGCGCGCGACGTTGAGAAACGGGCCCTCGATGTGGATGCCGAGCACGCCGGGCACTTCGGCATCGATCGCGGCACTTACGGCGGCGAGTCCGCGAGCGACGACCTGCAGGTCATCGCTGATGAGCGTCGGCAGAAAACCCGTCGTGCCGAATCGTCGATGGGCCTGGCCGATCGCGCGGATGGCCTCCACCGTGGGCTCGGAGTTGAAGAGCACGCCGCCGCCGCCATTGACCTGCGTATCGAGGAATCCCGGGAGCAGCAGCAGGCCGTCCAGGTCGTGGCGGTCGGCCATCCTGCAGCGCGGCTCGTCCTCTGCGACGACGTCGACGATCCGGCTCCCCTCGATCAGCACCGCCCGGCCCTCGAGTAATCCGGCGTCGCCCAGCACCCGGCCGTTGACCAGCGCGACCGGCATCAGACCGTCTCCGTGATCTTGCTGAGATGGGGCGGGCGGTCCGGATCGCGGCCCCGCGCCAGGGCAAGCGCGTTGGCGAGCCGGTAGAAGCTCTGGATCATGAGCAGCGGCTCGACCGCCGGATGCGCTTGCAGCGTCGGCAGCGCGAGAAGGCCCGAAAGCTCGCAACCCACGAGCACGACCCTCGCACCGAGATCCCTCAATTCGCCAGCGAGCGCGACGATCCCTTCGCGAGTCTCGTCCCGCTGCGTGAAGACGAGCACCGGAAAACCATCGTGCACCAGCGCCATCGGGCCGTGGCGCAACTCGGCCGCGCTGAATGCCTCCGCGTGCAGGCCGCAGGCTTCCTTGAACTTGAGCGCGGCTTCCTGCGCGATGCCGAGTCCGAGCCCGCGGCCGACGACAAACAGGCTCGCGGCCGGTCGAAACTGCCCGATCGCGGCATTCCAGTCGAGCTCCCACGCCTGCGCGAGCCGGTGCGGCGCTGCATCGAGCGCATCCTGAAGTTCGCTGTCCCGGGTCCAGCTCGCCACCAGGTGCACGATCGCGGCAAGCGAGGCGATGTACGACTTGGTCGCTGCTACGCTCGTTTCGACACCCGCGTGCAGCGGGACGGCATGATGTGCGGCGCTCGCGAGCGGCGAGTCCTCCTCGTTGACGAGCGCGAGCACGAAAGCACCCGCGCCCCTCGCCGCCGTCACGGCCGCAAGCAGGTCCGGACTGGCGCCCGACTGCGAGATCGCGATGAACAGGACGCCCTCGAGGTCGGATTTCTTCGAATAGACCGAGCTCACCGAGGGGGCCGCCGACGAGGCAATCAGTCCCGTGCGCGTCTCGATCAGGTATTTCGCAAACGTCGCCGCATGATCTGAGCTGCCTCGCGCGCAGGTCACGACGGCCCGCGGCGCGAGATCCCGCACCACGGACCCCAGGCGTTCCACGAGATCGCGATTCGCCCGCAATTGGGAGCGGATCGCGTCGGGAGCGTCCGCCGCTTCCCGGAACATGCGGGTGGCGCGATTCACGGAACGGCGCTGAGTTCGGCGACGAAGTCGTAGGTGTCGCCACGATAATAGGACTGCGAGAATTCGACGGCACGGCCATCCTTCAGGAAGCCGAGCCGCTCGACCAGCAGGCCCGCGTCGCCCGGCTCGGCGCAAAGCAGCTCGGCCTGCTCGGGCGTAAGCAGCACCGCACGCAGGCGCTGCAGTGCGCGCACGGGCCGGTTGCCCGCCAGTTCCAGCGCCTGGTAGAGCGAGGTTTCGACGGCGTCGAGCGACGGAAGGCAGGCGGCGACGATGGTCGCGTACTCGAGCGACATGGGCGCGTCGTCCGCGAATCGCAGTCGATGGAAGCGGTACACCGGCGTCCCCGGGCTGGAGCGCAGGCTCAGCGCCTCCTCCGGCGTGACCGTCCCGGTCGATCGTTTGAGCCAGTCGCTGCGGGGGTTGCGCCCGCGCGCGCGCATATCCTCCGAGAAGGAGGTCAGCATCGAAAAGTTCTTCTCGACTCGACCGCGCACGAACGTGCCCGATCCGTGGCGTCGCACGAGCAGGCCTTCGTTCACGAGGCCATCGATGGCCTTGCGCACGGTGATCCGGGAAACGCCGAACTCGCTGGCAAGATCGCGCTCCGGCGGCAGCGCGTCGTCGGCGCCGAGAATGCGCCGGTCGATCGCTTCGCGCAGGGCGCGTTGCAGCTGCTGGTAGAGCGGCAGATTGCTCGACCCGGCGAGCGGGCCCACGGCCTTTGAGATCGATACCGACCCGCGGTGTTTCTGCCGAACGGTCGACGGGGTAGATACCAATGCCATACCTCAAGCCCCCTGGCGCGCCCAAGCCCGGTCTGTCGCCAGCGACGCATGTCGCCTGGCGTGATTCCATAGTGGGCGTATTGACGTACTTGCCATCTTATCAGAGGTGGTATTATATTGGCATCTAATTGGTTCTGTCATTGGGCTACACGAGTGGGGCCAGGTGGCAGTGAATTCACATTCTGCGCGGAGCGGCCGCCAGAGTTGAGCCTTGGGGGATCAGAGCACATGAACAGAACACGGTCGACCTTGATCGGAACGGCAGTCGCCATCGCCCTGTTCGGGGACAACGATCCGGCGCGCGCCGCCGAGGAGCAGGATGCGAGCCCCGCCACCCGGCCGACCGGCACGACGCTCGAAGAGGTCGTGGTCTCCGGCATCCGGTTCTCGATCGAGAAGTCCCTCGACGCCAAGCGCGCGGCGACCTCGGTGGTCGAGGTGATCACCGCCGAAGACATTGGCAAGATGCCGGACAAGAACGTGGCCGACTCGCTGGCGCGCGTGCCCGGCGTGACGATCAGCTCGGCCAGCGCCAACGAGGGCGGGTTCGACGAGAACGACCGCGTGAGCATGCGCGGCACCAACCCCAGCCTCACGCAGACCCTGCTCAACGGACACAATGTCGCGGCGGGCGACTGGTTCGTGCTGAACCAGGTGCAGCAGGTCGGACGGAGCGTCAGCTACACGCTGCTGCCCTCTGAACTCGTCAGCCAGGTGGTGGTGCGCAAGAGCTCGCAGGCTTCTCTCGTCGAAGGGGGCGTCGCCGGATCCGTCGACATCATCACGCGCAAGCCGCTCGACTTCAAAGAACAGATGACCTTGAGCGCATCCCTGGGCGGGGTCTATGCCGAATTGCCGTCCGAAACCGATCCGCAACTGAGTGCCCTGTTCAGCTGGAAGAATGACGCCAGCTCCTTCGGCGTGCTGCTGCAGGCCTTCTCTGAGGAGCGGCATCTGCGCCGGGACGGCGTCGAGTTGCTGGGTTACGAAACAATCGCGCCGGCCAACGACCCTACTCGAGGCGCCATCGCGACGGCTCATCCGGATCTCGCCGGCGTACAGTATCCCGCCCTGATCGGCGCCGCCCTGTTCGAGCAAAAGCGCAAACGCACCGGCGGCCTGGTCGATTTCCAGTTCCGGCCGACCGACAACCTGAGCCTTGACGCCCAGTTCTTCACGTCGGATCTGGATGCGACGAACTACAACCGCAACTACCTGATGTGGAATACCCACTTCATCGCGGGGGGCGCAGGCCAGTCGCCGGATCCCGGCTACGTGGTCTCGAACGGAACGCTCACCCAGGCCAGCTTCTCGCCGGTTCCCGGCATTTTTTACGGGGTCTATGACCAGATTTCGCGCCCGGACGAGAAGGCCACCTCGAACTACGGCAGTGTTGAGGCGATCTATCGGGTCACTGATGCCTGGAGCCTCTCGGGCCAGATCGGCACCTCGACCGGCCACGGCAAGACGCCGACGCAGGACGTCTCGGAAACGCTGCCCGGCGCGAGCAACGGCGCGAGTTACTCGCTCAATGGCCTCGGCCACGCACCCGACTTCGATTTCGGCGCGACCGACAATTCGACCCCGTTCCCGGGCGGAACGCCGGTCGATTTCGGCTGGATCTTTGGCGCGCAGAACGTCGACGTCAAGGACAAGGAAGAGTGGGCGAGAGTCGATGCCCAGTTCGACGTCGACCACGGCGCCTGGGCCACGCTGAGGTTCGGCGCGCGTTACAACACGCATGACCGCGACTCGCTCAATGCAATCGCCCAGGGCCCGACGTTCAGCGGCGGCCCCACGGGGGGCGGCGGCGTCGACACGGCCAACTATCCGGCGGACTTCACGCACTACCCGTCGGACTTCAACACTTTCGGGGGCTCCTTCCCGACCAATGTCTGGTACTGGACGCCGGCCCAGCTCGCCGAATACAACGGCGAAGGACTCGTGCAGCGTGATCCCCTGGCACGCGCCTATTACCAGTACCTGTTCCAGGTCGGCGAGAAGAACACGGCGACATACGTCCAGGCGGACTTCAGGGGCGATCGCTGGAGCGGCAACATCGGCGTGCGCTATGTCCAGACCAAGGAAGACATCGTCACCTACACCCAGAACGACGGCACGGATCCCGATGCGGTCACGACCTCGCTGTTCGGACCCTACGTCGGCATACCGGTCAGCCACACCTACGACGATGTCCTGCCGAGCGCCAATCTGAAGTGGGACCTGACCGACGACCTGGTCGCCCGTTTCGCGGTCGCCAAGACCATGACCCGCCCGGACTATTCGGCGCTGGCCGGCTTCACCGACCTGTCCCCGCCGGCGACTGTCGGGGGCACGGGAACCGGCTCGGGCGGCAATCCCGACCTGAAGCCCATCCGATCGACCAACTTCGATGCCGGACTCGAATGGTATTTCGCCCGGAACTCGCTGTTGTCCGCCGGCCTCTTCTACATGGATCTCGACAACTACGTCGGCTTTGGCAGCCAGGTCAATACCTACTTCACCTACAGCAGCCAGTTTCCGCAGGGCATGGACGTGCCCTACCTGCTGACGGTGCCGGTCAACGCCAAGGGCCGGGTCCAGGGCTACGAATTGGCCTACCAGCAGGCGCTCACCGACAACATCGGTGTCGCCGCCAACTACACCTACGCGGATGGCAAGCAGACCTCGCTCGTGACCAACGGCGACGACCGGCTCGTGGGCACGTCGAAGGACACGTACAACGTGAGCGCCTACTACGAAAACCCGCACTTCAACGCGCGCGTGACCTACACGTTCCGGTCGGCGTTCTTCAGCGGCCTCGATCGCAACACGGCGTTCTCGCAGGATGCCATCGGGTCGCTGGCGGCCTCGCTGGGATACACGTTCAACGACAACTTTGCCGTCACCCTGGACGGGCAGAACCTCAACGACGCGACGCTCAAGTACTACGCCAGCAACAAGGACCAGCCCCGCGCGTTCTACAAGAACGGAGCCCAGTATTACTTGAACCTTCGCGTCAAGTTCTGACCCGGCGTGGTCGGGTAGATGACCCGGGCGGGGGAGGCAACTCCTTCGCCCCTGTCATGGGCTGCAGGCTGTCATGATGACCGCGATGAGCAGGCTGCACCGGCCCTTCGCCCTGTTTGGCGCGAGCCTGCTCGCCGCGGGATGCCATGCGCCGGCTCCCGCCCGCCCTTCGGGGCCCCTGCAGCCGGCGGTCATTCCCGCGCCGGCGCAGGTCGAGCGGCTAAGCGGCGATTTCAGCGTGACGGCGCGGACGCGGGTTGCGACCGGCGAGGACGCAGAAAGCCAGCGCGTCGCGCGCTACTTTGCCGACCTGGTCCGGCGTACGCGCGGGTTGACCCTTGCGGTCGACGTGCGACCGGAACCGACGCCGGCGCCGGGTGAAATCGCGTTCGTCCGCGGCCATGACGCCGAAGAGTCGCCGGAGGCCTACTCCCTTTCGATCCTGCCCCAGCGCGTGACGGTGACCGCGCACGATCCCCAGGGCCTCTTCTACGGGGCCGTCACGCTCTGGCAAATGATGAGCGCGGAGACCCGCCGGGCCTCGCCCCTGCCGCTTCCGGCGATGCGTATCACCGACGCGCCACGTTTTCGCTGGCGCGGCGTGATGCTGGACTCGGCAAGGCACTGCCAGTCGCCCGAGTTCATCGAGCGCTTCATCGACTGGATGGCGCTGCACAAGCTGAACGTGCTGCACTGGCACCTGACCGACGATCAGGGCTGGCGGCTGGAGATCCGGAAATACCCCCGGCTGACGCAGGTGGGCGCCTGGCGGGTCCCGGCCGCTGCCGGGGTCGCCGCGGACATTGACCCGGCGACCGGCAAGCCGCGACTCTACGGCGGCTACTACACGCAGGACACCGTGCGACGCATCGTGCGCTACGCATCCGGTCGCAACGTGACCATCGTCCCAGAGATCGAGATGCCCGGGCACGCCACGGCTGCACTCGTCGCCTATCCGCGGCTCGGCGTCGACGGTCGCGCGCCGGCCTCGGTGCCGGCGGACTGGGGCATCTATCCCAACCTGTTCAATGTCGAGGACCCGACCTTCGGGTTCATCGAAGACGTGTTGACCGAGGTCCTGGAACTTTTCCCGGGTGAATACATACACGTGGGCGGTGACGAGGCGGTCAAGGAGCAGTGGCAAGCGTCCCCGCGTGTCCAGCAACGGATGCGCGAGCGCGGAATCGCGGACGAGTCTGCGCTTCAAAGCTACTTCATCCGGCGTGTCGCGGAGTTTCTTTCGGCGCACGGACGACGCCCGATCGGCTGGGATGAAATCCTCGAGGGCGGCCTGGCGCCCGAGGCAACCGTGATGTCCTGGCGCGGCATCGACGGTGCGCTGGCGGCCGCGGCGGCGGGGCATGATGCCGTCCTGAGTCCCTGGCCCACGTTCTACTTCGACAATCGCCAGGGCGCGGCGGTCACGGAACCGCCCGGCCGCGGCCGCATCGTCAGCCTCGAGGACGTGTATCGCTACGATCCCATGCCGCCCCAGCTCGCGACCGGACAGCGCCACCATATCCTCGGCGTCCAGGCCAACCTCTGGACCGAGCACATGCGAATCGAGGAGCGCGTGCAGTGGATGGCCGTGCCGCGCGCCGCGGCGCTTGCGGAAGTCGGCTGGTCGGCGCCCGAAAGGATGGACTTCGCCGACTTTCGCAGCCGGCTCGATTCCGCGGTCGGCTGGTATCGGGCGCTTGGATTTGGTTACGCCGATACGGAGTTTCGGGCGTCGTCTCCGCTTCCCGCGCATGTGCGACGCAGCCAGCAATTGAGGACCTGCAGCGACAAGCTGGTCCTGAATCTCGAGGACGACGCGCCGGCGTCGGGCGACCGCGCGATATTCCTGGTCGACATCATGGACCCGTGCTGGATCTTCGAGGACGCGGATTTGCAGCACGTGACGGCGATTGCCGCGACCGTCGGGCAATTCCCGTTCAATTTCCAGATCGGCAGGGACCGCGACGCGATCCGGCTGCGGCCGCCTCGCGGCCCGGATGGCGAGCTTGAAGTCCGCCTCGACGACTGCGACGCCGGGCCAATCGCAGTGCTGCCGCTGGGTCCGGCCGTCGGCAACGCGGGCGTCACGCGGCTGCCTGCCGCTGCGATTGCGCCTCGGTCCGGGCTTCATGACCTGTGCCTCGACTTCACCGGTCGTACGATCGATCCCATGTGGGCGATCGACTCGATCGAGCTGCTGCAGTGAAGCCACCGACGTCGCCGTTGCTGCTGGTCGCTCCCATGCCCGGCTGGACGCTGCCGCTCGCCGAAGTTCCGGATCCTGTCTTCTCGGCAGCGATGCTCGGCGATGGCCTCGCGATCGACCCGACCGACGGCGGTCTGCATGCGCCGTGCGACGGCGAACTCATGTCCGTTGCTCCGACGAAGCACGCGCTGAGCCTGCGAGCCGACAACGGCGCCGAGCTGTTGCTCCATGTCGGCATCGACACGGTCGGCCTGCACGGGCGGGGATTCGAGGCTCACGCGGCGGCGGGCAGCCGCGTTCGCGCCGGCGACCTGTTGCTCAGCTTCGACCTCGACGCCGTGGCGCGCAGCGCGCCCAGCCTCGTGACGCCGTTGATCGTCACGAATGGCGCGGATTTCGGGATCGTCCGCCGCCAGCTCGGCCATCGGCTGCAGCAGGGTGAATTCCTGATGGAATTGCTCGCCAAGTCCGCAAGCCCTGCCCCGCCGGCGCGAAATGGCGCCGCCACCATCGCCCGAAGGCTGAAAGTTCTGCTTCCGCACGGCATTCACGCGCGCCCCGCGGGGTTGATCGCGCACGGGCTCAGGACGATCGACGCCGACGTGCAGGTGCTGGCGCATGGCCGTCGCGCCAGCGCCGAGAGCGCGGTCTCCCTGATGGCGCTCGGCGTGCAGAAGAACGACGAGATCCTGCTCGAGGCCGCGGGGAGCGATGCGGGCGCCGCCATCGAGATGATCGCGGCACTCATCGGGCGCGTGGAGCCCGGCCCGCCCTCCGCCACGGCCCCAGCCTGGCGGCCGCTCGCGCCGCGAGCCGGCCGCGCTGTCCGCCCGCAGGCGGGAACGAAACTGCCCGGGGTCGTGGCCGCCGGAGGTCTTGCGCTCGGCGTGGCCGCGACGATCGCGCGACGCGAGCGCGAGGTGGCCGAGGCCGGCGCCGGCGTGACGCGTGAAACCGCGGAACTTGACCGCGGACGCGCCGCGGTCCGGGAGTCTCTCAGGGCGCGGGCGATCGACGCGACCGGCCCGGGTGCCGAAATCATCTCGGCGCATCTCGAGCTTCTCGATGACCCGGCCTTCGCGGCCGCGGCCGCCGCGTTGATACAGGGCGGCAAGAGCGCGGCATTTGCCTGGCGCGGCGCAATCCGCGCAAGCGTTGCCGCCTTGCGCGATCTTGCCGATGAGCGGCTCGCGGAACGTGCCGACGACCTGCTCGACCTCGAGGCGCAGGTGCTGGCCGCGCTGGCAGGCGATGCCGCCGCCGAATCGCAACTGCAATTGCCGGACCATGCCGTCCTGCTCGCGGATGAACTGCTGCCGTCGCAATTGGCTGCGCTCGATCCGGCGCGGCTGGCCGGGATCTGTACGGCCCGCGGCGGGCCGACGTCACATGTCGCCATCATCGCGGCGGCGATGGGCAAGCCGATGCTGGTCGGGGCGGGTGCGGGCGTGCTCGCGATCGCGACCGGCACCCGCGTGTTGCTCGATGCCGAACAGGGAATGCTTCAGGTCGATCCGCCGGAAGCCGAAACCGCGGCCGCGGAACGGAGGCTCCGGCGGAGCGAGGCGAAGGCCGCCATCGAGCGCGATGCGGCCCGGAAGGACGGCGCGACGGCCGATGGGTTGCGCATCGGGGTACTCGCTAACATCGGGGCCGCGCGCGAAGCAGTCGACGCGGTCGCGCTCGGGGCCGAGGGCTGCGGGCTCCTGCGCACCGAGTTCCTGTTCCTCGAACGCCGGACTGCACCGGACCCGGCCAGCCAGGCCGCCGAATACCAGCGGGTCGTCGACGCATTCGGAGGCCGGCCGGTCGTGATTCGCATGCTGGACGTCGGCGACGACAAGGCGATCCCCTACCTGGACCTGCCACGCCAGGACAATCCCGCACTCGGCCTGCGCGGCATACGCGTGGGATTCCGGCAACCGGCATTGCTGCGGGCCCAGCTGGAGGCCGTGCTGGCGGTCCGTCCGGTGTCGCGATGCAGGGTGATGCTGCCCATGGTGCAGGAGCCGTCCGAGATACTTCGTGTGCGCTCATTGATCGAGGAGACGGCCGGTCGGCTCGGCATCGCCGATCGCCCTGCGCTCGGGGTGATGATCGAGACGCCTTCTGCAGCCGTGCTGGCCGATCGGATCTGCGAGGTCGCGGATTTCGTGTCGATCGGCACCAACGACCTGACGCAATACACGCTTGCAATCGACCGCTCGCACCCGGAGCTGGCGATGCAACTCGACGGCCTGCACCCGGCGGTGCTGCGTCTCATCGCCGGAACGGCGGCTGCCGCCGTTGCGCGCGGACGCCCGGTCGCCGTTTGCGGCGGTCTCGCCTCGGATCCGGTCGCGGTACCGGTGCTGCTGGGTCTGGGCGTGCAGGAGTTTTCGATGGTGCCGGGCGCCATTCCGCGCATCAAGGCCCTCATCCGCACCTGCGCGATGGCTCGGTGCCGCGAGCTCGCCGACCGCGCGCTCGCTCTGCCGTCGGCCGCTGCCGTACGCGACCTGGCGCGCGATATCGTGGGCCGGTGGCAATGAACCCGTTTGCCCGGCGCCGGGTGACTTCGTGAGAAACGTTTTTTCCGGACTGCAGCAACTCGGTCGCGCGCTGATGCTGCCCATCGCGGTGCTGCCCATCGCGGGCCTGTTGTTTCGTCTCGGGCAGCCCGATCTGCTCGGCATTCCGATGCTGGCGGCGGCCGGCAACGCAGTATTCGCGAACCTCGGAATCATCTTTGCGATCGGCGTGGCGGTCGGGCTTGCGCGTGAGAACAACGGGGCAGCCGGACTCGCAAGCGTCGTCGGTTACCTGGTGACGACCCAGGGTGCCGAAGCGCTGATTGCGGTTCCGCCGGATGCGCTGGCCGGGCTCGCGGACCAGGCGCGGGAGCTTGCAGCCGCCGCATACAAGTCCCACGAACTCGCCAAGCTCAGTGTGCCCGCCGGCATCATTTCCGGCGTGATCGCCGGCCTGCTGTACAACCGCTACTCGAATATTCGCCTGCCGAGTTACCTGGCATTCTTTGCGGGGCGGCGCTTCGTGCCGATCGCAAGTGGTTTTGCCGGCCTTGCGGTCGCAGCCGCCTTCGGCTACGGGTGGCCCGTGCTCGAGCGCGGCATGGACTCGTTGAGCCACACCGTGCTCGGCTCCGGCGAGCTCGGCCTGTTCGCATACGGCGTGCTCAATCGCGCACTGATCGTTACCGGCCTGCACCACATCATCAATAACATCGCCTGGTTCCTGCTCGGCGACTACGGCGGCGTAACGGGCGACCTCAAGCGATTCTTCGCCGGCGACCCGTCCGCGGGCGCCTTCATGTCGGGATTCTTCCCGGTCATGATGTTCGGGCTGCCCGCCGCCTGCCTCGCCATGTACCACGAAGCGAAACCCGAGCGCCGCCGCGCAGTCGGCGGGCTGCTGGCCTCGATTGCACTGACGTCATTCCTGACCGGCGTCACGGAACCCATCGAGTTCACGTTCATGTTCCTGGCGCCCCTGCTGTACGCCCTGCATGCCGTCTTGACCGGGCTCGCGATGGTGATCATGGACGCTTTGCATGTGCGGCTCGGCTTCAGCTTCTCTGCCGGCCTGTTCGACTATGTGATCAATTTCGGCCAGGCCACCCGACCGTGGATGCTGCTGCCCGTGGGGCTCGGGTACTTCGCGCTCTATTACGGCACGTTTCGGTTCGTCATCCGCCGGTTCTCGCTCCAGACTCCGGGCCGCGAAACCGACGCACCGGAAACCGTCGCCGCGCCCCAGGCTTCCGATCGCGCCGGCGCCATGGTCGCGGCGCTCGGGGGCGCAAGCAACCTGGTTTCGGTCGATGCCTGCACGACCCGCCTGCGTCTCACCGTGTCGGACCAGGCGGCGGTGGACGAAGCGGCATTGCGGGCGCTGGGCGCGCGTGGGCTGGTACGGCCGTCGGCGAATTCGCTTCAGGTCGTGCTCGGACCGATTGCCGACCAGGTGGCCGGCGAAATGCGCGATGCCCTGAAAGGCGCCGCGTCCGCAATCCTGGTTTCGGCGGTTTCGAACCCGCGGCTGCCGCCGGAACGGGCCGCAGACGCCCCGGTGGATGCCAATCTCCTGTCCCGGTTATTGAAAGCGCTTGGGGGGCGCGGCAATGTCCGGGGGCTGGACGCCGTGTCGACGCGAATCCTGGTGACGCTGCGCGATGGCGCGAAAGTCAATCTCACGGATCTCGAATCGCTGGGGCTGCGTGGCATCGCGCGTCCCTCAGCCACCCGCCTGCACCTGATCGTCGGTCCGGATGCCGCCTCGACTCTGCGGGCCTTGCGCAATCGGGTGGGTAACCCGGGCTGAGCGCCAGGCCGCGGCCGGCGGTGCGCCTGTGGGCGTTGAACCGCCGCGATATCATGCGACGCAGGCACCAGGACGCCCGCTGCCCGGAGCGACTCCCTGCGCCCCGTCGAAAGCCGGCACGAGGGCTCAAATGCCTCCGGTAGCGCCAGTCAGGACAGTCCGCATCGCCATGTGGTCGGGACCCCGCAACATCTCGACCGCGATGCTGCGTTCGTTTGGAAGCCGCCCGGACGCGGCGGTCACGGACGAACCGCTCTACGCGCACTACCTGAAAGTCACCGGGGTTGGCCACCCGGGCCGTGACGAAGTACTGGCGGCGCACGAGTCCGACTGGCGAAAGGTCGTTGACTACCTGACAGGACCGGTCCCGGGCGGACGCGCGATCTGGTACCAGAAGCACATGGCGCACCACCTGTTGCCGGTGATCGAACGCGCCTGGCTCGATCGCCTGTCGCACGCCTTCCTGATCCGCGAGCCGGACGAGATGGCCGCGTCGCTGCTGAAGACCTTTCCGGAGGCCGGCCTCGCGGACACGGGCCTGCCGCAACAGTGTGAAATCTTCGATCGCATCGCGGAACGGAAGGGGCGCACGCCGCCGGTCGTGCTCGCGAGCGACCTGCTGAAGGACCCGCGCGCGCAGCTCGAGGCACTCTGCGATGCGCTCGGCATACCTTTCATGGACCTGATGCTCGCCTGGGCCCCCGGGCGGCGCGACACGGACGGTGCCTGGGCGCGGCATTGGTATGCCGCCGTCGAGGCCTCGACCGGCTTCGAACCCTTCCGGCCGCGGCACCCGCAGCTGACGGCCGCGCAGCAGCGGCTCGTGGGCGAGTGCCGGCCATGGTATGAGAAGCTCTACGCCCTGCGACTGCGGGCCTGAGGACTCCCGATGCAGCAGAAATTCGACAAGCGCAATCGCAACCTGATCGTAAACGTCAATGGCAGGCTCAGCCACCGCGATGAGGCCGCCGTGAGCCCCTTTGACAGTGCCGTCCAGGGCGGCGATGCCGTATGGGAGGGGCTGCGCCTCTACCAGGGCCGCATCTTTGCGCTCGAGTCGCATCTCGCACGACTGCGCTCGTCCGCGCTCGCGCTCGGCTTCGGGAGCATCCCGTCCGACGAGGCGATCGTGAAGGAAATCCGGCGCACGCTCGAGGCGAACCGGATGACGGACGGGGTGCACCTCCGGCTGACACTCACGCGCGGCGTCAAGATCACGTCCGGGATGGACCCGCGCCTGAACCAGTCGGGCCCGACGCTGATCGTGCTCGCCGAGCACAAGGCGCCGGTGTACTCCAGGAAGGGCCTCAATCTCGTCACGAGCAGCCAGCGACGCTCGCCGCCCGACTGCCTGGACCCGAAGATCCATCATGCCAACCTGCTCTCCTCCATTCTGGCGAAGATCCAGGCGAACGCGGCGGGCGCGGACGACGCGATCATGCTGGACGTGCGCGGCTTCATCGCGGAAACAAATGCGACGCATCTCTTCCTGGTGCAGGCCGGCATCGTCCGCACGCCGACGCTCGCGGCCTGCCCGGAAGGGATTACGCGCGCGACGGTGCTGGATATCTGCCGCGTGGAGCAGATCCCGCATGAGGCCGGGGACCTATCGCTGACGGCGCTCTACCGGGCGGACGAGGCATTCTGCAGCGGCACGATGGGCGAACTCGCCGGTGTCACCCGGGTGGACGGGCGCGTGATCGGGGACGGAAAAGTCGGCCCGATGACCGAGCGCCTCTCGGCGCTCTATGCCAGGCGCACCGCCAGCGGCGGCACACGGGTCGTCGACTGAACGATGCGCGCGCGCAGTCAATTTGTCTGGCTCGCGGCAGCCGTCATTGCGGCTGGTTGCGCGACGCAGTCGCCCACGCCCGCGGCCGCGGCGGCGCGCTGCGGTTCGGCGCCGATATTTGCCGCTGGCAGCGAACGCGCCACGCTCTGGGTCCGGACTTCCGCCGAATATCGCGCGGCGAGCGAATCGACCTACCGGGCCGCGCAGGCCGCGCTGGCAGCGGGGCTGGCCGACCCGGCCTGGACCGCTGAACCCACGCAGACCGGGGATCTCAGCGCCCTCCCGCCCGCGGTCGTCATGGATATCGACGAGACCGTGCTCGACAACTCCGAGCCGCAGGCCGAGATGCTTCGGGCGGGAACCTGTTTCGGGGAATTCCCGGCGGCCTGGGACGCCTGGGTCGCGAAGCGCAAGGCGCCGGCCATATCGGGCGCGGCGGCATTCATCCGGGCGGCGCACGGGATGAAAGACCCCCAGGGCCGTCCGGTCCGCGTCGTGTACGTCACGAACCGCGAATGCGCGAGGCGTGCCGGCAGCAACGTCGCCTGCCCACAGAAGGATGACACGGAGGCCAACCTGCGCGCGCTCGGCCTCGGCACCGAGTCGCTGGCCGGCGAGATCATGCTCAAGGGCGAGCGCGCGGACTGGGGGAGCGACAAGCTGTCGCGCCGCCTGGAGGTGGGGCGCCACTTCCGCATCGTCCTGAACGTCGGCGACGATCTTGCGGATTTCATCCCGGGCGTCCGCGGCGCGACTGTCGCCGAGCGCGACCGGGCCCGATGCGCGCGTGATGCCTACTGGGGCCGGCGCTGGTTCGTGATACCGAATCCCATCTACGGCTCCTGGCTGGTCGCGCTCGGGCCGGATCCCGGCCCGGCCCTTGACGCGGCCGGCGCCGCCGGCTCACAGGGCTGCCAGGACCAATGAGCGCCTCTCCAATGTGACGGGTGTCAAGGACTGCGGTAATTCTGAGGCGCGCGCCGCGGCCGTGATTTATGTTGACTCGCCATGACGCCCGCCGATGACCGCGTGCTGCAGCTTCTGCAGAAGTGGCAGAAGAGCCTCGACCTGCACGCCCGCTATGCGGACCTGCCGGAGGACCAGTACTGGCTCGTCCAGCCCTGGCCCAATCACCAGCGGCCGACGAAATGGGTCGTGGATCTTGCGCGCCAGCGGCTTGCCGACCTTCAGAACATCGTCAAGACCCGTCTGTCCGCCGCCGATCCCTCGTTGTCGGAGGCGCTCGAGCTCATGTCTTTCCTGACGAACCTCGTCGGTTCGCAGCACGTCGAGCGCTTCGTCCCGATCGCCGAACCCGAGCGTGAACGCCAGCTCGACAAGGGGCGTAGCCCGAAGACTGCCGGCGCGACGTCGACCTCGACCGTCCTCAAGCCGGCTCCGGCGCCGAAGCCGCCGCGCGCCGCCGGCCGGCCGAAAGGCTCGGCCAGGGCGCCGAAGCAGATCAATGACACGACGGTGACGGCCGTCGTCAAGGACGCCGCGCGACTGTTGTCCTGGGGCCGCGACTGGCACGAGCTGCCGGAGGCCATCGCCCGCATCGCGGGGCGCCCGGGCGTGCAGCAGGTCCGGCAAATCCTCCGCGGCAGCAAGGACGCCATCGAACAGCGCATGACTCAGCAGGACAAGCACTGACGCATTAAGATCGGTGCCCGCATGGATGAAGAATCCGCGACGGGCGCCAAAGCCGGACTCCTGCGCCGCCTCGCGGCCCTGCTCTACGATCTCTTCCTCGTCATCGCGCTTGCCTTCGCCGTGACCTTCGCGGCGCTGCCTTTCACGCACGGCGAAGCGATCCTGGCCTCGTCGCAGGGAGCGATCGCGCACGTCTATCATGCGACCCTCCTGCTCGTGGTCTTTGCCTATTTCGGCCGGTGCTGGACGCGGAGCGGCCAGACGCTGGGCATGAAGGTCTGGCGAATCCGCCTCGAAACGGCGGACGGGATCCGCCTGGACTGGGCGGGCGCGCTCGTGCGTTTTTCCCTGGGCGTCGCCCTGGCCTGGATGGCCGCTCTCGGCGCCTTATACCTGCTTCGGCCGGGCGGTCCGCTGCCCGCCCTCGGCGCCGCTGCGATGCTCGCGCCGTCGATCCTGAACTTCGCGTGGGTCTTGCTGGATCGCGCGGGCAGGAGCCTTCTGGACGTGGCGGGGCGGTCCCGCGTCATCCGTGCGGGTTAGCGCGTGCGCCAGATCGCGACAGTCGCAATCGTCAGCAGCAGCAGGATCGGCCCCCAGGCCACCAGCAGCGGATCCAGCCCGTATACCTGGCCGCTGTTCTCGAGCGTCTGCGTCAGCAGCACGAACAGCACGCCCGCCAGGATGCCGATCACGGTGCGCGCGCCGGCGCCCGCCGAACGCAGGGGCCCGAATGCGAACGGCACGGCGAACACGCAGACCGTGACGGCCGCGACCAGCCGCGAGATCCGCGACCAGAAAGCGATCTCCCAGACGGTCGATTCGAGCTCGTTCTGCTTCAGGTGCTCCTTGTAGGCATAGAGGTCGGCGAGCGACAGCGATTCCGGTCGTGTGACGGCGACACCGAGGAAATCCGCATTGAAGCGCTTGTCCGTCACCAGTCGCGCAAGCGTCCGCACTTCCACGTGGTCATCCTCCAGGCGGGTCTCGGCGTAATTCGACAGCACCCAGCGGCCGCTCTTGTCCTGGGTCGCCGTCTCCGCGCGGCCAACCAGTTTGAGCCGCCGGTCGTCGTCGAGCTCGTAGACGAACACGCCGCCGAACAGGTTCTCGGCCGCCTGCCGGCGCACATTGACGAACCAGGACCCCTGGCGCAGCCAGGCGCTGCGGCTGCCGGTGAACTCGAGCTGGGAATAGCGGCTGAAGACCTTGTACTGGCGTGCGTACTGGTCGGCCGGCGGCGCAAAATATTCGCCGATGACCCAGAGGAGTCCGGCGATCACGAGGCCCGCGAGCGCCGCCGACAGCGCAATGCGGGCGACCGACACGCCCGCGGCGCGAACGACCGTCAGCTCGCCGTCGCGTGCAAGCCCGCCGAGACCGATGATTGCCCCGATCAGCGCCCCGATCGGAAGGACCTGGTAGGCCTGCTGTGGCATCTGGAGCAACGCGACGAGGAAAGCGCCGGCAACGTCGTAGCTGCCCTGGCCGGTATCGTTTTGCTCGCCGATGAAGTTGACGAGCGTCATCAGCGTGAGCAGCACGGCCATGACGAGGAGCGTGTGCAGGAGAATCGTCTTCGCGAAATAGCGGTCGAGGATCGTCATGCCGCGGTCCGCGCTCTGCGACGCCAGCCAGGGAACGGGCTCTGGCGGTACAGCAGCACGAGTCCAACCAGCAGGAACAGGGCGTGTACCCACCAGGTGCCGGCCTCCGCCGGCAGCCGGCCTTTTTCGATCCACACTTGCGCGGCGGACACGAGATTCGCGTAGATGAAATAGATCAGGATGGCAATCGCGACGCGCGCATAGCGCCCCTCGCGCGGCCGCAGGGCAGAGAGTGGAACGGCGACGAACGCGAGCACGAGCACCATGACCGGCAGCGATACGCGCCGCTGCAGCTCGGAAATGTCGGCAAGCGAGGTGGATCGGTACAACTCCCGGGTCGATTTGCGCGCCGGCAATGTCCGTCCGGCACCCGCCTCCGGCACGACCACCGGGATTCCGTGTTCCGAGAACCGGATGCGGCGGAATCCGGCTTGCCCGGGTACGCCTTCGATGCGTTCTCCGTCGTGCAGCACCACGACTTGCGTGCGCCCGCCGGCGAGCATTCGTTGTTCGGCCCAGGCGGCAGTCGCGACCTCGATCCGGTCGCCCGCGAGGTGCTGCATGAACACGTGGATGAGCCGGCCATCCGCCCCGTTCTGTTCGGCATAGAAAACCGCCTTGCCATTGGCGTACGTGCGGAATGCGCCGGGCTTGAGCTGTCCGAACTGCGCATCGCGCAGGCCGCGGCCCCTGAGGGACTCGGCGCCATTGCTCGCCTCCGGGCCGACAACGAATGCGAGCCAGGCGAGGCCGATTGCGACCGGCAGGGCAAGCGCATACACCGGCAGGTAAAGCCGTTCCGGGCCGATGCCGCATGCCCTCACGGCCGTCATCTCGCTCTCGTGATAGAGCCGGCCGAGCGCGAGCATCGCCGCGAGCAGCATGCTGATCGGGACGAGCAGCATGAGGTTTTCGAGCGTGGTCAGGCCGATCAGCGCAAATACGATATCGTGCGGGAAGCCGAGTTCCGCCGCGATTCCGAGGATCCTGGCGAGCTGGTAACTCACGAGAATCGCGAGCAGCACGACCGTAACGCCCGCAAAGGACGTCGCGACATCGCGCAGGACATAGCGGTCAAGGGTGGCAAACAAGGCCGATTCTGCGCGGTTCCGGTGTGTTTTTCGACTAAAATGCCAAGATACGGTAATCCAGCGCGCCGACGCGCTCAACGGGCCGCCGGCGGGCAGCGCATTCGGGGGATCGAGCATCATGCAGTTTCAAGTGACGAAGGCTGGCGCACTGCGCCACCGGACCGCCTGTGCGATCGTCGGTATCCACGAAAAGGCGACGATGACGGACTCGGCGCGGCGGCTCGACCGCATCAGCGGCGGCGCCATCTCGCGGCTGCTGCGGCGAGGCGACTTTTCGGGCAAGTGCGGCGAAACACTGCCGATCATCGCGGCGCGTCGCGGCCCGGCGCAGCGGTTCCTGCTCGTCGGACTCGGCCCGCCGTCAGGATACGGGCGCAAGGCATACCGCCGCGCGATCGTCGCCGCCACTCAATGGCTCGCAAAGGGCGGCGCAGCCAACGCCGTGTCCTATCTTGCGCGGGAACCGGTGCCGGGTCTGGATGCCTATTACGCCGCCCGCCACGCCGTCGAAAGCGTGAACAACGCGCTCTATCGCATTCCTGACCTCAAGACTGCCACCAAGCCGCCACGCCCGAAGCTCGCGCGCTTCACGATCGCCGTCGAGGACGGCGACGTCGAGGCGGCGGGGCGCGGGGTGCATGACGGGCGCGGCATCTCCGCCGGCAGCGCGCTCACGAGAAACCTCGCCAACCTGCCTGCAAACGTCTGCACCCCCTCCTATCTCGCGGACGCCGCCCGGGCGCTGGCCAAGGAGCACAAGAGCGTGCGCGCGCGGGTATTCGACGCCCGCGAGATCAAGCGTCTCGGCATGGGGTCTTTCCTTTCGGTCACGCGCGGCTCGGACGAACCGCCGCGCCTGATCGTACTGGAGTACGACGGGGGCAACAAAGGCCAAGCGCCGGTCGCGCTCGTTGGCAAGGGCATCACTTTCGATACCGGGGGCATTTCGCTCAAGCAGCCCACCGCGATGGACGAGATGAAGTTCGACATGACGGGCGCGGCGAGCGTCTTCGGCACGATCAAGGCGCTTGCGACGATCGGAGCGCATGTCAATGTCGTCGGGATCGTTCCCACCTGCGAGAACATGCCCGGCGGACGGGCGACGAAACCGGGCGACATCGTGACCTCGATGTCCGGCAAGACGATCGAGGTGCTGAACACCGACGCCGAGGGGCGCCTCATCCTGTGCGACGGCATCACCTATGCGCGGCGCTTCCGGCCGCGCGCCGTCGTCGACATTGCGACGCTTACCGGCGCCTGCGTCATCGCACTCGGCGCGTATTACTCCGGACTTTTCTCGCCCGACGAGAAGCTCGCGGCGTCGATCGCGGCGGCCGGCGACCGCGCGGACGATCGCGCGTGGCGTATGCCGGTGGCGGAGGAATATTCCGACCTGCTCAAGAGCAATTTCGCGGATATCGCGAATGTCGCCGGCCGCGAGGCCGGGGCCATCACGGCGGCCTGCTTCCTGTGGCGCTTTGCCGAGGGCCTCTCCTGGGCGCATCTCGATATTGCGGGCAGCGCCTACCTCACGGGCAGCCACAAGGGCAGCACCGGACGCCCGGTTCCGTTGCTCGTCGACTGGCTGCTGCATCATGACTGAGGCCGTGGCCGTGCCGCGCATTGACTTCTACGTCCTGTCGGGCAGCGAACCCCAGGCCCGGCTGCGCTTCGCCTGCCGCCTGGTCGAGAAGGCTTGGCTCAAGCGGCATCGCATCCGCGTGCAGATCGATCCGGGCCTCGAGTTCGAGGCCTTTGACCAGATGCTCTGGACATTCTCGGATCGCAGCTTCGTGCCGCACCGGCGCGTGGGATCGGGCGACGATGCGCCCTCGCCCGCACCGCCCGTGGTCGTGCTCGCGGATTCGGCGGACCCGGACGAGGCCGACGGCGATGTCGTCGTCAACCTGTCTGCGCATATGCCCCCCGGCCTCGATGGCTGGGCGCGCATCGCGGAGGTCATCGACTCCGATACGGAACGCAGGCAGCGCGGCCGAGAGCGATTCCGCGCCTACCGGGAGCGTGGGCTCGAGCCCGAGACGCACGAGATGAGGAGCGATTCATGAGCCGGGACCCCGTGCGCGAGCTGCCGATACTGACCGATGTCGTCGAGCTGCATGCGACCGGCAGCTTCCCGAAGCCCGAGCGGCCGCCCGACGAGGGCACCCCGTATGCATCCGGGCTCCTGTCGGAGGACGACGTGGCGGCGCTGCAGTCGCTCCTCGTGAGCCGGACCCTGAACCTCACGGACGAGCTGCTGCACGCGGCCGCGCGGGAGATCGAGGCAGTCATGTTCGAGCGCGTGATCGACCGCCTGCGCGCCGCGCTGCCGGACCTCGTTGCGGCCGCGCTTCGCGAGCAGCTCGCGCCGGACGACTGAGGCGGCCACGCCCCGGCGCATGGACAAGACCTACTCTCCGCGCGACATCGAGGAGCGCATCTACCGCCGGTGGGAGGACGAGGGACTCTTTGCCCCGGCGGGCAACGGCCCGCCCTTCTGCATCGTCATACCGCCGCCGAACGTGACCGGGACGCTTCACATGGGCCACGCGTTCCAGGACACGATCATGGATGCGCTCACGCGCTTTCACCGCATGGCGGGCCACCGCACGCTCTGGCAGCCAGGCACGGACCATGCCGGCATCGCGACGCAGATGGTGGTCGAGCGCCAGCTGAACGCCGAGGGCCGGACGCGCCACGACGTCGGCCGCGATGGGTTCATCGAGCGCGTCTGGCTCTGGAAAGAACGGTCCGGCGGCACGATCGCACGCCAGATGCGCCGGCTTGGCGCGTCGGTCGACTGGAGCCGTGACCGGTTCACGATGGATCCCGCGATGTCGCGCGCCGTCCTCGAGGCTTTTGTGCGGCTGCACGCCGAGGGGCTCATCTATCGCGGCAAGCGGCTCGTCAACTGGGACCCGGTGCTGAAGACCGCGGTTTCGGATCTCGAGGTGCAGTCCGGGGAGGAAAACGGCAGCCTGTGGCACATCCGGTATCCGCTGGCGGATGGAAAGGGCCACGTGACCGTCGCGACCACGCGGCCGGAAACCATGCTCGCGGATGTGGGCGTCGCGTTTCATCCTGAAGACGATCGTTACCGCGGCCTCGAGGGAAAGATGCTTTCGCTCCCGCTGACCGGCCGGAAGATTCCGCTGATCGCCGATGGGTTCGCCGATCCCGCATTCGGGACCGGCTGCGTCAAGCTGACCCCCGCGCACGATTTCAACGATTACGAGGTGGGTCAGAGGCTCGGCCTTCCGCTCATCAACGTCCTGACCGCGGATGCGCGGATCAACGACGAAGCACCCGCGCCCTATCGGGGCCTCGACCGGTTCGAGGCGCGCAAGCGGGTCGTCGCGGACCTCGAAGCTGCCGGGCTCCTCGAAAGGGTCGAGCCACACCGCCTGACCATTCCTCGGGGCGACCGCAGTGGCGCCATCATCGAACCCTGGCTGACCGACCAGTGGTACGTGAGCATCGCGCCGCTCGCGGCGCCGGCGGTGCGCGCGGTCGAGGAGGGCCGCATCCGATTCGTGCCCGGGAACTGGGACAAGACCTATTTCGAGTGGATGCGCAACATCAAGGACTGGTGCATCAGCCGCCAGCTCTGGTGGGGCCACCGCATCCCCGCCTGGTACGGACCGGACGGCGCCGTCTACGTCGGCCGGAGCGAGGAGGAAGTCCGCGAGCGGCACGCTCTTGACGCTTCGTTGCCGCTGCGGCAGGACGCGGACGTGCTCGATACCTGGTTTTCCTCGGCGTTGTGGCCGTTCTCGACGCTCGGATGGCCCGCCGACGCGCCGGACCTGCGTGCCTTCTACCCGACCAGCGTGCTCGTCACGGGATTCGACATCATTTTCTTCTGGGTCGCGAGGATGATCATGATGGGCCTGCATTTCCGCGGGGATGTGCCGTTCCGCGAGGTCTACGTGCACGGGCTGATCCGGGACCAGGACGGCCAGAAGATGTCCAAGTCGCGGGGCAACGTGATCGATCCCCTCGATATCGTCGACGGCATCGGCCTCGAGGCGCTGGTGGCCAAGCGCACGGACGGACTGATGCAACCGCAGCTTGCGCCCGCCATCGAGCGTGCGACACGCAGGCAGTTCCCCCAGGGAATTCCCGCGCATGGCACGGATGCGCTGCGCTTCACGTTCGCCTCGCTCGCGACGCTGTCGCGGGACCTGCGCTTCGACCTCGGCCGCGTCCAGGGCTATCGGGCGTTTTGCAACAAGCTCTGGAACGCGGCGAGATACGTCCTGATGGTCGTCAGCGAGAATCCGGACGATCGATCCGTCGCATACTCGCGTTACGATCGCTGGATACGTTCCAGGCTGCAAGACACGATCTCGAAGGTCCGTGACGGAATCACGAACTACCGGTTCGACCTGGCCTCGCAGGCGGCATATGAATTCGTTTGGTACGAGTACTGCGACTGGTACCTGGAGCTGAGCAAGACGATCCTGCAGCCGGCGGGTTCCCCGGATCCCGTCAAGCGCGGAACCCGGCGCACGCTGATCGAGACGCTGGAGACCGTCCTGAGGCTGCTGCATCCGTTGATGCCATTCATCACCGAGGAAATCTGGCAACGCGTCGGACCGCGCGCCGGAAAGCCGGACGGAACCATCATGTACCAGCCCTTTCCGTTGCCCGACGAAAGCGCCCGGGATGCGGAAGTGGAGCGGGAATTCTGGCGATTCCAGGAGCTGAATAACGGAATCCGAAGCCTTCGCAGCGACTGGGGAATTCCGCCAGCCGAACGGTTGCAGGTCTACTACGGGAATGTGACCGAGGCGGACAGGGAGTTGTACGAGTCTTCGGCCGCCGCGATTTGCAAATTGGCCGGGGTCGCGGAATTCCGGGAACTGACACCCGGCGATTCGGTGGAAGGCGCGGCGGAGCTTTCAATCGGTGGCGGGACTTTCGTCGTGCAGCGCTCGACTCGCATCGATGTCGATGCGGAACTCGCTCGAATCGAAAAGCGGAGAAAGAAACTCGAGCAGGAAGTGACGAGGGCCGGGAACAAGCTCGAAAACGAGAACTTCACGAGATCCGCCCCCTCCAGCGTGGTTGCCCAGGAGCGCGCGCGGCTCGAAGGATTCAAGCGTGAACTGGCGCAACTTGCCGAGCAGCACGAGCGGGTAGCCTCGCTGCGATGAACGCCGAGATGCATGCCCGGGATCCGGCGCGCGGCCAGCTGCTGGCGGCGCTTGCGAGCCTGAACCAGGTCCTGCTCGGCAAGGACCGTGAAGTCCGCCTTGCGCTCGCCTGCCTGCTCGCCCGCGGTCACCTCCTGATCGAGGACATTCCGGGCGTCGGCAAGACGACGCTCGCGCACGCACTCGCGCGCGTGCTCGGCCTCTCCTATCAGCGCATCCAGTTCACGAGCGACCTCCTGCCCGCGGACGTCATCGGGGTATCGGTCTACGATCGCGCGAGCGGCGGATTCAAATTCCATCGAGGCCCGGTCTTTGCGCAGCTCGTCATGGCGGACGAAGTCAACCGCGCGACGCCGAAGGCCCAGAGTGCCTTGCTCGAGGCCATGGAAGAGCGCCAGGTCACGATCGACGGCGAGACCCATCCATTGCCCGATCCCTTTTTCATCGTCGCGACCCAGAATCCTTCATTCCAGATCGGCACCTTTCCTTTGCCCGAATCGCAGATCGACCGCTTCCTGATGCGGATCGCGCTCGGCTACCCGGCACCGGGCCATGAGCGGGCGTTGTTGCGCGGGCGCGACCGCCGCGATCTACTCGCCGACCTGCCCGCCGTGCTCGATCCGTCTTCGATTCCCGGCCTGCAGAAACGCGCCTCGGAAATCCATGCAAGCGACGCGCTGCTCGACTACGTGCAGGCGCTCGCCCGCGCCTCGCGGGACGGCGGCCGGCACCAGTCCGGGCTTTCGACGCGCGCCGTCCTCTCGCTCCTGCGCTCGGCCCAGGCCTGGGCATTCCTGCACGGCCACGCGGGCGTGCTCCCGGAAGACCTGCAGGCGGTGCTGCCCGCGGTTGTCGGGCACCGGCTGCGCCCGCGCGATGCCTCCGATGCGCGCGGCCCGCTGGAGATCGCCGCGGCGTTGCTGAAATCGGTGCCGATCCCCTGACCTCCGGCGCCACGACATGCGCCTCCGCGCCCGCCTGAATCGAATCACCGGCGACTGGATCCGCAGGCGCCAGGGCCCCGATCGCGGGGCGGTGACGCTCCGCCGCGGACGAATCTACATCCTCCCGACGGGACTCGGCATCGCCTTCGGCTTGATGCTCTTCGCGATGCTGCTCGGCTCGCTCAACTATGCCAACAACCTGGGGCTCGCCCTGACATTCCTGCTCGCGGCCCTCGGCATCGTCGCGATGCACGCCTGCCACCGAAACCTGGAGTCGCTCGTCGCCCGCGCCGCCGGCACCGAGCCGCCGTTCGCGGGCAACGAAGCGGTTTTCCGCATCGCCGTCTCGAACCCGGGGCGCGTGCCGCGCTGCGGCCTCGAAGCCGTCGCGAGACGTGCCGGGCGGGCGACGGTCTCTGTCCTGGCCGGTGGCGAGTCGACCCTCGAGCTGCGGGTGCCGACCCGCAGGCGCGGAAGCATCGTGCTCGATCGCGTCGAGATCGCGACCCGATTCCCCTATGGCCTGTTCCGCGCCTGGGCCGTGCTCCACCCGGGCCTTCGATGCCTTGTCTATCCGCGGCCGGCGGCGGACGCGCCGGCACCGCCCCGGGCGCCGGGCCTCGCAAATGCCGGTGCTGCGAGGCGCGGGGAGGACGACTTTGCCGGACTCAAGGACTACCACCCCGGTGACCCCCCCCGGCACATCGCGTGGAAAGCCTACGCGCGGTCCGACGAACTGTTCATCAAGGAATTCAGCGGTGATGCCGAGGCGCTGCCGATTTTCGATTTAGACGAGGCGCCGGGACCCGATCTCGAGGCGCGCCTTTGCGTCCTCGCCCGCTGGATCGTTGACGCGCACGCGCGGGGGCGGACATTCGGGCTTCGCCTGCCGGGCGAAGAGATCGCTCCGCGACCGGGCGATGCGCAGCGCCGGCGCTGCCTCGCCGCGATCGCCGGCTTCGAGGCGCCCGCTTCCGATGTTGCCTGAGCGCGCCGAGGATTTCCGGCGGCTTGCCTGGACGACCGGCGGGCTGGTCGCGGCGCTCGGGCCTCACCTGCTGCGCCTGCAGTTCTGGGTCACGGCATTCGTGCTCGGCATCTTTGCCTGGCGGTTGATGGCCGAGCGCCGCGGCTGGCATATGCCGGCACCGTGGGTGCGTGGCCTGATTGCCGCCGGCGTCACTGCGGGCGTGGTGTTCAGTTACTCCACGATTACCGGTCTCGACGGCGGCACGGCGCTGCTTGCGCTGATGTCCGCGCTCAAGCTCCTGGAGACGCGAAGCGCGCGCGACCACACGGTCCTGATCTTCATCGGCTGGTTCCTGTGCCTCGCCGCCCTGCTCTACGCACAGGATGTCGCGACCGCCGCCTGGGTCCTGCCGACCGTCTGGCTGCTCGCGGCCGCGCTCCTCGAAGTCTCGCTGCGCGGCCGGGACGGACCCGCGCTGCACCCGTTTCGCACGACGGGCGCGATGCTCCTGAAGGCGGCCCCGATCGCGCTGGTCCTGTTCATCTTCTTTCCGAGGATCGCGGGCAGCTTCTGGGGCGCGCCGTCCGCCGACCGGGCGCTCACCGGGCTCACCGATGAAATGTCCCCCGGCGACATCTCCGACCTGACGCTCAACGACGTCGTCGCCTTCCGCGTGCGTTTTGACGGTGATCCGCCGCCGCCGTCCGAGCGTTACTGGCGCGGTCCCGTGCTTTCGCAGTTCGACGGCTACTCCTGGTCGCGCGGCGAGTCCCTGTTTCTGCAGCGTCCCGAAGTCACGCATTCCGGCCAGCCGGTTGACTACACGGTGACGCTCGAACCGACCAGCCAGTCGATGCTCTTCGCGCTGGACATGGTGGATCGCTGGACGGAAGGGCTCGCCCGTCAGTCCTGGGATTTCAGCCTGCGCACGCGACGGCCCGTGAATGCGGTGCTTCGCTACCAGGCGCGCTCATATCCGCACTACCGGGCCGGCGAGGACCTGTCGCCGGCACTGCGCAACCTGAACCTGCAGCTGCCGCCGCAGCGCAATCCGCGCAGCGCCGAATACGCACGCGAAATGCGCCGTGTCGCCGGGAGCGATGAAGCCTATGTCCGGGCCGCGCTCGACCTGTTTCGCAAGCAGGCCTTTTACTACACGCTGACGCCGCCGGGCCTCGCGCGCGACTCGGTCGACGATTTCCTGTTCAACACGCGCCAGGGCTTCTGCGGGCATTTCGCTTCGGCTTTCACGGCCCTGATGCGCGCGGCCGGGATTCCGGCGCGAGTCGTCGCCGGATACCAGGGCGGCGACTGGAACCCCCTCGGCGGCTACCTGATCGTGCGACAGTCGCACGCGCATGCCTGGTCCGAGATCTGGCTCGATGGCGCCGGCTGGCGCCGCATCGACCCGACTGCCGCGGTCGCTCCGGAACGCGTCGAGCGCGGCATCGAGGCCGCATTCGCGGGTTCGGACCTGCTGCCCGGGGGCCTGATGCGCGATTCGCCACTGCTGTGGCGGGCGGGCATGATCTGGGACAATTTCAATGCGCACTGGAACGACTGGATCGTGCAGTTCGATCGCACGACCCAGGAGAGCCTGCTGCAGGGCCTCGGTTTCGACGACCCGGGCTGGCGCGAGTTCGCGACGGCGCTGGCCGCCGGACTCGGCCTCTCGGTCGGGCTGCTCTTCCTGTGGCTTGCCTGGGAATTCCGACCGCGCCCGGCCGATCCGGCGGCGGCCAGCTATCGTCGCTTTCTCGGCCGGCTCTCGCGGCGCGGCATCGATCGCGAGGACGGCGAGGCGCCGCGCGACTTTGCGCAAAGGGTGCGCAGGCTCCGCCCCGACCTGGGGCTGCCGGCGCTGGCGATCACGGAGACCTACCTGCGTGTTCGCTACCTGCCCGGCCCCGCGGCAGCGGATCTCAGGCTGCTGCGGGGACTGGTTGCGCGCTTCAGACCCTGAGCGGCCGCGTGCCTGCCCCCGAACGCGACAGCAGGATGGCGCCGCCGGCGAACAGGATGATGATCGAGAGCATGCCGATGCGCGTGTTGTCGGTCAGCAGCGCCGTGATGCCGACCATGAGCGGCCCGAGCACCGCGGCAAACTTGCCCATCATGTTGTAGAACCCGAAGAACTCGCCCTGTTTGCCTTCGGGAACCAGCGTCGCGTAGTAGGAACGCGAAAGCGACTGGATTCCACCCTGCACGAGCCCGATGACGCCCGCGAGCAGGTAGAAGTGCGACACGTTCCGCATCCAGTACGCCGCGACGGTTACGGCTGAGTAGATGGCTATCGCAATGAAGATGCCGTTGCGCGCTCCGATCCGGTTGCCGAGCCAGCCAAAGCCAAGCGCCGCCGGAAAGGCAACGAACTGCGTGATGAGGAGCGCCGCGATCAGGCTCTGCTGCGGGAAGCCGAGCGACAGGCCGTAGTCCACCGCCATCTTGATGATCGTGTTGACGCCGTCGATGTAGAGCCAGTAGGCGAGCAGGAACCACAGCAGCGGCCGGTAGCGGCGGACCTCGTGAATGGTCGCCATCAGCTCGCGCCAGCCCGCTCTTGCGGCATCGCCGGTCGCCAGCGTGCGCCGCGGCTTCTGCTCGCGCACCCAGATCAGGCAGGGCAGGGAAAAGAGGAGCCACCACGCCCCGACGATCGGGAACGCGAGTCTCACCGCGTCCGCGGGCCCGTCGAGACCGAAGACGGCCGGGTTTGCCACCATCGCCGCGTTCAGGACGAGCAGCAGGCCGCCCCCGGCATAGCCGAGCGAATAGCCATAGGCGGAAACCAGGTCATATTCCGCGGGCTCGGCCACGTCCACGAGCAACGCATCGTTGAAAATGACGCCTCCCGAGAATCCGATGCTGGCACAGGCATAGATGAGCGCCGCGACGGCCCAGTGACCCTGGCCCACGGCATAAAGCGCCGCGGTCATGCCGGCGCCAAGCAACGTGAACAGGGCAAGCATCCGGAGGCGCGTGCCGCCGCGGTCCGCCATCGCGCCGAGCCAGGCCGCCGACAGCGCGATCAGGAGGCTCCCGACGCCGTTCGCGAGCCCCAGGCGGAAGGTGCTGACGGCCGCTTCGGAGCCGAGGGTCCAATACTGCCTGAAGAAGACCGGGAAGAAGCCTGCCATCACGGTCGTCGCAAACGCGGAGTTGGCCCAGTCGTAGAGCGCCCAGGCGACGACCGGCCGCCTCCGCAGCGCGTGCTTCACGCCGCGACCGCCAGATGCTCCCGGGTCTCGCGAAACGAGAGTTCAGGCCAGCGTTCGATGGTGAGCCCGAGATTGATCCGGGTCGGCGCGAGGTACACGAGCTCGCCGGCATGATCGACGGCGACGTGCTCGTGCGCGCGCTCGCGGAATTGCCCCAGTTTCGCAGGGTCGCTGCCGTCGACCCACCGGGCCGTGACGACGTTGACCGGCTCGAACGCGCAAGTGACGCCGTATTCGTCGGCCAGGCGGAACGCAACCACGTCAAACTGCAGCGGCCCGACGGCGCCCAGGATCAGGTCATTGTTCCTGAGCGGCCGGAACAGCTGCGTCGCGCCCTCCTCGCAGAGCTGGTCGAGTCCCTTCTGCAGGGCTTTCATGCGCAGGGGGTCCTTGAGCACCGCGCGCCGGAAGAGTTCCGGGGCGAAGTTGGGGATACCGGTGAACATCAACGCCTCCCCCTCGGTGAAGGTGTCGCCGATGTTGATCGTGCCGTGATTGTGCAGGCCGATGATGTCGCCGGCCCAGGCCTCCTCGGCCTGCTGGCGGTCCGCGGCCATGAAGGTCAGCGCGTCCGCGATGCGCACTTCCTTGCCGAGCCGCACGTGATGCAGGCGCATGCCGCGACGGTACTTTCCGGAACAGATGCGCAGGAACGCGATCCGGTCGCGGTGCCCGGGATCCATGTTCGCCTGGATCTTGAAGACGAAGCCGGTGAGGGCCGGCTCGGTCGGCTCGACTTCGCGGGTCGTCGAGCGGCGCGGCCGCGGCGCCGGGGCATGGGTGATGAACGAGCGCAGCAGCTCCTCGACGCCGAAATTCGAGATCGCAGAGCCGAAGTGCACCGGCGTCTGCCGCCCTGCCAGGTAGATGTCGCGGTCGAATGCAGGCATCGCGCCGCGGATCAGCTCGATTTCCTCGCGGATCGCCGCGGCGCGCTCTCCGAGGAACGCATCCGCGGCCTGGCTCGCGAGGCCGTCGATCGAGCGGTTCGTGCCGACCCGGCCCTTGCGGTCGCCGTCGTAGGCATAGATGCGGTCTTCGGCGAGGTGGTAGACGCCGGAAAGTTCGCGGCCCATTCCGATCGGCCAGGTCACGGGAGCGCAACTGATGCCGAGGACGCGCTCGATTTCGTCAAGCAGCTCGACCGGTGAACGCCCGTCGCGGTCCAGCTTGTTGATGAATGTCATGATCGGCGTGTCGCGCAGCCGGCACACCTCCATGAGCTTGATCGTGCGTTCCTCGACGCCCTTCGCGCAGTCGATGACCATCAACGCTGAGTCGACCGCCGTCAGCGTGCGGTAGGTGTCTTCCGAGAAGTCCTCGTGGCCCGGGGTGTCGAGCAGGTTGACGATGCGGCCGCGGTACGGAAACTGCATGACGGAGGACGTGACCGAAATGCCGCGCTGCTGCTCCAGCCGCATCCAGTCGGACGTCGCGTGCCGCGCGGCCTTGCGGCCCTTGACTGCGCCCGCCATCTGGATCGCCCCGCCGAACAGCAGGAGCTTCTCGGTCAGCGTCGTCTTGCCGGCGTCGGGGTGCGAGATGATGGCAAAACTGCGTCGGCGGGTGATTTCGTCGTTCGTCGAAGTCATGGCGGATTCGCGCGGCGCGCTGGGATATAGAGGAGACAGGATCAAGGGGACGGTCCCCTTTCCCATCGAGGGATCGTGGGAAGCTGCAAATGCTTCCGTGGAAAAGGGGACCGTCCCCCTGATCCGCCTCTATCCTAACGTACCGAGCTCGAGACGGTAGACCAGGGCGTCCTCGCGCCCATCGTGGGCCTGGTAATAGCCGCGGCGCGTGCCGACGCTTTCGAAGCCGAGGTGGCGATACAGCCCGATCGCCGCGCGATTCGAGCGGCGCACCTCGAGGAAGGCGTCGCGGATGCCGCGGTCGCGCGCGTGGTCGAGCAACGCAAGCAGAAGGCCCCGGCCGACCCCTCGCCGGCGGAAACCTTCGGCGACGCACAGATTGAGCACGTGAGCCTCGCCCGCCCCCATCGAGAGCACGCCGTAGCCCGAGACGCCCGCCGCCGTCTCGACGACGACGCAGTGATAGCCGACACGCAGGCAGTCGGCGAAGATCTGGTCATTCCAGGGAAACACGTAGGAGTCGCGCTCGAGCCGGGCGACCGCCGGCAAATCCGCCGGGTCCATCGGGCGCAGGCGCCAGCTCGCAGCAGCCAGGTCCTCACGTGCCGTCGCCATGCGAGGGGCCTCCCAGGACAGCGAGCGCGAGCTTGAGGTCCTCCCAGGCCTTGCGCTTCTCGCCGGGCGCGCGCAACAGGTAGGCGGGATGGTAGGTCACGATTACGGGGACCGCGCCAAGGCGGTGGACGCGGCTTCGCAGGCGCGCGAGCGCAAGCTCGGTGCCAAGGAGCCGTTGCGCGGCAATGCGGCCGACGCAGAGGATTGCCGCGGGCGCGACCAGTTCGATTTGCCGGCGCAGGTAGGGCATGCAGCGTTCAACCTCATCGGGGCCCGGATCACGGTTCTGCGGCGGCCGGCACTTGAGGACATTGGCGATGTAGACCTCGGCCCGCTCGAATCCCGCCGCACGAAGCATCGAGTTGAGGAGGATGCCGGCGCGGCCGACGAAGGGCTCGCCCTGGCGGTCTTCTTCCGCCCCGGGCGCTTCTCCCACGACCATCAGCCGCGCGCGGCGGTCGCCGGTGCCGAAGACTGTCTGGGTGCGCGTCTCGCACAGGCCGCAAAGCCGGCATTCACGCACGGCTCCTGCAAGCGCCGTCCAGTCCGGCGACGACGCCCCGGCCGCACCGCAGACCGCCGCCTGGGCGCGCGCCCGCGGCACGTAGGCATCGATGCCGAGCGCATCGAGGAACGCGAGTGTGCGCGCTTCCATGCGCTCAGCCGCCCCCACCGCCGCCGGCGCTCTCGCGCGGCCGCCTCCGGAGCTTGACCCAGCTCCAGCCGATCGGGCCGGACAGCGCGTAGACGCCGAACATGATGAACAGGACGACGGACGGCTTGACCGCGATCAGCGCGATCACGAGGGGCACCAGCAGCAGCCTCGAATAGCGCACGCGCTCGCCGGTCGCGCGGTCCTTGAAGCTTCGGTAGGGGAACCTGCTCACCATCAGTCCCGCGGCGAGCAGCGTGATGACGAATGCGAGCACGAGGCCGGGCAGTCCGGTGACGTCGTACTCGTGGGCGAGCGCCACGAAAGCGGCGACGATCGCCGCGCCCGACGGGCTCGGGAGGCCCTCGAAATAGCGCTTGTCCTGGGTCGCCGAACGCGCATTGAAGCGCGCAAGTCGCATCCCCACTGCGGCGGCGTAGAAAAACGCGGCGATCCAGCCGAAGCGACCCCATGCCGAGCCGTATTCCGCGATGCGCTCGACACCCCACTGATAGCAGACGACGGCCGGCGCGAGGCCGAAGGCGACCATGTCGGCGAGGCTGTCGAACTCCTTGCCAAAGGCGGTTTCGGTGCCCATCAGGCGAGCGATGCGCCCGTCCAGGCCGTCGAAAACCATCGCCACGAAGATCGCGATGGTCGCCCTGCCGAAGTTGCCGTCGATGGACGCGATGATGGCGTAGAAACCGCCGAACAGGCAGCAGGTCGTCAGCAGGTTCGGCAGCAGGAAGATCCCGCGGCGCATGCGTGTTTCGTTGAAATCGACTTTCATGCAGCTGGCGTGGCAAGCCCGGGAAGCAGCGCCTAAGATACCGCGCTTTGGGACCGGCGACACGCGCCGGACCCCGCCCCGGTAGTGAGCCACATGCGCCTGTCCGCGTACCCGATCCAGAACCTCAAGGAAGTCCCGGCCGACGCCGAGGTAGTGAGCCATCGGCTGATGCTGCGCGCAGGACTGATCCGGCGGGTCGCCGGCGGGCTCTACACCTGGTTGCCGATGGGCCTGCGCGTCCTTCGCAGGGTCGAGCGCGTGATCCGCGAGGAGATGAACCGCGCCGGCGCACTCGAGATCTCGATGCCCGTGGCCCAGCCTGCCGACCTGTGGATCGAGTCCGGCCGTTGGGACCAGTTCGGGCCGGAGCTGCTGCGGTTCAAGGATCGCCACGACCGCGATATGGTGCTCGGACCGACGCACGAGGAGGTCGTGACCGATCTCGCGCGCCGCGAGCTCAAGAGCTACCGCCAGCTGCCGGTCAACTTCTACCAGATCCAGACCAAGTTCCGCGACGAGATCCGGCCGCGATTCGGCGTCATGCGCGCGCGGGAGTTCGTGATGAAGGACGCCTACAGCTTCCATGCCGACGAGGCCTCGCTTGCCGAGGGTTATCGGAAGATGTACGAGGCCTACAGCACGATCTTCACGCGCCTGGGACTGCGCTTCCGCGCCGTGCACGCGGACACCGGAGCGATCGGCGGCAGCGCGTCCCAGGAATTCCACGTGCTGGCGGAATCCGGCGAGGACGCGATCGTGTTTTCGGATGGCGACGACTATGCCGCAAATCTCGAGCTCGCCGAGGCGCTGCCTCCACGCGAGCCGCGACTCGCCCCGACGGAGGCCATGCAGGAGGTCGCGACGCCGGGCGCGCGCACGATCGCCGCCGTCGCGGCGCTGCTCGGGCTGGAGCCGTCGCGCCTGCTCAAGACGCTGGTGGTCGACGCTGCCGATGGCGGACTCGTCGCTCTCCTGCTGCGCGGCGACCACGAACTCAATGCGCTCAAGGCCCGGACGCAGGGGGCGGTCGCGAAGCCGCTGCGAATGGCCGATGCCGGGCGCATCGCCGCTGCCGCAGGATGCGAACCCGGTTTTCTCGGGCCGGTCGGGCTGCGGATTCCGGTCATCGCGGACCACGCCGCCGCGGCCATCGCCGATTTCGCCTGCGGAGCCAACCGCCCCGACGCGCACCTGACCGGCGTCAACTGGGGACGGGACCTGCCACTGCCCGCCGTCGCGGACCTCCGGAACGTCGTCGACGGTGACCCGAGTCCCCGGGGCCACGGGCGCCTCGCGATCGCCCGCGGAATCGAAGTCGGTCACATATTCCAGCTCGGCCGGAAGTACAGCGAGGCGATGCGCGCTACGGTTCAGGATGAAACGGGCCAGGACCTCTTCATGCACATGGGCTGCTACGGCATCGGCGTGACGCGAATCGTCGCTGCGGCGATCGAGCAGAACCACGACGAGCGCGGAATCATATGGCCCGCGCCGCTCGCGCCTTTCGACGTCGTGATCGTCGGGCTCAACTGGGAGAAATCCGGGCCCGTGCGCGAAGCGGCCCTCGCGCTCTACCGCGAGCTTGGCGACGCCGGGGTCCAGGTGCTGCTCGACGACCGCGACGCAAGGCCCGGCGTCAAGTTCGCGGACGCCGAGCTCATCGGCATTCCGCACCGGGTGGTCGTGTCGGAACGCGGTCTCGCCGCGGGACGACTCGAGTATCGCCATCGCCGCGCCGACGCCAACGAGGATTTTCCGCGGTCGCGGGCCGCCGAATTCCTGCAAACGCGCGTCGCTGCCGGATGATGCGGGGCCGGGAATCGGTCATGCCTGGCCTGGTGCGCGCGGTCGCTGCGCTCCTCGGCCTCGTTCTCGCCCTCGCCGCGCGTGCCGATCAGCAGCGCGACCCTGGCCTTCGCGATGTGATTGCCGCCGCCATCCGGTCAACCTCATGCTTCAACGCCAAGTACGACGACATCGTCTGGTACGCCCTCATGGAACCGCGTGTCGAGACGCGCCTGCGCCAGCAGCCGCCCGATCTGCGCCTCGGTGACGATCCCGGGAAGGCCGCCGAGCGGATCCTGCGCGCCGTGCACTGCGAGTCGAGCAAGCACACGATGCTCCGCGACCGCCCGCAGCTCGTGCTCGCAGTGATCGACGTCGAAAGCGCCTTCGATCCTTTCGCGGTTTCCTCGGCCGGCGCCATCGGACTGATGCAGGTGATGCCGTTCTGGCCCACCGAGCTCGGGCTGTCGAAGAAAGACCTCATCGACGTCGAATTGAACATCCGGATGGGCACGAGCATTCTCGCGTACTACCTCGAACGCGAGCGCGGCGACTACCGCCGCGCCCTCGGCCGCTACAACGGCAGCATCGGGCGCCGCGAATATCCTGATCTCGTGCTCGGCAGGCTCAACTCGCGCTGGCGCCGCTAGCGCACCAGGAATCCCGCGGGCCAGGCCCGGGATGCCGGGTCGATCACATCGACCTCGATGGCGTCGACCCGGGCCATCGGCGGGCCCCGGCGCAGCCATTCGATCAGCGCCTCGAGTGCGTCCGGCGCGCCCGCTACGTGCACGAGCACCGTGCCGTCGGCGTGGTTTTGCGCCCGGCCGCAGAGTCCCAGCGCGTGGGCGCGCTCGGCGGTGCTCGCCCGGAAGAACACGCCCTGGACTCGGCCCTTGACGCGAACGCGCCGCGCTGCCGCGGGTGATGGCCTAGAATTCACGGCTCAATCAGTCTGTGAGCAGACCCGAGCGAAGGCAAGCCGCGATGCCGGACATCCTGGTCCTGTACTACAGCCGCAATGGCGCGACCGCCGAGCTCGCGCGCCAGGTCGCGCGCGGCGCCGACGCCGTCGCGGGTTGCCGCGCGCGGCTGCGGACTGTGCCGCCGTTGCCGTTTCCGGCCGCGGCCGGGACGGCGCCGCAGGAGGGGGCCGCCTTCGCGACCCACGACGACCTTCGCGAGTGCGCGGGACTGATACTCGGGAGTCCGGTCCGGTTCGGGAACATGGCGGCGCCCCTGATGGCGTTCTTTGACAGCACCTCGAGCCTCTGGCTCACGGGCGTCCTTGCCGGCAAGCCGGTCGGGGCATTCACGTCCGGCAGCACCATGCATGGCGGCCAGGAGACGACGCCGCTCGGCATGCTGCTGCCGTTGCTGCACCACGGAATGCTGATCGTGGGTCTGCCCTTCACCGAGGCCGGTCTTTCCGAAACGACGGGCGGCGGGACGCCGTATGGCGCGAGCCGCGTCGTGCGGGAGGGCGAACGCCGCGCGCTCACGGATGCCGAGCGGGGGCTCGCCCAGGCTCTCGGCTCGCGCGTGGCGGCCCTGGCCTCCCGGCTCGCCCCCGCCGGCGAATGAACGATCGTGCGCAGGTCGCGCGCCGCCTGGCGATCGCGGCCTGGCTCCTGCTGGCCGCGTCCGTCGCCTGCTGGCCGTTTGTAGGCGCCGGCATCGGGGCGCTCAGCACGGCCGTCGCATTCTTTCCGCTGCTGTTGCCGCTGCCCGGCATCACCCGGGCCTCGATTCCAACCCTGCGCGCCGCGCCGATGGCGCTCGCACCCGCGCTCGCGCTCGCCGTGACCGAGATTCTCGTCAACCCGGACGGGCGGCCCTGGGCGGGCGCCTCACTCGGCCTCGCGCTGCTGTCGTTTGCGGCCGTCCTGGCTGCGCTTCGGCAGGCTCCGGGCGCCTGAGTCAGGCCTCGCGGCGCGCAAGCCAGTCGCGCACGAACGGCACGGTCAGGCGCCGCTGCGCGGCCAGTGATTCGGTGTCGAGCGCATCGAGCATGCGGCACAGCGTCGCGAAATCCCGCGGGGCGCGGCGGGTCAGGAAGCTGAGCGTCTCCTCCGGCAGCTCGAGCCCGCGACGCCCGGCGCGCAGTCGCAAGGCCGCCGGCAGTTCGGACTCGGCGAGCGGCTCGAGCCGGTGCACTTCGGAGGCAGCGAGCCGCGACGCGAGATCGGCCAAGCGGAGCGGGATCGCCGCGGGAGCGCCGGCCGCCGCCGTCGCAAGCCGGCCGCCGTGCTCGGCCAGGCCGTTGTAGAGCGAGAAAAGAGCGGATTCCCACCCGGCGTTCCCCGCAATCGCATCGACGTCATCGAGCGCGACCAGCCCGAGCCGCTCGAAACCGTCGAGCAGCGCGGGTCCCTCGGCCTGCACGAGCGCGAGCGGCAGGTAGGCCGCGGAGCGGCCGTTGGCGCTCGCTCGCGCGCAGGCGGCCTGCAGCAGGTGACTCTTGCCGGAGCCCGGCGGACCGTGGACCCACACCGGCGCGCTCGAAACGCCGTCGGCCAGGCGCCGCAGCGATTCGACCGCCTCGGCATTGTCGCCCGTCGTGTAGGTCTCGAAGCGCAGCGAAACGCCGAGCTGGACGCCGAGCGGCAACTGGCGTACCGGGGAATCACTCGACCGATCCGCCATCGGGCGAGTCATGCCGTGCCGCGGCGCGAATGGCTCACGGCAACCGCCTTGCGAACGTAGGTCATCACGTAATCGGCGCCGCTCACGACGGTCGTCACGAGCACCCCTGCGCCGAGGCCCTGGATCAACCATTCGGGCAGGTCCACGAACGCCGCCTGCCACACGACCGCGATCACGAACAGCAGCTGCACCAGCGTATTGAGCTTCGAGGGTATCGTGGGGCGCCCTTCGAGCGGCCCGAACAGCCACCTGTAGATGGCGGCGCCGACCCCGATGACGACGTCGCGCAGCACGGCGACCGCCGCGAGCCACACGGGGACCAGGCCGACGCAGGCGAGCGTTATGAATACGCTCACGAGTAGAAGCTTGTCCGCAAGCGGATCGAGCACCTTGCCGAGCTCGCTCGTCCAGCCGAAGGTCTTCGCGAGATAGCCGTCCAGCATGTCGGAAACGGCGGCGACGGCGAACAGCGCCAGCGTCTGTCCGTAACGGCCCTCCGCGAGCAGCACGATGATCGGCACCGTGAGCGCGATTCGCAGGAGACAGATGAGATTGGGAATCGTCGCCAGTTTCATGGCGACAGGGCGTAAATCAGCCGCCCGGAATCGACCGCCTGGAGGCGACCGTCACGCAGGATGGCCTGGCTGAGTGCCCCGGGATCGCCGCGCACGTTGACGCGGAACGACACGGCGTCCGGCGTCACCTCGTCCACCGACACGCCCCGCACGGGCGCAAGCTTCGCAAGCGTCCGCATCGCAGTGGCGTAAGCCTCGAGCGAGCCGATGCCCGTGACGGTCACGATCTGCTCGCTGCGCTGGGCCGCGCCCCGCGACGCGTAGACGCTCGCATATTGCTCGGCAGCGAGCCCGGTCCCCGCCTCGAGTTCACCCGCCGCCGTGGCCACCCGGCCGGAAGACGAAAAATTCCAGTCCACGGTGTAGCGGCCCGCTGTCGCCTGCCGCGCCCGGCCGATCAGCACGCCGTCCGCCCCATAGCGGCGCCCCGCGTCGACCAGCGCGTCGTGATTGCCTGACCAGGCCTGCTGCATCGCGCGGACGAGATCGTCGCCGGCGTCGGGCCAGACGATCGGCAGGCCGCGGCGCGCAGCATCCGCGTCGATGCGTGATTTCTCGACACTGGTGTCGCTGGAAGACACCAGCGCGCGGCGGCCGCCTCCGCGGTCGAGCGCGAGCCAGACCAGCGTGACCGGCCGGTCATTTCCCCAGAACGCGAGGCCAGACGCGTCGATGGCGTTTTCGATCGCCGATCCATCGAAGGAGACCGAGAGCTGGTTGCCGGCGGCGCGCCGGAAGCTCGTCACATAGCGCGCGGCCTGGGCGACCAGCGGAGCCAGATTCTCGAGTTCCGGCGCATCTCGACGTCCCGTGACGCGAACCAGGACGTCGCGCATGGCCTGCCGGAACGCCGCTTCGTTATCCCCGGTGTACGGCACCGTGACCGAGTACAGGTCGCCGAGCGTTTCGGCCTGCGCCGGCTGCGCGCATGCCAGGCAAGCCAGCAGAGCGAGCCAGCAACCGGATCGGCCGGCACAGGAGAGGTCAGGGCGCGCGCTCACGGTACAATACTACACCGCCCGCCGGACGGGCCTGACGAGCCCACCCCGATTTCCCGCGATGAGTGAACGCCCTTCGCTGACCTACCGGGATGCCGGCGTCGACATTGACGCCGGCGAGGAACTCGTCGAGCGGATCAAGGCGCGCGTGGCCCGCACGCACCGTCCCGAGGTCCTCGCCGGTGTCGGCGGTTTCGGCGCGATGATCGAGATTCCCGAGAACCGCTGGCGGCGCCCGGTCCTGGTCGCCGGGACGGATGGCGTCGGCACCAAGCTGCGTCTGGCGATCGACACGGGGCTGCATGACGGGATCGGCCAGGATCTCGTCGCGATGTGCGCGAACGACGTCGTGGTCCAGGGAGCGGAGCCGCTTTTTTTCCTCGATTACTACGCGACCGGACGCCTTTCGGTGGAGATCGCCGAACGCGTCATTGCGGGCATCGCCGAGGGCTGCGTCATCGCGGGTTGCGCGCTCGTGGGCGGGGAGACGGCCGAAATGCCCGGCATGTATCCGGAAGGCGACTATGACCTCGCGGGCTTTTGCGTGGGAGTCGTCGAACGCGAACGAATCATCGACGGCGGCCGCACGCTTGCCGGCGACGCCGTCGTTGGCCTCGCGTCCACCGGTCCGCATTCGAACGGGTACTCGCTGATCCGCCGGATCCTGGCCGACACGGGTGCCGGCCCCGGGACGCGCATCGGCGGGGCGCGGCTCGTCGATCTGCTGATGGCCCCGACCCGCATTTACGTCAAGCCGCTGCTCGCGCTCGCGGCCGCGGTTGACGTGCATGGAATGGCGCACATCACGGGCGGTGGGCTGACGGGCAACATCCCGCGCGTGCTTCCCGATGGGCTCGGCGTGCGCCTGGAGGCGCGCGCCTGGCGCCAGGATCCGGTGTGGGACTGGATTCGCGAGGGCGGGCGCATCGGCGATGCAGAAATGCACCGGACCTTCAACTGCGGCATCGGCATGACCGTCATCGTGCCGCCTTCGGAGGCCGACACCGCACTCGAGTTCCTGCGGGCCGCCGGCGAGCGGGCGAGCGTCATCGGCGAGGTGGTGGCCGGCGCGGGCGTGCAGATCGGCTGATGCGGCCGCTGCCCTTCGCCGTGCTGATCTCCGGGCGCGGCAGCAACATGATGGCACTCGATCGCGCGACCCGGGACGGGCGCATCGACGGGGGCATCGTGTCGGTCGTCAGCGATCGCGCGGACGCAGCAGGACTCGCGGCGGCAACGGAACTCGGGCTCACGACCGCGGTGCTCGAGCCCGCGCGCGGCCTGGACCGGGCGGTCTATGGTCGCGATTTGTCCTCGCTGCTGGAGCGAAACGGCGCCGAGCTCGTGGTGCTCGCCGGCTTCATGCGCGTCCTCGACGCAGGTTTCGTCAGGCAATGGGAAGGCCGCCTGTTGAACATCCACCCTTCCCTGCTGCCGGCCTACCGCGGGCTCCACACGCACCGTCGCGTGCTCGATGCGGGAGAAAAGGTCCATGGCTGCACCGTGCACTTCGTCGTCCCGGAACTCGATGCCGGACCCCCGGTCATCCAGGGCCGGCTCGCCGTCAGGCCCGGTGAGGACGAAAAGGCGCTTTCAGCGCGCGTTCAGCGCCTCGAGCACATTATTTATCCGCGGGCCGTCGGCTGGATGGCCTCGGGACGGATTGCGTGGCGGGACGGCGTCGTGCTCTTCGACGGACACGCGCTGGGCCCCGTGACGATTCAGGAGGAGGCATGAGGGCGATCGCGATCGGCTTGATGTCGCTCCTCGCGGCGATGCGGCCCGCCGGCTTGATCGCGGGGGATCCCGTGCTGGCGCCCTTCGTCGCCGAGTACGAGGTCCACTACGGGCGCTTGACGGTCGGCAACAGCCGGACCGAGCTGTCGCGCTCGGGCGCGCACTGGGCGATCGAATCGACCACGAAGGCGGTCGGCCTCGCCCGGATCATCGCGTCCGGCACGCTGAAGCAGCGCTCGGAATTCGACCTCCTGCCCGACGGCCCTCGTCCGCTCAGTTACCTCTTCGACGACGGGACCACGCGCACGAGCCACGACGTGACGCTGCGTTTCGACTGGGATGCCGGGCGCGTCCGCGGCACCGCGGAGGACGAACCGGTGGACATCGCCACGGTCGCCGGCCTGCAGGATGCGGCATCCATGCAGGCGCTGTTGCTGGCGACGCTGCGCACCGGCCGCGAGCCTGGCCTGATTGCCATGATCGAGAAGGACAAGGTCAAGTACTACCGCTACAGCTTCCTGCGCCGGGAGACGCTGAAAACCGCGATCGGCGAGGTCGACACAGTCGTCTACCGCAGCGCGCGCGATGGATCGGACCGCGAGACGCTCACCTGGCATGCGACGGAGCTCGGTTACACGGTCGTCCAGGCGGAACAGCGCATCGAAGGCAAGCGCGGATTCCAGACCTACATCCGCCGCTACCAGTCCGGCGGATGAACACTGCTCAGGTCCGGGGCAGCGTCACGCCCTTCTGACCCTGGTACTTGCCGCCGCGGTCGCGATACGAGGTCTCGCAGACCTCGTCCGACTCGAAGAACAGCATCTGGGCGACGCCCTCGCTCGCATAGATGCGCGCAGGCAGCGGGGTCGTATTCGAGAACTCGAGTGTCACGTGGCCCTCCCACTCGGGTTCGAGCGGCGTGACGTTGACGATGATCCCGCAACGCGCGTAGGTGCTCTTCCCAAGGCAGATCACCATCACGTTGCGGGGAATGCGGAAGTACTCGACGGTGCGCGCAAGCGCAAAGGAATTCGGCGGAATGATGCAGACTTCGCCGCCGAAGTCGACGAAATTGTCCGGGTCGAAGTTCTTGGGATCGACGATTGTCGAGTTGATGTTCGTGAAGATCTTGAATTCAGGCGCGCAGCGCACATCGTAGCCGTAGCTCGAGGTGCCGTAGGAGACGATCTTGCGACCTTCGACTGCCCGCACCTGGACTTCCGCGAACGGCTCGATCATGCCCTCGGCGGCCATGCGCCGTATCCAGCGGTCGGACTTGATCGACATCAGTCGCCCTCCATGCGGATTTCAGGGAGCTTCACCGCACCTGTGATCGCGCTCGCCGCGAGCGCACCCGCCGCCCGGCGCGCGATCGCGTGGAAAGCGGCGGCCACCGGCGAGTCCGGGTCCGCGACGACCGTGGGCCGCCCGGAATCCGCCTGCTCGCGGATGGACCCGTCCAGCGGCAGCTCTCCAAGCAGCCAGGTCCCGTAGCGCTCGGCCAGCGCCCTGCCGCCCCCGGAGTCGAAGACGTGCGACTCGTGCCCGCAGGCAGGACAGCGGTGCAGGCCCATGTTCTCTACGATGCCGAGCACCGGAACGCCGACTTTCCGGAACATCTGCAGGCCCTTGCGGGCATCGAGCAGTGCGATCTCCTGGGGTGTCGTGACGATGACTGCGCCCGAAACGGGCACGCGCTGCGTCAGCGTGAGCTGGATGTCCCCGGTTCCCGGCGGCATGTCCACGACCAGATAGTCGAGCGCGCCCCAGCGGGTGTCGGCGAGCATCTGGCCGAGCGCCTGCGTGACCATCGGGCCGCGCCAGGCCATGGGCTGATCGGAGTCGACCAGGAAGCCGATCGACATGACGGGCAGGCCGTGTCCGCGGGGCGGCTCCAGCGTCCTGCCGTCCGCCGTTGTCGGTCGCTCGCCCGAAAGCCCCATCATGCGCGGCATGCTCGGCCCGTAAATGTCGGCGTCGAGCAGGCCCGTGCGGGCCCCCTGGGCCGCCAGGGCGAGCGCCAGATTGGCGGCCACCGTGGACTTGCCGACGCCACCCTTGCCGGAGGCGACCGCAATGACGTTCGCCACTTCGGGCAGGGGCCGCTGGCGCGGATCGGCGATGAAAGGCGCGATACGCGACCGGATATCGTAGGCGGGCGCCGGCGCAAAGCCGGCGGCCTCGAGATGCGCATCCAGCGCGGCCCGGAGCGTCTCCACGTAGCCGCCGAGCGGAAAGCCCAGCATGATGCGGGCCACGAGGCCGCCGGCACCGTCCTCGACCGACTCGACGGCACCGGCTTCCGCAAGCGACAGGCGAAGATGCGGTTCGACATAGCGTCCGAGCGCGCTCATCAGCCGATCCTGCGGGCCAGTGGGCATGCATTGATTCCGGTTCGGGGGGGCGGCATTGTAGCCGAAGGCGCCTGCGAGGTCGGGAGAAGCGCGCCGCTGTGGCATACTGATCATTCGACTTTATCGGGTGACTCCCACAAGAACAGCCGGGGTTGGATGGGAATTTTCGGAGGCTACCGGGCGGATCGCCTGATTGCCGAGGTCCGGGAGAGTGGCGACCCGACCAGCGCAAAGGCGAAGGCGGCACTGACCAGGCTCCAGGGCCTGGGTCAGAACGCGATCAAGCCGATTGTCGATGCGCTCGCAACCTCCGACAAGCGCGAGACGATCGCATTCGTCGAGACGCTGACGCCGCTCATCGACAACAAGTCGTTTCCCGTGCTCTCCCAGGCGCTTGCCGAGGAGAACCCGCGCGCGGTCGCCGGGGTCGCCTGGGCGCTCGCCTCGTCCCGCAACTATTCGCCCAACCTGCTGCTCGAGCTGCTTTCCGCCCCGGGCGTGTCGAAGCCCGCGATTCTCGACGTCATCGCCGCGCAGAAGAACCGCTTCAACCTGCGGGACCTGCTGAACGCCGCCTATACCCAGGATCCGAACGAGAAAGCGGCGCTCTTCCGCATCGCCGGCGAGCTGGTCGACGCATCCTCCGTCGACGAGCTGGTCGCTCGGGTTGACGGCAAGGACACGATTGCGCGCACGCACATCATCTCCCTGCTGGCCCGCTTCGACACGCCCAAGGTCCGGGCGGCGCTACAGAGGACCCTGAAGGACCCGAACAAGCTGGTCCGGTCGGCCGCGCTGCGCGCGATCGCAAACGGCAGCGGCCAGATCGACCCGGCGCTGGTGGCGCCGCTGCTGCGCGACCCCGAGCACGACGTGCAGAACCCGGCAATCGAGCTGCTCTGCCGTAGCAAGCACCCCGACACGGTCCGCCACCTCGTCGAAGTACTGAAGGACGAATCAGAGCACGCGCGCCGCGCCGCGGTCGAGGTCCTGAACGTGGTCGGCGACGACAATTCGATCAAGTTCCTGCTGAAGGCGATCCGCGATACCGACTGGTGGGTTCGCAGCCGCGCCGCGGACGCGCTCGGCAAGATCGGCGGCCCGCAGGTCATCGGCGCAGCGCTCGAGCTCGTGTCCGACAAGGACGACGAGGTCCGCCGCACGGCGATCGAGATCCTGAACCAGACCCAGGACGAGCGCGCAGTCTCTTACCTGCTCGAGGCGACCAAGGACAAGGACTGGTGGGTCAGCGAGCGCGCGGTGGACGCGCTCGGCGCGATGGCCAACAAGAAGGCCGTTCCTCGCCTGGTCGAGATGCTGAAGACGAACCCGAAGTCGGTGCCGACGGTCGTGCGCGCGCTCGGCAAGATCGGCGACGCGGCCGCGACCGAGGGCGTGCTCGGCGCGCTTGACCGCTCCGAGACCGACATACGAATCGAGGGCATGTCGGCTCTCGCGCGGCTCGCGGACGACCGGTCGGTCGATGCGGTCCGCGCGAAGATCCTGCCGTTCACGACCCTGACCGACCAGTCGCTGGCGGGCGCAGCCCAGCGCGCGCTCACCGAGCTCGATACGCGCTTCGGCGGGACATCGATGGTCTCCTCGCCCGGCACGCTGACGCCCGCGGCCGCGGCCGCCCGCGCCGACGCCCAGCGCACGCTGCTGATGGAATCCGCGGACGTCTCCGCCATCATGAAGTCCGCGGAATCGCTGCAGCGGCTCGATATCGCGACGCTGAAGCCCGGCGACGTGATCGAGGGGCGCTACAAGTACATCGAGCGCATCGGCCGAGGCGCCTTCGGCACGGTGCTGCTCATGGAAGACACGGTCGTCGACGAGCGGCTCATCCTCAAGTTCCTGAATCCCAGCATCTCCCAGGACGAGGAAATGATGCAGCGCTTCGTGCACGAGCTGCGCTACAGCCGCAAGATCACGCATCCGAACGTGATCCGCATCTACGACTTCCTGCACATCCGCGGCAATTACGCGATCTCGATGGAGTACTTCCCGTCTCACACGCTCGGCGGAGAGGTCCTGGACGGCAAGCCGCTTGCATTGCGCCGCGCCGTGCGGCTCGGCATGGACGTGGCGAAGGGCATGTCCGTGGCGCACGCGGTAGGCATTGTCCATCGCGACCTGAAACCGGCGAACGTGCTTATCAACGACGAGGGAGTCGTCAAGATCGTCGACTTCGGCGTCGCCGCGGCCCAGCACCAGGGCGACACGCAGCTCACCAAGACCGGCTACGTCATCGGCTCTCCCAAGTACATGGCACCCGAGCAGATCCTCGGCAAGAAGGTGGACGAGCGGGCCGACATCTATTCGCTCGGCGTGATCATGTACGAGATGCTGACGGGCACGCCGCCCTACCATCGGGGCGACCACATGTCGGTCATGTACCAGCACGTGCAGGGACGGGCCAGGCCGCCAATCGAGCTCAACCCTGCGCTGCCGCAGGGAATATCCGATCTCGTCATGAAATGCATGTCTGTGGACAAGGAGAAGCGGTTCGCGTCGATGGACGAGGTCGGTGTGGCGCTGGAGCGCTTCTTGTGATTCACTCGCGCGGCAATGCCGCGTATCGACGCCTTTCTCAAGCTCGGCTCCGCCCAGGGATGTTCTGACGTCCACCTGGCGGTCGGCGTGCCGCCGATGCTGCGCATGAACGGGGACCTGGTGCCGATCCGGTTCCGCGAGCTCGCCGCGCCCGAGCTCGAAGCCTATGTCACCGAGATCCTGTCGCGCAACCTGGCCGACAGGTTCCGCGCCGGCCACGACGTGGACTTCTCGTACGTATCCGAGGAAGGGGGGCGCTTCCGCGTGAACGTGTTCCGCAAGGATTCCGGGGTCGGCGCCGTATTCCGGACGATTCCCGCGGAGGTGCCGACGCTCGATTCGCTGGCGCTGCCATCGCTGGTCACCAAGCTCTGCGACTATCACCAGGGCATGATCCTCGTGACGGGATCGACCGGGACCGGAAAGTCGACGACGCTCGCGGCGATGATCGACTTCCTGAACACGAACAAGAAGCTCAACATCATCAGCCTCGAGGACCCGATCGAGTTCGTCCACCGCAGCAAGCAGAGCCAGGTCGTGCAGCGCGAGCTCGGCACGCACCTGCCCTCCTTCGCCGAGGGCGTGCGCGCCGCGATGCGCGAGGATCCGGACGTGATCCTGGTCGGCGAGCTGCGCGACCCCGAGACGATCTCCATGGCGATGACCGCCGCGGAGACGGGACACCTCGTCCTCGGCACGCTGCATACGACGAGCGCGGTCAAGACGATCGACCGCATGATCGATGCCCTGCCGGCCGACGAGCGCGAGCAGACCAAGAGCTTCCTCGCGCAGAGCCTGATCGCCGTGATCACCCAGGTGCTCGTCAAGCGGCCCGAGGGCCGCGGACGTCGCGCCGTGTGCGAGATCATGCTGATGAACCGCGCGATCGCGAAGCTGATCCAGACCGACCAGACGCACCAGATCCCGGCGCAGCTGCAGACCGGCAAGGACGTCGGAATGGAACTGATGGACCAGGCGCTGTTGCGCGCGATCAAGGCGAAGGAGGTCGATCCCGACGACGCCTACACGTACGGGTCCGACAAAAGGATGTTCTCGAAGTTCGTCGTGGACCGCAGCCTCCTGCCGCGGTTCGAGACGCTGGACTAGCGGGACCGGGACTTGGCGAAGATCGACGAATATCTCGAGGAGGTCCTGAAGCGCGACGGCTCCGACCTGCACTTCATGGCCGGTGACCCGCCTCGCATCCGGCAGTACGGCAAGCTGTCGAACCTCCGGTCCGAGCGGCTCGCCGCCGACTTCGTGCGCGAGGCCCTCTACGAAATCATGCCGCGCAAGGCGCTCGACCGCTTCGAGACCCGGGACGGCACGGACTTCGCCTACACCCTCGGAACGCTCGCGCGCTTCCGGGTCAACGTGTTCCGGCAGCTGAATGGCATGGGCGGCGTCTTCCGCGCCATCCCCTCGAAGGCCCAGACGCTCGAGCAGCTCAAGATGCCGGATGCCGTGCGCAACCTCTGCAAGGTCTCGAACGGGCTAATCCTCGTGACCGGCAAGACGGGTTCCGGCAAGTCGACGACGCTCGCCGCGATGATCGACGACCTCAATTTGCGCATCAAGGGACACATCCTGACGATCGAGGACCCGATCGAGTTCGTTCACCCCCGCAAGAACTGCCTGATCAGCCAGCGCGAGGTCGGCGTGCACGCCGAGTCGTTTGCGGCGGCGCTGCTGTCGGCCCTGCGCGAGGATCCTGACGTCATCCTGGTCGGCGAGCTGCGGGACCTCGAGACCATTTCGACCGCGATCACCGCGGCGGAGATGGGCATTCTCGTGATGGCCACGCTGCACACCAACGGCGCGGCCGCGACCGTTGACCGCATCGTCAATGCCTTCCCCGCGGACAAGCAGAGCCACGTGCGCACGATGCTTTCGACCTCGCTCCGCGGCGTCGTGTCGCAGCAGCTGATATCGCGCAAAGGCGTCCCCGGAAGGGTCGCCGCCCTCGAATTGCTCATCAACACGCCGGCGGCCGCGAACCTCATTCGCCAGGGCAAGATCGACCAGATCGAGTCGACCATGCAGGCAGGCGCCGCGGCCGGCATGCGCACCATGGACTCGGCTATCGAGCAGCTCTTCGACCAGGGCCTGATCAGCGGTCGTTCCGCCTTCGAGAAGGCCCTCAACAAGACCAAGTTCGAGCCGCTGCGCGAGCAGGACTGACGAGGGCATGGCGCGCCGCATCCTGGTCACCAGCGCCCTGCCTTACGCGAACGGGCCGACCCACCTCGGGCACATGACCGAGACCATCCAGTGCGACATCTGGGTGCGGGCCATGAGGCTCGCCGGCCACGATTGCATCTATGTCAGCGCCGACGACACGCATGGCACGCCCATCATGCTGAAGGCGGAGTCGGAGGGAGTGTCCCCGGAAGCCCTGATCCAAAGGGTCGGCGAGGAACGCAGGGCCGACTTCGCAGCCTTCGGAATCGGCTTCGACAACTACTACACGACGCACTCGGAAGAGAACCGGCGGCTCACCGAGCGCATGTACCGGGCGCTCGTCGCGGCCGGGCATATCACCCGCCGGAGCGTCCGCCAGGCTTTCGACGAAAAAGCCGGGATGTTCCTCCCGGACCGCTATGTCCGGGGCACTTGCCCACGCTGCGGGACACCGGACCAGTACGGCGACAGCTGCGAGAACTGCGGCGCCACGTACTCGCCCTCCGATCTCATCGATCCCGTGTCCGTGGTCACGGGCACTCGCCCGGTGGAGCGGGAATCGGAGCACATCTTCTTCCGGCTCGGCAACTTCGAGCCGATGTTGCGCAGGTGGACCCGTTCCGGGACGCTCCAACCGGCGGTCGCCAACAAGCTCGACGAGTGGTTCGACGCGGGGCTGCGCGACTGGGACGTGTCGCGCGACGCGCCGTATTTCGGATTCGAAATCCCGGATGCGCCCGGCAAGTATTTCTATGTCTGGCTGGACGCGCCGGTCGGCTACATGGCGAGCTTCGACAACCTCTGCGCGCGCCGCGGCCTCGAATTCGAGGACTGGTGGAAGCCGGGCAGCACGGCCGAGCTGCATCACTTCATCGGCAAGGACATCCTGTACTTTCACTCGCTGTTCTGGCCTGCGACGCTCGAGGGCGCGGGATTCCGCAAGCCCACAGCCGTGCATGCCCACGGCTTCCTGACCGTGAACGGCGAGAAGATGTCGAAGTCGCGCGGGACTTTCGTGACCGCGCGACGCTACCTGGACCACCTGCCGCCGGATTACTTCCGCTACTTCCTCGCGGCCAAGCTGGGCCCCGGCCTCGAGGACATCGACATGAACCTCGAGGAGTTCGCGACCCGGATCAACGCGGACCTCGTCGGCAAGCTCGTCAATATCGCGAGCCGCTGCGCGAGCTTCATCCACCGCGGCTACGGGGGGCGTCTTTCCGCGGACCTGGCGGATCCGACTCTCTACCGCGAATTCACCGATGCCGGCCCCGGCATCATGGAGGCCTGGGAATCGCTCGAATACGCGGCCGCCGTGCGCGAGATCATGGCCCTGGCCGACCGCGCGAACCTCTATATCGACCGCAAGAAGCCCTGGCTCGCGGCGAAGGATCCCGCGCGCGCCGCGGAGGTCCAGGCCATCTGCACCCAGGGCATCAACCTGTTTCGCGTGCTGATGACCTATCTGAAGCCGGTCCTGCCGGCCATCGCGGAGCGCGCCGAGGCTTTCCTCGGCAGGCGGGTCGGGATCTGGCGCGACCTCGAAGAGCCGCTCCTCGACACGAAGATCAATGAGTACCAGCCGCTGGCGACGCGCCTCGACACGGCGAGCGTGCAGAGACTCCTGGAGACGCCCATGCCCCCGACAGAAACCGCCGCCCAGGCGGCCGGCCCCGCGCAGGTGACCGCCGAAGAGTTCGGCCGCATCGACCTTCGGGTCGGGCGCGTCGAGGCCGCCGAACTCGTCGATGGCGCGGACCGGCTGCTCAGGCTCGTCGTCGATCTCGGTGGCGAGCGGCGCACGGTGTTCGCCGGGATCCGCGGTGCCTATGAGCCGTCGCAGCTCGTCGGCCGCCACCTCGTGATCGTCGCCAACCTGAGGCCAAAGAAGATGCGCTTCGGCGTCTCGGAAGGGATGGCCCTGGCTGCCTCCAGCGACGACGGCCTCTTCCTCGTCGCGCCGGACACGGGCGCCAGGGCCGGCATGAAGGTCAGCTGAGAGTCGCGATGACGGGCGACGCGAACGCACTCGCCACGCGCATCGATGCGCTGCTTCCCCAGACGCAGTGCCGGCGCTGCGGATTCGACGCCTGCCGGCCGTATGCAGAGGCGCTGGCCCGCGGCGAGGCGGAGCTCAATCGCTGTCCGCCCGGCGGTCGCGCGCTGGTCGATGAACTCGCGGCCACGCTCGGCCGGCCGGCCCAACCGCTGGACCCGGCCTGCGGCACCGAGTCGCCGCCGCGAGTCGCATGGATCGACGAGCCCGCCTGCATCGGCTGCGCGCGCTGCCTCGACCCCTGCCCGACCGACGCGATCGTCGGGGCACGCAAGCGCATGCATACGGTCATTGCCGGCGAGTGCAGCGGCTGCGAGTTGTGCGTGCCGGCCTGCCCCGTCGATTGCATCCGCATGGTCCCTGCGCCGGGATTGCCGGACGAACCGCTCGGGCCCGCCGCGATCGCGGAGCGTGCCGGCCGTTTCCGCAATCGGTTCGAAGCGAGAGTTTCCCGGCTCGCGCGCGAACATGCCGGCTAGACGCCCTCGCAAGGCGCTTCCCGGGCGCGATCAGCGGGCGCGACAGAGTCAACCGGCGCTCGGCCCCGCGGCGCGCCGCGAGCTGTTCGAACGCCTGCGGGCGGCAAACCCGCGCCCGACGACGGAGCTCATGTATCGGTCGCCCTACCAGCTGCTCGTCGCGGTGATCCTCTCCGCGCAGGCGACCGACCGGTGCGTCAACCAGGCGACCCGGCGGCTGTTCCAGGTCGCCGGCACGCCTCAGGCCATGCTCGAGCTCGGCGAACGAAGGCTCGCGGGGCACATCCGCACGATCGGCCTCTGGCGCACGAAGGCCCGCCATGTCATCGAGGCGACGCGGCACATCCTGGCGCGGCATGGCGGCGAAGTGCCGCGCGAACGCGCGGCGCTCGAGGCACTGCCAGGCGTCGGCCGGAAGACCGCGAATGTCGTGCTCAACACCGCCTTCGGCGAGCCCACCATCGCCGTCGACACGCACATCTTCCGCGTCGCGAACCGCACGGGTCTCGCGCCGGGACGCACCGTGCGGGCCGTCGAGGACCGCCTCGTCAGGGTCGTACCGGAAGCGTTCCGGCGGGATGCGCATCACTGGCTGATCCTCCACGGCCGCTACGTCTGCAAGGCGCGCAGGCCCCTCTGCCCGGGATGCCCGATCCGGGACCTCTGCCGCTATCCGGACAAGACCACCGCCGCGGCCAAGGCTACTTTTTCGGCGTGAAGAGGTCGGTCAGCGTGCCCTCAAACGCCTCCGCCGCGAAGGCCACTGTTTCGGACAGCGTCGGGTGCGGGTGAATCGTGAGTCCGATGTCCGCCGCGACCGCGCCCATCTCGATCGCAAGCGCGACCTCCGAGATCAGGTCGCCCGCATTGCTGCCGACGATGCCGCCCCCGACAACGCGGCGCGTTTCAGGGTCAAACAGCAGTTTCGTGAATCCCTCGTCGCGGTTGAGCGTGAGCGATCGGCCGCTTGCCATCCAGGGGAACAGGCCTTTTTCGAGCTTGCGGCCCATGGCCTTCGCCTCGGTTTCCGTGACGCCTGCCCAGGCGATCTCGGGATCCGTGTAGGCGACCGAGGGAATCACGCGCGCATCGAAGGCGCTCTTGTGCCCGGCCGCGACCTCGGCCGCCACCTTGCCCTGGTGGGTCGCTTTGTGCGCGAGCATGGGTTGCCCGACGATGTCGCCGATCGCAAAGACGTGCGGAACGTTCGTTCGCATCTGCCGGTCGACGGGCAGGTAGCCGCGTTCGTCGACCTTGACGCCCGCCGCCTCGGCGCGGACCGCCTTGCCATTCGGCACCCGCCCCACCGCAAGGAGCACGCTGTCGAACAGCCGGGGCTCACCCGCGTCCTTGCCGTCGAAACCGACGCGCATTCCCTTTTTCGTCGCCTCGATGCCGGTGACGCGGGTGCCGGTCAGGATACCGGCATAGCGCGCGCGCAACCGTTTCTCCAGCGGGCGCACGAGGTCCCGGTCGCAACCGGGCATGAGCGAGTCCGTCAGTTCGACGACGGTCACCTTGGAACCGAGCGCGTCGTACACACAGGCCATCTCGAGGCCGATGATCCCGCCGCCGATGACGAGGAGCTTCGACGGCAGGTCGCGCAGTTCCAGCGCGCCGGTCGAATCGAGCACGCGGGGATCGTCGGGCAGGCCCGGGATGCGGGCAGGCTCGGAGCCCGCCGCAATGATGCATTGCTCGAAGCCGATCACCTGCCGGGCGCCGTCGGCGCCGCGGATCACGGCGCGGTGCGGCGAGGCGAAGCGGGCCTGGCCGCGGATCACGCTGACCTTTCTCTGCTTCGCGAGGATCGTGAGGCCGGCCGTCAGCTTGCCGACGATGCGGTTCTTCCACTGCCTGAGCGCCCGGGCATCGATCTCGGGCCCGGCGAACCGGATGCCATTCGCCGACATGGATTCGGCTTCCTCGATCACGCGGGCAGCATGCAGGAGCGCCTTGGAGGGGATGCAGCCGACATTGAGGCAGACGCCGCCAAGCTGCGGCCAGCGGTCCACCAGGGTCACCGAAAGCCCGAGATCGGCGGCCCGGAACGCGGCCGTGTACCCCCCGGGGCCCGCGCCGATCACGAGCAGCTGCGTCGACAGGTCCGCGGGTTGTTCGGTGGAAGAGGCCGCCCCGGGGCTTCCCGCGACCGGGCCGGCCTTCGCCGGCGCCTCGGGCATCACGACCGTCTCGCTGAGGGACGGTATTTTGACGGTGTCGCCGCCGGCCGCGGCCACGAGCGCGATCAGCGAACCCTTCGACACCCGATCGCCCTTGCCGACCCTGACCTCCTGCACCACGCCGCTGACGGTCGCGGGCACGTCCATGGTTGCCTTGTCGGTTTCAAGCGTGATCAGCGCCGTCTCGGGCTCCACCCGGTCGCCGGCCTTCACCAGGACTTCGATGATTTCGACGTCGTGGAATTCGCCGAGGTCCGGGACGCGCTGTTCGACGGCCTGGCTCAAGGCACGGCCTCGGTCAGGGCCCGCGGCGCCGCGAGCGCTTCGGCCAGCGCGACGACGAAGCGCACCGCCTCGGCGCCGTCGATGACGCGGTGGTCATACGACAGCGAGAGCGGCAGCATGAGGCGCGGCTCGAATCGCCCGTCCTTCCAGACCGGGCGCTGCTGCGAGCGCGACACGCCGAGTATCGCCACTTCCGGCGCATTGACGATCGGCGTGAAGGCGGTCCCGCCGATGCCTCCGAGGCTCGAAATCGTGAAGCAGCCACCCTGCATCTCCGCCGCGCTCAGCTTGCCGGCGCGGGCCTTGCCCGCGAGCTCACCGAGATCGCGCGCGAGCTCGTAGATGTCCTTGCGACCGGCGTCGCGGATGACAGGCACCACGAGCCCGTTCGGCGTGTCGGCCGCAAACCCGAGATGCAGGTATTTCTTGAACACCTGGTTCTGGCCGGAGGCGTCGAGCGAACTCGCAAAGTTCGGGAACTGCGCGATCACGCGCGCGCAGGCGCGCGCAATGAAGGCGAGCGGCGTCAATTTGATGCCGAGGCCGGCAGCGCGCTCCTTGAGCGATGCGCGCAGCTTCTCCATCTCCGTGATGTCCGCCTCGTCGTGTTGCGTGACGTGCGGAATGTTCACCCAGCTCGCCTGAAGGCGCGCTCCCGAAATGCGCTGGATTCGGCCGAGCGGCCTGACTTCGACGGCGCCGAAGGCGGCGAAATCCACTTCCGGAACCCGCGGCAGCGTGGCGCCGGCGGTCCCGGCAAGCGCCTTCTTGACGTATGACTTGACGTCGTCTTCGCTGATGCGGCCCTTGAAGCCCGTGCCGCTGACGCGGCCGAGGTCGACGCCGAGTTCGCGCGCGAAGCGGCGGACCGACGGGCTCGCGTGCGCGGTTCGCAGATCCGGAAGTATCGCGGCCGCGGCGGGCACGGCCGCGGGCGCCGCCATGCGGACCGTTGCCTCCGGGCTCGGTGCCGGCGCGGTGCGTGACGGCGCGCCGGGCTCCTGCGCAGGCCGCGCAGCCTGCATCGCGCGACCGCGGACGGTCGCCACGAGGTCGCCCGCGCTGACACGGGATCCCTTGCCGACATGAAGCTTTGCGATCGTGCCCTCAGCCGATGACGGAACGTCCATCGTGGCTTTCTCGGTTTCGAGCGTGATGAGGGGCGATTCGGGCGCGACGGTGTCGCCCTCCTTCACGAGCAGCTCGATGACCTCGACATCCCTGAAATCGCCGAGATCGGGCACGCGCACCTCGAGCGCCTCGCCGCCCGCGGTCGCCGACGCCCGGGCCGGCGCCGCCTCCTTCGCGAAAGCCGCGGGTGTCGCGGCGCCAGCCGCCTCCACGGCCGCGATCGGCGAGCCCTTGGAAACGCGGTCGCCTTTCTTCACGGCCAGTTCCGCGATCCGGCCCGCAGCCGTGGACGGGACGTCCATGGTGGCCTTGTCGGTCTCGAGCGTGATGAGGGGCGTGTCGATCTCGACCGTGTCGCCCGTCTTGACCAGCACTTCGATGACCTCGACGTCGTGGAAATCGCCGAGGTCCGGCACGAGGACGGTGGTGCGGGTGACCACGGGCGCTCAGCTCACCACGGGATCGGGCTTGGCGGAATCGATGCCGAATTTCTTCATGGCCAGCGTGACGCTGGAGCGGTCGATGCGCCCGTCGTCGGCCAGGGCCTTGAGCGCCGCGACCGCGATCCAGTGGCGGCTCACCTCGAAATGCCCGCGCAGCGCCTGGCGCGAGTCGCTGCGCCCGAATCCGTCCGTGCCGAGCGCGACATAACGGCCCGGCACCCACTGGCGGATCTGGTCCGCCACCGTCTTCATGTAGTCGGTTGCCGCAACGAACGGGCCCTGCCGCCCCGCAAGGCATTCACGCACCCAGGGCTGGCGCGGCTTCTCGCCCGGCCGCAGCAGTGCCTCGCGCTCGGCGCCAAGCGCGTCCCGGCGCAGTTCCGAAAAGCTGGTGACGCTCATGACGTCGGCCGGGATGCCGAATTCGGACTCGAGCAGCTCCGCAGCGGCGAGCGCCTCGCGCAGGATCGTGCCGGACCCGAGCAGCGTCGCGCGCACCGTGCCGCGTCCGCCGATATGCAGGAGGTACATGCCGCGCAGGATGCCCTGCTCCACGCCCTTGGGCATCGCGGGATGCGCGTAGTTCTCGTTCATGCAGGTGATGTAGTAGAAGATGTTCTGCTGCTCTGCGTACATGCGGCGCAAGCCGTCCTGCATGATGACGGCGAGCTCGTAGGCGAAGCACGGGTCATAGGCGACGCAGTTCGGGATGGTCGAAGCAAGCAGGTGGCTGTGGCCGTCCTGGTGCTGCAGGCCCTCGCCGGCGAGCGTCGTACGCCCGGCCGTTGCGCCCATCAGGAAGCCGCGCGCCTGCATGTCGCCCGCGGCCCAGGCAAAGTCGCCGATGCGCTGAAATCCGAACATCGAATAGAAGATATACAGCGGAATCATGCTGATTCCATGGTTCGCGTAAGCCGTCCCGGCTGCCATCCAGGAACAAAACGCACCCGCTTCGTTGATACCCTCCTCGAGGATCTGTCCCTTGCGGTCCTCGCGGTAGGACACGAGCTGATCGGCATCCTGCGGCGTGTAGAGCTGGCCGACGGACGAATAGATACCGACCTGGCGGAACAGGCCCTCCATGCCGAATGTTCGCGCCTCGTCCGGCACGATCGGCACGACATGAGCTCCGATGTGCTTGTCCTTCAGGAGCTGCGTCAGGATCCGCACGAAAGCCATCGTCGTCGAGATCTCGCGCCCGTCGGTGCCGTCGAGCAGGTTCTTGAACGCCTCGAGCGCCGGCACCGCGAGTGCAGGCGCCTGCGTGCGGCGCACCGGCAGGGAACCGCCCAGCGACTTGCGGTGCCCATGGAGGTACTTCATTTCGGCACTGTCGTCGGCCGGCTTGAAAAACGGCAGGCGCCCGATCTCCTCGTCTGAAACCGGGATGTTGAACCGGTCCCGGAACGCCTTGAGGGCGTCCTCGTCCATCTTCTTCTGCTGGTGCGTGACGTTCAGCGCCTCGCCGGCCTTGCCCATGCCATAGCCCTTGACCGTCTTGGCGAGGATCACCGTCGGCCGGCCCTTGTGCGCCACTGCGGCCGCGTAGGCGTTCCAGACCTTGACGGAATCGTGGCCGCCGCGATTGAGGAGTGCGATCTCCTCGTCCGAGAGGTGCGCCACGAGCTCGAGGCACTCCGGGTACTTGCCGAAGAAATGCTCGCGCGTGTACGCGCCGCCCTTGGCCTTGAAGTTCTGGTATTCCCCGTCGACCGCCTCTTCCATGCGCTGGCGCAGGCGTCCGGAAACGTCACGCGCCAGCAACGGGTCCCAGCGCCCGCCCCAGATGACCTTGATCACGTTCCAGCCTGCGCCCAGGAAGGCAGCCTCGAGTTCCTGGATGATCTTGCCGTTGCCGCGCACGGGACCGTCCAGCCGCTGCAGATTGCAGTTGATCACGAAGACGAGGTTGTCGAGCTTCTCCCGCACCGGCATCGTGAGCGCGCCCATCGACTCCGGCTCGTCCATCTCGCCGTCGCCGAGGAAGCACCAGACCTTCTGGTCCGAGGGCGGGACGAGGCCGCGATGCTCGATGTAGCGCACGAAGCGCGCTTGCATGATCGCCTGGAGCGGCCCGAGTCCCATCGAAACGGTCGGGTATTGCCAGAAGTCCGGCATGAGCCACGGATGCGGGTAGGACGAAAGCCCCCTGCCTCCCACTTCCTGGCGGAAGTGGCGGAGCTGCTCCTCGGTCAGGCGTCCCTCGAGATAGGCGCGCGCATAGAGTCCCGGGCTCGAATGACCCTGGGCGAAGATCATGTCGCCCCGGTGGTGCTCGGACGGGGCATGCCAGAAGTGATTGAAGCCGACCTCGTACAAGGTCGCCGACGAGGCATAGGTCGCAATGTGACCCCCGTATTCGGTGCTGACCCGGTTCGCATGAACGACCATCGCGACTGCATTCCATCGGATCAGCGATTCAATGCGCCGCTCCAGCGCGCGCTCGCCCGGATAGGGCTTTTCGCGCGAGACATGAATCGTGTTGACGTAGGCCGTATTCGCCTTGAAGGGCAGCCAGGCGCCGGATCGCCGCGCGTGCTCGATGAGCTGGTCCAGCAGGAAATGCGCGCGGACGGGACCGTGGACCTTGAGCACCGCGTCGATTGACTCGAGCCATTCGCGGGTTTCGAGCGGATCGATGTCGTCGTTGTCGGGGCCGGGGCCGTCAATCATCGAGGATCCTCGGATTCATTCCCATGCCGGCGGCCGGCCCGATATGATCCTGTCTGCGGCGCCCGCTGGTCAAGATTGAGTCCCTTTGCCGAGCCCGAATCCCACGCTCAAGATCACGAGGCCGGACGACTGGCACCTGCACTTGCGGGACGGGCCGGAGCTCGAGTCAGTCATCGCCTTCAGCGCGCAGACGTTTGCCCGCGCCGTCATCATGCCGAACCTCAATCCGCCGGTCTCGAGCGTCGCGGCCGCGGCCGCCTACCGCGGGCGCATCCGCGCCGCCCTTCCCGCGGGCACGTCCTTCGAACCGCTCATGACCCTCTACCTGACCGACGGGACCGACGCCGCGGAGATCGACCGGGCCGCGTCGAGCGGCTTCATCGTTGGCGTGAAGTGCTATCCGGCGGGCGCGACGACCCACTCCGGGGCCGGCGTCACCTCGCTGTCGCGCTGCGAGGCCGCGCTCGCGCGCATGGAGGAGCGCGACGTCGTGCTGCAGCTGCACGGCGAGGCGACCGGCGACGACGTCGATCCCTACGACCGCGAGAGCGTATTCATCGAGCGGGACCTGGTCCCGCTGCTGCGGCGGCATCCGCGTCTCCGAATCGTGCTCGAGCACGTGACGAGCCGCGCCGGCGTGGAGTTTGTGCGCACGGCGGCCGGTCGTGTCGCCGCAACGATCACGCCGCAGCACTTGCTGCTCAATCGCGGCGCGATGTTCCGCGGCGGCCTCCGTCCGCATTTTTATTGCCTGCCTCTCCTCAAGCGCGAGCGTGACCGCGAGGCACTCGTCGACGCGGCAACCGGCGCCGATCAACGCTTCTTCCTCGGCACCGACAGCGCGCCGCACGCGAAGGGCGCGAAGGAATCGTCCTGTGGCTGCGCGGGCATCTTTTCCGCCCCGGCGGCGATCGAGCTCTACGCGCGCGCCTTCGAGGAAGCCGGCCGGCTCGACCGGCTCGAGGCGTTCGCGAGCCTTCACGGAGCGGATTTCTACGGCCTGCCGCGCAATTCGGACTCGATAGTCCTTGAACGGACCCCCTGGACGGTTCCGGCGAGCCTGCCGTTTGGCGCCGGCATCATCGTGCCGATGTGGGCCGGCGAACGGCTCGACTGGAAGCTCCGCCCGCCCGGGTCGCAGCCATGAATGCGACGGCACCGGCCATGCGGGACCGCTTCCGCGGCTTCCTGCCCGTGGTCGTTGACGTCGAAACCGGCGGCTTCAACGCGGCCACCGACGCGCTTCTCGAGATCGCCGCGGTTCTCATTTCGATCAACGCCGACGGCCGGGTCGTGCGAGGGCCCACGTACCGGGAGCACGTGCGTCCCTTCGAGGGCGGGCGGCTCGATCCGGCGTCCCTCGCGGTCAACGGGATCGACCCCTGGCATCCGCTGCGCATTGCGTCGACGGAGAGCGATGCGCTCGGCGCGATCTTCGGCGAGGTGCGGCGCGCGGTGCGCGAGCAGCAATGCACGCGGGCGATCCTCGTCGGCCACAACGCCTCGTTTGACCTCGGATTCCTGAATGCCGCGGTCGCGCGGGCGGGAATCCGGCGCAATCCCTTCCACCCCTTTTCCTGCTTCGACACCGCGACACTCGCCGGCGTGGCCTACGGCCAGACCGTGCTGTCGCGCGCAGCGCAGGCCGCTGGCCTCGAGTGGGATTCCGGGGAGGCGCACTCGGCGGCCTATGATGCCGAACGGACTGCGGACCTCTTCTGCGTGGTCTGCAACCAGTTCCGGCCGATCTACGAAGCGGCAGCCGAGCGGCTGGCCGCGAACGCGCCCGCGGAACCGTCGGAGCCGCCGAATCCGCTCCTCGAGCCCGAGCCGGAATAGCAGCGGAGACCTTGCCGGATCAGGCGATCGCGCCGGCTTCCTGCAGCAGCGTTTTGAGCTCCCCCGATCGGTACATCTCGGTCACGATGTCGCAGCCGCCAATGAGCTCGCCCTTCACATACAGTTGCGGGTAGGTTGGCCAGCTCGAGTACGCCTTGAGCGCCTCGCGCAGTTCCGGGTCCTCGAAGATGTTGACGTGACGGTAGTTTGCCTTGAGCGCCCGCAGGGCTCCGGCCGTCTGCGCGGAAAAGCCGCACTGCGGGAAGTCCGGCGTGCCCTTCATGAAGAGCACGACCGGCGCGGCGTCGAGCTGCGCCCGGATCCGCCGGGACATCGTTTCATCGGTCATCGGTCACCACGCTCCTTTTCATCCGCGAGGCGCCGTTGCTCGGCCCTCGCCACCGTCGCCCAGCGCTCGGAAACGCTCATGCGTGTCCATTCCGCGATCTCCCCCAGCGTGCGGAAGCAGCCACGACAGACGCCCCGGTCGTCCAGCGAACAGATATTGAGACACGGGGAGCTGGGGCCGCGTTCGTCCATGCGGGGGAGATGCTAACGCGTTGAATTATGGGGGTGGCTGGCCTATTCTTCAATGCATCCAGGGGAGGCATGCCATGAACCCGCTCACGAGCGTCAAAGGTTCCCTCATCACCGGTTTCGTGATCGCGATCCTGTTCGCGGTGCTGAGCGTCAACGGGGGCGTCAATTTCAACGAATTGGGCCTCGCTCGCTGGCTTCACATCATCTCCGGCATCACCTGGATCGGGCTTCTCTATTATTTCAACGCAGTGCAAGTGCCTGCGATGGCCGCCGCCGCGGCCGACAAGGGCGGACCGGGCGGCGCCGGCGTCTCCAAGTACGTGGCGCCGCTCGCGCTCGTCTGGTTCCGTTGGTCGGCGCTCGCCACCTGGCTCACGGGCGCCTGGTACCTCTCGCGGGCCGGCAACTTCGTCGGCGCGTTTGCGCTCGGGATGGCAGGCGACGAGTTCAACGCCTACCAGTTCGTGATCGGCGTCGGCGCCTGGCTCGGCACGATCATGCTGTTCAACGTGTGGGTACTCATCTGGCCGAACCAGAAGAAGATACTCGGCATGGTACCGGCCACGGACGAACAAAAGGCCGCCGCCCGCAAGACCGCGCTCTACGCCTCGCGCATCAACTACATCTTCTCGATCCCGATGCTGATGTGCATGGCGGGCGCCACCCACGGCCTGCCGTTCTGACGGCACGAAGGGGACGCACCCCTTCATATTCGCGAAGGCGTGCGTCCCCTCCCGTCTAACCCATCGGGAAGTGACAGTTGAACACTCGATTGCCCGCGATTTCGGTCGGGCCGGGGAATGCGTCCGCACAGAGTTGCCGGGCCCGCGGGCAACGCGTGCGGAATTCGCATCCCCGGGGCCTGTGCAGCAGGCTCGGAATTTCACCGAGCAGTTCGATCCGCTCCCGTCTTAGGTCGGAATCCGGGCCGGGATTGGCGGACAGCAGCGCAGCCGTGTAGGGATGGCGCGGCTGGCCGAAGACCCGGCGGGAATCGCCCCGCTCCACGAAGCGCCCCAGGTACATGATGGCCATGCAATCGGCGATGTGTCGCACCACGTTCAAGTTGTGGGTGATGATCAGGATGCCCAGTCCCATTTCCCGTTGAAGGCGGGACAGGAGATTGAGGACGTCACCCTGGATCGATACGTCCAGTCCGGCGGTCGGTTCATCGGCAATCAGGATGTCCGGACGCAACGCCAACGCGCGGGCAACGCCCACCCGCCTCGCCTGGCCGCCGCTCAGCTGGTGCGGATACCGGCCTGCGAAGTCCTCGCCCAGGCCGACCAGTGACAGCAACCGCAACGCTTCCTGGTCCGGGGCGTTCGATTCAAGCGGGTGAATCCGGAAGGGCTCAGCCAGGATCCTCCCGACGGTCATCCTGGGGCTGAGCGAGCCCACCGGGTCCTGGAACATCAAGGCCAGGCGCTTGCGGTCCGGGTTCAGCCGGCTGTTCCGGTCGGGCGCCAGCATTTCGCCGTCCATCCGGACTTCGCCCCCGCTGACCGGCGCCAGCCCGCACAGGGCCATGGCCAGCGTGGTTTTCCCAGAACCGCTTTCCCCGACGATGGCCATGGTTTCGCCGCGACGGACCTCGAATGAAACGCCATGCACGACATCCACGAAGGGAGGTTCGGCCGCGGCGAGCCGATGCAAGCCCTTGTGCAGCGGGTAGCGGACATGCAAGTCATGCACGCTCAGCAATGCGCTCATGAATCCGGATCCAGCAAGTGACAGGCGGCCTGGCGGCCGCATCCGGTGAGTCGTGGCCGCTCCACGCTGCAGCGTTCGATGCGCTGCGAGCAGCGCTCCCTGAAGATGCAGCCGGCCGGAAGGCTGGCCAGATCGGGCAGGCTCCCCTCGATCACCGGCAGGACCCGGGTGCGCTCCGCAATCCGGGCCGGATCGCACTCCAGGAGCTTCCGCGTGTACGGGTGGCGGGGTTCGTGGAAGACGTCGCGGGTGGCCCCGCTTTCGACTACTTCGCCCGCATACATCACGACGACGGCGTCGCACAGTTCGGCAATCACGCCGAGATGGTGCGAAACGAACAGGACCGAGCAGCCGAAATCGCGTTGCAGCGCCTGCAGGCGATGAATGATCTGCACTTCGAGCGTCGCGTCCAGCGCCGTCGTGGGCTCGTCGGCAATCAGCAGGGAGGGCTCGGCCATCAATGCCATCGCGATCACGACCCTCTGGCGCATGCCGCCCGAAAGCAGGTGCGGGTACCGGCGCATCTGGATTTCCGGGTCGGATATCCCGACCCGTTCGAGCATCTGCCTCGAACGGGCATTCCTGGCGCCGCGGCCGGAGGCGCTGCGATACTGCACGTGGCGCATCTGCCGTCCGATGGTCAGGACCGGGTTCAGGCTGGTCATGGGATCCTGGAAAACGACGGAGATCTCGTCGCCGCGCAGGGACCGCATGCGGTCCGGCGACAAGCCGAGCAGGTCCTCGCCCTTGAAGAGGATCGACCCGCCCGCGATGCGTGCGTTCGGGGCCAGCAGCCGCATGATCGCGGAGATCAGCGTCGACTTGCCGCAGCCGCTCTCGCCGACGATGCCGATGATTTTCCCTTCCGGGATCTCGAGGCTGACCTCGCGCAGGGCCGGCAATGGTCCTTTTCCGGTCCCATAGGTCACCGTCAGGCCCTGGACCTGGAGGAGCGGCGCGCTCACGAGTCCTTCCCGCGCAATTTGGGATCGAAGATGTCGCGCAGCGACTCGCCGAAGAACGTGAAGCCCAGGGTCACGGCAATCAGCGGCAGGCCGCCGGCGATGATCGGCCAGGGTGAATTTCTCAGGTAGGAATATCCGTCGTTGAGGATGCTGCCCCAGCTCGGCGTCGGCGGGCTGACGCCCAGACCCAGGAAGCTGAGGCCGGCTTCCATGCCGACGACCGCCGGCACATCCATGGATGCCAGGATAAGCAACGGTGCGGCAATGTTGGGCAGCACATGGTCGCGCAGAATGCGCAGGGTCGATGCGCCCATGGCCCGTTCCGCCAGGATGAAGTCGCGCTCCCGCAGCGCCTGGGTCTGGGTTCGCACGACGCGGGCGTAGGTCGGAAACGAGGTGACGATAATCACGCCGATCACCGTGTTGAGGGACGGCCCGGTCAGCGCGACGATCGCCAGGGCGAACATGATCGTGGGAAAGGAGCGCACCGTGTCGAATCCCGCGACCAGGACGCGGTCCAGCCAGCGTGGGGCAAACCCCGCGATCATGCCGAGCGCGAGCCCGATGGCCAGGGAGGTGGAAATCGCGACCAGCGAAACCTTGAGTGCGACCTGTCCGCCAAACAGGACGCGCGAGAGGACGTCCCGGCCCAATTGATCCGTGCCCAGCCAGTGTAGCGCGCTTGGGCTTCTCAGCCGGTTGTACACATCCACATCCAGTGGATCGTAGGGCGCGAGCCAGGCGGAAAATACCGTGAGCAACAGGATCAGGCTGACCAGCACGAAGCCGGTCATGCCCAGGGGATCGCGCTTCAGGGCATCGAAGACGCGAAATGCCGTGTTGCCTGCCTGCGCCACGCTCAAGTCCCCCGCTCTTCGCGCAAGCGCGGGTCGAGCAAGGCATTGACGATGTCCGAGACCAGGGTGCTGAGCACGAAGAATGCGGTGGTGACCAGCACCGCGCCCATGACGATCGGATAATTCCGGTTCAGCACCGCCTCGAACAGCAATTTGCCGATGCCGGGCCGCGAAAAAACGATTTCAGCAAACAGCGCCCCGGATAACATCGTGCCGATACCCAGGCCGAGAATCGTTACGGTCGGCAACAGGGCGATACGCAGGGCGTAGTGAACGACGATCGTGCGCTCGGGCAATCCGAAGGCGCGCGCGGTCCGGACATGGTTTTCCTCCATCACCTCCAGCATCGACGCACGCACCAGGCGCGCGATGTAACCCACCCATCCCAGCCCCAGGGCAATGGCGGGCAGGACGAGGTGATAAGCCTGGTCGTGCCAGTTCCCGGCCTCGCCGGCGCCAATCGCCGGAAACCAGCGCCACTTCACCGCCAGCCACAGCAGCAGGTACAAGGCGACCACGAAGGAAGGAATGGCGATGAACGCCACCGACGTGACCGCGGTGAGGCGATCCAGCCAGGAATTTCGCCGCAGCGCCGAAAAGCATCCCAGCGGGATGCCCAACACGCTCGCCCCGCCGATCGCGGCCAGCACCAGCACCAGCGTGTAAGGCAATTGCTCGAGCACGATGTCGGTCACCCTGCGGCCGGAAAATGGGTCGACATCCAGGTCTCCGCGGGCGACCCCCGCATAGAACCTCCCCAGCTGCACGGCCAGGGGCCGATCGAGTCCCATGCGCTCGGCCAGTTCCGCCTTGAGTGCCGGCGTGGCCCTGGGTCCCAGCATGACGCTGGCGGGATCGCCAGGCACCAGGTGAATCATGCCGAACAGGAGGCTGACCGCCAGGAACAGGATGACGAGCGAGGTCAGTCCGCGGCGAACAAGAAACATTCCCACCGCAGTCAGGCAAGCCCGGCCGACGGGCTGAAGTCCCGCAGCAGCGCATAGCCGTCTGGCCTGAAAGCCGGACGGATGGTATTGCGAAAGATCTGCGGCATGACCCCGTTGGTCAGGAAGCGGTAGCAGCCGGACTCCTCCATCAGGGCCTGCATGCGCTGGTAGATCCGGTCTCGCTCGGAGTCTGCCGTGGTTTCGAGGGCAAGATCGTTCAGGCGGTCAAACTCCTCGTTGCGGAACCGTTCCCAGTTCCAGAGTCCCACCTGCCTGGAAATGAACCAGGTCATGGAATAGTAAGGGTCCGCCAATCCGACAAAATCCTGCTCGTAGAGCTGGATGTCGCGCCATCGATCGCCGAGGTCCTCGCGGCCGATCGTGAGGAAGGTGCTTTGATCCTGCGCGCGGATCTCGACCTCGACACCGACCTTTTTCAGCGACCACTGGATAACCTGCGCGGTCGTGAGATCACGGGCCCTGGCGGAGACATCCAGTGTCAGGCGCAGTGGCGCAGTGACTCCGGCCTCCCTGAGCAGGGCCCTCGCATGATCCGGGTCGCCACGCGGCGGGATCAGGGCCTTCTCACGATGACCGGTCATGCCTTCGGGAATGGGACCGGTGGAAACCTTCGCCAGGCCGAACCAGGCGGCTTCCAGCACGGCCTCCACATCGACCGCATTCTGGATCGCACGCCGGATCCGAATGTCGGCGAGCGCAGGATTCTCCTGGTTCATGCCCAGCCAGTAGTTGCGCCCGGAAGGCAACACCCGCAGCGTACTGTCCGGCGGCATGTCACGTTCGAACGGATCGACGGACTCGACCGAAATCTGGCAGCAGTCCAGCTGGCCCGCCTCGAATGCCAGCTCCCCGGCCTTGTCGTCATTCATCGCGTAAATGTGGATCTCCGCGAATGGGGCCGGCTGACCCGTCCATGCCGGGTTCCTTTCGAGCACCGTCTTGCGCTGAGCCCGCCAGGACTTGAACGCATAGGGACCCGAGCAGCACGGCGGCTGAGTGGTGAACTTGCCGCCGACGGCCGTGACCGCCTTGCGTGAGAGGATCACGCCGTTCGGCCCGGCGATCGCAACGGGTATGAATGCCGCGTAGGGGGACCGCAGGACAAACATTCCCGAGTAACGGTCATGGACGTCGACGTGGTCCAGCGGCCCCATGTCCGGCGCGTTGAGGGCATTCATCGCCGGATCGACCATGCGTTCAAAGGAGAATTTGACGTCATCGGCGGTCATCTCGCCGAAGCCGTTGTTGAACATCTGACCCGGCTTGAGACGAAAGCCATAGTGGATCGCGTCCAGCCGTTCGAAGCGCACGGCGGCATCGAGTTCCGGTTCCCAGCTGCCATCGGGCTTGAACCGCAGGAGACTCAGGTGAATCGCCCTCTGGATGATGCCTTCGCCCAGGGAGACGGTGCTGACCGGATCCAGCGAGACCACGTCCACATAGTTGCGGATATGCAGGACAGGGCCGGCTGCGGCCCGGGCGATGCGCATGACGCCGCCGCCGGCGAAGCCCACGAGGGCGAGCGAGGATGCCCGCAGAAACCTCCTGCGGGCTTCGTCAGGCGGCCGTTGTTGTATCTTCCGTTGCATTGACTCCTACTTGCGCAAGGCAGTCCCGGGGTACCCGATGCAACGCATCAAGACCGATTTTCCCCACGCGGTCCGCGAAATCGAGAACGCCTGGATTCCGCTGGCGGACGGGACGCGGGTTGCCGCCCGGATGTGGCTCCCCGTCGAATCGGACCGGCAACCCTTTCCCGCGCTGCTGGAATATATCCCGTATCGCAAGAATGACGGCACCGCGATTCGCGATGCCATCCGCCATCCTTACCTCGCCGGCCACGGATATGCCTGCGTGCGCGTGGACCTGCGCGGCAGCGGTGATTCCGACGGCATCCTGTACGACGAGTATCTTCCGCAGGAACAGGACGATTGCCTGGAGGTGATGGCCTGGATCGCGTCGCAGCCCTGGTGCGACGGACAGATCGGCATGTTCGGCAAATCCTGGGGCGGCTTCAACGCCCTGCAGGTCGCCGCGCGCCGTCCGCCGCAGCTGAAAGCCGTGATCACCATCGGCTTCACCGACGATCGCTACCACGACGACGTGCATTACATGGGCGGCTGCCTGCTGGCCTCGCAGATGCTGCCCTGGGCAACGGTGATGTTCGGCCACAATGCCCAGCCGCCGGATCCCCGCTGGGTGGGCGAGCGCTGGCGCGCCATGTGGCTGGAGCGCATGGAGAGGACGCCTCCGTTCGTCGAGGCCTGGCTTTCGCACCAAAGGCGCGATGCATTCTGGAAGCACGGCTCGGTGCGCGAGGATTACGGTGCGATCGAGGCGCCGGTCTATGCCGTGGGCGGCTGGGGCGATGCCTACAACAACTCGATACCGCGATTGCTCGCCGGGCTCACCGTGCCGCGCAAGGGGCTGATTGGCGCGTGGTCGCACAACTACCCCGACGAAGGCGTTCCCGGTCCCGCCATGGGATTTACGCAAGAGAGCCTTCGCTGGTGGGATCACTGGCTGAAGGGCAAGGACACCGGCGTGATGGACGAGCCGATGCTGCGCTGCTGGATTCTCGAGAGCGAGCCGCCGGCGACCCACTACCTGGAGCGCCAAGGGCACTGGGTGGCCGATCCCTCGTGGCCATCGCCTCACGTCCGCGAGCAGCGGCTCTACCTCAACAGCGACGGGGCCGCGAACGTAATGAGCGAAAGGCCGGCATCGACGGTCGCGGTCGACTTCACCGGCCTGCTCAGCCACGGATTCGACAGCGGCGAATGGGGCAATTTCGGCTCCAAGGGCGAGTTTCCACCGGACCAGCGCGCTGCGGACGGCGAGTGCCTCGCTTTCACTTCAGCACCGGTCGGCGAATCCGTCGCAATACTCGGGAACCCGGAGGCGGATCTCCAGCTGGCGGCTGACGAGCCCGGCGCGCTCGTCGCGGTGCGCCTGTGCGATGTCGCGCCCGACGGCGCCTCGACCCTCGTGACCTGGGGCATGCTCAATCTGACTCACCACGAAAGCCACGAGAATCCGCGGCCCCTTGAACCCGGGCGACGCTATCGCGTGACGGTTCAGTTGCGCATGATGGGCTATCGACTCGCGCCCGGGCATCGCTGGCGGATCGGCATTTCGCCGACGTTCACGCGCCACGCGTGGCCATCGCCGAAAATGGTGCGGCTCAGCTTGTTGACCGGGGAAGGATGCCGCCTTCGGCTCCCGGTCCGGTCACCGCAGGCAGCGGATCGCAGCCTCCCGCCGTTTGAACCCGCCGAAATCTCGCGGCCCCTGGCAGTGGCCACCCTGCGCGCGCCCCGGCGCACACACACCGTTGCGCATGACCGCGTGGATGGCTGGGCCACGCTGACGCAGATCAATGACGAAGGCCGGATCCGTTTCCTGGACCATGGACTGGAAATGGAAACGCGCAGCACGGAGGTCGTCCGCCTACGCGAAGGCGAGCCGCTGTCCACGCGCCAGCAAATCCGCGCCGTCACCGAGTTCCAGCGCGCCGGCTGGCGGACCCGGGTCGAGACGGACAGCTTGCTGACGGCCGATGCCACCCATTTTCACGTCTCGAACCACATGGACGCGTACGAGGGGGACACGCGGGTGTTCTCAAAATCTTGGGTCCGCTCGATCCCCCGGGACTACGTCTAGCGCCCGGGTCCGGGGCGGGGTTTGAGGCCCTGTAACCGTTGCTTTGAGCGGACGTGCAAGAATGGTTCCGCGCGACCTGATACGGAGGGCATCATGCCGGCCATGGCGCGAATCGCAGTTGCGGCGGTAGTCGCCATCTTCATTGATCTCGCCGCCGTCGCCGCGGATCAACCCGCTTCCGCCCTGCCCTACAGGCCCAGCCTCGACGCGAGCTCCATGGACCGCTCGGTCGATCCCTGCGACGACCTCTACACGTTCGCATGTGGTGGCTGGCAAAAGAACAATCCCATCCCTGCAGACAAATCGAGCTGGAGCGTGTACGCCAGGCTCTATGAGGACAATCAGCGCTATCTCTGGGGAATTCTCGAGGACGCCGCCAAACCCGTTCCGGACCGCACACCCGCCGCGCAAAGGATCGGCGACTACTTCGCCACCTGCATGGATGAAGCCGCCATTGAAAAAGCGGGGCTGGATCCGGTACGCCGCGACCTTGCGAGCGTCGAGGCGCTGACCGACCGTACGGGGTTGGCGCCATTGATCGGCCGTCTGCACCTCGAAGGCGGCAGCGGGATCCTTTTCAATGCATATGCCCAGCAGGACGCGCGCGACGCGACCAAAGTCATCGCCGGCATCGATGCGGGCGGGTTGGGCCTGCCGGATCGAGACTATTACGTGAAGGACGACAGCAAGTCCGTGGAGACGCGCGCGCGCTACCTCGTGCATCTGGCCAGCCTGCTCGCGCTGGCGGGCGAATCCGCCCAGCAGGCAGAGGCAGATGCCGCGGCGGTGATGCGCATTGAAACCGCCCTGGCCGACGCCTCGCTCACGCGCGTGGAGCGGCGCGACCCGCACGAGATCTATCACCGCGAGACGCTCGCGACGCTTTCGAAGCTGGCGCCCACGTTCGACTGGTCGGCCTATTTCGCAGCGGCGGGCCTCGAAGCACAGCCCTGGCTGAACGTGGCCGAGCCCACGTTCGTGAAGGCGCTCGATGCGAGCCTTGCCCGCGAGGATCTCGCCAGTCTCAAGGCATATCTGCGCGCCTTCGTGCTCGGCTCTGCGGCGCCGTTCCTGTCAAAGGCTTTCGTCGATGAGAGCTTCGCGTTCAATAGCGCGTATTTGGAGGGCGTGGAGGCGGACGAGCCGCGCTGGAAGAAGTGCGTCGGGTGGGTGGACGGCGCGCTTGGGGACGCATTGGGCAAGGAATTCGTGACGCGAGCCTTCCCCGGCGAAATGAAGGCGCGCACCGTGCTGATGACGGAGCAAATCCAGGCGGCGATGAAGCGGCGCATCCAGGAGCTCGACTGGATGTCGCCCGAGACCAAGGCGCAGGCGCTCGGCAAGCTCGCCGCCATGCGCAACAAGGTGGGATACCCGGACGTCTGGCGCGATTACTCGGCGCTCGTCATTGACCGCACCAGCTTCTTCGGCAACGTGCAGCGCGCCGCGATCTTCGAGTCACGCCGCCAGGCCGCGAAGATCGGCAAGCCCGTCGACCGCGGCGAATGGGGCATGACGGCGCCCACGGTCAATGCGTACTACGACCCGCAGCTCAACGACATCAATTTCCCCGCCGGCGTGCTGCTGCCGCCTCTCTACGATCCCAGGTTGGACGACGCGCCCAACTACGGCAACACCGGCGGCACGATCGGCCACGAGCTGACCCATGGCTTCGACGATGAAGGCAGCCAATATGACGGCACGGGAAGCCTGCGCGACTGGTGGACCAGGAGCGACGCCGAGAAATTCGAGAACCGGGCGCAGTGCATCCGCGACCAGTACTCGCAGTACACCATCGTCGACGACATCAAGGTCAACGGCGCGCTCACCTCAGGCGAGGACATCGCCGACCTGGGCGGCGAGCTGCTCGCGTGGATGGCCTGGAAGGAGCAGACCAAGGCGCTGCCGCTCGGCGAGCGCGACGGCTTGACCCCCGAGCAGCGCTTCTTCGTCGGCTTCGCGCAATGGGCTTGCGGCAACCAGCGCCCGGAGCTCCTGCGCATGAGGGCGATCACGGATCCGCATTCGCCGCCCTGGGCGCGTATCAACGGCGTGGTGGCCAACATGCCGGAATTTGCGCGGGCGTATCAGTGCACGGCGGGCGCGAAGCTCGTGAAGAAGCCAGAGGAAGTGTGCAAAATCTGGTGAGCGCGCCGGCCCGTCTCGGCCTGCGCAAGCCGCGCTTGCCGCCAGATCACTTCGCCGCCGGACACACGGGCGCGAGCGCGGTCAACGCGGCATCGACAACCGGCCGCGCCTGCGCTGGGTTCATGTGCGCCAGCTCCTGCATGGAGTGAGCGCGGGCCGCTTCCTGCACGGCCAGATAGCCCACATAGTAGCCAAAGCGCGGCGGCAGGCCGTCCGGGTGGGCCTGGCCTTCGAAGAGCTGGCCGAAATCGTTCTGTTCGGTTGAATCGAGCCGCGCCTTGATGGTGCACACCGCGAGCGCGCGGTTGGCATCCACCGCCGCGCGGATGGGCTCGGGCGACGTCAGCAACAGCTCGTCGTCGGAAGCTCCCGGATTCAGCCGCGCCGCCACGTAGACAGCCAGCCCCTCCTCCCAGAGCCCGCACCAAACCGGATCGCAAGCATCGAAAAAACGCTGGTGATAGCGGTGGAGGAGTTCGTGGTGGAAGAACGGCTGTTCGCTCGTGAACCCGGCATGCACGCGCGCCATCACGTCGGCACCGAAGATGAAATAGATCTGTCCCTGGAATTCGCGCGTGCCGCCGTCCATCTCGCCCAGGCTGTGCAGCAGATAGACATCGCCGATCGGCGGCATGTCCGGAAACGCACGCGAGAAAGAGGCGAATGCCGGCGCAATCGCCGACGCAAACTGCGTACTCGCCGTGAGATAGTGCGCGCGGATATCCGGGAATTGCCGGATGGAGCGGAGGATGCGCTGATCCTGTCGGCCGGCATCGAAGCGCCCGGCGTCGTAGAACGGCGGAAAGCGCGGGGCCACATCGCGATAAAAGGCGGCGACCCGATCGGCGTCGCTTTGCCCTTCGGTCGCGTCGTAGAATCGAACGAAGTCGCCGCTCAGGTCGACCAGGTGAAACGGAGCGGGCGGCTGAGGCGTCGCCGGGGCCGTCTGGCTGGTCGTCAAAAGTCCTGCGAGAACTGCTCCGAGAACAAGCCGCATGGAATGATGCCTCCTTTCGCTCCTGAAGCGATTTTGCGCCATTCGAACGCTGGTTCAAGGGGGCGAAAGCGAAGGAGCCGTGCGATGTGAAACTCGGCTGTGACGACCGGCCCGATGCCGGGTGCTACGATTCTCCGGCGACCCCAAAAGGAGACCAACATGAACGAGGAAGCCTTCAACCTCAGCACTCGAAGGTTCCTGAAGATGGTCGGCATCAATTCGCAGCGGCAGATCGAGCACGCGGCGGAAAAGGCCCTGGCCGACGGTTCCATCGCCGGGACGGAGACATTCCCCGCCAAGGCCACTCTGGAGATCGCGGGGCTGAGGCTGCGCGTCGCCTTCGACGGCGAGATTGCGCTGCAATGACAACCCGCCGGCTCGCCGGCGTCGCCGTCGGCCTGACGCTCGCCGCGCTCGCTGCCCGGGCCGAAGAGGTCACCCTCGTGACCGATGTGCTCGGACCCGAAGGGCCGCTATTCGTGGACGGCAACCTCTACTACGTAGCCTGGACATCGAGCACGCTCTCGAAATGGGACGGCAAGACCGCGGTCATCCTGAACGATCTCGCGGGCTGCAGCCACAACGGCCTGGCGCTCACACGGCAGAAGACCTTCCTCGTGGCTTGTTCCGACTTGCAGGGCGCGATCCTCGAGCTCGACATGGCAGGCAGGCAGTTGCACCGGTGGGATGCGGACGACAAGGGCCGCAAGTTCGACGGTGGCATCAACGATATCGTGGTCACGCGGGACGGGGGCGCCTACGCCACGGTGTTCGGCTCCTTCGAGAGCGCGCCGACGGCCGTCGTCGGCAAGATCCTGTACCTCGCCCCGGGGCGCCGGCGGTGGGTCGAAGTCGCGAACGACCTCAACTACGCCAACGGCATCGGCATCTCCCCGGACCAGAGGACGCTCTATGTCAGCGAGACCGTCGGGAACTGCATCCTGAAGTTCCGGGTCGGCGAGGACGGCTCGCTGAGCGACCGCTCGAATTTCGCCCTGCTCAATGTCCTGACGCCGAACAAGAACGACTCCTGGTGGCTGGGGCCGGACAGCATGAAGATCGACGGCAAGGGAAACCTGTATGTCGCCCAGTGGTCCGGCGGGAAGATCCTCAAGATCGCCCCGGACGGCAGGCTGCTGCACCAGTTCCCGATCGCCGCTGGCGATGGCACGACCAACGTGGCGTTCGGCCCGGGCGAAAAGGATCTCTACGTCACGGTCGTCAGGGATCCGCACGATCCGCAAGCCAAGGGCGGCATCGTCAGGATTCCCAACGTCGAGTAACTTCGTGCGAACCTGAGCCCTGCGTGAGATCCGTCACCGCCCTCGTCGCCGGCAAGAACCAATGATCCTCCAGGTCAGGGTGAAACCGCGGGCTCGCATGTCCGAGCTCACGCAGGCGCCGGATGGCACGTGGCTGGCCAGGCTGAAATCCCCGCCGGTCGACGGCAAGGCGAATGCCGAGCTGATTGCATTGATCGCGGCGCGCTTCAAGTGCCGCAAGGCTGCCGTTTCCATCAGGTCCGGCGCCTCTGCCCGGCTCAAGATCGTCGAGGTGCAGCCTTCATGACTTCGTCGCCGCACGTGACACCGCGTGCGCTGCCGAAAGGCATCTGGGTCCTCGGCATCGGCTCGATGCTGATGGACACCTCATCGGAGCTGGTCCACAGCCTGCTGCCGATCTTCATGTCCAGCGTGCTCGGCGCATCCATGGCCGCGATCGGCGTCATCGAAGGCGTCGCCGAAGGCACCGCGGCGATCACGAAGGTGTTCTCGGGCGCGGCCAGCGATTACTTCCGCAAGCGCAAGTTTCTCGTCGTGCTGGGCTACGGTCTGTCCGCTATTACGAAGCCCGTGTTTCCGCTCGCGACGTCGCTCGGATGGGTGTTCGGCGCGCGCTTCGTCGACCGGGTCGGCAAGGGCATCCGCGGCGCGCCGCGCGATGCGCTGGTCGCCGACATCACGCCGCCGACGCTGCTCGGCGCCGCCTATGGCCTGCGCCAGGCGCTCGACTCCGTCGGCGCCTTCTTCGGGCCGATGCTGGCGCTCGCGTTCATGGCCTGGTTCTCGAACGACATCAAGTCCGTGATGTGGGTGGCGGTGCTGCCGGCGTTCCTGTCGGCGCTGCTCCTGCTCGTCGCGGTGCGCGAGCCCGAGCCAAACGCGCATGCCGCGCGCCCGGCCGGCCGCCTGCGGGTTGCCGACGTCGGGCAATTGCCCGCGCGCTATTGGCTCCTGGTCACGCTCGGGGCAGTCTTCACCCTCGCCCGCTTCAGCGAGGCCTTCCTGGTCCTGCGCGCCAGGGACGTCGGGCTCGCGATCGGATTCGTGCCCGCGGTCATGATCGCCATGAACCTGGTCTATGCCTCACTCGCCTATCCGGCGGGCGCGGCGGCCGACAAGCTATCGGCAAGGACCCTACTGTTGCTCGGGCTCGCCGTGCTGGTCATCGCCGATGCCGCCCTCGCACTCGCGGCGTCGCCCGTGGCAGTGTTCGCCGGCGCGGCCCTCTGGGGCCTGCACATGGCGCTCACGCAGGGCCTGCTCTCGAAACTCGTGGCCGACTGCGCGCCGCAGCCGCTGCGCGGCACGGCTTTCGGGATCTTCAACCTGGTGAGCGGCGCGGCGCTCGTCGCTGCGAGCGTCATCGCGGGCGGGTTGTGGAGCGCACTCGGCGCTTCGGCGACGTTCGTTGCCGGAGCGAGCTTTGCGGCCGTCGCGGCAGCGGGGCTGCTCCTTTACCGTCCGAACGCGCATGCCACCGGCTGACGACGGCCGGTCAGCTTGCCTGGCGAGCCAGCTGTCCGAGCTTCTCCCGCCGGGTCGTCAGTTGAGCAGGCCCACCGTTCATGCCGAGCGCTACTTGCATTTGCCGGGAAATTAACTATTTTGATGCGGCGTCCGCCGGCCCTCTTCCTCGACATGCCGTCGCAGCTGCCGCCAGCAGCTCGGCTTAGGGAGGCTCAAGATGAACGATCACGACGACTCGCGTGGCAAATTGGACGTGCTGAGCGCGTCGCGCCGAAAGTTTCTCGGAGCCGGGGCCGCCATGGGCAGCCTTGCGCTTTTTGGACGCAGCACGGCAACTGCCGCGGCAGGAAAGATGGTCGAGCTGCCCATGGCGAATGGCGCGCGGGAACTCGTTACCTACCCCCAGAAACGCGAGCTGATCCTGCTGACCGCACGGCCGGTGCAGCTCGAAACGCCGATGTCGGTTTTGAATGACGGCGCGATGACGCCGAACGATGCCTTCTTCGTGCGCTGGCACCTCGCGGGCGTGCCCGCAAGCATGGATGCGGACACCTTCCGCATCAAGGTTCATGGCCTGGTCAAGGAACCGATCGACCTGGGCGTTGCCGACCTGAAGAATAACTTCGAAACCGTCGAAGTGATTGCCGTCTGCCAGTGCTCGGGCAACAGCCGCGGGCTATTCGCCCCGCGCGTGCCCGGCGGCCAATGGGCCAACGGCGCGATGGGCAACGCCCTGTGGAAAGGCGTTCGGCTGCGCGACATCCTGAACAAGGCCGGCATCGGGACGGGGGCGGTCCAGGTCAAATTCAACGGTGCCGACGGACCCGTGCTGCCGGCCACGCCGGACTTCGTCAAGTCGCTCGACATGGACATCGCGTTGTCCGACGACGTCATGGTCGCCTACAGCATGAACGGTGCGCCGCTGCCCCTGCTCAACGGCTATCCCGTGCGCCTGGTGGTGCCGGGATGGTATGCGACCTATTGGGTCAAGATGCTGGCCGACATCGAGGTGATCGGCATCGTAGACGAGAACTTCTGGATGAAACCCGCCTATCGCATACCGGACAATCCCTGCGCCTGCATGGAGCCCGGGCAAAAGGGCGTCGCAACGGTGCCGATCAATCGCATGAATGTCCGCTCGTTTATCACGAGCCTGGCCGATGGCGCCAAGGTCGTGGGCGGTCACAGCCACCAGGTGAAAGGCATCGCCTTCGACGGTGGCTTCGGCATCGCCCGCGTGCTCTTTTCCACCGACGGTGGCACGACCTGGACCGCAACCGAGCTCGGCAAGAACTACGGCAAGTACGGCTTCCGGGAGTGGAGCGCCGCATTCGCGCCAAAGACCGGGAACCACTACGAGCTGGCTTGCATGGCAGTCAACACCATCGGCGAGTCGCAACGCGTCACGCCGCGCTGGAACCCTTCCGGTTACATGCGCAACGTCGTCGAAACCGTTCGCGTCACTGCGGTCTGAGGAGAGCGCCATGAGGAAACTGTCACGACCGGGCATGGCACTTGCCGCACTATTTGGCCTGGCCGCCGGCCCAACGCTCCTTGCCGCGGAAACCTCAGGTGAAGTGACGATCGACCTGCCCCAGGAGAGCGCGCGACTCAAACCGGGACCCGGTATGGATGCCGCCGCCCGCAGTTGCATGGCCTGCCATTCGGTCGACTACATCTACACGCAGCCGCCGCTGACCCGCGACCAATGGGCCGCCACGGTCACGAAGATGAAAAAGGTGTTCGGCGCGCCGATTCCGGATCATGACGTCGATACGATCGTGAACTACCTGCTTTCGCAGAACGGCAAGACGTAGCAACTGTTGCCGGCATAGCGGCCGGCCGAGCGGTCCAGAACCGGTCTCTTGCGGTTCGAGGCGGCGACGGCTCACAGGTCTTTGCGCGGCCGCCCGCGCACGAGGTTGGCGAGCAGGCGATAGAGCGGCAGGCTGCCTTGAGCGAACTCGATTTCGGTCTCGGTACGCTTACGCACTGACTCTCTCCGCTTGAAGCGCAGCCACTGGAGCGCTTCGGCGGGGAGCCGGGCCGCGGCGCCGAGCGCAGAACCGCCGCTGTCCGCCGCGTAGCCGTGACGGCGCATCTCGGCGCCACAAACGATCTCCACGATGCGTGCCTGCGAACGGCTCAGCTCCTTGCGCCAGGCCTGCAGCGAATCAGTGTGCACGGGACGGAACACGCCCTCCTTCCACGGCTGGTCCCTGAACATGACGTCCTGCTCGCGGTGAAAGGTCAGCATGTCGGCGTGAAACGGCTCGCCGAGAAATTTGCAGATACGCCGGATCTGCGGCTCGAGCTCGGCGACGAGGTCCTCGTAACGCAGCTCCATGTAGTTCTCTGGCGTGGCGTTCGGCCCGTCGGCGAACCGCGCCGCGGCTGCGGCGTCGAGCTTCCACTTCACGGCCATCGTGACGACGTCGCGCGAAGCGCGCGGGAGCTTGCGGCGCGAGGCGATCTGCGCCCGCGGGTCGCGGACGATGTGGACGATGCGCGCTTCGGGGAAGAGCGCCACGATCTCATCCATGTGCCGGACGTTCCACGGCGTCTTTTCGCCGAAGCGCGCGGCGCCACGCCGCTCGGCATAGACCTGCATCACGAGCAGGTAGAAGCGTGGATAGCTCGGTGTGTCCCCGGCGAGCAGGCGCCGCTTGACTTCGGCGAGCACCTCGTCGAGCCCCTGCCAGTAGCGGACGTGGTCCATTTTCGGCAGGAGCTCGAAGAACCGCTCGATCCGCTCGGGCGTGTCCAGCTCGGGCACGACGGAGCGGGCCTGGAGAATGATGTCGAAATAGATGATCTCGTCGGCGATGCCGAGACCCGGGTGGCTGTCGAGGATGCGGGAGAGCAGCGTCGTACCCGAGCGCGGCGCTCCTACGATGAATATGGGCGACACGCCGCGAAAAGTCGCTGTATTCATGGCATGTCAATTATAGTGTCGACCGCACCTTCGGAGGCAGCCGTCAATGCCAGCGTCCTCGCCGCCCGACCGACATCGACCAGTCGCCGTTTTGCTTTCGTGCGGTGGATTGCAGTAGATGCCGGTCCGCCCAGCGTATGCTTTGGCCGTGAACTCGCGTCGCGCTTCGTTCCCGTGCTGCCCTTCACCGCGCCCCAACCGAAGCCGTTGACCCACGTGGCCGTCGCAGTTCGCCTGCCGCGCGGCGGAACCGACGAGTGGGCGGAACGCTGCGTGACGGCGCTGCGCGCGGTCCCGTCCGCGAACGTCACCTGCGTCGGGGCCCGGACGAGAGGGCTCGAAGGCACCGATCTCGTTCTCGATCTCTCTGACGGCGCGTTTGGCGAATGCGACGCGGAGCCGCGTCTCGGTTACTGGACGTTTCTTTACGGCGAGACGGCAGAGCGCGGCAACGTGGCGCTTCGCGAGCACGTGGCCGGGCGGCGCGCCGTCATGGTGCGCCTCGTGCGCCTGACGGGACCCCGCGATGCCTCCGTGCTCATGGAAGGCGCATTCAAGGCGGTCGCGCATTCTCGTGCGGCGACGCGCCGGCGCGTCCAGAACGCCGTCGCTGGCTGGCCTGCGCGCTGCCTGCGTGAGCGTCTCGCGGAGGCCGCCGCTCCGGCCGCTGGCAGCGTGACGGTAGGACGAACGCCGCCCGTCGCGGCGGCGACGCTCCGGGCACTCCTGCCACTGGCCAGCTTGCGCAACCTCGCGCGTCGCCTCACGCTCGAGCTGACGGCCGAACAATGGGCGATCGGCGTCATCGCGAAACCCGTCGAGCACGTGCTCGAGTCCTTCGATGCGGACGCTATCCGCTGGCTGCCCGTGCCCGAAGGCGGCTTCCTGGCCGATCCTTTCGGCACCGTGGCGCCCGACGGCACGGTCACCGTGCTCGCCGAGGCGCTGTCGTTCAGGGAGAACGTCGGCCGCATCGTCACTTTCGAGATCGCGCCCGACGGTGCCGTGACGGTGCCGCGCGATGTGATGCATGCGACCGTGCACGCCTCTTACCCGCAGATCGTCGAGCACGGTGGGCGAATCTACTGCCTGCCGGAGACCGGTCGGCTCGGCCGCGTGCAGCTCCATCGTGCGACTGCCTTCCCTGATCGCTGGGTGCCCGACTGCGTGCTCCTTGAAGACTTCGCGGGCGCCGACGCAACCGTGTTTACGCACGACGGGCGTTGGTGGATGCTCGCCGCAAATCAGCGCGATCAGGGAGAGACCAAGCTCTTCGCGTTCCATGCTCCGGACCTGTTCGGGCCCTGGACGGCGCATGCGGAGAATCCCGTCAAATGCGACCTGCGCTCCTCGCGCCCCGCGGGAACACCGTTCGCATCGGGCGGTGCGCTGTATCGTCCGGCGCAGGACTGCTCGGCGACCTACGGAGGTGCCATCGTGGTCAATCGCATCACGACGCTCACGCCTGCGGCGTTTCGCGAGGCACCGGTGGCGAGGCTCGCGCCGGCGCCCGACGGCCCCTATCCCCACGGGCTGCATACGCTCGTCGGTGTGGGCAACATCACGCTCGTGGATGGCAAGCGCCATGTCCGTTCCGCGCGCGGGCTCGTCGCGGGTTTCAAGCGGATCGCCCGCGACACTCGACGACCATGAAGATCGCGCTCGTCTATCCTCACTCGATCATCCCCGTGCCGCAGGTGCGCGTCTTCGACGCGCTGGCCGTGGTCAACTACGAAATGGCACGACGGCTCGCCAAAGACCACGACGTAATCGTCTATACGCGTCGCGGACCCGGCGACAAGCGTCTGGAGATTCACGAAGGCGTGACCTACCGGCGTGTTCGCGTCGGCGTCGACCGCGCGCTGAACACGCTTGGCGTGCTCGACAAGCTCGGCATCGCGTCGCCCACGCGGCCATTCCGCCTGCGCACGCTGTACTATCTCCCCTACGTGCTCAGAGTGGCACTGAATCTGCGCAAAAGGCAGCCGGACGTCATCCACATACAGGGGCCCTCGAGCTTCATTCCCATACTGCGATTTTTCAATCCACGCGCCGCAATCGTGCTCCACTCTCACGATCACGCGCTCGCCGACTTCGACCGGGATCTTCTGCTTGGACGCTTGCGCCAGTCGGCTCTGATTTTGGGTTGCAGCGCGCACATCGTCGATGCGATCAAGAACAGGTTCCCCGAGGTCGCCGGGCGGTGTCACGTGATGTACAACGGCGTCGACGCGCGCTTCCTCGAGGTCAAAAGCCGCCCGCAGGAATCACGGGAGGTGCTCTTCATCGGACGTCTGTCGCCGGAGAAGGGCGTTCATGTCCTGCTCGACGCGTTTGCGAAGGTCCTGCCACGCTTTCCCGACGCGCATTTGCGACTCGTCGGGCCGCTCGAGATCTCGCCGAAGCAGTTCGTCGACCCGTGGGACCGCGACCCGCTGCTAAACGAGTGGAGCGAGGCCTTTCGGGACGCTCAGAGCTACCATCGCGAGCTCGCGCGCCGTGCGAAGCGGCTCGGCAATTCCGTGGCCTTCGAAGGTGCCGTGGCCAATCACGAGCTGCCGGCGCTGCACGCGCTGGCGGGCGTGTTCGTGTTCCCGTCGGTCTGGCAGGAGCCCTTCGGCATACCGCCGATCGAGGCGATGGCGGCGGGGCTGCCCGTGGTCGGTGCCGAGAGCGGCGCGATTCCGGAGATCGTCGATGACGGCGTCACGGGAACGCTCGTGCCGCGCGGTGACGCTGACGCGCTCGCCGATGCGATCGCCGCACTGCTGGAGGATCCCGGGCGGCGCGCGCGCATGGGCGCCGCGGGCCGGCAGCGCGTCGCGAATCGCTTCACCTGGGACGGCAACGTCGCCGGGCTGACCGAGCTCTATCGGCGTTACTGCGCCCCCGCGGTTCCGGCGCGCGACGACGCGCAGGGACGATCGGGCGGGTCCGCTCCGTGAAGGTCGCCATCGTCGCGCAACCGTGGGACACGATCGGCATTCCGTTTCGTCAGGGCTCGACGATCGCGATCGTCGCGCGCAATCTGGCTGCGGGCCTGCCGGCGGGCAGCGAGACCTGGCTTTTTTCCGGTCGTGCCTCGGGACAGGCGCCGCGTGAGGCCGCCGGCGACGGGCTCGAAGTGCTCCGCTACCCCTCCATCGGCAAGCCCATCTACCAGGCGCTCGACCGCGTCACGGGTTTTTGGGATCTCGAGCCGCCGTTCTTCGCCTCGCGCCGTTATTACGGCTCGTACTACCGCCGCGTCTCGCGGGCGCTCGCCGACATCGAGCCCGATATCGTGTTGCTTTTCACGTTCTTCCAGTTCGCGCCCCTCTTGCGCGCCCACTTGCCGAGAGCGCGCATCGTGCTCAGGATGGCCGATGACAGGCTCGGTACGATGCAGCCGCGGCCCGAATACCTGGCCGCGCTGCAGAGCGTCGACTTCGTAGTCGGCAACTCCAACTACACGATCGGCAGAATCCGGGGGAATTTACCGGCGATCGCACCGAAGTGCCGCACCCTCTACAACGGCGTCGACGCGGATTTCTTCACGCCGCAGCTCCGAGCGCGCGCCGGTGCGCAAGCGAAGGTCGTTCTCTTCGTCGGGCGCGTGTCGCCCGAGAAGGGCCTGCACGTGCTCATCGAAGCTTTCGACCGCGTGCTCGAATCCCACCCGGACTGCGAGCTGCACATCTGCGGTCAGCCCGGCCTCCTGCCTTATTCCTATCTCGTGGGACTGTCGTCGGATCCGATCGATCAGGGTTTGAAACGCTTCTATGGTCGGACGCTTGCAGAGAAGATACGCCGGCAATTGCTGCAGAAGAGCTCGAGCTACGTCGACGATCTGCGGGCGCTGCTGAACGCCCGGACGGCGGAGCGAGTGAGATTCTTCGGCCCTGTCCCGTACGCCGAGCTGCCGCAGATCTACGCGAGCGCGACAGTCTTCGTGATCCCGTCGGTGGTCAACGAACCCTTCGGCAACCCCCTCGCCGAAGCGATGGCCTGCGGACTGCCGATTGTCGCAACCAACGGCGGCGGTTTTCGTGAGCTCATCGAGCATGAGCGCTCGGGGCTGCTCGTCGCGCGCAACGACGCGGGCGAGCTCACCCAGGGACTGACGCGCCTGCTCGGCGACCCGGCAGGAGCCCAGCGCCTCGGTGCCGCTGCGCGCGCGCGCATAGCCGGGCTTTTTACCTGGCGGCATTCTGCGGCGGCGTTGCTGGAGCTCGCGCTCGATCGCTAGGATGCAAGAGAGCCGGCTGCGCGCCGGCATCCACCGCCCGATCCCGCGCGGCGGCGGGCGGCGGCGAGTTAGGCGATGGCCGCCCGCTGCACCCGCTGTGGCTGCGACACGCCGTAGCCCTGCGCGTAGTCGACGCCGAGGCCGCGCAGGACCTCGATGATCTCCGCATTCTCGGCCCATTCCGCGATCGTCTGCTTGCCGGTCAGGTGGCCGATCTCGTTGATCGAGCGCACCATCTCGCGGTCGATGGGATCGTGCAGCACGCCTTTCACGAAGCTGCCGTCGATCTTCAGGAAATCGACCGGGAAGTGTTTGAGGTAGCCGAAAGACGAAAGCCCCGTCCCGAAGTCGTCGAGCGCGAACTTGCAGCCGAGCTCCTTGAGGGCCTGGATGAAGCGGCTGGCCTGGGAAAAGTTGGCGATCGCCGCGGTCTCGGTGATCTCGAAGCAGATCTTGCTGCCGTCGATTCCGCTCCGGTGGAACTGCTCGATCACGTACGGCAGGAACTTGTCGTCGCCGAGGCTCTGCCCCGACAGGTTGATCGAGCACATCGTCAGGCGCTTGCGTTCGTCGGCTTCCGACACCAGCCAGCGGAAGGCGCTGTCGATCACCCAACGGTCGATGGAGGGCGTGATGCCGTAGCGCTCGGCCGCCGCGATGAACTGGTCCGGCGCCACGATCTTGCCGCTCTCGTCGCGCATGCGCAGCAGCAGCTCGAAGTGCTCGCCGGCGTCCTCCTGCTGCAGCGGCAGGATGGTCATGCGGAACAGCTCGAAGCGCGATTCCTCCAGCGCGTTGTTGATGCGGGCGGCCCACTGCATCTCGCGCCGGCGCCGCATCAGGTCGATGTCGTTTTCCTCGAAGCAGTGGACCCGGTTGCGGCCCGATTCCTTGGCTGCGCCGCAGGCCGAGTCCGCCGCCGAGAGCACCGAGGCCACGTCTTCATTCTCGGCCGTGATCGGCACGACGCCGATAGAGCAGCCGAGCCGGAAGCTGCGGTCCTCCCAGGTGTAGCGGAAATTCCGGATGGCTTCACGCAGCGATTCAGCCGTGCGCAGCGCCTCTTCCAGCGAGCAGCTCTCGAGCAGCACGCCGAACTCGTCGCCGCCGAGGCGCGCAAGCGTGTCGCGCCAACGCACCTTCGATTTCAGCAGCGCGCCGACCTGGCCGAGCAGCGCATCGCCGGCGCTGTGCCCGCAGGTATCATTCACGATCTTGAACTGGTCGATGTCGATGTAGCAGAGGGCGTAAGAGGTCTCCCGTGCCTTGGCGCTCTTCAGCGCCCGCTCGAGGCGGGTCTCGAACTCGCGCCGGTTGACGAGCCCGGTCAGCACGTCGTGGCTCGCGTGGTACGAAAGCCTCCGGTTCAGCTCGCGCGACTCGGACACGTCGTGGAAGACGAGCACGCCGCCCGTCACGGTCCCGGTGCCGTCGCGGATCGGCGAGGCCGTGCTCTCGATGTAGAGCTCGTTGCCGTCCTTGCGGATCAGCAGCATCGGGCGGACCGACTTGATCGAGCGGATGCGGCGAACGGCGACCGCAAGCGGGTTCTCGAGGGGCTCACAGGTCTCCTCGTGGAAGGCACGGAAGATCTCGTCAATGGTCCGGCCGAGGCTGTCCTCGAGCCGCCAGCCCGTGAGTTCCTCCGCCACCGGGTTCAGGTATTCGACGCGGCCATGGGCGTCGCAGGTGATTACGCCGTCGCCGATCGACTGCAGCGTAATCTGGGCGCTCTCCTTCTCGCGGAACAGCGCCTCCTCGTAGAGCTTGCGCTCGGTGATGTCGAGCTCGACGCCGATCAGGCGGCGCAGCCGCCCCTGGTCGTCGACCCGCGCGCAGGCGCGGCCGATGACCCAGCGCCATTCCCCGTCCGTGTGCTTGAGCCGGTGCACGCTCTCGAACATCGGCGTCTTGCCCGCGATGTGGTCGCGCATCGCGGCCGAAACGCGGGCAAGGTCCTCGGGATGGACCATGCGGTGCCAGTCCGGCGAGGTGATGATGTCGTCCTCGGCAAAACCAAGCATGCCCTTCCAGCGCGGCGAGAACCAGGTGTGATTGGTCTGGGCGTCGTAGTCCCACAGCCCGTCGTTTGCGCAGGGCAGCGCCATCTCCTGGCGCTCCTGCATGTCGGCGAGCCGGTCGCCGAGCGAGACCTTCTCGAGGCCGCAGGCGAGGCTCGTTCCGACGAGCTTGAGCAGCAGATGCAGGTTGACGTCCCAGCCATCCCTTGGCGTGGAGGATACGAAGGCGAGAAATCCACGGACGGTGCCCTGGACCGCGAAAGCGATCAGCAGCAGGGAGCGGATATCGAGTCCCGCGAGGCGCCCGGCGTCTCCCGCCTGCTCGATGCGCGCACTGACGGTGTCACGGATTTCCAGGATCCGGACATGCTCGAGCCGCGAGCGGATCCAGGGCAGCGCCTCGAGCGACTCGCCTTTCAGTACCTCGGGCCGGCACTGCGCGAAGGGGCCCTTCGCGGCCACGATCGAATCGATACGCTCGCCATGGCCATCGAGCAGCGCGAGAAATACGGCATCGGTGCCGGTCGCTTCGCGCAGGATGTCCAGGCTCTGGCGAATCACCGCATCGGCGTTGCCGGCGGTGATGTTCTGAAAGTCGACGGCGATCTTGGTGCAGGCGAGGTCGATGCCAAGCGGCGGCCGGTCCGGCCGCGGCTGCCACAGCTTCGACGACAGCACGTCGGACGCCGTGAACTCAGGAAGCGATTCGCCTTGCACCTGCGGCACCCCGATGGGTTCCCCCTGTTTTCGAGGCAGTGTGTCGCGCGACCGGTCGCGGCCGTAGGAACCAGTTAACGAAACAGGCTGCCGGACCTTCCGCCACTTGCGCCGCATTGTGTCAGAAACTTTTAGGAATGCAAGGTAACCGTATGTATTTGCAGTACTCCTTATGTCAATCCGGGCGCGGCAATCGGCCCGATTTCACGATCTGCGGATTGCCCTCGGCATCGCGCTGAACCTTCCATCGGCGGTAGTTCCAGAGCCAGTCCGCAGGTCGCTCGCGTGTCAAGGATTCGACGGCGGCGGCATAGCGCTCAATCAGCGCGCCCGGGGCCAGTTCTTCGCCAGCGGCGGCCAGCGGGACGAAACCGACACGATAATGACCGCGGGATTCGCGGCGCATTTCCAGGTACCAGACCGGCAGCCGGGCGCCGCGCGCAATCGCCTCGGGTCCGACGAAAAACGCCGTATCGTGGCCCATGAACTGGGTGAAATAGCGCACCCCCGACGACGTCGGAGTCTGGTCCGTCACCATCGCGACGATTCGCGCCGGGCCCCGATACCTCAGCACGCGCATCAGGAGCCGCCGGGCCGAGATCATTTCGGCCCCGAAGCGCGAACGAATGGTCAGCATGAGCCGGTCGCCGAAGCGTTGCGTCAACGGCTTGTAGGCGGCGTGTACCGGATGCCCCATGGCGAGGCACAGCTTGAGCAGGGCCCACTCCCAGTTGCAGTTGTGGGAGGTCACGATGATGATCGACTGGCCCTGGTCCAGCGCCGTCCGCGCCGCTTCTGCATTGTCGAAGACCACGCGGCGGTCGATCTCCCCGCGAGACATCGACACGGCCTTGACGATCTCGACCGAGACGTCGGCAAAGTTGCGGTAGAACTCGCCACGTGTTGCCTCGACCCAGTCGCGGCCACGGTCCGGGAAGCAGGCCGTCAGCTGCATGTCGACCAGGTCATTGCGCCGGCGGATAACGTGATTGAGGAGCCAGGCGAGAAATGCGGCGATGCGGTACCAGACCGGCAGTGGAATGGCGGCCAGCAAGCGCAGCCAGAGCGGAAACCGCTCGAACGGTCTGCGGTGCTCGAAATCGGCCGCCCGCCGGCGGAATCGCTGGTTGCGGGCCTTGTGAAATTGGGCCGGTAAACGCATGCCGCGAAGAGCTTACCGGAACCGCAAGTGACAATCGCGACCGTCGAGACCAAAATCGGGCGGGTCACGGGCGGAATCGATGACATGATCGCGAGACTCGAACGGATCGGGCACTTCATCGGCGGGCGCCGCGTCGAAGGACGTTCCGGCCGTTCGGCGCCGGTCTATGACCCGGCCCTCGGTGTCGCGGCGACCGAGGTCGCGCTCGCGTCCGGCGACGAGACCCGCGCCGCAGTCCAGGCGGCGCGTGAGGCGCTGCCGGAATGGTCCGATACGCCGGCGCTGCGCCGCGCCCGCGTCATGTTCCGGTTCCGGGAACTGGTCGAGAAACATGCCGACCGGCTGGCGGCAATCATCACGCGCGAGCACGGCAAGGTCCTTGCGGACGCCCGCGGCGAAGTCACGCGCGGGCTCGAGATCGTCGAATTCGCCTGCGGTATCCCGCAGCTTCTCAAGGGTGAATTCAGCGACGCGGTCGGGCGCGGGATCGACAGCTGGTCGCTCCGGCAGCCCGTCGGCGTCTGTGCCGGAATCACGCCGTTCAACTTCCCGGCGATGGTGCCGATGTGGATGTTTCCGATCGCGATTGCCTGCGGGAACACCTTCGTCCTGAAGCCCTCTGAAAAGGACCCGGGTTGCCCGATGCGGCTCGCCGAGCTACTGGCCGAGGCAGGCGCGCCCGCGGGCGTCCTCAACGTGGTCAATGGCGATCGCGAGGCCGTCGACACGCTGCTCACCGATCCGCGTGTCGACGCGGTGAGTTTCGTCGGATCGACGCCGGTTGCCGAGCACGTCTACCGCAATGGATCGAAGGACGGCAAGCGCGTGCAGGCGCTCGGGGGCGCCAAGAACCACATGGTCGTGATGCCGGACGCCGACCCCGCGGGCGCTGCGCACGCGCTTGCAGGCGCGGCCTACGGATCGGCGGGGGAGCGCTGCATGGCGGTCTCCGTCGCGGTGGCGGTGGGCGATGCCGGCGATCCGCTGATCGATGCGCTCAAGTCCGAGCTCGCAGCGATCAGGGTGCTGCCGGGCACGGCCGACGGCGCCGACATGGGCCCGCTCGTGACGCGCGAGCACCTCGAGCGCGTGCTTGGTTACGTGGAAACGGGCGTGAAGGAAGGGGCGTCGCTGATCGTCGACGGCCGCCAGCTCGCCGTTCCCGGGCACGAGCGCGGGTTCTTCATGGGTCCGGTGCTGTTCGACCGCGTGACGGAAACGATGAAAGTTTACCGCGAGGAGATCTTCGGGCCGGTGCTGGTCGTGCTGCGCGTCGCGAGCCTCGACGAGGCGCTCGGCCTTCTCGAGCGGCACGAGTTCGGCAATGGCACGTCCATCTTCACGCGCGACGGCGGCACCGCGCGCGAGTTCAGCCGGCGCGCGTCGGCCGGCATGGTGGGCATCAACGTCCCGATCCCCGTCCCGATGGCCTTCCACAGCTTCGGCGGCTGGAAGCGCTCGCTGTTCGGCCCGCTGCACATGCACGGCCCCGACGGCGTCCGCTTCTACACGCGGCTCAAGACCGTCACCGCGCGCTGGCCCGAGGGCTCGCGCGGCGCCGAGTTCACGATGCCGACGATGAAGTGACGGCGGGTCAGGCGCGCGCGAGGAAGCGCATCACGCCCTTGAATCCCAGGAAAATCACGGTCGCGACCAGCAGCCAGGCGCCGATACCGAGGTGCTCGAGCGGCCCGCCGCTGCTGCCGCCCATGTGCTGGGACATCTGGCCCATGATCTGGCCGAAGTCCCCCATTGCCTCCATCGCCTCCTGTTCGGCGCGGTGCTGCCGGTAGAGCGGCCAGAACCCGACGAACGTGAACAGGAGCGGCACGCCGAACGCGAGCGGCGCCAGCCGGTGCTTCCAGAAGTACGGCAAGGCGATCGTCGCCGTGGCGAGCAGGACCAGCAGGGCGCCCTTCCCGCTGCCGCCGCCGAGGGCCGCGCGCGCCATGTCGCCGGAGAGAAGGTCCGCCAAAGTGATCTTGACATCGAGGAAGCCGTTGGAGGAAATGAGGTCCACGAACATCGCGATGAGGAAAAAGACGCCGTAACCGATGGCGACGTCCTTGCCGACGTTCGCAAAGATCGCCTTCGCGTACTTGCCGCCCTCGCCGGTCATCGCCGCGAGCTTCTCCCTGGCGATGTCCGCCTCGTTGACGGGCGCAAGGCTGGCCAGCGCGCCGTCAGCGGTCGTCACCTCGACCGTCATGTTCGAGGCCGGCGCGACCGCCCCATCCCAATGGTTGATGTCGAAATCGTAACGCTGCCCGCCCGCCGTGACGACTCCCCTGTCGCCACTCCACATGATGATCGTCCCGCGCATGAAGGCATCCCCCGAAAACTCGTCGTTATTTGAATGGGCGGCCAAACCGCCAGCGGTCATTTAACCCGGGCCGGCGGAGGGTGGCAAGAAAGCGCCGGATTATGTCGGCGCGTCGCGAAAGCCGAAATACAGGGCGAGACAGACGAACAGCTGCCACGCGGCATGACCGACGAGCAGGCTCTGGTCGAACGCGAATTTCAGCTCGAAGGCCGCGCCACCCAGCGCGCCGGCCAGAAGCGTCAGTGGCAGCAGCCGCCACGAGAATCGCCGCGGTGCGATGAGGACGACCGCGAGGCCGGACAGCAACGCGGCAGTTCCGCCGGCCAGGATAAAGGACGTGATCACGTCGTCGCCGATCGGCCCCTCGGTGACGAACCAGACCGCGACGTAGTAGATGGCGGCGCCGGCACCGCACATCGCCGCGAACCGGACGATGCGCTGCTGCGTGCCGATGTAGGTCGAGAGAACGAGGGCGCCGAAGACGCCGCCCACGACATCGTGGAACCAGAGGCCCGCGTCCGGAAAACGGTCGGCGGCGTCCAGCGCCTCCGCAACCTCGGCGATCACCGCGTAAGCGAGGACCGAAGCGAGGGCCAGCGCAAACTTGAAAACCAGCGATCCGGATGGACTCTCCACGGGATCCGGGTCTCAGGGCAGCTTGTAAGCTCCTTTCCAGTCGGACCAGCCTGCGCCGGTGTCGCCGATGAAATTGCCCTGAAACACCTGGTCTCCGCTGATCCCGGTGTACTTGCCGGTCCCGCCGACGAAGCGCTCGGTGCCCGGACAGGCCGGCATCATGCCCGCGCACTTCCACTCGACGAAGATCTTGTCCCCGTCCGCGTCCGTGACCACGCAGGTGCCGTTCGCGTTGGCCCGTCCATGATCGACGTCATTGAAGAGCGTGCAGTCCACCCGGGCCTTGTGCATGAAGCCCTTGCCTTCGTCGTTGAACATGACCCCGGGCACTACGCCCGCGTAGACCGTCCGGTCGGGTCCCAGCTGCTGCACCTGGCCGTTGAAAGTCCAGCCGTAATGGCCGGAATAGGTTCCGCTCTTGGGCAGGTCGGCCGCGGCAGCCGACAGGCAAAGACCCGTCGAAGCGATGGCCGATGCAAAGGCGACGAAAACAGAGCGAATCATGGTTACAAGCTCCCTCGATTGGCCGGCCAGCGCCGGCGTGGTGTCATCCGCGACCCGTGCGGGTGTCCGGTGCGACAGACTACTCCTCTCGATCCGGAATCTGGCGCGATTTGTCTGGTGCCGGTGGAGGGACTTGAACCCCCGACCTCTCGCTTACGAAGCGACTGCTCTACCAACTGAGCTACACCGGCAGCGGGGCGCGAAGTATAGGCAAGCCCCAGGCCGCGGGCAACGCGTCAGGAGCCCCGGCCCCCGCCGTCGTTCATGGGGCGCGAATATAAGCTGCGGCGGAAATCGACTCAAACACGGCGCATTTGCCGGCGGGCGTCGCCTCGGAGAGCCGCTAGCCTCGCCGCGTGATTGACGGAATCCGGAATACACGCGGCCACTCGCTGCCGGAACTCATGGCGATGCTGGGCATCGCCGCCATCATTGCGGGTGCGGCGGTCCCGGTGTTTTCGACGCTGCTGCTCGACAGTCGCATGAACTCCGTCGTCGCAACGGTGCTGCATGCAGTCAACCTCGCGCGACAGTTCTCGGCGACGCGCAGTGAGGCAATCCGGCTCTGCGGGAGCGACGACCGGTGGGATTGCTCCGGACGGCCGGACTGGTCCGCCGGCCTGTTGCTCACCGACGACGGCAACCGCTTTCAGCAAAGCCTCGAGCTGGCCGGCGGTGCCGGCGCGCCTCGGATCCGGTCCAATCGCGCGATCCTGAGCTTCGAGGGTGGATCCGGATTTGCAACGCCTGCCACGCTGACCGTCTGCGACCGCCGCGGCGCACGGGCGGCGCGCGCCATCATCGTCAGCCGCAGTGGTCGGCCGCGAACGAGCAATCGCGATGCCTCGGACCGGGCGCTCACATGCTGAGGCGCGAAGTTTCGCCCGGTTTCACGCTGGTCGAGGCGCTGGTTGCACTGGCGCTGATGCTCGCGGGGCTGGCCGGCGCCGGCATCGTGCTCGGGCAAAGCGTTCAGTACGAGCGCGAATCATCGCACCGCCGCACAGCGATACGGCTGGCTGCGTCACTGGCGGATGAGTTGCGCGCGCTCGATCGCGACACGGGTGCCAGGCTCGAGGCTGATGCACCGGCCATCCTCGCCTGGGCGGCAGCGGTGGACGCCGCCTTGCCGGAGGGAAGCGCCGGACGCGTAGAAGTTGCCGGCACCCTGGCGGACGGCTATCTGATCACGATCGAATGGCCCGTGGCAGGCGTCGGCATCCAGCGCCTCGTGCTTGCGGTGACGACATGATTCGCCATGCGGGACTGACCCTCGTCGAGATCCTGGTCGCGATGCTGCTCATGCTGTTCGTCATCGCGGGATCGACGGCTTTCGTGGCCCGCGGCCGCGCGGCCCATCGCACGAGCGAATCAGTCGCACGGCTCGAGGAGTCGCTGGACGCCGCATTCAGTATCCTGGTCGACGAGATCCGGCTGGCGGGCTACCTGGGTCTGGCCCCGCCGACGACGACGGTCATCGGTTCCTCCGCGCTCGGGACCGCCGAACGGGCGGACCTTGCGGTCTCGGGAGGCTGTGGCCCCTCAATTGCGCATGACCTCGGCATCCCGGTTGCGGCGGCCGACGCGGCATTTGCAGCGGCGCCGGGTTCTCCTGTCGGCTGCCGCGCCTCGCCAAACGGCCGTGCAGCACCCCTCGCGGATACGCTGATCCTGCGCCACGCCTCGGCCGAATCCACGGCCGCCATGGCGGGCCGCCTGCAGCTCGAGACGAATCTGCGCACGGCGGCCCTGTCCGCCGACGGAGTCGCAACGCTCGACGCGGGCGCGCGCCGGCACGATCTCGAAGTCGGCATCTACTACGTGAGCCTCGACTCGACGGGACGCGACGACTGGCCGTCGCTGCGGCGCAAGCGGCTGGTCGGCGGTACCCGCCCGGCCTTTCAGGACGAGGAGCTCGTCAGCGGGATCGCCGACCTGCAAGTGACCATCGGCCTCGACGATCCCGGCGACCTGGATACCGCGGTCGACCGCTGGATCAATCCGGGCGAGCCGATGCTCGGCGGCAGGCCCCGCGCCATCCGGATCGAGCTCGAGGCGAGAAGCGACGTTCCGGAACCCGATCAACCCGGGTCGAGCCGCCGCAGGCGCGTGGCACGCGTCGTCGAGTTGCGAAATTCGGGGGCAGCGCCTTGATGCGTGCGTCTCAGGGATCGGCGCTCATTGTCGTCCTGGTCCTGCTCTCAGGACTCGGCGCGCTGGCGCTCGCCGCCGCAGCGGCGGCCATGACGGCGCTTGCGCTGGCCGGCCACCAGCAGATGGCGCTGAACGCGTTCGAGGCCGCCGAATCCGGCATCGTTCACGCACTGCTCGCCGCAGCTGAAGTACGCCGGGGTGGCGTTGGCGCCGCGACGATCCTGCCCGACGAGGCGACCGCTCGCGCGGCATACCGCACCGAGACTCGCGAAGCCGAGGGTCCCGGTGCCCTGCCAGCCGGGTTCAGCGCCGGCGAAAACACCGGTACGTTTGTCGCACGGCATTTCTTCATTACGTCAGACGCAAACTCCGGCCGCGGCACTCGTGTGCGCCTGGAGCAGGGCTTCTACCTCGTGGTGCCGACGTCGTGACAACGCACAGAAGCCGAGTGCTCGCCTGCGCGGCGTCGCTCCTTGCCGGCATGGCCTGCGCGCACGGCTGCCTTGCGGACACCGATGAAGCCTGGCTGCGGCGCGCGGATTTGCCGGACGATGTGCATCCACTGCTCGGTGTGATCCTCGACCGTTCGGCGGCAACGACCAGGCTGCTTTCGGTCGACGAACCGTACGATCCGCTGCGGGACTATGGGGCAGGCTTGCCGGCCGCTGTGCGCTGCGACGCGGGGAAAGCCTACTGGCGGCGCGGCCCGGGCCCTGCCCCGGATTGCGGCCGGCAGGCGGGCCTCGAATTGTCGCCGCGAAATGCAGCCTCGGGGCTCCAATGCGATGCGGCACGCGCGTCGCTCGCCGCGCAAGGCTTTTACATCGCGTCGCGCGCCGCTCAATGGCGCGCAAGCGCAGAAGGCGGCTTCTGGTCCGCCCCGCAGTTCGCGCGCAGCGGTGCCGTGGAGTGCCGGGCGGATCGCGGCCGCCATGGCGCAGTGCCAGGCCGTTGGTTTGCAAGCGCCGGTACGGGACTGCCTTGGACCGACGCTGCCACGCGCGAAGTTGACTGGGATCGCCCTCCCTTCACGGATTCATACGTCTTCTATACCGGCAATTTCCTGAACTACCTTGAAAGCGACCGCGTTCCCGTGGAGCGCTCGATCGCGGAACAGATGTCGGTTCAGCTGGCTCGCGCGTTGGCGGCGACGGATGAACTCGAGGTGGCGGTGGTCCGGGTCGACGATGATGGCCCCGACGGCGGCTACGTCAGCCGCGCACCGGTCGCGAATGCAGTCGCAGCGGCCGACCTGCGGGCGATGTCCGCCCAGTCGCCGGCGGGGAGCGCGCCGCTCGCTGAAACGCTCGTCGAAACCGCCTTCTGGCTGGGCGGCGCGCAGAAGCGCTTCGGCATCGACAATCGCGCCGACCCCGCGGCCTCGAGCACAGTCGCTCCTGGCCAGTACCATTCACCGTTCGAGCATGCCTGCCGGCCCGTTTCGCTCGCATTCCTGACGGCCGGCGAGCCGTCCGGCGACGACCTCGCCGGGCCCGCGGCGATAGCGCTTCCCGGATTCGAGGCCGGGACCGGCGGCTGCGCCGCGGATTGCCTTGCCGTACTGGCACATTGGTTGGATTCGGCGGACCTGCGCGAAGACTTGCCTGGCCGGCAGTCGGCGCCGCTCCGGTGGATAGCGCCGCCGCCCACCCCGGACCCCGTCACTGGCGCAATCGCCTCGCGGGCCGATCCGCTCGCCTACGTGAATCTGGTCGCAGGCGCCTTTCAGCATGACGCGGCGACGGCGGCTGATCCGCAGCTTTCTGCCGCTGGCCTCACGTCCTGGGACATCGGCGACGGCAAGCCGGGCGCCATATTTGGCCTGACGGTGCCACGTGCGCGCGAGCGCTGGCCCGGAAATCTCCTGCGATATGCGTTGCGGGCGCCTACATCCCCGTTGCAGGCACCACAACTCGTTGATCGCGACGGAGAGCCTGCGATCGACCGCGCGAACGGGCTGCCCGCCCCGGATACCCGGAGCCTCTGGAGCGACTCGGCCGACTCGAATCTGCTTGCAGGCGGCGCGGATGGAAGGCTGCCATCTGCCGACGCGAGGCGAATTCAGACGGATTTCGTGGGTCCCAGGATCCTCGACGACGCGAATCGACTGGCGCCGGGCAATCCGCGCTTCGACCGTGCGGCCATGGGACTGGGTCGCATGGACCCCGAAACCCTCGAGGACGCTCTGGCCTGGCCCGCCCTTCAGCGGACGATCGGCGATCCCGGGCCAACGGCACCCGTCGTCGCCGATTACCCGGAGACAGGACGCTCAATCGTCTACGAGGCGACGCATGACGGGATGCTGCACGCCATCGATGCCGGGACCGGGATCGAACTCTGGGCGTGGATACCCAGGGAATTGCTGCCACGCATCCCGCAACTCATGCGCGACGGCGTCACGACCCGCCGCAGCCATGGCTTCGACGGCCCGCTGGTGCTCCACCGCCACGACCCCGATGGCGATGGGCGCATTGTGCCTGCGGCCGGCGAACACCTCTGGCTCCTGGGCGGCCTGGGCCGCGGCGGAAATCGATATTTCGCGCTCGACGTTTCCTCGCCCGAAGATCCGCGCCTCATGTGGTCCATGGGCCTGCCGGATGCGGACGTCGAGGGCCTGGCGGAACCCGTCGTGAGCCGGCTCGCGATCCTGGGATCCGGCCAGTCCGTCGGGAACTGGGTCGTGCTGCTGGCGGGCGGCTACGACTCGCGCTTCGATACGGGCCCGGCGGCGGGCAACGGCGCGGGCGATGCGCTGCACGTCGTGGACGCCGTCTCCGGCAGGCGCTTGTGGTCGGCCGGCGGCGTCGATGGCGCGCTGGCAATGCCCGGCCTGGCGAGCGCTGCTTCCGCACCCCGCGTGCTGGATCTCGATGGCGACGGATACCTCGATCGCGCCTATTTGCTGGACGTGACGGGCGACCTGTGGCGGATCGACTTCGCGAGCGGACTCGACATGGCCGACTTCGCGACGGCACGGAGACTCGCGCGCCTCGGCGCCGGGGACCGTCGCTTTTATGCGTCGCCGGATGTCTCCATCGCCGCCGTGCACGGTGAAAACCGGCTCGCGATCGCATTCGGCTCGGGCTGGCTCGCGCGGCCGCGCGACGCGACAACCGTGGATCGTCTGTTCGTCGTCTTCGATCGCGAGGACCTGGCCGGCCCGGAGGACCTGACGGAGGCGGACCTGTTCGACGCCACGGACGCAGCGGATGCCGTCCCACTAGCCGCTCCGGGCTGGCTCGTCCGGCTCGATTCGCACGGCCCGGGCGAGAAAGTCATTGGCTCCTCCGTGACCTTCGATCACGTGCTTCGATTCCAGACATACCAGCCGTTGCCGAATGACGACGCGGCCCCTTGCGGTCCGGCGCGCTCCGCATCGAGGCGGTATGCGCTCGACGTGCTGACCGCCCAGCCGCACGCGTCGGCGGTCGACTCGGAGGAAGACGAATCCGGGGAAATACCCGTCTCCGGCCTGCCCGTCGGCCTGCGATTCGGTTTTCCTGGCCGATGGGAACACGCATGCGAAGGCTGCCGCCCGCGTCCCTTCGGAATCCTGGGCGGCGGAACGTTCGATCCCGGCTATGCCGGCGATCCGGTCAGAACCTCATGGCGCAAGCTAAACCCGCCGCCGGTTTCACCCTGATCGAATTGATGATCGCGCTCGCGATCGTCGCCATCACGACGCTGATCGCGGCGTCTTCGTACCGCGGTCACCTGCGGCGCAGCCACCGCGCCGAGGCGGTTCAGGCGCTGCTCATCGCCGCAGCAGAGCAGGAAAAATTTCACCTGGGGAACGGTCGCTACACGGACCGCCTGAATTCCGTGGCCGGTGACGACCCACCCGGCTTGCCCGTGTCTGCGCATACGCCGGATGGCCACTATTTGCTTGCCGTCGATGTCGCGACCGCGGCGGAATTCCGCGTGGTCGCGACCGCCGAGGACGACCGCGCAGACCCCTTGTGCCGGACTCTGGCGATTGACCAGAGCGGTCGCCGTTCGGCGACCGATTCGCGCGGCGCCGACAGCGCGCAGCGTTGCTGGTAGCCCGGTCAGCGGCCCACGGGCTCGGTTCGCGCAGTGTGACGGAGTGCCTGCGGCAGGCCGAACACGACCCGTTCCTCCCGTCCGACGAATTCGACCGCTTCCTGGCCGCCCCATCCACGCAGCCGCCCGACGACTTCCTGAACCAGCGACTCGGGCGCCGAAGCGCCCGCCGTGACGCCGACCGCGCGCTTGCCCTCGAACCATTCGCGCTGGAGGTCCCCCGCCCCATCGACGAGATAGCCGGGAATCCCGCGGGTCGTCGCGATCTCGCGCAGCCGGTTCGAATTCGAGCTTGACCGCGACCCGACGACGACGATGACGTCGCACCGTGAGACCAGCTGCTTGACCGCGTCCTGACGGTTCTGGGTCGCATAGCAGATGTCGTCCTTTCGCGGGGTCGCGAGCAGAGGAAAGCGCTCGCGCAGCGCCGCCATCACCCGGGCCGTATCATCCACCGACAGCGTCGTCTGGGTGACGACGGCGAGGCGCGCCGGGTCGCGCACCGCGAGCTCCCCGACGTCCGCAACCGTTTCGACCAGGTGGATGTGCCCGCCGTGGGCCGCGTCGAAGCGGCCCATCGTGCCCTCGACCTCCGGGTGCCCGGCGTGCCCGATCAGGACCACGTCAAGTCCCTCGCGCGCGTATTTGCCCACTTCCATGTGGACTTTGGTCACCAGCGGACAGGTCGCGTCGAACACGGTGAGCCCGCGGCGTTTCGCCTCCTGTTCCACGCGGCTGGGCACGCCGTGCGCGCTGAAGATCACGGTCGCGCCGTCCGGCACGGCGTCCAGCTCGTCCACGAAGACGGCCCCGGATTCCCGCAGGCGGTCGACCACGAACTTGTTGTGCACGACCTCGTGGCGTACGTAGATCGGCGCGCCAAAAAGTTCGATCGCCCGCTCGACGATGTCGATCGCGCGATCGACTCCGGCGCAGAATCCGCGCGGGTTCGCGAGCAGGACCTTCACGGCACCGCGGCCTTGCCGCGCCGGCCATGCAGGAGGGCATCGATGATCAGCATGATCGCGCCGGTCGTAATGCCGATGTCCGCGACGTTGAAGGCCGGGAAGTAGGCGTCCTGGAAATGGAAATGCAGGTAATCGACCACGTAGCCGTCGGTGAACCGGTCGTAGGCGTTGCCGACGGCTCCGCCGAGGATCAGCGCAAGCCCGATGGCGAGCCAGTAGTGGCCTCTCGCCGGCAGCGAGCGCAGCCACCAGAGAATGGCGAGCGCGATCGCCGCCGCCAGTACGAGGAAGAACCATCGCTGCCAGCCGCCCGCCTCCGCGAGCAGACCGAAGGCGGCGCCTTCGTTGTGCAGCCGCGTCAGGTCGAGGAAGGGCCCGACCGGCAGGATTTCGTAGAGGGAGAAGCGATCGACGACATACCATTTCGTGAACTGGTCGAGCGCCACCACGATGGTCGACAGCCACACCCAGATGAGCGCGGTCTTTTCCTGGATGTGGGGCATGGTCATGCGTAGCGCCTCGTCTCGCCGGTCCCGCCGAGATTGATCACGCAGCGAGAGCAGATTTCCGGGTGCTCCGGGTCCGTTCCCACGTCTGCCCGGCGGTGCCAGCAGCGTGCGCACTTGGGCGCCCCGTCGACCCGGACCGAGACCCAGGCGCCCTCCTTCGCCACCGATTCGGCGGCGACCGCAGAGGCCGGACGCCCCGCAGCCGGCCGCAGCCGCGCCTGCGACGTGATCAGCACGAAGCGCAGTTCATCGCCCAGGGCCGCCATGCGTCGATGCTGCGCCTCGTCGAGATAGACGTCCACCGCGGCTTCGAGCGGCGCGCCGAGCTCGCCCGCGGCGCGCAAGCGCTCGAGTTCGCGCGCGACGTCGGTCTTGAGCGCGATGACCGCGTCCCAGTCGACCGGGCCTTCCGACGCCACGGCCGGGAGTTCCCACCAGGTCGCGAAGAACACGGAAGGGTCCCGCTCGCCCGGCAGGTAGCGCCAGACTTCTTCCGCCGTGAACGAGAGGATCGGCGCGAGCCAGCGCACCATGGCTTCGGCGATGTGAAACATCGCCGTCTGCGCCGAGCGGCGTGCTTCGCTCTTCGCCGGCGTCGTGTACAGGCGGTCCTTCAGGATGTCCAGCCAGAACGCGCCAAGGTCGACGACGCAGAAGTTGTGCACTTTCTGGTAGATCACGTGGAACTCGTAGTTCCGGTAGGCCGCGACCACCTCGTCCTGCAATGCCGCCGCGCGGGCGAGTGCCCAGCGGTCGAGGTCGACGAGTCGATCCGGCGGCAGTGCGTCACGCACAGGGTCGAACCCGGCGAGGTTGCCGAGCAGGAAACGCACGGTATTGCGCATGCGCCGGTAACTGTCCGACATGCGCTTCAGGATCTCGTCCGAGACGTTGATCTCGCCGCTGTAGTCGGTGGCGGCAACCCAGAGCCGCAGCACGTCGGCGCCGAGCGAGTGCATCACTTTCTGCGGCGCGACGACGTTGCCGAGCGACTTCGACATCTTCCGGCCTTTCTCGTCGACCGTGAACCCGTGAGTCAGCACCTGCCGGTAGGGCGCGACGCCGCGGCCTGCCACGGAGGCGAGCAGCGAACTGTGGAACCAGCCGCGGTGCTGGTCCGAACCCTCGAGGTAGATGTCGACCGGAAACGGAATGACGCCCGGCCGCAGCGCGGGCAGACAGTGATGCACGACGCCCGAGTCGAGCCAGACGTCCATCACGTCGTCGCATTTCTCGTAGACGAGGGCTTCGTCGCCGAGCAGGTGCCGCGGATTCAACGCGAACCAGGCTTCGATGCCGCCCTCCGCGACGAGGTCGGCGACCTGCTCGAGCAGCTCCGGCGTCTGTGGATGCGGCTCGCCCGTTTCCTTGTGCACGAACATTGCGAGCGGCACGCCCCAGGCGCGCTGGCGCGAGATGCACCAGTCGGGCCGCGACTCGATCATGCTCGTGATGCGCTGTTCCCCCCAGCCCGGGATCCAGCGCACGGTCTCGATCGCCGCCAGGGCGTCGCGCCGCAGCCCCTCCTTTTCCATGCTCAGGAACCATTGCGGCGTGGCGCGGAAGATGACCGGGGACTTGTGGCGCCAGCAATGCGGATAGCTGTGGCGGTACGACTCGTGGTGTATCAGCCGCCCCTCTTCCGCGAGTTTCTCGACGATCTTCGGGTTCGCGTCGAAGACCGAGAGTCCCTCGAAGAACTGCGTGCCCGCGACGAAGCGGCCGTCATTGCCGACCGGGTTGTCAATCGGCAGGTTGTATCGCCTGCCCATCTCGTAATCGTCCGCGCCATGACCGGGCGCGGTGTGCACGGCGCCGGTGCCGGCGTCGAGCGTCACGTGCTCGCCGAGGATCACGGGCACTTCGCGCTCGTAGAACGGGTGCTCCAGGCGCAGGCCTTCGAGCGCCTGGCCGGTGGCCTTGCCGAGCACGCGATGCCCGGTCGCGCCGATACGCGCGGCAAAGGACTGCAACAGCGCCTCGGCGACGATCAGCCGGTCGGTGCCTGCCGCGCGATCGAGGTCCACCAGCACATAGTCGAACAGAGGATGCAGGCAGACCGCCTGGTTCGCGGGCAGCGTCCAGGGCGTCGTGGTCCAGATCGCGACCGAGGCTCCCGTCACCTCGTCGCTCGTGAGTCCGAAGCGGCGCGCCGTGTCGAGCGGATCCACGATCGGGAATCGGACGTCCACGGCCGGCGAATCGCGGTCCTCGTACTCGACCTCGGCCTCGGCAAGCGAGGAGCGGCAGTCGAGGCACCAATGCACCGGCTTGAACCCGCGCACCAGGTGACCACGCCGGATGATCGCCGCAAAGGCGCGAAGCTGCTCGGCTTCGTAGCGCGAGGCCATCGTGAGGTAGGGGTCGTTCCAGTCGCCCATGACGCCGAGGCGCTGGAAATCCGTGCGTTGCACGTCGACCTGGCTCGCCGCGTATTCACGGCAGGCCTTGCGGAAAGCGTCCGCGTCCAGCTTCTGGCCGACGCGGCCATGTTTCTTCTCGACCTGCTGCTCGATCGGCAGGCCATGACAGTCCCAGCCCGGGACGTAGGGCGAATCGTAGCCGTCTAGCGTGCGCGACTTGACGATGATGTCCTTCAGCACCTTGTTGACCGCGTGCCCGATGTGGATCACGCCGTTCGCATAGGGCGGCCCGTCGAGCAGCACGAACTTCGGCCGGCCGGAGGCGCGCCGCCGCAACTCCATATAAATGTCGTCGCTGAGCCAGCGGGCAACCGTCTCCGGCTCGCGGCGCGCCAGGTCCGCCTTCATCGGGAAGTCGGTATTCGGCAGGTTGATCGTCTGCTTGTAGTCCACGCCGTTCCTCAGGCGGACAGGTGCTTGCGCGCAAGCCGCGCGTCTTCATGCATCCGGGCAGTCATGGACTCGAAGTCCGGAAACCGGATCTCGTCGCGCAGCCGCGCCCGGAAATCGACCGCGAGCCGCCGGCGGTAGAGGTCGCCGTCGAAATCGAACAGGTGGGTCTCGAGCAGCCACTCCGTGCCTCCGATCGTCGGGCGCGTTCCGACCGACGCGACTCCAGGATGGCGCAGCAGGCCCCCTCCCGAGACTTGCACGGCAAAAATGCCGGCGACCGGCGACACGCGACGATGCAGGCGCATGTTGGCCGTGCGAAAGCCCAGCGAGCGACCGATCCCCCGACCCGCGATGACGCGCCCGCCGATCGTGAATCGGCGTCCCAGCAGGGACTCCGCCTCGTCGAATCGCCCGGCTGCGACCGCCTCGCGGACCCTTGTCGAGCTCACCGGGCGTCCGTGCACCTGCCGCGCCGGCACGGCGTCCACCGAATAGCCCCGTACTTCGCCGGCACGGCGCAGCAGCGCGACGTCGCCGCCGCGGCCCCTTCCAAACCGGAATCCTTCGCCGATGACCACTCTTTTCGCCCTCAGCGTCCCGACCAGTACGCGTTCGATGAATGCATCCGCCTCCAGGGCGGCGAGCGCCGCGTCGAAGCGCAGGACACGGAGCTCTTCGACGCCCGGCTCCGCGATTCGCTCGAACTTGTCGCGGAGCCGCATCAGCCGCGCGGGCGGCGCCGGCGGCGCAAAAAATTCCTTCGGCTGGGGCTCAAAGCAGACCACGGCCGTCGGGAGCCGCAACTCGCGGCCGCGTTCCCGCAAAACCGCCAGGATCGCCTGGTGCCCGAGATGCACCCCGTCGAAATTGCCGATCGCAACGGCCCTCCCGGGATGCGCGTTCCGGCCGGGTATGAAACCGCGTCGAATCAGCATGGCCCTGCCGGATCGGAAATCGTGCCGCGCAATTATAGATGTTTCAGGTCGCGCGGGCGCAGGCCGGCGAGCGCGAGCGCCCCGAAATAGACGGCGGCGCCGCCGATGACGGCGGTCCCGAGCCAGACTGCGCGGCGCGTCGCGGACCAGACGGTCCAGGCGGTCCAGTCGCCGGAGATCCACCAGAGGAAGCCGGCCAGGGCAAGACTCGCGACGAGGATCTGCGGCAGCAGTCTTTTCCACGCCGCGGAAGGCCGATAAATGCCCTCGCGCCGCAGCCCCCGATACAGGAGCGTGGAGTTGATCAGGGCGGAGAGCCCGGTGGACACGGCGAGCAGGACGTGCGGCACCGGAAAGCCGAGCAGGAATGCCGGCACCACGACGCTGACGTTGAAGACGATGTTGACCGAGAGCGCGATCAGCCCGACTTTCACCGGCGTCCGGGTATCCTGGCGTGCAAAGTAGCCTGGCGCGAGCACCTTGACCATCGAGAAGCCGACCAGGCCGAACGAATAGGCCATCAGGGCGTAGCTGCACATGAGGACGTCCCGGTCCTTGAATGCCCCGTAGCCGAAGATCGTCGCAATCAGGGGGCCTGAAAGCATGAGCAGGCCGATAGCCGCCGGTGCAACAACCGTGAGCGTCAGGCGCAGCGCCCAGTCGAGCGTCGCGTTGAACTTCTCCGCCGATTTTTCCGAGTGATGCGACGACAGGCCCGGCAGGATCACGGTCGCGAGCGCGATCGAGAAGACACCCATCGGGAACTCGACGAGGCGGTCGGCGCTGTAGAGCCAGGTGACGCTGCCGACCATCAGGAACGAGGCGATGACCGTGTCGAGCAACAGCGAGACCTGCGCGACCGAGGATCCGAAGATGCCGGGAAGCATCAGGCGCGCGATCCGGCGTACGCCCTCGTGTGCGCGGTCGAAGCGTGGCCGGGGCAGGAGGCCGAGCGCATGGAGCGCCGGGAACTGCGCGACGAGTTGCACGGCGCCCGCGACGAACACGCCGATCGCGAGCACGAGGCCGGGATTCGCGAAATAAGGCGCGACGACGCCCGCCGAAACGATCATGACCAGGTTGAGGAGCGTCTGGTTGAATGCCGGCACCGCAAAGCGTCCGTAACTGTTGAGGACGCCGCTTGCGAGCGCCACCAGCGAGATGAAGAACATGTACGGGAAGGTGAAGCGGAGCATCTCGACGGTCAGGTCGAAGCGGTCGCCGCTCTGGTGAAAGCCGGGCGCGAAGACGTAGGCCAGGGCCGGCGCGGCAATCACCCCGACCAGCGTGATGATGAACAGCAGCACTCCGAACACGCCCGCGACGCCTGAGACCAGCTGCCGGACCTCCGAATGGGTTTTCTGCACCTTGTATTCGGAAATGACCGGGACGAAAGCCTGGGAAAAAGCGCCCTCGGCCGTCAGTCGTCGCAGGAAATTCGGGATCTTGAACGCCACCAGGAAAGCGTCCATCAGCGGCCCGGCGCCGAACGAGATCAGGTAGACCATGTCCCGGATCACGCCGGTGATCCGGGAAAGGAGCGTCAGCAGGCCGACAATGGTCGTATTGCGCAGGAATCCGTGCGACATGCCGGCGGCACTATACCGCGTTGACAATCCGGGCCCGCATCCGGACAATGCGCGCCCTTATGGCCAACACCAAGTCAGCCGAAAAACGGGCCCGCGAGGCGGTCGAACGCCGCGCCCGGAATGTCGCGCATCGATCCAAGGTGCGCAGCGCCGTGCGCAAGGTCGTCGAAGCCATTCGGGCCGGCAAGAAAGCCGAAGCCGACGCCGCGCTCAAGGCTGCGGCTCCCGTGATCGACTCGATGGCCCGCAAGGGAATCATCCATCGCAACAAGGCGGCGCGGCACAAGAGCCGCCTGGCGAGCCAGGTCAAGGCGATGCCGGCCAAGTAGAAAATGAAAGAAATGAAGGGGACGCACCCCTTCAGTTCTGAGGGGGTGCGTCCCCTTCATTTCCGTCCGTTCATTTTCGTTCAAGCTCGCGCATAGTCGCCTGGCAGAGCTCGCGGGTTCCGGCGCCGGTCGCCCCGGATATGCGGAAAACCGGTCCCTTGTAACGCAGCCTGCGGACGATCCCGGCACAGCGGCTTTCCAGCTCAGCACCGCTCAACAGGTCGATCTTGTTGAGGACCAGCCAGCGCTTCTTTCTCGCCAGCCCGGGGCTGAATTTCTTCAGTTCCGAAACGATGGCGCGGGCGCCTGCGACCGGGTCCGCGCCCGGGTCGGGCGGCGCGATATCGACGAGATGCAGCAGGAGCCGCGTACGCTGCAGATGCTTCAGGAACCTGATGCCGAGTCCTGCACCCTCCGCGGCGCCTGCAATGAGCCCCGGGATGTCGGCCATCACGAAGCTCTTGAGCGGACCGACCGATACCACGCCGAGCTGCGGATACAGGGTCGTGAATGGATAGCCGGCGACCTTCGGCCGCGCGGCTGACACCGCGCGAATCAACGTGGATTTTCCGGCATTCGGCAGCCCGAGCAGGCCGACATCCGCAAGCAACCGCAACTCGACCTGCAGGTTCCGCGCTTCCCCCGCCAGCCCCGGCCCGCTCTGGCGCGGCGTGCGATTGGTCGAGCTCTTGAATCGCTGGTTGCCCCAGCCGCCCTTGCCGCCCTTGGCGACGAGGAGCGTCTGCCCGGCTTTCGCAAGGTCGCCGAGCGTCTCGCCGGTGTCGTCGTCGATCACGACCGTGCCGACAGGCATCGGCACGAAGAGGTCGTCGCCGCTCCTGCCTGTGCAGTCCTGGCCGCCGCCCGGCTGGCCGTTCTGCGCGCGGAACGTGCGCTGGATACGGTAATCGACGAGCGTATTGATGCCGGCTTGGGCGCGCAGCCAGACGTTGCCGCCCGAGCCGCCGTCGCCGCCGTCGGGGCCGCCGAATGGCACGAATTTCTCGCGGCGAAAGCCGACCGCGCCGCGTCCCCCGTTGCCGGCCTTCACCTTGACGATCGCTTCATCGACGAATTTCATCGTTGTCCGGAGGCCCTGACGAAAAACCCCGGCCAGGCCGGGGTCTTTCCTCGAATCGTGCGGGCCTTACTTATTCCGGCAGGACGCTGACAAAGGTACGCCTTTCAGCGCCTTTCTTCCGGAACTGGACGCGGCCGGTCTTCAGCGCGAACAGCGTGTGGTCTGTCCCGACGCCGACATTCTCGCCCGCGCGATACGGCGTGCCGCGCTGGCGCACGAGGATGTTGCCGGCGAGCACGCGCTCGCCGCCGAACTTCTTGACGCCGAGCCGCTTCGACTGGGACTCACGCCCGTTCTTGGTACTGCCGCCTGCTTTCTTGTGTGCCATGTTCGACTCCTCAGGCCGCCGTGATTCCCGTCACCTTCACTTCGGTGTACGGCTGGCGATGACCCTTCTGCCGCAGGTAATGCTTGCGGCGCCGGAATTTGACGATGCTGACCTTGTCGGCCTTGCCATGCGCCTGCACGGTCGCCGTGACGCGCGCACCCGTGACATAAGGCGCACCGATGGCGACATCCGCGCCTTCGCCGATCAGGAGGACCTGGTTGAACTCGACGGTGGCGCCCGCGTCGGCATCGAGTTTCTCGACCCGCACGACGGTGCCCTCGCTCACCCGGTACTGTTTGCCCCCGGTGGCAATGACGGCGTACATGATTGACTGGACTCCAAAAAGAGCCGGCAATTGTAGTGACGGGACCCCCCGCGGTCAAACCGGTACGGCCCTTCCCGCGTTTCCCGAAGGGCCGAATGTCGCTAGGATGCCCTTGTCCCGCGGGGATGCCGGGATTCCATGCAACTCAACGACATACGTACCCTCGTCGCCAGCGACCTTGCAGCGGTCGACGCCGAAATCCGCCGCCAACTGGCAAGCGACGTCGCGCTCGTCAACCAGGTGGGGGACTACATCGTCGACGGCGGCGGCAAGCGCCTCCGGCCGCTGCTCGTCGTGCTGGCTGCGCGGGCCGCAGGCGCAAAGGACTCGGCCCATGTTCCGGCCGCGGCCCTGATCGAGTTCATTCACACGGCGACGCTGTTGCACGACGACGTGGTGGACGATTCGGCCCGCCGCCGCGGACGCGCGACCGCGAACCATGCGTTCGGCAACCCGGCCTCCGTCCTGGTCGGCGACTTCCTCTACTCCCGCGCGTTCCAGATGATGGCGGCGCTGGACTCGGCATCGGTCATCCGGGTCATGGCCGACGCGACCAACACCATCGCCGCAGGCGAGGTGATGCAGCTGATGAACTCGGGCGACCCGGATACGACCGAGATCCGCTACATGGAGGTGATCTACCGCAAGACTGCCCGGCTGTTCGAGGCCGGCGCCCAGGTCGCTGCGATCGTCGCGCGGGCGCCGCCGTCCGTCGAAGCCGCGCTCACGCGCTACGGCAAGCATCTCGGCATTGCGTTCCAGCTGATCGACGATGCGCTCGATTACCGCGGCGACACCGAGTCGCTCGGCAAGAATACCGGCGACGACCTCGCCGAGGGCAAGCCGACGCTGCCTTTGATTCATGCGCTCGCGCATAGCGACGCCGAATCCGCCTCGTTGATCCGGAATGCCATCTCGCAGGGGGGGACCGAGGAGCAGGACCCGATCCGCGCCGTCATTGAAAGCACGGGAGGGCTTGATTACACTGCGCGACTCGCCAACGACGAGGCGGGACGGGCGGAGGCAGCACTGGCCGATGTTCCCGCCTCGGCCTATCGCGACGCACTGGCGGCCCTTGCCCGGTTTGCGGTCAGCCGGAATGCCTGACCGGACGCTCTCTCGATTCGGGGTGTAGCTCAGCCTGGTAGAGCACTACGTTCGGGACGTAGGAGTCGCAGGTTCAAATCCTGTCACCCCGACCAATTCACAGCTCAGCGCGCGAGTTCCTCGCTCATCCTGACCTTAATCAGCGAAACCTCGGTCATGCTTCCTCCCGTGGTCGCGTAGAGGGCCTTGAGAAACGACTGGTCCCAGACGGTCAATCCCTTCGACCGGTCGCTGCCGTTCGTAGCAAACAAGCCGAGAATCGTCGAGACGTCGCCCAGCTCCGGGCTCGGCCGAATTCTCACGAGACCGACCATGGCCACGTAGTCCGCCACCTGACCGAAAGTCAGGCCCTCGATCTGGTCGAGATCGACAACCACGATGGCCGAGTAAACCGCCCGCACCGCAGCCCACGTGAGTCTCGATCCCGATACACCAGCGCCGCAATTCGCAATCGTTGAGAAGGCATAGGCGGGAATTCCCGGCGGAGCATTGCAGGCGTTATGCCAGACACGCACCGGTTGATCCGCCTGAATGAAGCGGTTAACACCACCCAGACCCCGGTCGCGATTGAAGAGCCGATGTTCCGCCGACCACCATGCCCTCAATAGTTTTTCTGGTTCAGGCGTCACGATGACCGCGAAATTCGGACCGCAACCCGGTCCACCCAATGGCACGTCGGCGTCCGTTGCGATCTCCGCGATGCGCTTCTTGACGAAATCAGCTTCCGGCGCCGTCAGCCCCGCCGTCGCAACACATACAGGAACATTCCAACGGGCCAGCGATTCCACCAAGCCAGGGCCGGCCACCGAATAAACGAACTCGCTGACCTGCTTGTCGATTCGCTCCCGGCGCCGGTTGGCCTCGACCGTGACCGATTCGAGCTCGGTGTCAGGCAGGTTCGACGACGTCGGCTGCCCGGACTCGGGGCGTGACTCCGCGCCTGCCATTGCGCGGGCGGCGATCAAGCAAAATACTGCAATTGGACCCAAAGCAATCAAGCAGCGAGTGATCGTGCCGAGCACTGAAGCTCGACGCGTACCGGCGATGAGGGCCGAACACCAGCTCATGGGACTGCGTCCAGCCTACGTCGCCGAGAGCCCATTGTGCAATTCACTTCACCCCGATCCGGACGGGCATGGCAGTGACGTGTGGCAGGCTTTCACCCCGACCAATTAAATCAATTAGCTCAGAGAGTGCGACCTCCGAACCTGCCGGGCCAGCGGGCCAGCGGGCTGGCGGGCTGGCGGGCGAAAAAATCCATCCAAAATCTGCTGTTGGTTCTCATCCGGGCTTCCGAAATTGACGCCAGGGAACAGCGCACAACGTGCAACTTCGCTGGTAGTGGCCCGGAGCGGTCGGTCGCCAGTGGCTGCTTTTCGGCAGCGTGCCGAGACACTTACGGATTGGCAACAAAGCCGGGGGCGAGCGAATCGCAGCTCTTGGGCAGGCGTCTCGGTGAGTTGACTGCCCGGTTTTGGCCGGCTAGGGCCACGAAGCGTTTGGCAACGCGACCCCCACGATGGTTCTCCGGTTATTTCGATCGAGGTCGCGCTCCCACGAGCGCAGCATCGAGCATTCTTATGAGCGTCGCGCGATCGTAAGTGTACGGTTGTCCCTCGTTGAGCTGAACGAGTTGCTCGATTTGCGCTTTGATCGTGATCTCGGCCTGCTCCTGGACCGGAACCACCATATAACGCAGCTTTGGTTTCGGCTCGAACAACGCCGCCTCGACTGCGGCCGCCACTTCATCGGGCTCCTTGAGCTTGGCCCATTCATCCACGTACTGCTTGCCCGTGCCTGATCGCTCAACCTCATTCTTGTAGATGTCGGATTTGTAACCGCCCGGCTCGACAATGCAGACCCGCACGCCAGACGGGGCCAGTTCCTGCGCCAGCGTAGCGCTGAAGGTCTCAAGGGCGTGCTTGCTCATTTGATAAGCCCCAGCCCCGGGATCGTTGAGAATTCCACTGATCGAGCCGATGTTAATGATGCGGCCGCGGTGAGCAACGATCAGCGGTGCGAAGGCCTTGGTCACGCGATACGGACCATAGGCATTGACCTGCATCATGAGATCGAATTCCTCAGGCCTTGTTTCGATCAGCGGTCCAATCGTGACAACCCCGGCATTGTTGACGAGTCCATACAAACCGCGCCCGGCCTTCGTCACTGTCGCGACCGCGGCGTCGATGTCCTGGGATTTGGTCACGTCCAGACGCACGGCCTGTACGTTCTTTATGGCTCCAAGTGCTTGGAGATCGGCTTCCTTACGAGCGCCGGCATAGACGAAATATCCATCTGCCGCCAGTCGTTCTGTGATTTTTCGACCGATTCCTGTGCTGGCGCCGGTTACGAGAATCGCCTTCTGGTCGCGGTCAGCGGAATTCGCGACGTTACCGCTGGTCGGTAGTGCCGCCAGAAGGATGAGCGAAGCGATACGCATGCGGAACATCAGGTGCCCTCGAAATTGTGGGTTCATCGTCAGTTTAGGCTGACCCGGCGCGCACCGCCGGATGCGTCCGCTTCAAGGCGGTAATTTCGCCGCACCCGGTGAATCGCCAGTGTCCGGCTTGACCAGCACCCGGATGGCGACTACACGGACACCCGGTAGCGATTCACCCCGACCAAAGATACCTAAACCTTATCGCGGGTCTGGGGCTGGATGATTTGCTTCTTCCGGTTGGTCTTTAGGCGGAATTGGAACGAAGATTCGCCACGCGTTCTTAGGATGCATGATCGCCCAGAAAGGCGCGGCAATCCCTCCTCCAACGTCTTGGCTCGCATCGCGCATTGGCGCGAGCTCACGGGGCGCTGTTACTTCGATCTCGTTCTCGTCGATTGGAGCGGTGAGAATGTCTCCGGTTCTAAGCTCATAATTACGGACGAACGACCGCAGTTCTGCCCGAGTCACCAGTAAGTTCAGCGGCTTGCCTGCCGAACTTGTCGCAACCAGCGAGCGTGGCAAGTCAGAAGGCTTGTCGGCGTTTGACTTCTCGTCGTCAGCCTGTCCCATTTCGGCAGCCAATAGGCATAAGACGATCGTGCCCAAGAATGCGCCTGGGCGTCTATCAATGCGGCGTTTGGCCTCTCGCATCGCCATGCGAGCATACGCCCTCACCTGGGACACACGGACGACGCGGGACCTTTGACGGCGCGCCACTTCACCCTGATCCGTACGGGGCATGGGAACGACTTCGGGCAGCGATTCACCCCGACCATGAATTCTTTCATCTTGAGTCCACGACTGGCGTTCCAAGCCTGGCTATGATGGCTGCTTGCAGTTCCGCGCCGCGAACGGCACCGAACTCATGCACGCGGTCGTCGAAGCACCGTTTGCCATTGAAAATCGGGGTCAGTGTCTTATTGCGCCCGATGGCTCAACGACACGTAGCGCCTGCCGCCAGGTGCCTCGTGGGATATTCGACTTATCAATCGGTCCGGTCCGGGAATGGCACAAAATCTTCGGGTTCCTGCGACTCAAGTCGCATCGAGCCGCTGCCCAGGAATTCGATCCAAGTAGAAAGCGGCCAACGATTCCTCGGAACCAGCGTCAGCACTTTGACTTCAGGCGCCCTATGCAGGCCATTCAGCAACGGTTCGAAGACTTCCTCGACCGGCGCGAGTTGATTTACGCACGGCGCGGCATCAATGCCGCGTGCCGTTGTCGCTCAAGACGACGGCACCGGGGACGACACAACCATTCAAACCGAGAGCGCCAGCCCGAACGTTGCGGGATCGGGGCACGCGTCGTCGTCCAGGCCCGCCGCACTTCAGCCCATGCCACCGCCGCCCAAGGAATCAGATATCGGGCAAGTTCAACAAAATCCTTGCCGAAACAATTGCGATGGGCAGTGGCGCGCGCGTATCGCGCTTCCGCGACAATCAGAATGGCACTCCCGTTTGATCTTGGTCCCGCCTGATCGCGGGTCACTGCAATTCAATGCAAGCGTTGTGATCTACGCCACCGGCCGCTCTGGCCATTCAACTGTCGATCGTCATGGCCTGCAACTTCAGCTCATTCTGGTCGCCACCCGGCGCTTGCCGTGGCCCTTCAACATGCGATCAATCAACAAGGCTCGGTGGCTCGGTGCAATAATCACTCGAAGCCGTTACCTTTGCGTGTCCCGGCTCACCCCGGCCCAATTTGACCTGGCAGGGACTGTGGGTAACGCTTCACCCCGGTCACTGCGTCACTTGAAGAAAAGAATGAGGAAAGTTTCGATCATCGGCGCACCCTCGGACATCGGTGCCGGCACGCGCGGCGCGTCGATGGGACCGGAAGCACTGCGCGTGGCCCACTTGCAGACCATGCTCGAATCGCAGGGAGTCGAGGTGGCCGACCGCGGCAACCTGCAAGGACCCGGAAACCCCAACCGGCCGCCGGTCGACGGCTACCGGCACCTGCCCGAAGTCATCGCGTGGAATCGCTCGACTCACAATGCCTGCCACGCCGAATTCAGGGCAGGCCGCCTGCCGATTCTGCTGGGCGGAGACCACAGTCTCGCCATCGGCTCGATCAGCGCGGCAGCGCGGCACTGCCGCGAGTCCGGCCGCAATTTGCGGGTGCTGTGGTTCGACGCGCACGCGGACTCGAACACCAACGTGCTCACGCCCAGCGGTAATATTCACGGCATGCCGGTCGCCATACTGTGCGGCTATGGACCGCGCGAACTGGTGGAGATCGGGGGCAAGGCACCTGTCGTGCTGCCCGGAGAAATCAGCCAGATCGGCATCCGCAGTGTCGATCCTGACGAAAAGCGCTTCGTGCATGCACTCGGATTCGAAGTCTTCGACATGCGCTACATCGATGAAATGGGCATGCGGGCAACCATGAATTCAGCGCTCGCGAATCTCGACCGGCAGACGCACCTGCATGTCAGTTTCGACATCGATTTCCTCGATCCGGACATCGCGCCGGGCGTCGGCACCACGGTGCCGGGCGGGCCTTCCTACCGTGAGGCGCAGTTGTGCATGGAAATGGTCGCGGACACGGGCCTGCTGGCATCACTCGATATCACGGAGCTGAACCCGGCGCTCGACGTCCGCAACCGTTCCGCTGAGGTCGCGGTCGACCTGGTCGGATCGTTGTTCGGCAAGAGCACGCTGATGCGAAGGAGCGCCGATGCGGGATCCTGAGATGCACATGGGACCGGCCGCGCAGGACGTAATTGCGATCGAATCGCGCCTCGGCGCGCACAACTACGAGCCGCTCGATGTCGTACTCGTCCGCGGCAAGGGCATCTGGGTGTGGGACGGCGACGGCAAGCGCTACCTCGATTGCCTGTCGGCCTATTCGGCGCTGAACCAGGGCCACTGCCACCCGCGAATCCTGGCGGCGATGCTGGAGCAGGCTGGACGATTGACGCTCACCTCGCGTGCTTTCCGCAACGATCAACTGTCCCTGTTCTACGAGGACCTGGCGAAGCTGACGCGTTCCCACAAGATTCTTCCGATGAACAGCGGCGCCGAGGCCGTCGAGTCGGCCCTCAAGGCGGTGCGCAAGTGGGGCTATGAAGTGAAGGGCGTGGCCGCAGACCGCGCCGAGATCATCGTCTGCTCGAACAACTTCCATGGGCGCACGCTCGGCATCGTGGGCTTCAGCACCGATCCTGACGCGCGCGGCGGCTTCGGCCCGTTTGCCCCGGGCTTTCGAGTCGTTCCCTTCGGGGACTTCGACGCTCTCGCGGCGGCCATCAACGAGAACACGGTGGCGTTCCTGGTCGAGCCCATCCAGGGAGAAGCCGGTGTCATCATTCCGCCTGCCGGTTACTTTTCACGCGTGCGGTCGCTCTGCAGCGAGCGCAACGTCACCCTGATCCTCGACGAAATCCAGACCGGGCTCGGCCGCACCGGAAAGCTGCTGGCCGAAGAGCACGAAGGCATCGAGGCGGACGTGACGCTGATCGGCAAGGCCTTGTCCGGCGGCTTCTATCCCGTGTCGGCCGTCCTCTCGAATACCGAGGTCCTCGGCGTTCTCAAGCCCGGCCAGCACGGCAGCACGTTCGGCGGCAATCCGCTCGCCTGCGCGATCGCGCGCATGGCGCTCAAGGTGCTGGTCGAAGAAGACATGATTGCGAACGCGGCGCGGCAGGGGGCTCACTTCCGCGCGCAGCTCGAAAGCATCAAGAGCCCCGTCGTCCGCCAGGTTCGCGGGCGCGGTTTAATGCTCGCTGTCGAGCTCCACCCCGAGGCCGGAGGCGCCCACCATTACTGCGAGAAATTGCGCGACGCGGGCCTGCTGGCCAAGGACACGCACGAGCACACGGTACGCATCTCGCCACCGCTCGTCATCACGCGCGATGAAGTCGACTGGGCGTGCGATGTCCTCGCGCGGGTCCTGAAGGATTGAACCAGGTGCCCCCCGACCCACCCCTGCCCTTCATGTTGCGCCTGCTCGACAAGGAACGAACAATTGCGCCCCCAGGCTTCAATCGCTGGCTAGTGCCGCCGGCGGCCCTCGCGATTCAGCTTTCCATCGGCATGGCCTACGGCTTCAGCGTGTTCTGGCTGCCGCTGGCACGGGCCGTGGGAATCCAGGAACCGGCAACCTGCGCCGGCGCGGGTTTCCTCGAACTCATCACGTCCGCGCGTTGCGACTGGCCGGTCTCGATGCTCGGCTGGACTTACACGCTCTTCTTCGTCGTGCTCGGTTCATCGGCGGCGCTGTTCGGCCACTGGCTCGAAACGGCCGGGCCGCGCAAGGCCGGATTCGTCGCGGCCCTGTGCTGGGGCGGCGGATTCTTCGTTTCCTCAGCCGGCATTTACCTGCACCAGGTCTGGCTGATCTGGCTGGGATCCGGCGTCATCGGGGGCATCGGACTCGGCCTCGGCTACATCTCGCCCGTCTCCACGCTGATCAAGTGGTTCCCGGATCGCCGCGGCATGGCGACCGGGCTTGCCATCATGGGATTCGGCGGCGGCGCGATGATCGGCGCGCCGCTTGCCGACCGCCTGATGAATCTGTTTGCGGACGCCACGACCGTGGGTGTCGGGCAGACATTCCTGGTCCTGGGATGCCTCTACCTGGTTGCGATGATGCTGGGTGCGTTCGGCTATCGACTGCCGCCGCCCGGCTGGCAACCCGCTGGGTATATGCCGGCCGTGAACAGCCGCCGCCTGGTCACATCGCAGCATGTACATGTCAATCGGTCGCTGCGCACGCCGCAATTCTGGCTGCTCTGGGGCGTGTTGTGGCTGAACGTGAGCGCGGGCATCGGCGTGATCGGCATGGCCTCGCCCATGCTGCAGGAAGTGTTCGGAGGACGGCTGATCGGCCTGCCATTGCGCCTCGCGCAGCTCGCCGACGACCAGCGCGCGCAGGTGGCGACGATTGCAGCGGCCTTTGCGGGCCTCCTCTCGCTGTTCAACATCGCCGGGCGCATTTTCTGGGCGTCGCTTTCCGACGTGATCGGCCGCAAGGTCACGTACATGGTCTTCTTCCTGCTCGGGATCGCGCTCTACGTGAGCGCGCCGCTCGCCGGGGAGACCGGTCGAATCGCCGCGTTCGTGGCCATATTTTGCGTCATCCTCACGATGTACGGCGGGGGATTCGCCACGATTCCCGCGTACCTGGCGGATATCTTCGGCACGCAACACGTGGGTGCGATACACGGGCGGATCCTGACCGCCTGGTCCGCGGCCGGCATCGTCGGCCCGGTCGTCGTGAATTACATCCGCGAGTTCCAGCTCGCCCATGGCGTGCCGCCCAGCCAGGCGTACAACATCACGATGTATGTGCTCGCCGCGATGCTGTTCGGCGGGCTGCTGTGCAACCTGATGATCCGGCCGGTGAGGGAACAACATTACATGACGGCGGAGCAGCTCGCGGCGGAGCGCGCCCAGGCGCACGAGCAGGCGGCGCTCATGCAATCGGCACCGGCGCGGCTTGCGAGTGGCGGGCATGCCGTGCTGATCGTGGCGTGGACGGCGATCGCGATTCCGCTCGCCTGGGCCGTGTGGATCACGCTCAGCAAGTCCTTCGCGCTGTTCCGGTAGTCGCGCCGGACTGGCCTGAGCGGTCTATGGCATTGGCGACAGTCGATACCCAGGCTCGACGATGGGAAGGACGAGGTAGGACGCATGCGCCTTCGAGTGGTGCACCGTGTTCCTGGCCACGAGGAAAGCCGATTCATCGTAGTTCCTGCCTCCGGTATTCAGGTTGCGGTCCCAGCGCGGAAAATTCGAGCTGGACACTTCCAGCCGGATGCGGTGACCCGCCCCGAAATAATTGCTCGTGACGTGCAGGTCCAGCCTGGCCTCGTAGATTGCGCCCGGATCCATGCGCAGGTCCTGGTCGAATCCCTCCCGGTACCTCATCCTCAGCGCGCCCTCTTCCACGTTGAATGCGCGGCCGTCCGGATAGACGTCGACGAGCTTGGCCGTGAAGTCGGTATCGTGTGCGGTCGATGACACCTGCAGCACGACCTCGAGCGGGCCCGTGACTTCGATCCCCGCTTTCAGCTCCGCGCTGGTGTACACCAGCACGTCGTCGCGCATCTCGATCTTCGTCTGGTCATAGGATCCGGCTTCCGTATCCGTTCCGGTGCAGCAGGAGTGCCCGCCCAGGGACGGAACGGGATTCGCCGGGTTGTAGGTGAACGTGTCCGCCTCATCGCCTGCCGGGGCGTCGAATGACAGCCTTCCGCCGCCATGCAGGCCGTTGGCCCCGCCCCTGCTCGCCAGGTACAACTTCGCGTAGCGCGTGCCGGGGATCGGCCAGGCGTCAGCGCTCTGCCAGCGATTCGCGCCCATGAGGTAGTACTGGACCTTCGGCATTTCGGTGACGCCGTTGTCGGCGCCCTTGAGCCAATGGTCGTACCAGCGCAGCTTCAGGCCCATGACGTCGAAGCGTGCATCGCCGAGATCGCGTGCACCGACGATCGTGTGCTCGGCGGCGGATTCATATCCGCAATGCGTGCCGGGCGCGATGATGACAAATTGGTTGTCCCGCGCGACGGCGCGGGCGGACTGCTCGCGCATCAGGTTGAAAAGCTCCAGCGTCTCCTCGGGACCGTAGTCGTACCAGGAGTCGAAGAAGAGCGCAGGCAGGTCCAGGCGATCGGTCGGGCGGATCCATTCCAGGCTCATGAAATAGGGCGCCTCGGGACTGCTGGACGCGAATTTCTCGTAATGCGATGGCGGGCGCCCGGCTCTCTTCAGGATATCGATGATGGGCAGCGTGCCGTAGTCCACCCCGCTGCCGTCGACGCTGAACCAGCCGGCCGTTTGCGCCAGTTCGAACGCTCCGCCGTCGAAGGAGGCCCACGGCCTGCCTCGAACGTTGAGGGCGGATGCCGCCGCCTGCGGTATGGCGGTCACGTGGTTCGGGTGTCGCGCAGCGGCGAGCAGGAGCTGCGACTCGCCCAGCGAGGAGCAGCCGGCCGATCCCACCTTGCCATTCGACCAGGGCTGGCTAACGAGCCAAGACACGGTGTCGTAGCCGTCGTTGCGATCGCCGACACTGGGTGTGAATGCCCCTTCCGATTGGCCGCGGCCACGCGTGTCCTGTATGGCCGCCACGTAACCATGGGCGACGAGTTCCTTCATGCCCGGCTCCCGGTCGTAAGCGCCCGTCTTGTCGTAGATGGAGCGCCACAGGATCACCGGCAGCTTGCCTTCGACTCCCGCAGGAAAGTACAGGTCCGTCGAGAGGCGGATGCCGTCGCGCATCTCGATCATGAGTCCGGACTCGACGCGCACGCCCTGTGGCGAAGTCACGGGTCCGGCCTGATCCGACCCCGTCAGCGCCGTGACGGCGGCGAACGCCAGCACCGCGGCAAGACTGGACCTGTGCCGGCGGATCTCAGTCATCGCGAAGATAGCGGCGAAGCGCCAGGCCGCAGGTGACCAGCACGAACCCGCAACCGAGGCTCAGCCAGAATTCCCCGCCCGGCAGGCCGGGGGTTGCAACGGCCGCCCGGTACGGAAGGACCCAGAAGACAAGCATCGCGACGGATAGAATGATTCCGCCGCCCATCAGCACCCACGACCAGCGGCGCGTGCGCCGCAGCTCGGTCGCTTCGAGTTCCGATTCCGGCACGACATGCAGCCTTGCGCGGTAGCGATGCTCGGCCTCGGAAACGGTGCCGCGACTGGACACCCACAGGATCACGAGCGTACTGAGCACGACGCCCAGAATGATCGGATCGGCCCATACGGGCAACCGCACGATCCCGGCGTACGACAGCGCCTTGGCCGCGCAGTTGCCGACGAACCCGCTCACGATTCCCCAGAACGCCGCATCGGCGGTGATGCGGCGGCTCCAGACGCTCATGAACGCCACGGGACCCCATGACGACGCAAAAACGGTGGCCGCGAAGTAGGTGATCCAGAAAATCCGCGGTGGAAACACCAGCGCGAGCACGAGCGCCAGCAGGCCGACCCCGAGCATGCAGAGCCGGCTGATCCGCAGAAGTCCGCGTTCGTCGCCGCCCCGGCGGAGCACGACGTCGTTGCTGGCGCTGAAGCCGACCAGCGACAGGAATGTCGTTGCCGACGAAAGGCCCGCGGCCATGATGCCCGACATCAGGACGACTCCGGCCAGGGTCGGCATGAGGTTCTGCGCGGCCCAGATCATCGCCGTATCCGCGGGTTCGACGCCCGGATTTCCCAGGTTGATGGCGGCCCCGCAGAGCATCAGGACCGGATACATGAATATGAGCGCGAGGGCGGCGCCGCATGCCGCGCGCAGCACGGTCTGCTCGCTGCGCGCCATCAGGTAACGGCTCGCCTGCCATGGACTGACGGCGACCACCACCGACCAGGCGAGGCCGAGTATCACCGCCCAGGTCAGCGCTTCCGCGGGCGTGTGCCAGGTCGCATCCGGCCCCGTCACGCCGTGCCAGGAGATGATTCCCGGCTTGGCCGCATAGACGGCAAGGGCGTCGATCGTCGGATACCACCCGCCGGAAGAGGACACGACGAAGGCCAGTGCGACATAGGCGGCGACGCTGAACAGCAGGAACATGATCGTATCGGTGATGACGACGCCGCGCGAACCCGAGTACAGGGTGAAAACCGTGTACCCGAGCCAGACGATGACGAGCGCCGCGGGATACGACAGGTCCGATACCTGCGAGACGATCAACGCGACGCCTTGCGTGACCGCCACCAGGTACGCGCCCAGGCCGACGATGATCGTGATTCCGGCCACGACTTGCACGCGGCGACTGGCGAACCGCCGCCCGAAGTACTCGGCAACCGTCAGCGCGCGGCTGCGGCGCAGGTGCCTGCCGAAAAGCATCGCGCCCGCTATGTAACCGATGACATTGACCGCGACGAGCGCCAGTACGATGCTGCCGTGACCCGAATACGCGATGCCCACCTCGGCAAGAAATGCGTTCGTGCTCAGCAGGCTCGCCACCAGCGTGCCGACGATGAGCAGGGTGGGTGCCTGACGACCCGCCACGAAGTAGTCGTCGATATGCCTGACCTTGCGGCCGGCGTAGTTGCCGACGACAAAGTAGACCGCGATGCTGATCAGGATGCCCCAGGCGTAGGCGTTCACGGCGCGGGACCCGGTTCAGGCCGTGAAATAGCGGCCACCGCGCAGTTCACGCAGCCGGGAGGGCCTGCCCGCGGGTCCGATCGACGACAGATACCACTCGCGGAAGGCCGAAACGTCCGACTCCAGCACCGAGGCCGGGCCCGGCTGGAAACTCGGCGAGCCGACGCCCGCTGCATTCGCCTCGATGATGGCCTTGTCCTGTTCCGTCGTCCGGGTCCACAGCCAGGTCAGGCGCGCCAGCTCGTAGTGCTCGCCCTCCTGCGCGTCCCCGCGCACGAGCCAGGTACAGACGATGTCGGTGTGGACGACATCGCGCGGAACGAAGGCGAAGAATACCGCGTGATCGTTGTAAGCGAGCATGTAAGTCAGCGGATCTGCGGCCAGGGCCGTCTCCCCGCCGTCGTACTCGGTGAATCCGCCCATCAGCGGCGCGGCCGGCCGGCCGTCCTCCGTGGCGGTGACGTGCGATGCGCGCAGCGGCGCGCGGTAGGCGGCCGCGATGGGCGCCCTGGGCAGCCTGTCGTCGAGCGGCAGATTCATGCCGGCGTCAGGAACCAGCGTTCCCAGGCGGGCCGCCTGCATCCGCCAGTCGCGCTCGCGGGCTTCATAGCGCCTGGCCGCAGCCGGCGACGCGTCGCCGATCTTGTCCGCCTTGATCTCCACGGCGCAGTATTCCCGGTGTGCCGGCTTGCAGTGGTAGCACTCCAGGTAATTCTCCACGGCGAGCTTCCAGTTCGCGCGCACCGAGAACGTGCGCTGCTCGGCAACGCGTGCCGCGCCGGTTCCATGCAGCGCGAGAAACGGCGTCAGGACTTCGGCGACGGCCTGGAAATCCGGCGCGCTCTCGTCACCCAGGCAGATGAAGACCAGGCCCTCGAGAACCCGTACGCGGCACGGCATCAATCCGAAACGGCTCCGATCGAAGCCATCGGGCATATGCGTGGCGGCGCGAAGCGAGCCCTCCTGCGCGTAGTTCCATCCGTGATAGGGGCAGGTCATCGACGACACGTTGCCGCTGGGCTGCAGCAGGACACGGCTCCCGCGATGGCGGCACACGTTGTAATGCCCGTGAATCCCGCCGTCGCGGCCGCGAATGAGAATGACGTTGTCGCCGGCGATGTCGAACAGCCTGAAATCGCCGGGTTTCGCCAGTTGCGACGCGTGCGCGGCCAGCACCCAGTGATTCCGCAGAACACGACGGCGGTCGCGCTCGTAAATCTCGGGATCCGTATAGAACGCCCTTTCGAGCGCATAACCCGGGCGCTGGCGCCCGATCAGTTCGTCGATCCCGTCGTCGTGCGCCTGCGTCACGGCATCACCCGGAAAGCCGGTTCCAGTCCCGCAGGACTTCGCGCGCCGCATTGTGGCCCGGTATGCCTGACACGCCGCCGCCCGGATGCGTGGAGGAGCCGCATTGATACAGGCCGCGGATCGGCGAACGGTAGTCCGAGTAGTGCGGAGCGGGCCGCTGGAAGAAAAGCTGTTCGAGTGCGAGCTCGCCGTGAAAAATATGACCCTGCGGCGTATTGATGATGCGCTCGATGTCGGGTGGCAGCAGCACCTGGCTGTCGATGATCCCGTCGCTGAAACCCGGCGCCACGTCGTCGATGGTGTCAAAGACGTTCTTTACGAAGGCCGGCCGCGCATCGTCCCAACTGCACCCGTCCAGCGCATACGGCGCATGGCCGCCGAACAGGTTGACGACGTGCTTGCCGCGCGGCGCAAGGCTGTCGTCGACCGTGGTCGGCACGACGGCGGTAATGAAAGGCCGGCTCGAGTAACGCCCGTGGCAGGCATCCTCGTACGCAGCCTGGAGGTACTCGACGGTCGGGCCGATATGGACGTAGTTCGGCGAATCGAATCCGCATCGTGCCGCGTCGAAGGCCGCAAAGCGGGGCGGCGATTCCGCGGCGACGTTGATCTTGAATGCCGTCGAGAAGGTCCGGTAGTCGCGGATGTGCTTCAGGAAATCCGCTGGCAGATGCTCGGGCGAGATCAGGCGGTCGAACAGGACCTTGCAGCTGGCGTTGCTGACGACTGCCCGCGCCGAATATTCGTCGCCCCCGGTCGTGATCACGCGGCATACGCGACCGTCGGCGACCTCGACCCGTGCCACTTCGGCGTTCGTCCGTATCTGCATGTCATGTCGCCGGCCGCATTCGGCGATGGCCTCGCTGATCATGCCCATGCCGCCGCGGATGAAGCCCCATCCGCCGGCGCCTTCGTGTTCGCCCATGATGTGGTGCAGTACGACGTAGGCCGATCCGGGCGTCTTCGGCCCGGCGAACGTGCCGATCGAACAGTAATAGCCGAGCACGGCCCGCGTGACGCTGTGTTCGAACCAGCGGGCGAGGAAGTCGTCCGCGCTCATGGTCATCAGGTCCACTAGCCGGTAGAACTTCCCGCCGATCTTGCGGTACTTCCAGGCGAGCCCGAGCAGATCGGCCAGGCCCTTGAGATCGCGCCTCGTGGGATCGACCGGCGTGTCGAGCAGCAGCTTTCGCACGACGTCGGCGGCTTCGTTCAGCCAGGCATCGAATTGCGGGTAGATTTCTCCGTCGCGACGCGAGAAGCGCGCAAATTGGGCGGCGGTCTTGCGCACGTCGCCGCTGAACACGATGTAGTCGTCGGTACCGATCGGACAGAACAGGTCCGTGGCCGGCAGCACGGTCAGGCCGAGGTCCCTCAGTCCGAGATCCCGAATGACTTTCGGATGCAGCAGGCTCATGACGTAGGAAAAGGTCGATGTCCGGAAACCCGGCGAAAATTCCTCGGTCACGGCCGCGCCGCCGATCACGCTCCGGCGCTCGAGCACGAGGACTCTCTTGCCGGCCCTGGCGAGATAGGCGCCGCAGGTGAGTCCATTGTGGCCGCCGCCGATGACGACGACGTCGAACACTGCGCTAGACACCGGCATGTCCCCGCTCGTCTGGATGCGGCGTGATATCGAAACGCCGCCCGACCGCATGATGCCCGAGGCCAATGCCGAAGTCATGGAGCGGACAGCCATCCGCTTCCAAGGGTTATTTCACGCGGTGGCGACCCGCCAGAAATCGCTCCCGGAGAACTTCAGGCGCATGCAGCGGCCGTTCACGATCTCGCCGAAACGGATCCATTCGGTGTCGTCAGGGCCGCTGCGCAGGCGGAACAGGTCGCCGTCCGGTTCGAGCGCCGTGGTCCCGTCCGTCATCAGTCTGCCCTTGCGCAGGACGATACGCAGGCTGCCGAGCCATGGGTTGTCGTTTCGATAGTGTCCGACGTAGCTCTCCCACGCGGGCGGATGGCTGAACTCGACCGGTCCGGCGTAATTCGGATTCCGGTACCAGTCGCCGCCCCAGCCGACCTCGGTCACCGCGCTGCCGGGGGCATCCGGATCCTCGCGGCCGAACACCAGGGCAAAGCGCTCAAATGCGGGATGGCGGGCGACGAAATGGTCCGGCTCGCTCAAGCGCTCCAGTGGAACGCGCTTGCCCTCGTGCACGACGAATAGCCTGTCGCCGTCGGCCACGAATTCGAGGCCGCGTTGGCCGCCTGCATAGACGCCTGCGAATCCGGCGGCATTCTCCACCGTCTCCTGGGAGTCCGGTCCAGGCATCGCCGGGAGTGGCTTGCTCGCGCGCTGGGCCCGCATGAGCTGGATCGCATACTTGACGACGGCATTCGGCCGATAGTCCTGCTGTGCATTGACCGACGCAAAGCCGCCCAGGCCCTCGTCGATATCGACCATCAGCGACGACATGAACGAAACCATGCCGCCGGTGTGCCTCAACAGCCGGTTGCCGTCCAGCACATCGACTGCGATGCCATATCCGTAATGGGCACCGGGCCCGAAATCCCCGGCAAGCACGTGAGGGCTCGAGAAAAGCCTGAACGCCTCCTCGGATACGAGCCTGCCGCCGGCGCACTGGCCGTGATTGGCGATCATCCGCAGGTACGCGCCCATGTCGCGTGCGCTGGACGCGATGCAGCCGGCGCCCGAGGTCAGGACCAGGCCGGGCGCTTCGCACAATCGCCCGAAGCGCGGATAGGGCCGGTCTGCGAGGAATGGCGCATAGTTCTTCGCGAGCTTCTCGCGCATGTCGAACGTAATCGCGGGCTCGCTCTGCGCCATGCCGAGCGGCCGGAAGATGCGGTCACGCAGGACGTCCGGTAATTCCCTCCCGTCGAGCGTCCAGACGAGGTAACCCAGCACTTCGTAGAGCATGTTGTTGTAGTGGAAGCGTTCACCCGGCGCATACGCGGCGCGATGACCCTGGTCCGGATCCGACGGGAAGACTTCCCATCCGCCCGAAACACCGGAAGAGTGCGTCAACAGGTGGTGCGCCGTGACCGGCTCGAAGCGCGACCGGATGCGAAGCCATGGCAGGTATTCGCCGACTGGCCGGTGCAGATCGAGCTTCCCTTCGTCACGAAGCTGCAGCAGCGCAAGCGCCAGGAACGATTTGGATATCGAGCCGATCTCGAACAGTTCGTCGGCCTGCACGGCCTTCCAGTGCTCGAGGTCGCCGAATCCATAGGTCACGACCCGATGAACCGCGTCGCGGTCGGCCAGCACCAGTGTCATGCCGGGGGAATTCATGTCGTGCATGAAGCGTTCGGCAAACCGATCGAGCTCGGAATAAATACCGGCATACCGGTCCGTGCCGCCCACGGCCTGCGCTTCGCTGACCCGGAACCGGCCGGTGGCCATGACGGAAGCCCCGAGCGCGCCCGCGGCCAGCAGCTCCCTGCGATTGATCCTCATTTTCGGGTCTTCGCGCCGGAAACCTTGGCGCCATATCGGTCGAGCAGCATGTCCACGGCTTCCCGCAGGTAGGCGGCAAGCGGGACGCGAGTCCGGTCACTGAGGGCGCGCAGCGCATCGTGCTGGGCGCGGTCGAAATAGACCCCTGTGAAGACCCTCTTCTTCCGGTCTTTCCTTTGCGGCATCCGCGGACGATACCTGCAAGCGGCCCGGAAATCCTGGCTCTCGCGCCCAGGCGTTCAGGCTGCAGAGGAGCTGCCTGGAGCCGGGCGCAGAGGGCGCGGGCGCGTCGGCGCTCAATGGCGATACGTGCTTTCCGGATGGTTCAAGGCGCGATCGACGTCAAGGTATGCCTCGGTCACGCGGTCGAATGCGAGGCCCGCCTCCCCATAAGGCGAAACATGATTGTCAACTTGTTGCCGAAGACGATGGTAGCGTTCCGCGACGCGGTCGAAGCTCGGCTGGAGTTCATCGCGCGAGCGCGACCGGTCCACCGCATAGCTGAAGTCGCGGGTCGCGTCGACGAGCATGGCAGCATCGTCCGTCGTATGTACGGACGCATGGGAGAAATGTGTGTCTTCATAGAACCGGTGAGCCGAACGGTCGAGCCGGTCCGCCGCCGTGCCCAGACTGCTGCTTGTGCCGCACCCGGCCAGGAACAGGGTTATCGCCATCAATGCATATGCGCGCTTCATTTTCTTGCTCCCGTACAGTGAATGTCACCGACACTTGGAGTCAGGCAGGAGCGTGGCGGTTTGGGCATTCTGTCGCGGTCTAGCGACGTGAGTCGTCGTCGGACCCCGTGATCAGCCGCGCGCCCCGCTCGAAGAGCAGGTAGGACCACAGCCATTGCGTCACGACGATGAGCCGATTGCGCAGGCTCACGAGAAAGTAGACGTGCGCCGCGCCCCAGATCCACCAGGCAGGCCAGCCGGAGAGCCGCATCCGCCCGTAGACGATGACGGCCGCCTTGCGGCCGATGGTCGCGAACAGTCCGCGGTCGCGATAGACAAATGGCGGCGGCAGCTGCCTCCCGGCGATGCGTGCCGCGATCGAGCGCGCCACGTAGGCGCCCTGCTGCTGTGCGGCCGGCGCGATCCCGGGCTGGGGCGTTCCATCCGGATTCCGGGCGGCCGCAGTATCGCCGATCACATGGATGTCGTCGTGCCCCGGCGCCCGCAAGTCCGGCCCGACGATCACGCGGCCCGCCCGATCGGGTGGTAGCCCGAGCCAGCGCGCGGCCGGCGAGCCGCGCACGCCTGCGGCCCACACGACCGTTCCTGCGCGGATGAATTCCTCGCCGACTCGCACGCCTGCGCCGTCGCAGTGCGTCACGGCCTGGTCGAGGCGCAGCTCGACGCCGAGGCGATGCAGGGCGACCGCCGTGTAGTGCGACAGCCTTTCTGGAAAATTCGCCAACAGTCGCGGCCCCGCCTCGATCAGGAGCACGCGCGTATTCCGCGGATCGATGACGCGAAAGTCGCGCGCAAGCGTGCGGCGCCCGAGTTCGGCGACGGCGCCCGCAAGCTCGACGCCCGTCGGGCCGCCGCCGACGATGACCACCGTCAGCAGCCGCGCAATTTCGGCCGGATTCGACGCCATCTCCGCGCGTTCGTATGCGAGCAGGATGCGCCTGCGTATCGCGGTCGCGTCATCCAGCGTCTTGAGCCCGGGCGCATGTTCCGCCCATTCGTCCCGCCCGTAGTAACCATGAGTCGCGCCGGTCGCGATCACGAGAAAGTCGTAGGCGATCGGTGCGGCATCGAGCATCACGACCTTGCGCGCGGCATCGACCGACGTGACCTCGCCCATCAGCACGCGGGTATTGAGCTGGCGCCGCATCAGGCGACGGACCGGCCAGGCGATTTCCGCCGGCGAGAGTCCGGCGGTCGCCACCTGGTACAGGAGCGGCTGGAACAGATGGTGATTTTCCCGATCGATCAGTGTGATATCGGCGTCAACGCTGCCCAGACCCTGGGCGGCTGCCAGACCGCCAAAGCCGGCGCCGACAATGACGATTCGAGGTTTGCTAGCGTAAGTCATTGGCATTACACGCGTTTTTCATGAGTATACCCGCTGCGCGCCAGAGGGCGTAATCTGGTTCCGGGCTCGGGGGGTGCCATGCTTCGCATCGTTCTGCTCAACCCCAAAGGCGGCTCGGGCAAGTCGACGATCGCCACCGGCATCGCCGCCATGTACGCGGCCCGCGGCTACCGGCCGGTGCTGATGGACTTCGATTCCCAGGGCTCGAGCTCGCGCTGGCTCGAAAGGCGTTCTCCGCGCCAGCCGCCAATACACGGGATTGCCGCCTACGCACGCACGCTCGGCGTGACACGCAGCTTCCAGTTGCGGGTTCCGCCCGGGACGGACCGCGTCGTCGTCGACACGCCGGCGGCCCTGCAGGCCCACCAGTTCAACGAGCACGTGCGCGAGGCGGATGCGGTGCTCGTGCCCGTGATGCCTTCGGATGCCGACATTCACGCCTGTTCGCGCTGCATCGGGCACCTCCTGATCAATGGCAAGATCAAGCGGCGCGAGAATCGCCTCGCCGTGATCGCGAACCGCGTCAAGCCGAACACGATCATCTTCCGCACACTGATGCGCTTCCTAGACCAGATGCAGATTCCGGTCGTGACCACCCTTCGCGATTCCCAGTACTACGTCTACGCCGGCGAGCAGGGCCTTGGCCTGCACGACATGAATCCCGCCCGCGTACATCCGGAGTTGCAGCAGTGGGACGCGCTGTGGGCCTGGCTCGAATCGCGCAAGCGCTTTTCGCAGCCGGCGGTGGCGGTCGGCCTCGACTGAATTCGGCAGGACATCCTGTCCGCGCAGGTCAGGTCGACCGGGCTGCTGACGCGCACTTACAATTGCCGGTGACATGAAGCATGCCGCCCATCGCGCTGCGAGCATGCGGCCGGCACTGCTGCTCGCGTCGTGGCTTGCCTCGGCCGCGGGTTCAGCGGCGGCAGCCGCCGACCCGCCCGCAGCCGGTGAATCAATCGCGTGTCCCGACATTTCGGAACTCGAGGCCCTGGGTTACCGGATCGGATCCATCCGCCTGCGCGACCTCCCGATCTTCGACGTCGACCCCGAGGCCAGGCATCAGGCTTTCTACCGGCTGGCCGACCGCCTGCACATCGACACGCGCGACCTGGTGATCGAGTCGCAACTCCTGTTCCGGCCCGGCGACCCGGTCTCGCGACGGCAGATCGAGGAGACCGAGCGAAATCTCCGCGACCTCCGCTTCATCCGCGAACCGTCCGTGCACGCAATCCATTGTCGCAATGGGACGGCCGATCTCGAGATCGTCGTCCGGGAAGTCTGGACCACGGACATCGGCGTGACGTTCGGACGCAGCGGTGGCAAGAATTCCGGGGGCATCAAGCTCGAAGAACTGAATCTGCTGGGTTTCGGCAAGCAGCTCTCATTCGAGCTCTCGACCAATCCGGATCGCAGCTCGTCCACTCTGCACTGGCGAGATCCCGACGTCCGCAGCGGCCGTTGGCTGTACGACATCGCATTCCGCGACAGCGACGACGGACAGGGCTGGAGTGTCCTGGTCGAGCGGCCATTCTATTCGCTCGAGAGCCACTGGAGTGCGGGCATCGCGCTGCAGCGGGACGAGACGGTCGAGCCGGTCTATCGCCTTGGGCAACGGGTTGCAGGCTACGGGCAGCGGGCGGAATTCGCCGACCTCCGCTTTGGGCGTTCGGACGGGCTTCGCGGGGGCTGGGTCCGTCGCACGATTGTCGGGCTGCGTCGCGACCATGCAGCGTTCGACCTCGCGCCCGACGAGACTGCACCCCTGACACTGCCCGAGGATCGCCGGCTGGACTATCCCTACCTGCGCATCGAGGGCGTGCAGGACGATTTCGAGACGACCCGCAATCGCGATCAGATTGCGCGCACCGAGGACCAGCATTTTGGACTGCGCTATTCGATTGAACTCGGATGGTCCACGCCCGCGTTGGGCGCGGACCGGAACGCGGCCATGCTGCACTCGGAGCTGGACCGCGGCTGGCGCCTCGGGACGGCCGACACGCTTTTTGCCGACGGCGCTCTCACGTCTCGCCTGGAGGGCGGGACGCCGACTGACAGCCTGTTGTGGGCGGGCCTGCGTTTCTACCACCCGGCCGGGAAAAGTCGCGTGTTCTTCGCGGGCATCTCGGCGGGGGCCGGAAGCGACCTGGACGCCGATCACGAGCTGACGCTCGGCGGCGACACGGGACTTCGCGGCTACCCGCTGCGATTCCAGGCCGGCAGCGCCACGTCGCTGCTGACCATCGAAGAGCGTTTCTATACGAAGTATTCGCTCTGGAAGCTTGCCGACGTGGGCGCGGCGGTCTTTTTCGACATGGGTCGGACCTGGGGCGACTCCGCTTTCGGTCCGACCGGAAACCTCGGCCTTCTCAAGGATGTCGGTTTCGGGCTGCGACTCGGCAGCACGCGCTCGGCGCTCGGAAATGTGCTTCACATCGACATCGCATTTCCGCTGGACGGGCCGAACACGATCGACCGTGTCCAGTTCCTGGTCCAGACGAAGCGTAGCTACTGAGGCGGCGCCGGGAATTGCTGCTAAGATCGGCCGGAGGATGTTCGATGGCCCAAGATAGCGTGGTCATGGCGGACGCGGCACGCCGGCCCGCCGGCATTGCCGCGATCGCGGGACTTCTCGCCTGCCCGGCGTGCGGCGCGGCGCTTCGGCTCGAGGACGACGCGATTCGCTGCGAGGGATGCGGCGCCCGCTACGGCACGGACGACGGCATCGCGCTGCTCGCCATGCGTGGCACGTCGGATACCTGGGGCACGCCGCAGGCGTCCGAACAGAGCGATGCCTACCAGACCGAATACCAGACCATCGAGCGGGCCGCAGCATACAACCATGGCTACCAGCGGCGCGTCCACAAGCGCTTCGGCACGCGCCACGAGTGGATGCTGATTCGCCGCCACATCGCGAAAGTCGGCCATTCGCGCGTCATCCTGGAGCTGCCCTGCGGCGGAGGCCGCATCACGCCGGCGTTCGCAGACGCGACGGACTTCCTGGTCGAGGCCGACATCGCAGTCGGGCAGGTCCGGTACCTGCGTGCGACCTCGACCGTTGCAACGCCGCAGGCCTGGATGACCGCCTCCGCGTTTCACATCCCGCTGCGCGACAACAGCGTGGACGGCACGATCTGCGTCCGCCTTGCACATCACCTTCCGACGGCCGCGGAGCGCGAGCGGCTGTTCCGCGAACTATTCAGGGTCTCGAGACGCTTCGTGATCGTCACCTACTTCGACCACTATTCGCTCAAGAACCTGACGCGCCGCATGCGCCACCCCTTCGACCGCAAGCCGCCCAAGCTGACGATGACGACGACTCGCGTCGCGGAGCTCGCGCGCGAGGCTGGGGCGCGTCTCGTCGCTGCGCCCCCCCTGTCGCGGATCGCGTCCGGTCACCGGTTCGCGCTGATCGTCAAGAACGAAGCCACCTGAGTCCCGTGCAACCCGGCGCGGACCAGACGCTGATCAAGGCGGAGGCGAAGACGCTGATCTGGTCCGAGCCGCTGCCCGGCGGCGGGCGCGCGGTCGTCAAGATGTACCGGCGTCGCGGCCAATTCGACCCGCTGCGCCGCCTGTTCCTGCCCTATCGCGTCGAGCGTGAATTCGGGCTCCTCGAGCGCTTGCACGAAAACGGCATTCCCTGCCCGGAACCCATCCGCTGGTCGAGGGGCAAGGACCGCCGCCACGGTCGCTTCGAGGTCCTGGTCACGCGCGAGATCCCGGCCACTGAACCGTTGTCCACGCTGATGAAGCGCGAGCCGTCCGCCGCCGCGGATCTCGCACCCTTGTTCTGGATCGCGCGGCGCATGCACGATTCGGGTGTCGCCCACGGCGCTTTCTACCCGACGAACATCCTGGTTCCGCTGCCCCTTGGCTCACCGCCGCGGTTCTACGTCATCGACATGGCGCATGGTTGCCGCTTCCGCCGGGGCATCGCGGGAACGCGACCCGCATTGTTCGACGTTCTCGACATGCTGCGCGGGATCGAGCGCCGGATGCCGATCGCCGAGTGCAGGCGCTGGCTCTCCGGTTACTGCGCCGGCGACGAGGGCACGCGACGGATCCTCGGGATGCTCGAGGGCCACCGGCTGGAACGCCCGTGGCGGCATATCCGCCGCGCGGAGACGGATTCGCGGGAGGCGTTCGACCGGTTCTTCGGCCGCGCGCAGGGCGCGGCACGAGCCTAGCCGTCCGGCCTCCAGCCGAGAGTCGCCAGCAGCGCGGCGAATCCGGCGACGTACGCGACCGCCACCGGCCAGCCCTCCCGCAGCCAGCGCCCGGTCGAGCGCGCCTCCGGGAACATGTTGCAGATCGCCACACCCGCGGAAGAGCCGAACCAGATCATCGAACCCCCGAAGCCGACCGCATAGGCGAGCACGCCCCAGTCGTATCCGCCCTGTTTGAGGGCGAGCGCCGTCAGGGGAATGTTGTCGAAGAAGGAAGACACGAATCCGAGCGCAAGCGATGTCTGCCAGGACGGATCCGGCAGTGAGTCCACCGGCATCAGCGACGCAGACGTCACGAGGCAAAGCAGGAATACCGAACCCTTCACGGCGCCCGGGACGACGCTCCAGTCGGGTGATCGCCACGGAATCGACAGCAGAATCGCGGTCGCGACTGCCGTGCCGATGAAGGGAAAGCGCTCCGCAAGGCCGGGCAGTTTCGTGTTGACGCCGACATTGACGGCGACCGCGCTCAGGAGGATGAACAGGACGATCGCCATCCGCGGCCAGTCGATCCGGAGCGACGGCGCCGAATGCTTGATGATCGGCGCGAATCGCTGTTGCGCGTGCGCGGCCGTGAAGCCGAACACCAGGAATGCCACGCCGGCGGCAACGTAGGCGTGCAGAACGTCAATGGGCGGAACGCCCGTGATCCACATCATCGTGGTCGTCGTGTCGCCGATGACGCTGCCCGCGCCGCCGGCGTTCGACGCCGCGACGATCGCCGCCAGGTAGCCGACCCTGACCCGGCCGCGGAACAGGGTATGCGCCATCGCCCCGCCGATCAGTGCGCCGGCGATGTTGTCCAGAAACGCCGAAATCACGAACACGATCGCCAGCAGCGCGAACGCGCCCGTCCAGTCATCCGGCAGGTAGCGCGGCAGCGCTTTCGGCAGGCCGCTTTGCTCGAAATGGGCCGCGAGGATCGCGAACCCGACCAGCAGCAGCACCAGGTTCGTCAGGATCACCCACTCATGGGCGAAATGTTGCAGGAGTCCGGAAATGCCCGGGCCTGCGGGAAAGTGCGTGAACAGCCACTCGAAGAGGACGACGGCCGCAAGGCCGCAGGCGGCAATCTGCAGGGCCCGGTGATGAAACAGGGCGACGCCCGCGAGCGTAAAGCCGAAGATGAGAAATTCGAACGGCAAGGGTCAGCGGACCTGGGGCCAGTCCCAGTCGGCGGGCGCCGCTCGGCATCCGCCGTTTTCCAAGCCCGTCCAGGCACGGCCGCGCACGAAGCGGCCCGGCCGTGCATCGGTCGGTTCGCCGTTCTCCAGCGCGGGCACCCCATTCACGATCACCTCCGAAACGCCCGTCGCATACTGGTGGGGCTCGGTGTAGGTCGCGTGGTCCTGAATCCTCGCCGGATCGAATACGACGACATCGGCGAAATAATCCTCCGCAAGGAGGCCGCGGTCGCGCAGGTTGAGGACGGAAGCCGGATGCCCGGTCAGGCGATGAATGGCGTCCTCGAGCGTCACGCCCTTCTCATCGCGGACATACCGACCCAGTACGCGCGCGAAATTGCCGTAACTGCGCGGATGCAGGTTGCTCTTCAGGAAATCGCCTTCGGCGGAAACCGCGGAGCCGTCGGAGCCGAAACTCATGTAGGGGAGCGCCAACTTGCGGCGCACCTCGTCCTCGGACATCAGGAAGTACACGGTGCCGACACGGGTCTCATCCTCGGCGACGAGGTCCATCGCCGTGTCTTCCGGGCTGGTACCCCGATCCTTCGCGATTTCGGCGAGCGTCTTGCCGATGTACTTCTTGAGCCCGGGTTTGCGCAGCATGACGATCAGCATGTTCCCGGCGCCGCCCGCGTCGCGCATCAGGTTCTCCCAGTCGGTCGTCCCGGCCCGCATCTCGGCGGCCACGCGCTTCCTGATCGCAGGGTCGTGCAACCGCGCGAACCAGGCGGCATTGCCGCCCTCCTGCACCCAGGGCGGCATCGCGGCATCGAGCCCTGTCGCTCCCGCCGTGTAGGCGTACATGTCGGTCGTGATGCGAAGGCCCTCGCGCCGCGCGGTTTCGATGTGGGCGAGCGCCTCGTCCAGTTTCGGCCAGTACGCCTTGCCGCCCGCCTTCAGGTGGTAGATTTCCGCCGGGGCGCCCGAACGGCGCGAGATCTCGATGGTCTCGTCCACGGCTTGGACCAGCCCGCGGCCTTCGCTGCGCATGTGCGTCGCGTATATGCCGCCGCACCGCGCGGCGGTCCCGGCGAGCGCGACCAGTTCGTCGGTTTCCGCGAAGCTTCCGGGCACGTAGATCAGCGCGGAAGCGACGCCGAGGGCGCCTTCTTCCATCGCCGTCTGCACGACGTCCTCCATCGCCTTCAGCTGTTCCGGCGTCGGGTCCACGTCGGCTGACGCCAGCAGGTTCATGCGCGCCGTGGCCGCGCCGATGTACGAGGCGACGTTCATCGAGACGCCTTTCTTCTCGAGCACCGCGAGGTATTCGCCCAGTGTCGTCCACTCGACCGGGTACTTGAGGTCGACCTGCTGCGCGACGAGGTCGTTCTTCATCTGCGGCGTCAACGGCCCCATGGAGTCGCCCTCGCCCATCACCTCGAGCGTGACGCCCTGGCGCAATTCGCCCTGGCCACGGCCGTCGATCAGGAGCGACTCGTTGGACCACGAGAGCATGTTGATGAAGCCGGGAGCGACGGCGAGCCCGGCCGCGTTGATCTCGTGCTTCGCGAGGCCTGGTGCTTTCGGCCCGACGTAGGCAATCCGGTCGCCCTTGATAGCGACTTCACCGGCGTAACCCGCTCGCCCGGAACCGTCGTAGATCGTGCCGCCGCGGACGAGGATGTCGTATTCCGGCGGGTGATCGCAGGACACGAGAAGCGGCAGCAGCAGGATCGGCAGCCAGCGGTACCCAAACATGCAACGCCGGGCCGTCATGAACATGAATTATGCACCAACGTGCGTCGTCGGCGGCACTTTGCTAGGGTCGAGGTGTGGGGGGCAATCGAATCGAAACCGCCGAGTTCGCCGGCCGCGTGCTGATGGTCGGTTGCGGCAGTATCGGCCAGGCGATGCTGCCGTTGCTGCGCCGCCACCTTTCGCTGCCGGAAGACGGGCTCGCGGTGCTCGAGGCGAGCGAACAGGGTCGTGCGCTCGCCGCAGCGAACCAGGCGAAGTTCGTCCACTGTCACCTGAAGCCTTCGACCTACCAGCGCGAGCTGCGCCGCCGGCTCAAGACCGGCGACATGCTTCTCAATCTGTCGGTGGGCGTCTCCAGCCTCGACCTTGTCGAGTGGTGCGCCTCGCACGGCGTGCTCTATGTGGACACCTCGATCGAGCCCTGGTCCGGCGTGTTCGACAACCCGATGCTGACGATGCGCGAGCGCACCAATTTCTGCACGCGCGAAGACATGCTGAAGCTCGGGCGCCGCATGAAACCGGGGTCCGCGACGACGATCGTCGACCATGGCGCGAATCCCGGCCTCGTCTCGCACTTCGTCAAGCAGGCCCTGCTCGATCTCGCGAGCGGGCTCAATCGCGCCGTCGAGGTGCCGGCCGGCCAGGCCGAGTGGGCAACGCTGGCGCGCGACCTCGGCGTCACGCTGATCCAGGTGTCCGAGCGCGACACCCAGGCCACCGATCGTCCCAAGCGGCCCAACGAGTTCGTGAACACCTGGTCCATCGACGGCTTCGTCGACGAGCTGATGCAGCCCTCCGAGCTTTCGCTGGGCACGGCCGAACCGAAAAAGCCCGCGGGCTCGCACTGGCACAGGCCGCGCTGCGGCTCGATCTACCTGCATCGGCCGGGCGGCGCGACCTACGCCCGGAGCTGGCTGCCCTCGTCGGGCGGGTTCCAGGGCCTGCTGATGACACATGACGAAGTGTTCTCGATCGCCGATTGCCTGACGCTGCGCCATGCGTCCGCTATCACCTACCGCCCGACCGTCATGTTCGTCTACCATCCCTGCGACGACGCCATGCTCTCGACGCTCGAGCTCGAGGGCCGCGGCTGGTCGCTGCAGCCGACGCGACGGATCATCCGTGCCGAGATCGTGACCGGAATGGACGAGCTGGGCGTGCTGATTGCCGGCCATTCGAAAAACGCCTACTGGTTCGGCTCGCAACTTTCGATCGCCGAGGCGCGCCGGCACGTGCCGTATACGAACGCGACTTGCCTGCAGGTCGCCGCCGGCGCGCTGGGCGCCGTGATCTGGGCGATCCGCAATCCGCGTGAGGGATTGCGCGAGGCCGACCAGCTCGATTTTCGCGCCGTGCTCGAGATCGCGCGCCCCTATCTCGGCTCGCTGGTCGGCGCCTACACCGACTGGACCCCGCTCCAGGGCCGCGGCGAACTGTTCAACGAAAAACTCGTCCCCGACCAGCCCTGGCTGCTGCAGAATGTCTGCGCCCGTCAGTGGCGCTCCTGAAGAAACGCATGAAGCGCATTCCCCTGCTCGTCGCCCTGTGTCTCGCCGCCACGGCGGCACACGCCGAAGACACGTTGGCCGCCAGGCGCCCGATCACGCACGAGGACGTGTGGCTCATGAAGCGGGTCGGCCCGCCCGCCCTGTCCCCCGACGGCCGGCTCGTCGTGGTTCCGGTGGCCCAGCCCGCCTATGACGACAAAGCCAAGTCGAGTGATCTCTGGCTCGTCCCCTCGGATGGCAGCGCACCGCCGCGGCAGCTCACGTTCACGGGCGGCCCGGAATCGGATCCTGTCTGGAGCCCGGACTCACGCCGCGTCGCATTCACTGCCAGGCGCGGCGGGCAGGACGAGGCACAGGTCTTTGTCCTCGACATCGCGGGTGGCGGCGAGTCCGAGCGGGTCACGAACGTTGCGACCGGCGCTTCCCGCCCTCAGTGGCGTCCCGATGGACAGGCGATCCTGTTCTCGAGCATGACGTTTCCCGGCGCGATGAAGGACGCCGACAATCGCGGGCGTCTCGAGGACCTCAAGTCCCGCAAGTACGATGCGCGCGCATACGACCAGTTCCCCGTCCGGCACTGGGACCGCTGGCTCGACGACCGTCGCCCGACGCTCATGCTCCAGGCGCTTGGGGATGGCTCGGAGGCGCGCGACCTGCTTGCCGGCACGGCGCTGCGGAATGCCCGGGGATACGGCGGCGACCTCGACAATGAAGGCGACCAGCTCGACGCCGCCTGGTCCCCCGACGGCAGCACGATCGTATTTGCGGCGACGACGGCCCGCGACCAGTCGGCCCGCGCCGACGCGCAGCAGTCCCTGTACGCGATGCCCGCGGGCGGCGGCGAACCACGGCGCCTCACGGGCGGCGAGGCCAGCTATGCGCATCCGCAGTTCGCCGCCGACGGTTCCGCGCTCTACGCGCGCGCGACTCCGCACACGAAATTCGTCTACAACGACGATCGGCTCATGCGCTTCGACTGGGCAGATCCGTCGCCGCGCCCGGTCGCGGCCGGATTTCCGCGATCGGTCGGCAGTTTCCAGGTGAGTCCCGACGGCGAATCCGTCTTCCTGATCGCGGAGGACGAAGGCCACGATCGGCTCTTCCAGGTGCCCGCCGCGGGGGGCAAGGCGCGCGAACTCGGCCGCATCGAGGCCGGTGGTTACTCGGGCCTCCAGGTCGCGGGAGCCGGGGACGCGCCGGTCATCGTCGCGGACTGGGGCAGCGCCGTGAGCCCGGCGGAAGTGACTCGCGTCGAAACCGCGGACGGGTCCCGCCGCGCGCTTTCAGCGTTCAATGCCGAGCGGGCCGCGGCCATCGACTGGATGCCCGTGCAGGATTTCTGGTTCACGTCGAAGCGAGGGCGGCGAATCCACAACCTCGTCGCACTGCCCCCCGGCTTCGATCCCGCGAAGAAGTATCCGCTGTTCGTGTTGATCCATGGCGGGCCGCATGGCCTGTTCAAGGACGAGTTCATCGTCCGCTGGAACTACCACCTGCTCGCGGCGCCCGGTTACGTCGTTCTGATGCCGAACTACAGCGGCTCGACGGGATATGGCGAGGCGTTCGCGCAGGCGATCCAGGGCGATCCGCTCAAGGGCCCGGCCGAGGAAATAAACCAGGCCGCGGATGAGGCGATCCGGCGATATCCCTTCATCGACCCGAGCCGGCAGGCCGCCGGTGGCGCGAGCTACGGCGGGCACCTCACCAACTGGCTCGCCGTGTCGACGGACCGCTACCGCGCGCTCGTGAGCCATGCCGGGCTCTACGATCTCAAGACCCAGTGGACCACGAGTGACGTCGCCTATTCGCGCGAGCGCAACCTGGGCGGGCCGCCCTGGGACGCCGAGTCCATTTGGAAGGACCAGAGTCCGTTCTGGCACTCGAAGCGGCTCCGGACGCCGATTCTCCTCACCGCGGGCGAACGCGACTTTCGCGTGCCGTACAACAACGGCCTCGAGTTCTGGACCGTGCTGCAGCGGCAGAACGTCGAAAGCCGCCTCGTGATCTTCCCAGAGGAGAACCACTGGATCATGAAGGGCGAGGACAGCCGCTACTTCTACCAGGAAGTCCAGGCCTGGCTGGCCAGCCACCTGCAGTGATCCGGCATGGACGGGGACGTTCCCCTTCGACGCCGTGACATCACCAACATTCGGGAAATCCCGTCGTCGAAGGGGAGCGTCCCCTCCGCCTGCGGAGGCGACGCGCCTCTCAGGGAACCTGAATCCCGCCTTTCCCGCCCATGCCCTTGAGCGCAGCCGAACCCGCATCGGGAATCACGATCGACGAAGCAGCTTGCCTGCGCAGCTCCTGCAACTCCCGCGCGGCGTCATCGATTGCCTGTTGGGCAGCCGGCCCGAATTGCACGATGGCCTCTGCGAGCGTCTTGGCGTCCAGCTCGAAGGAGAGCGGCAGCGAACCCATCGGCGTCATGACCGTCGCCTGGCCGACAAATACCAGGGGGCGAGACGGGTCATCACTGCCGTCGGACCTGACGGGCGTCATGCGTCGGACCGTGCCCACGCGCTGGTCGGTGAAGACATCCTCGCGGTAGAGCGCGTCGGCGCTCATCTGTGCATCCTGCGGCTTTTCACTGCTCATGCGGCGATTTTATCCGATTCAGCGCACGACCGCGAAACCGCGGCTCGACTCGCTCCAGGGGCCCGCCGCCTCGACCGCCGCCAGCACTTCTTCGGGCCCGCCCACGATCGTCCACATCGCCGCGTGCCGCGCGTCCATGAAGCGGCCGTCGATGGCGGCCGTGAGCTGGGCAATCAGCGCGTCGTAGTAACCCCTCGTGTTGACGATGACGATCGGCCCGAGAAAGAGGCCGAGGCGCTTCAGGGTGATTGCCTCGAACAGCTCCTCGAGCGTTCCGGTTCCGCCGGCCAGGGCGACGACGGCCGAGGCGCGGGTCAGCATTTCGTGCTTGCGCGTGCGCATGTCCTCGACCACGTGCAGTTCGGTGAGGTCGTCGTGTCCCCATTCGAGCTCCATCATGAATTTCGGGATGATGCCGACGATGCGGCCGCCCGCCTCCAGCGCGCCGGATGCGAGCGCGCCCATCGAGCCGGCGCGCCCGCCCCCGTAGACGATCGTGCAGCCAGCGCCGGCCAGCAGGCCGCCGAGCCGCCGCGCGACATCGCGGAACTCCGCGTCGCAGGCCTCGCTCGAAGCGCAATAGACACAGACGCTGCGTCGCGCGACGGCCATCAGCCGGTTGCCTGCAGCCCGAGTGCGATGCCGGACACGCTCGCGAGCAGCGCATCGAACAGCGCGGCGTCGGACCGACCGCCCGCGCGCCACCGGCGCAGAAGGTCCACCTGCATCAGGTGCATCGGGTCGCTGTAGGGGGCGCGCAGGACGGCCGAGCGCTGCATCTGCGGCCGGCCGTCGAGCAGTTCCTTCTCGTCCAGGATCGTCGTGACCCAGTGCTTCGCGAGCGCGTGCTCGCGCCGGATCTCAGCGGCAATCGCGGCGATGTCGCCGGTGGCGAGCGCCTCGTAGTATGCGGCGATGTCGAGGTCCGCGCGCACCAGGTCCATCTCGACGTCGTCGAGCAGGTTCGAGAAGAATGTCCAGCCTGCCTGGGCCTGCAGCAGCGCGCCGGCGCCGTGTTCGCGTGCCGCGGCCTCCAGGCCGGAACCGATGCCAAACCAGCCTGGCAATACGTGGCGGCTCTGCATCCAGGCATAGACCCAGGGCACCGGGCGCAGAGAGGCGACACCGCTGCCATCGCGGCGCGCGACGCGCCCGCCGATCTGCATGCGCTCGATCACGTCGATCGGCGTCACTTCCTCGAAGAAGCGCAGGAATCCCGGCCGCTCGTGGACCAGCGCGCAATAACGCGCGCGACTTGCGGCCGCGACGCTTCCCATGAGCGCCTGGAATCCGCGCTCCCTGGCGGCAGCCTGCGGGGTCTCGCTGCGGTCCATGGCGACCGCGAATACCGCCTTTTCGAAGGTTCGCAGCGCGATGCGCCGCAAGCCATAGCTGTTGTTGATTCCCTCGCCCTGTTCCGTCGCTCGCAGCCGGCCGCGCGTCGCGCCGGCCGGCGCATTTTCGACCAGGCGCTCGATCGGGCCGCCACCGCGGCTCGACGGTCCGCCGCGCCCGTAGAACAGACAGAGGTCCGCGCCGGCCCTGGACGCGGATTCCACCAGCTCGACCTGCGCCTGGTAGATCGCGTGACGCGACGCCGCGATGCCGATGGCCTGGTTGCTTTCGGAGTAGCCGAGCAGCACTGTCTGGCGGCCGTCGCGCGCTTCGAGATGACGCCGATACGACGGCTCGGCCAGCAGCGAATCGAGAACCGGCCCCGCGTCCTCGAGCGCGCTCACGGTTTCCAGCAGCGGCACGACGTCGAGCGGAACCTGCCCGCTCTCACGGTTGGTGATGTCGGCCCAGCGCGCGAGCAGCAGCACCGACAACACGTCGTCAGCGGACTCCGTGCCACTCACGACGTAGTCTCCGATGGCGCGCTCGCCGTACTTGAACCGCCCCTGCATCATCGCCTCGAACACGGCCAGCGTGCGGCGGCCGACCGCATCGAACCCCGCAGCCGGGCCGCGGTCGCGGGAGATCGATTCGCAGAGCGCCGTGCTTCGCACCGCCGGCGGGAGGCTGTTCCAGTCGTCCCGGCCAAGTCCCTGGGCAACGACTTCGCGATGCACATCGGCGTGTTGCCGCACGTCGAGCGTCGCCAGATGGAAGCCGAAGGTGAGCGCGCGGCACAACAGCCGCTCCACGGGAAACAGGCCCGCGTGCCGGCCATGGTTGTCGCGCAGGCTCGACGCCACGAGCTGGATGTCGCGGACGAACTGGTCCGCCGACTCGTAGTGGTTCGGCCGGCCGTCGTAGGTCGTGCGCAGCCGCTCGGCCACCTGCGCCAGAAAGATGCGGTAGGGCATCCGGTCGTGCCGCGTCGACGTGAACTCCCGGGCCCGTGGCAGGAGGATGTCGTATTCCGCGATCCGCGCCTCGAGCTCGCGGCTAGCCCCGACGCGCCCGGCGCTCTGCGAGAGCTTGTTTGCGAGTGAGCGGCATTCCTGAAAGTAGGCGGAAATCACGCGCTGCTGCTGGCGATGCAGGGTCTCCCGGATCGCCTTTGCGTGCACGTCGGTATTGCCGTCCATGTCGCCGCCGACCCAGCTGCCGAACCGCAGCAGGAGAGGCATGCGGCCGAGATCCGGCGGCAGGCCAAAGACGGTCTGCATCCAGAGCGCGATCTCCTCGTAGAGCGCGGGCACGACGCGATAGACGACTTCCGCGAGGTAGAACAGCACGTGCTCGCGCTCGTCGCCGACGGTCAACCGCTCGCGCGGGTGGGCCTCGGTCTGCCAGCTGGAGGTGATCTCCATGCGGATGCGCTCCCACACCGAGCGCCGCTCGAATGGCGTCGAAGTCGGGTCGAGGCGCTCGATCATCATTTCCGCGATCTGCTCCTGCTTGCGGAGCATCGTCCGGCGCGTCGATTCGGTGGGATGCGCGGTGAAGACCGGGTAGATCGTGACGCCCGCCAGCAGCTCGAGCACGCGCTGCGCGTCGAAGCCCGCGGCCTTGAGACGGTGCATGCAGTCGCCGATTCCGCCGGGCTGTGGCCGCTCCCCGCGCACCAGGTACTCGCGCCGGCGCCGGACGCGGTGCACGCGCTCGGCGAGGTTTACGACTTCAAACCAGGTGCTGAAAGCGCGGACTAGGTCGCGCGCGTCGCGCGCGTTGCGGCCGGCCGTGCGGGCGACGAGTTCGACCGCGCTCCCGGCCCGGCCCTCGCGCCGGCCGATCGCGGCGACGCGATCGCCCTCGACTTCCATAAACAGTCGCTCGCCGCCCTGGTCGCGCAGGACCTCGCCGACGAGCCCTCCGAGCGCATGCACGTCCTCGCGCAGCGCGGTGTCTTTCTCGGGAAACTGCAGATTCTGCCGGTGGATCACGGGGCGCCTCGGGGCCGCAACGGCCTCGGCTAGTGGTGGTGCTCATCCGGGCCGTGCGCGTGGCCGTGCGAAACCTCCCCGTGCGTGGCCTTGCGCACCCCGGTCACCTCGACCGAGAAGAGCAACGTACGCCCCGCGAGCGGATGGTTGCCGTCCACGGTCACGAAGTCGCGGTCCACGCGCACGATCGTCACCATGCGTTGCCCCTGCGGGCCGCTGGTGCGAACCTGCATGCCGGGCGCAAGCTCGGCGGCTCCGCCGAACCGGTTGCGCGGAACGATCTGCACCAGGCGCTCGTCGCGGGCGCCATAGCCCAGCTCCGGCGCCACGGTGACGTCCAGCCTGTCGCCCGTGGCCTTGCCCGCCAGCGCCTGTTCAAGGCCCGGGATGATGTTTCCCTTGCCGTGCAGATAGCTGAGCGGACTGCGGCCACTCGAGGAATCGAGGATGGTGCCCTGCTCGTCTCGCAGGGTGTAATGAAGCGTCACGACGCGGTTCTTTTCGACTTGCAAGGCGACTCCCGCGGCTGGCAGGAGCCGAATGGTAGCCGTTTGGCCTCAGGCCGGGAAGAATTCGATCGGTTTCGTCGTGGTCATCGCCTCGACGTCCTTGTTCTCGAAGCGGAACATGCGGATGCGCGCGAGCAGCTTGCGCTCGAGCTCGACATCGTTGAGCTCGGTGGACACGATGCGGCAGTCGGTGACTTCCCCGGACGGCGCGATCGTCAGCTGCACGACGACCTTGCCCTGCAGTTCAGGCTGTTCGCGCAGCGCCCGGCTGTAGAGCGCGTAGATCGCCGACTTGTTGCGGTCGAAGACGATCTCGATTTCCTCGCGGCTGCGCGAAGCCTTGCCGCCGGACCCGGAGCGGCTCGCCTGCGCCTTGTCCGCGCCGATCCTGTCCGCGAACGACGGCACGGCCGTACCCGCGGAATGACCCTTCAGGTTTCCGGGCCCGCTGCCGAAGCCGGACGAGAGTTGGCCCGTATTGATGCCGCCGCTGCCGACGCCCGTGTGGGCCGTGACGAGCGAGCGCTCCGCGCGGCTCTGGCCTTCGACCCGGCCGATCATCGGCGCCGAGCTCATCTCGGTCGGTTCCATCGCCTGCCGCAGGTCCTCGAGCTCGTCCTTCATGGCGAGCAGGCCCGATTTCTCCGCCTTCCGGCGCGCCTCGGCCTGGCGATCCACCGGCTTCGGTGGCGGGACCGGCTTGGCCTCGGGCTTCGGCTCCGGCTTGGGCTCCGGCTTCTTGGCCTCGGGTGGCGGTAGCGGCGGCGGCTCGAGGACGAGCTTCACCACTTCATCAGGCAAGGGGGCCGGCGGTGGCCGTTCGCGGACCGGCAGCAGCGGCACGAGGATTCCCAGCGCCGCAAAGACGAAAAGCGCGGTGCGCGCCGTCTTGCGCAGGCGTTCCTGCTCGTCCCGGTCAGGTGTCCAGGGGAGATCGAAAATCCGGTAGTTGACGGCAAGGGCGTGCACGGGAATGCCTCAGACCGGGCCCGGGCCGCGGTAGGCGCGTTCCCGCTCGAGCACCGCGAGCGACACCTTGCCGTATTCTGCGGCCGTACAGGTCGAGAGAATCTTCTTCAGGAAGCTGTACGGCAGGTCCTTGTCGGCAAGTACAGTGACTTCGTGCGAGGTCGGGTCGTTGCGGTCCTTGAGCATTCGCTTGTCCGCCTCCGTGCGCAGCGCCCTGCGCAGCGGCTCGATCACAGGATCCGGCCGCGAGCGGAGCGCCGGGACGCTCGCAAGCGCCGCACCGTTCACGAAGACTGTTTCCTTCGTGATCAGCACCGTGACCGTCTCTCGCGGCTTGGTCTCCGACATCGACTGCGGGATCTGGATGCTCTTGGTGTTCGGCAGGATTTCGTAATCCGCCGCGTGCACCAGCAGGTACACCACGAGAATCGTCAGCATGTCGATCATCGGAATCAGTGACGACATGCCGTGGAAGGCGCCCACCTTGCGGCCCGGCTTGCGGTGGCGCTTGAGGCGGGCGGCGATCATCGCTGCGCGACCCGCGCGATCGGCGCATCGCCGACCGCGATTTGCGGAAACAGCTCACCTCGCACCGGCTGCCCGTCGAGTACCGTGTCGAAGGACTTCATCGTGTCCATCGCCTGGACCATCGTGTCATACGGAATATCCGCCTCGAGCAGCACGGTCGCGTCCTTCTTCTCGGGGAAGCGGATCTTGACGCGCCGCAGGTAGTTGGAAAGGCCCTCGAAGTCGGCGCCGCCGGCCGTGTTCGGCAACCTCAGGAGCAGGCCGGTATTGCGGTCCGCGACTTCGATGGCATGGATGCGCATGATCACTTCCAGCTCCAGCACCGCCGGCAGTTCCGGCGGCGGGCCCGCATCGTTGGGCAGGTTGAGCTCCAGGATGTTCATCTTGGAGAACACGGCCGTGAAGATCAGGAAGAAGATCAGGATGACCATCACGTCCAGCATCGGGACGATGTTGATGTCGTTCCTGCCGCGGTAGCGCGCGTGGTTGCGCGACTGCCGCTTGATGATGCGCGATCCGCTCATGCGCGGGCGCCCCTCACCCCGGCTTCGAGCGGACGCTGCGGCTGCCGGGCAGCTTCCTGCTGCGACTCGGGATCCATCTTCCGTTCGTTCAGCGCGTTAAGGAACTTGACCGACGCGACCTCGAGGCTGTCCACGATCTCGGTAGTCTTGGTCTCGAGATACAGGTGCGCGAGCAGCAGCGTGATGGCCGTGACGAGACCGAGCGCGGTATTGTTCATCGCCACCGAGATCGACGCGGCCAGAAGGCTTGCTTTCTCCGCGGGGTTCGCCTGCGCCACCGCCGCGAATGCGCCGATCAGGCCGACGATCGTGCCCAGCAGGCCCATCAGCATGCCGATGTTCGCAAGCGACGCCAGGTAATGCGTGCGCTTCTCGAGCCGCGGGATGACCTCGACGAGGCTTTCCTCGAGTGCTTTCTCGATGTCGTCACGGCGGCGCGCGGTCTGGATGCGCGTGATTCCGTAGCGCATGATGTGCGCGAGCGCCGTTTCCGAATTGGAAACGGCCTGCAGGGCCTCGCGGAACCTGCCGCCCTCGAGCAGCGGCTGCACCTGGGACCACATGCGGCGGTTGCCGGCGCCCGCCCGCATGATGAACCCGAACCGCTCGAGAGCGATCACGAGTCCGACCACCCAGACGAGGGCGAGCGGATACAGGAAGATACCGCCCTCCCGGAAAAAGTTGAGGATGATGTCCAGGGCGTGCATGGGCTGCTCCAGGTTGGGTCTTTAAGTGGGTTAGGTTGCCGTTCTGCGGGTGATGAAAACCGGGACTACGTCTCGGGTTTGGCCTCCAGGGCCTCGAAATAGCGCAGTTCGCGACGGAACACTTCGCGGTCGACCGGCTCCAGGACTTCGTTGAGAAGGCTGTTGGCCGGCCGGCCCTCGAGGTTGCCGAGGTCGGCGCGCTTCCAGGGCACGATCACCATGACCTTGGGCAGCTCGCGGTTGCCCGTGATCGAGGTCGGATCGAGCTCCAGATGATCCATGGTCCTGGGCTTCGGGGCGTCCGCGGCCGCCGCAGGCGGGACAACGGGCGCCGGTGCAGGGGGCGCGGCCGACTCCGCTTCCTGGGCCCGCGCGAGGGGCGCGAGCAGGTACAGGGCGGCCAGCAGGCTTCTCCAGGGGCTCATGGCTGCACCTCCGCGGTCCGTGCCACGTCCCCGACGCGCCGCTTGAGCTCGGCGATCCAGCCGGAAACCAGCCGGTCCGCGTTGCCCGTTTTCGAGACGTACGTCTCGAATTGCTGCAGCGCCTCGGCCGGACGCCACAGGTACAGGTCGAGCAGCACCGCGAAATTCCGGTGCGTGCGGAAATGCGCGGGGTCGGCGGTGAGCGCCGCGCGGTAGGCGGCCTCGGCATCGCTGAAGCGGCCGGTCTCGCATTGAACGGAAGCGAGCTCGTTGAGCGCGATCGCGTTCCAGGGATCGCGGTGGAGGCTCTCGTTAAGCGCGGTCTCGGCTTCCGTCCAGCGGCCCTCGCGGGCGTGCAGCATCCCGAGGTCGACGGCGGGCGCCGCGAGCGTCGGTTCGCTTGCAACGAGCTGCTCGAGGATCGGCCGGGCACCTGCGAAGTCGTCGGCCTCGAGCCGTTGCAGGGCGTCGTCGAACTGCCGCTGTGTCGCGGGTTCGATCGTGGCTGCTGGCGTCGACGCCGGCGCGGATGGGCGCGACGCCGGCTCGCTCGCTCCGCCGGAACTCAGTCGCTCGCTCGCCGGGTCGCGCCCATCCGCGCCGGCGACCGACGCAGGCGGCACCAGCTCGGCGACGAAGGGTTCCGGCTCGACCTTCTTCCCGAAGCGCGCGGGCTCGACTTCGGCCAGCACCGCGTAGCTCCGGCGCACCCAGTCGTCGTACAGGCCGTCGGCGGCATGGCGTGCGTTCGTCGCATGGATCTCGATCGCCTTCTCCTCGAACGGGAAGGCCTGCTCTTCGAGCAGAAGGTCGTACTGCTCGAGTTCCTCGGCATCGAGGTTCGACGGGCGTTCCGATTTCATGAGGTCGGCGGCAAGGCGGCGGTACAGCTCGCCCATCTCGTAGGTCGCGGCGGTCGTGACCTCCGCAACCGCGTAGGCGACGGCGGCCCGATAGCCCGAAAGCGCGCGCTCCATGGCCGCCTTCTTGTCCGCGAGCGAGCGCGAAAGCGGCGCGACCAGCGGGATCGCCTGGAAGGCGTCCCGGCTCGCGGACGTCAACTCGAGCGTCGCGACCGCCGCGAGGTAGCGGCTCCGATCGGTGCGCGCGGCGCCGGAATCGCCGTCGGCGGCGACGATACCCTCGAGCCAGCGGCGGCGGCCTGTCGTATCGCCCGATGCCTTCGCATGGTCCGCGAGCTTGAGCCGCGCCTCGATTGCCTCGGGCAGCGGCGCCGGAAACCGCTCGACGTAGCTGGCATAGGCCGCCATCGCGCGCGCCGGCTGCGACGCCTTCTCGAAAAGTTCCGCGGCCTGCCAGAGCGCATCGCGCTGGACCTCGGGCGTCTCGGCGGCGGAAGACGCGATGCGTTCGAACTCGCCGGCAGCCTCTCCGGGCCGCCCGCCCTCGAGATATGCGAGCGCGAGATTTCGGGTGACGTCGGCCTGGCGAGCGCTCGACGGATAGCCCGCCCGGAACGACTCGAGCACCGGGATCGCGCGCGTCCAGTCCTTGAGAGACACGAGGAGCGCACCGGCGTCGAATTCGGCGGTCTCGCGGATCGTCGAGCCCGGCGCAAGTTTGCCGACGCGCAGGAAGTCATCCACTGCGCCCGCGGAGTCCCCGCCGGCCCGCTTCGCTTCACCCTGCTTGTAGATGGAGGCCGCGAGCCGCTCGGTGATTGCGGAAGATTCAGGGTCCTGCGGCGCGAGCAGCGACTGCACCTGGAGATAGGCGCCTTCGGCGTCGGCGTAACGGCCAGTGTCGAACTGCGCGTTGCCCGTGACAGTCCAGGCCGTGCGCTGCATCGCGGCATCGACCGGCGGCTGCCGCGCAAGCACGAGGCCGGCGACTTCGAGCGCCTTGGGCAGGTCTTTCAGGTCGTAGTATTCGCGCGCGGTGCGCGTGAGGAGCGCTGCGCTCTCCGGATGGGCCGGGAAGGTGACGGCAAATCGCTGCTGGCTCCCGAGCCGCTGGCGGCTCCAGGCCGCGAGGGTGGCGCCATCCATCGATTTCGCTTCCCGCTCGTAGCAGACGAGCGCGGCATAGCCCGCTTCCGCCGACTTCTCGTGGAACGGATAGGCATATGCGGTCCGCTCGTATTCGACGGCTGCCGCGCGGAAGTCCTCGCTCTCGAAGAGCGTGTCGGCGAGCAGGTAATTCGTCCGTGCCGACTCCGGGTCGTCCGGGAACGACTGCAGGAATTCCCGGTACCAGCGCGCTGCCTCGTGGTAGTCGGATTTCTTCTTCGAGCGCTGCGCCTCGGCGTGATAGTACTGCGCGAGGTCGGTCAGGTTGGTCTTGAGTTCGTGCGCGACCCGCGGGTACTGCTCCGGCGTGCGCGCCGCCCAGAACGAGCTGCCGAGCCGGTAGCGCTCGACGAACTCTTTTTTCCCGTCGAGCACGAGCCGCGCGAAGCCGCCCTTCCTGTAGGCCTCGATCGCCTGCATCTGCAGGAGCGGTGCCTGCTCATGGTCCGGGTAGCGGCCGACGAACGCGCGATAGGTGTCCGCGGCGTCTGTGTAGCGTTGCTTGCTGACGTAGAGGTCGCCGAGCTCCGAATAGAGCATGTAGCCGTAGGGAATTTCGCCGCGCCGCGTAAGGAACCGGTCCAGCGTCTCCTGGCCGTCGACGTAGGAGAATCCGATCGAGAGCACTCGAAACGTGTCCTGCACCAGCTCGCGGTCGGCCCGAGCGAGGTCGGCCGGATCGACGACGCCGCCCGGCTTCGAGGGATCGACCAGCTTGAGGTCGAGGACGCGCACGAAGGGCTCGATCGCGGCTTCGTTCTCCGACTGCTTGAACAGCGACCAGCCGAGCTTGTAGAGGCTCTGCTCATAGAACTCGCTGCCCGCGCCGTAGGCGCTGGCGGCCTCGTAGGCCCTCTGCGCCTCGGAATAGCGCCTGGCGACAAAGAGGATCTCGCCGCGGCGGAACTGGGCCTCGTCGATGCGGGGACTCGACGGGTACTTCGCCACGAGCAGGTCCAGGTAGGCGAGCGCCTTGTCGGCATCGCCGAGCGACTCCCAGCCGCGCGCGAGCTGGTAGAGCACGACGTCCGCGCGCGGATAGTCCGGCTCCTGCTCGAGCAGGCGGGTATAGATCTCGATGGCCTCGCGAGTCTCGGCCTCGCCCTGGCCGGCGGACTCGCCGCGGGCCGCGTCGCCCGATTCCAGTTGCAGGTCACCGAGACGCCGCATCGCTTCCGTGCGAAGCGCGGGATCTCCGGATTCGAGATCGAGGAAGCGCCGGTACAGTTCCTTGGCGCGATCGGGATCCGGGGCCACCGTTTCGCCCGTCCGGATTTCCGGCGCCGGTCCCTTGAGGTCCTTGAGCGTCGGCGGCGGCGGCGGCGCCCTGGCGGCGCCCGCCGCGAGCGGCAGCAGCAGCAGCATGGCGGCAGCGGCCGGTGCGCGGCTCATGGCACGCGCTCCCCGGGGTTCGCAGCTGCGGGACCGGCCGTCGCGCGGTCGTAGATCGTTGCAAGCGCATATCGCGCCTGAACCGAGTATTCGTCGAGCCGTTTGCGCTGGTCCTCGAGCTCGCGGACCGCAATGTCGGCAAGGCGCTTGCCCTGGGCGGCCCTCGCCTGCTCCAGCCGGACGGAAAGCGCGGCAACGCGGGGCGACAGCTGCGTCACGCGGATCCCCAGCTCCGCGTTGCGCTCGGGTGCGCCCTCGCGGGCACGGGAGGCGGCGGTCTCGCGCGTGCGCGCATCGTAGACGGAGGCGTTGAGTTCGCGGAGTGCCCGGCTCGTCTGCCAGGAACGCACGTTCCACGCCGCGTCGAGCTTCCACAGCAACACGCCGCGGGCCAGGCGAGCCTTCTCGCGCGCGTCGTCGTAGGTCGTGTCGCCTGCGTGGCGCGACAGTTCCGCATCGACCGCGTCTAGCGTCGCCAGCTGCTCGCGCTCCTCTTCCGTCGCCAGCGCGCCAATGTCGCGCCGGGCAATCGCCGCCTCGAATTCCGCCTGCAGCGCGTCGCGACGTCCGTTGATCGCGGCGACGTCCACCGTCGCGAGCCGTGAGTCGGCGGCCGGGAGCCGCTCCCGGAAGGCCTGCTGCCGGGTCTCGACCATGTCGGTGAAGGCGCCGAGACTCTCGGACCAGTCCGAAAGGTTCCGTGCCATCGCGTCGAGCGCGCGGTAATTCTTGAGGCCTTCCTGGAACTCGTTGCCCGCGAGCAGGTGATAGAGGTAACGCGATTCCGGGGAGTCGGGCAGCGTCGCGAGCTGGCCGAACCAGTCCTCCCGGCCATCGTCACCGGCCTTCAGCGCGGCGTCGAGCAGGTGGCCGGCACGGATCGCATTGATCGACTCCCCGATGCGCGACCGCTCGGCGTCGTAAGCGGCAATTGCCTTTTCGTAGTATTCGACGGCCTGGGCCATCGCGCCGAGTTCGGCGTAGGCATAGGGCACGGCAAGATAGGATTCCTGCACCGCAGCGTCGAGGAGGTTTCGCCCCTCGAGCTCCTGCCAGGGCAGCAGGGCCGCCTGGTACTGCTTTGCGGCGGCGTCGGCCCAGCCGGCACCGAGCAATGCCTTGCTCGACTGGGGTCCGGAGAGGCGGACGCGTTCGAGCGCGAGTTTCGCGTCGGCGGGTTCTCCCGCCTGGAGGTGCGCGTAGCCGATCGCGAGGTTCGCCTTGTCGCGAAGCGCCATCAGCTCGGGCCACCGGGTGACGAGCTGCCCCACGCTGTCGAGCAGCGCGAGCCCGCGTTCCTTTTCGCCGACCCGCACGAGAGCGACACCCAGGTTGAACTGTCCGTAGGCCAGCCAGTAACGTGGGCCCTGCCAGTTCGACAATTCGGCGATCGCCTGGTCATACCTTTCCCGGTACATCAGGCCCTGCGCGATCAGCAGGTGTCGCTCCGCCTCCATATCCGCCGGAAGCGTGCCGGCTGACTGGCGCAGGGCCCGGTCGGAATCCTCGAAGAGTCCGGCCGCGTAGAGCACCTTGCCGAGGTAGAACCAGGCCTGGTCCCGCACGTCCTGTGGCGTCGATGCGTCGGACAGGAGGCGCTCGAAGATCTCGCGCGCTTCGCGGTGCTGGCCCAGAGACAGGTACAGTCCCCCGCGCAGGAGCTCCGAGTCACGCGCGTGCGCGATGATCCGGCCCTGGTCGCGATACGCGGCGAGACGGACGAGCGCGTCGAAATGCTTGTGCTGGTAGAAATAGAACAGGACATCGCCATAGTGCAGGTCCTGCACCTGAACGGCCGGCAGTCCGGGAATGACATCCTGCTCGACGACAGGCGCGGCCAGGGCCGGGGACGAGAGCGCCGTGAGGATGACGAAACTGCGCAGCACCCGGCGCTCACTCCCAGACGCGGACCACGAACTCGGGCTGGAGCTTTGCCACCTTGTCGCTGATCTTGAGCTCCACGTACTTCGCGCCGACTCCCTTTTCGACCTTGAGCGTCGCGCCGCGCCTGTAGTCGCGCTCGTGCGTGCCCTTGCCCGTGAAGAACGCGGTGACTTCATGCTCGCCGGCCTTCAGGTTGCCGAGCCACAGGCGCTGCACGCCGCCGCGCTTCAGGGCATCCTGCTCTCGTTCGGTGTAGAGATAGTTGGCGACCTCCCTGTCGTCGACCTTGAGCTGCACCGAGTCGAGCGCGAAGAAAGTGCCAACATCCATCGACACGAAGACCGCGATCTGGGTGCTCGCCGGGTACAGCAGGTCCTCCTCCAGCATGAACAGGTCGCGGTTGAGGTCGACGACTTCCCGGCGCAGCGACTGGACCTCGCCATCGAGCGCCGAGCGCTCCTCGTCAGGGGCTGCCGCGCCTTCAGCGGTGTCGGCGGCGATAGCGGGCATCGAAACCGCGACGGCCGCAAGGAAGGAGATCAATGCGGTTTTCATGCTCGCTCCCGCTTACTCGTCGATCAGGTCGCGAAGGTTGACCAGGAGTCCCCGCTCCTCGCGGTCGTCCAGCGCCGTATGCCGGGCCCGGATCGCGCCATGGCGGTCGATCAGCACGATCAGGGGCAGGTCGTCGGCCCGATAGGTCCGGCTGACGCTCTTGCCTGAATCGAGCAGCACGGGGAAGCCGATGCCGGCGGCGCCTGCGAGCGCGGCGGCGCGCTCGGGCTCCTGGTCCAGATTGACTCCGAGCACGACGAAACCGACGCTGCCGTAGGTGCGTCGCAGGCGCTCGAAGCGCTCGAGTTCCTGCCTGCAGTCGCCGCACCAGCTCGCCCAGAACACGAGGGCGACCACCTCGCCGCGGTATTCGGACAGGCGATAGTTGGTCCCGGCGGTCGATGAAAGGGCGAAATCCGGTGCGGACGCGCCTTCCGCAGCCGCTGCGGCCAGCCCGATCAATGCGAGCGCTGCGGCGATGAAAAGGCGTGCGGCCGCGCCGCGGCGACGATTGCCTGTATCCATAACGTCAACCCCGCGTGACATAACGCCGGCCGATCCGGCACGGGATATGTTTACTCAGGACGCGCCGGCGATCTCGGCGCACGTCACACAATGGTGCCGTTGGCGATCGGATTGAACGCGATGAGGCTGTCCTGCAGCGAAGTCGATCCCAGGCCATTGCCCGGGAATCGGGCCGAGAACTGGCCCTGCTCGCCGTGCAGGGCCATGTAGTTGAGGATCACGGTTTCGACCAGCAGGTTGACGTTGTTCGCCGCCGGCGTGCCCGCCGTCTCGACCGAGCCGTCGTTCTTGAACCAGCCGATCTGCTGGTGCTGCTCGGGAGGGCGGCTGTCGCCCGTGTAAAGTTGCGCACGGCCGTCGGGGCTGTAAACGAGGAAGAACGACGCGGCCGTCTGCTGGTTGTCGCTCGACCAGTTGAACTTGCCGCGCCCGTCGACGCTGTTGTCGGCGGTGCCGTCCGAGTTGAGCGAACCGTCGCTGAACACGTAGAGCATCAGGGGGACGCCGCGGCGCGCGGCGTACTCGAGGCAGGCGCCCATGCAGCGGCCCGCGCGCAGGTCCATGCGCTCGCCCGTCGCACGGCCCTGGCCGTGGTAATCGTAGCCGCCCATCGTGATCGTGCCGGCCCCCGCATAGCCGTTGATGACGAGCTTCATGACGGCGGCTGTCTTGCGGAATTCCTCGTCGCTGTCGAATTCAGCCCGCGTGAAGATGCCGGCCGGGCCGACGATGTCCGGGTCGAGCTCGGGATTGAGCGCCGACGGGTCGCCGTAGCGGTCGGTGAGGTCGGCGGCTTTCACGTAGTTGCAGCGGACAAGGTCCTTGATGACGGCGTCTCGGGTAATGCCGGTGTCGACGCGCGCAAGCTTGTCGTCCGCGAGCCGCTGGATGGATTCCATGACGCGCACCGCGTCGTCCTGGTCAAGCAGGCCGACGAGCTTTCCGGTGTCCACGAGGCCCGTCACGTCGCTCGTGCGGTCGATCTTTGTCGGCCGGGCCGAGGCGTCGACGAGATACGAAGGCGACATCGAGTTGCCGCCGGACTCCGAACTCTCCGAGCCGATGAGCGTCAACAGCTCGCCGTCCGCGCCGGCCCGGAAGATTCCGTACATCGGGTTGTGCGGATTGTTGCCGGTATCGTTCTCGGAGCGCGCCGGGATAACGGCACCGTTCACGCTGGCCGCGGTCGTCACGCTGACGCGCTCCAGGATGCCGCGCACGAAAGCGCTGTCCAGGTGGAACAGGAGCCCAAGCCGGCTCTCGATGAAATCGTTGGTCGCGCTGCCCGGGTTCGGCGCGTTCGGCACCATGTCGCCGGGTAGGCCGAGGACGCCGTAGCCGGCGACAGAGAGGAAGTCGCGCTGGCCGTCCCGCCCACCCGTGAGCACGTTCGAACCGGCCATGTTGGCGCCGCCGGCGAGGTCGATGCAGATGAACGGGATCTTGCCCGCGCCCTGCACGGCGATGCCGCAGCTCTGCTTCAGCGTCTCGAGGTCGGGCGACAGTGCCGCCTGGGCCGCGCGCGGGTTGGCAAACAGGCCGAACAGCGTCGGCGCGATGACGGTGGCCGCGCCCGTCACGAAGCCCTGGGCCACGAATTGCCGGCGCGTGACCGGGCGCGGATGATCCGGGTGACGGTAGGGAAGACCGATGTTGGCCGCTCCCCGGCGCGATTTTCTCTTCATCGTTGCAAGCACCTCATTGCAGCAGCGTACTGGCGCTGCCGATCACCGCCGAACAGGCCGACTTGACGACGATTTCCGTGCGATCCGCGGCGCAGCCGGCACCGCAGGCCGTCAGCCTGCCGATCAGCGCGTCGATCTCGGTCGTGATCTCGGCCGCCGAGGGCTGGGTCGTCATTCCCGTGCCGACGGCGCGCGCGATCAACGGTCCTGTGATCTGGGCGCGCTTGGCCGGCGTGTCGAACGCCGTCGAGGCGGGCGCGCCGAAGTTGAAGCCCGCGAAATACGCGGTACGCATCGCGCCGTCGTCCACGAGCTCGTTGCAGTACTCGATCGCGAGCTGGGCCGTGCCGACCTGGTGCGAGGACAGGAAGCCCTCGATGTTCTCGACCGTGGGCAACTGCTCGCGCACGCGGTTGTAGGTGTCTGCGACCCGCGGGTTCGTCGTCGCCACGCCGGTCATGGCGGACATCGAAGCCGAGATTTCCTCGAAGGTGCGGAGCCCGATTTCGGAGGCCGGGACTCCATCCGGCGGTGGCGGCAACGGTGTCGGCGCCGGCTCGTTAAAGGCGTGGCTGTGGTTGCCGATCTGCTCGAAGGTCAGGAAGAACTCGTCCGCCGACGGGCCCTTGTCGAGCGCGACGACGGTACCGATTCCCGAAAGACCGAAGCCGGTGCCCGGTTCGTAGGCGGCGGCGGTGACCGTACGGTCCACCGGCGCGTAAGCCTGGCCCACTTTCGCCTCGGCACCGTTGACGCCGATGCGAAGGCCCTTGACCCGGATCTGGTCCGGGTCCTGGCTGCCGTCAAGGCTGATGAATGTCGGCTTGTTGAAGAGGTACGAGTAGCTGTCGAACTGGCTCGCCTCGAACATGACGTAGCTCTGCGGCACGTTGACGAGGTGCGAGACCGAGAACAGGAGGTAGAAGCGCTCTCCAACGCCCGCCTCGAAGTTCTGCGTGATCTGCGCCGGGGTCAGCGCGCGATTATGGATGGCTACCATGCGGATCACGCCCTGCCAGGTGCGGTCGTTGCTGACCTCGTTGCCGAGCACGAGCGCAAAGGTGTCGTTCCAGTCGGTGAAAAGGCCCGCAGGCTGCGGATCCGCCGTCGACTTCAGCTCGCCGTTCACGTAGATGCGTCGGCCTTCGACGGGGCTGTAGGTCGCGACCACGTGCTGCAGTGTCGCCTGCAGCACCTCGTCCGCCGAAGGCGTCGACAGCGCGGGTTCCCCGTTTGCGTCGGTCGTCGTCGCGCGGTTGAAATAGTCGTAGTTGTACATCGTCTGCCCGAGCGTGAAGTTCCGTGCCGTCGTGCCGCCGGAATAGCTCACGACGTAGGCCTGCTCCTGGACGACGTTGGCGGGCGCGACCCAGGCCTCGATCGTGTATTCGCCCGTGGCCTTGATCAGGTCGTGCAGCTTTCGGCTCGAGGCGGTCGTGCCCTGGGCCTTGCCGCCCCGAAGGTCGATGCCCCAGCCGCCGACCCAGGTCGCGGCACCGGATAGCGTCAGGTTGAGCGCGGGCTCGACACCCGAAGTGTCGTAGGCGACCGTGCCGGTGCCTGTCTTGAATTCGTACAGCGCAATCGCGGCGTTGTCGAAGCGGTTGCCGCCGCTCGCAACGGTGCCGTCGTAGAGTGTCAGCGCCTTCGAGGTCACGAGGCTCGGGTCGACCTGCGTGAGCGGCACGCCATTGGCGAAGTCCTCGATGGCAGCCTGCATGACGTTGGCGGCCGTCGGGCAGTCGGTCCAGCAGTTGTGGAATTCGTCGCGCAGACGCACGACGAGGCGCGACTGGTCGGGCGAATCGAGATTGATCTTCGAGCGCACCGCCGCATAGGCGACGTCCACGTCCGCCTCCGCGAAGAAGGGCGACTGCGGCGTGAGCGCACTCGATGAATGGCAGCGCGAGCAGTACTGCGCCAGGACGGGATAGACCGTCGACCCGAACAGCGCGGAATTGGCCGGGAAGGACTTGCTCGCTCCCACGTCCTTGATGGGAGGCGGCTGCAGGGGCGCGCCGCGCGTGCCGCCGAGCGTCTGGCCCGCCCAGTTGCGGATCCAGACCGTGAGCTGGTCGGCACAGGCCGAGTCGTTGGCCAGCCAGCAGTTGTGGCCGCCGCCGACCTTGGTGACCATCATCGAAGCCGACGGGTTGCCGAGGTCGACCACGCTGTTGGCAGCCTCATAAGCGAGGTTGATGTCGTCATTGCGCACGAAGCTCGGCACCTGCCCGCCGGCACCGTGGCACTGCCCGCAGCGGTTGGAGGCCTGCAGGTTGTCCCAGAGATTCAGCTTGAAGGCCTGCACGTCCTGGCTCGCGGGCGGCGGGCCGGTGTAGCCGGCGGGGGGTGGAGGCGTCGTGGCCGGGTTTTCGGTGGTCGAAGCGCCGCCGCCGCAGCCCGCGAGCGCGAGCAACGCGAGCGCCGGCAGCAGGGCGGCGAGGACGCGCGTACTTAAGCTGGCGCTGCGGTTCATCGGCTGTCCCTCAATCGCCCATGCAGTAGGTGGCTGCGTCGGCGAAGGCCTGCTTCAGCCGGTAGCCACTCGAGCGGAATGAATCGGCCATCGAGCCGATCTCGCTGCGGTCAGCCGCATCCTGCGGCGCGCGCAGGCAGACCGCGCGGAACACTTTCTCGGCCTGGCAGGTCGCGAAAGCGTCGCTCGCGCCGAACTCCTGTCCGAGCGACTTCGCGCCGCTTCCCGAACCCGGAAGCGACGGGTCCCAGCCGAGCAGCGCGTTGTGCCCCTTGCGCCAGCGGTTCTCCCACTGGTCGTCGGGGGTTCGGAAACCGAATGCGAAGGTCGTGTCGTTGTGAAAGTACTTCTCCTGCACGTTGCCGGCGGTGTACACCATGCGGCCCTGCGCTTCGTCGAATGTGTAGTAGGCGAAGGCCTGTGCCATCGGGTCCATGCCTGCGTGGCAGCCGACGCAGTTGTTGAGGAACAGCCGCGCGTCGCCGCCGGGGCTGCGGCTCACGTCCTGGCGGATGCGGTCCGGTGGCCGCGAAGTGTCATGGACTTCCTCCATCTCGCGGCACATGTAGTTCAGCAGCGTGAAGCGGAACATCGCACGGTTGGTGCCCGCGATGAAGAACGACTGGGCAGCCGCACGCGAGGTGATGATCCCTGCGGTGGCCGCGGGCGGCGTGCCGTAGACGCCAGACTGCGTCGTGCGTTGCAGGCCCGTGAGCAGGTTGACACCGCGCGTCTCCATCTGCTCGTAGTGGTCGTTGTTCGAGGCGGACACCGCGGGCAACCCCAGCCCGGCGCTGCCCACATAGAGGATGTCGGCGGACAGCACTTCGTTGAACGGCAGGTCGTCGCGAACCATGCCGATCACCGTCGCCGAGTAGTCGTTGAGTGGCGCGAAAACCGTCTGCTCGCGGTTGGTCCACGGAGTCACGAGATTCTTGAGCGTAACCGAGTAGAAAGACGGATTGTCCATCGCGATCAGCGCAGCCTGCCGGGTCCGGCCGGCGGAGATCTCGGCTTCCATCGCGTCGAGCACCGCGGCGGACGGCGGCACGCCCGCGATGCGGTCGTGCATCCGCTTCGCCTGCTCGCGCGGACCCGCGTCTGCGGACGCGGCAAATGCGGCGAGCGCCACGACAGCGGTGACGCGCTTCACGAACGTACTTGCGCAAACTGGCGACCAGGGCATTTCCGTGCTCCACTCGCTCGCGGTTTTCGAAACTGCGGGCGAATATATCGGCGGGTTCCGGGGCGGGTAATGTCTCTGAACCGCGACATTCACCCGCGACGCAGGTCAAGGTAGGCTGAATCCATGACCGGGCGTCAAACGCGCAATTGCTTGTATTCATGGGAACTCAGCAGGGTTTCGGGGTCCGTGACGCAGTCGTTCGCCTGCATTCTGTCGTGAAGGAATCGCGCTCGGAACCGGAGTGAATTGAGATGCTTGTCACGAATAAGAGATCCTGTCTGTTGCCCCTGGCGGCCGCCTTGCTTGCGGCCTGCGCCACCGGGCACGACGGCGATGTGAACATCGGCGGCGGGCAGTCGCCCGACCCGGTCGTGCTCGACATCCCGATCGCTTATGTCCGCAGCCCCCTGCCGGAGGATCTCACCGACCTCGACGACCTGGACGCGCGCGAGCTCGAGACCTTCGAGGCGGGCGCAGACGTGTGGCTGCGCGACCGCGCGGCGCCGGACGTGCCCGAGCACAACGTCACGGAGCGTGTGACCGGCGGCCTCTGGGACGTGCGCGACATCGACGCATCCTTTGACGGCGCGAAGATCATCTTCGCGATGCGCATGCCGCTCATCCCCGGCGCGATGGACAGCGAGCAGCCGACCTGGAACATCTGGGAGTACGACCGGACGACCGACGCGCTGCACCGGGTCATCGCTTCGGACATCGTTGCCGGGGAAGGCCACGACGTTGCGCCCCATTACCTCCCGGACGGGCGGATCGTCTTCTCCTCTACGCGCCAGCGCCAGTCAAAGGCCGTGCTGATCGACGAGGGCAAGCCCCAGTTCGCGGCCCAGGACGAGGACCGCAACGAACATGCCTTCGTGCTGCACGTGATGAACGCCGATGGCTCCGGCATTCGGCAGATCTCTTTCAACCAGAGCCACGACCTGGACCCGGACGTTCTCGATGACGGGCGAATCGTTTTCAGCCGCTGGGAGAACGCGAGCGGGAGTTCCATACATTTGTATACGGTGCATCCCGATGGCAGCCATCTCGAGCTCCTCTACGGCGCCAACAGCCACGCGACCGGCTCGGGAGGGACCCCGACCGGCCCGGCCGGTCCGGGTACGTCGGACGTGCAGTTCCTTCAGCCACGCCCCATGGAGGACGGCCGCGTGCTCGCGCTCCTGAAGCCATTCCAGGGCTCCGAGCAGGGCGGCGACCCGGTCGCGATCGACGCCTCGGCTTTTGTGGAGATCCAGCAGGCCGATCTTGCGAACGCCGGGCTCCAGGGCCCGGCGCAGACCCGGCTGGCCGTCAACGACGTGCGCACGGATCCGGGACTCTCGCCGGGCGGGCGATATTCGTCCGTCTTCCCGCTGCGTGACGGCACCGGCCGGCTGCTCACGACCTGGACCCTCTGCAGGCTCAATGACGCGGCCGGGCGCACCCTGCCCTGCACGCCCCGGAACCTCGCCGATACGACGCTGGTGCCGGCGCCTCCTTTATATGGTGTGTGGCTCTACGACCCGCGTGACCTGACCCAGCGGCCCGTTCTACAGCCCACCGAAGGCATCCGCTACACGGAAGTCATCTCGCTTGCGCCGCGCACGCCCCTGCCGGCAGTGATCATCGACGCCGTCCCCGGCGTCGACTATGACCCGGTGCTTGCCGCGGAAAACGTCGGCATCCTGAATATCCGCAGCGTCTACGACCTCGACGGCGCTGACATCGCGCCCGGCGGCTATGCCTCCCTGATTGACCCCGTGCAGACGACGGCCGACGAGCGCCCGGCCCGGTTCCTGCGCATCGAGAAGGCCGTGGGACTGCCGGACGACGAAGTGCGGGATTTCCGCGGCACGGCATTCGGCGCCGCGGGTGGACTCGGCATGCGCGAGATCCTGGGCTACGCGCCGATCGAGCCGGACGGCTCGGTCCAGGTCAAGCTGCCCGCGGGCGTCCCGTTCGCCGTCGGCGTGCTCGACGCCAATGGCCGGCGCATCACGCCACGCCACCTCAACTGGCTCCAGGTGCGCGCGGGCGAAGTGCTGAGCTGCAACGGCTGCCATATTCCCGCGGGTGCGCAGCCAGGCGGAATGCCCGCCGTGTCGCACGGCCGGCACGATCTGTTCGTCGCAGTCAACTCGGGCGCACCGACTACGGGCCAGCCGTTTATCCATTCGAATCCTGCGATCTTCGCCAACCAGGGCGAGACCATGGCTGAAGCACGCGCACGCGTTTCCTGTCAGACCGACTGCGCGGCGCTCAAGCCGACGGTGGACGTATTGTACGAAGACGTGTGGACCGACCCGATCGCTTCCGGCCGCGCGCCTGACGCGCCTTTCGCCTATCGCTATGCCCAGCTCACGACCCCGGCGCCGACTTCGGCGACCTGCCAGTCCAATTGGTCCGCCCTGTGCCGCATCACGATCCACTACCCGGACCACATTCACCCGATCTGGTCGGTTCCGCGCCAGGTGCTGGACGCGAACGGCAATGTCGTTGCGGACAACACCTGCATCTCGTGCCACAGCCCGGTCGATGCCGCGGGAGCCGTCCGCGTACCCGCCGCGCAGCTCGATCTTTCGGGCGGCGCGTCGCCCGACGAGCCCGATCACCTGGTCTCGTACCGCGAACTCCTGTTCACGGATAACGCCCAGGAAGTTAACATGGGCGCGCTGCAGGACATCCTGGTGCCGGGTCCGCCGGATCCGGTAACCGGCCTGCCGACGCTGGTCCCGGTGCCCGTCAGCCCGTCGATGAGCGCGGCAGGCGCGCGGGCATCGACGACGTTCTTCAGCCGCTTCGATGCGGGCGGCACGCATGCGGGATGGCTGACGCCGGCGGAATTGCGGCTGATCGCCGAGTGGCTGGACATCGGTGGGCAGTATTACAACGACCCCTTCATGGCCCCGGTTAACTAAGGCGATGGCGCGGCTCGCGGCCTGCGGGCTGCTGATGTTTCTTGCGGCAGCTGTGACGGCCCGGGCCGAGGGACTTCGGGTTACGGTTGCCGATCCCTATCTCGAGTTGCGCACGGGCCCCGGCCGCGGATTCCCCATCTTCCACGTCGTCGAGCGCGGCGAGACGGTGGAAGTCGAGAAGCGGCGCACCGACTGGTTCCAGGTCATCGATACGAACGGGCGCGAAGGCTGGGTGCACCGCGGCCAGATGGCGGAAACGCTCGTCCCGGCCGGAGTCAAGATGGAGATCGACGACCCGTCACGGGAGGATTTCGGCGCCCACCGCCGCGAGGTCGGCATGCTGATCGGCGACTACGGCGGCTCGAATGTCGTGACGGTTTACGGCGCCTACGCTTTCAATGAACACCTGTCCGGCGAGCTCGCGCTCGCGCACCTGCTCGGCAATTTCTCCGACGGCCAGTACGCGACGATCGGCGTGACCCACGTGCCGGTGCCGGAATGGCGCATCCAGCCGTTCCTCTCGATGGGCGCCGGCGTCATCCGCATCCAGCCGAAAGGAACGCTGGTCGGCACCCCGGACCGCACCGACCAGGTCGCCTACGCGGGCATCGGCGTCCGCGCCTACCTTGCCCGGCGCTTCATCATCCGCGGCGAATACAAGGAATACGTGGTCTTCACCGACCGCGACGAGAACGAGGAAGACATCGAATGGAAACTCGGATTCGCATTCTTCTTTTGAGCGCCGTGGTCCTGGCGGCCGGCTGTTCGCACATGCCCTGGCGCAAGGGCTCGCCCGAGGCGGAGCCACCGCCGCCTCCGGAAGGCGGCGAGACGCCTGTCGTGATCGAGCCGCAAGTCGAGCGACGCGAAGTCAAGCCCGCGAAGATCGACACCGAGAACTGGGAGGCCGGCATTTACGTCGGTTCCCTGTCGGTCGAGGATTTCGAGGTCAATGTGGTCTATGGCGGCCGTATCGCCTACCACATCAGCGAGGACTTCTTTGCCGAGGCAATCGCAGGAACCAGCGACGCCGGATTGTCCAGTTTCGAACGGCTGTCCGGCGGAGCGCCCCTATTGACCGACACTGAGAGGCAATTCACTTATTACAGCCTGGGTTTCGGCTGGAATGCACTCCCGGGCGAGATATTCTTCGGCGGTAAGCACGCTTACAACAGCGCGGTTTACCTGACGCTCGGTGCGGGTGGCACGCGGTTCGCAGGCGACGACCACTTCACGCTCACCGCGGGAGCCGGGGCCCGCGTTCTGCTCAAGGACTGGCTCGCCGTGCACCTCGACATGCGCGACCACGTGATGGAGATTGACGTGCTGGGCGCGAACAAGACCAGCCACAACTTCGAAGCGACACTGGGTGTAACGGCGTTCTTCTGAGGAGGCAGCATGATGAAATTCCAGAGGTTACCGTTCGCTGCGTTGCTCGTCGCGCTCGTCGCGGTCGCCTGGCCCGCGGCCGCCACCGACGGTTCGCCGCCGGCGCCGGCGTTCACGCTCACCAGCCGCTCGGGCGGGCAGGTGTCGCTCGGCGACCTCAAGGGCCAGGTCGTGATGATCAACTTCTGGGCCAGCTGGTGCGGGCCCTGCCGCCAGGAATTCCCTGCGCTCGACGAAATGTACCGGAAGTACAAGCCGATGGGCTTCGAGATGGTGGGCATCAACGTCGAGAGCGAGAAGACGGATGCCGAGCGCTTCCTCGGCACGACGCCGGTCAGTTTTCCGATCCTTTTCGACCCTGACAACAAAGTGAGCGGCAGCTACGGCGTGAGCGCGATGCCGACCACCTTCCTGGTCGACCGTCAGGGCCGGTTGCGCTGGCAGCACCGCGCCTACAGGCCGGGGGACGAGGCGGCGTACATCGAGCAGATCCGGGCGATGCTGCGGGAAAAGTCGTGAAGCCCCTGCGCCTCGTGGCAGCGGCGTTCCTGCTGTTCGCCGCCTGCGGCTGTTCGCGCCTCGAGCCCTGGGTGAAGCCCTACGAGCGCGAAAACCTGGCGGACCCGATCATGGCGTGGGACCGAGACCCGGTGTCTTCCTCCTACATCCTGCACGTTTACGAATCGCGCGAAGGCGCGCGCGGCGCTGCGGGCGCCGCCGGTGGCGGATGCGGATGCAACTGATCCGGGCAGCCGCCCTCGCCTTCCTGCTGCCGCTGACCGCGGTCGCGGGCGTCCTGCCGGACGACCGTGCGGACCTCATGTACCACTATTACGACGGCGGCGGCGTCACGATCGACGGCCCGTCGCTGCTCGTGCGAAAGAAGTTCGCGGAAAAGTACGCGGTCAACGCGAGTTACTACGTGGACATGGTCTCCTCGGCCTCGATTGACGTCATCACGACGGCGAGCCCCTACAAGGAGGAACGCACGCAGTACGGCGTCGGCCTCGAGTACCTGCGAGGAAAGGTTACCTATGCAGCTTCGTTCAGCAATTCGAGCGAAAACGACTACAACGCCGACACCGCAAGCCTCTCCATCAGCCAGGACATGTTCGGCGACCTCACCACGGTGGCGCTCTACTTCACGCGCGGCTGGGACGACGTCTCGCGCCGCGGCGACGATACGTTCAGCGACCACGTGGACCGGCGCATCTACGGCGTGGACGTCTCCCAGATCGCGACCAAGAACCTGATCCTCGGTCTCGCCTTCGAGACAATCACCGAGGAAGGCTTCCTGAACAACCCCTACCGCCAAGTCCGCTTCGTCGACCCGGACGCCGCGCTCGGCTACTCCTATCAGGCCGAGCGCTACCCGCGCACACGCACAGGCAACGCGATCTCGCTGCGGGGCCGCTGGTACCTGCCCTATCGCGCGGCGATCCAGGGCGACTACCGCTTCTACACCGATACCTGGGACATCCGCGGCCACACGGCGGAGGTCTCGTATACGCACCCGCTCGACGACGAATGGACTTTCGACGTCCACTACCGCTTCTATACGCAGAACTCGGCCGAGTTCTACTCGGACCTTTTCCCGCGTGAGGACTTCCAGAACTTCCTTGCCCGTGACAAGGAGCTCGCGTCGATGAAGAGCCACACACTCGGCTTCGGCGTGGCCTACGAATTCAAGCCGGGGCGTGTCGAATTCCTGGACAAGGCCTCGCTGAACCTGCGCTATGACCGCATCCACTTCGATTACGACGACTTCCGCGACCTGCGCGTCACCGGAGTCGCGCCTGGCGCCGAACCGCCCTACACCTTCGACGCGGACGTCATCCGTTTCTACTTCTCAGGCTGGTTCTGATCTTTCGAAGTGGACGCACGGAGGGGACGCACCCCTTCAGCGAAACGCCGGCTCAACCCCAACGACGGCTTTGCGCTGAAGGGGTGCGTCCCCTCCGGAAACGTCACGGCGGCGCCAGCCCCCTGGAATACAGTACCCTGCCGTCCGCGGTCACGACGACCGCGTCCACGTCGGGCTTCGACTCGACCAGCGCGAGCCCGCGCTCCGGCCCCATGATGAAGACGCTCTTCGTCAGCCCCTCGGCAAGCGTCGACGTCGGCGCGATGACGGTGACGCTGCGAATTCCGTGCGGGCTCCTTCCCGTCTTCGGGTCGATGATGTGGTGGTAGCGCACGCCGCCCTCGTCGAAGTAACGCTCATAGTCGCCGGAGGTCGAGATTGCCGCGTCCTCCAGCGGAATACGCGCGATCACGCGATCGCGGTCATCGGGATGCCGGATGCCGACGATCCAGGGGCGTCCGCGGCGGTCGCCCAGGATGCGGCTGTCGCCGCCCGCGGTCACCGTGGCGTTGGAGATGCCTAGCTTGCCGAGGATCGCGATGCTGGTATCGACGGCATAGCCCTTTGCGATGCCGCCGAGGTCGATGCGCACGCCGGTCTGCGTGAAGCGGATGGTGGACGCGGCCCGGTCCACGATGACGTGATGCCAGCTGATTCCCGGCAGTGCGGCCTCGATCTGGGCGTCGGTCGGATGCTTGTGGGCGCGGTAATCGTACAGGTAGCCGACGCTTGCATACGTGATGTCGAAGGCCCCGCCCGACATTTCAGAGAATTCCAGTGCCCGTGAGACGAGCGCGGCGAGCTCCGGGTCGACCTTGACCGGTCCCGTGGCGGCATCGCGGTTCACTTTCGAGACCTGGCTGTCGGGCTTGTAGACCGACATGAGCGCGTCGATGCGGTGCATCTCGGCAATCACCGCGTCGATCGCGCGCTCGGCCGCTGACGGGTCTGCGTGCCAGACCTCGACCGCGATCCGCGTGCCCATGATCGCTTCTTCCCGTTCGTACCACTCGGCATGCGCGGCGCCCGCCGACGCGAGAAGCAGCGTGACCGCGAGCAGGAAACGGCGCATCATGGCGTCCTCAGTGTGGACGATAAGCGGACCGTCGCACAACGGATACACTAGCCCGACGCTCGCCCCACCCGGAACCTGTCACCCTGCGTGCGGTCTGTCGGGGTGGGCCCGGAACAGGAATGACACCATGAAGCTGATTTCGAAGATCCTCGGCGCGCTGCTCGCCGCCGGTCTCTTGACCCAGCCGGCGCAGGCGGTGACACGCGAGGAGGCGACGATCGACCAGTCGCTGATCGTGTTACGCGAGCTGCAGGCGATCCCGGACACGCGTATCCCGGACCTGCTGCTGTCCAGGGCCGAGGGCATCATCATCCTTCCGGCCAACGTCAAGGTCGGCCTCATCTTCGGAGCGCGATTCGGCAACGGCGTGATGCTCGTGCGAAATCCCGACCGCAGCTGGAGCAATCCGGTATTCGTCTCGACCGGCGGCGGCAGCTGGGGCTTCCAGGCCGGCGGCCAGGTCTCCGACATCGTGCTCGTGCTCACGACGCGTGAAAGCATCGAGGGCATCACTGACGGCAAGATGACGCTCGGGGCCGATGCCTCTGTCGCGGCGGGCCCGGTCGGACGGACCGCGATGGCCTCGACCAGCATCACGTTCGACGCCGAGGTATACGCCTATTCGAAGTCCCAGGGACTGTTCGCCGGCGTCTCGCTCGAAGGCAACGGCATTTTCATCGGCAAGAAAGCCAACAAGCGCTTCTATGACGACGACAGCGCCGCGCGGATCCTGGCGAGCAAGGCCACGCCGCCGGCACCGGCTCCCGAACTCGTGGCGGAAGTGACCAGGCTCACGTCCGGTGCCGCCGCCAGCGTCGCGACCGAGGAGGCGGCGAAGAAGGCTGAATCCGCGGCGCCGCCGACTGAAGCCAAGACTTTTCCGTTGCCGGATCCCGAGCCGGGCGCAGAACCGGGAGGGAACTGAACCGGCTCAGCGGGTCGCTTGCGCTGCGCCGGCACGCCGCCTTCGATGATTTCGCCTGCTCGAGCTGCCGCTCCCCGACGGCGTAGGTCGCGGAGAGGTACTGCCGGGGCTTGCTGTCCATGGGCGTGTCTTACAATGCCGCCGCCATGCGCGAACTCAAGTCCGATCTGTTTGGCACAGTCTGGCAGGGCGAGGAGCGCGGCCGCGAATACGTGCTTCGGGACACCGGCAGTGCGCGCTGGTGGGCCGCCTGGATTGCCCGCAGCCTCTGCCGGCGTGAGGCGAGGGCGCTTGCCCGGCTCGACGGCCTCCCGGGTACGCCGCGGCTGCTCGCCGCGGGCCGCAAGACCCTCCACCGCGAGTGGATCGAGGGCCGTCCGATGCAGATTGCCAGGCCGAAAAGCGCGCGGTACTTCGGCGCTGCACGCGCCCTCCTCGCCCGGTTGCACCGCCGCGGCATCGCGCACAACGACCTCGCCAAGGAGCCCAACTGGCTGGTGACGCCGATCGGACTGCCTGCCCTGGTGGACTTCCAGCTCGCGCTGGTCGCGCCGCGCCGTGGCAGGTTCTTTCGAGCGCTCGCGCGAGAAGACCTGCGCCATCTCCTCAAGCACAAGCGCAGCTACTGCCCCGAGCGGCTCACCGCGCGCGAACGCAGGATTCTCGCGACGCCCGCGGTTTTCGCCCGCTTCTGGAGGTCGACGGCCAAGCCTGTCTATGCCTTTGTCACGAGGCGGCTGATTGGCTGGGCCGACCGCGAGGGTGCGGGTGACCGCCACCTGTGACCGGCTTGGAGCCGGGCGCCGGTTTCGTTATCGTTGCCGCATGGCGATTGCCCACGAGCACAACCTGCGTGACCGCCCGCCCGCCGCGAGGCCGTTCGGCATCCGCGTGAGCCTGCGCGCCCGTGATCCGTTCACGCGCCTGGTCGGCGCGGACTGGCAGACGTTTCACTGGTTTGCGACCGAGCGGGAGCGCGACCGGGCCTTCACGGACATGTCGAGCCGCCACCTCTATTCGCGGCGCGGGGACGAACCCGCGGTCCTGTTCGAGAAGGTTTCGGAGCCTGCAATGCGCTGAGATGACTCAGCGCACGCGGCCGAGCAGCAGGTAGAGCGTCCTGTGCCCGCCTTCGCCGAAGCCGGCGGCGACATAGACGGGCCCCAGGAGGGTGTCGAATCCGAGGAAGGCGGAACCATTGAAGCGCGCGGAACTCGCGCTCATGTCGCTGCGCCGCTGCCAGACGTTGCCGAGCTCGAGGGAGAAGCCGAGGTAGGTCGGCACGTCGAAAAGGCCCTCCTGTCCACTGCCAATGCGGCGGTAGTAGATTGCGCGGGCGATCCCGAAATGCGGGCCGCTGAGCTGGTCCGGCGGCAGCCCCGAAAGGTCGAATAGCCCTCCCAGCCTGTAGAAGTCCTGGACCTGGTCGGCCGGTCCGGAGACGTTGACGCCGCCAGCCGCCGACAGGAGGAGGGTGTTGCGGCCCCGGGAGCGCGCGTGAGTCCAGTCGAAGGAGAGCCGGTCGGAGTCCGCCTCTGCACCGAGCCCTTCACGCGGGCCGTTCCACTGCAGCGTGAAGAGCTCGCCGTGGCGCGGGAAGTAGACGTCGTCGAGCAGGTCGACGCCGAAGCGCGCAAGGAACTCGCCGCGGTCGAATGGCGTACGCGGCGGGAGGTTCGGATCATCCGGGTCGCCGATCAGGAGGTGACGCCTGCCCTCCCCGCGGATGACGCCGGCGCGCAATTCGCCCCAGCTGCCGAACTCCCGGCCGAAATCCAGTTCTGCTTCGCCACTGTTCACGCGATAGGTCGCAAGCCGCTGGTCGCCTTCGAAGATCTCGAAATTCTGGCGCTCGACCAGAAGCCGCGGCATGACGAACCAGTTCGACGTGTAGCCGATCGGCTGGTAGAACTCCGTCTGCAGCCGGGGGTTGGCGCCGACCTGCAGGTCAGTCTGCCATTCGGCGCCGTAGCGGTTGACCTCGGTCACCTGTGCGCGAATGCCGGCATTGAAGCTGTTGCCCCCCTGGAAGTCGTCCTGCAGTTCCAGCCCGAAGCGCAGGAAGTTGGGGCCCCAGCTCTTGCGGCGCGCGCTGACCTCGATGCCCGTCAGCACGCCGTCGCGCACGAGCCTGTAGTCGAGCGCCTCGAAATTGTCGCTCCCGTAGAAATGCGAGAGGCGCCGGTCCATATCCTCGGGATCGAGCGGCAGTCCGATCACGGGGCCGAGCTCGGCCTGGATCCGCGCGCTGTAGCGCGCGGAGCGCTTGTCGGTGCGCACGAAATGCACGACCGCCGGCGGCGTACCGGCGCCGCTGCGCGCCGCCAGGTATTCCTGCCACGGGCCTTCCTCGAGCGAGAGCCGCGCGAGGCGGTCGCCGCTCGCGCGGGTCGCCGCAAGTCCGAGCCCGATCAGGCGATTCACCGCTCCGAAGTCGGTCGCCAGCAGCCCGCCGAGACCCGGCTCGATCAGCAGGTCGTTCGCGGTCAGCAGCGCACGCTGACGGCCGGTCTCGCGCTGCATCATGATCGTGATCGCCTGGTTCGAAACCGCGAGCGCGGACGTCAGCTCCTTCCTTCCGACCGGCTGGAACCCCACGTCGATCGCGATGACGATGTCCACGCCCATGGCTTTTGCGACGTCGACTGGCAGGTTCTCGACCAGGCCGCCGTCCACCAGCAGTCGGCCATCGACCTCCACCGGCGCGAAAACGCCGGGCGCGGACATGCTCGCGCGCATTGCGGAGGTCAGGTCGCCGCGTTCGAGCACGACGCGCGCGCCCGTCTCGAGATCGGCCGCCACCGCGCGAAACGGCGTCGGCAGGTCGTCGAAGTCCTCGATCGCGGCCACCGGCAGGGTCTCGAGCCGCAGCGTCTGTGTCAGCCGCTGCCCCTGGATCAGGCCGCGCGGCACGTGGAGTTTGCCCCCCCGGACGCCGAGCGGAAAGCGCACCAGGAACTCGCGGTCGTCCTGCTTGCGGCGGAAGTTGAGCGTGTCGCGCGCGGGGCGGTCGCGGAATGCGACGTTCCAGTCGATGGCGCGTATGAACTCGTCGATCTCGGCAGCCGACATGCCGGAGGCGTAGAGGCCGCCGATGACCGCTCCCATGCTCGTGCCCGCGATTGCGTCGACCGGTATCCGCATCTCTTCCAGTGCCTGCAGGACGCCGACGTGCGCGAGTCCCCGCGAGCCGCCGCCGGAGAGCACCAGGCCGATTCGCGGGCGTGCGGCGGGCGCCGCGCGCTCCGCAGCGGCGGCCGTACCGGCGAGCAGCAACGCCAGCAGACAGGAGAAGAGAGCGGGAAAACGGAACATCGGATCACTCGCCGGTTCGAGTGGATGGTAGCACGGGCGCCGGAGGCCGCCGCTGGTCGGACACTATAATGACTCGGATGCCTCCGACCCCAGCACCGCGCCGGAAGTTCGCATGGGCGGCCATGCTCCTTGCGATGCCCATGCCCGCAACGGCGATAGAGGATGTGATCGTCACCGCGACGCGAAGGCCGGTCGAACTCGCGACCTATCCCGGCAGCGCGACACGCATCGCCGCCGGCGCGATCGAGCTCGTAGGCGCCACGCACTCGTCGGAACTGATCAACCGCGCGGCCGGCGCCATGATCCAGCGCGGCAGCGGGCAGGAATCGCTCACGGCGCTGCGCTCGCCCGTGTTGACGGGCGCCGGTGCCTGCGGCGCCGTGCTCGTGCTGGAGGACGGCATTCCGATCCGCCCCGTCGGCGACTGCAACGTCAACGAGCTTTTCGAAGTGAATGTCGAGCAGGCGGCCGCCCTCGAAATACTGCGCGGGCCGGGCAGCGTCCTCTACGGTTCGAGCGCCGTTCACGGGATCATCAATGTCATCCCGCCGCTGCCGGGAGAGATCCCGGCACTCGGCATTGTGCTCGAGGGTGGAAGCGACGGCTACCGCCGCTTCCGGTTCGCAGCGGGTAGCGGCACGAACGACGATGGAATCGGAGTCGTGCTTCTCGCGGCCGATGACGGGGGCTGGCGCGATTCGTCGGGTTTCGAGGAGCAAAAGATGAATGCGGTGTGGGCGCAGCCCGTCGGCCGCGGCGCGCTGACGCTGCGCCTGTCCGGATCGAACCTGGACCAGCAGACGGCCGGCTACATCATCGGGCGCAACGCGTATCGCGACCGGGACCTGGCGCGCTCGAATCCCGTTCCGGAAGCCTATCGCGACGCGACGAGCCTGCGCTTCGCGGCACGGTATCGCGGCGAGTCGGGCAACGAGCTTCGTGTCTTCCTCCGCAGCTCCCGCATGGACTTCCTCCAGCACTTCCTGCTCGGCCAGCCGATCGAGGAGAACGGTCAGGACAGCGAGGGATTCATGCTCGAGACGAGGGGCCGGCCCTTTGCCGGCGGGGAGCTCATTGCGGGTCTCGATACCGAGCTTTCGGACAGCAGCCTGCTGCAATACCAGAATCACCCGACGACGGACGGGCCGCCCGCGGCCAACGCCATCCGGCCCGCCGGCCGGCAATACGACTATGGCGTGAACTCGCGGGTTCTGGCCGGCTACGGACAATGGCGTCGCTTGCTCGCGCCGCATTGGTCGCTCGAGGCCGGCCTTCGCCTCGAGCAAGCGCGCTACGACTATGACAACCGCATGATCGACGGCAACACGGACCAGAATGGCCTGCCCTGTCCCGGCGGATGCCTGTATTCGCGGCCGGCCAACCGGTCCGACGAATTCACGAACTTTGCGCCACGGATCGGCCTGGTCTGGAACCCGAGCGACACCCTGACCGCCTACGCATCGCTCGCACGCGGATTCCGCGCTCCGGAGGCGACCGAGCTGTACCGGCTGCAGCGACAGCAGTCGGTGGCGGAACTTGACTCCGAACGGGTGGATGCGGCGGAACTCGGGCTGCGCTGGCGGGCGATAGCGGCTTCGCTCGACCTGGCGCTCTTCCAGATGGACAAGCGCGACGTCATTGTTCGCGACGCCGCGGGCTTCAACGTGAGCGGCGGTCGCACGCGGCACGCCGGGCTCGAATTCGAGGGCGTGTGGGCCTTTGCGGAGGGCTGGTCGCTTGCCGCGGCCGGCACTTTCGCGCGGCACGAGTACCTTTTCACCGCGGCCGTCGAGCAGGGTGAGCAGATCACGTCGGGCAATGACATCGATACCGCGCCGCGCGATATCCACGCGTTGAGGCTGCGCCACGACGCTTCATGGCTCGAGGGCGAGCTTGAATGGCTCCTGGTCGGTGGGTATTGGGCGAACGCCGCGAACACGGCGCGCTATGGCGGCCACACGCTGGGCAACCTGCATCTAACCGCGCGGCCCGGCAACGACTGGACACTGACGCTTCGCGTCACGAACCTGCTCGACACGGCCTATGCGGACCGCGCGGACTTCGCCTTCGGCGATTACCGCTATTTTCCGGGCCGCGGGCGGGCATACTTCGTGGAAGTCGGCTGGCGAAAGGAGTGACCGATGCAATACGGTCCCATGGCGGTCACGGCGCTAGCAGGTGCGACCCTCGCGGTGCAGGTCGGCATGAACGCGACGATGAGGAACCACATGGGCTCGCCGATGGCGGCGGCGCTCGCCAACTTCGCGGTCGGGACGGTTTTCCTGTTCCTTGCGGTTTCCCTGGGGCGCGGTTCCCTCGCGGGCCTCGCGCAGGCCGGTGCCGCGCCCTGGTGGACCTGGGGTGCCGGGATCCTCGGCGGCCTCTATATCGCGGCCTCGGCGGCTTTCGGCCCCACGCTCGGGGGAGCCACCTTCCTCGCGCTGATCGTCGCCGGCCAGGTGGTCACGGCGCTCGCCCTCGATCATTACGGCCTGCTGGGGTTTCCCGTCCGCCCGCTCGACGCCTGGCGGCTCACCGGCGCCTTTCTGGTCGTCGGCGGCATGTTCCTCCTGGCGCGCGGGCATTGAAGGCTACCGAAGGGGACGCACCCCTTCATATTCGTGAAGGGGCGCGTCCCCTTCAGTTCTTGCCTTGCGGTTGCTGCTGGGTGATGCAGTGGATGTTGCCGCCGCCGAGCAGGATCTCGCGCGAAGGCACGCCGATGACCTTGCGGCGCGGGAACAGGCGCGCGAGCGCCGCCTTGGCCGCGCGGTCCGTCTTCGGATCGAGCAGCGGCATGACGATGTGCCGGTTCGCGACGTAGAAATTGACGTAGGAACCGGCGAGCCGGTCGCCGGCGCGGCGGGGCTTGCAGTCGGGCGAGCGCTCGATGCCCGCGGCCTCTGACTCGCTCATGTAGAGCGGCCCCGGCTGCATCAGCTTGTGGATCCTGAGCCGCCTGCCGCGGCTGTCCCTGGCCTTCTGGAGAACCTCGAAGGCCGCACGCGAGATGTCGTACTGCGGATCCTCGGGCTCTTCGCACCACGTGAGCACGACCTCGCCCGGCCGCGTGAAGCAACAGAGGTTGTCCACGTGACCGTCGGTCTCGTCGTTGAAGACGCCGCGAGACAGCCAGATGATTTCCCGCACGCCGAGGTGGCGTTCGAGCAGGCTCTCGATCTGCCCGCGACGAAGCGTCGGGTTGCGGTTGGGATTCAGCAGGCATTCCTCGGTCGCGAGCAGCGTGCCCTGCCCGTCCACGTGGATCGCTCCGCCCTCCAGGATGAATGGCGCACGGTAACGAATCGCCGATTCGATCTCCAGCACCTTGGCCGCGACCTGGTCGTCGAGCTGCCAGTTCGCATAGGCGCCGCCCGCTTTCCCGCCCCAGGCATTGAACATCCAGTCGATGCCGCGCACGCGGCCCCGCCGGTCAACGACGAACGTCGGCCCGACGTCGCGCATCCACGCGTCATTGCAGGAGATCTCGACCACCCGCACGCCCGGGGGCAGTGCGGCGCGTGCCGACTCGAACTGTCCAGCCGAGGCGCCCATCGTCACCGACTCGCTTTTCGCAATGGCCGCAGCGACCGCGGCGTAGGCGCGCTGCGCAGGCAGGGCATTGTCACGCCAGTTGTCCGGACGCTCGGGCCAGAGCATCCAGGTACCGGCATGCCGTTCCCACTCGGCAGGCATCCGGAATCCGTCTCTCGCGGGCATCTGCATGGCGGCGATTCTACGCGATGCCGTGCTAGCATTCGCGCATGGGCGACACCATCCGAATTGCGAACGGCAAGCTGCAGGTACCCGACCATCCGGTCATTCCGTTCATCGAAGGCGACGGCACCGGTCCCGACATCTGGCGCGCAAGCGTGCGCGTTCTCGACTCCGCGGTGAAAAAAGCCTATGCCGGCAGGCGCCGGATCGAGTGGAAGGAGGTCTACGCCGGCGAGAAGGCCAACAGGCTCGTGAATACCTGGCTGCCCGACGAAACCGTGGCAGCCTGCCGCGAGTTCCTGGTCTCGATCAAGGGCCCGCTGACCACGCCGATCGGCGGCGGCATCCGCTCGCTGAACGTGGCATTGCGCCAGATGCTCGATCTCTACGTATGCCTGCGTCCGGTGCGCTGGTTCAAGGGCGTGCCCTCGCCCGTGCGGGCGCCCGAAAAAGTCGACATGGTGATCTTCCGCGAGAACACCGAGGACATCTATGCCGGCATCGAGTTCGAGGAGGGCTCGCCGGAGAATGCGAAGTTCCTCGCGTTCATGAAGACGCAGTTTCCGCAGTACTACGCCAAGATCCGGTTCCCGGCGAGTTCCGGGATCGGGATCAAGCCCGTGTCACGCGAGGGCACCGAACGCCTCGTGCGCGCGGCGATCGAATATGCGATAGCGAACAGCCGCAAGAGCGTGACCTTCGTGCACAAGGGCAATATCATGAAGTTCACGGAGGGCGCCTTCCGCAACTGGGGGTACGCGCTTGCGGAGCGCGACTTTGCGAAGGACACCTACACCTGGGACCGGTGGGAGCGGACCCGCGCTGCCAGGGGCGACACCGCCGCCAACGAGGAGCAGAAGCAGGCGCTTGCGAGCGGGCGCATCCTGGTCAAGGACGCGATCGCGGACATCACGCTGCAGCAGATCCTCACGAGGCCCGATGACTTCGACGTCATCGCGACCATGAACCTGAACGGCGACTACCTGTCGGATGCGCTCGCGGCCCAGGTCGGCGGCATCGGCATCGCGCCGGGCGGCAACATCAACTACATGACCGGTCACGCCGTGTTCGAGGCGACCCACGGCACGGCGCCGAAGTACGCGAACCTCGACAAGGTCAATCCGAGCTCGGTGATCCTGTCGGGCGAGATGATGCTGCGCTACATGGGCTGGACCGAGGCCGCCGAACTGGTGCTGACCGCGATGGACCGCACGATCGCCGACAAGACCGTGACCTACGACTTCGCACGGCTGATGGACGGCGCGACCGAATTGAAGTGCAGCGAGTTCGGCGACGCCTTGATCCGCAACATGCATTGAGCGATTCGCGCGCCGCCGGCTGCGCCGCCGCGATCGTCGCGGCCTTTGCGCGCTACAACGCCCAGTTCCGGGCAATCACGCGCCGCGCGCCAGAGCGGTTCGAGAACCGCGACTGGTCGGGTTCGCAGGCCGACGTCGTCGAGCGACTCGAGCTTTACGCGACCGCCGTGAACGAGACGGTCGCGGAGATGAAGATGCGCCTCGGTCCCTCGGCGCACGATACTGCGCTCTGGGCCGCGATCAAGTCCGACTACGAGCGTCGAATCGTGCCGCTCGCCGATCCGGAATTCCTGAAGACATTCTTCAGCTCGATCACCCGCAGGCTCTTTGGCACGGTCGGCGTCGACCCGGGCATCGAGTTCTTCGCACTCGAGCTCGACCCGCTGCGCGGCGCCGACTCCGCGCGCCTGACCGAGCACTATGCCAACCGCGGCTCGCTCGACCTCCTGTTCGAGGAGCTGCTCTCCGACTACCGCTTCCGCACGCCATGGCGCGACTTCGAGGGAAGCGTCGGGCACGTGACAGCGGACGTGGAACTGAAGCTCAAGGGTATCGGCGAGACACGGCCGCTGCGCGGAGTCGACGTGATCCGCCCGGTCTTCTACCAGATGAGCCGGGCCTACGTAGTCGGTTGCCTGCGCGGCGACGGCTGGACGCTGCCACTCGCGATCGCCTTCCGTAATTCGCCGCTCGGCGTGCTGGTAGACGCGGTCATGCTATCGGTCGCCGATGTCTCGATCCTGTTCAGCTTCACGCGCTCCTACTTCCACGTCGACCTCGAGCGCGTCAGCGACGCAGTGCTGTTCCTGCACGCGATCGTGCCGGCAAAGCCCGTGTCCGAGCTCTTCACCGTCCTGGGCCGCGCCAAGCAGGGCAAGACCGAGCGCTTCCGCGAAATCTTCCGCCACCTCGGGCACACACAGGACCGGTTCGTGCGCGCGCCCGGCGAACGCGGAATGGTCATGGCCTGCTTCACGCTCGAGAACGCCGATGTCATCTTCAAGGTGATCCGCGACCGCTTTCCTGCGGTCAAGAACGTGCGCCGTGAGGAAGTCATGGCGAAGTACGACATGGTCTTCCGCCATGACCGCGCCGGGCGCCTTGTGGACGCCCAGGAATTCCGCCGCATCCGCCTGCCGAAAGGACGCTTCGCGCCAGATGTGCTCGAGGAGCTGATTTCCGAGTGCTCGGACAACGTCCAGGTCGACGGCGAAGACCTGATCGTAGGCCATGTGTACATCGAGCGCCGAATGACGCCGCTCAACCTGTACGTCCGGACCGCAACGCCCGAACAGGCTGAATTCGCCGTGATCGACTATGGTCAGGCAATCCGCGACCTCGCCTACACCGACATCTTCGCGGGCGACCTGCTGCTCAAGAACTTTGGTGTCACCCGGCACAACCGCGTGATCTTCTACGACTACGACGAGCTCTGCCGCGTCACCGACTGCCGCTTCAGGGACGTGCCGGAGGCGACGTCCGAGGAGGACGAAATGCGGGCCGAGAGCTGGTTTTACGTCGGCGAGAACGACGTATTTCCGGAGACATTCCTGAAATTCCTGGGCTTCGGGGGCCGGCTCGAGGAAGTCTTTCTCGACAAGCACGGCGAGATTCTGGAGGCCGGCTGGTGGCGCGCGCTGCAGGAGCGCCTCACCGCCGGCGACCTCGTGGAGGTCCTGCCCTACCACCCCCACCGCGTGCGGGTGGCGAGCAGCATCTAGGGAATTCTCGCTCCGGCGCTCCGGCAAAAGGGCGCCGTCCTCTCCGGTTCACTTGACGGCATTGAGCGCTTCCTCGAGGTCCTCAATCAGGTCGCCGGTGTCCTCGATCCCGATCGCGAGCCGGATGGTGCCGTCGGTGATTCCGCTCAGGGCCTGCAGTTCCGCGCTGAGCCCGCGCGCCTTGAGGAGCTGTGGCGGCATGACGAGCGACTCCACTGAACCGAGGCTCGGTGTCAACGCGAAGAACTCGAGTGCATCCACGAATGTACGCACGACTTCCGCGCCGCCCGCGAGGTCGAATGCGACGATCGAACCAAAGTCCTGCATCTGCTCGCGCGCCATCGCGTGGCGCGGATGCGAGGGCGACCCCGGGTAATGCACGCGCTCGACCGCCGGGTGTCGCTGGAGGAAGGCGGCAATCTGGGCGGCGCTTGCGGCCTGTGCCTCGCAGCGCAGGTAATAGGTCTTCATGCCTCGCATGACCAGGAAGGCGGCGTGTGGATCGAGCTGCATGCCGAGCAGGATCGAGTCGCGGCGGGTCGCCTTGATGATTTCGGACCGCGCGATGATTGCGCCGCCCATGACGTCACCGTGACCCGAGGCGTACTTCGTCAGGCTGTGAACGAAAACGTCGATGCCGTACTGGCCGTGGTTGTGGAAACCCGCAAACGTGTTGTCGAGCACCGTGAGCGCGCCCGATGCATGCGCCGCACGGGTGATGCGGGCAATGTCCGCGATGCGGGTGACGGGATTCGTCGGGGTCTCGAAGTAGACGAGCCGGGTCGGACGGCCCGCCAGCACCCGCTCGATGCCCTCGTCGTCCATGATCGAGAGCATCGTGTGCTCGACGCCGAAGCGCCCGAGCAGCCCCTGGATCAGGTGCCTGCTCGGCCCATAGGTTTCGGCGAAGCAGAGCATGTGGTCTCCGGCCTTGAGCAGCGACAGCAGGCAGGCGGAAATCGCCGCGACGCCCGAGCCGGTCACGATGCAGTCGTCGCGCTGTTGCAGTTCGGCGAGGAGCTTCTCGAGCTGGCGGGTCGTCGGGTTGGCGGTGCGCGTGTAGAAGAAGCCCTCGCGCTCGCCGCGCGTCATACGCAGCGTTTCCTCGAGGCTCTCAAAGGCAAACTTGACCGTCTCGTAGATCGGCGCAACCAGCGGCCGGTTGTCCGCCGGCAGCGTGACCTGCGGCGGGTGATTGACGCGTGTGCGGCCTTTCATCCGGGACGCCGCCGCGCGGGTGTCAGACCCGCGTGAACCAGCCCGAAGGCGTCGGGATTTCCCCGCGCTGCATCGAGACGAGCGCCTTGCGGAGTTTCTTCGTGTTGGGGCCGACCTCGCCGCCCCCGACCGGGTACTCGCGCCCTCCCTCGCGCACGAGGCAGCCGACGCCCGAGAGCACGGCCGCCGTGCCGCAGAGCGCGGCCTCGCCGCCCTTGACCCAGTCCAGCATCTCATCGACCGTGAACACGCGCTCTTCGACCGCGAATCCGAGCTGCGGCGCGATCGCCAGTATCGAGTCGCGAGTGACGCCGTGCAGGAAGGTCGAATCGAGGCTTCTGGTCAGGATCTTGCCGTCCCGGATCAGCAGGAAGTTCGCGGCGCCCGTCTCCTGCACCGAGCCACCGGGACAGAACACGACCTGGTCCGCCTGGTACTGTCTGCGTGCCGCGATCGTGGGTCCGAGCGCCGCGGCATAATTTCCGCCTGCCTTGACCATGCCCATGAGCGAAGCCGTGCGCGTCGCCTTTTCCTCGACATAGATGCGCAGCGGCTTTTCGCCTTTCGCAAAGTATTCCCAGACCGGGCTCGCGAGCACGACCAGCATCGCGGCATTTGCGGGCGAAGTCGCGCCCCCGATGCTCTCCCCGGTGCCGAAGAGAGTCGGGCGAAGGTACAGCGCGCCCGGGGCCTCGGGCACTTCGCCGCGCACCTTGTCGACGACGGCCTTGATCATCGCGGCAAGCTGGGCGGCATCCGGTTCGGGCAGCAGGAGCGCGCGCGCGCTGTTCTGCATGCGCGCGATGTGCCTGTCCATGCGGAATATGTTGATGCTGCCGTCAGCCCAGCGATAGGCCTTGAAGCCCTCGAAGCAGGTGCTGCCGTAGTGGAGGCCGTGGATCGCGGGCGACAGCAAGATCGGACCGAACTTCTTCAGCTCGTACTGCGACCACTTGCCGTCGCTCCAGTTCGCGACCGCCATGCTGCCGGCCAGGACGGTGCCGAAGCCCGGGCGCGCAGAGGAATCGGCGGATTTCGTGTGCGGCATGGCCTGTGCATTCATTGCTTTCAGTCCTGTATGAAGATGCTGGCGGGATGCTCAAGTCGTTCCTTGAGCGCCTGGATCATCGCCGCGGCGTCGAAACCGTCCACGAATCGATGATCGAATGAAGACGAGAGATTCATGATGCGGCGGATCGCGATCGCGCCGCCGTAGACGACGGGCCGCTCAACGGCCTTGTTGACGCCGACGATTGCGACTTCCGGCGCGTTGATTACGGGTGTCGAGGCGATGCCACCAAGCCGGCCAAGGCTCGTTACGGTGATCGTCGAGCCCATGAGGTCCTCGCGGGACGCCTTGTTGTTGCGCGCGGCCTCCGTCACGCGTCGGATTTCCGCCGCGAGGTCGTGGAGCGGACGCGCCTCGGCATGCCTGACGACCGGCACCTTGAGGCCGTCGGGCGTCTGTGTCGCGATTCCGACGTGCACGGCCGCATGACGCAGGATGAGGTTGCGCTCCACGTCGTGAACGGCGTTGCACTGCGGAAAACTCTCCAGCACGCGCACCAGCGCCGCGACCAGGAACGGCAGGTAAGTGAGGGTCGGCGCGCCCCTCGGCTGGCGGGAATTGAGGTATTGCCTGAGCGATTCGAGCTCGGTGACGTCCAATTCCTCGACGTATGCAAAGTGCGGAATGTTGCGCTTCGCGGCGCTCATGCGTTCTGCGATTACGCGGCGCACGCCGATGATCCTGATTTCCTCGACGCCATTCCTTGCCTCGCGGACCGCGGGTCCCGCCGAGGCACTGCCCTTGCCGGCAATCACGGACTCGAGGTCCCGTGCGGATATCCGGCCGCCCGGGCCGGTGCCATCGACGGTTGCGAGGTCGACGCCTGCGACGTGGGCCTTGCGGCGCGTGGCCGGCGACGCCATGACCCGCGAGCTGCTGGACGTCGGTGCGGCGGCAACCGCGGGCGCTGCCCTAGGCGCGTCGACTGCGTCGGGCGCCGCCGAGGATTTTCCTTTCGCCTGCGCCGGTTCCGCAGGCGCCGCCCCGGACGTGTCGAAGGCGATCAGTTCGGAGCCGACCGCGACCATGTCGCCCGGCTGGCCCGTGATGGAGACGACCCGCCCGCTCACGGGCGCAGGAATTTCGACGGCCGCCTTGTCGGTCATCACTTCAGCGATGATCTGGTCCTCCTGGACCGAATCGCCTACCTTGACCTTCCATTCGACGACTTCCGCAGAGACCGTGCCCTCGCCGAGGTCCGGCATCTTGAATACGTAGCGGCTCATGAGGCCTCCATGACGGCCTTCAGCGCCTTGGCGACCCGCGCCTGTCCCGGAAAGTACTCCCACTCGAAAGCGTGCGGATACGGCGTGTCCCAGCCCGCGACCCGCAGGATCGGGGCCTCGAGATTCCAGAAGCAGTTCTCCTGGATGGTCGCGGAGAGTTCGGCGCCGAAGCCCGCGAAACGCGTCGCCTCGTGGACGACGACGCAGCGGCCGGTTCGCACAACCGAGTTGCAGATCGTGTCGGTGTCGAGCGGCACCATCGTGCGCACGTCGATGATCTCCGCGTTGAGGCCGAGGCTCCTTGCCGCGGCATCGCTGACGTGCACCATGGTGCCATAGGTGACGACGGTGAGGTCATTGCCTTCGTAGGCGATCTCGGCCTTGCCGATCGGCACGGTGTAATGACCGTCCGGTACGGCTCCCTTTTCGTGGGTGCTCCACGGCACGGCCGGCTTGTGCGGGTCGCCGTCAAAAGGGCCGTTATAGATGCGCTTCGGCTCGAAATAGATGACCGGATCATCATCCTCGATCGCGGAGATCAGGAGGCCCTTCGCGTCGTAGGGATTCGACGGCATCACGACCTTGAGCCCCGCGACGTGCGCAAAGAGGGCCTCGGGACTTTGCGAGTGGGTTTGTCCGCCGCGGATGCCGCCGCCGCTGGGCGTGCGGACGGTCACCGGCGCATGGAATTCCCCTGCGCTCCTGTAACGGATGCGGGCGAGCTCGCTCACGATCTGGTCGAACCCCGGGTAGATGTAGTCCGCGAACTGGATCTCGGCGACCGGCCGCAGGCCGTTGATGGCCATGCCGATCGCGGCTGCGATGATTCCGCCTTCCGCGATCGGCGTATCCATCACCCGGCTCTCGCCGTACTTGCGCTGCAGCCCGTCGGTGACGCGGAAAACACCGCCAAAATAGCCGACGTCCTCGCCCATGACGACGACGGAAGGGTCCTGGCCGAGCTTGATGTCCATTGCCGAATTCAGCGCCTGGATCATGTTCATCTGGGCCATGGCGTTATTCTCCCGCCAATTCGTCGCGCAGTTCGGCTTCCTGCAGGATCAGGTGCCCGGGCATGTCCTTGAAGACGTCGTGGAACATGAGCCCGGGATCGAGCCGGGGCGCTTCGGTGAGCGTGCCGTAGCTGACCGCCTCCTTCCACGACGCCGCGATGTGTCCCTCGAGTTCGGCGCTGAGCGCCTGGTGGCGTTCCTCGGACCACTCGCCGAGCGTAATCAGGTGGTGCTTGAGCCGGTCGACCGGATCACCCAGCGGGAATTTCTGGTAGTCGTCCTTCGGCCGGTACCGCGCGGGGTCGTCGCTCGTCGAATGCGCGGCGGCGCGGTAAGTCACGTGCTCGACCAGTGTCGGACCGCCGCCCGTGCGCGCGCGTTCGGCGGCCCACGACGTCACCGCGTGCACGGCGAGGAAGTCGTTGCCGTCCACCCGCACGCCTGCGATGCCGTACCCCGGCCCGCGCGCGGCAAAGGTCTGGCGCTCGCCACCCGCGAGGCCCTGGAAGGTCGAGATGGCCCACTGATTGTTGACGACGCAGAGAATGACGGGCGCCTTGTACACGGAAGCGAACAGGAGAGCGTGGTGGAAATCCGCTTCGGCGCTCGAACCCTCTCCGATCCAGCTCACCGAAACGGCGTCCTGGCCCTTGATGGCCGCGGCCATCGCCCAACCGACGGCTTGCGGAAACTGCGTCGCGAGGTTGCCGGAAATCGAAAAGATGTTTCCATCGCGCCAGTGGTACATGACCGGCAGCTGGCGGCCCTTGCACATGTCCCGCGTGTTCGACAGCAGCTGGCACATCAGGTCCAGGATCGGCCGCCCGCGGACGACATAGAGACCCTGGTTGCGATACGACGGAAACAGCATGTCCGAGGGCCGCAACGCCATCGCCATCGCGACCGACACGGCCTCTTCGCCGAATGAGCGCATGTAGAAGGAGATCTTTCCCGAGCGCTGGATGCGCTGCATACGGTCGTCGAAGACGCGCGTCAGCAGCATGTGGCGGAGGCCGACCTGGAGGTCAGTCGCATCGAGGTGCGGGTTCCATGGCCCGACCGCGCGGTGCTGGTCATCCAGCACGCGCACCAGGCCTTCCGAGAGATAGCGGATCTCAGTCGCCGGCACGCCGGCGTCCGGGCGGGCGACCTGGCCGGCGGGAGACAGCTTCAGGTAACTGAAATCAGGGGCTTGGCCGGGTCGCGCCGGGGTTTTCGGGACATGCAGGCGCGACTGGGCGACCATCGGTTCCCTCATGCGGAGACGGGCCGGGAATTCCCGCCGCGCATCGTACGCCCCAGCGTCCTGGCCGTGGCAATTTCTTGTGCTGTCATGCAAAATAGTGGAATATTGTTCCCTCTTTTCGCATATTCATGAAACATTCATCCCATGTCGATTGATCAAGTCGACCGGCGCATCCTGGATGAATTGCAGCGCAATGGCGCCCAGTCCGCGGCCGACGTCGCCAACAAGCTCGGCCTCTCGAACACGACCTGCTGGCGCCGGATCCAGCAGCTCGAACAGGACGGCGTCATCAGGAAACGCGTTGCCCTGCTCGACCGTGAGGCGCTTGGCCTGGACGTGATGGTCTATGTGCACGTGCGGCTTTCGAGCCAGGGCCGCGACGCCCTCGTGCAGTTCGAGCGGGCCATCCGCAACCGGCCCGAGGTGCTCGATTGCTGCACGCTGACCGGCGAGTGGGATTTTCACCTGCGGATCGTCACGCACGACATGAAGGAATACGAAGCCTTCTTTCTCGATCACCTGTCGAAGATCCCGAACGTCCAGTCGGTGAACTCGTCCATCGTGGTCACGGTAATCAAGGAATCGACGGTCCTGCCGCTCGCCCGCGAGTGACCGGCGTCAATTGCCGCCGTCCTCGTCATCCGCGCAGCCGCCCTCCTGGGTATCGTTGGCGAGTTCTTCCATGTCCCCCGAATGCTTGCGGAAGAAATCGACATTGGCCATCGAGATGCCCGGCGGCAGCTTGCCCCCGGGCTGGTTGAGCGCGTAGGCAGCGAAGCCGTTTTGTATGAGCGAAAAGGCGAAGAGGACATACTCACGGCTGGTCATGCCCGCGGACTGCACCGCGGCCCGCGCCCCGGGGACGGCGTCGATCTTCGCAGCGGCTTCCGCAAGGCTCGTCACGCCGGAGTCATCGTCGCAGTCCTCGACCCGGATCCCGCCGAGATTCCGCGTCGCCTGCAAGTATTTTCCGAGCGCTGATTCCGTCAACGTGTAGGCCATGATCTCGCGCGTATCCGCGTCGGACAGGTTCTCGGCCGGGGCCAGCGGCGCGCCGAGCGCCAAGGCCGATGCGAAAAGAAACGCACGGACACGCTTGTTCATCTTTTTCACTTCCGGTTCCCCCGGGCCCGCTCAGACCGCGGCGTGATATTCTACGCCCGCATCGGCGTAAAATGCCTCCGGTCGCACCATGACCAACCGTTTCTTCAAGCCGCTGTTTGAGTCCCTGCTGGAAGGCACGGGCGTCAGGGTCGACGGGGACCGGCCCTGGGACATTCGCGTCAATCGCGACCGGCTCTATCGGCGGACGCTCCGCGGTTCGCTCGGCATCGGCGAATCCTATATCGACGGCGACTGGGACTGCGCGGCGCTCGACCAGCTGTTCCGCCGCGTGTTGTCGGCGAACACGCAGAAAAACCCGCTGATTCGCGCCGCGCGCGCCTGGCGCGGGCTCCAGGCGCGGGTGATGAATCTGCAGACCCGTGAGCGTTCCCGCGCCGTGGCCGAAGAGCACTACGACATCGATCATCGCATGTACGCGCTTTTCCTCGGGCCCTGGAATCAGTACACCTGCTGTTTCTTCGACGGCACCGACGACCTCGGCCGGGCCGAGGTCATCAAGCTCGAGTTGCTTTGCGACAAGCTCGAGCTGAAAGCCGGTGACCGGCTGCTCGACATCGGCTGCGGCTGGGGCGGATTCGCGAAGTACGCGGCGGAAACCCGCGGCTGCGAGGTGACGGGCATCAGCCTCTCGGAGGAACAGATCCGTTACGCGGCCGAATACACGCGCGGGCTTCCGGTCGCGATCCGGCGCCTCGATTACCGGGACCTGCCCGGATCGGGGCTCGCGCCTTTCGACAAGATCTCGATTGTCGGCATGATCGAGCACGTCGGCTACAAGAACTACGGCAGGATCTTCGGCGTCGTCCACCAGATGCTGAAGCCGGACGGCCTTTTCCTGCTGCACACGATCGGCAACTGCGAAAAAACCTCGGTCGTGGATCCCTGGATCGAGAAGTACATCTTCCGGAATTCGATGGCGCCGGCGATGAGCCAACTCGCCGACGCCGCCGAAGGCCGGTTCGCGGTCGAGGACTGGGAGAACTACGGGCACTTCTACGTGCCGACACTCCAGGCCTGGTACGACCGGTTCAACGCGAACTGGGACCGGATCCGGGCGCTCAAGACAGCGCGCCCATTCGACGAGCGCTTCCGGCGCCTGTGGAACTACTACCTGATGTCCAGCAAGGCCGCCTTCGACGTCGAGCAGCTTCACCTGTGGCAGGTCGTGATGACGCGGCGCAATTCGGGCCGGGGCGTGTACCGCCGCGTCATGCGGAGCGTCGCACGCCAGGAGCAGCCGGCGCTGCCGCGGAAGTCCCCGAAAAAGGCGCTCGACGCGGCTTGAGTCCGGCTCATTCGGTGAATTCGAGCTGCCGCACCTCGCCGCGCCCGTAGTCGATCACGTAAAGCTCGCCGTCCAGGTCTTCCGCGAACGACGAGACCTGGAGCGCGCCCGCGGCCCCGGGCGGCGTGCAGCCCCGCTCGATCAGCTGCTCCACGGCCAACCCGCCGACGCCGTCCGGTTCGAGGGAGGCGATCATGCCGCCGAGGTCCCCGAAGACGTAGCGGCCGGCGAGCGCCGTCGATTGCAGGCCGCGGTACACGTAGCCGCCGATGATCGAAAATCCGATGGCATGTCCGTACTCGGCGACCGGTTCCGTGAGCCCCGCCGTCGTGCAGCCGCTTGCCGGTTCGAAGCAGTGGGCGCCTTCGCGGGAGTTCCAGCCATAGTTTGCGCCACGCTCGACGACGTCGATTTCCTCGAATGAGTCCTGCCCCACGTCGCCCACCCACAGCTCGCCCGCCTGACGGTCGAAGCTCCAGCGCCACGGATTCCGGAATCCGAGCGCATAAATCTCCGGGCAGTCCTGTGCCCCGGTGCCGTCCACGTTGCAGAGCGGGTTCCCTGAAAAGGGATTGCCATCCGGCCCGCCCGGAATTCCATAGGGCGACCCGCCCGGCTGCGAGTCGACGTCGATGCGCAGAATCTTCCCGAGCAGGCTTCGCGCGTTCTGCGCATTGCCGTCGGGATCGCCGGCTCCGCCCCCGTCGCCGAGCCCGATGTACAGGTAGCTGTCCGGACCGAACGTGAGGTTGCCGCCATTGTGATTCACGGCCGGCTTGTCGACCGTCAGCAGCACGCGCTCGGACGCCGGGTCGAGGGTTTGCCCTCCGTCCAGACTCGTGAATTCCGCAGTCACGGAGCGAATGTCGCCGGCGACGTCTTCCGTAAAGTTGAGATAGACACGACCATTCATGGCGAAATCCGGATGGAAGGCCATGCCAAGCAGGCCCGCCTCGCCGTCGAAGAGGACGCGCGAACCCAGGTCCACGAATTCGCCTGCCGACGACGCCGCCGGGTCGTTCTCGAACATCCGGATTCGGCCGCCCTGCTCGACCACAAACCAGCGAGATGCGTCGTTCGGCGCCTGCAACAACGCGACTGGCGAGGCAAAGCTGAGGTTCTCAAACGCGCGGGGCGTCGAGATGCCCGTGCTGCAGGCCGGCGGCCCGCGCACGGGAGGCGGTACATTCCCGCCGTTGCCGCCCCCTCCGCAGGCGGCCAGTGCCATCGAAAAACCGGCGGGCAACAGGATGCGGCGCTTCATGCCAACTCCATGGCGTAACGTGCACGTCGGGACCGCTTACACCGCGCGCAACTTCGCCGCGGCCCCCTCCAGGGTCTGATCGTGCTTAGCAAAGCAGAATCGAATCAACCGCGCGGAGGGCGCCACGTCGCAGAACGCAGACAGCGGAATGGCCGCGACGCCATGCCTGCGCGCCAGCTCCTCGCAGAAGCGCGTGTCGGGCAGTTCGGAAATGGCCGAGTAATCGGCGAGCTGGAAGTACGTGCCGTTCACCGGCCGGAGCGTGAACCGCGTTCCGGCAAGGAGCGACGCAAACCGGTCACGCCGCGCCTGGTAGAAGGGCCCGACCTCATCCGAGAAACCCGGCATCTCCCGCAGAAAATCCGCGATTGCATGCTGAACCGGCGTCGAGACCGCGAAGGTCAGGAACTGGTGGATCTTCCGGAATTCACCAGTGAGCGCGGGCGCCGCGATGCAATAACCGACTTTCCAGCCGGTTGCGTTGTAGGTCTTGCCGAACGAGAACACGGCGAACGAACGCCCGCGCAACTGCGGGTTCGAAAGGACACCGGCGTGGCGTCGGCCATCGAAAACCAGCGATTCATAGACTTCGTCCGACAGCACCAGGGCGTCCGTACCGACAAGCAGTTCCGCGATGCGCGCCCAGTCCTCGGCCGTCAGCACCGCGCCCGCCGGGTTGAGGGGCGTGTTCACGACGAGGAGCCGGGTGCGCGGCGTGATGGAGTGCGCGAGGCGGTCGTAGTCGATGCCGAAGTCGGCAACCGACAGCGGCACGCGGCGGACCCGCGCTCCGGCGAGCTCTGCGGACGGGCCATAGGAGTCATAGCTCGGGTCGAGCAGGATCACCTCCTCGCCCGCCCTTACGACCGAATGGATTGCGGCGAAGATCGCCTCGGTGCCACCAGCCGTCACGGTGATCTCGGCAGCCGGGTCGACCCGCCATCCGTGCCTGCGCGATGCCGACTCCGCAATCGCCTCGCACAGCGCCGGCAGTCCCGCCATCGGAGCGTACTGGTTGTGGCCTGCGGCGAGGTGCCGATTCACGAGTTCCCGCAACCTTTCGGGCGGGTCGAAATCCGGAAAGCCCTGGCCCAGGTTGATCGCGCCCGTTTCTGCGGCGAGCCGCGTCATCACCGTGAAAATCGTGGTGCCGACGCCGGGCAGCTTGGAGGCGGGCATCACTCGTTGGCCGCGATCGCGCGCTGCACGTCGAGGTCGCGCCGCTTCTGCATTCGCTGCGAATAGAGTCCGAATCCGGCCGTACCGGTGGCGACGATCAGCACCAGGATGGTCGCCAGCGCATTGATGTCCGGGCTCACGCCGAGACGCACCTTCGAGAATATGACGATCGGCAGCGTGCTCGAGCCCGGGCCCGTCACGAAGCTCGTGATCACGAGGTCGTCCCAGGACAGCGTGAAGGCGAGCAGCCATCCCGCGGCGATGGCGGGCACGATGATCGGCAGCGTGATCAGAAAGAAGACCTTGGCTGGCCGCGCGCCCAGGTCCATCGCGGCTTCCTCGAGCGACTCGTCGAGCGTCGCGAGGCGGGACTGGACTACGACGGTCACGTAGGCCATCGAGAAGGTCATGTGCGCAATCGTGATCGTCGTGACGCCGCGCCCCTCCGGCCACCCAATGAGCTGTTCCATCGCGACGAACAGGAGCAGCAGCGACAGGCCCGTGATCACCTCGGGCATCACGAGCGGCGCCGTCGCGAGCCCCGTCAGCAGCGGCCGGCCGCGGAAGTGGCCGAAGCGCGCGAGCGCAAGGCCCGCGAGCGTGCCGAGGACCGTCGCCCCGGTCGCGTTCATGGCCGCGATCTTGAGCGAAAGCCAGGCAGCGCCCAGGATCTGCTCGTTGCGGAACAACTCCCCGTACCACTTGGTCGAGAAACCGCCCCACACCGTCACCAGGCGGGATGCATTGAATGAGAAGATGATCATCGAAAGGATGGGCAGGTACAGGAACAGGAATCCCGCCACCATCATCGTCGTGACAAAGCGGGAGCGGCGGCCGTTCACCGGTGGCCCCCGATCTGCTGGCCCTGGGAGCGCTGGTAGATCATGATCGGGAACACGAGCACGAAGAGCATCACGATCGCGACTGCGCTCGCAACCGGCCAGTCGCGGTTATTGAAGAACTCTTCCCAGAGCACGCGACCGATCATGAGCGCATCCGGACCGCCGAGCAGCGCGGGAATCACGAACTCGCCGACCGCGGGGATGAAGACCAGCATGCATCCCGCGATGATCCCGCTCTTCGTGAGGGGCGCGGTAATTCGGAAGAAGGCCTTGATTGGCCGGCAGCCGAGGTCGGCCGCGGCCTCCAGGAGCGACTGGTCGAGCTTTTCGATTGCCGTGTAGAGCGGCAGCACCATGAATGGCAGGTAGGAATAGACGATGCCGATGTACATGGCGAAATTCGTCTGCAACATGACAATGGGCTGGTCGATGATCCCAAGCGCCATGAGCAGGTTGTTGATCACGCCGTTGTTCTTGAGTATCCCGATCCAGGCGTAGACACGCAGCAGGAACGAGGTCCAGAACGGCAGCATCACGAGCAGCAGCAGGAGGTTCCGCCAGGCCGGCGTGCTCCGCGCTATGCCGTAGGCCATCGGGTAGCCGATCAGCAGGCAGATGACCGTCGAGATGCCTGCCGTCGCGATCGAATTCAGGAAGGACTTCCAGTAGAGCGCGTCCTTGAACAGGAAGGCGTAATTCTCGAAGTTGATCCGTACTCCCACGACGTGGTCCGAGATCCAGGTCACGAGCGGCTCGTAGGGCGGCATCGCGAGGCGCATCTCCGAAACCGAGATCTTGAGCACGATCAGGAACGGCACGAGGAAGAAGAGCAGCAGCCACAGGTAGGGCACGGCCGTCACGATCGTCCGTCCCGAATAGCCGCGCGCGAGCAGCTCCCGCGTCGCCCAGCGCCAGGGCCCGTGGGCGCGGATCCAGGCGAGGAGTTCTCCGAGCAGGAATGGCGCACTGAGCGGCGCCCGCGGCCCCGGGCGGCTCACTGCGTCACCACCACCGGGCTCGAGGAATCCCAGGAGAGCCAGACCCTGTCGTCCCAGCGGAGGCGGCCGCCCTTGCCCTGGCGAAGCGTATTCGGCTGGGTGACCCGCATCTGCCGCCCGCTCGCGAGCGCCACGAGATAGACCGACTGGTCGCCGCGGTACGCGACCTCCGAAACGACGCCTTCAACTCGGTTGTCGCCCTCGCCCTCCGGGCGATCTCGCGATACCACGATCTTTTCCGGCCGGAGCGCGACCCAGACTGTGGCGTCGGGCGCCGCGCTGACGCCGTGCCCGACGTGAAAGGTGCCGCCCAGCTCGTCGGAGGCGACACGGACATATTCCGGCTCGTCTTCGATCAGGCGGCCCTCGAACAGGTTCACCGAGCCGATGAAGTCTGCGACGAAGCGCGAACTCGGGTATTCGTAGATGTCCGAGGGCGTGCCGATCTGCACGATCTCGCCATGGTTCATGACGCCGATCCGCGAGGCGAGAGTCATCGCCTCCTCCTGATCGTGCGTCACGACCACGAAGGTGACGCCGAGCGTTTCCTGGATGTTCAGCAGCTCGAACTGCGTGTGCTCGCGCAGCTTGCGGTCGAGCGCCGCGAGCGGCTCGTCGAGCAGCAGCAGCTTCGGCCGCTTCACCAGCGCGCGCGCAAGCGCGACACGCTGGCGCTGACCGCCCGAGAGCTGGTGCGGCATGCGCTTCGAGAGCGGCTCCATCCGGACCAGCTTCAGCATTTCCGTGACCCGGTCATTGACCTCGGCCTTCGATACCCGGTCCTGACGGAGCCCGAAAGCGACGTTTTTCTGGACGGTCATGTGCGGGAAAAGCGCGTAGGACTGGAACATCATGTTGATCGGCCGTTCATAAGGCGGAATCGCCGTGACGTCCACGCCGTCGATCAGGACGGTACCCTCGGTCGGCGCCTCGAAGCCCGCCATCACTCGCAGCAGCGTCGTCTTGCCGGAGCCGGAACCTCCCAGGAGGCAGAAGATTTCGCCGCGGTAGATGTTGAGCGACACGTCGTCCACCGCGACAAAGTCGCCGAATTTCTTGGTGAGCTTCTCGAGCCGCACGTACGGCTGGGCGCCTGGCTCCAGCCGGGGTTCGGTGCGTTGATCCGGTCGCGCGCTGGCCATTTGGCGAATGTCCTCTGGAGCTCCCGCCAGCCTACTGCCCGGATTTTACGCGCGTCCAAGCGCGATTCTGTTCGCGACTGAACGCTTGCGATTTCAGTTTGGACGGATGCAACCTTTTCCGCATCTCGGCCGTCGGATACACGCCCGTGTCGTTCCTCAGATCATCGGAAATGAACGGCAGCGACGCCGAGTTGCCATTCGCGTACCCGACATCATTGCTGACGCCCGCGATCACCTTGGGCTCCATGAGGTAATTGAGAAAGACATGCGCATTTCCCGGATGTGGAGCATCGGCCGGTATCGCCGCCGTATCGAACCAGATTGTCGTGCCTTCCTTGGGAATCACGTAAACCACTTCAACGGGCACTGCGGCAGCCGCACCGCGGGATCGTGCCTGGAGGATGAGGCCATTCCAGCTCAGGGATACGCAGATTTCCCCGCTGGCCAGGTCGTTCACGTGTTGGGAAGAATGAAAGTACCGCACGTAAGGGCGCACTCTCGCCAACAGCGCTTCAGCTGCGGCAAGGTCCTCCGAAGTTTCGCTGTTCGGGTCTCGACCCAGGTAAATTCGCGCGGCCTCGAAAACGTCCTCTGGCGCATCCAACATCGAAATTCCACACTTCGCAAGCTTCGACGCAAAGGCAGGATCGAATATCGCATTCCAGCTGTCGATACGGTCCGTGCCCAGTGCCCTTCTCACCATCGCCGGGTTGTATCCGATTCCTGTTGTACCCCACATGTAGTTGATCGCATGCTCGTTGCCCGGGTCGTTTACGGCAATGCGTCCCATGATTTCCGGGTCCATGTGGACCAGGTTCGTCAATCTGGATTTGTCGAGCTTCGCAAACACCCCGGCCTTGACCAACCGCTCCAGAAAGTTCCCCGAAGGAACGACGACATCGTAGCCGGTGCGTCCCGTCAGTAACTTGGTCTCAAGCACCTCGTTGGAATCATAGGTGTCGTAATTGACCTTGATTCCGGTACTCGCCTCGAAGTCCGCGATCGTGGACCTCCCGATGTAATCGGCCCAGTTATAGATATTGAGTATCTTTTCTTCTGGAGCAGCCCCCGAACCGGCCGCTGCGCCGTCACTGCCACCGCATGCGGCCAGCAGGAGCGTGGCTGCGAATGAAAGCCCGTCGATTGGGCCCTGGCGCACGCGTCACTGTCCGCTGCGCACGCGTGTCCACGAACGGTTCAGGTCGCGGCTGAACTGCTGCGACTCGACCAGGTCGGGCTGCAGCCGTGCGCGGACCGTGGCGTCCGGATAGATGCCCGGGTCGTCCCTGATCGATTCCTCGACGTATGGCAGCGACGCCGAATTGCCGTTCGCAAACCGGACCTTGTTCGTGACCTTGGCGATGGCTTCCGGGTCCATCATGTAGTTGAGGAAGGCGTGCGCATTCTCGGGGTGCGGCGCGTCCGCGGGGATCGCCAGCATGTCGAAGAAGTTGATGGCGCCTTCCCTGGGGATCACGTACTTCACGCGGACGGGCCTCGCGGCAGCTGCGCCGCGGTCCCGGGCCTGCAGAATGTCGCCGTTCCAGCCCAGCGCCAGGCAGATCTCGCCGGCGGCGAGGTCGTTGATGTAGGAGGAGGAATGGAAATACCGGACGTAGGGCCGGATCTTCATCAGCGTGTCCTCGACGACCTGGAGGTCCTCGGGGCTTTCACTGTTCGGGTCGAGGCCTTTGTAGATCGCCACCGAGCCGAAAACGTCGGTCGGCGCATCCAGGATCGCGATCCCGCACTTCGCGAGCCTGGACGCGATGGCCGGGTCGAAAAGCGCTGCCCAGCTGTCGATCGTGTCCGTGCCAAGCGCCTTCCTGACCATGTCTGGGTTGTAGCCGAGACCGACCGTGCCCCAGAGGTAATTGATCGAGTGCTGGTTGCCCGGATCGTGGGCGGCGACGCGCTGCATGATGTCCGGGTCCATGTTGACCAGATTCGGCAGCTTCGACTTGTCGAGTCTCAGGAATACGCCCGCCTTGATCTGCCGTTCGAGGAAAGGTGCGGTCGGCACGACGACGTCGTAGCCGGAGCGGCCCGCGAGGAGCTTCGTCTCGAGCACCTCGTTCGAATCGAACACATCGTAGGTGACCTTGATGCCGGTCGCTTTCTCGAAGTCGGCGACGGTCGTGTCGCCGATGTAGTCCGACCAGTTCAGGACATTGACGGCCTTTTCCTCGGGAGCGGCGGTCTTCGCCGCGGTCCCGGTTTCCGGCTTGCCGCCGCAGGCGGCAAGCGCGAGACCGGCGACGACGGCGGGCCAGAGTCGATACGCGCGCTGCATGTCCCCCTCCCGCTTCAACCGACCCCGATGTCCTTCGCAGTCAGGTCCAGGCAGCGCCTGGCCTTCTCGATCAGCTCGTCGACGTTCTCCTTCGTCATGACGAGAGGCGGCGCCATGATCATCGTGTCGCGTACGGCGCGCATGATCAGGCCGTTCCTGAAACAGTGGTCGCGGCAGACCAGCCCGACCGCGCCGCGGTCCCGGAAGAAGGTCCGGCTGCCCTTGTGCGCCACGAGCTCGATCGCGCCCAGCATGCCAAGACCACGCACCTCGCCCACGAGGCGGTGGTCCGCCAGCTCGAGGATGCGCTGCTGCAGGTAAGGCGCGATCTCGTCACGCGCGCGCTCGACGATCTTCTCGCGCCGCATGATGGCGAGGTTCTCGATTGCGACCGCGCAGCACACCGGGTGCCCCGACCAGGTGAACCCGTGCGCGAACTCGCCGCCTTTCCCGATCAGCACGTCGGCCACGCGGTCCGACACCATCGCCCCGCCGAGCGGCTGGTAGCCGGAAGTCAGTCCCTTGGCGATCGTCAGGAAATCCGGCTCGATCCCGAAGTACTCGCAGCCAAACCAGCGGCCGGTGCGGCCGAAACCGCAGATCACCTCGTCCGAGATCAGCAGGATTCCGTATTCGCGGCAGATCCGCTGGATCTCCGGCCAGTAGGTCGACGGCGGGATGATCACGCCGCCCGCGCCCTGGATCGGTTCGCCAATGAAGGCGGCGACGCGCTCCGGACCCACTTCCTCGATCTTTTCCGCGAGGCGGCGCGCGGCGCGCAGGCCGTATTCCTCGGGGCCGACGTCGACGCCATTCTCGTACCAGTAGGGCTGCTCGATGTGGACGATGCCCGGAATCGGCAGGCCGCCCTGCGCATGCATCGCAGCCATGCCGCCGAGGCTCGCGGCAGCGACGGTGCTGCCGTGATAGGCATTGTGGCGGCTGATGACGACGCTGCGCCCCGGCTGGCCCATCAGGTCCCAGTAGCGCCGCGTCATGCGCAGGATCGTGTCGTTCGCCTCGGATCCGGATTGAGTGAAGAACACGCGGTGGAACTGCGGCGGCGTCAGCTCGTCGAGGAGCTGCGCCAGCTCGATCGCCGGCGGATGCGCGCTCTTGAAGAAACTGTTGTAGTAGGGCAGCTCCTTCATCTGCCGGGCCGCGGCGTCGGCCAGCTCATGCCGGCCATAGCCGATGTTCACGCACCACAGGCCCGACATCGCGTCGAGGATGCGAAGGCCCTCGGAGTCGACCAGGTGCACGCCCTCGGCACGCGTGATGACGCGCGAGCCCTCGGCGGCCAGCGCCTGGAAATCAGTGAAGGGGTGCAGGTAGTGACGGGCGTCGAGCTCCTGCCAGTCGCGCGTCGCTCGTTCCATGATCCGTGGCTTCGCGCTCATGGCGTCCCCGTTCTCAGACGTTCAGCAGCAGGTGTTCCCGTTCCCAGGAGCTGATTACCCTCGAGAACGTCTCGTACTCGTTTTCCTTCACGGCACAGTATGCCGCAACGAACCGTTCACCGAACACCTCGACCAGCGGCTTGCTGGCGCGCAGCAGCGAGAGCGCGTCCGCCAGCGTCATCGGCAGGGAGAACGGAAGGTCGTAGGCCGAGCCCGTGATCGGGCCGGTGGGCTTCAGCCCTTCGATCATGCCGAGGTAGCCGCAGGCCAGTGAGGCCGCGATCGCGAGGTAGGGATTCGCGTCGGCTCCGCCGAGGCGATTTTCGACGCGCCTCGCCTGCGCCTCGGAAACCGGGACGCGCAGGCCCGCGGTGCGGTTGTCGAAACCCCATTGCACGTTGATCGGCGCGGAATCGCCGCGCCGGATGCGCCGATAGCTGTTCACGTTGGGAGCGAAGAGCGACATCGCCGCCGGCAGGTATTTCTGCAGACCCGCGATATGCGACTCGAAGGCCGGCGACGGCTTGCCTTCCGGGTCGATGAAGATGTTCTCCGCGGTCTTCGCGTCCACGATGCTCTGGTGGATGTGCATCGCGCTGCCCGGCTCGGCCGCGAGCGGCTTGGCCATGAAAGTCGCGTACATCTTGTGGCGGAGCGCCGCCTCGCGCGCCGTGCGCTTGAACAGGAAGGCCTGGTCGGCGAGGTCGAGCGCATCGCCGTGGTTCAGGTTGATCTCCATCTGCGCCGCGCCCGCCTCGTGGATCAGCGTGTCGATGTCCAGGTCCTGGGCCTCGCAGAAGGCGTACATGTCGTCGAACAGCGGATCGAACTCGTTGACCGCGGCAATGCTGTAGGCCTGACGCCCGACTTCGGACCGGCCCGAACGCCCGATCGGGGGCTTCAGCGGATAGTCCGGGTCCGTGTTCGGCTCGACCAGGAAGAACTCGAGCTCCGGCGCGACGACCGGACGCCAGCCGCGGGCGGCGTAGAGATCGAGCACGCGGCGCAGCACGTAGCGCGGCGCCATCGGCACGGGCCGGCCGTCGTCGTAGTAGCAGTCGTGGATCACCTGCGCCGTGGGCTCCGCGGCCCAGGGCACGACACGAATCGTCTTGGGGTCTCCCACCAGGTCGATGTCGATCTCGGACGGATGGATCGAGCTGTCGTCGTCCGGGTACTCGCCCGTCACGGTCTGCAGGAAGATCGACTCGGGAAGCCGCATGCCCTCGTCTTCGGCGTACTTGTCCGCCGGCATGACCTTGCCGCGTGCGACGCCCGCCATGTCCGGGACGATCGCCTCGACTTCGGTGATGCCGTGGTCTTTCAGGAACTGCTGGATTTCGCTCATCCCGACCGCCTGCTTGCGTGTTCTCGTCCGGCCTGTCCGAAGGCCGCGAACAGCGCGCGTGAGAACGGGTTCTCCATGACCCTCCATTCCGGGTGCCACTGCACCGCGAGAGCGAACGTCCTGGCCCCATCGATTCGAAACGCCTCGATTACGCCGTCCTCCGCCTTCGCTTCCGGCAGGAGCCGTGGCGCGAGCTTTTCGACGCCCTGGGAGTGCAGCGAATTGACCTTGATGCGACGGCTGCCCGCAATCTGGTGCAATACCCCGCCTTCGACCAGCTCGACATCGTGGGCCGGCGCGTACTGGACTTCGAGCGGCTGTTCCGCATCCTCGCGATGGTCGAGATTGCCGGGGACGTCCTGGAGCTTCTGCGTCAGCGAGCCGCCGAATGCGACGTTGATTTCCTGGAAGCCGCGGCAGATGCCGAAGACCGGCACCCCGGCCTCCACGGCGCCGGTGATCATGGGCAGCGTCGTGGCATCGCGTTCGGGGTCGTGCAGCGTTCCCGGCGCCGAGGCCGGCCCGAGGTAACGATGCGGCTCCACGTTCGACGGGCTGCCCGTGAACAGGATCCCGTCGAATGCCGCAAGCCAATCGCGTAGATAGCTCTCCCCCAGCGCAGGCAGGAGGACGGGCACGGCGTCGGCCGCCTGGACGATCGCCTGGATGTATTTCTCGCCCACGCAGTGGAACCAATGCGAGCCCAACAGGCGGCGATCGGCGGGGATTCCGATGACGGGCTTCGGCATGTGCATCTGTTAATTATTTTGAACGGCCACCGGTATGGCGGCCTGTCCAATGGGGTCCATTGTCTCACAATGCCGGGGTGAAGCGCCTCGCAGGTTCTACCGGGGAAGCCGCCTTCTGTCGGGCGTCAAGCGGTTGTTTTGGCGCAATTATGTTGCACCGCATGAACCTTGCCCGGCGCTCGGGCGGGTGGTTATCCTGCCTCGCGGCCAATTCCGGCACGCGATACAAGATCTTAAACGCCAGGTGTGTCATGGCCCTGCTCCGGGAACCGTTTGCGAATACCGAAAGCTTCCTGGCCGCCCATCCCGCGGTGCGGGCCGTGGACCTGTTGCTGCCGGATCTGTGCGGCGTGCTGCGTGGCAAACGCGTCGACCGCGCGGACTTGCCCGCCGTGTTCGAGCGCGGCATCTATCTCCCCGGATCGATGTTTGCGCTCGACGTCCTTGGCGGCACGATCCAGTCCACCGGCCTCGGGTTCGACGAGGGCGATGCGGACCGCGCCTGCCTGCCGATTCCGGGCACGCTGTTTCCCTGCCCTTGGCTCGGTGCCTCGGTCGCACAGCTCCAGGTGCAGATGCTCGATCGCGACGGTTCGCCCTTCTTTGGCGATCCCCGGCACGTGCTGTCGACCGTGCTCGACCGCTACGCCGCGCGCGGCTGGACGCCCGTCATTGCGATCGAGCTTGAATTCTATCTGGTCGACCCTGAGCGAACTGCGCAGGGTCACGCGCAGCCGCCACGTTCGCGCCTGACTGGCCGTCGCGAAACGAGAACCCAGGTCAATTCGATGGCGGACCTCGAATCGGTCTCGGACATCCTTTCGGAGATCTCGGCGACCTGCGAGACCCAGGAAGTTCCGACCGGAGCGGCGCTCGCCGAATGCGGACCGAATCAATGGGAAGTCAACCTGCGTCACGTCAACGACGCCCGCGCGGCCTGCGACCACGCGATCCGCTTCAAGCGAATCGTCAAGGGCATTGCGCATCGCAATGGCCTCGAAGCCACTTTCATGGCAAAGCCCTACGCCGACGCGCCGGGGAGCGGTATGCACCTGCACGCGAGCGTGCAGGACAGGGACGGAGAGAATGTCTTTGCGTGCGCGGACGTCCTGGGCAATGCATTGCTGAAGCAGGCGATCGCGGGGCTGGTCGAAACGATGGCCGAAGGCATGGCGATCTTTGCGCCGAATGCGAACAGCTATCGGCGGTTGCGACCCGACGTGTATGTGCCCTTGAATGCGACCTGGGGTTACAACAACCGGGGCGTGGCGGTCCGCATACCGGTGTCCGGCGCGGCCGACCGGAGACTGGAGCATCGCGTCGCGAGCGCGGACGCCAACCCGTATCTCGTCGCGGCGGCGGTGCTCGGCGGCATGCTGCACGGCGTCGAACGTGAACTGAAGCCGCCCGCGAGACTTATGGGCAATGCCTACAAGCAGCGCAAGCCGGCGCCCGGGCTGCCGCGCGACTGGCCGACCGCGCTCGAGCGCTTCGGCACGAGTCCGTTTCTTCGAGAGTATCTCGGTGAGCGATTCGTGAGACTCTATGAACTGGCGCGGCGCGGCGAGATGCAGGATTTCCTTTCGCGGCTGACGGCCCTCGATTTCGCCTGGTACCTGGAGCCCGTATGACCCTGCCCCTTGCCAACAGCTGGTACGAAGCGACGGCCCGGCGCGGGCCCGCCGAGACCGCGCTCGCGGGCGACGTCGAGGCCGACGTCTGCGTTGTCGGCGGCGGCATCGCCGGCTGCTCGACCGCGCTGCACCTCGCCGAACGCGGCTACAGGGTCGTGCTCCTCGAAGCGGAGCGCGTCGGTTACGGCGCCTCGGGACGCTCGGGCGGGCAGATCATTCCGGGCTACGCCTCGGGCATGGAGAAGCTTTCCGCCCAGCTCGGCCGCGCCGACGCGAAGCGGCTTTGGGACTTCAGCATCGAGGGCATCGAGCTCACCCGCGGCCTCATTGCGCGCCACCGCGTCGACTGCGACCTGAGCTGGGGCCACATGCACGTCGGCATCAAGCCGCGGCAGCGCGACGAGCTCAAGGCATGGCAGCGGGAACAGGAAGACGATTTCGGCTACCGCAAGCTCCGGTTCCTTGAAAAAGACGAGGTTTCCGAGTGGATTGCAAGCGGGCGCTACATCGCCGGCCTGCACGACTCGGGCGCCGGGCACCTGCATCCGCTGCGCTACACGATCGGCCTTGGTCAGGCCGCGATCGCGGCCGGCGCGAGTCTCCACGAGCACAGCCGCGTCACCGGCATCGAGTACGGGCCCACCGTCACGGTGCGCACCGGCTCAGGCAGCGTGCGCGCGAAGTTCCTGGCGCTTTGCGCCAACGTCGGGCACGTGGAATTGTCGCGCCGGCTGGCCCGCAAGCTGATCGGCATCGCCTCCTACATCGTGGCCACCAAGCCGCTCGGGGCGGAGCGCGCGCACGCCCTGCTGCGTGACAACATCGCCGTCGCCGACATCAACTGGATCATCGACTATTACCGGCGCTCGCCGGACCACCGGCTCCTGTTTGGCGGCCGAGTCAGCTATTCGGGCCTCGATCCGCTCGGGACCGCGCGGGCGACGCGGCAGCGCATGCTGAACGTGTTTCCGCAGCTCGCAGATGCCGAAATCGAATATGCCTGGGGCGGGATGATCGACATCTCGATGAGCCGCGCCCCGAATTTCGGGCGTCTGGACGCCAACGTCTACTACCTCCAGGGCTTTTCGGGCCATGGCATGTCGGTCACCGCCATTGCCGGCAAGATCGTCGCCGAAGCCATCGCGGGACAGGCGGAGCGCTTCGACGTGTTCGCGAGGCTCAAACATCACGATTTCCCGGGCGGCAAGCTGTTTCGGCGGCCGACGCTCGTGCTCGCCATGACCTGGTTCCGCCTGCGGGATCTTCTGCCCTAGTAGCCGCTTGTCATCTCGAACTTGCGGCCGGGGCGGAAATCCCGGAGTTCGACGGCAAGCGTGCCCTCCGCGATCTCGCGTGCCGCAAGCTGGCCGACGAACGGCGCAAGCGTCACGCCGCTGTGCATCACGGCGAGGTAGACGTCGTTGCGCGCGGGCGAGGCGCCGATGACCGGGTGGCCGTCGAGCGGCATCGGGCGCCAGCCGATGACGGCGTTTTCGAACGACGCCTTCGCGAGGCCGGGCACATAGCGCTGCGCCTGGACAAGCATGCGCTGCGCGTGCTCGTGCGCGATCTCGCGCGAGGGAAAGTCATTGGGGTGACCCGCAAGGCGGTCGCCATGACTCGGCGGCGGTCCGTCCTCCTCGCCCAGCACGATGCGGCCGTCGTCGCGCTGATGCAGGTGAACCCTCGGCATCCAGAGCACGCGGTTGACCAGCCGCGGCATCGGCACCGTGATCGCGGTGGCTCCGGGCGCATCCCGCTGCGGCAGGTCCCAGTCCGCGAATCGCCGGGCGGCGTCCGTGGCAGCGCCGGTTGCGAGCAAGAGGCGATCGGCCTTGATGTCGCCGCCGCTCGTGGCGGCGGACCACAGTCGTCCCGACTTGAGCGTCACGCCCGTGAGCTCGCAGGGAAACAGAACCTTCGCGCCCAGGTGCACGGCTGCGTCCAGGAAGGCATGTGTCGCGGCGACCGGATTCGCCGCGCCGTCGGTCGGCGAATAGATGACCTGGCTGAGCGACGTGAAATCCACGTTGGGCTCGAGCTTTGCGAGGGCAGCCGGGTCAAGGATCGTCGTTTGCTCGCCCCGGGACGCCTGCTCACTGATCCGGGAAGCGATCTCATGTCTCCTGCTCCCATCGGCATTGCCTTCCAGCGAGCCGCCCCACCGAACGGGCAGGCTGAGCGCCGGCTGCAACGTCTTCCAGCGCGCGACGCCCGCCTGGTTAAGCGCGTGGTAAGCCTGCGGCTGCTTCGACCAGGAGGCGTTGATCCAGGCAAAGGAGGCGCGGCTCGCATGCGTCGCCGGGCCCTGCCGATCGATGACCGTGACGGTCGCACCCTCTCTCGCAAGATGCCAGGCGATCGAGGCACCGATGATGCCGGCGCCTGCCACGAGGACGCGCAGACCGCTGGCGGCGCGACTTTCGGGCGTGATGGCCGTGGCGGCCAGCCATTGGAGGAACCGGCGCCGGTTCATGCCGTCAGGCTCGTTCAAAGGCCTTTCGCTCGAACCAGTTGTCGCGGTAGCAGCGTCGGCCGCAGATGAGCTGCCAGGCACTCGATGCCAGGTACGCCGGCAGGAAAAAAGGGCCCCACGACTCGTACTGGCGAACGTGCACGTGCTCGTGGTCGCGTACCGCGTCCAGCGAGGCCTCGTCCGTCGCGATAATGACGTGACCGAGCGTGACGGCACGGTAAGGACAGGCCATACGCGGCGATGCCATGAGCGAGCCCGTCAGCCCGCCGGAAAACTCGACCACGCCTCGAACGAGCTTCGCATTTCCGCCCAGCGCGCAGGCCAGCAGCCCGGCCAGGCATCCGATCAGGGTGTTGGGGCTCACCCAGGCATAACGGACGAGCAGGCGGAGTGTCGTCAACGGTAATTCCTTCGGTTGCGGGTCATGTGTACGGAACGTGGCGGTAGTACTTGGGCCGCGAATCCAGGCGGATATGCAGCCACGATACTCCAAGTCCGGCGGTGCTGAGCCAGAGTGGCCGGTCACTCAACCGCCCCTCGACGGCGGCGCCGACACTGGCCCAGAGCGCGGACTGCTGCTCTTCCGGGGCGGTTGCGACGAATCGCGCCAGGTGCGCGAAGTCGGTCCCGGGTTCTCCGGGACAAGGTGCCACGAGCAACGCATCATGGCCCAGGCTTTCGAAACTGACGGCGCGGCAACCTTCCTTGAAATATTCTTCAAACGGGCCTGGATCGGGCGGCATCGGGCTCAACAGCGGGCTCGACACAAACACACACTCAAAAACGCCACCCGCGTCCTGAGTTCGCACGGGCGGGCACTCCCAGCAATACGCTTCGAAGGAAACCGTCCGCAGGCTCTCGCGCCAGAACGCGCGGAATCTCTCGTCGCGCTTCCACAATGCGAACACCTGCTGCGCGCTGATGCCTTGCCCGGCACCGTCGACCGGTTGCCAGCGCTCCGTTCCCGGGCCGAGCGGCGCACGGCGAATGCGCCACTGAGCCCGCGCGGCGTGACCGTTCACAATTCGCGTGCGCCCTGCGATCGACGGCCGGGAATGGAGTACCCCACGAGCATCAGGCCCGCATTGCGCGAGGCGCCGCCGACCGCCTGACGGATTCCCGGCAGCTGCAGCGCGCGGTCAGCCTGCGGCATCTGCGGGAATCCAATGCAGGTAGCCCTCGGCTGCGTCGCGCTCGATCATCGACTTCGCGCAGGAAAGCAACCACTCCGTGGCTTCGGCCCTCGTGGCGTCCCGCCACGGATCAGCGAAATGGCCGTGACAGAACCTGCGGACCTGATAGCCGGCCGGCGTGCGACGCATCCTGTGGCTGCAACCCTCCTCGGGATGCGGCAGGCCGACTTCGTAACCCGGCTTCAGGGCGTCGAGCAGCGCGTCGACGAGCTCCAGATGGCTCACGCCGCCAGCGGAAAAACACCAGGTGTCCTGGATGTCTGGAGTCAGTTCCTGATGGTAGTCGAGGCAGGGAATCGAAAGGCGCATCGATGCCAGGTCGCTAGTGAGCGACACCCTTGGGATTCGGCCCATAGGCGTTCGAGCCTGGTGCGCCGTCAAAGCAGGTAAACACCAGCAGGATGATGCCGCCTACCAGCGGAATCAGGGAAATCAGGATCCACCAGCCACTGCGACCCGTGTCGTGGAGCCGGCGTACGGTCACGGATATCGACGGGATGAGCATGGCCAGCGCGAACAGGCAGCCGAGGGTTCCGATGCCCACGATTCCATTGTAGAGGCCCAATGCGGCGTCGACGATCGACAGCCCGATGAAGATGAGGAGATAGAAGAGTACGAAATACCAGTACTCCGCACGCTGGGCGCGGCCGGAAAAATCCGCGTACTTTCTGAGAGCAGCCAGAAACCAGTTCATCTCGTCTCCCGGTCGGGGTCCCGTTTTCGGATTCGAGGCGTCGTTATTGTCGGAAAATGCCCGCGTCGCGTGGCCCGGTTCGGCATTTTTCCCTTCCCGCCGTCCACATCCAGTTCACGATCTTCCATTCTCCGTCCAACTCGGCGGGATCGCCCCAATCGATGCCGCAATGCGAAACCTGCCCGTTGATCAGGGACTCATATTCGCCCCACATCACGGCAATGGGTCCGCGCGCCAAGACCGTCGGATTGCCGGCCCAACGCACCACATACTGGCGACCGTCATCGACATCGTTCGCCACGAGCGCCTCATTCATGCTCATCCGGATTGCGGGAACTGACCGCATCATGGGCTTTTTCCATCAGGGCTAGAATTGCATCGCTTTGGGTTTTCTTGGCCAGATCCCGCGGTCCCGGACAGCGGCGCTGCGAGCAGTGCCAAAGATACAAGCTCGAGTTTCGGCATCGCTGGTTCCCTTACAACGGATCGTCAAGTGTCGCTGCGCATCGACAGCCAGGTCGCCAGAAGGCCGATGGCAACCAAGACCGCCGGAATCGTACCTGCGATCTGCGCGGGCAGCGACAGCGCCGCCCGTTGCGTCAGGGTCCGCAGCAACAGAGCCAGCGAGGCAATGGCTGCGACGGCAGCCAATCCGACGAACAGGACCGCAGCCGAAGTAGCCGCCGCAAAGCCTCCGCCTGTATCCGGGACAAATCGCGGAAACAGGACCGATGCCGCAAGTGCCGCGACGCAGGCGGTCGCCATCCAATAGGTGCTGCGGTTGGCGGCGGCCATGAGGGCGCTTAAACGTCCGGTTCGGCGGCGGTGCGCAGCACCGCTCGCGGCAACCGATGGCTGGGCGGTTCGACTTGCACCCTGGTCATGGCGTGAACTCGACCAGCATCCGCATTGTCTCGGCCTTCAGGCCGTCCTCGCGCATCGCCTTCCGGCCCTCGTCGGAGCGCGACGATTCCTGCAATTTTGCCATATCGCTTGTGGCCGCCATTGGGCCCGTCGCATTCGGGTCGTTGGGGTCGCGGAATTTGCGACATTTGATTCCAAGCCTCCCGAACGTCTCGTGCCGGTGGTCGGCTCCCTGGGAGCCGCGAAGGGTCAGGCCGCAATCGCCATCTCACGGCTTGCCCCACCTGGAGAATGGCACGAGCGCCGGGACGCGGCGGCAGTAGTCCAAGTATTGCTCCCCGAAGCGCTCGATCATCCAGCGCTCCTCCAGCCTGAGTTTGCGCCACAAGGCCACCCAGGCAATGAATACCGCCAAGACGCCGCGCCATTCATCCCGCGCCAGGGCCGAGCCGACAATGGCAACGATGAGCCCGGTGTAGATGGGATGTCGAACCGTGGCGTACGGTCCACTGGTAATCAGCTCATGATCGCGTTTTATGGTGACCGTCCCGCTCCAATTGCGGCCAATATGGATGCGTGCCCAGACCGTGAAGAGCAGCCCGAGCGCGGTAACCAGAGCGGCGAACCAGAATTCCCATGGCGCCCACGGGAAGACCATTTCACCGAGAAATGAAGCAGGCAACCGGTCTGTCCACACGAGCCACAACGAAAACATGAGGGGCAACACATGCAGCAGCCGCGAACCCATGGGTTCACGACGCTCGGTCGGCTTGGCGGCGCGCGAGGCCAGCAGCCAAAAGGCGACCCAGGTGAGCCACAGAGCGGGGAACAAGAATCGATGGGCCTGGGACACTGGCGGTTTGTCGCGACGTCGTACCAGGCCCAGTGTAGTTCACGCGGCCAGGCTAGATCGGTCTGTGCGCACCATTTGGCCCCGGCGTGATATGGATGAGCTGGGTTTTCTCCAACACATGGACTCGGTGCCATTCGCCTCGCGGCACGACGCAGCCTTCGCCTGCATGCAATTCAACGGTTTCATTCGGGTGCGATTCCCCCGTGACCTGGAGGCTGCCGGAAACGATGTACAGTATCTCGTCGCCATCCGGATGGATCTCGCCTCCGTGCGGTGCGTCATCCGTGAGCGTGATGATGCCCACGGTCATGCCGTCGATTCTGAGCGGCGGGCCGGGCCGATGGGCTCTGGTGGTCACAGAAAGGTCGCGATGAATGTCAAACAGGTATCGGGAAACATCGACCGGCGCAACTCGGTTCATCAGGCGATTCTCCCCGGGATCGTGCACGATCCCCTTCAGGTTCCGGCGTTCGCCCATGCTGCAGTCGCCTGGCGCCCGCGTTGGGCGGGCCGCTCCAACGCATGATCAGGCGTCAAGGTCCTCTCGAGGAGCCGCTTTCTTGTCGTCGCGATGACCGGGAACCAGCCAGCCAAATGGAACCCGTTCCAACACGATACGCAGGCAGTCCCACCAGCGAAGCGGTCGTGAGACTGCACTGGCGTCGCGTCGCATAAAGTCAGCCAGCAGTTCCAGGGCGTCCGATGCGCGCTCTTCCGGAACCATGATGCCCTGCGTGTTGTAACTCCCGATCTGGAGTCCGGGCAGGAGACTTCCGAGATGCCGACCGTGGACGAATACCGGAATGTCGTGCGCTTCCAATAGCGATATGACAACCGCAAGTTCGGGCTCTGACTGTGGCGACAAGACTCGAACGAGCGCCATGACGCTTGAACTGCCATTGGGTGTGAAGCTGACATCATCTTTTACGCCATTTCCCGCCAGCGGGCATCCTCGGCGAATGATAAGTCCTTGAGCCGCCCGAGCCGAATCAGACCCGGCGGCTCGCCTCACAGACCACGGTAAATCCGACCGGACATGGCGTCTGAACCCCGCAACAGGCATCCTACGCAACTATTTTCGGTGCCGGAGACCACGCCACATGCCGTCGTCCAAGGGAAGCGCCCTCAGCAACATCGAGATCGCCCAGCACGCGAAGATGAAACCCATCGTGCCGCTGGTTGCGGATCGTCTCGGAATTCCTGAGGCGCAGCTCCAGCCGTTCGGCCATTACAAGGCCAAGGTCTCGCTCGACTACTGCACGCATCTCGACAGCCGAAAGAGCGGCAAGCTCATCCTGGTGACTGCGATCTCGCCCACGCCCGCGGGCGAAGGCAAGACGACGATGACGGTGGGCCTCGGCGATGCGCTCAATCGTATCGGCAAGAAAGCCATCATCTGCCTTCGCGAGCCGGCACTCGGCCCGGTCTTTGGCATGAAGGGCGGCGCGGCGGGCGGCGGCTACTCACAGGTGGTGCCTATGGAGGATATCAATCTCCATTTCACCGGGGATTTCTCCGCGATCGCGCTGGCGAACAACCTGCTGGCAGCGATGATCGACAACCACATCCATCACGGCAACGGCGTGGGATTCGATGTGCGCCGCATTACCTGGCGCCGCGTCGTGGACTGCAATGACCGCGCACTGCGCGATATCACGATCGGCCTCGGCGGGCCGGGCAACGGCTACCCGCGGCAGGATGGCTTCGACATCGTCGTCGCATCGGAGGTCATGGCGATTTTCTGCCTCGCGTCCAGCCTGAAGGACCTCAAGGAACGCCTCGGCAGGATCGTCGTCGGCTACACCCGCGAGCACAGGCCGATCCTCGCGCGCGACATCAAGGCGCACGGCGCGATGGCGGCGCTCCTCAAGGATGCGCTTGCGCCAAACCTCGTGCAGACGCTCGAGAACAACCTTGCGTTCATCCACGGCGGTCCGTTTGCGAACATCGCGCACGGCTGCAATTCGGTCATGGCGACCCGCACCGCGCTCAAGCTGGCCGACTACGTGGTGACGGAGGCGGGCTTTGGCGCGGACCTCGGCGCCGAGAAGTTCGTGGACATCAAGTGCCGCAAGGCCGGACTCAGGCCGGACGCCGCGGTGATCGTGGCGACCGTGCGGGCGATCAAGTACCACGGCGGCATCGAGGTTCCGGACCTCGGCAAGGAGAACCTGAAGGCGCTGCAGGCCGGCATCGCCAATCTCGATCGCCACGTCGACAATGTGAGGGACGTTTTCGGCCTGCCCTGCCTGGTCGCGATCAATCATCGCGCCGAGGACAGCGAGGCGGAGCTGCGCTGGCTGGTGGAACGCGCGACGCACCACGGAGTGAAGGTCATCGTCGCGAAGCACTATGCGCAAGGCGGCCAGGGCGCAATCGAGATTGCCCGGGAAGCCGTCGAACTCTGCGGGCACGCGAATTACTTCAAGTACGTTTACGACGAGAAGGAAACACTCTGGGACAAGATGAAGGCCGTCGCGACGCGCGTCTACGGCGCGTCCGAAGTGACGGCAGACAGCAAGGTGCGCGCGCAGATCAAGCAGCTCCAGGATTCCGGCTACGGCCACTACCCGATCTGCGTGGCGAAGACCCAGTATTCCTTTTCGACTGACCCAAAGCTGCGCGGCGCACCGAATGGACATTCCGTGAACATTCGCGAGGTCAGGCTGGCCGCGGGCGCGGAATTCGTGGTCATGATCTGCGGGGACATCATGACGATGCCGGGCCTGCCGGTGACGCCGGCGGCCAACAACATCGACGTCACCGACGATGGCAGGATTACCGGACTGTTCTGAGGCCTGCAGGCCTGATCACGCGATCGACCCAGTCTTCGCAGAGCGTGGCCGCTTCCTTCGGGCGGAAGCTGTTCGGGTCGAGGCACCATTCGAGCCATAGTCCGTCGAGCAAAGCGGTGAGCCCGATGACCGCGAGCCGAGGATCGGGCGGATTCCGGCTTCGCTCCCGTGCGAGATCGGCGAGCAGGCGGCCGAGCAGTCCGCCGTAGCCGCGGCCCTCCTCGTCATGGACTGCGCGCATCGCGGGCGAGACCTGCATCAAACCCCAGTAGACGACCCAGGCGGTCAGAACCTGCGGATCGAGGTTTGGGCGAGAGAAGACCGCCCTGAAAAAAGCCCGAAGTCGCGTGCGCGGGCCGGGACCCGCGGCTGCGACGGCGGACTCGAAGCTCTCGGTCAGGCGGCGGCTGAAGGCCCGGTAGCTTTCCGCGACCAGCGTCTCCTTGTTGGGAAAATGGTGATTGATGAGGCCGATCGAGACGCCGGCCTCCGCGGCAATCCGACGCACCGAGAGGCCTTCGTGGCCGTGGCGCTTGAGGCTTTCGATCGCGGCTTCCACCAGCGCTTCGCGCCGGTCGCTCGCGACCCGACGCTGGTAGCGCCGCATCGGGGCGCGCGCGCTCACTGCGGGCGGTTGCTGCGCTGCGCGCTCCAGCCCCTGGCGGGCGGTTCGCCCTGTCGGCACTCCGGGAAAAGCGCACGCATCCGGCGGCCGAAGCTGCGCAGGCACACTTCGCCCTCGCCGAGCGGGCCTACCGTGTAGCTCGAGGACCCCATGCCCGCCTGCACCCGCTCGATCAGCGCCTTGTCCTCGAGATTCACGCGGCGGTTGATGCGCCAGTTGAGGTAACGCGCCGCCTTCATCTCCCGCCGGCCGTCCGGGAGCGCGTACGCGATCTCGCGCAGGTTGGTCTCCGTCGCCGAAACCGGCACGAACTGCATGAAGTCGACCTGGTCCGGGTAGATCTCGAACGCGACGTTGGGCCAGAGCTTGTAGTAGTTCCACATGTGAGCCTCGCCGCCGGCCGTCGGCGCGATCTGCGTCATGAGCTTCTGGTACATGCGCTCGGACAGGCGGGGCGACGGCGATTCGACGAGCGTTCCGTACATCTTGTCCACCCACTCCTTCGCCTCGATGCCGTAGCTCTTGCCGAAGATTCTCGTGAGCCCGGGGTGGGCAACGGGGATATGCAGGCCATCCGAGTAATTGTCGGATACGTTCTTCCAGTTCACGGCGCGAAGGCGATTGCGCACCTTGCCTAGCGGCTTCACGTCCTCGAGCGGGAAGCTCGCGAGCTCCGCCGCGTAGGGCGCCATCTGGTCGGCAACGCCGGGCAGGCCCGGCGCGAAGCGCACGAAGACGAAGCCGCGCCAGGTTTCCTGCTCGATTCCGGCAAGCCCGTGGTGCTCGGTCCGAAGGCCCGGGTAGTTCGCGCGCATCGGCACGCCCACGAGACGCCCGTCCGTCGCGTAGGTCCAGGCGTGGTACGGGCAGGTGATGCGGCTGCCGCAGTTGCCGCTGGTGCCGTCCACGAGGCGGGACGCCCGATGACGGCAGATGTTGTGGAAGCTGCGCACGCGCCCGTCGCTGCCGCGGACCGTCAGGATCGACTCATTCAGGAAATCGAATGTCTGGTAGTCGCCCTTCTCCGGGACGTCGCTCTCATGGCAGACCAGCTGCCAGGCCTTTCTGAAGATGACCTGCCGCTCGAGCTCGAAGAACTCGGGATCCCGGTAGATCCAGCCGGGCAGGCTGAAATCGTCCTCGGTGCGAGGATCCGGCGTTGCAGTCCGACGGGCGAGGACCGGCGTGTTCATTGTTGAACGATCGTACAGGAAGCGACCGGCCAGGGTCAATCCCGGCGCCGGATCTCGAAGCAGGCATGCACCCGGGGATCGCGCGCGAAATCAAAAGGGACGGTCCCCTGGGTTATGTCGCAGATGGAAAGATCCTCGAGCGCGCAACGGTCCAGCCTGAACTTGCGGAAGTTGGTTGAAAAGATGAGCAGGCCACCCGGCCCGAGCCGCGCCATCGTTGCCCGGATCAGCTCGACATGGTCGCGCTGCACGTCGAACTCGCGATTCATGCGCTTCGAGTTCGAGAACGTCGGCGGGTCGAGGAAGATCAGGTCGTAGGGCGCGCCTTGTTCATCGGCTAGCCAGGCGAGGCAGTCTTCCTGAAGGTAGCGGTGGGCATCGCCGCTGAATCCGTTGATCGACATGTTGCGCCGGGCCCATTCGATGTAGCTGCGGGACATGTCGATGCTCGTGGTCGCCATGGCGCCGCCCGCGGCGGCGTAGACCGTGGCGGCCCCCGTATAGCAGAACAGGTTCAGGAATCGCCTGCCTTTCGCCGCCGCGCGGATGCGTGCGCGCGTCGGACGATGATCGAGGAAGAGCCCCGTGTCGAGGTAGTCCGTGAAATTCACGAGAAACTTGAGCCCGCCCTCCTCCACCACCACGCGTTCGTCGTTTGCCGCGATCGCCTCGTACTGCGACTTGCCCCTCTGCGGCCGGCGCGTGCGCCAGTAGATGGCGTTCCCGGACAGGCCCGTCACTTCCGGCAGCACCGAGATCGCCTCTTCGCGACGGGCCCGCGCCTTGTCGCGCTCGACCGTCGCCGGCGGCGCATACTCCTGCACGTAGAGCCAGCGGCCCGCGCTGCCGTCCGGTTCCGACTGGTAGAGGTCGACGGCAAAGGCGTATTCGGGCATGTCGGCGTCGTACACGCGATAGCAGGACACGCGCTCCCGCCGGGCCCGGGCCGCGAATTTGTCCAGGTTCTTCTTCAGGCGATTCGCGAACATCTGCGCGCCGGGCCTCGCACGCGCGGATTCGGCATCGATGGCCGGCGGCCGCCCGGGCTCGCGGATCTGCACGAACTGCGACGGCTCGACTGCGAGCCGGAGCAGCCGGCACTCGATCGGCCCGTTCATCATCCGGTGCGTGCGGCGCGCATGGATGCCGAGTTCCCGCCCGAGCGCGGGACTGCCCGTGAACACGGCGGCCTCCCAGCCGCGGTAATCGGCGCGCAGGCGCTCGCCGAGGAGCGCATACAGCCCGCGCAGCGCCTCCGACTCGCCGATACGCCCGCCGTACGGCGGGTTCACGGCCAGGAGCCCGCTCGTCTTGTGCGCGGCGGGCAGCTTCTCGAGTTCGCAGCGCTGGAACAGGATCTGCCGCCCGAGGCCTGCACGCGCCGCGTTCTCCTCGGCATCGCGGATCGCAACCGCATCGCGGTCGAAGCCGCGGACACGGCCGGGGGTCAGCTGCTCCGGCTGGCGGCGCGCCTCGGCCGACCCTCGCAGCGCGAGCCACGTCCCTGCGTCATGCTGTTTCCAGCGCTCGAAGCCAAACTGTGCGCGCAGGAGGCCCGGCGCGATATCCGCAGCGATCAGCGCCGCCTCGATCGGCAATGTGCCCGATCCGCACATCGGATCCACGAAACTGCCGCCCGCAGCCGCAATGGCGGGCCAGCCGGCGCGCACGAGGATGGCAGCCGCCAGGTTCTCCTTGAGCGGCGCTGCGCCCTGCCCGCCCCGGTAACCGCGCCGATGCAGGCTGTCGCCGGAAAGATCGATTGCGATCGTGACGGCGCCGTGGGCTGCATGCGCGTTGATGCGCAGCGTCGGTGCATCGCGATCGACCGACGGTCGCTTGCCGCTCCTTTCCCGGAACTGGTCCACGATCGCATCCTTCACGCGTTGAGCGCCGAACTGCGTGTGCGTGACGCCGGGAACGCTACCGGAGAAATCGACGGCCAGCGTGCCGCCGGCATCCATGTGAGAGCCCCAGTCGATTCCGCGCACGCCCGCATAAAGCGCATTGGCATCGGCAACCGGAAAGTGCGCGACCTGCCAGAGCACGCGAAGTCCAAGCCGGCATTCGAGGCAGGCACGGTAGGCCGCCGCGAGACCGGATTCGCAGGCGACGCCGCCCCGTGTTTCGCGCGCGCCCTCGATGCCGAGCGCGGCCAGCTCGGCGGCGAGCAGGTCGGCCGTGCCGGCCGCCGCCGTGACGAAGAACGGCGTATCGCTCACGACCCGCCTTGCTTCAGGAGCTGCGCACCGCGGAGCGGACGGTCGAGGAATCCGGTGAGGATCCGGTAAATGTCCGGGTCGAATGGCTCGTCGTTGTAGCACCAGCGATCGAAGACGTGGGTCTCCTCGATTCCGCGCCAGTCTCGCTCGCGGATGCCGATGGGGCCGGCGAACGGCCAATCGCGCCGCTTGAGGCCGACGAGCCCAAGCCGGGCGCGCAGGGCATGCAACGCCGGCGCTTCCCGGCCGACGCAGACGCCGCGGCATCGGCCGAGCTGGAAGCCAATGCACGAGCCTTCCGACGATTCGAGGCCGAGCCACTTGGCGCAAAGCGCGTGCTCTCGCATCAGGCCCTCGAGCGCGCGTTCGGCGTCCGCATGGCGGCGAAACATGCCGTAACCGATTCCGGGATCGTCGAGCGTGCCCAGCCTCGCGATCCGCGCGAGCGGCATGGAACCGTCCTCGCGCAGCGTGATGGCCCAGAGCTCGTCGAAAACATCCAACTTGCGGTTGAATACCGGTTTGCGGGCCTTGATCAGCCGCGCTTCGGTGACGAGCGCGCCAAACTCGCCCGCAGTCTCGATCCATTCGATGCGCCGCACCAGGCGCGCCAGCTGCTGCGCCAGCTTCGCCCGCGGGTCGGCAAAATGGGCGGGCACACGACTCGCCAGGTTCTTTGCCTTGCCGATGTAGAGGAGCGCATCGTCGTCCCCGTAGAACAAGCAGACACCGGGGCCCTCCGGCAACTCGTCGGCCAACGCGGGATCGAGCTGCGGCGGCAGGCGCGACGTCCCGGTCTGTCGCTCCACGGCTGCAGCGAGTTCTTCCTCAGGCCAGCGATCACGCGCGATCCGCAGGAATTCGGCCAGGACTTTTGCATCCCCGAGCGCCCGGTGACGCGCCTCGCAGGCGATGCCGTGGCGGGCCATCACGGCGTCCAGGTTGTGGCCGCGCGCGTCCGGGGTCAGCGCGCGCGACAGGCGGACGGTGCAGACTACCGGCGCGCGGAAGACCCGCCCGACGCGGCGGAACTCGATGCGCAGGAAACCGTAGTCGAAGCGGGCGTTGTGGGCGACGAAGAGCCGACCGCCCAGCCGTGATTCGATGGCATCGGCTACCGCGGCGAATGGAGGCGCTTCCGCGACCATGTCGTCGGTGATGCCGGTGAACTGCTGGATGGCGTATGGGATACGCGTGCCCGGATTCACCAGCGTCGCGTATTCCTCGACCACTTCGCCGCCCTCGAGGAGGACGATCCCCACCTCGATGATCCGATCGCGCGCCGCATGGCCGCCCGTGGTCTCGAGATCCACGCAGGCGATGCGGCCTGCGAGCGCCGCCTCAGTCCCGGCCACCGTCCAGCTTCAGGAGCGGCCCGTAGAGATCGGGCCGGCGGTCGCGGAACAGGCCCCAGGCGTGGCGGTAGCGGCGGATTTCGTCGAGGTCGAAGCTCGCGGTGAGGACCTGCTCGCTGCGGTCGTCGGCCTGGGCGACGACCTCGCCCGTGTGATCGGCGATGAAGGAATGCCCGTAGAACGTGATTTCGAGCTTTTCGCCGCGCTCGGTGCCGATGCGGTTGGAGGCGACGAGCGGCATCACGTTCGCGGCCGCATGTCCCTGCATCGTGCGTTGCCAGTGCCAGCGGGAATCGAGCGTGGCGTCCTGAGGCTCGGAGCCGATGGCGGTCGGATAGAAAAGAATCTCGGCCCCCATCAAGGCCATCGCGCGCGCGGCCTCCGGGAACCACTGGTCCCAGCACACGGCGACGCCGAGTGTGCCGTAGCGTGTCGGCCAGACCCTGAAACCCGAGTCCCCCGGCGAGAAGTAGAATTTTTCGTGATAGCCCGGGCTCTCCGGGATGTGGGACTTGCGGTAGATGCCGAGCGCCTTTCCATCCGCATCCACCATGACCAGGGTGTTGAAGTAGGCATTCTGCGCCCGCTCGAACACCGAGAGCGGCAGCACCACCTTGAGCTCGGCCGCGACCCTCGAAAGCCGCCTGACGGCCGGGTTCTCCGCGATCGGAAACGCCAGCTCGAAATGCTTCGCGAGGTGGTCCTTGCAGAAGTAAGGCGACTCGAACAGCTCCTGGATCAGGACGACCTGTGCGCCCTGTTTCGCCGCTTCGCGGACCAGACGTTCGGCATTCGCGATGTTGGCGTCGCGGTCCCAACCGCAGGCCATCTGGGTCGCGGCAACCGTGACCTTCACGACAGGTCGATCCACGTGGTCTTGAGTTCGGTGTACTTGTCCATCGCATGCAGGGACTTGTCGCGTCCGTTGCCCGACTGCTTGAAGCCGCCGAAGGGCACGGTGATGTCGTCCGCGTCGTAGCAGTTCACGAAAACGGTGCCGGCCCGCAGCGACTTCGCGACCCGGTGCGCGGTCGTGATGTCACGGCTCCAGACCGCCGCAGTGAGGCCGTAGCTCACGCCGTTCGCGATCCGGACCGCGTCGTCGACATCCTTGAAGGTGATGGTCGAGAGTACCGGCCCGAAGATCTCCTCGCGGGCGATCTTCATCTGCGGTTCGACGTTCGCGAACACGGTCGGTTCAACGAAGAATCCGCCGCTCTCCTTTCGTGCGCGCTTGCCGCCGAGCCTGACTTCGGCACCGGCCTCCTTGCCAGACTCGATGTAGCCCATGACCGTGTTGAGCTGCACCTGGTCCACGATCGCGCCGAGGCGCGTCTTTGGATCGAGCGGGTCGCCGGGCGCCATGCTGCGTCCGATCTCGACGATCTTTTCGAGCATCGCGTCGCGTACCGACTCGTGCACCACGAGTCGAGAGGCCGCGGAACACATCTCGCCCTGGTTGAAGAAGATGCCGAAAGCCGCGGCGTTCGCGGCGCGCTCGAGGTCCGCGACGTCACCCATCACGATGTTAGGCGCCTTGCCGCCGCATTCGAGCCAGACGCGCTTCATGTTCGACTTGCCCGAATACTCGAGCATGCGCTTGCCGGTGCGTGTCGAGCCGGTGAAGGCGAGGCAGTCCACGTCCATGTGCATCGCGAGCGCCTCGCCCGCCGTGTAGCCGAAGCCAGGCACGACATTGAACGCGCCTTCGGGCAGGCCGGCCTCTATCGCAAGCTCAGCCACCCGCAGCGCCGTGAGCGGCGATTTCTCGGACGGTTTGAGCACGACGGAGTTGCCGGTGGCGAGCGCCGGTCCGAGCTTCCAGCACGCCATGATGAGCGGGAAGTTCCACGGCACGATCGCGCCCACGACGCCTGCGGGCTCGCGCGTGATCAGGGCGAGCGCATCATGGGGAGTCGGCGCAACTTCGTCGTAGACTTTGTCGATCGCCTCGGCATACCAGGCCATGCAGTTGGCTGCCGCCGGTATGTCGATTTTCATCGAATCCGAGATCGGCTTGCCCATGTCCGTCGTCTCGGTGAGTGCGAGCTCCTCGCGGTGCTTGCGTATCAGCTCCGCGAAGCGCAGCAGCACCTTCTTGCGCGCGGCCGGCGCCCGCCGCGACCAGTGGCCGGCCTCGAATGCCCGGCGCGCGCTCATGACCGCCAGGTCGACATCCGCGGCATCGCAGGAAGCCACCTGGGCGATGACCTGGCCATTGGCCGGATTTACGCAGTCAAAAGTCGCCCCGGAGACGGCAGGCACATACTTGCCGTCAATGAACGCATTCGTGCGGGGGGCGAGTTTTTTCGCCATCGCGCGCCAGTCAACCGCCTTCTGTTCCCGGGTCACGGCATCGTCCTCACAGCGTCGGGGGGCTTGAAGCGCTGATGATCTCACAGCACTCGCGGCCGCGATTGCGGAATCGATGGGGCATGGCGCTCGCAAAATAGTATGCGTCCCCGGGTCCCAGGACTCGCGTCTGGCTGCCGATCGTCACCTCCACCTTGCCGTTCACGACGACCCCGCCCTCTTCCCCGACGTGGCGCAGCATGTCGGAGCCGGTGTCGGCGCCCGGTTCGTAGGTTTCGCGCAGGATCGCCATGCGCCGCCCAGGCCGGCGGGCTGCGACGAGGCAGAGCGACACGTCGCCCTCGCCGAGTTCCACCAGTTCGCTCCGCGCGTAGAACACCTGGGCCGTGCCGGCCGGGTCCATCGTGAAGAATTCCGCGAGCCCCATCGGCAGTCCGTCCAGCACCTTCTTGAGCGAAGCCACCGAAGGGCTCACGCGGCCCTGCTCGATCAGCGAGATCATGCCGTTGGTGACGCCCGCGCGCTTTGCAAGTTCGCGTTGGGACAGGCCGTGCATTTGCCGCACGGCCTTGAGCCGCGCACTCACGTCATTCGCCATGGCCCCTCCGGTTGTCTATGATTTTAAACACGTGGCCGCGTAATATCGCGGTTCCTTTCCGAAAGTGTCAATTATCATGAGCGCAGCCCGACTCGACCTCGATGCCTTCTGGATGCCGTTCACCGCCAACCGGCAGTTCAAGGCAAATCCTCGCCTCCTGTCGCGGGCCGAGGGCATGTATTACTGGACGCCCGATGGGCGCCAGGTCCTGGACGCCGCCGCCGGGCTCTGGTGCGTCAATGCCGGCCATGGCCGCAGGGAAATCACCGAGGCAGTTTCCCGGCAGATCGCGACGATGGACTACGCCCCGCCCTTCCAGATGGGTCATCCGGTCGCCTTCGAGCTCGCGAACGCGCTGGTCGAAATCACGCCGAAAGGCCTCGACCGGGTCTTCTTCACGAATTCGGGCTCGGAATCCGTGGACACCGCGCTCAAGATCGCGATTGCGTATCACCGCGTGCGCGGAGACGGCGCGCGCAGCCGGCTGATCGGCCGCGAGCGCGGCTATCACGGCGTCGGCTTCGGCGGCATCTCCGTCGGCGGCATGGTCAACAATCGCAAGTACTTCGGGGCCATGTTGCCGGGCGTGGATCACCTGCGTCACACCCACGACCCGGCGCGCAACCTCTTTTCGAAAGGCCTGCCGGTGCATGGCGCCGAGTTCGCGGACGACCTCGAGCGGCTGGTCGCGCTGCATGATTCCTCGACCATCGCCGCCGTCATCGTCGAGCCGATCGCCGGCTCGACCGGCGTTCTGTTGCCGCCGAGGGGCTACCTCGAGCGCCTGCGCGAGCTGTGCACGAAGTACGGCATCCTGCTGATCTTCGACGAAGTCATCACCGGCTTCGGCCGCACGGGTTCGGCTTTCGCCGCCGGGGAATTCGGCGTCGTGCCGGACATGATCACCTGCGCGAAAGGGCTGACGAACGGCGCCGTACCCATGGGCGCGGTCATCGTCAGGCGTGAGGTCCATGATGCGTTCATGTCGGGCCCGCCCGGCTCGATCGAGCTCTTTCACGGCTACACCTATTCGGCGCACCCGGTCGCCTGCGCGGCCGGGCTCGCGACCCAGCAGCTGTACCGCGAGGGTCTTTTCGAGCGCGCACGCGCGATGGCGCCCTACTGGAGCAACGCCGTACACGCATTGCGGGGGCGCAAGAATGTCGTGGACCTGCGTGCCTATGGCCTGGTCGCGGGCATCGAACTCGAACCACGCGAGGGCAGCCCGGGGGCACGGGGCTACGACGCGCTCGTCGCGGCATTCAACGCGGGACTCCTGGTCCGCACGACCGGCGATACGATCGCCATGTCGCCGCCGCTCATCATCGAACGGGCCGAGGTCGATCGCGTTTTCGCGACGCTGGCGACAGTCATCGACCGCTTGGACTGAATCCGCGCCCGCGCGTATGCTGGCCGCGGGGTACACGGCCGCGGGGTGCCGTGTGGGGGGACAATCATGACGTTCATTGAACTGGCGACGGTCCGCCTGGCCGTCGCCGCCGCATTGGCCTGCCCGTTTGCCGCCGCCGCCCAGCAGGAGGCAGCGCCGCCTCCGCAGGGGGAATCCGCGCAGGCGCCGGAAGTCGTCGGCCTCGAGGAAATCATCATCACGGCGCAAAAGCGCCAGCAGTCACTCCAGGACGTGCCGCTGTCGGTATCCGCGTTCTCGGGCGAGATGCTGAAGGAAGGCCGCATGGCCGACATCCGCGGCATCGTCGATTTCACGCCGGGATTCAGCGGCAAGACCGAGGACGGTTTCACGGATGCGCTGTCGATGCGCGGCATCTCCACCAACGACTTCGGCATCGGCGGCGACCCTTCGGTCGCCATGTTCGTGGACGGCATCTGGTCAGGGCGCACGGGCGGCGTCATGACCGCCATGTACGACGTCGAGCGCGCAGAGGTCGTGAAGGGCCCGCAGGGCACGCTTTTCGGCCGCAACTCGATCGCGGGCGCCGTGAGCGTCATCACCAACAAGCCCGAGAACGCCTTCGGCGCGAGCGCGGAGCTGACGCTCGCGGACTACGACCACGTCGAAGCCGATGCCATGGTGAACATTCCGCTCGGCGACCGGTGGGCCATGCGGGCTGCCGGCTATGTGCTGGACAACAAGGGCTTCCTCAAGAACCTGCAGGGCGGCGAGAAGCTCGGTTTCCACCGGATCTCGGCCGGCCGCGTGTCGCTGCGCCGCCAGGGCGACACGCTCGACGCCGTCTTGACCGCGGCCTACGAGGACCGAGAGCAGGACCCGTCCGTGTACTGGGTCCCCGCCGCCGGCCTGCCCGAGGAGCGCGTCAATACGGACCTTGGCGACAACGGCATCGACGAGTCGGAGGTCTTCGAGGCACGGGCAACCCTCGTGTGGTCATTGCCGAACGATTTTTCGGTCACTTCCCTGACCGGCTACAAGACATTCAATTTCCGTTACCTCGAGGACTACGACGGCAGCCCGGCCCGCGTGAACGACTACGGCCAGCTGAACGACGTGGAGTACTGGAGCCAGGAGCTGCGCCTCAATTCGCCGAATGACGGAAAAGTGACCTGGTTCGTGGGTGCGAGCGCTTACGGCGAGGACATCGACGGGGTGTTCGACTACATCTACGACGAGAACGCCCTCTGCTCCGCCTTGAGCATCACCGAGGCGCCGGACTTCGATGGCCCGGCGGCCGGCTGCGACGACCCGAACTTCGAAGCTTATTGGGGCGAGGATATCGATCCCGCGGACATCGTCGAAGGCAAGTCCGAACGCAGCAAGGTCCTGGTGAAAAGCCAGGGCTGGGCGGTCTACGGCGACTTCACCTGGGCGCTCACGGACCGGTTTGACCTGACTGCGGGCGCCCGTTACACCGATGACCGGAAGAAGATGTCGAACCGGGTCTTCAACAGTGGCGGCGCGCTCGGGAACAACTTCAATTACGAATTTTATACCGACGGATATGTCCGCGACGAGGCCAACTGGAGCGACTTCACGCCGCGCATCGCGCTGAGCTATGACGTGAATGACGACGTCGCGCTCTACGCGACCGCCTCGCGCGGCTACAAGTCCGGCGGGTTTGCGACCTTCGGCTTCAACCTGCACGGCCAGGACGTGACCGACGACGGCGTGGCGCCGCCCGGCACGACGCCGCTGGAGTTCGAGCCCGAGCAGGTGGACAGCTACGAGATCGGGGCCAAGACCCGCCTGTTCGGCAACACGATGCGGCTGAACGCCTCGCTGTTCCGCTACGACTACAAGGACCTGCAGCTCGTCTACTTCGACCAGGGCTCCTCGCTCGTCGCAAACGTCGGCAAGGCGCGCGGCCAGGGCCTGGAGCTCGACCTGCGCTGGGTGCCGACCGGACACTGGGACGCGACCGTGGGACTCTCGCTGCTCGACACGGAGATCACCGACGCCACGGACATCATCGACCTTGGCGCCTGCGGCGACTGCGCGGGGAAGAATCTGCCGTTCGCGCCCGAAGTCAGTGCCTCGACGATCCTCAGCTACAAATGGCCGATGGCTTCCGGCGAGGGATTCTTCACGACTGAATACGTCTACCGCTCGAAAATGTACGGCGGCCCGGACAATCTGCCGGATGCGACGGTGCAGGCCTGGGACGAGTTCAGCTTCCGTCTCGGTTACCGCACGGATTCGTCCTGGTACGTCACGCTCTGGATCGAGAACGCCTTCGACGAGGTGTATTTCGAGCGCGGCTGGGAGAATGCGGACGCCAACAACCAGTTCGGCTACGGGCTGTTCAACGAACTGGTCTGGCCGTCGCGGCCGCGGACGGTTGGCATCACGTTCGGGACGGAGTGGAAGTAGTCTTCAGGACGCGGTCTTGGCGGCCTCGAAGATCGCGTAGCGCTTGCGGGCCGGTTCGACCGACTCCCAGGTGCCCTTGAATCCCGCCGGGATGACCCAGGCGTCGCCCGCGTTGAATTGCCAGCGCTTTCCTTCTTCGGACGTGATTGTCACACGGCCCTCGAGCAGGTGGCAGAACTCGTTTTCCGTGTATTCGACTTTCCACTTGCCGACGCTGCTCGACCAGGTTCCCGCGAAGAATTGCCCCGAAGGGTCGCTGAAGTAGTTCTTCACCAGCGTCTTCGGCTCGCCCTTGACGACTTTCTCCCCGGAAACCGCCGATTCCTCGCCCTTGATGTTGCGCCGGAAGTCCACGATCACAGGTGTCGCCATTGCCCGTCCCCATCGTCCGCGTTTTGCCGATTGTAAGCCTTGGCACGGGCCGGAGATCGGGCGTACGATGGATTCATGGGCAACCGGCTTCCTCCAGTTGTCGGAAACTGGTATTCGCACCGTGACAAGGGCGCGCTGTTCCAGGTGGTCGCGCTCGACGAGGACGCAGGCACGGTCGAGATCCAGGAATTTGACGGCGGCCTCGACGAGCTCGACCTCGAAGAATGGCGCACGCTTGCGGTCGACAGCGCGGCTCAGCCCGAGGACTGGGGCGGGCCGCTCGACGACGTGGAACCCGACGAGTTCGGTTACACAGACATGGCCGAGAGTGAAAATCCCGAGTCTTCACTCGAGACGGCAATCACGACCTGGGAGCAGATCGTCGAGGACGACGACTTCGACGAGCCGATTCACTGACGGGAGACGTCCTTGGCAAGCAATGAATCACTGGTCGCCCGGCGCCAGGCTGCGGTCGCGCGCGGCGTCTCGATGGTCCATCCGGTCTTCATCGAGCGCGCGGAGAACGCCCTGCTCTGGGATGCGGACGGGCGCCGTTACGTCGATTTCGCGGGCGGCATCGCCGTCCTCAATACGGGCCATCGCCATCGGCGCGTGCTCGAGGCCGTGCGCGCCCAGCTCGACAAGGTCACCCACACCTGCTTCCAGATCACGCCTTACGAGCCTTACGTCGAGCTCTGCGAACGGCTGAACGCGCTCGCGCCCGGCGAGGGTCCCCACAAGACCGTCCTGATGTCGACAGGCGCCGAGGCCGTCGAGAATGCGGTCAAGATCGCGCGCGCGGCCACCGGGCGGTCCGCTGTCATCGCCTTCTCGGGCGCTTTCCACGGCCGCACCTTCATGACGCTCGCGCTGACCGGCAAGATTGATCCCTACAAGGCGGGCTTCGGCCCCTACCCGGCCGAGGTCTATCACGCGCCGTTTCCCAATGCACTGCACGACGTGTCCGTGGACGATGCGTTCGGCGCGCTCCAGGCGATCTTCAAGTGCGACGTGGCGCCGGACCGGGTCGCCGCCGTCATCGTCGAGCCGGTCCAGGGCGAGGGCGGGTTCTACGTGGCGCCCAAGGACTTCATCGTTCGGCTGCGCGAGCTGTGCGACCGCCACGGCATCCTGCTGGTCGCGGATGAAATCCAGAGCGGCGCGGGGCGCACGGGCCGCATGTTCGCGATGGAACACTATGGCGTCGCCGCCGACCTCTATACGCTCGCCAAGTCGCTCGCGGGCGGTTTCCCGCTGTCAGCCGTCGTCGGGCGCGCGGACGTCATGGACGCCTGCGGGCCCGGCGGGCTCGGCGGCACCTATGCCGGCAATCCAGTCGCCTGCGCCGCGGCGCTCGCCGTGCTGCAGGTCTTCTCGGAGGAGCGGATCTTCGAGCGCGCGGAACGGCTCGGCGATCGGCTCGGCCGCTCGCTCGAGACGCTGGCGGCGCGTCACGCGGAGATCGTGGATGTCCGCCGGCTCGGCGCGATGATCGCCTTCGAGCTCGGCGAGGGCGGGGACCGGCTCCGACCTGCCGCAGACCTCACGAAGAGGTTCACGCAGCGCGCGCGCGAACTCGGGTTGATCCTGCTGTCCTGCGGCGTCTACGGCAATGTCGTGCGCATCCTCGTGCCGATCACGGCCGAGGACTCGGTCGTGGACGAAGGCCTCGCAGTCCTCGCGAAAGCCGCGTCGGAACTTCTCACCGACGCCAACACGACCGTGCCGCGCCTGCGCCCGGCGCGCTGATCAGGACGCTTTCCTGTCGGCGATGTAGGCGTCGACGAGTTCCTCGAGTACCGGCAGCGGCACGGCGCCGTTCTTGAGCACGACATCGTGGAAGTCGCGGATGTCGAATCGTCCGCCGAGTTCCGTCTTCGCCCTTTCGCGGAGCTCCAGGATTTTCAGCATGCCGATCTTGTAGGACAGCGCCTGTCCCGGGTTGTCGATATAGCGCTCGACTTCCTTGGCCGCGTCCTCGGGCGTCATCGGGTTGTTCGCAAGCATGTAGTCGATCATCTGCTCCCGCGTCCAGCGCTTGGCGTGCGCGCCGGTGTCGACCACCAGACGGCATGCGCGGAGCATTTCGTTCTGAAGGCGGCCGAAGTCCTGCATCGGGTCGGTGAAACGCCCCTCTTCCTTCGCGAGGCGCTCGGCGTAGAGGCCCCAGCCCTCGACGTAGGCGCCGAAGAACGCGAACTTCTGGAAGGTCGGCACGCCCTCCAGTTCCTGCTGGATGGCGATCTGGAAATGATGGCCGGGTGCGCCCTCGTGGTAGGCGACCGTCTCCATCTCGTGCTTCTGGCGCGTCGTCATGTCGTGCAGGTTCACGTAGTAAATGCCCGGGCGGCTGCCGTCCGGCGCCGGCTGGTTGTAGAACGCGATCGGCGCGGTCGCCTCGCGCCATTCCTCGACCGCCCGCACCTCGAGCGGCGCCTTCGGCAGGATATTGAAGTACTTGTGGACGTCGGAGTAGATCGAGTCGATGTAGGCCTTGGACTGGTCGAGATAGGCCTTTCTGCCCTCGGGCGTGTTCGGGAAGAAGTTGTCCGGATCCGTGCGCAGGTGCCCGAAGAACGCCGGCAGGTCGCCCTGGAATCCGACCTGCTTCATGATGGCCAGCATCCCGCCCCTGATGCGCGCGACTTCGGAAAGCCCGATGTCGTGAATCTGGCCCGCCGTCAGGTTCGGCTCCGTGGTCCAGAACTTGATCTGCGACTTGTAGTACGCATCGCCGTCCGGCAGCTTCCACACGCCGTTCGGGCCGGGCGACTTCGGGCGTAGCGCCTCGATGGCGTACATGGTTTCCTTCACGCCCGTCTGGAACGGGCCCTTGAGGGCGGCCGTGGCCTCGTCGAGCAGGCGCTGCTTCGTGGCGTCGTCCGTCTGGAGCTTCTCGACCTTGCCCCTGAAGTCCGAGAGGATCGCGGAATCCTTGCCGCTGTCGTCGAAGGGAGCTCCGGTGATGACATTCCGGCTGTCGCCAAGCACCGGGTCGAAGGAAAAGGACGTCGGCACGATGCCACGGCGTGCGGCTTCATTCATGACGACGATGCCCTGCTCGAGCGCCTTTTGCACGCCGTTCAGGCGCGAGACGTAGGCCTCGGCATCCTCGACGTTGACCACGCTGTGGACGTTCTGCATGAAGGTCGCAGCCTGGCTGACCGGGTTCGACTGTGTCTGGAACGCGTAGCCGTGGAAGCGCCACGGGAAATTGTCGATCGACGCCCGCGTTTGAAGCTCGAAGATCCGGTAGCTGATCTTCATCGGCTCCGAGAGCTCGTCGTACCTGAATACCGAGTGCAGCCGCTCGAGGTCCTGCCTTTTCAGCCGGTCCTGGCGCTGCGCCTCCTCGTCCGAAAAGTCGTTCCACTTGCCGTAGTCCGGCCCCTTGATGCCGAGGTAGGCCTGGAGGATCGGGCTGTCCTTTACGCTCCGCTGGAACACGTCCTCGAGGAAGGAGGCGAGGCGCGCATCCTCGGTCACAGGCGCGGCAGCCGAAGCTTGCCCGGCATGTGCCGGCATCGTCGCGAACAAGCCCATCACGGCGCCGCAGGCCAGCGCGGCGAGTCTTCCGGACTGGACAGTCATTCGGATCTCCTCGGCAGGAATGGCAGTCAAACTAGCCGCGCACGGGCCAGCGCGGCGTTCCACTCGTCGCGCGCATCCGGCGGTTCGTCTCGGCCCGGCGCCCGGACACAGGCCGGACACGCATGACAGACGCCGGACAAATGGTGGCTAGGGAGAGAATCGAACTCTCGACCCCGGGGTTATGAATCCCGTGCTCTAACCAGCTGAGCTACCTAGCCACGCGGCGGGAAGGTACCTCGGGGAGGCGCGATTGTCGGGAGGACGCCATGGACTGTCAAGGCATCAGTGCGATTCGCCGAAGCTCCGGATCGAATGCCACTCGATCACCTCCTGCAGGAGCGCGCGCTCGGTCCTGAGCACCACATGTTCCAGACTGTTCCATGTCCGGCAGGAAGAAACCTGCAAGCGGCTGGACTCGAGCAGGCGCCGCATTTCCCGATAACGCGCCACGCGGCGCTGCAGGTCATTGATGGAAATGATCGAGATCGCCGCGGCCGCCAGGGCCGGCAGTGCGATCGGCAGAAACACATAGGTCGTTCCCTGGATCCAGTCCGGTATCTCCAGCTGCAGCGTGCGGCTGATTGCATAGAACGCCGTGCTCGCCAGGGCAAGTACCGTGGCGACCGAGAACCCGGCCGCCAGCCTCCTGTAGAGCGGCAGCGCGCGATTCACCTGCCGGTCGTAATACGCGAGCTGGTCGTCGATCCTCTTTGCAAGATAGATGCGCTTGAACTCCTCGATCGGCACCGGCCGCGCAGAGGACGAACGCGTGTGCAGTATGTAGAGGGAGCGCGCCAGCCCGCGGGCACCCGCAAGATCCAGGTCCTGCAGCAGCGGCGCTGCCCTCGGCAGGCCCCAGGTGGCCAGCGCCGAGCGGCAGAATTCCGCGGCCAGCCGGCAGCGCACCCAGCTGTGGTGCGAGTGCATCTTGTGGCGCAGCACGAGTGCCGCGCACAGGGCGAAGGTGATGGACGACAGTTCGAGCCACGGCAGGGCGAGCAGGTGCAGCCCGTAACCCACGACTGCCGCACCGATCAGTGACGCAACGACGTGCGCGACGACTGTGGCGACAATCAGCCTGCGGAACTGCGGGGCGCCATGGCTCGCGTGGTGGTCGCACTTCTGCTGGAACAGGAAGACCGCGTCCGGCGCCTTGAAGGGATTGACTGACCAGACGCTGACGGCATCCGGCAGGCCATTCAGGTCGTCGAGCACGGGGTCGTCGGGTTCCAGCCTGCCCCAGTTCTCCTTGCGGACTCCATGGGTGCCGGCATCGATGATCATCACGGGCTTGCCGATCGACTGTGCATACTGCACGACGTCGGCGGTGCCGCCCTTGCCCCGTGCGGGGTCGCCGTCCCAGACGGCGATCAGCACATCCGAGCCGTTGACCGTCTCGATGCCGCAATCGAGATACGCATCCCTCCGGTCGCCATTTTCGTTGATCACCTTCACATGGTCGGCAGCGGCCAGCACCCGTTCCACGGCCGACCATTCGACAGGCGTGAAGTCATCGGCAAACTCCGCGCGAGGCAGCGGCAGGATCGCGTGCCAGGCGAGGCCCAGGGTGCGTGCCTGTTGCACGAACAGCTGATCGCCGCCGCCGGCGATCGAAGACAAGGCAATCCACTCGCCCGGTATCTCGCCTTGCACGGATTCAAGCGCGCCGCGAATCGCCGAGGCGGCGCCGGCTGGATCTTCGAGGTGGCGATGGCCGGTAAAACCCACGACGTGGAACTGCGGCAACTTGCCGGCGGTACCCGTGGAAGCAGGCTCCGCGCCGGAGGTGTGCAACTCGGTTGCCGGTTCGGGATGGGTCTGCAAGGCCGCTAGCCTACGTTGAAGCGAAAATGCATGACGTCGCCCTCCCGGACGACGTATTCCTTGCCCTCGAGCCTCAGCCTGCCGGCTTCGCGGGCCCCATTTTCGCCCTTGAGCTCGACGTAGTCGTCGTAGGCGATCGTTTCCGCGCGGATGAATCCGTGCTCGAAGTCCGTGTGGATCGCACCGGCGGCCTGGGGCGCGCTGGCGCCCGCGCGAACCGTCCAGGCCCGGACTTCCTTGGGACCCGAAGTGAAGAAGGTGAGGAGCCCGAGCAGCCGGTAGCCGGCCCGGATGATGCGGTCGAGCCCGGGTTCGGCTAGGCCCAGGTCGGCGAGAAAGGCCGCACGGTCGGATTCGTCGAGTTCGGAAATTTCCGACTCGATCGCCGCGCAGACGGCGACCACCGCCGAGCCCTCCGCAGCCGCGATCCGCTTCAGCGCCTCGAGGCGCGGATTGTCGGTGAATCCGCCCTCGTCCACGTTGGCCACGTACATCACGGGCTTCGCGGTCAGCAGCGACAGCTCGCGCAGGCGTTCGCGCTCGAAGCCGTCGAGTGTCATCGCGCGCACGGGCAGGCCCGCGTCGAGCTCCCCGCGGATCCTCTCGAGGGAATCGCGCCAGCGTATCGCATCCCTGTCCATCGCCTTGGCCGCCTTGTCGGCGCGCTGGCGCGCCCGGTCGATGGTCTCGAGGTCTGCGAGCGCGAGCTCGGTATTGATGATGGCCACATCGGCAACCGGATCGACCCGCCCCGACACATGCATGACGTCCGGGTCCTCGAAACAGCGCACGACGTGCGCGATTGCGTCCACCTCGCGGATGTGCGCGAGAAACTTGTTGCCGAGTCCCTCCCCTTGCGAGGCTCCGGCAACGAGGCCTGCGATATCCACGAATTCCACCGTGGTCGGGACGATCTTTTCGGGTTTTGCGATGGCCGCGAGCGCGGCGAGGCGCAGGTCCGGCACCGGCACGATGCCGACGTTCGGGTCGATGGTGCAGAACGGGTAATTCTCGGCCGCGATCGCAGCGCGTGTCAGCGCGTTGAAGAGGGTCGACTTGCCGACGTTCGGCAGTCCGACGATGCCGCAGCGGATGCCCACTACTGGCCGGCCGCGGGCGGCGCCGTATGCAGCCGGTTCATCATTATCGAAGCGCCCTCGGTGAGAAGGCGCGGGAATTCGGCAACCGAAAGCTCGATCGCCTCACGCATGAGGCGCTCATCCACCGCGCTCGGCCGCTCGAGCACGTAATCGATGACCTCGTCGCGGTGGCCCGGGTGCCCGATGCCGATCCGCAGCCGCCAGAAGTCCTCGCCAAGATGCGCGATGACGTCCCTGAGCCCGTTGTGCCCGCCGGCACCGCCCGCCTGCTTGAGGCGCGCGACCCCGACCGGCAGGTCGAGCTCGTCGTGGACGACCAGCACCCGGTCGGACGGCACGTTCAGGTATTCGCAGAATGCGCGCACGGACTGGCCGCTGCGATTCATGAAGCCCATCGGCTTCAGAAGCCACAGCGGCACCTCCGCAATGGTGACGCGGCACGCTTCCGCGTTATAGCGGCGTTCCGGCTTCAGGCGGCCGTCATGACGGCGCGCCAGCTCGTCGACGAACCAGAACCCCGCGTTGTGGCGCGTGTCCTCGTGCTCGACGCCCGGATTGCCAAGGCCGACGACCAATTGCAGTGGAAGTCCCGCCACACTTTACTTCTTGCCGTCGCCTTTCTTGGCGTCCTTGGCGTCCTTGGCGTCCTTGCCGACCTTGGCCGTGGCGGTCTTCGGTTCGGCAGCGGGCGCGGCCCCGGGCGCGGTGCCCGGCGCAGCACCGGCCGGTGCGGATCCCGGCGCGGCAGTCGCCCCGGGTGCGGCGGCGCCGGGAACTCCGGGAACGCCCGCGGCGGCAGCGGCGGCGGCTTCGTCGACGACCGGAGCTTCCTCCTCCTCGACGCGCGGCATGTGAATCGAGGCCACGGGCCCGTCGCGGCCCGCCATCAGTTCCACGATCTCGACGCCCGCGGGCAGCGTCAGGCCGGACAGCTTGACGACCTGGTTGATCTCGAGCGCTGAGACATCGACCTCGACGAACTCCGGCAGATCCTTCGGCAGGCAGGTGACTTCGACGTCGTTGCGCACGTGCGAGAGCACTCCGCCCTGTTCCTTGACGCCCTTGGCCTCGGCACTACCCTTGAAATGCAGTGGCACCCGCATGCGGATCTTCTCGTCCTCCAGCACGCGCTGGAAGTCGATGTGCATGATCTGGTTCTTGTACGGGTGGCGCTGCACGTCCTTCAGCACCGCGGCCTGGCTCTGGCTGTCGACCTTGAGCGCGAGGATGGTCGAATAGAAGCGCTCGTTGTCCATCAGCTGCACGAGCCTGGCGTGGTCGAGCAACAGGGCGCGCGCGTCGCGCTTGCCCCCGTAGAGGATTGCCGGGACTTTGCCGAGATGACGCAGGCGGCGGCTCGCACCCTTGCCCTGGTCATCCCGGAACTCGGCGTCGAGTTCGAAGGAAATTTTCATGTCATTACTCCATCTGTGAGCCGCCGGCCCGCGACCAGGCACCGGCAACCCGTCTACGGCGCCGCCGGACCCTCCGGCGACTTTGCCGTTTGGAAGGGGGACCCTTCCTAATCCACGTACAGCGAGCTGACGGACTCCTCGTCCCGGATCCGCCGCATCGTCTCCGCCAGGAGCTCCGCGACCGAAAGGACGCGGATTCGCTTGCAGCTGCGCGCAGTCTCGCCAAGCGGAATCGTGTCCGTCACGACCAGCTCATCAAGTGCCGAGTCCGAAACCCGCTCCACGGCCTTGCCCGACAGCACGGGGTGCGTGATGTAGGCGATCACGCGCTCCGCGCCTTCGTCCTTCAGCGCCCGCGCCGCCTGGCACAGCGTCCCCGCGGTGTCCACGAGGTCGTCCACCAGGATGCAGGAGCGCCCACGCACGTCGCCGATGATGTTCATGACCTGCGACTCGTTGGCGCGCTGGCGCCGCTTGTCGATGATCGCGAGGTCCGCATTGTCGAGGCGGCGCGCGAGCGCCCTCGCCCGCACCACGCCGCCGACGTCCGGCGATACCACGATCATGTTCTCGTACTTCTGCTTCCACACTTCGCCGAGCAGGACCGGCGAGGCGTACACGTTGTCCACGGGCACGCCGAAGAATCCCTGGATCTGGTCCGCGTGCAGATCCACCGTCAGCACGCGGTTGACCCCGGCGCAGCCGATCATGTCCGCGACCAGCTTCGCCGTGATCGGCACGCGCATCGCGCGCTGGCGCCGGTCCTGCCGCGCGTAGCCGAGGTACGGGATCACTGCGGTGATCCGTCCCGCCGATGCGCGCTTGCAGGCGTCCGCCATGACGAGCAGCTCCATCAGGTGCTCGTTCGCCGGCGGGCAGGTCGACTGCACCAGGTAGACGTCCTTGCCGCGGACGTTCTCCATGATCTCGACCTGTATCTCGCCGTCGCTGAACCGGCCCACGAGGGCGCGACCGAGCGGTTGCATCAGGTGCCGCGCGATGTCCTGCGCGAGCGCCGGATTCGCGTTGCCCGTGAACACCGCCATCGTGGAGTGGTCCACGCGACTCTCCCTCGTGCCGGCGCGCGGCGCGCGCCGTGTCTCAACTGGCTGGGGTGGAAGGATTCGAACCTTCGCATGACGGGATCAAAACCCGTTGCCTTACCACTTGGCGACACCCCAGTTTCAAAACTCCCCGCTTTCGCGGGCCCGTTCCGCCGCCAGGCGTTCCTGCAGGGGCGAGCGGTCGAGCCCGCCGGCCACGTATCCGCGCCAACCCGGCGGCAAGCCGGAGAGTGCCGACTCGGCGACCCCGCGATCGGCGAACGCCGCGAACACGCAACTGCCGGTGCCCGTCAGTCGCGCATCGCCCCGCGCCGAGAGCCAGGCCAACGCCCGGCGCACTTCGGGACTGCGCCCGGTCACCACCGGCTCGCAATCGTTGAGTCCACCTGCCTTCAGGAAGCCGCGAATTGTCGTCTTGGGGGTTTTTCTTGTCAATTCAGAAGCCTGAAAGACCTCGGCGGTGCTGATTCCGACCCCCGGAAAGACAATGGCGTAGTGCATTTGGGGCAGTTGCAGGGGAGTCAGGCGTTCGCCCACGCCCTCGGCCCAGGCACTGCGTCCGTGAACGAAAAGCGGGACATCGGCCCCGAGTTCGAGGCCGATGGCCGCGAGCGCCTCGGTCCCGAGCTGCAAGCCCCAGATTTCATTGAGGGCGACCAGCGTCGTCGCCGCATCGGAGCTGCCCCCGCCCAGGCCGCCCTGGATCGGAATGCGCTTCTCCAGGCGGATGTCGACGCCCGGCGGCATGCCGGCCGCCGCCTGGAGTCGTGCGGCCGCTCGAAGACAGAGATCCTCCGCAGCGGGAATTTCCGCGGGTCCGCCGACGCGACGAATCTGGCGGTCGCCCCGTGGCGTGAAGTGCAGATGGTCGGCGAGATCGAGCAACTGGAAGACGGTCTGGATTTCGTGATAACCGTCCGGTCGGCGGCCGGTCACGTGCAGAATCAGGTTGAGTTTTGCCGGCGCCGGCCAGGAAGCGGCGTTCATGGCGCAAGCTGCCAGCCCGAAACGACAATGCGAAGGCGCAGGCCCTCAGTCTTCATCTCGATGCGCGCCGGCAGTGCGAGCGCACCGACCGCCTGGTAGCGGTCGTAGCGAACCGTCCATCCGGACTGCGAAAGGCTCGCGAGCCGAAAATCCACGCCGAGCGATTCGTCGTCCGGCGCGCCCGGCGCCGGCGCACCCACCAGCCAGTAGCGCATTTCTTCGACCGGCAGTCTGCGTCCCGGCCCGAAATTCCGCTCGATGAGTTCCCGGGCCTCCTCGCCGTCATAGGTTTCGCCGTTCACGGAGACGACGGGCTGGTTGCCTTCGACGCGGATTCGCATGGCCGTGCCGCCCAGTGGGCCCGAGAGGCCGATATCGGCGCGCGGGCCCTGCTGGGACCAGTCGAGCCCGCCCGAGAACCCTTCCTCGCCGGCTGCAACCGCGATACGGCCGTTCAATGTCCACCGATCGAGTGCCTGCAGGGTCGCGCGGCGCGCGGGCCAGTCCTCCGGGAGAACCGGAGGCGGCAGCGTGGCGCAGCCGCTCGCGAGAAGCGCAAGGGCCGCGGCCGCGAACCGCGGATTCACCGGGCGCGGCGCTCCATCGCGCGCTTGAGCGGCGGACTGTCCGGATTCGCTGCGAGTGCCTCGTCCCAGAGTTTGCGCGCCTCGTCCACGCGCCCGAGTCGCCAGAGCGTTTCGCCGAGATGGGCCGCGACCTCTGGATCCTCCGAAAGATCCCAGGCCCGCTCGAGCCAGGTCCGCCCGTCGTCCAGTCTGCCTGCCTGCACCAGCCCCCAGCCCATCGAATCCTGGATTGCATAGCTGTCGGGCTTCGCGGCGATCGCCCGTTCGATCAGGTCCAGCCCTTCTTCCACGGATTTCGTGCGGTCAACGAGCGTGTAGCCGAGCGCATTCAGCGCCATCGGATCATTCGGCCGGCGCGCGGCGACCGCGCGCATGTCGGCGACGGCTTCCGGCAGGCGGTCGAGTCGCTCCAGCAGGAATCCGCGCGCGAGCCGCAAGCCGTCGTCGGGCAGGAATGTGAGCGCCCGATCGACGAGCGCGATCGCCTCCTCGCCCCGGCCCTCCTCGACCAGGATGGCCGCAACGCCCGACGCGACGTCCGCGCTCGCCATCGGCGCGGACGCGAGGTAGTCGTCGATGACCACCTCGGCGAGCTCGGGCGCGCCCTGCTCGCGGAGCAGGCGGTACGCGCGCAGCTGCGCCGCAAGGGCGCGACCGCCGGCCTCGATTCCCTGGTAGAGGCGCGCGGCGTCAGTCTTGTCGCCGCGCTCTTCCGCAATTCGCGCCCGCTGCCAGCGCAGGCCCTCCGCCTGCTCGGGGTCGCGCGCGGCGTCGTCCACGAGGCGCGCTGCGTCATCGAAGCGCTTCTCGTCGACCGCGATCGAGGCGAGCGACGCGGCCGCGTCGGCCGAAGCCGGACCATCCGAGCGGCGAAGTTCCTCAAACAGCGCGACCGCGTCGTCGCGCCGGTCCTCGCCGAGGAGCTGCCAGGCATGGGAGAGGCGCATGAACGGGTCGCCGCCCGCCGCGAGCTTCGCGGAAAGCTCGAGCGCTTCGCTGCGGCGTCCCATCGCCGTGAGTGCGCGGACGCGCGCGAATTCCGCCTGCGGATAGTCCGGCCGGAGGTTCAGCGCGCGTTCGGCGGCGGCCAGCGACTTCTCGCCGTTCTCCGCGCGTTGCCACAGCGTGCTCGCCGCGTACTGCGCCTCCGGGAGGCTGGCGTCGCCCGCAGCGAGCGATTCCATCACACGGGCGGCGCCCGTCTCGTTGGACTCCTCGGAAAGAATGCCGAGCAGCACGAGATAGCCGCGGGCGCGATCGGCGTAGGAGGTCCTGAGCAGTTCCGCAAAGTGGGCCGTCGCGCCGTTCTCGTCATACAGCCTGAGCAGCCCCGTCGCGAGGTAGCGCCGCGCAACCTCGCTGGCCGGCGCAAGCTCAAGCCAGCGCCCGGCGGATTCCACGGCGCGCTCGAGCTGGAGGTTGTCGTAGGCTGCGCGCGTTGCGCGCTCGGCGACCACCGGATCGGTGCTCACGCGCGCGGCACATGCATATTGCCGGGCGGCCTCCGGCCACGCACCGCGCTCGAGCGAGCGCTCCGCGTCGATCGACAGCGACCATGCGTCGCCGCGGGGACAGCTTTCCGCGGCGGCGCCGGCCGGCGCTGCCGGGATCGTGAACAGCAGGGCGGCAGCAAGCGACGATGGAACGCGCATCACGTCACTATAGCCCAGCGCTTGTGCTGCCGGGATCGTTACCGGACAATCCTGCGGATTTCCGCAGCCGGCACATCATGTCGCTCCTCGTCCTTGGATTGAATCACCGCACCGCCCCGATCGAGGTGCGTGAACGCATCGTGTTCGACGCCGACCGGCTGCCCGGCGCGCTCGCTTCGCTGCGTGCGCTGCCGGGTCTCGCGGAGGCGCTGATCGTGTCCACCTGCAACCGGACCGAGGTCTACTGCGTGGGCGGCGGGGCCGAGCCGGTCGCCGGTTGGCTCGTCGCCGAGTCCGGCGGCGAACGGGCGATCGCGGACTGTCTTTACCGAATCGAGGGGCCGGACGCGGTGCGGCATCTCTTCTCCGTCGCGTCCGGGCTCGATTCCCTGATCCTCGGCGAGCCGCAGATACTCGGCCAGCTCAAGGACGCGTACCGCGCCGCGCAACGGGCGGGCACGGCCGGCGCGCATCTCAACCGGCTTTTCCAGACGACATTCGCCGTCGCCAAGCGTGTGCGCTCGGAAACGGCCATCGGCGCGAGCGCCATTTCGGTCGCCTCGGCCGGCATTCAGCTCGCGCGGCGCGTCTTCGCGGGTTTCGGGCGGCATACCGCGCTGCTCGTCGGCGCCGGCGAAATGATCGAGCTCTGCGTACGGCACCTGAACGCGCAGAAGATCGGGCGAATGATCATCGCGAACCGGAGCACCCACCGGGCAGAGCGCATCGCGGCGGGACTGCCGGCTTCAGTGATCCGTCTGGACGCGCTCGCGGCGCACCTGCCGCAGGCCGACATCGTCGTCTCCTCGACCGCCAGGCCCGGCCACGTGATCGGGCTCGACGACGTTCGCCGCGCGCTCGACGAGCGCCGTCACCGCCCGATGTTCATGCTCGATCTCGCCGTGCCCCGCGACGTCGACCCGCGCGTCGGCGAACTCGAAGACGTCTACCTCTACACGATCGATGACCTGCGGCAGGTGGTGGATGAGAACGTGAAAGCGCGGCGGGAAGAGGCCGTCGCTGCGCGCCGGCTCGTCGACGCCGATGTCGCCGAATTCGTGGCGGGACTCAAGGTCCTGGAAGCCGTGCCGATGATCCGCGAGCTTCGCGGACAGGCCGAGGCGGCACGCGACCAGCTGCTCGCCGAAGCAAGGCGCCTGCTGGCCGCCGGTCACCCGCCTGACGCCGTGCTGGAGCAGCTGGCCTCGACGCTCACCAATCGCCTCCTGCATTCGCCTTCGGCGGCGCTTCGCGAGGCCGCCGAGTCCGGCGATGCCTCGCTGGCGGAGGCGGCCGCGAGGCTGTTCCGCCGGGGCCGGGGACCCCGATGAAAGAGGCGGTCCGTCGCCGGCTCGAGCGCGTGGCCGAACGCCGCGCGGAAATCGAACGCATGCTCGCCGACCCGGAGGTGCTCGCGCGGTCCGACCGGTTCCGGGAGCTCTCGAAGGAGTTCGCGCGCATCGACCCGATCGCCCGCGGTTTCGAACGTCTTGCGGACCGCGAGCGCGAGCTCGCCGCGGCGCGCGCCGTCGCCGGGGATCCGGACGCCTCCCTGCGTGCGCTCGCGCAGCAGGAGATCGCGGCGCTCGAGGGCGCCGCGGCCGCGGACGAGCAGGCGCTGCAGCGCCTGCTCATGCCGCCCGACCCGCTCGACGAGCGTAACGTCTTCCTCGAGATCCGCGCGGCGGCAGGTGGTGACGAGGCGGCCATTTTCGCAGGCGACCTGCACCGCATGTACGCGCGTTACGCCGAACGACGCGGCTGGTCGGTCGAGACGCTCTCCGAGAGCCGCGGGGAACATGGCGGCTACCGGGAGGTCATCAGCCGCATCGCGGGCCGCGGCGTCTTTGCCGCGCTCAAATTCGAGTCGGGCACGCACCGCGTCCAGCGCGTTCCGGCGACCGAGTCGCAGGGGCGCATCCACACGTCCACCTGTACGGTGGCGGTGCTGCCCGAGATCGCGGAGGTCGAAAGCGTAGACATCAATCCGGCGGAGCTTCGCGTCGACACCTACCGCTCGTCCGGCGCCGGCGGCCAGCACGTCAACAAGACGGATTCCGCCGTGCGGATCACGCACCTGCCGACGGGCATCGTCGTCGAATGCCAGGATGAGCGCTCCCAGCACAAGAACCGAGCGCGCGCGATGGCGCTGCTGCGCGCGCGCCTGCTCGCGGCCGAGCGTGAGCGTGCGTCGGCGGAAAAAGCCGAGAAGCGCCGCCTCCAGGTCGGTACGGGCGACCGTTCCGAGCGCATCCGCACCTACAACTTTCCGCAGGGCCGCCTCACCGACCACCGCGTCGACCTGACCCTCTACCGCCTCGACAGCATCATCGACGGTGACCTCGAGGAGGTGATCGGGACGCTCGCGCGGGAGCACCAGGCCGAAGAACTGGCCGCGCTCGAATGACGCGCGCCGGCGAAGCGCTCGCCGCCCTGCGACGGCAGCTTGGCGCGAGTTCCCCCAGCGCCGCGCTCGACGCCGAAATCCTGCTTGCCGAGGCGCTCGGCATCGGCCGTGCCGCGCTCGCGGCGGACCCGGAACGCCCGCTCGACGCGGCGCAGTCAGCGTCCCTCGAGTCGCTCGCGAGGCGCCGCCTTGCCGGCGAACCGGTCGCCTACCTGACCGGGCGGCGCGAGTTCTGGTCCCTGGAACTCGAGGTGACGCGGGAGGTTCTGGTTCCGCGGCCGGAGACTGAACTTCTCGTCGCGCTCGCGCTCGCGGCGCTAGCCGGCGTCGAGCGCCCCGCGGTCCTCGACCTCGGCACCGGAAGCGGGGCGATCGCGATCGCGATCGCCGTGGAGCGGCCGGACGCTGCCGTGACGGCGACCGACGTGAGCCCCGGCGCGCTCGCGGTTGCAAGGCGCAACGCCGAACGGCACGGGCTTCGGAACCTGGGCTTCGTGCAGGGATCCTGGTACGAGCCGTTTGCGCGCCTCCGCTTCGATGCAATCGTATCGAACCCGCCCTATGTGGCCGCGGGCGATCCCCGCCTTGCGGCGCTGGCCCATGAGCCGCAAATCGCGCTGGCGGGTGGAAAGGACGGCCTCGAGGCCATCGCAGCCGTGTGCGGAGGCGCCCACCCGCATCTGTCGCGCGGCGGCCGGTTGCTGGTCGAACATGGCGCAAGCCAGGGCGCTGCGGTGCGCGCCCAGATGCGGGCCGCCGGCCTCGAAAGCGTCGCAAGCCACCGGGATCTCGCCTCGCTCGAGCGCGCCACGACGGGCGCGATGCCGCGCGAGGCATTAGAATCGGCGCGATGAGAGGAGAAAACCCGATGGTCAAGTTCGAGACCTCGCACGGCGGGTTCACGGTGGAGCTCGATGAGGAGTCGGCGCCGATTTCCTGCGGGAATTTCCTCCGTTACGTCGACGAGGGCTTCTACGATGGCACGATCTTTCACCGCGTGATCCCGGGCTTCATGGTCCAGGGCGGCGGGTTCACGGCGGACATGGGACACAAGGCCGGACACGCGCCGATCCGCAACGAGGCGGACAACGGACTCAAGAACCTGCGCGGTTCGCTCGCGATGGCGCGCACCAACGACCTGCACAGCGCCACCTCGCAGTTCTTCGTCAATCTCGTCGACAACGACTTCCTCAATCACCGCTCGGGCAATTTCGGGTACGCGGTATTCGGCCGCATTGTGGACGGCATCGACGTGATCGACAGGATCGCCAAGGTGAAGACCGGGCGCCGCCAGGGCCACGACGACGTCCCCGCCGAGGCGGTCGTCGTCAACGCCGCCCGGCGCAGCGGCGCCGCCTGAGCCGCGGCCCCGGATGAAGCGGCGAAGCCTGCCGGCGCGGCTTGCCCGGTGGGTGACCGCGGCGATCGTGGGCGCGGCCGTCCTGAGCATCCTCGTCGTCGCCGCACTTCGGTGGCTGCCCGTGCCGACGACCGCCTTCATGGTCGAGGCGTGCATCGCATCTGGAAATGGCGGCGCGCCGATGCGGCAGCAGCACGTCTGGGTGCCGTGGTCGCGGATCTCGCGCCAGGCGGCACTCGCCGTCATCGCCGCGGAGGACCAGAAATTCCTGGCCCATGGCGGCTTCGATTTCGACGCGATCGAGAGGGCCGTGACGGACGCCCAGCGCGGCCAGCGCCTGCGGGGCGCCAGCACGATCAGCCAGCAGGTGGCCAAGAACCTGTTTCTCTGGCCGGGCCAGAGCTGGATCCGCAAGGGGCTCGAGGCCTGGTTCACCGTCTGGATCGAGTTTCTCTGGCCAAAACGGCGCATCCTCGAGGTGTACCTCAACAGCGCGCAGTTCGGGCGCGGCACTTGGGGCGTACAGGCGGCGAGCCGCCGGTTCTTCGGCAAAGACGCGTCACGACTCACGCCGCAGGAGGCCGCGCTGCTCGCGGCGGTCCTGCCGAACCCGACGCGATTGCGCGTCGCGAATCCGTCGCCCTACGTTCGCAGCCGACAGGCGTGGATACTCGGCCAGATGCGGCGCCTGGGCGCCACCGGGCTCGTCGACGGACTTGACTGAAGCGGACGCTTCCAAAGGGGACGGTCCCCCTGGAGGGGACCGTCCCCTCCGAGGGTGAGCCTCCCCGTCAGGCGGCGTCGGTCTTCGATTCGCGCCCGAGATTCGGCGCGAGCCAGCGGCGGGCTTCTTCGACGGACATGCCCTTGCGACGCGCGTAGTCGACGAGCTGGTCCGTGCCGATGGTGCCGACCGCGAAATAGCGCGCGTCCGGATGGGAGAAATACCAGCCGCTGACTGAGGCCGCGGGGTACATGGCGTAGGACTCCGTCAACCGGATGCCGGCCGCGGCTTCGGCGCCGAGCAATCGCCAGAGTACGGCTTTTTCCGTGTGGTCGGGACAGGCGGGATAGCCGGGCGCCGGCCGGATGCCACGGTACTCTTCCCGCACCAGCTGCTCGTTCGTGAGGCTTTCCTCGGGCGCGTAGCCCCAGAATTCGCGCCGCACGCGCAGGTGCAGCGCTTCCGCCAGCGCTTCGGCGAAACGGTCGGCCAGTGCCTTCAGCAGGATCGCCGAGTAATCGTCGTGCGCGGCCTCGAAACGCGTGACGTGCGCCTCGATGCCCCGCCCGGCGGTGACCGCGAACGCTCCGATGAAATCCGCCACGCCAGCGTCGCGCGGCGCGACGAAATCGGACAGGCAGTATTGCGGCTGGCCGGCCGGCTTCACCTTCTGTTGGCGCAGGTGGTGCAGCGTCATCCGGGCCGGCGCGCCCGCCGTGCCGGCGTCCAGTTCGACGTCGTCGCCGACCGCCGCAGCCGGGAAGAAGCCGAGCACGGCATTGGCCGTGAGCCAATGCTCGCGCACCAGCACGTCGAGCATGCGGCGTGCGTCCTTCCAGAGCGCGCTTGCAGCCTCGCCGCGCACCGGGTCCTCCAGGATATCGGGGAATTTGCCCGGGAATTCCCAGGCATTGAAGAACGGCATCCAGTCGATATATGGCACGAGGTCGCGCAGCGGCACGGCCGCGAGCGTCCGTGTCCCGAGGAACCGTGGCACGGGCGGCCGGTAGGCCTTCCAGTCCGGTGCAAATTTCCGCGCGCGCGCGTCGCCGATCGCGAGTCCCTCCGGCCGCCGCTTGCGGCCGGCATGCTGCTCGCGCCGGTGCGCGTGTTCCGTCTTCAGCCGTTCGAAGAAGCCGTTCCGCGCCTCCGCGGACACGAGCGTCTGGCAGACCCCGACCGATCGCGAGGCGTCCTTGACATAGACGACGCCGTGCGGGTATTGCGGGTCGATACGAACCGAGGTGTGCGCCGGCGAGGTGGTCGCCCCGCCGATCAGGAGCGGAATCGTGAAGCCCTGGCGGTGCATCTCGTGGGCCACGTGAACCATCTCGTCGAGCGATGGCGTGATGAGCCCCGACAGTCCGATCATGTCGGCGGCCTCGGCGCGGGCGGTGTCGAGAATGCGCTCCGCCGGCACCATGACGCCGAGGTCCACGACCTCGAAGTTGTTGCACTGGAGCACGACGCCCACGATGTTCTTGCCGATGTCATGAACGTCGCCCTTGACCGTCGCCATGATGATCTTGCCATTGCTCGAGCGCGCTCCGCCTTTCTCCTGCTCGATGAAGGGCACGAGGTGCGCGACGGCGCGCTTCATGACCCGAGCCGACTTGACCACCTGGGGCAGGAACATCTTGCCCGCGCCGAACAGGTCCCCGACCACGTTCATGCCGTCCATCAGTGGCCCCTCGATGACGTCGAGCGGCCGCTTCGCGGCGAGCCTTGCCTCTTCAACGTCGGCGACGATGAACTCGTCGATGCCCTTGACGAGCGCGTGCTCGAGCCGCTTGGTCACGGCCCACTCGCGCCAGGCCGGATCCTCGGCCCGTTTCTGGGCGGCGTCGCCGCGATAGCGCTCCGCGATCTCGAGCAGCCGCTCGGTCGCGTCCGCGCGGCGGTTGAGGATGACGTCCTCGACGCGCTCCCGCAGTTCAGGGGCAATCTCCTCGTAGATCCCGAGCTGGCCCGCGTTGACGATGCCCATGTCGAGGCCGGCATGGATCGCGTGATAGAGGAACACCGTGTGCATCGCCTCGCGCACGGTGTCGTTTCCACGGAAGGCGAACGAGACGTTGCTGACGCCGCCGCTCGTGAGCGAGCCCGGGCAGCGCGCCTTCACCTGCCGGACGGCTTCGATGAACCCGCGCCCGTAGTCCGCGTGCTCCTCGATGCCGGTCGCGACCGCGAAAATATTAACGTCGAAGATGATGTCCTCGGGCGCAAAGCCGGCCCGCCCGGTGAGGAGCTGGTAGGCGCGCTCGCAGATCGCGACCTTTCGCTCGACGCTGCCGGCCTGGCCCGACTCGTCGAAGGCCATGACGACGGCGGCCGCGCCATATCGCCGAACCTGTCGCGCCTGCTCCAGGAATGGCGCCTCGCCCTCCTTGAGCGAGATCGAATTCACGATGCCCTTGCCCTGGAGGCAGCGAAGCCCCGCCTCGATGACCGCCCATTTCGACGAATCGACCATCACCGGCACGCGCGCAATGTCGGGTTCGGAGGCGACCAGGCTCAGGAAACGCTGCATCGCCGCCTGCGAATCCAGCATGCCCTCGTCCATGTTGACGTCGATCACCTGCGCGCCGTTCGATACCTGGTCGAGCGCGATCGCGAGCGCTGCAACGTAGTCGCCGGCCTCGATGAGCTTGCGGAACTTCGCCGAACCCGTGACATTGGTGCGCTCCCCGACGTTCACGAAGCGCATTTCCGGCTCGATGTTGAGCGCTTCGAGGCCGGAAAGGCGGCAGCGGCCCGGCAGCGCGGCGGGCTTCCGCGGGGGTACGCCGGCGACGACGCGCGCGATTTCGGCGATGTGCTCGGGTGTCGTGCCGCAGCAGCCGCCGACGATGTTGACGAGCCCGCTACGCGCCCACTCGCCGAGGAATGCCGCGGTCTCGGCCGCCTGTTCGTCGTAGTCACCGAAGGCGTTCGGCAGGCCGGCGTTGGGATAGGCGCTGACGTAGCAGTCGGCGATGCGCGCCATTTCCTCGACGTGCGCGCGGAGCTGCTTCGCCCCGAGCGCGCAATTGAGTCCGACCGCCAGCGGCCTGACATGCCGCACGGAGTTCCAGAACGCCTCGACCGTCTGGCCCGAGAGCGTGCGGCCGGAGGCATCCGTGATCGTGCCGGAGACGATGACCGGCAGCGCGAATCCCAGCGAATCAAATACCTCCTGGATCGCGTACAACGCGGCCTTGGCATTCAGCGTGTCGAAGATGGTCTCGACGATGAGCAGGTCGGCGCCCCCTTCGACGAGCGCGAGCGCGGCCGTGCCATAGGTCTCGCGCAGCGCATCGAAATTCGTGTTGCGAAATCCCGGGTCGTTCACGTCCGGCGACAGCGACGCCGTGCGGCTGGTCGGGCCCAGGGCGCCCGCGACGAACCGCGGGCGGCCGTCGGCCGCAGCCGCGCGGTCCGCGGCCTCGCGGGCGATGCGCGCCGACTCGCCGTTCAGCTCGGCGACATATGCCTCGAGGCCGTAATCCGCGAGCGAGGGCGCGCTCGCGTTGAAGGTATTGGTCTCGATGATGTCGGCGCCCGCCGCCAGGTACTCGCCATGAATCGCTGCGATCAGGTCCGGGCGCGTCAGCGACAGCAGGTCGTTCGCGCCCTTGAGGTCGCGCGGCCAGCTCGAGAAGCGGCGGCCGCGGTAGTCCGAGTCCTCGAGTCGCGCGCGCTGGATCATCGTGCCCATGGCGCCGTCGAGCACGAGGATGCGCTCCTCGAGCGACTTCCTGAGCGCGGCGATCCGCGCCTGGCGATGGGCGCTCATGCGGCCGCCCGGACGCCGAGCGCGTGGCAGATCGCGTAGGTGAGCTCGGCGCGGTTCAGCGTGTAGAAATGGAATTCGTCGACGCCCTCGCGCCGCAGGCGCGCGACTTGCTCGATGGCGACCGAGGCCGCGATCAACTTCCGAGTATCCGGGTCGTCCTCGAGCCCCTCGAAGCGCTCGAGGAGCCAGCCGGGAACGGAGGCGCCGCAACGCGACGCAAACCTGAGGAGTTGCGGGAACCGCGTGATCGGAAGTATGCCCGGCACGATCGTCGCGCGGATGCCGCGGCGCGCACAGGCGTCGCGAAAGCGCAGGTAGCGGTCGGCATCGAAGAAGAACTGCGTGATGGCGCGCGCCGCGCCGGCGTCCATCTTGCGCTTCAGGTTGTCGAGGTCCTGCTCCGGTCCGGGCGCCTCGGGATGTGTCTCCGGGTAGGCGGCTACCGAGATCTCGAAGTCGGCGACCTCGCGGAGCCCCGCGACCAGGTCCGAGGCGAACGCGAAGCCGTCGCTTCGCGGCGCATAGGGGCCGCTGCCCGCGGGCGGGTCGCCGCGGAGCGCGACGATGTGCCGGATGCCCTCCTCCCAGTAGCGGCGAGCGATGCCCCGGATCTCGTCACGACTCGCGCCGATGCAGGTCAGGTGCGGCGCCCCGGTCAGCCGCGTCTCGGCAGACACCCGCGAGATGACGCGATGCGTGCGGTCGCGGGTCGAACCGTCGGCGCCGTAGGTGACCGACACGAAGCGCGGGGCCAACGGCGCAAGCCGCTCGATCGAGGCCCACAGCGTGCGCTCCATGGCTTCGTCGCCCGGCGGAAAAAACTCGAACGAGACTTGCACGGGCGATCGGACGGGCATCCGGCCGAGTATACAAGGCCTCGCGTGAGCGGCCTCGCGCTCCGGGTGCGTTACGCCTTGCGGAGTGCGTCGGTGAGCTGGTCCCGGACCGGCAGATTGCGGACCCGGATGCCGCATGCCGCGAAGATCGCGTTTGCGAGCGCGGGCGCGGCGGTCGGTATGCCCATCTCGCCGCACCCGGAGGGGCTGTCCTGGGAGTCCACGATGATGACTTCGACATCCCTCGGCATCTGCGCCATGGCCGCAAGCGGATAGCTGTCGAAATTGGCTTGCTCGACCCGGCCGTCCTTGATGGTGATTTCGAGGTTGAGCGCGGTGCTCAGGCCGTCGATGGTCCCGCCCTGCATCTGGGCATTGATGCCGAGCGGGTTTATCGGCCGGCCGCAGTCGACGGCGCAGACCACGCGTTCGATTGCGAGCCGGCCCGAGGACGAAACCGACACCTCGATGGCGTGCGCCGCGTAGCCGCCAAAAGTGAAATGCATCGCAAGCCCGATTCCGCGGCCGCGGGGCAACCGGCGGCCCCAGCCGATTGCGGACGCGGCGCGCTCGAGCACGACACGCAGGCGTCCGGTGCTGAATCTGGGCCCGCCATGCTGCGCGTAGTCGAACACGCGGTCATCGCCGAGCATGGCCAGGCGGAACGCAAGCGGATCCTCGCCGGTGGCGTGGGCAATCTCGTCCAGGAAGCTCTGCACGACGAACGCGTTCGCCGTGTGCGCCGGCGCGCGCCAGGATCCGCGCGGGATCCCGCTCGTCACCGCGTGCCATTCGAGCCGGTAATTCGGCACGAGCCGCGCCGGGAAGTCGTCCGGGTACAGTTCGGCGCTCCACTGGTCTTCCGGCTTCACGCCTGCCCGGCGGTAATACTTGGAAGCGCTCGCGAGCCTTTGCGTCCAGCCGACGACCTGATTGTCGGCATCGAGCGCCGCGACGAGCTCGTGGTGACCGAATGGGCGGTAGAAATCGTGCTGCATGTCCTCGTCCCGGGTCCAGACGAGCTTGATCGGCCAGCCGGTCGCTTTCGAGATATGCGCCGCCTCGGCGACGAAATCGTTGGTCAGCCTGCGGCCGAAGCCGCCGCCGGAGCGCACCATTTCCACCGCGATCGCCGGGCGCGGGATGCCGGTCGCGAGATTGACCGCGCGTTGTGCGCCCGCGGGCTGCTGCAGGGGGCCGATGACCCGCGCGCGGTCCGCCGTCACGTGAACGAATGCGTTCTGGGGCTCGAGCGGCGCATGGCTCACGTAAGGCAGTCGATAACGCGCGTGCACGACCCGCGCCGCGTCCCGGCGCGCGGCGCCGAAATCGCCGTCGTCGCGCACGATCTGGCCGGTCCCGGAAAGGAGTTCCGCGCACTGGCGGTCGAGCGCCGCGCTCGATTCACCGGCAAACGGCCCGCGCGTCCACTCAACCTCGAGCGCCGCGCGGCCCTTGAGTGCCGACCAGGTGTCGTCGGCGACGACGGCGATGCCCGTCGCGAGGTTGGCGGTGATCGGCTCGTCCGGCTTCGGCCCCGGAACGACGACGACCGCGCGCACGCCGGGCACGGCCCGCGCGGCGGTATCGTCGAAGCGCGCGATGTCGCCGTCGAAGTACGGGCAGCGAAGCATCACGGCCGTTCGGGCGCCGGGTTCCAGGACGTCGATGCCGTAGCGCGCGCGGCCGGTCACGATATCGCCGGCGTCGACGACTTTTCGCGGCCTGCCGATGATGCGGTATTCGGACGGCTCCTTGAGCGGCGCGGGTGCGGCCCCCGGGTCGAGCTTCGACGCCGCGGCTGCAAGCGCACCATAAGGCAGTCGGCCGCCGTCCGGATGGATCGCGTGCCCGTCGCGAGTCGTCACCGCGTCGACCGCGATTCCCCAGTAATTCGCCGCCGCCCTTCGCAGCAGCAGGCGCCCCTGAGCGCCAAATTGCCTGAGTTCCGCCCAGGCGTCCGGAATGCTCGTGCTGCCGCCCGCGCCCTGCGGACCGAATCGCCAGCGTGGCTGTTCGCCGCTGAAGTCAATGCTGAGCGGCAGTTGCTCGACCGTGACCAGCGACCAGTCGGCGTCCAGCTCCTCGGCGAGAATCATGGGCAGCGACGTGCGCACGCCCTGCCCGATTTCGGTGGACGTCGCGCCGATCACCATGCGGTTGTCGGGCCCGATGCGGATCAACACGCCCAGCGGGTTCTCCGCCGGCGGGGCGTCGGCCGCCATGGCCATCCGCGACAGCCTGGGCGCCAGCAGGAGCGCGCCCGAGGCCGACAGCGACGCCTGCAGGAACAGTCGCCGGGAGACGACCGATGACGACTCGTTCACTCAGGAACCCCTCAGCTCGCGCGCCGCGCGCGCGATTGCGCGGCGAATCCGGGCATAGGTTCCGCAGCGGCAGAGATTGGTAATCGAGTCGATATCGGCCGGCGAAGGGTCGCGGACGCGTTCGACCAGAGCGACCGCCGACAGGATCTGTCCCGCCTGGCAATAGCCGCATTGCGCCACGTCCTCCTCGATCCAGGCCTTCTGCACGGCATGCAGTCCGTCCCGCCCAAGCCCTTCGATGGTGATGACGGAACGGCCGGCGACCGCCGAGACGGGCGCGACGCACGAGCGCAGCGGTGCCCTGTCCACGAGCACGGTGCAGGCACCGCAGTAGCCGCCGCCGCAGCCGAATTTCGTGCCGGTAAGTCGCGCATGATCGCGCAGATACCACAGGAGCGGCATTTCCCCGTCGCCCCCGAAGTCCCGCTCGACGCCGTTGAGTGTGAAGCGGACGCTCACAGTTCCCGGAGCATAATCAATGTCGGCCATGTCGGCCTGCGGTTCGCCTCACGCAGCGCCCGGTTTGGCGCCCCGCGGGGCGCGTCAGGGGTCCCGCAGCCGCGCTAGGTCCGCGACGCGGTCCAGGTCGAATGCGCACCCGGCCGGCGCCGCGATCCGCTCCACGGCGTCGTCCTGCAGCAGTTCGCGCGCGCCTGCATCGCCGCGCAAGGCCTGCAGCGCCGGGAAATGCCGACGGCCAAAATACGCCGGCGATCCGAGATGATCGCCGTAGTCGGAGGCCACGATCGTTCGGCCGCTGGCGCGCTGCGCCGCTTCGATGTTCCGCAGGTGCGTGGCCGTCAGCCGCGGCTGATCGGCCGGCATCACGATCAGCCCGCGCGCCGCCGGCGCGACGCGCTCGACCGCCGTGATACCCGCACGCAGTGAACTTGCCATGCCCTCCTGCCATGCCGCATTTTCGACGGCGTGCACGTCCAGATCCTCGATGCACGGGCGGATCCGGTCAGCCTGCGCGCCCAGTACGACGACGACCGGGCGCAGGCCGGCCTCGAGTGCCATCCGCACGGCCACGCGGAGCATCGGCTCGCCGTTCACGACCAACAACTGCTTTGGCCGGCCCATCCGCCTCGAGCCACCTGCGGCCAGCACCAGTAGCGCACAGGGACCCGCTTCAGCCATGGATGGGTCGCGTGCCGTCGCGAAGGTGCAGGGGCATGCGCCTTGAGCGGAACGCCTGCAGCTCGGCGATAATCGACAATGCCACCGTTTCGGGTGCCGCGCCACCCAGGTCGATGCCCGCGGGCGCAAACAGGCGTTCACGCATTTCCGCGCTGGGATTCACTCCCTCCGCGGCCAGCTCTTCCAGCATGCGCCTGGTGCGGTGACGCGGCCCCAGGATGCCGAGATAAGCCAGGTCACGCGGCAACAACGCGCGAAGCACGGTCCGATCATCGTGGTACCGGTGACTCATGACGACCACGTGACTGTCAGCGTCGATTGCCGGATGCAGCGTCGCCTGCTCGGGCGGGGCCACGACCACGGCATCCGCTTCCGGGAATCTCGTGGTCGTGGCATACCGGGCGCGCGCGTCGAACAGCGTCGAGCGCCAGCCGAGCCGCGCGGCGAACTGCACCAGCGGCATCGCGTCATCGCCGGCGCCGAACAGGATCAGCGACGGCGGCGGCAGGACGAGTTCGATGAAGGCGTCCGGACCCGGTGATTGCGTGAGGTCGGCGAGCAAATGCGTACCGCGCGACCCGCCGACGCCTTCCCCATAGACGACTGCCAGGGTGGTGTTGCGGCGCGAGCGGAAGTTCTCGCGCAATGCCGCGACCCAGGCGGGAATTGCCTCGGGCAGGCGTTCGATGAATACGCGGACTTCACCCTGACAACCGAGCCCCGTGCCCCACAACAGGTCGTTCTCGGAGGCCGTGTCGTACCGCACCAGCTGCGGCGCGCGGCCCGCCAGTACCTGCCGCGCGCGCATCCGCACGTCTTCTTCCAGGCAACCACCGCTGATGGAACCCATGCTGCGGCCGTCGGGCAGCAGCAGGCAGCGCGCGCCCGGCTGCCGGTAAGACGAGCCTGAAACGGTGACCAGGGTGGCAAGCGCCGCCGGTCCGGCATGCAAGGCGGCGATAATGGCCTGAATTTCATGCGCCGATGACAGGAGGGGCTCCGGAAAGGCCAGGCAGCGGAATCTGGACGGACGTCAGGTCAAGTATACAAAGCCTGATCTTCGTCTCGAAACAATCGGCTCGCATGGCTGCGAACCTAGTGCAGCCCGGGCGGCGCCTGCTGCGCGGCTCCGGAGGAGAACAGTCCCGCAACGTCGACTGCGTCGAAGCGCCAGGCGCGATTGCAGAACTCGCATCGCACCTCGACATCCCCGTGCTCGCGCAGCAGTTCCCCGACCTCCGCGCTCCCGAGCGCCTGCAGAATGCCGGCGACGCGCTCGCGCGAGCAGCTGCACTGGAAGAAAACCGGCGTGCCGTCGAACAGCCGGATGTCGTCCTCCCGGAACAGCCTCCCGAGCAGTTCGCGGCTGGGCGAGTCGAGAAGCTCGCGCGCGGAGACGGTTGCGGCAAGCAGCCCCAGACGTCGCCAGGAATCGTCCGCTTCGGCGAGATCCGCGGCGGATTCCGCAGCGTCGACGGCGACGCGCTGCAACAGGAGCCCGGCCGCGCGGTCGGGTGTCGCCGTGAGTATCATGCGCGATGGCAGCTGCTCGGAGCGCTCGAAGTACTGTTCGAGGCAGTCCGAAAGGCGCTCCGCCACGAGCGGCACCACGCCCTGGTAGCGCTCGCCGCCTTCCTGCTGCTCGATCGTGACCGCGAGCCGGCCGCCGCCGAACAGGCCGCCCTCGCCCGGCGCGTCCGCCGGCATCGGGTCATGCCGTGCGACGCCCCGGATTGCATGGCGGTGCGTGCACTGCGCGAGCATCAACCGGACAGGACCCGGACCCTCGAACTGGAGCGACAGCCGCCCCTCGAATTTTAGGGAGCCAGCCATCAATACCGAGGCGGCCATCGCCTCGCCGAGCGCATCGCCGACGACCTCGGGGTACTCATGGTGCTCGATCGCGGCGCGCCAGCTCGCGTCGAGGCGCACGAGGTGGCCGCGCACCGGCAACCTCTCGAACAGGAAACGGTGCAGCAGGTCGCCGGTCGCCGTCATGGCGCGGCGAGCCTGCGCTTCAGGATCTCGTTCACGCGGGCTGGATTCGCCTTGCCGTCGGTCGCCTTCATCACCTGGCCGACGAAGAACCCGAAAAGCTTGTCCTTGCCCGAACGGTAGTCGGCGAGCTGGGCGGGATTCGCCGACATGACTGCGGTGATCGCGCGTTCGATCTCGCCGGTATCCGTGATCTGCCGCAGTCCCCTGGCCTCGATGATCGAGTCGGCGTCCGCTCGCTCGGACCACATTGCCTCGAACACGTCCTTGGCGAGCTTGCCCGAGATCGTGCCGTCCGTGATGCGGCGCAGGAGTCCCGCGAGGGCGTCGGCAGCCACCGGGGCGGCGCCGATCTCAAGGCCGTCGCGATTCAGGAAGCCCGACAGGTCGCCCATGACCCAGTTCGCCGCGAGTTTCGGCTCTCCGGCGCCGGCGACGACGCGCTCGTAATAGCCGGCGAGCTCGCGGCTGGCGGTCAGCACGCCGGCATCGTAGTCCGAAAGGCCGTGCTCACTCGCGAAGCGGGCGGCTTTCGCATCGGGCAGCTCCGGCAGACCCGCTCGCACGCCCTCGACGAAGGAATCGTCCAGGACCAGGGGCAGCAGGTCCGGGTCCGGGAAGTAGCGATAATCGTTGGCTTCCTCCTTGCTGCGCATCGGGCGCGTCTCGTCGCGGTCGGGATCGTAGAGTCGCGTCTCCTGCACGACGCTGCCACCCCCCTCGACCAGCTCGACCTGGCGCGCGGCCTCGTGGTTGATCGCGCGCTCTATGAAGCGAAACGAGTTCAGGTTCTTGATCTCGCAGCGCGTGCCGAATTCGCGCGATCCTTTCCGGCGGACGGAGACGTTGGCGTCGCAGCGGAACGAGCCCTCCTGCATGTTGCCGTCGCAGATGTCGAGGTAGCGCACCAGGGTGTGGACCTTCTTCATGTATGCGACGGCCTCGCGGGCGGAGCGCATGTCCGGCTCCGAAACGATTTCGAGCAGCGGCGTTCCGGCGCGGTTCAGGTCGATGCCGGTCGAGCGGCCGAGGCCTTCGTGCAGCGACTTGCCGGCGTCCTCCTCGAGGTGGGCGCGCGTGACGCCGACGGCCTTGCGCGTCCCGTCCTCCAGCAGGATCTCCACCGTGCCGTCCTCGACAATCGGCTGCTCGTACTGGCTGATCTGGTAGCCCTTCGGCAGGTCAGGATAGAAGTAGTTCTTTCGCGCAAAGACGGAGCGCCGGGCGATCGAAGCGCCGATCGCGAGCCCGAACCTGACCGCCATGCGAACGGCCTCGCGGTTCAGAACCGGCAGCACGCCCGGATAGCCGAGGTCGACGAGATTCGCCTGCGCGTTCGGGGACGCGCCATAGGCCGTCGACGAGCCCGAAAAGATTTTCGAACGCGTCGCGAGCTGCGCGTGGATCTCGAGTCCAATGACGGTTTCCCACTCCTTGGCCATGGCTTACGCGAAGGCCGGCGGCAGCCGGCGGTGCCAGTCTGTCGCCCGCTGCCAGGCGTGCCCGGCAGCGAGCAGGCGGGCTTCCGAAAAATGAGGCCCGATGATCTGCAGCCCCACGGGCAGTCCGTCGACCAGTCCGCAGGGCACGGAGACCGCCGGCAGCCCCGCCAGGTTCGCGCCGATCGTGTAGATGTCGTTCAGGTACATCAGGATCGGGTCGTCCGTCTTCGCTCCGATCGCGAATGCGGGAGTCGGCGTCGTGGGTCCCATCAGCACGTCCACCGCCTCGAAAGCGCGGCGAAAGTCCGCGTTGATGAGGCTGCGGACCTTCTGCGCCTTCAGGTAGTAGGCGTCGTAGTAGCCGGCCGAGAGTACGTAGGTGCCAGTCATGATGCGGCGCTTGACCTCGGCCCCGAAACCCTCGCCGCGCGTGCGCTCGAAGAGGTCCAGCAGGTCACGCGGGTCCTCGCAGCGGTGGCCGAAGCGCACGCCGTCGTAACGAGACAGGTTGGACGAGCACTCGGCCGGCGCGACGACGTAATAGGTCGGCACCGAGAGCGGCAGGTTCGGAAGCGAGAGTTCGACGACTTTGGCGCCTTCGGCCCGGAAGGTTTCGATCGCGGACCGCACCGCGTCGCCGGTACCGGCCTCGAGGCCCTCGCCGAGAAACTCGCGGATGACGCCGATTTTCAGGCCCTCTACCGGCCTTTCCAGGGCGGCCGCGTAGTCCGGGACGGGCGCGTCCACGCTCGTCGAATCGCGCGGATCATGGCCCGCCATCGCGCCGAGCACGAGCGCTGCGTCTTCGGCCGATTGTGCGAGCACGCCCGCCTGGTCGAGGCTCGAAGCGAAAGCGATCATGCCGTAGCGCGAGACGCGTCCGTAGGTCGGCTTGAATCCGGTGAGACCGGAAAGCGCGCCGGGCTGGCGGATGGATCCGCCCGTGTCGGTGCCGGTCGCGACCGGCGCCATCCTTGCCGCGACCGCCGCCGCGGACCCGCCCGACGAACCGCCCGGCACCCGCGACCGGTCCCATGGATTCCTGACCGGGCCGTAGAAACTCGTTTCGTTCGACGAACCCATCGCGAACTCGTCCATGTTGGTCTTGCCGAGCAGGACCATGCCCGCGGCGGCGAGGCGCTCGACGACGGCGGCGTCATAGGGTGAGACGAAGTTGGCGAGCATGCGCGAGCCGCAGCTGGTCAGGACGCCGGCAGTGCAGAAGATGTCCTTGTGCGCGAGCGGCACGCCGGTGAGCGGCCCGCCCTCCCCGCGCGCGATGCGCGTGTCTGCGCGACGCGCGTCATCGAGCGCGCGTTCGCTCGTGACGGTGATGAAGGCGTTGAGCTCGGGGTTCGCCCGCTCGATGCGCCCCAGGAAGTGCTGCGCCACCTCGACGCTCGAGTACTTGCGCGCGCGCAGCCCGCGGCCGATCTCGGCGGCCGTCGAGAGATGCAGGCTCACTCGATCACCTTCGGCACGAGGTAGAGCCCGGCCTCGACGGCCGACGCATTCGCCTGATAGACGTCGCGGTGATCCGATTCCGTGACGTGGTCCTCACGAAGCGGCTGGACCTGCCCCTCGAGTGGGTGCGCCATCGGCAGGACGTCCTCGGTCGCCGCCACCGCGAGCTGCTCCACGAAGGCGAGGATCGCCGACAGGCTGCCGACGTAAACCGGCAGCTCCGTCTCGGTGATCCGGAGGCGGGCGAGATGCGCGATGTTTTCGACGTCGCGTCGGCTCAGCGTCATGAGCGCACCACAGCGGAAAAAGAGGGAAAAACTTGACGGAAATCATACATGTCGGCTTGTGGAAAGTCGCGCCCGCGGCTAGACTCGCGGCGCTCCATTCAGAGCGCGTCGCGGTCTCGCCCAGTCATGTTCAAGAGCCTCCGGGGTTACTTTTCCAGCGACATCTCGATCGACCTCGGCACGGCGAACACGCTCATCTACGTACGCGGCCAGGGTATCGTGCTGAACGAGCCCTCCGTGGTTGCGATCCAGGACGAACCGGGTCGTGGCGGAAAGATGATCGTTGCGGTCGGTGCCGAGGCCAAGGGCATGCTCGGCCGCACCCCGGGCCACATTACCGCGGTCCGCCCGATGAAGGACGGCGTCATCGCCGACTTCACCTACACGGAACGGATGCTCCAGTTCTTCATCAGCAAAGTGCACGGCAACCGCTGGCTGCGCCCCTCTCCGCGCGTCCTCATCTGCGTGCCCTTCGGCTCGACCCAGGTCGAGCGCCGCGCGATCCAGGAGTCTGCCGAGGGCGCGGGCGCCCGCCGCGTGGACGTGATACCCGAACCGATGGCAGCCGCCGTAGGCGCCGGCCTGCCGGTCAACGAGGCGCGCGGCTCGATGGTGCTCGACGTCGGCGGCGGCACTTCCGAGGTCGCCGTGATCTCGCTCAATGGCATCGTCTACGCCGAGTCGGTCCGCGTCGGTGGCGATCGTTTCGACGAGGCGATTACCAACTATGTGCGCCGCAACTACGGCATCCTCATCGGCGAGGCGACGGCCGAGCGCATCAAGATCGAGATCGGCTCGGCCTATCCGGGCCAGCAGGTTCGCGAAATGTCGGTCAAGGGCCGCAATCTTTCGGAAGGCGTGCCGCGCAGCTTCACGCTCAACTCGAATGAAATCCTCGAAGCCATGCAGGAGCCGTTACAGGGCATCGTGCAGGCCGTAAAGAAAGCGCTCGAGCAGACGCCGCCGGAGCTCGGAGCCGACGTCGCGGAACGCGGCATCGTCCTGACCGGTGGCGGCGCCCTCCTCAAGGACATCGACAAGCTCCTGATGGAGGAGACCGGGTTGCCGGTGATCATCGCCGAGGATCCGCTCACCTGCGTCGCCCGTGGCGGCGGCCGAATCCTCGAGCTGTCCGAGGAGCATCCGGGGCTGTTCGGCCTCGGTTAGAGGCCGGTTTGTCCACACACGAATCGGACCCCCGGCCACTGCTGCTCGGCGGCCCCGCGCTGGGGTTCAGGCTGATCGTCCTCGCCCTCATGGCCGTGGGCCTCATGGTCGCCGATCACCGCCAGCACCGCCTTTCTGCGATTCGCGACGCCGTGGCGACCCTCGCCTACCCGGTGCAGTGGGCCGTCCAGGCCCCGGTCGCCGTCTGGTCCGCAATGCGTGAGTCGCTCGCGACCAAGACCAGTGTCGAAGCCGAAAACGTCAAGCTCGCCGCGGACAACCTCGTCCTGCGACTGAAACTCCTGCGTTTCGATTCGCTGGAGCAGGAGAACAGGAGGCTGCGCGCCGTACGCGAGAGCTCGGCTCGCGTCGTCCAGCGTTCCCTGGTCGCCGAAATCGTGCGAGTCGACCTCGATCCATTCCGCCAGCGGGTGCTGATCAACAAGGGCACGCGTGCGGGCGTATTCCGTGGGCAGGCGGCACTCGATGCGAATGGCATCTTCGGCCAGGTCACGCGCGCGGGCCCGGTCTCGGCCGAGCTAATCCTGATCTCGGATCCGGAGCATGCGATCCCGGTGCAGGTCAACCGCACGGGCGGGCGCAGCATCGCGCTCGGCACGGGGCGCTCGGGACTGCTGTCCCTGCCCTACCTGCCGCAGAATGCCGACGTCATCGTGGGCGACCTGCTGGTCAGTTCGGGTCTCGGCGGCGTCTACCCGCCGGGTTACCCGGTGGGCAAGGTCACGGCGGTCGTGCGCGATCCCGCACAGCCGCTCCTTGCGGTCGAGGCCGCGCCGCTCGCGGGACTCGACCGCGACCCGGAAATCCTGCTCGTGTGGTTCGACCGCGAAGTGGTCGAGCCGGAGCCCGAGCAGCAACCCGAACCCGAAGCGTCGCCGAAGCCCCAGCGGCCCGCGGGCGTCACGCCATGATGCGCGGCAGCCGCATGAACTTCGGCTGGATGCGGGTCGTGGTGATCACCATCCTTGCGCTCGCGGCGGCGGTCGCACCCCTGCCGGAATGGCTCGAGCTTTACCGGCCGGACTTCGTGGCGCTGACCGTACTCTGGTTCTGCCTGCTCTCGCCGCGCCTGCTTGGCCTCTCCTACGCCTGGTGCGCCGGACTCGCGCTCGACGGCTTCAATGGCGTGCTGCTCGGCCAGCACGCGTTGACGCTGACTGTCATCGCCTACGTCGCCTCGAAATTGCGGCTCCAGATCAGGGCATTTCCGCCGCTCCAGCAGTCGGCCGTGATCCTCGCGCTCCTCTGGCTGAACGAATTCCTGCTCTTCTGGATCGACGGCGTCGCCGGTCACCCGGTGACGGACTGGCGGCGTTGGCTCGCGGTGCCTGTCGGCGCCGCCTGCTGGCCGCTCCTCACCGGGCTCTTCGCGCGCTTCGCCGCGCGCCGCTAGGCGAACGATGCGGCGCGTGCGCATCAAGGATGACGCCCTCGAGCAGCGCATCTTCTACCAGCGCTCGCTGTTCGGGGCGGGCATCATCGCGCTGATCGCGATGCTGCTGATGGGCCGGGCATTCTGGCTGCAGGTCGTGCAGCACGATCATTACCTCGAACTGTCCCAGGGCAATCGCGCCCGCGTCGAGCCGCTGCCGCCGAACCGGGGCATCATCTACGATCGTGCCGGCCACGTGATCGCGGAAAACACGCCCGCCTACCAGCTCGAGCTCGTGCGCGAGCAGGCGGGCGACCTCGATGACACGCTGTCCCGGCTCGTGCGCTTCGGCCTGCTGGATGCAGGCGAGGTCGCGCGCGTGCGCCAGCTCGCGCTGTCGCGGCGCTCCTTCGAAGCCGTGCCCTTCCTGTTGCAGCTCAACGACGAGGAGGTCGCGCGCTACGCCGTCCACCGGCACGAACTGCCCGGCGTGCAGCTCGAGACCCGCATGGCGCGCCATTATCCTTATGGACCGGTCGCGGCCCACGCGATCGGCTACGTCGGCGCCATCAGCGAGGATGACCTGGCGCGAGTCGACCGTGAGCGCTACTTCGGCACGGGCGTGATCGGCAAGACAGGGATCGAACGCGCCTACGAGCAGGACCTGCTGGGAACCGGCGGCTACCGCGAGGTTCTCGTGAATGCCGAGGGCCGCCCCATGAAACTCTCGGAAGGCCCCGACGTGCAGCTCAAGACCCACGAGCCGCAGGCCGGCAAGGACCTCCGGCTCACCATCGACATCGAGCTGGAGCGCGTCGCCGAGGAGGCGTTCGCAGGCCGCCGCGGCGGCGTTGTCGCGATCGATCCCTCGAATGGAGACGTGCTGGTCTTCGCCAGCCTGCCGTCGTTCGACCCGAACGGATTCGCGCGCGGCATCTCGCGCAGCGAATACGTCGCACTCACCGAAAACCCGGACCGCCCGCTCTTCAACCGCGTTCTCCGCGGAACCTATCCTCCCGGTTCGACGATCAAGCCGTTGATGGCGCTTGCCGGGCTCGAGTACGACGTGATCAAGCCGGAGGACAAAGTCTACTGCCCCGGATATTTCATTCTGCCCGGATCCCGGCATCGTTTCCGCGACTTCAAGCGCGAGGGACACGGCTCGATGGACATGCACAATGCAGTAATGCAGTCCTGCGACGTCTATTTCTATCGCCTCGCGAGCATTCTCGGGATCGACCGCATTCACGACTCGATGGCGCGCATGGGCTTCGGCCAGCCCACCGGCATCGACATCGCGGGCGAACGCGGCGGGATCGTGCCGTCCCAGCAATGGAAGAAGTCGGCGTTCACCGGCCGCGATCAGCAGACCTGGTTTCCGGGCGAGACGGTGATCACCGGCATCGGCCAGGGTTACTGGGCGGTGACCCTGCTTCAGCTGGCGAATGCGACCGCGCTGCTTTCCGAGCGCGGCAGGCACTTCCGGCCGCGCCTCGTCCGCGCGCTGGTGGATCCCGCGACCGGCGAGGTCGAGGAACGGCCACCGCGGCCGCTCCCGAAAATCGAGCTGAACAATCCCGGGAACTGGGAGACGATCGTGGACGCGATGGTTGCCGTGACGAGCGGCCCGCGCGGTACGGCCCGGCGCGCCGCACTCGGCGCGGCCTATTCGATCGCCGGAAAGACCGGCACGGCGCAGGTCTTCTCGGTCGGCCAGACCGAGAAATACAACGAAAAGGAAGTCTCGGAACGCCTCCGCGACCACGCGCTGTTCATCGCTTTCGCGCCCGCAGAAGACCCCAAGCTCGCAGTCGCCGTGCTGGTCGAGAATGGAGGCTTCGGCGCCTCCGCGGCGGCACCGATCGCGCGCGCGATTTTCGACGCCTACCTCGCCAAGGCTTCGCCATGATCTACGGTGGCCTTGGCGACTCCCGCACGCGGCGCACGGTCACCGGCATGGCGCGGCTGCTCCGGGCCTTGCGTCTTGACGGCATGCTGCTTTCGGCGCTGATCGCGGTGAGCCTGTTCGGCCTGTTCGTGCTGTACAGCGCCGCCGGCGACAACACGGCGCTCTGGTTCAACCAGCTCGCGCGCGTCGGCGTCGGTTTCGTCCTGCTGATCGCCCTGTCGCGGGTGCCCGACCACTTCCTGCGGATGGTCTCCCCGGCCTCCTACCTGGTCGGTCTCATCCTGCTCGCGATCGTCGCGATCGTGGGAGATGTCGGCAAGGGCGCCCAGCGCTGGCTCGATCTCGGTCTGCTCCGCTTCCAGCCCTCCGAGATCATGAAGCTCGCCGTGCCGATGATGTGCGCCTGGTACCTGCACCAGCGCCCCCTGCCCCCGTCGATCAAGGACATCGCCGTCGTCCTGCTGATCGTGACCTTGCCGGTCGGGCTGATCGCCGAGCAGCCGGATCTCGGCACGGCGCTGCTCGTCGCCGTCTCGGGAATCATCGTGCTCGTGATGGGCGGTCTGTCGCCCGCCTACCTGCTCGGCGGTATCGCCGTCGCGGGCGCGGCGGTGCCCGTCGTCTGGCATTTCCTCCACGACTACCAGCGCCAGCGCATATTGACTCTGCTCGACCCGCAGAGCGACGCGCTCGGGGCCGGTTATCACATCATCCAGTCGCAGATCGCAATCGGATCGGGCGGCGTGTTCGGCAAGGGTTGGATGAACGGCAGCCAGGCACAGCTCGAGTTCCTGCCGGAACGCTCGACCGATTTCATCTTTGCGGTGATCGGGGAGGAACTCGGCCTTCTCGGTCTGATCGCGCTCCTGGTCGGCTATCTCTTCATCGTCAGCCGCGGGATGTACATGGCCATGCAATGCCGCGATGCGTACACGCGCCTGCTGGCGGGCAGCATCGCGCTCACGTTCTTCGTCTATACCTGCGTGAACGCCGGAATGGTCATGGGACTGCTGCCGGTCGTCGGCGTGCCGCTGCCGCTCGTCAGCTACGGCGGCACTTCGTTCGTGACCCTGATGGCGGGCTTCGGTATCCTCATGTCGCTGCATTCCAGCAGAAAACTAGTGGGCCGATGATGAAGCACGCGACAGGGACGCTGCGGGCGCCATGGCTGGCCATTGCCCTCGCGGCCGCGGCCCCGACCGCCGCATCCCTCGATCTCGCGCGCGCCGACGTGCGCGCCTTCAGCGAGGAGATGCAGCGGAAACATGGCTTTGACGCCGCCTGGCTCGACGGCGTGCTGGCCAATGCCGTGAGCCAGCCCCGAATCATCGAGCGCATGACCAGGCCGGCCGAGTCGGTGAAGCCGTGGCATGAATACCGGGACATATTCATCACCGACGAACGCATTGCGGCCGGCATCGACTTCTGGACCGCACACCGGGACGCGCTGGCGGCGATTGAAAAATCGACCGGCGTGGCGCCGCACGTGATCGTCGGGATCATCGGCGCAGAAACCTACTTTGGCCGCATCACCGGCCGCGACCGCGTCGTCGACGCGCTCGCCACGCTCGGTTTCGACTATCCGCCGCGCGGCAGCTTTTTCCGTTCCGAGCTCGAGCAGTTCCTGTTGCTGGCGCGGGAAGAGGGATTCGACGTCAGCGCCGTGCAGGGCTCATACGCCGGCGCGATGGGCCGCGCTCAATTCATGCCGAGCAGCTACCGCAGCTACGCGGTGGACGGGGACGGAGACGGCAGGCGTGACCTCTGGGAAAGCTGGCCGGACGTCATCGCCAGCGTAGCGAACTACCTGGCCGACCATGGCTGGCGCGCGGGTGAGCCCGTTGTCGTGCCCGCAAGCCTCTGGTTCCCGAATGCCGGGGCGCTCGTCGCCGGAAAGCTATCGCCGGACACGACCGTGAAGGCGCTGCGCGACCGCGGCCTAGCCTTTGAAACGACGCAGGGCGCCAAGGCGCCGGCCCTGTTCATCCGCGTGGAAGGCGACGCGGGGCCCGAGCTTCGCGCGGGCTTTCACAACTTCGGCGTCATCACGCGTTATAACCGCAGCATCCTCTACGCCCTCGCCGTGAACGACCTCGGCCGGCGCATCGAGGCGTCGCTGCCGCCGGTCGCCGGGCCCGCGGCCGCTCCCGTGCTATGAGGCGGTTCCGGCCAGCGACCGCGGTCCTCGCCCTGCTCGCGGCCGCGGGCTGCGTTCGCGAGCCCCTGCGTCCGGCGCCGCCGACCACGCCGGCGCCGAAGAGCGCCTCGGTGCCGCGCGACGAGCCGCGCGCCCGCTACGGCAACCCGCCCTTCTATGAAGTGGGCGGCCAACGCTACGTGGTGCTGTCGACGGCGGCGGGGTATGTCGAGCAGGGTATCGCGTCCTGGTATGGGCCCGATTTTCACGGCGGACGCACGGCAACCGGCGAGACCTATGACATGAACGCAATGACGGGTGCGCACCCGACCCTTCCGCTGCCGGCATGGGTTCGCGTGACGAATCTGGAGAACGGGCGCAGCGTCGTTGTGCGACTGAACGACCGCGGCCCGTTTGCCAAGGGGCGCATCCTCGACCTGTCGCGCGCTGCGGCGGAACAGCTCGACATGATCCGCAAGGGCACTGCGCTCGTCGAGGTGCGAAGCCTCGCCGTCGGCGACGCAACGCCGCCTCCGCCGGTGATGCCCGCCTACTACGCCCAGGCCGGCGCCTTCGGCAGCCGCGACAACGCCGAAGCGCTCGCCGCCAGACTGCGCGCCGCGGGGATCGCAGACGTCACGGTCATGGAAGCGACGGTCGACGGCCGCCCGATGTTCCGGGTGCGCGCCGGCCCCGCCTCGAGTTTCGCCGAGTTCGACGCCCTGGCCGATCGAATGCGCATCGCCGGTGCTGACGCCGTCCGACTTGCCCTGTAACAACGAACCGCATCCATCCATGAGGTCCGCCTTGAGAATCCTCCCCGCATTCCTGCTCATTGCCGCTTCCGTCACCGCTCACGCCGCCGCCCAGCCCGTGCCTCCGCCGCCGACGCTCGAGGCCCGCGCCTGGATCCTGGTGGACCAGCGGAGCGGCCAGGTCCTGGCCGGCCACCGCGCCACCGAGCCGGTGGAGCCCGCGAGCATCACGAAGCTGATGACGGCCTATGCGGTCTTCAAGGCGCTCAAGGAAGGCAAACTCAGGCTCGACACTGAGGTCGCGATCAGCGAGCACGCCTGGCGATCGGAAGGCTCGCGCACCTACCTTGAGCTGAATTCGCGCGTGCCAGTCGAGGTGCTGATCCAGGGCATGATCGTGCAGAGCGGAAACGACGCGACGATCGCGCTCGCGGAAGCGATCGCCGGCACCGAAGACACCTTTGCGGCGCTGATGAACCAGTACGCCGAGCGCCTCGGCATGACCCACAGCCACTTCCAGAATGCGACCGGCCTGCCGGGCGACAACCACAAGATGTCCCCCGGCGACATCGCGAAGCTCACGCGGGCGATCATTCGCGAATTCCCGGAGTACTACCGCTGGTACTCTCAGCGCGAGTTCACGTGGAACAACATCCGGCAGTCGAACCGCAATGGACTGCTGGCGCGCGACCCCAGCGTTGACGGCGTAAAGACGGGCATGACGGACGCGGCCGGATACTGCCTCGTCTCTTCCGCCAAGCGGGACGGCATGCGCCTTATCGCCGTCGTGACGGGCACGAAGAGCATGAAAGCGCGCGAGGACGCAAGCCTGGCCCTGCTCAACTACGGATTCAGTTTCTACGAGACTCGCATGCTGAAGAAGGGGCGGACCGAGCTCGCCGTTCAGCGCATCTACAAGGCGAGCGGCGGGCATGCCCCCGTGGGGCTCGCCGAAGACCTGGTCGTCACACTGCCCCGCGGGCTGGCGGATCGCATCGAATACCGGATCGAGCTTGCGCCGCGCGTCTTCGCGCCGCTCACGAAATCCGACCGCGTCGGCGTCCTGCGCGCGCTCGCCGACGGCAAGGTGATCGCCGAGGCGCCGCTGCAGCCGGTCGAGGACGTGCCGCGCGGAAATATCTTCCGCCGCATCTGGGACACGATCCTGGCCTGGTTCGCCTGAGGACTCCGGCGTGCCGCTGCCCCTCGTCTGGCTCGACGGCCGCCTGCTGCCGCTCGACGAAGCGCGAATCTCGCCGCTCGACCGCGGCTTCCTGTTCGGCGACGGCGCCTACGAGGTGCTCCCCGTGTACGCCGGCCGCGCGTACCGGTTCGACGAGCATGTCGCGCGTCTCGACCGGAGCCTCGGGGAGATGCGGATGAAGCCGCCGCTGGATCGCGCGGGCTGGCTCGCGGCATTCGGCGCGCTCGTGCACGGCAATGGCGGGGGCGACCTGCTGCTTTACGTTCAGGTCACGCGCGGTGTCGAGCCCGAGCGCAATCACGTGCCGCAACCGGGCACCCGGCCGACGATTTTCGCCTGCGTGCAGGCGCTTCCGGTCGTGCCCGCCGATGTCATCTCGAAAGGCGTCGCATCGGTCACGGCCGAAGACATCCGCTGGTCGCGCTGCGACATCAAGTCGACTTCGCTCCTGGGCAATGTCTTGCTCCGTTGGCTTGCCTCGGACGCCGGCGCCACGGAAGCGCTGCTGCTGCGCGGCGGATGGCTCACGGAGGGAAGCGCGAGCAGCGCGCACGTGGTCTTGGACGGCCGGATCGTCACGCCGCCGCAGACCCATTTGATCCTCCCGGGCACCACGCGCGGCGTCATCTTCGAGCTGGCCGCGCGCGAGGGAATCGCCTCGGAACGCAGACCGGTCAGCGAGGCGGAAGTCAGGGCCGCGGACGAGGTGATCATCGCCTCCGCCGGCGGCGGGATCCGCGCGGTCACCGCGCTCGATGGCGGTCCCGTGGGCGGCGGCGTGCCCGGGCGGGTGTACCGCCGGATCTACGCCGGCTTCAAGGCAACGCAGCGCGAATTCTCGACCGCCCTGCCCGCATGACCGCGACCGACGACTTGTTCGGGTTTCCATGCGACTTTCCGGTCAAGGTGATGGGCCGCGACTCGGAATCGTTCCGCACACTGACGCTCGCGATCGTCGAGCGTCACGCCGGGGCGCTCGACGCGTCGCGCATCAGCGAGCGCACGAGCAGCCAGGGTCGCTTCCTCGCGCTCACCTACACGATTCGCGCCGAGAGCCGCGCGCAGCTCGACCGGATCTATCAGGACCTGACGGACAGCGGCGTCGTGCTGGTCGCACTCTGATGCCGTGACGCTGCCGGCGCGCGGGCTCCGTGCCAGAGTCCGTCCCAGTCGAGCCCGAGCGCCTCGCAGGCAAGCCAAGCGAGTTCTTCGGCCGCCCCGGCGACGTCCAGGGTCGCGCCCTCATCCACGAGCTGCGTCATCGCGAGGCCCGCCATGCCGCAGGGATTGATTCGGAGAAACGGCTCGAGATCCATGTCGACATTGAGCGCAAGGCCGTGATAGCTGCAGCCGCGACGGACCCGGAGCCCGATGCTCGCCATCTTTCTGCCACGTACGTAGACGCCGGGCGCCTCGCGCCGGCCCGCAGCCGCAATGCCGTGGCTCGCTGCGAGCACGATGACTGAATTCTCGAGCGCCAGGACGAGCTCGCGCACCCCGATGCCGCGGCGGCGCAGGTCGACGAGGGCATACATCACGAGCTGTCCCGGCCCGTGATAGGTCACCTGGCCGCCGCGGTCGATGCCGACCACCGGGATTTCGCCGGTCGCCAGCAGGTGCTCGGGCTTGCCGTTCAGTCCCTGCGTGAACACGGGCGCATGCTCGAGGAACCAGAGCTCGTCCGGCGTGCCGGCGTCCCGTCCATCGGTGAACGCCTGCATCGCGCGCCAGGCCGGCGCATAGTCCACGCGGCCGAGCCGACGGACGATCGCGTTCACGCGGCCTCCACGATTTCACAGGTCAGGTGCCTTGCGGCGGTCAGCGAATTGGAGACGGGACAGCCCTGCTCCGCCTTTTCGAGCAGACGCTGCGCGCGCACGGCATCCGCGCCCCTGGGCACGACGAGGCGCACCTGAATCGTGACCTGCGTAAATCGGCTGATGCCGTCGATGCGTTCGAGGATGCCCTCGACATCGGCCGACACCTCGCGCCATTCGAAGCGCGAGGCCTTCGCGATCGCGCGGAACGTCAGCAGCGTACAGTCGCCCGCCGCCGCGAGCAGCAGCGTTTCCGGCGACCAGAAACCGCCAGGGCCGCCGAATTCCGGCGGCGGCAGGGAGCGGATTTCGTGGAGTCCCTCGCCGCTGAGGCTGAACTCGCCTTCAGGCGCCGCGCCGATCCGAACCCGGTAGCGGTGCGGGAACGGGTGCATTAAGCCGCCGGAATGCCGCAGTTGTTGCCGGCGAGCGCACGCTCTGCACGGTAGCTCGAACGCACCATCGGGCCGGACACGCATTCGAGGAAGCCGCGTTCCAGGGCCGCATTTCGCAGCTGGAGGAATTCCTCCGGCGTCACGTAGCGTTCGACCGGCAGGTGATTCGCCGTCGGACGCAGGTACTGGCCGAGGGTCAGGACGTCGCACGCGATGGCCCGCAGGTCGTCCATCGTCCGCAGCAGTTCGTCCGTGGACTCGCCGAGTCCCAGCATCAGGCTCGTCTTCGTGAGAACGCCGGGGCGATGACGCTTGGCGTACGCGAGCACGTCGAGCGTCTGCCGGTAGCCCGCCCGCGGGTCGCGCACGGGATGAGTCAGCCGCTCGACCGTCTCGACGTTTTGCGCGAAGACTTCCAGCCCGGAGTCGACCACGGTCGCGATGTCGGCCGGCACGCCCTGGAAGTCGGGCGTCAAGGCCTCGACCGCCGTCCGCGGGTTTTCGCGCTTGATGGCGCGCACGCAGGCCGCGAAATGCGCCGCGCCGCCGTCGGGCAGGTCGTCGCGGTCCACGGAGGTGAGGACGACATAGCCAAGTTTCATCAATGCGACGGTGCGCGCCGCGTTGGCCGGTTCATCGGCGTCCAGCCAGCCCCGCGGATTGCCGGTGTCCACCGCGCAGAAGCGGCAGGCGCGCGTGCACACCGACCCCATGAGCAGGAGCGTCGCCGTGCCCGCATTCCAGCATTCACCGATATTCGGGCAATGCGCCTCCTCGCAGACCGTGCTGAGCCGATGCTCGCGCACCGTGCGACGGAGCGCCTCGTAGCGCGCACCGGTCGCGAGCGGCGCGCGCAGCCATCGCGGCTTGACGCCCGGTGCAAACGGCAAGGACGCGGCACCTCTCTTGATGCCGTCGCGGATCGCGGTGAATCCCTGCGGCGTGACGAACTTTTCGCCGCTCCTCGCGGGCCGCCGCTCGACGTGCACAGGAACTCCTTTCAGATCAGCCACTTGTCAGACGTCCCGGGCCGGCGAAGGGGCCATTTTAGCCGACCGGCGACGAGAGCGCGGGGTGCCTGGCTTTTCCGATGCGCAATTCCGCGTCGAGCGCCGAGAGCCTCGTTGGCGTGCCGACGTCGTGCCAGACACCGTCATGGCGTTGGGCCGTGAGCCGGCCCGTGGCCAGCGCCCGGTCGAGCAGCGGTTTCAGTGCAAAGACACCGGACTCGCAGCCGTCGAAGAGCCCCGGGTCCAGAACCGAAATGCCCGAGTACGTGAGCCGGTCGGGCCCATCGGTCGCGCGGCCGCCGGCCCCGAGACCGTAGTCGCCTTCGGGATGATGTTCCGGGTTGTCGACCAGGACGAGGTGCGCGAGCGATTCGGGCATCGGCCGGAGCATCCGCAGCGCGAAGTCCGACCAGACATCGCCATTGAGGACCAGGAATGGCGCGTCGCCGAGCAGCGGCAGCGCGGCAAGCAATCCGCCGCCGGTGCCGAGCGGCTCGGGTCCCTCCTCGCTGTAGCGGATCGCAAGCCCGCGGGAATCGCCGTCGCCGAGCGCCTCGCGGATGCGCTCGCCGTGCCAGGAGAGATTGATGATCACGTCGCGGATTCCGGACTCCGCCAGGGCCGCGAGGTGATACTCGATCAACCGGTGGCCGCCCACCACGAGCAACGGCTTCGGCAGCTTCTCGGTCAGCGGGCGCATGCGTTCACCGCGTCCCGCGGCCAGGATCATGGCCCTCAACGCGAATGGCCCGCGCGTCGGGATACCGCGGTGAATGCAGGCACGACCTGACGGCGAAGGAATGCGTCGAAGTCGGCGAGTTCCGGCAGCGTCGACGTCGCTTCCAGCGCATAGTCGAGAACCCGTGGCAAGTCGCCCAGATAACCCGGCTTGCCGTCGCGATGCCAGAGCCGGGCAAAGATCCCGAGCACCTTGAGGTGCCGCTGCAATCCCATGCGGTCAAACCACCGCCGGAATTCCTCGCGGTCGCCGGCCACGTCGAGCCCAGCAGCGGCCGCCTGCCCGCGGTAACGGTCCAGCCACGCCAGCAACTGCTTGCGCGGCCAGACGACATAGCAATCCTTGAGCAGCGATACGAGGTCATAGCTGATGGGCCCGCGCACGGCGTCCTGGAAATCGACGATGCCCGGGTTGTCGTCGGGACACACGAGGAGATTGCGCGAATGATAGTCGCGATGCACGAACACCACGGGCTGCGCGAGCGCCTGGTCGCAGAGCCATTCGAACGCCCCGGCGATCGCCGCGCGCTCGAAGTCGTCCGGAGCCAGCGACAGGTGGCGCGAGACGAACCAGTCGGTGAAGAGCCCGAGCTCCCGCATCAGGAGTTCGCGATCGTAGGACGGCAGCTCCGCAATTGCGGCAGGGTCTGTGGCCTGCATCCGGACGAGCGCATCCACGGCATCCGAGTACAGCGGCCCGGGATCCGCGCCCTGGCCGAGCGCCTCGAGGTAATGATGCCGTCCCAGGTCCCCGATCAGCACAAAGCCCTGTTCGGCATCGACGGCAAGCACCGGCGGGACGTGCACGCCCGCGGCGGCGAGGATCCGCGCGACTCGCAGCCAGGCATCGAGGCGCTCGCGCTCCGGCGGCGCGTCCATGGCGATCTGCGTGGTACCGCCGCGGTGGACGCGGAAGTAGCGCCGGAAGCTCGCATCGGCAGACGCGGGCACAACGCGATCGACGGGCGGGCCCGGCAGGCCTGCGATCCATCGTTCGAGTCTTTGCAGCCGCGGATCGGCGTTGTCGTTCGTTGTCATGCGGAGGCGACGGCCGGGGTGCCCGCATTATAGACTTCCCGGCTCCAGTGATTTCCCGAACCGTCATCGCCTTGCTCGCAATGACCGGCGTGCTGCCGCCGGCCACCGCCGAGGAATGCGACTGGCCGGCCGCCGCCGAGCCGGCCGCGACCGTCGCGCCGGCCGCGGACGACGCCAAGGCCGGGCAGAACCGGCAACTGCCGGTACAGGTCAAGAGCGGCGGCGCCGAGATGACGCGCGAGGGTGATGCGAAGCTCTCGGGCGGCGTCACGATCGTCCAGGGCGATCGCGAGCTGTCCGCCGAATCCGCGACCTACGACGCCTCCGAACGCCGGTTCGAGGTCGAAGGCGACGTGGAGTATCGCTCGCCCGACATCCGCCTGAAAGGCGGATCCGGCAGCTGGAACGCGCTCGGCACGAGCCGGTTCACCGGCGCGGAATTCGAGCTGCCCCGGAGGCCTGCCCGCGGTTCGGCGGCAACGCTCCAGATGACTCCCGAAGGCGAGCTCAAGCTCCGCGACGTCCACTTCACGACCTGCCCGGCCGGCCACACCGACTGGGAGCTGCGGGCCTCCGCCATCGATATCGACCAGAGATCGCAACAGGGCAAGGGCAGGAACGTCCGCATCGACCTCAAGGGCATCCCGATCCTGTACGCGCCGGTGATCACGTTCCCGGTGGGCGAGGCGCGCAAGTCCGGCTTCCTGTTTCCGTCATTTGGCAACTCCGACAAGAGCGGCTTCGAGATCGGCGTGCCCTATTACCTGAATCTCGCCCCGAACTACGACCTGACACTGACGCCCTTCGTGTTCTCCCGCCGCGGCTTTGGG